>JAILNA010000004.1:0-244594 GCA_024691995.1 Atopobiaceae bacterium | reverse complement strand
AACCCCGTCAGATACGCTCTTTAGTGGTGATTCAAATCACCACTAAACGCTCAAATCGATATAAAACCACAAGTAAACACACGTTTTGCTTCCAAAAACCACCCGTAAACGATCCGTTTGCAAAGGAATTAGAAAAAACATCCGTTACTGGTGACTTTTAGAGCTTGAGGGGATGGGGGAGGAGGCTCTAAAAGAAGAGGATGATGCATGCACACTGCCGAGAGTGAGCTTCTGAGGGAAGAGAATAATACCGCCAGATATATACCGACAGATTTGAAGATTACTGGAAGCTAAGATTCCACGTCCCAAGGCCGTTACGATGTTAACGATAAGGCCGGAGAAATTAAGTAGAAGCACGAAGTTTTATGCCCTCAAGGCTCTGAGATTAGAAGCTTTTTTCGATTCCAAGACTCAAAATTCCTTTGATCCAAATGAACTCAAATTTGTAGAAATTGTCGAGATTATTTGATGAACCTATGAACGTATTGTTTTTCCATACCGTTCACCGTCTTCATAAAATCTCCGTTTATTCTCATGTTTGAAAAAGACTCCAAATTAACAAATTTTTCCCAATTGTTTTCAACATTTTCAACATTGTTACCGGCATGAGTTATTAAAGATGCCGAGCAGCTCTTTTAGCTTTGGTTGATTAGCGCTTACAAACAATTGTCAGTGGCATAAAGTGTGCCGATGCGGTGAGGTTTTATGAAGTTTTCAACAGTCATTTTGATACTTTCATATTTTTATTTGTTATTTGACACGTATCTGACAGGTATCTGTCAAATTTGAGGATACCGATTACCGACTTCTTAAAATAAATAATTGCGTTTGGTAGCAATCTATTAGTACCGGTTTTGTAATAGCAAGACTGTCCGATAGTGGAACTTATGTATAGGGGGGATTACATGTTTCAGGGCAATTCTGGAGTACATAAAAACAATGTACTAAAACAAAATCACGGCGATGTATGTGAGAATGTGTGCGAGAAGCTTTTTGATCGGTCACTTATAGTGAATAAGTTTCTTGATTCACAAGCTCGCGAGAAAATCCTCATTCTTTGTGCAGAACCCCGGATGGGTAAGACAACACTTATGCGTGAGCTCCGTGCGTTCGTTGACTATCGCGGATGGAAGTGCTATGATTTTTCGCTTTCTGGATACAGCCCGAAAGAGGCGACTGCCTATATCAGCAGAAAATCATATGATATTTCTCGGTACAAGTCGTCCAAAAAGCCTCGCATTGCGTTCTTTGACGATGTGCCCGAGTCCGATGAAGCTTTCGTTATTAAGCAAGCGCGTGCTTTTATGAGACTAAGATCTGCAGGGTGCGCTGTTATCATTTCATGTCTGCCAGAGGCCGCTCAGATTGTCGAAGAAATTCCAAATTGTCTTGTTTTTGGTGCTCAGGAACTATTGCTTGACGAGAGCGGCTCGAAAGTTTCAAGTGCTAAAAAGATGCGTGCCGTAAAGCTGACAAGAAGGATTCCGGGACTTGTAGGAGCTTTGCAGGAGTCGATGCTTGATACTCCGGATAGTTCTTTGGGAGTAGGATTCCAAGAAGCATTGGTAACACTGCTTCTTGCCACTGTGCGTGAATCACTTTGTCATGAAGAATTGATTGCTCGGGTTATCTTGCTCCTCTTGGGGAGGGGATCGTTTCAAGATATTGAAACCGTTGCGGGCAAGAAAGCCCTTGAATACATGACATTTTTTGAAATAAACGTTCCGTTTTTTGGAATTGATAGCGCAAGAAAACATTTTAATTGCCTACTAAATGATCGCCCCGATCTTCTAGAGGCATGCGTTCCGATACTGAGGAGATACGCGCGTTTCATGGAAATCGAGCTGCAGAAGGCAGCGCTTCTGTTAAAGATGCGTCGGGATTTCAAGCGCATGTCAATTGTCTGTCGGCTATTAGGAGAAAACAATGCATGGAGCCTTGTTTTACCGAATGCAGTTGAGTTAATTGATGCAGGTGAGAGTAAACTTGTTAATAATTCATTTCTCATGGTTCGAAACAGAGATGCTCTTTCCTCGGATAATACCCATGCGCTAGAAGGAGTGCTTTCTTGCATGGTACGGGGTGCGTCAAAACACAAAGAATTAGGTTCGCTTATCTCAAACAAAGCAATAGCCTCATCGGATGCTTTTATAAGCGGAAGCGCTCTTATCGCCTCTGCACGGATGTTGGTTGCTAAGCCGTTGCCGTTTGTCTCGGAAAGTATCGATGTAAACAGTGAAACAGCTCGTTGTTTGTTATTACACAGGAAAGTATTCTCGCTTATAAGGGTGGGCAAGTTGTTGGATGCACATCGACTATTGAGCTTGAACTCTTGTTATGGCCAAAAGAACACGCTTTCTTCTGCGCTTTTGACTATCGATAACGAGATTCTTCGGATACTGTTGAAACTTCCGGAAACAGTGAGCCCTTCTCAGGTTAACGAGGCGGTTTCATTCCTTGAGGCTTCGGGTATCGTGGGGATTAAAAGCTATGTCGGTATCATTCGCAGCCTCCAGTTTGCTGAGCAGCAAGAGACAGACGCGAACACAATCTATGAAATAGAGCGGTACAGTGCTCAGTCAGAGGAGCGAGGAGATATTGTTGCACAGGCGGTAGAGCTTCTCTCTGCAAGTATTTTGGATATGAGAAACAAAGCATACGCGCGTGCGCATATACATGCACATAATGCGGCTCTTCTCGCAGAAAAAGTACACAGCGATTATCTTTTTGAGGCCGGATCGATACTGGCAGTAGTTGCGAGTTTTATGCTCGGAGAGCTGCCAAAAGAAGGAAGAACTCGATGGATTGTTAATTCTTCACTTTATGCGGTTTATCAGGTGATCCTTAATGCAATGGATTCATTTTCAGGATCTCGACCCTCGATGGAGACAGAAACACTGGCAAGCTCCATTCCCCAAGACGCACTTTGGTTACTTCGAACCCTCTTGCAAGGAATCGGACATTTTTCGGAAGAACTTGCTCGTTTTGTTCCTGAGACATGGAAACATATGGTGAACGTGCTGCCGTACAATAAGCAAGCGCAAGCGGTCGAAAATGAAAGCGATGAAAGGGAGCAATCTTCAGCTTCAGAAACAGTTGAGAAGCGAGGTATTTATCTATCTATACTGGGCGGATTTTCTCTCTCGGTTAATGGTGTAGTGGTGCCGGAGAATGCTCTTGGAAAACGTTATGCCAAGCTGCTCCTCATTTATTTGGCACTCTCTCGCAAGCATGCCGCGCGCCGCTACGCTATTGTCGATGCGCTCTGGCCAAATTGTCCCTATGAGTCCGGGATGGAAAAAATCTACCAAGCAACTCGAGTTATTAGAAAAGTTGTTGCGTCTGTTGACAAAACGCTTGACCCGATTATTTCAATACGTGGCGAGAAGACCATCTCACTCAACAATGATATCTTTTCGGTAGATGTTGACCGTTTTGAAGAACTTGCCCGGATGGTAACGTCTGCTTCTCATGATGATGAACTTGTGAGACTGTCCCAAGAAGTAAGAATGGTTTATCGCGGAGATCTCTATGTACCATCTGACGACGCCTTTATCTATGTCGAATCTATGAGAAGAAATTTGAGCCAAAAGTACGTTGAAATAATGACGGCTGGATCAGAAGCTGCGCTGCGAGCCGGATACAGTCGGCTTGCGGTATTACTTGCCGAAAATGCGGTGCTTGTCGATGAAGACAAGGAGGACTCAGCTATTGCATTTATCAAGGCGATGAAAGCATGCGGCAGAACATCTGAGGCTCAGCAGTACTATACCGTATATATCAGGCGTTTTCTTAAGCAGAGAGACGAGCTTCCCTCAAAGGAGCTTCGTATGATGGCATCAGAGGATTTTGCTAATCAACCTGAACAGCAAAGGAAGAAGATGCACATTGAAGATTCAACAATCGAAATACCATGAGAAATACCATAGAAAAGGCCATGATAAACGCTATGGGTAGGAAGGTGACAATTCGAGAATGGCAAGAGATGGCAATTCTGTAATATACATGGTGTGAGAAATAGAGAAGTATCCTGTCACAATTACAGAAAAAAATGAGATAGAATTAAGCGGTTCATGAAAATTGTCTCTTATAGAAGAACGACTCATACCTAAAGGACGGACATGGCAAATTTTCTCTCTAAAGTTCTCTCGTTTGGAGCAGACAAAGACATCAAAGCGTTTGAGAAAATCGCAACTCAAATTACAAACCTCGAGCCTCAGATGCAGGCAATGTCTGACGAAGAGCTTCGCGGGCAAACCAAGAAATTCAAGGAGCGGTATGCAAAAGGAGAAAGTCTTGATGACTTACTTCCTGAGGCGTTTGCCACGGTCCGAGAAGCATCGGTAAGAACAACCGGTCTGCGCCACTTTGACGTGCAGCTCGTTGGTGGTATTGCACTGCATAAGGGCACTATTGCAGAGATGAAAACCGGCGAGGGCAAGACCCTTGTGTCTACGCTGGCAGGGTACCTTAATGCGCTTTCCGGAGACGGCGTTCACATTGTTACGGTCAACGACTACCTTGCAAAGCGTGACTCCGAGTGGATGGGTAAAATTTACAAGTTCTTAGGCATGACGGTTGGCCTGCTTCAGAATGGTATGCGTCTGAGCTTGAAAAAGCCTGCCTATGAGGCAGATGTTACCTATGGTACAAACTCTGAATTCGGCTTTGACTACCTCCGAGACAATATGGTCACCCGTCCTGATATGCGCGTTCAGCGTGGTCACAATTTTGCCATTGTAGACGAGGTGGACTCAATCCTTATCGATGAGGCTCGTACTCCGCTTATTATCTCTGGAGCGGGCACTAAGTCGGCAGGTACCTATAGGGATTTTGCCCGGGCCGTTCGCGGGCTTATTCCTGAGGTTGACTTTGAGATGGATGAGGCAAAGCACACCATTGCCACAACGGATGCAGGTCTTGCAAAAGTTGAACGTGCGCTTGGTATGGAAATTTATGGTGATGACGCGGGGCAGCTCGTCAATCATCTTCAGCAGGCGCTGAAAGCTGAATTTATGTTCCATCGTGATCAACAGTATGTTGTCATGGACGGCGAAGTTAAGATTGTTGATGAGTTTACCGGCCGTATCATGGAAGGCAGACGGTACTCTGAGGGTCTTCACCAGGCAATTGAGGCAAAAGAAGGCGTTGAGGTCCGGGAAGAAAATCAGACTCTTGCAACCATTACGCTCCAGAACTACTTCTTGATGTATAAGAAGCTCTCCGGTATGACGGGTACGGCAATGACAGAGGACGCGGAGTTTCGTGAGGTCTACCACGTGCCCGTACAGGTCATTCCTCCCAATCGCCCGGTCATCCGCGTTGATCATGACGATTTGGTGTATCGCACCATTGACGCAAAGTTCCACGCAGTCGTTGATGACGTCGAAGAGCGCCATGCTAAGGGGCAGCCGGTTCTTGTCGGCACGGTTTCCATTGACAACTCAGAGCGTATTTCTCGCCTTCTTGAAAAGAAGGGCATTGAGCACAGTGTTTTGAATGCAAAGTTCCATGAGCGAGAAGCACAAATTGTTGCACAGGCGGGTCGAGAAGGTGCCGTTACCATTGCAACGAACATGGCCGGCCGTGGTACGGATATTTTGCTTGGCGGAAATCCTGATGTTTTAGCCGAAGATTTGCTTCGTGAGCAGGGTATCGATCCTGAAGAGGCAACGGATCAGCAGCGTGCGGACGCAAAGGCTTCCGCAGATGAGATTTGCCAGAAAGAGCGTCAGCACGTACTTGACGCAGGAGGTCTGTGCGTTATAGGCACCGAGCGTCACGAAAGCCGACGTATTGATAATCAGCTCCGCGGCCGTTCCGGCCGTCAGGGAGATCCCGGTGAGACCGAGTTTTATCTCTCTCTTGAGGACGATTTGATGCGCCGCTTTGGTGGGGATCGTATGAATCGTATCTCCGCCATGATGAAGCGCTACGACATGCCGGATGATCGGCCAATCCAGGCAAAGATTGTTACCCGAGCCGTCGAAGGCGCACAGCATAAAGTTGAGGAAGTCAACTTCGCCATGCGTAAGAACGTCCTTGATTACGATGACGTTATGAACAAGCAGCGCCAGGTTATCTACGGAGAGCGCAACAAAATCCTCGACGGCAAAGACCTTATGGCGCTTATTGAAGACGTAACGGCAGCAACGGCGAGGCGCGTTGTTGACGAGTATTGTGCAGGTCCGCGTGAAGAGTGGGATCTTGACGGACTTGCCAAGTGGCTTAAAGAACTTACCGGGCGCAAAGATGTACCTGAGTTCTCTCAAGACGAGAAGATTGACGGCATTTCTGGAAAAGTGACCGACTTTATTAAAGAAGCATTCAAGGAGAAGTCCGAGCGTCTCGGAGAAGAAGTTATCCAGGAGCTTTCGGCTCAGGTTATGCTCCGTGTGATTGATACCCGCTGGATGACATACCTCCAGGAGATGGATTATCTCAAGACGGGTATCGGGCTGCGTGGTTTTGGTCAGCGCGATCCTTTGGTCGAGTATAAGACTGAGGCTTATGCTGCCTTTACCTTGCTTGTAAATACCATGTATGAGGATTTCCTCCGCACCATTCTTCGCCTTGAGCTCATCAATCGTCCACGTGCGCAGCTTCAGGTTGAGGAAGAGCCTACAACGCTTAAGGATGCAACGTATTCAGGTGGAGAAGAGATGGACGGAGATCAACAGCAGGCGCAAGGTCGTGGATCTGCAATGGTTAAGAACCGCGCGGCTGCAGTCGGTAAACATCCGCAAGGTTCCGGCCCCGGCTCTTCATCAGTTGCAACATACAGAAAATCCGATGATCCAAATCCATACGTTAACGTTGGACGCAATGACCCCTGTCCTTGCGGGAGCGGTAAGAAGTTCAAGAACTGCCACGGCAAGAATAGGTAAGTTATGGCTGAAGTTGAGCATGTCTCCTTGGATGCTCTGACCGCTCGCCTTGATGAAGTAGAGAACTATCTGCACATTGATGAGAAGCGCGAGGAAATTGCAAGTTTAACTCAGGTAAGCGCCAAAGCTGATTTCTGGAACGACGCTGACTTTGCGCGTCAGACGATGGCTCGCCTTGCAAGTCTCAAGGACGATGTCGCAGGCATTGACGCCGCCCGTACAAAACTCGAGGATGCAAAAGCTGCACTGGAGCTTGGCAGTGAGACGGAAGATACCGGGCTTCTCGCTGAGTCGGAACACTTAGCGGATTCTCTTGCACGTGATCTTTCAGAGTTGGAGCTTTCAAGCTGGTTTACCGATGAACTCGATCACGGTGATGCCATTGTGACGGTCAAGCCCGGGCAAGGTGGTCTTGAGGCGCAAGACTGGGCGGACATGCTCTTTCATATGTATTTGCGCTATGCGGCCCGTCGGGGTTGGAGCGTGGATATTGCTGAGGCAACTCCTGCCGAGGTCATCGGCATTGATCATGCAACGTTTACGGTATCGGGAAAAAACGCATACGGAATGCTTCGCGCCGAACAAGGTGTCCATCGTCTTGTTCGCATTTCCCCCACGGACGATAAAAAGCGTCGTCAAACGAGCTTTGCGGGAGTTGAAGTTCTTCCCGTTCTTCCGGCCGAGATTGAAGTAGACATTGACCCGAGCGATTTGCGTATCGATGTGTACCATGCTTCCGGCCCCGGAGGCCAGGGGGTCAATACCACTGACTCTGCAGTTCGTATAACCCACATTCCTACCGGAGTGGTTGTTACCTGCCAAAACGAACGGAGCCAACTCCAGAACAAAGCCGCTGCCATGAATATTTTGCGGTCCCGTCTATACGAGATTGAGCGAGAAAAACGTGAAGCCGAGCTTGACGAGCTTCGCGGACCCAAACATGAGATCTCGTTTGGAAATCAGATTCGCAGCTATGTCCTGTATCCCTATCAACTGGTAAAAGATCTTCGTACCGGAGAAGAAACAGGGAATGTTGATGCGGTGCTTGATGACGGAGATCTGGATCCTTTTATCATTGCATATCACCGTTGGCGCACCTCTCAGAAAGACGCATCATGAAAAAGATGAATGTACGCAATCTTATCCGAGACGTTTTTCTCATTGTTCTCGGTTCTGCCCTTTTTGCCGTCGGCATTGACTGTTTTGAGGCTCCTTATGGTATCGCCGCCGGTGGCATTACCGGTCTCGCAACGGTCTTTCATGCCGTGGCGGCAACTGCCGGCATAGAGCTCCCCATTGGTGCGCAAACCATTGCCATGAACATCATTTTGATTCTCTTTGTGGTGCGCGGAGGAAACAGGAGCTATTTAATTCGCAGCATCGTTGGCTTCATGATTTCTTCGCTGTTTATCGACCTTCTTGCGCCGTTTCTTCCGGTACTCGGAAAGCACGATCTGATACTCTCGGCCCTTTGGGGCGGAATTATTTGTGGCGTCGGTCTCGGCCTGGTATTTCGCGCCGGAGCCAATACCGGCGGCACGGACATTATTGCCCAAGCGGTTGCCAAGAAGTTTCTTATGCCTATGGGGACATCGGTCATCATCGTTGATATGGTGATTATCATTGTGGCCGTGCCGGTGTTTTCCCTGGAGAACGCCCTCTACTCAACCTTGGCCATGTTCATTACCGGAAAAGTACTTGACTACATAGTGGACGGCCCCAGATCAGAGCGGGCGGCATATATCATTTCAAAAGAGCACGACACGATAGCCCACGAAATCCTGTATTCCCTCAATCGTGGATGTACAGAGCTGCAGGCACGTGGGGTGTGGAGTGGTAACAACAAACCGGTTCTTCTCGTGGTATTAAATCGTGCCGAATCAATTCAATTGCGGGAAATCGTAGCCGATATTGACCCCGAAGCACTAGTCTTTGTTTCAGAGGTTCATGAGGCATTTGGTGAAGGTTTTAAGTCTTTTCAGGCAATAATGTAAAAAACTACGTGGTGGTTTAGTTAAATACCTGCGTGTTTGGTAAAATAGCTCCCGTATCTATTTCTACGGTATATGAAAAGGAGCATCTGTGGCTAATCATTTTCGTACCGATGAACAGCATAATGCCAGCGTGGATGGGCGTTTTGACTCACAAGTGCCAGGTGTAGATAACCCTGAAGGTGCATATAGCGAGCAGAACGTGGCAGCTTCAAGTACCGGCTCGTTTGATCCGCTTGATACTGCTGACGGTGTTCATGTCGTAACGGCGGAAGAGCAGAAGGAGTCGGCGCCTGGTTCGTCCGATCGCGCGAGCTTGTTTGCCGATCTTGCCCTTGAAGAGTCGCCGGAAGTTTCTCATACGGGAACTCCCGCCATTTCGTTCCAGAATGCAACGCTCGTGTATCCGTCTCAGCCCGATAAGCCGGCTCTTGACGGTATCAGCGCCGATATCTATCCGGGTGAGTTTGTCTTTGTTGTTGGTCACTCCGGTTCCGGCAAGTCTTCTCTGCTTCGCCTCATTACGCGTGAGCAAAAAGCAACGAGCGGCAAGGTAATCATTGCGGGACGCGATTTGACGCGTATGCGCAATTCCAAGGTTCCCTACCTGCGCCGGCAGATTGGCACGGTATACCAGGACTTTAAGCTTCTTCCCGATAAAACCGTGTATCAAAACGTGTCTTTTGCGCTTGAGTGCATTGGCAAACCGCGTTCCATCATTAACGTTCAGGTTCCGGAAGTACTCCGCCTTGTTGGTTTGGGGCAGAAGATGGACGCTTACCCCGATCAGCTTTCCGGTGGAGAGCAGCAGCGCGTGTCCGTTGCGCGTGCAATGGTTAATCGCCCGCCCCTTCTTGTCTGCGATGAGCCTACGGGAAACCTTGATCCGGCTATCTCGCTCGGCATTATGAAATTGCTTGATCGTATTAATCGCGCCGGAACCACCGTTGTAATGGCAACGCATGACCGAGAGATGGTCGATTCTTTGCGTAAACGTGTTATTGCACTTGAAGCTGGTCATATTGTACGCGACCAGGAGAAGGGGGGCTATGGCTATTATGGTGCTCTCTAATTTTGGCTATTCCCTGCGTGAGGCAGGTCATCACTTTAGGAGAAATTGGTCAACTGCCTTTGGTGCCGTTGTTACCATATTCCTGTCGCTCTTCATTATCGGCTTATTCGTTTTGGCCTCCGCGCTGATTGAGAATATGGTTGGTAATGTGGAGAATCGCGTAACCATTCAGGCGTTTTTGTCTGACAACGCAGATCAAACGGCCGTTGATTCCTTTACCAAGCAGGTACAGGGCTGGGACAACGTTGAATCCGTTACGTATAAGAGCAAAGAAGAGGCCCTCAAGGAATACAAGACAACCATGTCAAACCGTAATGCTGCCGATGCGGTGGCTGCGCTTGATGGGCAAAATCCTATTCCCGCCTCGCTTGTTATTAAGATGAAGGATCCAAAGCAGGTTGAAGAAACCGCTCAAAAGATTGCCGCTTCCAATGATTTTAAGGCCATTGCGGATAATAAGGACAATCCTTCCGGCGATGTCCAATACGGTCGTGAGACGGTTGAGCGTCTTTTTAGCGTAACTTCCTACATCCGCATAGGCGCAATCGTTCTTGTCGCACTTCTCGTCTTTGTGGCCTTTGTCTTTATCAACAACACCATTCGCCTTGCCATCAACGCACGTCGTCGCGAGATTGCCATTATGCGTCTTGTGGGTGCTTCCAATGGTTTCATTCGCGGGCCGTTCTTGATGGAGGGCGCGCTTGAAGCTTTGATAGGTGCGGTTCTTGCGGTGGCCACCCTTGTCATCGGCATGCATTTTGTGCTCCCGCGCTTAACCGAAAGCATGTCGTTCTTGACATTTGTTATCCCAACATATGTGGTATGGGGAACAAGCGGCCTGCTTTTGTTGCTTGGCCTTTTGCTGGGTCTCTTTGGCTCGGCCATTGCCATGGGTCGCTACTTAAAGGTATAAGCTCTGACATAGCCCGCTCAGACGTAGTCTGCTAAGACATAGCCTGCCGGACTCATTACGGTGTAAAGCCAATGGCGAGAAGATCAGTCTTCTCGCCATTTTTGTGTTCAAAGCTTTACCTGTTGAGCGCGGGAAGCGCGCAGGCGCAACGAACTTGCATATGCGCCAAAACCACCTGTTATGCAGGTGGTTGCCATTTTTTGTGTGAGATACCTGGAACTCTTTGATTACCTTAGTGCTACCAAGTTGGTACTGCTGGAACAGCGCTGCCAAACTTGCAGCAAGTTGGGCACGATTAACCATACTTGCAGCAAGTATGGTTAATATATACCAAACTTGCAGTAAGTATGGCAGTTCAAGCCATACTTGGCGCATTTTTGGCAGCCCTAGGCAATATAAGCATGCTCGTAAGATCTTCTCGCTTTACTTTGTCGTAACCTTGCTGTGGCTATTGAAATTACGGATCAACGCTGTCTGTAAATCCGCAGGCAGTTGTTCTGCTCCAAAGCCTTAGCCTGTTGAGCGCGAGCAACGCACGAAACATGCGAAGCATGAAACCACCCGCCATGCGGGGGGGGGGGGTGATATAGCAAAGGGAAAAACAATGCAAGAACTCGGATATCAGTTACCGCGGATATCCGTTCGCAGGACTTCTCTAAACCGTTTACCGGTAACTTGCGATTTTTGTCTCATCTGGTGGGAGGATAGACATAAGAAGTCGGCATGCTTTTATGAGTAGAGTCGAGAGGAGTTGGGCATGGCAGACACAAACAATGTTGCGCCCGAGATGAAAAAGTCGTTGTCGCTTTTTAATTTCTTTACCATCGGATTTGGCGCAATTATTGGTACCGGATGGGTTCTTTTAGTGGGCGACTGGATGATTCTTGGCGGCGGCCCATACCCGGCAATGATTGCGTTTGCAATCGGCGCGCTGTTCTTGGTTCCAATTGGCATGGTCTTTGGTGAACTTACCGCAGCAATCCCCATCTCGGGGGGCATTATTGAATATACGGACAGAACCTTTGGGCGTCCTCTTGGTTTCTTTACGGGATGGATGCTTCTTCTCGGCAACGCCCCTTTGTGCCCGTGGGAAGCAATTGCAATTTCAACGCTTCTTACCGATCGCTTTGGCGCGTTTCCCGCTCTTGCGTGGTTGCGCTCCGTGAAGCTGTATACCATCTTGGGCGCAGACGTGTATCTGTGGCCAACGATTATTGCTTTGGGTTTCGCCGTGCTCGTGATTTTTCTTAACTTTAAAGGTGCCGGTGCGGCGGCAAAGCTGTCAAGCTTTCTTACAAAAGCCCTTCTTGCCGGCATGATTCTTGCAATGGTAATTTCGTTTTTCGTGGGCTCCCCTCAAAACGGTATGCCTCTTTTCTCGCAGGCCACTGAGGTTGCCAGCGGTGATCCGACAAAGGCAACGTCATTTTTAGGCGGCATCATTGCAGTCCTTGTCATGACGCCCTTCTTCTATGCAGGATTCGACACCATTCCCCAACAGGCTGAAGAAGCTTCTGAGGGCTTGGATTGGAAGAAATTTGGTATTATCCCGGCTCTTGCGCTTATAGCTTCCGGCATTTTTTACCTTATCTGCATTTATGCCTTTGGCACCATGATTGACTGGCATGAATTTGTAAAGAGTTCCGTGCCGGCGTTGGCGGTGCTTCAGCGGATCAACATCTTCTTCTACGTTGCGATGCTCATTATCGCAACGCTTGGACCGCTTGGTCCCATGAACTCGTTCTTCGGCGCTTCAACCCGTCTTTTGCTGGCTTTGGGTCGTAAGAGGATGCTGCCTGAGAGTTTTGCAAAGATAGATCAAAAATCCGGCGCGCCAAAGACGGCAAACCTCTTTATGGCTGGACTTACTCTTATCGGACCGTTTTTAGGTCGCAATATGCTTGTTCCTTTGACAAACGTTGCCTCGCTTGGCTTTATCTTTGCCTGTACCATGGCCGGTTTGGCTTGTTTGCGGTTGCGCCAAACAGAACCCAAATTGCCTCGCCCGTATAAGGTGAACGGCGGGATGTTCGGAATTATATGTGCCATTCTTGCAGGCACCATCATCATTGCTCTTATGGTTGTTCCTTTCAGCCCGGCTGCAATGAAACCCGTTGAGTGGATGATTACCGGCGCGTGGATCCTTATAGGTTTGGTAATCCTTCTGTTCTTTAACAACCAAGGAGCACGTGCTACCGCTACCGCAGCGTCGTAAAGGAGCACACGCCACCGCAACAACCAACGGTGGCATAACGTGAACGTCGGTTTTGCAGTTGTGGTTTTGTAGTTGTGGTTTTGTAGTTGTTTGTCATTTTTTGGTTCTCGCGCGCATAAGCGTGGAAGATTATTGGGTCGGTCAGATATCAAGTCAGATATCAACAAAGAATTGGAGAGGATTATGGGAAGGTATGCTTTTGTAGGCGGCAAGCTCGTTGATGGCACCGGTTCTGCTCCGGTCGAGGATTCTTTGGTACTCGTTGATGATAAGAAGATTACCTATGCGGGTGTAAGAGTCGAGATCCCCGAGGGCTATGAGGTTCGCGACATTCAGGGTCGTACCATTATGCCCGGTCTTATCGATTCTCACCTGCATTTCTCGGGAAATCTTACCGACGATGACAACGATTGGGTTATTGAATCCGTGGCTCAGAAGCAGGCGTGCGCCGTCAAGCAGTCGTATGACGCTCTGACACACGGTCTCACTACGGTGTGCGAGATTGGCCGCAACGGTATTGCCATCCGTGACCTGGTAAACATGGGGATTATGAAAGGTCCGCGCATTTATGCAACCGGCCTTGGTTTTTGTCGCGTTGCCGGACATGGTGACTCGCACCATCTTCCGCTTCAGATCTCAAAAGACAGCCATCCATGGGGCGATCAGGTAGACGGGCCGTGGGATTTGCGCAAGGCAGTACGCCGCCGTCTCCGTGAAAACCCCGACGCCATCAAGATTTGGGCAACTGGTGGCGGTATCTGGCACTGGGATTCCGGCAGGGATCAGCACTACTGCTATGAGGAGATTAAGGCAGTGTGCGACGAGGCTGCAATGGTGGGCATTCCGGTATGGTCGCATTCCTACAACAGTGTCTCTGCCGCATACGATTCGGTCCGCTGTGGCTGCGAGCAGCTTATCCACGGCTTTGAGCTTGACGACAAGACCATGGATTTGATGGTTGAACAGGGAACGTTCTTTACTCCCACTATCGGCTTTTTGCCAACCTGGTATGCAACATATCCACCTGAGTGGACGCCGGAGCTCGACAAATTCCCCGGTGACGGCGTTATCGAGAAGGGCCTGGAGCGCACCTATGCCAATCTTCGTCGCGCATATGAGCGTGGCGTTACCTTGACCATTGGCTCTGACTCCTTCAGCTTTGTAACCCCATACGGATACGTCACCATTGATGAGATGTATGACTTTGTAGACAAGGCAGGCATCTCCATTCTTGATACCATTAAAGCCGGCACTCTTAACGGTGCGAAGATGGTTCACCACGAGGATGAGTTTGGCTCACTTGAAAAGGGCAAGCTTGCCGATCTTCTCGTGGTTAAGGGCGACGTTGCCTCCAACATCCATGATCTGACGCCTGACAACATGGAAGTCATCATGAAGGAAGGCGATATCGTTATCAGGGGAGCACTGTAAGGTTCAGGTCAGTCCCGAACGGACGCAGTACTTTTAGTCAACCAAAGAAGGTGAGGCCGTCTTTTTCATAGACGGCCTCTTTTGTACATCAACTTCAGCACATTTTAGATGTGAGTTAGTGGATTTCTTGCTTTTCCAGTTTGAGTGAAGGCCATCGATGTGTTCAAATAGGTTTGGTTTAATCTTTGCCCACATGGGATCAAGGATAAAATCTATGCCTTCTCGCCTTGCAAGTTTTGCTGCTGGTACAAAATCACTATCACCGGAAATTAATATAATCTGGTCAACTTGCTTCTTGTAGGCAAGTGAAGCGATATCAATTCCGATTTTCATATCCACTCCCTTTTGGGTAAATGAAATCGAAAAATCCTGCTCCGATATATCGGTAAGTTGTTTCTTTCCCAGAAAGAGTTCTTTTGTAGCTTGGGGAGAAAGAGAAAAATGAGCAAATTTGTCTGAGAGCTCTCCGAGACGAAGAGCAACTTTTCGCTGTTTTCTAAGGTTATCAAGAAAATCGTTCATCCATTGAAATGTCTCAGAGTGTCTAAAATCTATTCCCTGCTGTTTGAGTGGGTGATAGACAGTTTTTTCGAGTGGTGAACAATCGTAATAAAAGATTCTGTATAAACTCTGCGATGGGTCATTCTTTTGTTCATGAGCTAAATGATCCCAGCAATACTTATAAAGTTCGGCCATTCGTTCATCCGGTGTTTTCTTACCCCAAAGATAGGCAGCGCGTTTACGATAAAAGCCCCATCTACCATGATTGCTGTCTTCATGTTTCTGAATGCCTTCTAGATAAAAAAGAAGCTCTAGGTATCAACATTTCCCTTATCATGGGACGTCTAGCACCTAGAGCTAATTAAATGTAACGTTATGTTACCTTTTCAAGGTTACTTTAGATTTCGTTATTTTGCAACACCTATTTAAGTGGCAGAGCGAGAAGGACATGGCGAGAAGGACATAGCGATCCCTCACTTTAATGAAGTAGCCATGCGCCTATTTCTTGGATGAAATTTTAGGGTTAACGAAATATGCATTGTTTATTTTTGAAATAGGCAATGGGATCTTCGGATAATGTTATTAGATGGTCTGTATGAAAGAAGCTTTAATTCCCAAAATTTGACGGATGATGCAAGTATCGCGTATGAACTATCTATACTAATTTTCCTGCTGTTTTATATACCTTACGCTGGTGCCTGAAATTTAAGCCACCTTGTAGGATGAGTAATATTTGAAGCAATTGGAGTCATTGCAACAACGTTTACGTGCATAAAGGTAAATATAGGATATTTTTAAACAATTGTAAAAAAATAAGACTATTGTATTTGCACGAAAAGGCACTTGAATTAAAAAAAAAAAATTGTAGTATCAAGGCTAAGAAAACAAGCCTTTGAGGTGTTATGGAAGTTTATTATCCATAGCATCAATAGGTTTCATAGGATCTATAAGGTATGAGCAACAGGCAGCAATAATCGAACCTGAAGTCGTTGTTCGTAAAGGGAAAGATGAGGACTGGGAATGCTCTCAATATTGCCGGAAACACGAATATTAAAAAACGTAAAAACAATTGCTGCCACCATTTTTATAGCCATAGTGGTATCGGTCGTTACTCCGCTAGTAGCGCGCGCCACTGTTCCGGTGAACACTACCGATAACTTATTGCAGCATGTCGGCGGTACTGTCTATATCAATAAGAACATCGATTGGGAGCACTGCACACAATATTATTCAAACGGATCATGGCATAACATATCTGACCTCAAGCCCGCCAATCCCAGCACTCAAGATGGTACTCCTGCTGACATGGATGGCGGCTGGAAGATACGGTGGGACCACCTCTACTACAAGGGCGTCTTCATGGTATATCGCGCTCCAGATAATGGTAAGGTAACGTATGCAGGTTCCACATGGCCCGGCTTTAAATTGCGTTTTAACAACATTGGATATACTACCTCTGGTGAATCAATAGATTCGATTGTTGAGTTTCATCAGGTACATGCATGGCAGTTTGATGGCCCTGGTCTTAAAGAGCCTGAATTTGTAGGTCTCTTTCATATTGGAGACCGGTTTGGTCCCGCAGCGGCCGCGGTTGCTTTGAAGCATATAAATTCTTCTCAATATGATAGTTCTACTCCTTACGATACTGCTGTACAGTCAAGCTTTACGACAACGTTAGTTAAATCCGGCACCGATACACAGCTCCCCTCTGACACTGAGTTTGATGTTACGTATTGGGACATCGATCAGCCGATTCACCACTCGCAGACACATGGTATCCCCCGTATTTTTGACTTCACGCATCCAAACAGAGAGGGCATGGGCTTGGGAGCAGGATATAGTTCTGCTTTGATTGGCGACAAGAGCACCCTTAAAGTTAGTGATGAGTCAGGTGTTACATGGTTTAGATCCGGTAAACAGGACGATTCAAAAGTACCCGATGATATTTCTACCGTTGTTGCAAAGGCCGGTTCTAAGTTTACTACCTATTGGACAGGCGAAGGCTGCGAGACTGGTTTGGGCTACGACTCTACGGTAACCGTCTATCCCGAGTGGCCTGATCCGGTAAAGTCTCCTGAGCGTCAGATTCATGAGCGCGGAGAAATTGCCACCTTTGATGTTACTGAGAAGTTCCCATACGTAGCAGATTCCAATAAGGCTTCTTACATTGAAATGAGCGATACGCTTGATAAGGCCTTGGATGCATCAAAGGCTACGGTACAGGTACTTAAGAAGGGCGTTAACGACACCGACTATACGGATGTTACTGACAACTGGACAATCTCTGTTTCAGGGCAAACAGTTACCGCCGTTGCAAAGAATACTGGTCATGGCTATGCAGAAGGAGAGCACATTTTCCGCATCACTGCACCTGTGTCCGAGTCAACTGATCTAGGCCAGTACGAGACAGAAGAGATTGACGGAAAGACCTATTGGAAGGTTCCTAACAGGGCTTCGGTCAGGGTTAACAGCAATACGTCAATCACTAATACCGTACACGTATTCGTACCTTATAAAGCCAAGGGAACCGCACGGTTTGAAGCTGTAAAGAAGCTTGAGGGAGGCGCTCTCAAGGAGGGTCAGTTTACCTTCACGCTCAAAGACAGCAGTGGCACCGTTATCGATACTCAGAAAAACGACGCTTCAGGCGGAGTTACTTTCAAAGAGATTCCCTATACCCAGGAGGATATCGGTAAGACCTACACCTATACGATTGAAGAGGTTCCTGGATCCGAGCTTGGATATACCTACGATACGCACAAGGAGACCGTCACCGTTGAAGTGAAAGACAACAAAGATGGCACTCTTAATATAGTGACCACCTATGCAAGTGGATTCCCTGTGTTTAAGAATAAGTATCAGCCGCTTGTTCCACTGACCGTTATCAAAAAGTCAACTGATGGCGCACTGCTTGCCGGTGCTGAGTTCACGCTCTATAAAGATGACGGCAACGGTACCTTTGATGCAAACGATCAGCCGGCAACCATCTACAGCGATAAAGAGCTTACTAAACTCATTCCGGGTGCCGTTGTAACCACCGATGCTTCTGGTGAAGCACATTACTTCGGACTTGTGCCGGGCACTACTTACTGGCTTAAAGAGACCAAGGCACCAACAGGATATAACCTAGACACTACAGTTCACATGATTTCTGTTTCATCCGATGGGAAGATAAGCACGAAAGACAGCTCAGGCACAACCGCTGCACTTCCTCTCAAAGATGGAATCGCTTCAATTACCATTGCCGACGAACCCATACCGGCTCTTCCTCTTACGGCAGGAGCTGGCGTGGCAGGACTTCTTACTATAGGCAGCATCCTTATTGCAGGAGGGGGTGGAATCGCACTATTTCGCCGTCGGAACTAAGTGGTGGCGCGTAGATCCACCCGCAAGTTAGAAACTGTTTTGAACCACGGTACTACTCATTTAGGTATTCGTTTCTGGGGAACCAGAAAAGAAAAAAGGAGGAAACATGAAGCACGTCCTTAAAGGTGCGTTGAGCAAAATCAGCTGCATAGTTGCTGCGCTTGTTCTTGCACTGACCATGGTGCCTGCGAATGTGTTCGCTGCACCCACAGGTGCCCACGATGTTGCCGACTCTAAGGTCACAATTACTGACCTTCTTGATGGCGACACGGTTGAGGCATATCAGATTGCTGATGCTGACATTGACGGTGCCAACAACCTGACTTATACGATGGCAAGTAACCTTCCAGCCAATTACAACACCATTGACAAGCTGAAGGCTATTCTTTCTGACGGCCAGAGCTTTACTCAGGGCACAGCCATGCAGAACGCAGCAAGCGCTATTGCAAAGTCTTTCTCTGACGCAGGCGTTGCGGCTACGGCTACCGCTACGGCAGCAGGTGGCAAGGCTGATCTGACACTTGGCTCCGGCTACTACCTTATCCGCGTTACTTCAACTTCCGGTAAGACTCGCGTTTATCAGAACATGATCGTAGACGTGTCACCAAAGGCTAAGACAAACGGCACCGGCTATGATCCGGCAGGCGCACAGAGCCTTCCTGTTAAGAAGACCGAAGTTGGCATCACCAAGGGTGTCGGCGATGACTACAAGCCTTCTACCGATAAGTACAGCGTTGGCGACATGGTTCCCTTCCAGGTAAAGACCGCTATTCCTAACTATCCTGCAGACTCCAAGACCGCAACTTTCGAGATTAACGATACACCTTCCGCCGGTCTTGAGATTGATACCTCAACGATCGCAGTTGATGGTGCTACCGCTTCCGATTACACCCTTACCGCATCTGCGACCGGTTACAAGATTGCTTTCAAGAAGGAATTCGTTTTGGCTAACCCTGGTAAGGCAATTACCGTTACCTATAAGGCAAAGCTGACCAAGGATGCTTTCTTCAAGAGCGCAGACGATGCTACTGGCAATACCGCAACCGTAAAGTTCAACCCCAATCCTTACACTGACGGTACTTCTGAGCCCGATAGCAAGACCAAGGTTTACACCTATGGTTACGTCTTCAAGAAGGTTACTCCTGATAACCAGCCTCTGAAGGGTGCTGAGTTCACGCTCACCAATAAGGCAACCGGCAAGAGCGTCAAGGCAGTTTCCGATGACAATGGTTATGTAACCTTTACCGGCCTTGCTGCTGGCGACTACACCGTTTCCGAGACCGGCGTTCCTGCTGGTTACTCCAAGATTGCTGACTGGGACATCACCATCAGCAAGGACACCGCAAAGGGCGACAATCCTGCAACTCCTGCCACCGAGGTTAACTTCCTCGTTGAGCAGCAGGACAAGGTTGACCCCAAGCAGCCGGCTCTTCCTGTGACCGGTGACGCAGGCACATTCGGCCTCACCGCAGCAGGCACCGCTCTTCTGGCTGCAGGCGTCTTCTTCGTCGTCCGCTCCAGAAAGCAGCAGGCATAACGCCAAAAGCTGTTTGTCGTATTCATGGTGCATGCAAAACACATGAAGCATGATGCAGAAGCAGGAGAGAATACGTTCTCTCCTGCTTTACCTGCTTTACCAACGAGAAGACCTTCTACCACACACACAACAAACCCGGCACCTAAGAAAAAAAAGAAGAAGCTGGTTCAGGTTATTGCCGCTATTGTGTTTGTGGTAGGCGGTCTTTTGCTTTTAAGTTATCCGTTTGTAAGTGACTGGCTCAATCAACAGGCGCAAAACGAAATAAGTGCGCAACAAGAACAAAAAGTAGCCACACTTTCCCAGGATAATTTGGAAGAAGAAAAGAAAGCCGCAACCGCATATAATACCCGTCTGTTAAGCGGAAGCGCTCAGGTCATTGACCCCTTTGACGCTCACAATACACTCCCCGGAAATGAAGATTACAACCGGGTTCTGAATGTAGCAGGCGATGGGGTTATGGGAGAACTCTTTATCCCGTCCATATCGGTTGACCTGCCTATATATCACTATACAACCGATGAAACGTTAGCGCATGGAGTCGGACACGTAGTCAATACCTCGGTGCCTATAGGAGGTCCCTCCACCCATGCGGTACTTGCAGGACATACCGGTCTTCCGTCGGCACGTCTGTTTGATCGTCTTGAAGAGCTAAAAACGGGGGACTACTTTATTATCCGGGTGCTTGGTGAAGATCACGCCTACAAAGTAACCTCTACCGAGGTAGTGCTTCCCGAAGAAGTTATGAGTCTGTCCGTTGAGGAAGGCAAAGACCAGGTGACGCTTGTTACCTGTACACCTTACGGAGTCAACACTCACCGTTTACTGGTTCATGGCGAGAGATGTGAAGTGCCGGATGCGTGGAAGAACGGAAGCAATGCCGCACGTCATGCGCTTGAACTTCCTCAAAGTCGCTCTCAGATTTTGCTCTTTACTATAGCAGGTATTATCCTAAGCTCTCTTCTCGTCCTTATAGTCTTGCTTGTTCTGAAGATAAGGAAAAACAAGAAGGACTAATTCGAGCTTTCTTGTGGTAAAAAATACTCCTAAATGCGTAAGAATACGGAACGCGAGCAGTGGAATTTAAGGATAATAAAAGCTCCGGATCCTGGCTCAGCGGTATGCCATGTCATAATCCACAGACAGACGATACTTCCATTACCATTGAAGTGAAGGTTTATCCGCCGGATGTTATCCATAAGGGCTATAAAAATATAAGAGAACGTACATATAAGAGTACGTGTTTGAGAGCGGAGAGGTTGCTTGTCACGTAAGAGAATACATAAAGGTATCCGCAGACAAGGAAGGGCAAAGAGGGCGAGAAAGCAGTCAAAGCTTCTCACGGGCACCCTTCGTATAACGCGGCCGGGGTCGGGAACGGTGTTCACTCCTGAGGGTACGTTCACGCTTGCGCGCCATGGTATACGTGAAGGTATGGATGGTGATGAAGTTCAGGTTTCGCTGACAACGGCAAAAGGAAGAGAACCGCGCGCAACCGTCCGCTCCGTACTTACGCGTGCGACCTCGACTTTTTTGGGGCGCTATGAAGTCGCTGATCCTCTTGGGGTAGTTGTGCCACTGGACGCTCGTATCCAGCGAGATTTCTTTGTGCTGCCGGAAGATTCTTCGCCGGTGCGTTGCGGTATTTCTCACGGCGACATTGTAGTTGCTCGCATCGTGGAGTATCCCACGCGCACAAGCGCTGCAGTCGTTACTCTCGAGCGTCGTGTGGGTTCGTCCAATGAGCTGGATATGAATATTGAGTCCGTGATTGCTTCATTCGGACTTGCTACGGAGTTTTCCCAAAGCTCCTTAACGGAGGCCTTGCTCTTGTCGCTTGATATCAATAAAGAGCTGGTAGATGCTGCAAGTCGTGTTGATTTGCGAGAAGCGCTCTGCGTCACCATAGATCCGTCGGACGCAAAAGACTTTGATGATGCCGTAGGCGCCCGTCGGCTCTCTGATGGTGGATACGAACTCGACGTCCATATTGCGGATGTTTCTCGCTATGTTTCCTGGGGCTCGTCAATCGATCTTGAGGCACGAGCGCGAACCTGCTCGGTGTATCTTGTGGATCGCGTCTTGCCTATGTTGCCCGAGCGGCTTTGCAATGATCTGTGCTCGCTGCGCCCTCATGAAGATCGACTGGCCGTAAGTGTCCGTATGAGACTTGATGCGGAAGGTGCCATTTGCTCCGTTCAGGCGATGAAAGCCGTAATCCGTTCTGCGGCTCGCTTGTCGTATGAGCAGGTAGATGATTTGCTTGAAGGAAAGATGTCGCAGGACTCTCTTGTAATGGGAGATGCAACCCAACAATCCGCTCTTGTCCGGATGCTTGAGACTCTTGATGAGATCAGGGCAAAGCGCCAGAAGATCCGTTACAAACGAGGAGCCATTGACTTTGAAACCGTTGAAACACGTATGCTCCTGGATGTGGAAGGGCGTCCAACCGGCGTTTCCGTGCGCCGGAGAACCCGTGCGACCAATCTGATAGAAGAAGCGATGCTTCTGGCAAATGAGTCGGTGGCCAAGATGCTTGCCGACAAGGACATCAAGACGGCCTATCGTGTGCATGAGTCGCCTTCTCCTGAGGCGTTGCATGCCGGTTTGTCGGTGCTTGTTGCCATAGGAGCTTTGGAGACGGGAGAAACCGCGCGTATAGCGGCGGGAGATTCCCATGCCATTTGCGGAGCGCTTGAGAAATCTCGTGGTACCGGTTATGCCCGCGTGGTCAATGCCGTGCTGCTTAGAGCCCAAAAGCGTGCAATTTATCTGCCCGTCAATCAGGGTCACTATGCGCTTGGCGCCTCTGCTTACTGTCATTTTACTTCGCCCATCCGACGGTATCCGGACATATTGGTGCATCGTGCGCTCAAATCTCTTCTTGCCGGCGAGAAGCCCGTTGTAAAAGGCACGCGTTTCGGCCAGGCAAAAAGCGACGGAAAGGCGCGGCTTGAGCAGGAAAGAGCACTTCCACAACTGTGCGCGACGTGTTCCGAGCGCGAACGTGTGGCCGATGCTGCCGCTCGCACTTCTCAGAAGATAAAAATGGCTGAGTTTTATCAGAGCCGGATTGGCGAAGAGGCATGGGGAACCATTGATGGCGTGGAGCGCTTTGGCCTCTTTGTTACACTGGACGCGACGTATGCGGAAGGACTGCTGCATGTGAAGGACCTTGGGCAGGAGTGGATTCGCTACGATGAGGAGCAGCTCATGCTTATCGGAGAAGCCACGGGTAAGCGGTGGCGCATGGGAGACCGTATCAAAGTCAGGGTTTTTGCGGTTATTATAGAGCGTGGGCAGATTGATTTTTTACCGGCGGATGTGTCACCCGGCAAGGGATTTGCCTGTTAAGCGGTGAGCCGGGGTGGGTATAGAGTAGCTGATGGAAAAGGGACGAAGGATTGTCTCAAAAGGAGAAGAATGGCACAGACTGAACTTTCCGATGAGCTTATCGACGCCGAGGGCTTGTTGTTACAAAATGAAGACGAGCAGGCATACGACCTGTTGGCTCGTCTTGCGGAAGATGCGGAAGAGTATGTGGACCGCAATTACCAAACAACCGATGAGGTTCAATGGTTTTCGTTTCCCACGCTCTTTGACCGTCTTGCCTATAGGAGGGTGGAGAAGGACCCCCGAGAGCTGCGCGATGTTGGAGAGCCGTTTGAGCGCCTGTATGCCGACTTTGCGCTTTCTTGCGTACGGACGGGCAGATATGAGGAAGCGGCAGATGCTCTCAAGCAGGCCATTCGCTGGAATCCCATGAATTGCGCAGCCCGTCTTGATTTGGCTGACTTGTATAAGATTGCCGGCGATGTTCAGCAATACCTTGCGCTTACGTTCAGCGTTTTTGAGCGCGCAAGCGAGGTCAGGCATCTTGCCCGCGCGTTTTTGAATTTTGCCTCATGGTTTGAGCAGACGGGACGTACGCAACAAGCGGCGGCAGCCTTGCGTGCGGCTCGGAGGCTTGACGCACATGACGGAGCCCTTGATGCTGCTTTGAGCCAGGCTACAGGTACTGAGACCGATCCGGATACGCTGTCGGATTCTGAAGCAGGCGATCTTCTCGCGGCGGAGGGCTTGCCCGGTGGAGCCAATGCGGAGATTGCGGTCTGCCTTTTGATGTGCGCTCAAGATGAGGCGGCAATGGGTAATCGCAATGAAGCCACTCAGTTGACCATTCGTGCTCGCGATCTTGTGGGGGAGCCGGCCGCTTTGGCTCTTTTGGAGCTTGTGCGCGATGCGGCGCTGAACCCTGAGACGCCGGGTGTGCCGAGTGCCGGAACGTCTGGGGCAGAGCCAACTCCTGGCCAAGAGGAAACGTTTGAGGTAGAGCCGCGAAAGGAGCAGGGCGATGGACAAGCGTGAGCGCAAGAGCATTGCGCACAATCGTTCTGCTCGTCACGAATATGAAATACTGGAGACGTTTGAATGCGGCGTAGTGCTGACGGGTACGGAGGTCAAAAGCCTTCGCGACCGTGGAGCACAGATTACGGATGCGTTTTGTTTGGTTCGTGGTCGCGAGGTATGGCTTCACGGAGTGCATATCCATCCGTACTCAAATGGCGGCGTGTGGAACGTGGATCCGGACCGTAAGCGCAAACTTCTGCTGCACAGAAGTCAGATTACCTATCTTGACGCTAAGTTGCGCCAAAAGGGACTCGCACTTATCCCACTTGACCTGCTGTTTGATACACATAATCGCGTCAAGCTGGTCATTGGGCTTGCGCGCGGCAAGAAACTGTACGACAAGCGTGCTGATGCGGCCCGTCGCGATTCCGACAGAGAGATTCAGCGAGCTCTTAAGGAGCGGAGTCGTTTCTAGATGTTGTGGTTCAAGATATTGTAGCTAGGACGTTGCGGCTCAATGTTCACACGGGATTTTGTGGGCTTGTAAAAAAGCTCAGTCTTGGTAAAATGCTTCAAACGCAGTCGTAATTCACCCAGCGCGATTGCATGTCTGTAAAATCAGAGGTACGTAAGCGGCCAGTACAAAGCTGGTCATGGAGAGAGGAAATAACATGGCAGAAAAGACATACAAGTTCGTATGCACCGTTTGTGGCTATGAGGTTGAGGTTGATACTCCCGAGCTTCCTGAGGACTACACCTGCCCCGTATGCGGCGTTGGTCCCGATCAGTTTGAGCTCGTTGAGGACTAACTCCGACTGATGAGCATAAAGCTTGGGCAACTGAGCTAAGCTAAGCAGTTGAGTTATGGCATTTTCACAGAGTAGTGCTAAGTTAGCGGTGTAGGTTTTTGCCTGCGCCGCTTTTTTCGCGAGAAGGGCTGCGGTTCATAGCGCTTTAAGGTCCAGTACTTCTTGCCAACCGTTTTTCTCGCCAATTGTTTGGTTAATCTGTGAGGAGATTACTTTGAAACACGCACTGCAGATGTCGGATTCCGTTGAGGTAGCAGCGCTTTTGGCACTGTCGGGTGGCGTGATGGACGCTTACTCCTATCTTGTACGCGATCACGTCTTTGCCAATGCGCAGACGGGCAATCTGTTGCTGTTGGGTATTCATGTAACCAGCGGTTCATTTGAAAAATGCGTCAAATACGGAATGCCGGTTTTGGCGTTTGCCATAGGTATCGCAGTGGCGTATGTCATTCGTATGGTTGCTCGCGAACGGCACCTGCACTGGCGCCAACTTGCTGTTTTTGTTGAAATATGCCTTCTGACCTGTGTGGCGTTTATGCCGCAGGATATGAACTTGGTGGCAAATAGCCTTACGTCGCTGGCGTGTGGAATTCAGGTGCAGGCGTTCAGGAAATTGCATGGGCATGCCTTTGCCACAACCATGTGTATCGGAAATCTCCGGAGCGGTACGCAAGAAGTTGCCGCATATATCCATACGCATAATAGAGAGCACGTGGAATCCTCTTTGCTCTATTTTGGAACGATTTTCTGCTTTATTGCGGGAGCCGTTATCGGGAGCCATTTGATCCCCACGATGGGGCATTACATGATTCTTATCAGCCCCGTGTTCCTTATCGCCGTGATTTTGGTCATGTTTATCGACCGGGAGCGACAACTACTGCACGACAGGGAGGCTCGCGAGGCGAAGGATCGCCGCAGGTCAGAGTATGCCAAAGGCTTTGCAGCAGGACGGGCGTATGAACAGGCGAATACATCGAGCTCACAGGAGCATGCGGACGCGTAATTGCCGCTATTTCATGTGCGGAGGTTGCCCGTCTGCTTGTTGGTCCGCCCGCTTGCCTGTCTACTTGCTCGCCCGCTTGGAATCCCCACCTGCTCGTCTGCCTGCTTGCTACCTAGAGCACCTACTCGAAATGCTCCACAGCAATCGTTTACTGGTGGTTTTCACGACCGTCCGTCTCTTAAAACCACCACTAAACACACGGATTTCAAAAACCCCGTCAGAAGCGCTGTTTACGGGTGATTCGATTCACCCGTAAACACTCAAATCAAAGAAAAATCACAAGTAAACATCGTTTTTATCGACTGCAGTCACCCGTAAACCACGAGTTTGAAGCAAATGGCGAGAAGAACTTCGTTTACTGGTGGATTTGCCCCGCCGGAATCGCGTTTAGTGGTGAAATTGCGATAAGAAACAGAGGCCAAGTGACGGCTGAAATGAGAAGTGAGAGGTCGCTACATTGCTGTGAACCAAGTGTTAATAGCGAGAAGAACGTGTGTCTAAGTTTATATTTTCCGCTACATCCTCCCAGAACTTTAGAAAAAGGGTATACTGTCTTATCCCATGAGACAGTGGGTGCTGAAGAAAGTTCAGCAATGGCAGGGAAGCTTTGCATGGGAGTTTTCTTGCCAGTGTAACTTGAAAGCTGCATGGTGGTAGCAGCACCTCATATATTCGGGGGTGACTGGATTCGACAGGGTGAGTTTTAGGTGGGCAGCAAGCCGTGGTCTCCTCGCCACGTTAAACAGGGGAAATGTCAAATTGAATTGACAACACTCTTTCTTATGAGCCTCAGATGGCTCTCGCTGCTTAATTAAAAGTTCAGCGCGTCAAACCGGGATGTTCTCCCGCTTCCGGGGCGACGTCATTTTAGGGAGATGCTTGTAAGGACGTAGTCGGTATGCCTTGCAAAAAGATTGAACCGGCTGGAACAACAAACGCAGGTTGCTCGGCGTGCGTTGTTTAAGATGTAATGAGCAACTGAGCTTGGAGACACCTGCCGCGGATTTGCTTTGGACCGGAGTTCGATTCTCCGCACCTCCACCATACATTCCAACACCGCCCTTAAAAAGAAGGGCGGTGTTTTTCAGTAAGTTTAGTCTACATAGACAAAAACCATATGAAGTAGCTTGCCATAGCACATTGTGCAGGTTTTACGGCAACAGTGTTGGGGATCCATGAGAAATTCCCCTGTATAAGCAATGTCGTATATCCCCAATATCTAAGACTTAAAAAATATAAAGAGATAGTGAAGAAAAGAACTGGTTCTTGATTTTGATACAGAAGTAAGGCATAGTTCGAAGAGTACGACAAGATGGTGAGGCAGTATGCTAATCCATCAAAGAAAGAAACCCGTTTAGCTGATTGGCACGTGTTCAGTAGAGCGGAAACAATGAATTGCCCCATATAGTTTGAGGAGAAAAACATGCGTACATCTCTGGTAAGAAGGCTGGGCGTGCTCTTTGTGGCGCTTGTAATGACAGCCATTGCAGTCATAGTACAGCCGCAGAAAGTCTTAGCGGTTACTGAGATTAAGGACGATACTGATCTCGCTCATGTTCAGGCGTATCAGTTCACCATGACTCAGGAGAACATGTCAGTTATCTCCCAGAGTGGTGACGTTGATATGGATGTTGTTCCTCCTGAAACCGGTCGTCAGAAGAGCACAGTCTTTGCTCTCAAGGTCGATAAGACCAAACGAGCCGATCAGTCGTTTAGTCAGCCGCTTAAGCTGAAATTTAGCAATGCCGGTACTGTCAATGGTAAGGTCGTTGACGTGTACGTAACCGTTAACAACGTTAACCTGGAGTATTTACAGGAAGGGACTGGCGATTTTGAGAATCCGTCTAAGACCGTTGTTCCCTTTATGATGGTTGATGAGAACTGGGGTAAAAAGTCCTTCTATATTCAGAATTATTTAGACGGCAATCATCCTACATATACAAAAGATATGTTCCATACTTTCGGGGTTCACGCCGATGTTACGGTTGAGCTGAAAAACCAGGACGGTACGCCTTGTGACTTGCGGGCAGTCATGTTCCCTTCTGATGTGGACGTTATCAGCACACATAATCGCAAGGAATCATTCTCTGTCTTCAATAAAGATACTGCGCTCGACAAAATCGTTATGAACAACCGTAATAGTTTACACGTGTCTACCACAGGCAACAAAACCACGTGGACTCCTACACTTGCTGGCGGTACGTCTGGTGATGACGCGGAACACAATGTTTCCGGCATGGCTATTCGTTCAGTAGATAATAAGATTAATTTCGAATATGGCACTACTATGTCATGTGGCGGTCTTTTTGGACTCTATACAGAGGTTATTGCACCTCCTCCAACCAAAGAGGTTGACAAGGCTGAGGTACAGGCAGAAGCCGGCCAAGAGCTTACCTATACAACCAAATATCGTATGCCAAAACCGGGTGTGGATACCATTGGTCCTATTACGAGCATGAGCATGGTAGATACGTTTGATGAGCGTTTGGACTTCAAGAGTCTTACGGTCACTCAAGACGGTAACACTTTGACAGAGGGCGATGATTACACCGTTACTGTTGAAGGACAGAAAGTTACCGTTGACATTGCCAAGAAGCATCTGACTAAGGGCAATGGCGGTAAGTACTACACCATCGTTTATAAGACAGTTACCAACGAGAAGGCTGCTCAGCAGGGTGCCGAGAGCATCACCAATATCGTGACGCAGAATGTGGATAACATTAAAACTGATTCAAACAAAGTTGTTACGGATTTGTTGTATGCAAAGGATCACGAATTTGTAAGCGGTACCCCTGGCAAAGAGCTTCCTCAAGAAGTTCTCGACCTTCTTCCTGGTAAGCAGACAGGGATTAAAAATGGTACAACGGTAACCCCTGATCCCCCAATTGATGGAAAGACTCGTGTAGAGACTTCTGAAGGCACATGGGTCTTTATGGGCTATGATCACGATTCAGAGACCATTGACCATAAGAATGCGCACTTTATTGGCGTATGGGTCATTGAGCCTCAACCCAAAAAAGATGTCCTCGATGCTGACGGTAATACCATTGACGGCAATAAGGTAAAGGCAGGACAGACGCTGACGTATTCTGTGACGTATACCAATACCACAAATACCGCTCGCGACGTTACCATTACCGATGCTATCCCTGAACACACTACCTATGTTGATGGCTCAGCCGACAACGATGGGACGTATGATGAGGTTACGCATAAGATTACTTGGAAGAAGAACGTGGCTTCCGGAGAGACTCTTACCGTAACCTTTAAGGTCAAGGTCGATAAGGGCGTGAAAGATGTCAATGTTGTCAACACCGCTCATGTCAGTGACGGCCTGATTGATACAGACACTAACACCACAACCAACCCAGTTCCTCCTAAGCCTCATAAGTCAGCTGTTCCATACATGGGAGACAACTCAATGCCGCAAGTTCTTATGACTGCCGCTGCAGGTTGTGCCGCTGTTCTTCTCGCTCTTGGGGCAAAGAAGTATCGTACCGCTAGAGGCTAAGTCCAAATAGCCGGTCATTGATGTACGTAAGTATGCACCGTCCATATTTGGGCGGTGCATTTTTTAAGGGTTTGACCTGAGTAGCGAATGTAGTGTGTGAAACAGATGATTACCTGCTACACGAGTAATTTGGTCGTATATAGGTGTGTAAAAAGTGCGGAAATCAGGTAATTGCCCATTTTAAAAACTGCGGAAATGCTATAAAATTGAAAAACAAAAAGTGCGGAAATTGAGGATCCGTCATGTTTTCCAGAAAAATTACTCGTGAACTGCAAAAATGGAAACTGCAATCTAATGGCAAAACAGCATTGCTTATTGAAGGCGCGCGTCGGGTTGGTAAATCTACTGTTGTCGAAGAGTTCGCAAAAAATGAATACCGGAGTTATATATTGATTGACTTTGCGGAAGCTCCCTTCGATATCCAAGAACTCTTCAGTGATACTTCAAATCTTGACTATATTTTTTTGCAGCTGCAGTTGCGCTATTCGGTACAACTTTTTGAACGGGAATCGCTCATCATTTTTGATGAGGTTCAGCTATGTCCTTCGGCACGACAAGCAATAAAACAGCTTGTTAAAGACGGTCGATATGATTATATCGAGACAGGCTCACTCATTTCAATCCGTAAGAATATCGCTCATATTCTTATCCCGAGTGAAGAGCAGCGAATTCAAATGAGGCCTATGGATTATGAAGAATTTCTTTGGGCGCAAGGCGATGAATCTACTTTTCCCTTACTTGAGCAAACTTTCACGTCAGAGACTGCTCTTGGAGAGCAACTCAACAGAAAACTTATGAGAGACTTTCGTCTCTATATGCTTGTTGGTGGCATGCCACAAGCAGTTGACGCTTATCTACAAACGAATAATCTCCAGGTAGTCGATGAGACCAAGCGAATGATTATTGATTTGTATGAAGAGGATTTCTATAAAATTAGTCCATCCGGAGTTCTTTCGCTACTATTTGATGCCATTCCTGCTCAGCTCGCAAAAAAATCATCTCGGTACCATGTTTCCAGCGTTCTCTCTAAGCGCCAAGCATCTGATATCCTTGAGGAAATTGCTGAGTTACGGGAATCTAAAACTGTTCTTGTTGCATATCATGTTGATGATCCTAATGTGGGAATGTCGTCTAGTATTGATTTGGAAAAGTTCAAGCTCTATATGGCGGATACGGGTTTATTTGTATCATTGGCGTTTAAAGATTCGGACTTTACGGAAAATACCATATATGAAAAGTTACTTTCGGATAAGCTTCCCGTCAATCTTGGTGCAGTTTACGAAAATGTAGTGGCTCAAGAACTCGTTGCTCATGGGCATAAACTTTTTTATCATACATGGGTAAAAGATAAGGCTAACCGGAACTATGAAATAGACTTCATTACTTCTGCAGGAAAAAAGATTTGTCCTATTGAGGTAAAATCGTCCGGTTACAAAACACATGCTTCACTTGATGAGTTTTCTAAGAAGTTTTCTTCCCGAATCGGTAAACAATTTCTTGTATATACAAAGGATATTAAAAAAGACAATTCTATTATTTGTCTCCCGACCTATATGTCCTATTTTTTGTAATTTCTCTGGCAGCATTTTCTTTATGAAATGCAAAAGATTACTTCGTTTGCTTAGGAATTGGCAAAACGTTTACCGAATCTTCTTAACCAATCGTGGACTTATTAAAGAAACAAAACAACAGGTACACTCGCGGTCATTCACGAGAAAAAGTTCGGCGGCGTGTATCTGGATATCACCATTGATGAGTTCAACGCCTTAGGATTTGAGTATGGCGACAGATAAGTTTAGCGTCAAGGAGTACGAGGATCCTTTCAAGAAGAAGTAGCCTTCGAGAATCCCCTTCGGGGGAGCCGGGTAATACGAAAGCCGCTTCAGGCGGCTGCGACGAGTCAAAGGCAATGCGACTTGAACGAAGTGAAAGGCAGCGCCTTTAGACGCTGCCGGTAGCTTCTGGCCTTATAGGCCTTGTACAAACCACCCCTTGGAGGGGTGTTCATGATTTTTGAAGACGTTTGTCCTTAAGCTGACGTTTACTCCGTTAATTGTACCGCTTGCAGGATAGGTGAGAAAAATCAGAGAACTGAATTGATACGATGCAGTATAAAGAGAAAAGAGCCTTCCGATTCGGAAGGCTCTCGGCAAGTCAAGATGCCACCTACGTGGCGTCTCCTTACGGAGACATTTTTGGCAAAGCCATATTTTGACTCGCAGTGTTGTCCTGACTGGTAATCGGGACAACAGCATAATAGTTTTTTGCTAGCTGGAGGGGCTGTGGGTATGGCGCACGGTAAGATCGGCAGTAAAGCGAAAGGCTTTGAGGCGGGGTTTCGTCTTACTGACCAACAACGTTCTCTCTGGGCTAAGACAAACATGAACAACGATGAGCAACGTGGCTTTTGGTCACCTCTCTATGTTCATATGGCTGATTCAGCTAATATTGCACGTTACCTGTGGAACGAATGGCTTCCTATCTCAGAGCGACGGTTTATTGCTGATTCTGTAGGCGGAGATGATGCTACTGCTGAGGCGCTTACGGTATGGCTGGCAGGGATTCATGACATCGGTAAGGCAACACCAAACTTCCAATGTAAGGTTTCAGACCGGGCCGAAGTAGTTAGGGAGATGGGACTAGAGGTACCGTCTCCTCAGATGATGCATGGTCGCTCACATCCTCATGCTTTTATGAGCGAGGTCATCTTAGATAAATGGCTTTCTGGAAGGGGCTGGGAGTATCCGAGTACCTATTCGTGCATCGTGGGTGGCCATCATGGTGCGCCCCCTTCAAATGAACGGGTGCTAGATAACATTTGTATGGACTCGTGTAATTTTTCTAACGAGGTTCTTGGAGATGATGAGTGGCAATCTGTGCAAAACGATCTCTTAGAGTGGATGTTCGCCTATTCCGGTATGAGCAGGTGCGAATCACCTCTGAGTTCTCTTGGACTTTTTCAACCTGTCGAAGTGCTGCTTACCGGAATTGTTATTATGGCGGATTGGATCGCGTCGAACACAGACTTCTTTCCGCTCTCCAATGGATCGGCGCAGATGGATGAACTTTATGTTCGCGCTGGCCTTGCCTGGAAGCAACTTGCGCTCCCATCGGCGTGGCGGGCTTCTGAATTGGTACTTGATGAAAGCGATGGCGTGGAGCGGCTCTTTCATGAGCGCTTTGTCGGCTTGCCAAGGGAAGCACATCTGCGCTCGGCTCAAGTGGCGGCAGTGCAGACAGCGTGTAGTATGGACGAACCCGGTCTCATCATCATTGAAGCTCCCATGGGCAATGGAAAGACAGAAGCATCACTTCTATGTGCAGAAATCTTAGCTCGCAAATTTGGCGATGGAGGTGTTGCCTATCTGCTTCCGACGATGGCTACGTCAAATGCAATGTTCGCCCGCGTGGGAGCTTGGCTCGAATTGCTAGTGCAGACATGCGGTATGTCTTCACAAGCTATACAGCTACTTCACAGCAAAGCGGCGCTTAATCCTAATTACACCCGACTCAAAGAGTGGCACGGTAGTTGGATGGGTGATGGCATAGCTACTGATGGTGAGGATGAGCGGATCATTGCACATCAGTGGTTTGGCGGCAGGAAGCGTGGTCTGCTCGCGCCCTTTGTGGTTGGTACGGTTGATCAGCTCCTGATGGCAGCGCTTAAGACAAAACATGTTCAATTACGCCACCTTGGTCTTGCAGGAAAGATAGTCGTAATCGATGAGGTACATGCCTACGATGCTTACATGAGCACGTACCTAAAGCGTGTTCTGACTTGGTTGGGAGCCTACGGCGTCCCTACGATTCTGCTGTCGGCAACACTCCCTCCCAAGCGGCGTGAAGAGTTGATGCATGCCTATCGCGGATATGATAAGAACCCGAGAAACAGGACATCAAAGAGAAGGGATCTAGGTGAAGTTCCGTGCGATTCCAATGGTCAGCTTGCATACCCTCTTATAACTTCTCTAGTACGCAACAAGGACGTTCATCCATCGTATATGGCTTGTACTACCAACGGGCCGGGTACGGACATCTATCTTGACTTCCCTTCCGATGATGATGGAACGCTGATACAAATATTATCCGAGTTGCTGTCTGACGGTGGCTGCGCCTGTGTTCTGCGCAACACGGTTACACGGGCACAGGCGACGTATCGAATGCTTAAGGAAAGCCTTAGCGATGCTTTAAAGGGAGCTCAGCTCAAACTTGTCCACTCTCGTTTTATTGCGGCTGATCGTCTTCAAAACGACGCGGAATTGCTTCGACTCTTGGGCTCCGATTCATCTAGGCGTCCGGAGAAGCTTATCGTGGTTGGTACGCAGGTCATGGAACAGTCGCTCGATATTGACTTCGATGTCATGATTACCGATATTGCTCCTATAGATCTTCTACTGCAACGTATGGGGCGTTTGCATCGACACACCCGAGGTGAGAAGCAGCGTGAGCGGCCAATAGGACTGCGTCGTGCCCGTTGTTACATCGTTGGTGTTAAGGACTGGGAAACGACCCCACCGACTTTTGCTCAAGGTATCGATAAGGTCTATCCAGAGGCGTTGTTACTGAGGACGATTTTGGCACTTCATGGCAGGAGTAATACGTGTGAAAGTGCTGTTGTGAACCTTCCACATGATATTGCGGGTCTCGTGAAAAGCGTGTACGAAGAGCCTGGTCTGGAAGCTGATGGCGCGATGTCAGTCTTTGCTATTCCCGATACTTGGCAACCAAAGTTTGCTGAGGCAGAGAGGACGCTAGAGACAAATCGAGAGAAGTCAACGAGTAATGCCGAGGTCTGGTTGTTAGACAAACCTCAGATCCAGCGTTCCAAAAATCTCGTTGGATGGCTTAGAGAATCGCTGATGATGACTGACGAAAACATTGCCAGAGCGACCGTTCGTGATTCACAAGAGTCCATTGAGGTCGTTGCGGTTCAAGAGCAAGGTGAAAGTCTGTATGTCTTTCCTTGGGTTAACAATGCTGATGGGAGTGAGCCGGTATCAAGGTTACTTGGGAGTGGTGAAGAGATTCCCGATGATGACACGGCATGTCTTGCTGCCACCTGTACCGTGAGCCTACCGCCCACGCTTTCGATGCCTTGGAATGCTGAACACATCATTCATGCTCTGGAGACACATTGTCATATACCTGGCTGGCAGAACTCTCGTTGGCTTAAGGGGCAGCTTGTGCTCGTGTTCAATGAAGCTGGCGAAACGACAATTGATACAGGGAATGATGTCTATCGCCTCAAGTATTCTCAAGGTACTGGGCTAGAACTCATTGATACCAAGAAGGGAGAGCGGGAGTAGTGGATGAGAAGATAAGATTTAATCTCATTGATGAACCGTGGATTCGTGTTCTTGATGACGCAGGGACAGCTAAGGAGGTGTCTCTCCTTGAGTTGTTCCATCAGGCGCCGAAGTTAAAATGTCTCGCCAATGACTTGCCAACGCAGGATTTTGCGATTCTGCGCGTAGTGCTAGCTATCTTGCAGCGATCGATCTCCCCCATGCTGGATGACCTTGATGAGGACATGGAGCCTGCCGAGGTTTGGGGACAGCTATGGGAGGCTTCCGAGTTACCTATGGATGTCATTGAGGTATATCTTGCCAAATGGCATGATAGATTTGATCTCTTTGATCCGAAGCGTCCATTCATGCAAGTGCCGGGGCTAAGAACACCCAAGAATGAACTACTATCAGTTTCGAAAATTGTTGCCGATGTTCCTGATGGAAGTAAGCTATTCTCCCTGAGGTCGGGTCACAAGTTAGATGAGTTGAGTTTCGCAGAGGCCGCTCGCTGGCTGATTCATGTTCAGGCATTTGATACAGCTGGAATCAAGAGTGGTGTTGTTGGAGACCAAAATATAAAGGGAGGGAAGAGCTACCCTAGGGGAACGAGTTGGGCCGGGAATCTCGGTGGGATGTTCGTTGAGGGAGATACATTGCGGGAGACTCTTCTGCTCAACTTTATCCTCAGCGGAAATGATAAAAGCGAATTCTTTTTCGATGCCGACATTCCCACATGGGAGCAGCCGCTCAGACCTTTTGGCAGTCTTGATAAGGTACCATCTGGCCGAACAGACATCTTTACCTGGCAGTCTCGTCGTGTAAGGCTTGTGGCTCAACATGAGATGGTTACTGGCTTGGTACTTACAAATGGCGATAGACTTGAAGCTAAGAATATGCAGAAGCTTGAACCTATGACTGCATGGAAACGAAACGCTAAACAAGAGAAAAAGTTGAAGCAGGCTCCTATCTATCTGCCTGTGGGTCACAAATCAAGTAAAGCGTTATGGAGGGGCCTTAGCTCGATTTTTTCTATCAATAATGAGGAACAAGATTGGTCTGAGGTCTTTGAACCTGGTGTACTATCTTGGATTGAATTTCTTACCAGTGCGAACGGCGGTAGAAAGCTATCAAAGAGGAAATTGTTACGAGTTCATGGCGTGGGCTTCGAGTATGGTACACAGAATTCGATCATTACTGATGTGATTGATGATGCGATTCTCTTTAGTTCATTTTTGTTATCGTCCGACGGACAGACTTTGATGACATTAGCCTGTAATTGCGTTGATGAAACCGATCAGGCAATTAAAGCCCTGGGAAAGCTGTCAGCAAATCTGTCGATTGCCGCAGGAGGGGACCAGTCTGATACAGAGGGTTTAATTACTAAGATTAAGACCGAAGCCTATTTCGAGCTTGATGCTCTGTTCAGGCATTGGCTTGCAGGTCTTGATGTTGCCAGTAATCAAAGTACTGCTCGAGAACAATGGCACCGTCAGGCACGTACGGCGCTTGCCTCAATTGCACGTAGATGCGTTACAGAGGCCGGCTCAGGTGCCATCAAGGGTGCACTCAAGAAGGGGCAACATAATAAAAATGGTACCTGGATAACCGCTGCAAAAGCAGAGGCATGGTTTAGCGGTGAGCTCAAGAAAGCACTACCGCTCGAAAGTGACATAACGAGAGAGGAGGTTTCTACTAGTGGAAAGCAAGGAAAATAAGAGTAGACGAAAGCAGCTTGGGACATTTGTTTCCAAACGCGTCACTATGATTCAAAGAGCATACCTGTCACCTATGAGTCGATCTAAGGGAGCAAGACAGCTTGCTGCTTTGCGTCATGCGGCAGCAAAGGCGCCGGGTGAAATTCCCGAAACATGGCAACTTGAATTCGAAGGTTTGCCTATGTGTTTGGTAGGAAAGGAGGACGAACCGTCTAAAGGAGAACGTGCGGTGCATACCGCTCTTACGCTCTACGCTATTCACCAAAGGTCGCAGACTGCTCCCATGCACCAGAGTGGGTATGAGAATGGACTGGGACAGGCCATGCGTAGTCTCGTGCTTCACGATGCGAAAAAATATGCGAACCTTGAACAAGGAGAACTTCCGAGGAGATTTTCTGCGCTTGTGACCGCAGAGTCGTTTTCTGAGACGGTACACTACGTCCGACAACTTGTGGGTCAGCTTAGGGGTGCAGCCATACCGCTCGACTATGCGTTGCTTGCCCAGCAGTTCTACGATTTACAGATGCCAGACAGGGTTGACTCGGTTAAACTCGCGTGGGGTAGAGGCTTTGCCATGTACCGTGAGGTTGCTGGGTCAGATCAAGAATGCAACTCCTCGAATGCAAACAATTAGAAAGGTAGAGCCATGGTAAAACCACTGTTCATTGATGTTCATATTCTTCAGAGCGTTCCACCTAGCAATATTAACCGTGATGATACAGGTAGTCCCAAGACTGCTCGTTTCGGTGGAGTTACACGTGCTCGTGTTTCCAGTCAGGCATGGAAGAAGGCAACACGCGACTTGTTTTCCTCTTATCTTGCCGAGGATGAGATAGGATGGCGCACTAAGCATGTTGTTGAGCTTATTAGTGATTGTGCTGCTTCTAAGCAACCAGACCTTGCCACCGATAAGTTGGTTGAGGCTTCAGCTGAGGCTCTAAGTGCGACGGGTATCAAGGTAACGGATAAAGAGATTGGTTACCTGCTTTTCCTTTCGCCCAAGCAAGTCGAGGGCCTTGCGGATCTTGCCATTAAGTCACTCGAAACTGAAACAACAATTGAGAAGAAAGCTGCAAAGGAAGTTCTGAATATCAAACAGAATCCAGCTCTTAATGCAATTGATGTTGCCTTATTCGGTCGTATGGTTGCCGATGCCCCCGATCTCAATGTTGACGCTGCAGTCCAAGTGGCACATGCCATCAGCGTAGGAAGAGCTCAGACGGAGTTTGACTACTTTACAGCTCTTGATGACTGTTCGCCAGAGGATAACGCCGGTGCGGCTATGATTGAAACTACCGAGTTTACTTCTTCAACTCTCTACCGCTATGCTGATATTGATGTCTTCCATCTGTGTGAAAACCTTGGCTCTGCTATGGCGGCCTGTAAAGGCATTGAGGCGTTTCTACGTTCATTCACGTTTTCGATGCCCACGGGTAAGCAGAATTCTTTCGCTAATAGGACGCTTCCTACTGCTGTCATCGTGGAGTTACGCGAGACACAGCCTGTTAGTCTGGTTAACGCATTTGAGAAGCCAGTTATGGCTACAGCAGAGAAAAGTCAGATTGAGTGCGCCTGTAAGAGGCTTATCGCTCAGGAGTCTGCCATTGATGAGGCGTTTGGAATCAACCCGAAAAAGGCTTTCGTCGTTATTGCCTCTCCAGACGCTAATGCATTGAAAGAGTTCCCTAACTCTCAAGCGGTGAGCTTTGATGAGATGATTTCGCATGTGTCTGAGGTATGTGCAGTCTATCTTGTGGAGGTTGGTTATACATCTGAGGGTCAGGAGTAGCCATGGCAGTTCTGCTTCTCAAACTTGAGGGGCCGCTGCAGTCGTGGGGTTCTGATAGTCGGTTTACGGAGCGTAAGACACAGCATGAACCCACCAAGAGTGGTGTTATTGGCCTTCTGGCAGCTGCGTTGGGACGCAGAAGAGAAGATGCGGTGGATGATCTCATATCGCTGCGCTTTGGGGTCCGTATAGATCAATCAGGCAACTATGAACGGGATTTTCAGACCGAGCATACACGTTCGTGGGATAAGACGACACAACATTGGATTTTTAATGGTAGCCTTCCCCTAAGTTACCGCTACTACCTCTCCGATGCAGTTTTCGTTGCAGCCCTCGAAGGCGATAGCAAGCTTGTCCGCTCGTGTGCTGAAGCGCTTGAGCATCCGGTGTTTCCTCTCTTTTTGGGTCGAAGATCTTGTCCTCCCTCTTGCAAGATCTTTTTGGATATTAAAGAAGGTACGACTCTCTTAGAGGCTCTTAAGTCAGTCCCTTGGCAGGCAACTGACTGGCATCAAAAACATCCTCGTTTTCATGATAAAGAGTCAGTCGATCTTGAGATTCTCTATGACAAGGGATTTAACGATCAGGGAGAGGGCTACGACGTTGCACAGCAGGATGTGCCCGTTACCTTTTCTCAGATATATCGCCAATATACATGGCGTACGGTTGCACATGCCACGGCGACTGTCAGGAACCCTTCTTATAGACCCCAGCGAATCGAACATGATCCTCTGACAACAATTGATAGGGCGGTGGATTAGATGTACTTTACGCGCTTTCCCATCAATCTGACGCGTCGTGAAACACGTCGCATGCTCTTCTCGCCGTATCGCTTACATGCGGCTATAGAGGGAAGCTTTCCTTTAGGAGCTGATGCTTCTCAAGTGCAAGAGGAAGGCAGAATTCTCTGGCGTGTTGATAAGCGTTCGGATGGCGGTGCCTATCTCTACATCGTGAGTCCCATGCGGCCAAGTCTTGTAGGTTTGAACGAACAGATAGGTTTCCCTGATTTGGATCCCCTATGGCAGACGAGGGATTATGAGCCCTTTTTAGCTCGTCTTGCAGTTGGGCAGCGCTATGCTTTCCGCTTGGTGGCGAACCCTGTGGTAAGCCGTAGCATTCGTGGGGGCAAGTCTGATGCTATCAACGAAAAAGGCAATCCTGTGAGAATGTCACATCTGACTGTTGTGCAACAGAAGGCGTGGCTTGTAGGTGAAGCAGCATATAACGGCACAGGTGATGATGTACCAGAGCTGTTCCTAAGGCAAGAGACCACACGTGCTTCTCACAATGGTTTTGAGGTGATTCAAGACAAGGAAGGCATTCCTCGTCTGATTGTTAGCAATATGCGAACACTGAGTTTTCGTAAGGCATCGAAGGAGTCGCCAATTACCCTTGCGACGGTCCAGTATGATGGCATGCTTGAGGTAACAGACATAGACGCATTGCGCCATGCTCTGATCAATGGAATTGGCCATGGCAAGGGTTTTGGCTGTGGATTATTGACTCTTGCTGTAGTGGAAGGGGAATGATATATGCCAGACATCCCCGGCATTATCAAGCCAGATCTTCAGGCCCTGCCGACTATCAGAGAGCGCATGACTTTTCTTTATGTAGAGCGGTGTCTAGTCAATCGTCAGGATAGCGCGGTGACTATCACTGATAAGCGTGGAACTGCTTATGTACCTGCGTCTTCACTTGGCGTGCTTATGCTGGGACCAGGAACAAATGTCTCGCACCGTGCCATTGAGCTTCTGGGCGATTCAGGATCTAGCATGGTGTGGGTTGGGGAACATGGAGTGCGATATTACGCGCATGGTAGACCTCTTACTCGCTCTTCACGACTCATCGTTAGGCAAGCAGAGCTTGTGTCTAATACACGAAAACGTCTTTCGGTTGCAAGAGCTATGTACCAGATGCGCTTTCCTGGGGAAGATGTCTCGGGACTTACTATGCAGCAACTGCGTGGGCGAGAAGGTTCTCGTATCCGTTCTCTCTATCGAAAACTCTCTAAGAAGTATAAAGTCCCTTGGAAAGGGAGGGAATACAATCCTGCGGATTTTTCGGATGCGACTCCTATCAACCAGGCTCTCTCGGCTGCGAATGTATGCTTATATGGTATCGTCCACAGTATCATTGTGGCGTTAGGATGCTCTTCTGCATTGGGATTTGTACATGTAGGGCATGAGCGCTCATTTGTGTACGATGTTGCGGATCTTTACAAGGCAGAGTTGACCATTCCTATAGCGTTTGAGGTTGCTTCCAATCCACCCGAGGACATCGGATCTGTTACTCGTCAGAAGATACGCGATGCTTTTTACGATGGCAAAATTATGGAGCGGTGCGCACATGACATTCGATTTCTATTGCTGGGCGATGCTGTCCATGAGGAAGAGAACTCATTAGATTTCGAGACCATGTTTCTTTGGGATGAGTCTCATCCTGCCGTGGCATTTGGTGTCTCATATGGTAAGGAGTTTGAAACACAACCACAGGTCGAAGAAGTAGGAAATGGCGTTCTGGTTGGAATATAGCGATGGTCGTTATTACTCTTGAAAAGTGTCCACTTGCATTACGAGGCGACCTTACAAAATGGCTGCAGGAGATTAGCCTGGGTGTATATGTTGGACAAGTAAGCGCTCGTGTCCGTGATAAGCTTTGGCAGCGGGTATGCGAGGAGTCCAAGAATGGACGTGCAACTATGGTGTATTCGGCTCGTAACGAGCAGCACCTGAATTTTCGTGTGCATAATACGAGCTGGGAACCTATTGACTATGATGGATTGAAATTAATAATGCGTCCAAGTCCCGTACGAGCGAAAACGTTGGGGAGAAAGCGTATTGGATGGAGCAAGGTATCACAATGCTCCAAGGCTCGACGTAATTATGGAAAATCTAGCTTTGTAGAACCGGAAGAGTATGTCGTGTTTGATATTGAGACAACGGGGCTTGATATCGACAAGGACCAGATTATTGAAATTGCTGCTATACGCGTTATTGGAGGCACCGTAGGGGAGAGATTTCATACTTTGATCACCACGGAGAAGCCACTATCTAAGAAGATCATCGAATTGACTGGTATATCTGACGAGTTACTGATGTCAAGTGGTGTGCCATTAGAGGAGGCTACCGAGTCGTTTTTGAAGTTCGTTTCTTCAGACATTGTTGTAGCCCACAATGCAAGTTTTGATTCTGAGTTCATACAAGTTGCTTGTGAAGAATGCGATTTGGATGACTTTAATAATGAGGCTATTGATACCATTTATTTAGCGAAGAAGAAGATTCCTACGGCTGCAAATTACCGTTTGGAAACTCTGGTAAGCCTTTTGAACCTTGATAATAAGTGTCCACATAGAGCTGAATCTGACTGTGAGGCCACGTTGAGAGTTTTTCGTAAACTGATTGAAATGTGACTTATTATGATGGATGCGTTATATTTAACTGCGGATCTTTAGTCTGTTCCCCGCACACGCGGGGATGATCCTCAAAACTGCCGTTAGCGTCAGTTACGACATAGCTGTTCCCCGCACACGCGGGGATGATCCCATTGCGCGAGCGGCCAAAGCTGCATAGATAACCTGTTCCCCGCACACGCGGGGATGATCCCTCCGGGAACCGGAACTCCGGGAACTGGAACTCCTGTTCCCCGCACACGCGGGGATGATCCCGACATTCGAGCAACACGATCTATTTTTGGCCACTGTTCCCCGCACACGCGGGGATGATCCCCGTCTTAAAAGCGTCACTAATGCCCTTTTTCACTGTTCCCCGCACACGCGGGGATGATCCCTGTCCGGCTGGCTTGAAGTCGGTAAGCTCACGCTGTTCCCCGCACACGCGGGGATGATCCTTTGCGCTTACAACCTCAGTTGCCGTCTTGAGTCTGTTCCCCGCACACGCGGGGATGATCCCTTGCGACATGTTTGATGGGAGCTATGACTATGCTGTTCCCCGCACACGCGGGGATGATCCCACTTCCAGCACGTATAAGGTTGCGAAGAACTCCTGTTCCCCGCACACGCGGGGATGATCCTATGACCCGCGACGCTGAGTTGCGATATACGCCCTGTTCCCCGCACACGCGGGGATGATCCCATGAAACCACCACCTAATATGGCGATATGATGCTGTTCCCCGCACACGCGGGGATGATCCCAAACCTCGGGAATGTTGGAAAAACCATAGGAGCTGTTCCCCGCACACGCGGGGATGATCCCTGAAAGATCGTCTATCTCAGCGATACGATCAGCTGTTCCCCGCACACGCGGGGATGATCCCCCAGAAAGGAGCCTTATTGCAAAAAAAGCTTGTCTGTTCCCCGCACACGCGGGGATGATCCCATCCCGCTTGCCGCCAGCCATGCCGACGACAACTGTTCCCCGCACACGCGGGGATGATCCCACCATTTTTCATGATGTCAAACCAACCATGCGCTGTTCCCCGCACACGCGGGGATGATCCCCGCTGCATCTGGCTTGAACGATGTATAGACAACTGTTCCCCGCACACGCGGGGATGATCCCCTGTCGTTTCTGATCCAGGGACCTTTACAACCCTGTTCCCCGCACACGCGGGGATGATCCCGATTCGTATGAATTATGTGATTATGAATGTTTCTGTTCCCCGCACACGCGGGGATGATCCCTCTATCTGTGACGAGGTTATGTGCGATTCACACTGTTCCCCGCACACGCGGGGATGATCCCTGTTGAAAGTGCTGATTGCAGTTTGTTACGATCTGTTCCCCGCACACGCGGGGATGATCCCATCTTGTCGCTGTCGCTCTTACTAACAGAAATCTGTTCCCCGCACACGCGGGGATGATCCCGTGTACGCGAGGTTTTAGACTTGTGTCCTTACCTGTTCCCCGCACACGCGGGGATGATCCCATTCCAGAGCATGTATGCGCATTTAATGAAATCTGTTCCCCGCACACGCGGGGATGATCCCATAACGAACATAAGGCAAGTCCTCGTCATACACTGTTCCCCGCACACGCGGGGATGATCCCCTTTTTCTTCTCTACTTGCTCAACCTCGTCATCTGTTCCCCGCACACGCGGGGATGATCCCTGCACGTGGACTATTTCTTGATGGTCACGGCACTGTTCCCCGCACACGCGGGGATGATCCTAGTCCCGAAACAATTATTGGGCTATTCATTGGCTGTTCCCCGCACACGCGGGGATGATCCCCAAGGCTTGATACTCTACCTACATCATATCCACTGTTCCCCGCACACGCGGGGATGATCCCCGGTTTTGCCGGATACCTCGCTTTTTGTTTGACTGTTCCCCGCACACGCGGGGATGATCCCTTCTTTTTTAACGCAGCAAAAGGCAAAGAGTTCTGTTCCCCGCACACGCGGGGATGATCCCAAGTACGACGCGCTTGTGTGCTTGCCTGATTCCTGTTCCCCGCACACGCGGGGATGATCCCTACTATAAGAGACTCCTTGCGATACCTGCAGACTGTTCCCCGCACACGCGGGGATGATCCCTTGCCCAAAGATTCAAAGTCAGCTTTTGTAGGCTGTTCCCCGCACACGCGGGGATGATCCCGTTCGCCTATTACTAGTAAGGTTTAGTATTTACTGTTCCCCGCACACGCGGGGATGATCCCACCTTCTCTGCTGAGAAATACCAAGTCAACCGCTGTTCCCCGCACACGCGGGGATGATCCCTCACGCGCAGCATTTGCGCATTTGGTGTCAATCTGTTCCCCGCACACGCGGGGATGATCCCAAGGTAGATGCATACAGGATGACAGAGCTTGCACTGTTCCCCGCACACGCGGGGATGATCCCGCCGTGTTATCAGTGGTGGTTCTTGTTGAGATCTGTTCCCCGCACACGCGGGGATGATCCCTGTAATCGGCCATGCCGACGGTAGTACGACCACTGTTCCCCGCACACGCGGGGATGATCCCGTGCTTGTTAACTTCAGGAAGTACGTCCCTAACTGTTCCCCGCACACGCGGGGATGATCCCTTACCGTTGTCAGTCATAGGGAATACAAGCTCCTGTTCCCCGCACACGCGGGGATGATCCCAAAAGAAGACGTTGAATAGCCTTGACTCGTATCTGTTCCCCGCACACGCGGGGATGATCCCAAGCCAAAGAAAGCGGAGTATCTGCGTGATTTCTGTTCCCCGCACACGCGGGGATGATCCCTGGTGCGTCTTTCCATCCGCCAAGCCAGCCTTCTGTTCCCCGCACACGCGGGGATGATCCTATGTCGTGCAACTTTGCAATAAACTTCTCCGCCTGTTCCCCGCACACGCGGGGATGATCCCCCTTACCTTTGAATGGAAGGATATCTGATGAGCTGTTCCCCGCACACGCGGGGACGATCCCTTGTTGCTGCATTGATGCAAGTATCTATCAATCTGTTCCCCGCACACGCGGGGATGATCCCAAGCACTCCAGCGTTTAGAAATGCCTGTTCAACTGTTCCCCGCACACGCGGGGATGATCCCGGATATACGGTCGGATATCCAATGGAGTGTGACTGTTCCCCGCACACGCGGGGATGATCCCGTTGACCCCTTTGCCGGAGATGATATTGCGCCCTGTTCCCCGCACACGCGGGGATGATCCCAGAGCAAGCTGTATAAATAACGGCTTATATGCCTGTTCCCCGCACACGCGGGGATGATCCCACCGGCGTCGTCGGCGGCCTTGAGTGCAACGGCTGTTCCCCGCACACGCGGGGATGATCCCTAACGAGGTCGTCGTTGGTGTGGTGCAGGGTACTGTTCCCCGCACACGCGGGGATGATCCCCGGCGGAGCCTGCCAAAGTACCAAGCTTGCCGCTGTTCCCCGCACACGCGGGGATGATCCCGTGAAAATAATTTGCAATCCGTTCGATTGCACCTGTTCCCCGCACACGCGGGGATGATCCCGTTGTTAGCCAAGTCCCGTTGTGCTCTTCTGGCTGTTCCCCGCACACGCGGGGATGATCCCATTAAAGAATTTTGAAAAATTTGCAAATTCTTCTGTTCCCCGCACACGCGGGGATGATCCCTTTCAGCTGCTATTGTTGCAATTAAGATTGCTCTGTTCCCCGCACACGCGGGGATGATCCCAGTAGACGAATCTCTCGAAAGAACTTTCTTCCCTGTTCCCCGCACACGCGAGGATGATCCCGCGCTTCTTCGTGTCGTTGGCCTTGCTACTGACTGTTCCCCGCACACGCGGGGATGATCCCTGCGCTGTATCACACTCTTTGACGGTGTGTTTCTGTTCCCCGCACACGCGGGGATGATCCCTTCTTCCTTATTAGCAGACACGCTTCATCAAAACAGTATGCTGTTCCCCGCACACGCGGGGATGATCCCCGAATTTGATGTATCAAAGCCAAACTCATCATCTGTTCCCCGCACACGCGGGGATGATCCCTCCAAAAGGTAAAACACCTAAACGCACTTTCTCTGTTCCCCGCACACGCGGGGATGATCCCAAGAAGCGCGAGATTGTTTCTTTCCAAGAAGCCTGTTCCCCGCACACGCGGGGATGATCCCTTCTATGACTCCCTTGGAACCCTTCGCTGCTCCTGTTCCCCGCACACGCGGGGATGATCCCAGACCCAAAACCCCACCCGCCACGATTACCAACTGTTCCCCGCACACGCGGGGATGATCCCAAAGTTGCTATTGACCAGTTTATTGATGTCACCTGTTCCCCGCACACGCGGGGATGATCCCATTAAGGTTCCCGATTTGCCTGATGACATCAACTGTTCCCCGCACACGCGGGGATGATCCCTCGAAACCTGTGCAATAATGGCGCCAAAAAAACTGTTCCCCGCACACGCGGGGATGATCCCCACCACGCAAGCAATAGCGCACGCGGCACGTACTGTTCCCCGCACACGCGGGGATGATCCTACGTCTTGACAGTTACCGTATGCGTCTTTTAGCTGTTCCCCGCACACGCGGGGATGATCCCGCCGTTCTTTGGTGTTGTAAACCCGAGCGCAACTGTTCCCCGCATACACGGGAATGATCTTGCAGATCTCAAGAATCAGACTCTCGTGCTTTATCGCTTAAACTAGCGGGGATTGCGGTATACTGTGATTAACAGGGGTTGGTCCTGCCCAGCTAATTGGGGAGGGTCAACCCTCGTTTTCATAATCAGGAAGTCTGCTCTTTCTGGAAGGACGTATCAGACTTCGTCATAGTATCTCTTGTGCCTCTAATATGAGAGAAGCATTGTCAAGGGACATGACGTAGCAGGCCCTAAGATCTTCTTGGGACTTGCTACTACTTTCAACCAGAGAAGCGCCTGCGCTGAGCATTCCTTAGTCGGCGCTTGCTCGGCAAGCTAATATTCGCGGGCTTTGCTCCACGCCTCTGCTGGTTATGAGATCCAACAATTGGTAGGGAGGTGTGGTATCGCACTTCGATTCTTCGTCTGGGACCTTCGGTGCGAAGAGCAGTCTTAATAGCGGACGCAGCCGATGGCTGTCCAAAAAAGGTTCGTGAGCAGATCCCAGCTTCGCGTCGATCACAGACATATATGAATATGGGTTGATGAAAAAAGTCGAGGACTATAGGGCAGGTAGACTTGAGACCGTGACATTGGATGAGCTGGAGGAAAGTCTTGGCTTGGCGGATTGAGGTCGACAAGGATGTCTAGCGTTCGATGAAGAAGCTGGATAAGCAAGTTGCTAGGAGGATTATCTCGAAGCTTCGTGAGGTAACGATGCTTGATAATCCAAGGAGCATGGGGAAAGCCCTTGTCGGAAATATGTTTGATCTTTGGCGGTATCGAGTAGGAGACTATCGAATCATCTGTGATATTGAGAATGATGTGCTGGTGTTTAGTTGTCGATATGGCGCACAGGTGCGAGGTATACAAACTCCATAGGGCTTGAAGTACTCAAGTCGAAGCGAGGTACGCCCGCCCAACTAACTTGGGAGGACACGGCCTCGCTTCCTTATCTCGATAGGAATATTGATTTGCTTTCATCTCGATAGATGCATAGTCTTTTATACGACTTTTAATCGTTTCGGTTAGCTTTTTAGTCTTGATGAATTAGTCGGCGATAAAACTTCAGGTACAGCATGTGAGAGTGCATGCAAAATTGACGCCTTATGGATTCAATGAAGGATATGAACACAGTAATTGCGGAACTTAAGCTTGATGGGCGACAATAGTTATAATAGCTGTCTGCTATCCCTCAAAGAACATTTGTTCTGGTATAATTTACATACTGAGAAGAAATTGAAATTCTCGCATTTGTACTGATGGAAGTTTCGGTACATTTTGTATTGTTAAACTCTAAAGGAATGTTTAGACTAGTTATACTGGGAGAAGCGGGTAATGGTAAAGAAGAGAGAGGTAGATAAGTGGCTTAAAGCTCGCGGATTCAAGAACGTTGGCGGTGCAAAACACGATAAATATGTGCACCCAGATGGAAGATTTACAGAGATCCCGAGACACGGAGATGTGAAAGACTTTCTTTTTAGGCGCATCAAAAAAGACCTAGGGGAAAACTAGCATCTCATAAAGGAGCTTTAACATGTTGTACGTATACGAGTTTGAGGTCTTTGAGGATAAAGAAGACGGTGGATACATCGCGATCCCCTTTGATCTCAAAGGTGGTACTGATGGAGATACAAAGCAAGAGTGTTTGGAGATGGCTGCTGATTGGCTTAAGGCAACAGCGGAACACTACCTTATGCACAACTTGAATATGCCAGCCCCAACCATAGATAATCATCCTGTCTATGGCGGAAAGATTTATTCCATCGCATTAGATACGGACCTAGGATCCATTGCGCGTCTTTCTAAAGCGCAGGCCGCTCGCGAGCTCGGCGTCTCTCCGGGACGAATCACACAACTGATTAATGCAGGTATGCTGGAGACTTTTGCCTATAAAGGAAAAGAATATGTAACTGAGGCAAGTGTTGTTGCTAGAAAAGCGGATATAGCAATACCTGTCAATTGTTCTTGGTCATCATTCGCTAATGCCACATGGGATTCATTTTCCGGTATTGCTTTTTCTGAACTGGTTACCGCTACATATCAAAACATTCCGCAGCTTTATCCAGAAGGAAAAGTTTTGCAGTTCAAAAGTAAGAAGTCTTCAAACTATGCTGTACCTTCAGAATTCTATGACATATCTGAGGAGGGATAATGTCTCGCAAAATCGAAGTGCTTACGAGAACTCTTAGCAATGCTCGCATTGTTGATTTGGAAGCTCATATTGACCATGAGCAAAGCGACGATATTAAAAAGTTTAGTATGTCAGTTTCCTGCGTTGAGGATGAGTTGTTAAAGGACAAAGACTCAGACATCTATACTCGCATCGTAAAAATGGGGGTTATGGTTGATGTTTATCAAAAGGATGAAGAAAAGGCATTTGCTCGATTCAAGATTCTTGTTGAAGCAAGAGCTTTTGATAGTCTTGGCGATAAGGCCGAAAAGAAGTTTCAAGATGAGTTGTTAGGTGATTGTGTAGTAACCGCCTATGAATACGCAAAAAACGAACTCTATTCAGTCATGCACTCAATGGCTATTCAACCACTCGTGTTACCAACAGCTAATAGAAAGAATCTGATGCGATCAGTAAAAGCTTTAGCTAAAGATAGCTCTTAGTCCTTGAAAGATCGAATATAGAGAATTCGCGGGTTCATGCGCTTAATGCTAATCTAAGGATGCCAAACGCATCTGGGAAAACTATGCAGAATTATTTAGAAAACTGAAGACGTCTGATCATGTCTATGTGGATAATTGCACCCTAAATCAAAAGACGCCTAAATGGGATTGGTTCGCACTTATCGGATAGGACATAAAAAACGTTAACCGAAAATATACAGCCATTCACAGACTTTCTAAATAAATATCACCATAAAAAACAGTGATATAGTCTATGCTCTTTTCGTTAAGTTTACCTTAAATAGTAAGGTAACTAGGATCTAGGAAACCGGAGAGGGCAAGAAATGAAGAGGCTACTAAGTATTCTGTTAAGTTTGGTCCTGAGCTTTATGCTCGTTGGATGTGGTGGTGCTGCTCCATCTCAACAACAGCAGCAACAGCAAACAACGCAGCAAAGTACCAGCGAACAGAAAACGACGGGCGCGCTCGCGGTCATTCACGAGAAAAAGTTCGGCGGCGTGTATCTGGATATCACCATTGATGAGTTCAACGCCTTGGGATTTGAGTATGGCGACAGCTGCGATGTTACGTTCAGCAACGGTTACAAACTTGAAGACATTCCTTACTACAACGGCTATTACTCAAAGACAGGACACCCTCTTATCAGCGCCTATCCAGGGTTTCCTCATATCGACGTATGCGTGAATAACGGAGATCCTCTTTGGGAGACTGCCGGCCTGAAAGAAGGAGATACGGGTACGGTCACGTTGCGCGAGAAGGGCAAGTACCTTACAACACAACAGGCACTTGCTGCAGTCTATACAACTGACCGTAATGACTACCCCAGCGATGAGGCCTTTGCAAACTTCAGAGCTATGAAGGGTGGTCAAATAGCAGAAAATATGGTGTATCGTTCTGCTTCACCCTGCAACAATGAGTATGGTCGAGCAGCGTATGCCAGTGCGCTTGCTGAAAAAGCCGGAGTGCAATTTATTCTTGATCAGGCAGACTCTACAGAAGAAGTCGAGGGCTACTATACAGACCCGTCGTTTGATATGTCGTGGCATAAGGGTCTTTTTGATAACGGTCATGTCGCCGCCCTTGACATGAACGTGAACTACCGAAGTCAGAAGTTTGCGGGTAAACTTGTTGAGGGCCTGCGACAGATGATCGCTCAAGATGGTCCTTACCTCATACATTGTACTGAGGGTAAAGATAGAACGGGGTTTACCTGCGCTTTACTTGAAGCGCTGTGCGGTGCCAGTTATGACGAGATGCTCGATGACTACATGATCTCCTATGATAATTACTACGGAATCAATAAGCAGACCGATAAAGATCGCTATGATGCCGTTGTAGATGCAAAGTTCAACGACATTGCGCTTTGCATCGGAGGCCAACCGGTCGACAGAAAGCTCGACGGTTTAGATTATAAGGCGGGCGCTAGGAAGTACCTCCTTGATGCAGGTATGACGGAAGAAGAGATTACTCAGCTTGAGAATAAGCTTTGCGGAAAATAGTCTGATACGTAAGGGTTAAGTCAAGCTTAGTCCAGATGGAATCTGTAGAATCTGTAAGAAAGCACGGCTGCACAGCGTGCTTTCTTTTCATCAAGCTAATCGGTAAAAGATTATAGGTGCGTACGGTCAGTGTCTTTTGTTGCGAATTGAACTAAAATGTTCTTAGCTGCGGACAGCTTAAGTGAAGGATGTGTCACAAGATGGCAACAAGGCGATTCAATCCTAAGACTGGTCGTTATGAGGACGTCGTGTCGTCTAAAGGATTCCGCTTGCCGCAGTTGTCGCTGCCGAAGTTCAGCCTTTTTCAGACTGACCGGCAGATAAAAGACCTTGCCCAGTCTTCGAGGAAAGCAAAACAGCGTTCAACTGATCCCGCACATAAGCGTGTTGAAAAACTCAAGGCTGAAAACATAACGAGAAACATCGCAGAAGCCGAAAGTATCGTGAGAAGTGCCGTGGAAACCGGAACAGCGCGGGCGCGAGCTGAAGCGGTAAAGGCAGTTGCCAAGCTTGCAGAAGCGAAGGCTCAAGCGGAGAGTGAGTTGGAGCGCTTAACGCCAACTGAAACCGTCACGGTAAACGACGATGAGCACGAACCCTTGGGACTTCCTGCTCCAAAAGATTCCTTTGAGCCGACGTCTCAGCCATTGCAAGAAGAATCCAAAGGAGATTTCTTTTTTGATTTCCCCTTGAAAGATGAAGACAAAAGCGGCATTTCTTCGGGTAACAAAGGGCAGTTCAAGAAGATGGCGATGCTCGCCGGCATTATATTGGCATTGCTCTTTTCGTTGTCGATAGTTTTTGATCAGCCTTATACAAATTCATATGTCAACAAGTCAAGATCTTCTGTGTCTAGCACTTCAAAGAAATATTCACCGACAGAGATTTCGAGAGTGTCAACTCAGAGTATGTCGGGAGAATCAGGTTCTACGAGCAGCTCTTCCTCTCCAACGTCTACCAAAAAGACGTCAACGCAACCGATCAATAGGGTCTTGCATCCCACGGAATGGGAGAAGGAAGAATGGAAAAAGAACGAAAAGAAATACAGAAACAAGGCTCAAGAAGCTGCTGAATTCGATTTTAAGTATCTGAGAGACAGATTAGACAAAGCGCAGACTGAAGGGAGTTCTCTACCAAAAAATGATAGAGCTAATTACTACTATCATATAATGATAAACAGTGAACAATATATGCGTGATGCATGGAAAGACGCAGGTTTTACTCAGGAAGAAATCGAGTTGATGGTAGAGCTTGCTAAGGAATATACTCCAGAACAGTAAGTCTGGGAAAGTGGTAGAAAGGACAGCTATGTTTGGCTCACTTGGAACAGTCATTCCCATTGTGATTGTGGTGATTGTCGTTCTTCTCTTCTTGGTCAATGGCTTTGTGTCTGCATCTCCTGCAGAGATTAAAGTCGTTTCAGGTCCATGGGGACAGCGTATCATCCATGGTAAGACTGGCTTTAAAGTGCCGTTGATTGAGCGCGTTGACTCGATGACGGCCGCTATGATTCCGGTGGACGTAAAAACATCGGATTATGTACCCACAAACGACTTTATTAACGTGCAGGCGGATGCGGCCGTTAAGGTTCGTATCGCAACCGAGACCCCGGAGCTTCTTCAGGCCGCTACGCGCAACTTCCTCTACAAGAACATCGATGAAATCTCCGATGAGGTTCGCGATACGCTTGAGGGCCACCTGCGTGCCATTATTGGCCAGATGAAACTTAAGGATATCGTTACTGATCGTGATACGTTTGCGCAGCGCGTCCAAGATAACGCTCATCAAGACCTTGCAGAGATGGGCCTTGAAATTGTTGCCTTTAACATCCAAGGCTTTGCCGACAAGGACGGCACGATCGACAACCTCGGCGTCGCCAACGTGGCCACGATCCGCAAGGATGCCGAGATCGCGCAGGCCCGCTCGAACCAGGAGATCTCCGAGGCGCAGGCCGCGGCGGACAAGGCATCCAATGAGGCTCGCGTGAATGCCGATCTTGATATTGCTCAAAAGCAGACTGATCTTGCCATGCGCAAGGCAGCGCTGAAGGTTGAAGCTGATACGGAAAACGCAAAAGCGGATGCTGCATATGAGATTCAAAAGCAGATTCAGCAGAAGGATATTGAGCGCGAGACTGCTGCTGCAAACATTGTGAAGCAGGAGCAAGAAGCCGTCGTTAAGCAGAAGGAAGTTGAGGTTACCAAGAATACCCTCGATTCTCAGGTACGTGCGAAGGCAGACGCTGAACGCTATGCAGCCGAGCAGGCTGCCCAGGCCGACTTGTTCCGCCGCCAGAAAGAGGCTGAGGCTCAGGCATACGAACGTACGCAGGCCGCCAATGCAACACGCGAAGCCATGCTTGCTGAAGCTGAAGGTATTCGTGCTAAGGGCGACGCCGAGGCTGCTGCAACAGCGGCAAGGCTGACCGCCGAGGCGGAGGGTCTTGAGAAGAAGGCCGAGGCAATGGCCAAGATGAACCAAGCTGCCGTGCTTGAAATGTACTTCAACGCACTGCCTGATGTTGCCCGCGCCGTTGCTGAGCCGCTTGCCAACGTTGACTCTATCACCATGTACGGCGAAGGCAATGCCGCAAAGCTAACCGAAGACATTACCAAGTCTATGACGCAGGTCAATGCGGGTCTTGGCGATTCGATGGGTCTTGACTTGAAGCAGCTTTTTGGTGCCTTAGTGGGGGCAAAGGCTATCGCACCGACCCTTTCCGATGCAGTTGCTAAGGGCGTGAAAGCGGGTACGGAGAAGACCGAGAAGAATCCTTCCTCTGAACAGGGAGCTTCCGACAAAGATCCCAACGAGAAAAACTCTGGGACTCGTGAGAAGTAATACGAGCTGCAGAAGCGGTTTTAAAGTGACATCGTAAAGAGCGTCGAAGCGAGGCTGGAACAAGGATTTCAGCCTCGCTTTTTTGGGAGCTTGAGTACATCGCACTTGAGATAAAAGAGTGGGAAGCCTTTAGTCCTTCTTAAAAAGCTTATTGAAAAGACTAAGGATTTCAAGTGTGCGCTTATTTGTTGCCTCGGTGTCGCGCTGCCAATTACCTTCTTCACCGGTGAGAACATCGCCTTGCGAGGTTCCCTCAGGCAGCTCAGAGAGGGGAACATCCAAGAACTTCTTGCCGCCGTTGATTTCAAGAACGGCGATGTTGTTGTCTTCTATCCGGTCAACGATTGCGGTCATAAAACACCTCTACTTTACTTTTGGAGGAGCGACGGGCGTGCCCTCTTTCTGAACATACATATTAATAGTTGAACCGTCGGTAATGGCCGTGACGGTACCATTCACTCCCGTTCCGTATACCTGTGTATGTGAGGCAGACAATGCTCTCAGGACGCTTTCGTGCGGGTGCCCGTAGTCGTTGCCGATGGCATATGACATGACGGCATAGTCGGGTGAGAGTTTGGCGGCAAGCTTCTTTGTGGTGCCGGTGCGTGATCCATGATGCGATACCTTTAACACGTCAATGTGGTCTTCGACAGCCTGATTGATTAAAGCTGCGGGAGCGTCGCCCGTGAATAGGAAGGTCTTCTCGCCAACGGTCAGTTTAATGATGATTGAATAGTCGTTGGTGTTGTCGAAATGAGCGGACGAAGGCGGCCACAGAATATCGATGGAGTATTGGTCGGTTTTTGCGATGGTTGTGCCGGAGGTGGCCTGTGTGATGGTGAGACCCTTTCTGTCGATGGCGTTCAAAAAGTTTCTGAACGTCTCGGTGTTGTTTGTGGCGTTTGGCGCCCAGATGGATTTGATATCAGCGTCGGCGAGAAGTTCTGCCATCCCGCCGATATGGTCGGCATCGGGATGAGTGGCAACAAGATAATCAACTTGGGGGCGTCCATCGGCCTTGAGCTGAGCCTCTATTGTTTTCGCTGAACCACGAGGTCCCGCATCGATGACCATGGTCTTACCGTCAGGAAGTTCAACGATGGTGGAGTCTCCCTGTCCAATATCAAGGAATCGGACTGTGGTTTTGGTAGGGTCGGCAGCTATGGTTGTAGCCGCGGCTGCCGACGTGCTTTGTTTGCCGGTGCCGTCTTTGCGGTTTGTGGCACATTCCTGTATCAGTGCTGCAATGGCAACAACAAAAACCAATGTCAGTGTCACAAGCGCGCGTATTTGAGCTTTGGTAAGGTGTGTCTGCCGAGAAGTTCGGTGGGTGTTTGTCATAACCCGCCCTGACGTTTTGCTTTGAGAATCCGGTGTGATTCTTCGGTTATCAATACATAAAAGTTATCACTTTAGGCTTTCTTCAAGTCTCCGATATATAGTGTTTTGCCAAGGGGGGGCTAGCACTTTTAAAACAGTGCTTAGATTTGGAGTTGTATTTCCGTTTTCCATCCGCGCAATGACCGGCTGTCTTACGCCACTCAGTTCTTCAAGCTCTCTTTGGGAAATTCCCTGTTCTTTTCGAGCTTTAATTAATTCTCCAATAAGCGCCACCCTGAGATCGCTTTCGGCGATTTCCTCTTTGGTGAACAGTTCCTTTCGGACATCAGCCCAATTGCGCCCAATAGAATTAGTGTTGCTTATATTGATATTACTCATATAGTCCACTTCTTTTCTTAAAATCGGCTAGCTCTCGTTTTGCTTGTTCTATTTCTCTTACAGGCGTTTTCTGCGATTGCTTCATAAAATGATGAAGCAGTACATATCTTCCACCGATGACTCCGGCAAATAGTATTCGGTCTCTAATGGGTCTCAATTCCCATATTTCACTATCAAGATGTTTGACATAGCTGTTAAGTATAATACATAAAAGTTATCACTTTAGGTATTGCGAGACATATGGTTTAACCAATTCTCCAAAGAAATCATTTGGCGTACACTTAAGGCAGTTATTTGAAAGGAGATTCTCATGAATGAAGCGTACGAGTCACTGCTCACACGTCGGAGCTGGAGAAAGTTTGCCAACAAGCCGGTGCCTGAGGATCTTATCGCCAGTATCGTAAAAGCAGGAGAATATGCGGCCAGTGCCAGGGGTTTGCAGAGCCCTCTTATAATCAAAATTTCAAATCCTCAACTTCGCGAGAAGTTCGTGCGAGCGAATGCGGCCATCATGGGGTGTCCTGAGGGTTTTGATCCGTTTTATGGCGCTCCGGTTGTGCTTGTGGTACTTGTGCCGGCCGACAATCCCAACGGTGTGTACGACGGCTCACTTACTATGGGCAATTTAATGCAAGCGGCGCATGATTTGGGACTTGGCTCAATTTGGATTCATCGTGCTCGCGAAGAGTTTGAGACGGAAGAGTTCAAGCAGTTCCTCATTGACGTTGGCGTAGAGGGTAGCTGGGTTGGTGTTGGCCATTGTGCTATCGGTTGGCCCGACGGTCCCGAGCCCAAAGCAGCTTCGCGAAAGCTCGGTCGCTACATCGATGCGGATAAGGTCTTGGGATTGGAATAGTTCGTCAGCACGGTCCCGCGTGGTTAATCCGGCGTCCGGTTGCCCATGAGAAATCTGGCGTCCGACTGCGTGCGAGAGATCCGGCAGTCCGATTGCCTGTGGCAAAAAGACCCTCTAATCGCCTATAGACATTTGCAGATAGTAGACGTTTTCACGGAGATGCGAGGCAACTTCCCGATCAATGATGCCCTCGTATTGAAGGCGGGCTATCTGATCAAGCTCCACACGTAAAGCATTCTCGTCAACATCGTTGGCGTACGTGCGCGCATCGGCAATCTGTTGGCGAAAATGCGGGGATATCTCATGCGTATCAAGGTTGTAGGGCAAAGAGTACGACCGCTGCATATCCGTTCCGGTACCTTCTTGACCAATGTTGACACGGCTCCAGATGGAATCCAGGGCTGACTGATGATCTACCAGCAAGTTAGCGGCAATAGCCGCGCGATCGGGATCAGATTCATCCCTGCAAATCTCCTCAAGGCGATCAATTTCCGTATATTCGAGCTCGATGGCATAGAGACACGCCTGAAAGTATGCACGGTCGTTGTCTTCAAGCTGACGAATCTCGCTATTCTCGCTGTTGTTACGCAAGCGTTTCAGCGCATACTTTGCTTCGTTGATAAAAATCTTTATACGATTGTTGGTCTTTGCGTTCATGCCGATATCCGCAAGTGAGTTTATATAACCCACCGAGCGTCTGATGGATCGCAGATTTTCAAGAATGGTGCTCCAAGGCGTTGTGTCGTGATGTTTCAGGTGACGGAGGCGCAACTCTTCAAGGCGGCTTTGCTGCAGCTCGTTGTTCTCGCGAATCATCTGCATCGTGGCACGTGCCGCTTCGGGCGTGCTGATACGTTCAAAAAACAAGCGACTGGTATAACGGCTTATGGTCAGCCGTAGTGCGGGGAGGTATTTCTCGCTTATTCGTCCGTCGCTTATCATGGAGCGAAGCTCAGATGTCGTGGCCTCAAGAACCGCAATTTCTCCTTTACGCAGACGCTCGTCAAGGCTGTCATCCACTGTTTTTGGAGCCAAACGGGGGAGAAGTGCGTCAGCCAGCAACAGTGATGCAAGGATAGTACCTGCAGTAATAGTGATGATAAGCTCGCGCTGCGGGAAGGCTGCACCGGAGTCAACAACGTAGGGGAGGGTGAGCGCAATGGAGAGCGTAACCGCTCCTTTTGCGCCTGCGATGGTGGTTACCAAGACGTTGGTGAGAAGCGACGCGCGAGTTCCCGCAGGAGCTTTGGCATCTGCTTTAGTGCCGGTTCCAACGTCGGATCCACAGAACTCCAGGCCGTGCTGACCGTGGCGAATCTCAAGCACCAGGAGCCACAAAAAGCGCACGCCTTCCAGAATGAGCGTCATGGTCGCAATAACGCCCAGGATTTGAAAGATGCTGAGGCCTCCGTTGAACCCCGGTGTAACGGCACGGGGTAGTTGCATGCCGAGAAGCACGAAGACGGTGCCGTTGATAAGAAATGAGATGATACGCCAGAAGTTATCGGAAACGAGTTTTTGTCGAGCAGCCGTAGTGCTGATAAAAGTATTACGACGTGTTGCCTGAGTCATAACAAGTCCGCCTGCAACGACGGCAAGAATGCCTGAAACGTGGCAAAGCTCGGCAAAGAGATAGATGAGAAAAGGTGAGATGACCTCATAAAGAACGTGCGCGGTGGTGTCGTCAAATCCCATGCGACCAAGGATTGCCATAAGAAGCGAGAAGAGCGTTCCTGCCACAAGACCAACGACGATGCCACCGATAAAGAGGACGGCAAAGGATTGCGTGGCAGCGAGTGCGGAAAATGCACCGGTTACGGCAGCGGCAACGGAAAATTGGAAGGCTACGACACCGGAAGCGTCATTGATAAGCGATTCGCCGGAAAGAAGGGTTCGTTGACGGTTGGAAAGATGTACCGACGAGCGAAGTGCGGTAACGGTGGCGGCATCGGTAGGACCGAGCGCTGCGGCAAAGGCAAACGCTGCGGCTAAGGGGATGCTGGGTACCAGCAGATGGAGGGTAAAGCCAACGCTGAGTACAATGGCAATGACCAAACCGATGGCAAGCGAAAGGATTGAACCGCGATTCTTCCAGAGAGCAGCGGGATTTGCTTCCCTGGTTTCATTAAAGAGAAGCGGTGCAATAAACAGCACTAAAAAGAGCTCAGAATCAATGCGCATTTCTTGAACGCCGGGAAGTATCAGTGCAACGATGAGCCCGATGATAACTTGCAGCACCGGAATGGAGATGCGAGAAAATTCGTCAAGCACCGACGAGGCAACGACACAGGTCAAAATAATGAGAACGAATTCAAAGACTTCCAAGAGAACTCCTTGGGTTTGACGGGTTTTTCGGCGTGCTTCTTCTCGTATTGTACTCGCAAGGGACTGTATTTTATTGTATATGGTATACTGTACTACGACGTAGTACGAAAGAGGTGAGTGGCGTGGCGATGACGGCAACTGCCATTAGATTTGCAGATGATGAGCGAGAGTGGATTCAAGCGTTTGCGGATTTTACCGGCCAGACTTTTTCTGAAGTTGTTCGCGAATCTGTACTTGAACGCATTGAAGAGGCCGCTGATCTACAGGCGTATTCCGAGGCCTTGACCGAGGATGACGATAAGCGGTATCCCATGGATGAAGTCATGCGTATGGCTATGACGTCAGAATGATCTATCGCGTCGAGTGGTCTAAAGCGGCTGTCAAACAGCTGCTCAAAATACCCAAGAAACAGCGGTTACTGGTAGTTTCGTGGATCAAAGAAAATCTTGATGGTTGCGTAAACCCAAGAAATGTCGCAAACGGGAAACAACTGCAAGGGACAGGTTCCGGCTGGCGTTGGCGCGTTGGTTCGTATCGACTCCTTGCAAAAATCGAAGACGAGAAGCTCGTTATCGTTGTTGTGCGCGTTGGTCATAGACAGGGTGCCTATAAAAACCTGCCCAAAATGTGATAATTGATTTCAGCAGCGTGCCTTTCAAGCTGAATGCCTATTTGTTATGACACTCCCGTACGTCATGACCATCATGATGATGACGCTTATGCCCATGTTCGTGTTCGTGTTCGCGCTCATGTTCGTGCTTGATTTCCGCATCGTCATGCCAAAGAGCCGGGACAAATACTTCCCGAAGTCCGGAGCGCAGCAAATTACGGCCGATAAAAACACAACGGGAATCTTCCTGGGGTTCGTCTCCGGTGATGGCCCACGCGCGTTCTACAAGATCAAACTTGAGCCATTGATTTCCGCAGGGGAGCGAACCTTTTGCACGAGCAAGCTTGCCAAAGACTCCTGCGGACGCAGCATCCAAAAGCCAGACCAGGTGTGCGGGCGACGGAAGCTCCGCATGCTGCAAAGACATGGTTTCAAGATCGATGTCCGCATGGTTATGCGATTCGCCTTCGTGAGCATCTTCTTCTGCGGGTTCGGCAGCGTCTTTGTTAAAGGGACGGGGCAGTAGATTCTCCCACCATTCGTCCGGGATATCGGCATAGGAAGGTTGAGCAATCAACTCAACGCCGGGGCTAACCCCTGACACCAAAGCAGCAATCGGCCTAACATCGGCCTCACTGTCGGAAGAAAGCTTAGATATGAGATACTCTTCATGCATGACGTAACGGCGAAAGGTAGGCGGTTTGCCGCCAATGGTCGTTTATTATTTTTACATGGACGAAAGATGTTTGAGGAACGTATCAATATGCTTGAAGCTTTCATAAAAGACATGGGACTTACTCTGGACTGGCAGATGCTGGTGGTGTATGTGCTGCTCTTCTCGCCGGCGCTTATCCCGGGTATTTTGTTTGTACATTCGTTTCGCAAGGAGCCAAGACAGTTTCGCAATGCTCTTTATCTGCTTGCAACCGTGTTGTGGCTCGTTTTGCTTTTACTTTTGCGCTTTGGCCAGATGTGGACCGTCTATGTCGTCATTGTTCTCTTTGCGCTCTTCCCCGTGGTAACCTGCACGTTTTTGACTGTAAACAGCATCATCGTTATCAGGAACAATGGTTTCTCGCTTACGTCGCTTTTACCGATGGCTCTTGCGCTCTTTATCTTTCTGATGTACTGCATACCCATCTATGCAAGTCAGGATGACTTCTTTCTTGGGGTTCTGCCGCTTTTCTTCTTCGAGGGCCTGTGGTTTTCCTTTACCTTTGTGGCGCTGCTCTTTTATTCGTGGCTGTATCGAATCTTGCCCAGGCATCGTCGGTATGACTACATCATCATTCATGGTGCAGGTCTTGACGGCGAGAAGCCCACGCCGCTTTTAGCCGGACGTATCGATCGCGCTTTGGAACTTTGGAAACGGCAGGATTGCTGCGGTAAGTTTGTGGCTTCAGGCGGTCAGGGCGATGATGAGGTGGTAACCGAGGCTCAGGCCATGCGTGATTATCTGGTGGAACATGGCATTTCTCAGGAAACCATCCTTATGGAAGACCGTTCAAGGACAACGTGGGAAAATCTCAAATACTCACAAATGCTCATGAATGCCGATGCGCAGTATCAAGACTATACGGCGGCGATGGTTACCAGCGACTTTCATGTCTTTCGCTGCGCCGAGTATGCGCATAACCTGGGTCTTAAGGCTGATGGTGTGGGTTCGCATACGGGCGGATGGTACTGGCCGACGGCATTTATCAGAGAGTTTGCAGCCATTACCAAGGCTCATTTCTGGCCTTATGTCGTTATTGCGGCGCTGTGGTTCATACCGATTTTCTTTCAGCTCGTAAGCTGCGCTTGAGGCGTGTGGCCGAAACAATTGACATGGGGTCGGTTTGCTCAGGCCGCTATTTTGAGCTGATTGGCGCGGAGTGCCGGTTTGCGTAAGCCCTTAGTTTTTAAGTGAATTCAAGGGTGCCGGGAATCGACCGCCACGGTGGGCAAGGGTTGAGCCGGCAAAACGATTGACAGACATCACCGGAGCCGAGCCAAAGAGACCGCCAAATTCCAGCATATCGCCCTCCGTATAGCCGATGGCAGGGATGACTCGAACGGCCGTGGTTTTGGTATTGATTACGCCGATGGCCATTTCATCTGCGATAATGCCGGCAATGGTTTCTACGGAGACATCGCCGGGGATGGCAATCATATCGAGACCCACCGAACACACGGAAGTCATGGCTTCAAGTTTTTCCAGAGAAAGGGCGCCGTCTTGAGCGGCGCGGATCATGCCGGCATCTTCGGAGACGGGGATAAATGCTCCCGAAAGACCGCCGACGCTGGATGACGCCATGACACCACCCTTTTTCACGGCATCATTGAGAAGGGCAAGGGCGCAGGTAGTTCCCGGTCCTCCGCACTCACCAACACCGATGAGCTCAAGGATGCGGGCAACGGAATCGCCGGCCGCCGGGGTGGGGGCAAGGCTGAGATCCACGATGCCCTTCTCGACACCAAGACGACGGGAAGCTTCCCGACTCATGAGCTCGCCTACGCGGGTGATTTTGAATGCGGTGGCTTTGATCTTCTCGGCAACGTCCATGAGGTTTGCATCGTGAGGCAGCTCTTCAAGGGCTGCGGCCATGACGCCGGGGCCGGAAACGCCCACGTTGATGACGGCATCCGCTTCACCGCCACCGTGAACGGCTCCTGCCATGAACGGCGAATCCTCAACCATGTTGGCAAAAACCACCAGCTTGGCAGCGCCATAGCACTGAATGTCGGTGGTGCGGCGTGCTGCTTCAAGCACTGTCTGCGCCATAAGCAGTACGGCATCCATATTGATGCCGGCACGCGTGGAAGCAACGTTGACAGAAGAGCATACGCGTGTCGTGGTGGCAAGCGCTTCAGGAATGGATGCAATGAGGCGGCGGTCCGCATCCCCCATACCCTTATGCACGAGGGCAGAAAAGCCGCCGAGAAAATCAATGCCGAGCGTTTCAGCGGCGCGATCAAGTGCGTGAGCCAGCGGCGACAGGTCTGTCGCATTCGTGCAGGCAGCAATTTGTGCAATCGGCGTGACCGAGACGCGTTTGTTGGCAATGGGGATTCCGTATTCGCGTTCAAGGTCGCAGGCAACTTTCACCAGATGTTCCGCTTGACGCACAATACGCTCGTAGACCTTCTCGCACATGCGGTCCAAATCATCGTCCGCGCACGAATTGAGCGATATTCCCATGGTAATTGTGCGGAGGTCAAGATTCTGCTCGCTGACCATTGCGAGCGTTTCGGCAACTTCTTGCGGCGTAATGTTCATGCGGATCCTCTACGTGTTGGTTTTATGGTGGCTAAAAATCTATCTCATTATATAGTGGCAGTGTCGAGAAGTGCTCTTGTGCCAAGAAAAGTGTAATGGTGTTGAGCCACACAAGAAGGGAATCTATGTCTGAAAAGGTAACGCTTAAATCAATCGCACGTGAAGTTGGTCTTTCGCCTGCAATGGTTTCTCTGGTGCTGAACGGCAGGCCGGTTCGTGTTACCGAGGAAAATCGTCGGCGCATTTTGGAGGTTGCCAGACGCGAGCATTACATTCCCAACCAGATTGCACGTAGCCTGGTGACGCAACGCTCAAAAACGCTGGGGCTCATTGTTCCAAACATTGAGTCGAGGTTCTTCTCGTCTTTGGCGCGAAATCTTGAGCTTAGATGCAGAAAGCGTGGATATGCGCTGTTTATTACCAATTCGGATGACAATGCCACCAATGATTCCGAGCTTGTGGGGCTGTTGGCAAACCGTGGAGTTGACGGGCTTTTTGTCATTTCTTCGGGAGGGCGAGACGCACAAAACCTGACGGCAAATCTGTCACAGCTTACCATTCCGTTCGTAATGGTTGACCGCACCATAGACGATCTTGTTTGTGACAAGGTGTATTTCAACAATAAGCTGGGCGGTTATCGGGCAACCCAGCATCTGCTTGACCATGGGCATACGCGTATTGCGTGTATGGTTAATACCAAGTCCGCAACCGGTGCGCGCCGTCTTGCCGGGTACAAACAAGCACTTGCCGAGAAGAACATCGAGCCGGATCCCAATCTTGTGCTTGATACTGACTACTACATCCCTGATGCGTATCTTGCCGCTCAAAAGTTGGTCCGTCTGAATGCCACCGCAGTGTTTGCCGGTTCCGACAACATTGCCTTGGGGCTGCTCCGCTACCTTTATGAGCACGGACTTCATGTTCCGCAAGATTATTCGGTCGTTGGATATGACAACAGTGCCGCGGACGCTCTTTTTGAACCCGCATTAACATCAATTGAGCAAAATGTTGAAGAGTTGGCAGAGGCTGCCCTTAACCTGCTATTTTCTAAAATAACCGATGACACCCAGAATGAGAACTCCCGCTGTGCCCATAAAATAGTGCTGGAGCCCCAACTCATTGTGAAGAACAGCGTTTGCAGAATTGATGGGTAATATTTTTTGTTATAATTCCAGCTTGTGTATATAAATCGGTAACCTAAAAAGAATACAAAGGATAGTTACATGCTTGAGCAACTCGCAAAGCTTTTCTCACTTATTGTTCAGCCGGCATATGATCTTACCGGTAATTGGTGGGCAGCAATTTTTCTTTTTACCCTTGCAACTAAAATTATTCTTATGCCGCTTGCTCTCTGGACACAGCAAAACTCTATCGTTATGGTAAAAATCATGCCCGAGATGTTTCGCCTCAAAACGCGTTATTTCGGTGACCGTGAAACCATTGAAGAGCGTCAGAACGAACTTAACAAGAAGGCAGGCTATCATCCGCTTTTAAGTCTTATTCCTCTCGCAATCCAAGTGATCATTCTTTTCGGTCTCGTCGACGTCATTCACGGCATTACCGATTCAGGTGCACCCGGCACGGAATTTCTCGGCATGACCCCCATCATCGATGGCGGAATCACGTGGATCATGCCTCTTGCCGCCGCGCTTTCGTCCGTGGCGCTCGGTCTTGCGTCCAACAAGATAAATCCGCTTCAGCGTGAGCAGAGTCGCGCCGAGAAGAACACAACCAACGGCCTCTCTATTGCGATGTCACTTGTGCTGGCAATATATGTGGTATGCGGTATGGCGTTTTACTGGGTCTGCTCGAATTTGCTTTCCATTCTTGTACAGGTTGTTTGCAATATCATCATCGATCCGCACAAACAGGTTGATTACGAGGCGCTCAATGAGGCTCGTGAAGAATATGAGGCAATGGAGACGGCTACCAAGTCAACAAAGAAGTGGTTCCAGCGCGATCCGTATGCCGCTCGCGAGAAGAGCGACTATGCTCGATTCTTCAACACAATCGGCAAACACCTTGTATTCTATTCTGAGTCAAGCGGATTTTATAAGTACTTTCAGGGTGCCATTGAATGGCTCCTGTCTCACTCCGATGTTCATATTCACTATGTAACGTCCGATCCCAACGATCAGGTTTTTGAGCTCTCCAAAAAAGAACCCCGTTTGATTCCGTATTATTTGGGCCAGCGCCGACTGATTACGCTTTTTATGAAAATGGATGCGGATGTTGTGGTGACTACGCTTGGCGATCTTGAGAGCTCCTATATGAAGCGCTCATACGTAAAAAAAGATGCTGAGTATATCTATATGCCTCACCACATGACATCGATGACGATAACTTCAACGCGCAATGAATATACGTATTATGATGACGTTCTTTGCGTTGGTCCTCATCAGCAACATGACCTTGAGCTTCTTGAGAAGTACTATGACACCAAAGAAAAGAACAAGCCCGCCATTGGATACGACTTGCTCGATCGATCTATTGCAAATTATGAAAAGCAAGGCCTTGGGCAGCACGAGTCGGAAGAGAAGCCCCTCATTGTTATCGGACCTTCGTGGCAATTTGGCAATATCTTAGACAGCTGTATCGATGACTTACTTAAAGAACTTATGGGCCATGGTTGGCGCATCATAGTCCGCCCACATCCTGAATACGTTAAGCGCTATAAGCCTCGTATGGATGAAATCATTGCTCGCTATACCGATGCGGATTCCTCGGAGCTTACGTTTGAAACTGACTTTAGCTCAAATACTTCGGTGCTTTCAGCGAGTTTGCTTATCACCGACTGGTCAAGCGTTGCAGAGGAATTCTCGTTTACTACGCTGAGACCTTCGGTTTTCATTGATACAGAAATGAAAGAAAACAACCCTGACTGGTCAAAGATTCACTCTGACCCCTGTGATATTACACTGAGAAATGAAATCGGACGTAGTTTTGATCCTCAAAAAATGGATGGTCTGACAAAAGCGGTTGAGGAAATGTTTGATAATCCACTCGCATGGTCTGATCGAATCAAGGAGATCCGCGACAACATGATCTTTAATTTGGGTCATGGTGGTGAGGCTGCCGGTACATATATTCTTGATCGCGTGTTGGCACATCAGGAGAAGCGCGCTCAAGATAGCGATGATGCAGACACAAAAACGGAAGACTAAACATGGTAGATATGCATTTGACAGTAAGTAAAGCGCTGAGTGTTAAGCAAAAATGTGCCGTATGTATACACGATGCGTGCTACGCAGTGCTTCTCGCGATTGCATTTTTGTGTATCTTTGCAAGGCCCGTGTATGCGTATGTCGATCCGTCGGTCATGACGTATACCATCCAGGCATTGGCAGCGGTTGCGGTGGCGCTTTCAGCGGTGTTGGGCGTGGCATTTAGGCGTTCCCGAAAAGTACTTTTCCGGATATTCCATATTGACGAGAATGCTACAAAAATCGTTGAAGAATCAGTCCATAGAGTTGATGCAAAGGGGGCCGAAGCTGCCAATATCCATATGGGCGAGATCTTAGCCGATGAACAGATTCGAATGCGTAACTATAAAGAAGGACGGCTGGGATTTCGTGGTCGCTTCTTTACGGCACTTCTTGTGTGTGCGTTTTCGGTGTATACCGTTTTTGTAGTAGCTCCGCTTGAACTTGTTGCCAACAATGCAAAGGATATTTCCTTTAGTTTGACTGATGTTTTTGGCCCCGTAATGATTGCCGGTCTTATTATGACGCTGGTAGCAGCTGTAGTTTTAAGCATGCTGCGCGGTCGTGTGTTTAATGTGGCAAGTGCGCTTGTGTTTGGACTTGGATTTTGTGCTTATGTGCAGGCACTTTTTATGAATAAAGATATGCCTCTTGCTGACGGACACGAAGTGTATTGGGGAGATTTCACACGTCAAATGATCGTATCTGGTTTTGTGTGGATAGTCATCCTAGGGGCAATTACGGCATTGAGCATTATTTGGGTACGTAAGACAAGAACCATCTTTTCGGCGGCAGCCATTGTGTTGATTGTGATACAGACCGTTGGTGTTGTGAGCTTATGGGGACCTGCAATTCAGAATTTTACGGATACTACTGCGGCAGAGACTGCAGGTATCCGCGCAACGCGGGAGGGGCTATATAACGTTTCCTCAAAAAAGAATGTAGTTGTTTTTGTTTTGGACACCACTGATACACTTGAGGTTGAGCATCTTCGTGAGACAAATCCGGAAACCTTTGATGGGTTAACCGGCTTTACATGGTATAGCGATACTGTCGGCAGTATGATTCCAACACGATATGGTGTAACATCGTTGTTGTATGGTCTTCGTCCTACTGATACAAATCGTCCCATTGAAGATTTTATTCAAAACTGGGCAAAAGACAGTACATTCCTCGATGATATTCGTTCGCTAGGATACTCATCCGGTATTTACTCAGATATGGTTGAGTACGATTGGTCTGCTGCATATACTCGAGATCGAACCCTTAATGTACATGAGCTTCGCGGCCGAGGTGCCGATAATCAAATGGACACCCTTGGAGCGTTACGTATTTTGTATAAAGCGGCTTTCTGTAGAGACTTACCTTGGGTATTCAAACCTCGATTTTGGTACTATTCCGAAGATCTTAATATGCGCATGCGCAAAAACGTGAATATGGATGATATTGATCTTTCTTCTCAGCCATATAAGGAAGACGATCTTAAGTATTACCATGAGCTCAAGCATTATGGTTTAAGTACTCAAGAAGAGGTGCATGGAGAAAACGGAGATTTCCGCTTCATTCACCTCGTCGGCTCTCATCCTCCTTTTATCATTAACAAGAATGTTGAACCTGCAAAAAATGAGTCTGAGCAAACTGAAGACGAACAGACAATTGCCTCATTTAAGATTGTCGAGGAATACATTAAGGAACTTAAGCGTCTCGGTTTATACGAGAATACATCCATCATTATTACTGCAGATCATGGTCGTTGGTATTTGACATCGGAAGATATCAAAACTCCTTCGGCACCATGTATCTTCTATAAGCCTGCAGGACAAACGACTGAAGAGGCGTCGGCTCCTATGAAAGTTTCTAGCGCACCTGTCTGGCATTATGATATTTTGGCTCAGGTGCTTAAAGATATGGGTGCCGACAAGCAGATGCTCTCTAATTACACAACACCTCTTGATGAAGTAAAAGAGGGAGAAGATCGTCCTCGGTACTACATTGAAACACTCTCTAACGGAAAGCAAGATACCGAGCTGAGAGAGTTTGTTATTAACGGCGATGCAAAAGATATGAGTAATTGGAGCCTTACCGGTAAGGTGTGGCCCATACAAGAGTGGTGATTACAATGGTTCAAGTAGAGAGAAAAAAGGGTAATTTTCGTGGTTATATAATGCTTTTTACCCTTGATATAACAAGTGTTATTCTTTTTGCGTGCATTTTGACTATTGCAACTCCAACACCTGCTCTTGCGTATGTTGACCCGTCCGTTATGACCTATACCATTCAAGCTGTTGCTGGTGTGGCAGTTGCACTGTCAGCGGTGCTTGGCATAGCGTTTAGGCGTTCTCGTAAATATATTCTCAAGGTATTTCACATGGAAGAGAAACAGGATATTGAACCTCCTGTTTCTCGTATTGAAGCTTCTGAAAAGGCTTCCGTTGATGCGGAGTTCAAAGCTGTCTTAGACTCTAAAACAAAACGTACAGCAAACAAGGAAGATGACTATCGGCCTCGGTGGACGCAGCGTGTTCTTCCGGCCTTCTCGGTTGCGCTTTTCATGGTGTTTACCTATATGATTGTGGCTCCGTTTGAGCTTATTTCCGGAAATGAGGAGAGCCTTGTTTTTGGGCTCACATCCACATGGCGTATTTTTGTGTTACCGGCGGTTTTAGCAACGATTGTACTTACAGGAGTTATAAGTGTTTTTCGAGGCCGGTTTTTTAACGCTGTACTTATGCTTGTGTTTGGCTTTGCTCTCGCTTCGTATGTTCAAGTTCTTGTGCTTAACGGAACCCTTCCGAGTTCTGATGGCGGTACCGTTAATTGGACTCAGTATGCTTCTTGGGCTTGCGGGACTACTGCCATTTGGGTTGTTATTGTTGTGGTGCCTCTTATTTTTAGTCACAGAAGCAAAATACTGGCCTGGCGCATTGCAACCGGCGTTTCGTTAGCTCTTGTGCTCGTTCAAGCAGTCGGTGTGGGAAGTCTCTTTGTAAATCATATTCCGGGCACAACAACGTCAAATGAAACGCCTCAATATACGTTGACAGAAAAGGGCTTATTCACTGTTTCTCCTAAGAAGAACGTAGTTATTTTCGTCTTAGATATGTATGACGAAACCATGGATCTCCGTCCGGCGGTAGAAAAGAATCCGGAGCTTTTACATGAAATGACGGGCTTTACGTGGTTCCATAACACTTCGGCCGTCATTACTCCTACCAGAGACGCAATTCCCTCGATGCTTACTGGCTATCAGCCACAGCATGACGATACATATGGAACTCTCAATCAAAATCGTTTTGCTCAAGGTACTTACCTTCCAGATTTTAAGAATGCCGGGTACCACGTTGGCGTATACAGTGAAGGTGTTTCTCCAAATGAGGAGTATGTCTACGGCAATGCTTACAATGCAAGTAAAGAAGCGGATAGCTTGGAAGAAGGAAATTCTTCTTTAAATAGCTTAGGAACTTTACGTGCGATGTATAAAACTGCACTATTTCGAGATTTACCTTGGGTTTTTAAGCCCTTCTTCTGGTTTTACACGGATGACATCAATGCTGCAATGGTTCACCAGGAGAATGGCGCCACCAATGCAGCAGATTCAGTGCCATATTCCACAAACGATCCACTGTTTGCTCGCAAGCTGCGTGATAGAGGCCTAACGGCAACTGATGATGCGTCGACGGGCTCGGTTCGTTTTATCCATCTTATGGGTCCACATTATCCGTATACCATGGATGAGAACGAACAGCGTGTTGGAAGTTCGACCCGTGAACAACAGGCCGTTGGTTCAATGAATATCGTGAGCGATTACATCAGAGAACTTAAACGGCTTGGACTATACGAAAAGACAACGATTGTCATTACTTCCGACCATGGTTACTTTGCGTCTTCAGAGCCTCTTTCACTTTTGAAGACAGCAGCCACGCCAATTCTTTTGGTAAAACCTGCACAAACGGCCGAGCAGGCTGCTCAACCACTGAAAGAATCGGATCAACCGGTAAGTAATGCAGATGTTTTCCCGACTGCTTTGGCATCTGAAGGTCTCTCTCCTACATATCAAGGAGTTGGCACCAATGCCCTGGCTTTGAATGACTATAATCGCGTCCGGTATTTCGATGCACTCAGCAAGGACTCTCAGGGCGTGGAGCACGGCGTTGTTGAGTATAAAATCGTTGGAGATGCCGCAGATATTAGTAACTGGGAGCCTACGGGATGGGTTTTTCATTATCCAGAAGGCGTTTGGCGACAAGACGGCTTGACGTATTAACAATCAGGCTTGCTTGAGGTTTCTGCAGTAAGCCAGCTTGGCAGGCCGGCCGAGAAGATGCGTGCAAGCACATAGGTCTCGGGGACACTCAGCAGCGCGACAGCAACATACGGCTCTTGGTCTGATTGAGGTGTTGCAAATACCAAAACCCTTTCATCTGTATTGTCAGCGGCGCGAGCGCGCACTTTCTGTACGGGAAGTGCGCGGTAGATAACGTTGAGCGAGGGATTGTACAGCTCAACCATAATGCGGTACCCTGCGATACCTGCCGTCCGTGCGCCCTCGAAGAGAGCGTTTACATCCAGGTTCTTCTCGCGAATGACGGTCTCAAAGAAGGACGAAGACGTCCATGGGCGTTTGGGGTCAAAACAGATGGCTTCAGGTATCGGAGTGTGCCTGACTGGCAGGTAAAAGTCTTCAGACGTGTTTGTAAGCTGCCGGTGGGCTTTGCGGTATGCGTATGCAGTGGCAATGGTTGCTTGCTGTAGGGATAGAGACCGTGATGCAAAATCGTCAGTTTCAAGTGCAATATGGCTTGAAACTTCCTGCGCAAGCAATTTCCAATCAGCAACAGGTCGTTCGCTTGTAAGAAGTCGCAGAGGATCAAGCGCCAGATGTCCCTTTTGGGAAGGAAGCTTTTCCCATGGAGAAATTCCTGCACGAGGAAGTCCTCTGAACGGATCAACGGTAAGGGTTGCAAGATCGGAGGGGGAGACGTTGATGGCTGCCAGTTTCCAGGGTCGTTGAGCCCGTGGAGTTCGCTTGAGCGTTGCAGTTATTGGGTTCGACTGGCGAGGAAGCTTATAGCGCATGGGAAAGGCAATGTTTCCTCCCGCAATGCTTATGTTGTGCGATGCGCGTGCGAGAAGAAAGTCCTCTGTCAGCAGCTGAAAAACATTGGCATCCATGGGTGTTATTTGATACAAGATACCCATAAGGTCATTGTCTATGTGAACCTCATTCTCGAAATCTTTAGGAAGACAGTCGAGAGCAATATTGGTTGCGGTATTTGACACCGATTTGGGATTTGTTTGGATCTGCGCGTCAGCCTCAGAGGGGTCGTAGGTAATCGTAAGAGATATTGAAGGCTCACATGGAGCAGCTTCAAGATGCGACTGTTCTGGCACACGCTCTTCTTCCGGGGCTGATTTTGATTCTTGAGTGTGATGGAGCTCAGGTTTATCTGAATCTGAAAAATCCGACGTTGATTGAGACTCTTGAGCAATAGCCTCTTTTACTGCATCGATGAGTTCCGAGATGAAGATATCTCCGCTCTTTTGGTCGTCGGCGTCTTGAGTTCCAACTTGAGCCCTAACGTCTTCGGTTTTGACGTTCTCAACTTCTGTATCTTCGGTTTTGAGGCTTTTGGTTTTTAGAGAATCCTTTGGTTCTTGAGAGTCCGCAGCTTGTATGAGGTGCTTTGGCTTTACGGGCACTATGTGTTTAGCTCCACGCTTATGCTTCCAAGGCTTACTGCTTGAAGATGTCTTGTCGCTTTTATCGCCCTTCGCAGGAGCTGATAAAGCCTGTTCAAAGGAGGTATTTTCAAGGACCGTGACAAAAACAACGCCCTTTTTAAATACAGTGACTTTTATGAAGTGGGGAAGTGCTTCCACAAGCTCGCGTGCACTTTCCGCTCCAAAATCAGCGGGTGCAAGGCCATCGGCCTCCAATACCTCATTAACGCGGATAAGCGCAGTTTGACGGTTAATCCCTAGCTGTTCTTTTAAAAGTGCATAGAGATACAGCTCATGTGCTGACGGTATTGTATGCATAGCGTTTCTACCCTCGTGCAATCTGTACGGTTTGCTAACTTCTGTTATTTACTTTTATAGTACCCACATTGGATACCGTTGCCCCGCAAAATTTGTCCGCAGGCTGAAAAACCAAAGTTTTTGCAGTTTAGGATTGATACTATGAAAAAGTCAGGTATATGTTTTTGGAACGTTTGAGGAGAGAGATGAAACTCAATGTAAAACGAACGGTCCTCATTGGTTTTGCGTTCTTTTCTATCTGTGCGTTCTGGCAGATGTACAACAGCGTTATACCGTTGATGCTCACCAATACCCTGCATCTTGACGAGACCATCTCGGGCGCTCTTATGGCTCTCGACAATGTACTTGCCCTCTTTTTACTGCCGTTTTTTGGCGCCCTTTCCGACAAGTGCGCACACCCATGGGGCAAGCGCATGCCGTTTTTAGTCTTTGGTACCGTGGTGGCTGTTGGCACGATGGTATTTCTGCCTATTATTGATAATTCGGCAGCGGAACAGTTGCATCCCTGGAAAATATATGTCTTTGTCGGCGTACTCTTGGTGGTACTTGTTGCCATGGGAACATATCGAAGCCCCGCGGTGGCACTCATGCCCGATCTTACGCCCAAGCCCCTGCGCTCAAAAGGAAATGCCATCATCAACCTTATGGGAGCTTGTGGCGGCATTGTGTATCTGCTGATTACATCGGTTCTTTACAGCAAAAATCGTGTAGGAGGGCTTGCACACGTCAATTACTTACCGCTTTTTCTTGTTGTTGGTGCCATTATGTTGGTATCGGTGGCAATTGTTTTCATCACCATTAAGGAGCCTAAGCTTGAGCAAGAGTTTCGTGCCTATGAGGAAAATCATCCGGAAGATAATCTTTCCGAAACCGATGCTTCCGGTCGAGAAGTGCTTCCGGCCCCGGTAAAGCGCTCTCTCATTTTCCTGTTGCTCTCGATTGCCTTTTGGTTCTTGGGATATAACGCTATGGAGACATGGTTCACTACGTATGCACAGGCAGAGTGGGGGATGAGTCTCGGGGAAGCGTCGCAGTGTCTTATTGTCTGCACCGTAGGAGCCATTCTCTCCTACATTCCTTCCGGTCAAGTGGCGGGAAGGATTGGGCGCAAGAAAACAATTCTTATCGGTATTTTGCTTTTGGGTGGCGGATTTGCCCTCTTTGTGGTGTGGACTCTCATGAGGCTGGGCTTCTCGCCGGCGCTTTACGTGGTGATGATAGTTCTTGGCATAGGTTGGGCGTTTATTAACGTCAACTCGCTTCCCATGGTTGTTGAGATGTGCAAAGGATCTGATGTTGGTAAATTTACCGGCTACTATTACACGTTCTCGATGGCATCACAGACGGTAACGCCGATCGTGGCAGGATGGCTTATGGGACATGTTTCGTATGAGGCGCTGTTTATATATTCTACGGTTGCGGTAGGGGCAAGCTTTATTACAATGCAATTTGTGCATCATGGAGACAGCCATACTATTGCTAAGCATGGACTTGAAGCATTTGACGAATAGGGCATTTGACGGCTCGCATTGGCAGGAGGAAGACGATGGGTAATTTCATTAAACGAGCTGCTGTTAATATTGTTGGCCTGACGATTGGTCGATACGCTGCAAAAACGGCGCTCGCATCACCTGCCGCGCGCAAGATACTTACGAGCGCCATATCAAAGTCTGCACATGCCGTGGGCGGTATGGTGCATAAACAAGTTTCAAAACACCTTCCGGCACCTGTCAAACCTTCGCTTCCCGGTGCCGATGACGTTCGCCATTCAGTGGCGCGTGCACAATCCCTACTTGCGGATGCTCAGGTGGCTATGACCCGCATTAAACCTCAGCGGAATGTATCAAAAGGTGACCGTTTGCCGGAGCTTGATGGCGAGCTTGCAAATACGCTCGTGAGCGAGAATGTATCTATAGAGAAGAAAGATTCAGAGATTTCTCACTCAAAGGCACACCCCGTTTTGAAGGGTGCGGCGGTTGCGGCCGGCGTAACGGCGGGGGTCGCTGCCGGTGTTGCCGTGCTTGCTGCATTTGCCGTTGCTCCGCGTATTAAGGGAAGCAAAGCACTGCAGGCACACTGGGATGAATTTAAAAAATACCGCTATGCGCATCGTGGTTTACATGATATTGAGCGGGGGATTCCCGAAAATTCTCTTGCTGCATTTCGGCGTGCCGTTGAACGTGGTTTTGGATCAGAGCTGGATGTCCATCTGACAGCCGATGGTCATTTAGTCGTTATTCATGATTCGGACTTGAGTCGTCTTTGTGGCGTAAATGACGTTGTTGAGAATTGCACTCTTGACCAGCTAAAGACATATCGTTTGCTTAATACGGAAGAAGGTATTCCTGCATTTGATGAAGTTTTATCTTGCTACGACTGGAATGGGGAAGATCAGCTGCCTGCACCTTTAATTGTTGAGGTAAAAACGCGTGGCGGAAATGCTGAGGAAGTAACCAAACAAGTCATGCAAGTTCTTGACGAGCATTCTGTTCGTGCTGCAGTTGAGAGTTTTGATCCGATGGTGCTTCGGTGGCTTCGCATACACCGTCCGGAGGTACTTCGTGGGCAGCTTGCAGAGAACTTCTTTAACGATAACCAGGTATCCGATTTGTCAATGCCCAAGAAAGTTGCTGCAACGGCACTTCTCGGGAATTCTTTGGGAAGACCGGATTTTATTGCCTACAGATTTGAAGACCGGAAGAACCTCTTTGTGGATGCGGCGTGCCATAAGATGAAAGCGCATCTTATAACGTGGACCATCAGAAGCGAAAGAGACCTTCTCGCATCTGAGGCCGAAGGTGCTCCGGGAATTTTTGAAGGTTTTATTCCTACTGCGTGGTCGTTGGTGAGTCTCTCAAAACGTATGTGAATTGTTTGTTGATGAAAAGAATTCAGACACAGTGGTTGTAATCTTTGGTACCATGTCTTGCGTATGGTGGTTTTGGCTCTGATACCACATGAATGTGTGTTGGGTTTATATAGGCAGAGAAAGGTCAGAGTATATGAAACGCAGTTACCCCCCCCCTCACTCGAGTAGGTGCAATAGCCTTCTCTCTTTTGTTGGTTTTAACGCTGTTTCCGCTTAATGCGCAAAAAGCTTTTGCAACAGATGCCGTAAAGGGCGTAGAGGTACACGCAGATTCCTCAAAGCTTGAAGCCAGCGTTGCCGCAGCAAAGGCAGCCGGTGTAGATGTTCAAAAAGAAGACGATGTTGACAAAGGCACAACTGAGTCTGCTTCAGAGCTCACAGCCAAGAAAGCTGAGGTTGAAGAGGACTACAACAAGCAGATTGCAGATCTTGAGGCGGCTGCTAAAGAAGCCAAGACAAAGCTTGATGAGTATGCAACCAAGAAGGCTGCCTACGATACTGCCAAAGCCAAGTATGATACTGATAAAGCTGCTTATGATACGGCCAAAGCAAAGTACGACACCGATCTTGTAGCGTATAACAAGGCCATGGAAGAGCTTGAAAAGAAGAAGAACGAAGACGGGTATATGAGCGAACCTGCTTCCCAGTCGCTAACCTTCAAGTCAGAACCGAATGCCACAATGAGCTTCCCCAATGGTGATAAGCAATATACCCAAGCTGAGTGGCAAAACTACTTTGATACTAATATCAAAAATAAGCTTGGTAGCAATCCAGCTTATGGTGCTAATGATTTCAACTACATCAATAGTGTTGCCAACTCTGCCGAAACGAGAGCCATTCTCCACAAAGACCAACCGCTCAAAGTTACCTATACCAATTTGCAGAATTCTTCTCTTAACGGTAAAAAGATTTCTAAGGTTGAATATACCTATACCTTGAAGGGGACTGGTCTGCCGGGCGTAAACGACATGCCTGTGTTGATAGAAAAGGACCCAACTGTAACCTTGTGGTACCTTAATTTCTACGGCGAAGCCGATATCAATATGAAGGTAAAGTTCTACGGTGAAGATGGTCAGGAGATTGATCCAACAGGGGCGCTAATCAACTTTTCGTCACTGAACCATGGCACCGGTACAAGCGCAACGCCCAAGGTTAACGGACAGCCTACGGTTGAGAAGGTTCGATCTTTTAACGGCCAGTTTATTCCTATTTCTGGTTCATCGATCACCAAACAGCCTGATGGTGGCGCATATGCAAGTAACAATAACGAGAATAAGGCACAGGGCTCAAGATTCAATACGAGTGAGTGGGATTCGGAAGGTAATCCCAACCAGTGGTACGGTGCCATTGTTGGCAAGATAACCAGCCCTGAAATCAGTTTGAACATCGGTGCATCAAAGCGCGGTGTCGTTTGGTTTGCGTTTAACTCGGATATTAAGGCAATGGCGGCACCTCCGAAGCCTGTTGAACCTACGCCTCCTACTCCTCCAACAGAGCCTGAAAAGCCAACTATTAAGGCTACCTACCACTTTGACATCCTTTACACAAAGCCTCAGCTTGAGAAAAAGGTGCTGGACGAGAACAACAATGATATCAACACAAACACGGTTAAGACCGGCTCCGTTGTTAAGTTTGCCCTGAACACAACAGCTTTCCCGGCAGGGCACGAGAAGATCACTTCCGTAGTTATGAATGATGTTTTGCCTGAGGGCTATAAGCTCAATTTGGAAGAGACAAAGAAGGCAAGTCCTGACTACGAAGTGAGCTATGACGAAGGAACACGTACGCTTGTCTTCACTGCAAAATCAACCCTTCTTGATCAGATTAACGCTGATCTAACTAAAGAAGCACCCGTTCCTGCTCCGATTATTGTTGGAACGGTAACGAAAGAGGGAACTACCTACGAAAACCAGTTTGATCTCGATATCAATAATGTATTCAAAAAGAAGTCAAACAAGGTAACCGTAAAGACTCCTGAGCCTCCAACTCCGCCAACCCCGTCAAAGAAACACAAGGGAACTGTCCCTTATACGGGAGATGCGGGAGTGCTTCCTTCTGTTGCTCTTCTCGCAACGTCCGTGGCAGCTTTGAGCGGCTCGTGGATTTTGAGGAAGAAGAAATAGTTAAGCTACGACAGTTCTTTTAAGTAAGCTAAGACGGGTTCTTTACGAACCCGTCTTTTTTATGCGGGGTGTATTGGATTTCAAGATTTACCAATGCCTGTCCACCGCCCGTCTCGTAACTCAATAATCGCGTCGACCTCCAGTCCGTCAGAATCTCGATAGTAATGTAGTGAATCTGGTTTGGCTTTGTTGAGAGCAGATATATATACGCAAATCTCTCAAACACATCTGTTCAAAGAGCCTGCCAGAATAAAAGTGGGGAAAATATTGAATGAAAATGGGGAAAATATCGGAGAGATATGAGGGATATTTGAAAGGATATTCAATGAACTACGAGTCACGAGATCAAATAGAAGAGAAGTATCGGTGGGATCTCTCTTCCATGTACGAGAGCGATGAGGCCTTTGAGCAGGCGTTTGTTGACATCAAAACCTATCCGGAACAGCTTGCTTCATATCGCGGAAAAATTTCGCAGTCCGCATCAGAGTTACTTGCATATCTGAGGCTGGAAGACCATGTTGCGCTTGAGTTTGAAAAGGCATGGAACTATGCAGAACGTCGCTCCGACGAAGATACACGCGTATCAAAATACCAAGCGTATACTGCGCGTTGTATGAGTTTGTATACACAGCTTGAAGAGGCGGGTTCTTGGTTCAATGCCGAGTTGCTCTCTATTTCCGAGGATACCATTGCGGGCTTTTATGCAGACGAACCTGCGCTTGAACACTATCGTCGCAAACTGGAGCAGGTTTTACGTATGCGCGCTCATACGCTTTCTGCAGCTGAAGAAGCACTTCTCGCCCGCGCCAATGATGCCGCTTCCCAGCCTGCCAACGTGTATTCCATGTTTGAAGATGCGGATCTTACCTTTGACGATGCAACGGACGAGAAGGGCCAAAAACACAAACTGACAAGTGGCTCGTACATTCCAATGCTTATGGGACATGATCGCGTCCTGCGTGAATCTGCGTTTAAGCAGCTGTATGGTCGCTACAACCAGTTCCGCAATACTTCTGCGGCAATGCTTACAAGTCAGATCAAGCAACTTAAGTTCTTTGCTGATTCCCGTAAGTACGAAAGTTCTCTTGCATATAGCCTTGATAAGAACGAGGTCCCCGTTGAGGTTTACGATAATCTGATCGAGGCCGTTCACAACAATCTTCCTGCTTTCTACAAGTATATGGATTTGCGCAAGCAAAAGTTGGGCCTTGACGAGCTTCACTATTGGGACATCTACGCTCCGCTTGTTGCCGATGTTGACATGAAGTTTACCTACGAGGAAGCCTGCGACCTTATCGTTAAGGCACTTGAACCAATGGGCGAGAAGTATCTTGAGCTGGTTAAAAAGGGACTTTCAGAGCGGTGGGTTGATGTATACGAAACCCCCGGCAAGTGCTCCGGAGCCTATTCCGCCGGCGGTAAGGGCATGAACCCCGTGATTCTTATGAACTTCCAAGGCACGCTTGATGATGTGTTTACCCTCATTCATGAGATGGGACACTCAATACACACGTACCTCTCGTCCCATACGCAGGAAATTACGTACTCAAATTACGTGCTCTTTGTTGCCGAGGTTGCTTCTACCTGTAATGAAGCGCTGCTCTCGCATTATCTCCTTGAGCACGAGAGCGATCCGGCGCGTCATGCGTACATCCTCAATCACTTCCTTGAGAGCTTCCGCGGGACTATATATCGTCAGTGTATGTTTGCTGAGTTTGAGCGTGATATTAACGATATGAATGGGCGAGGTGAAGCATTGAATGCCGATGTGCTTTGTAAGCACTACGGCGAGCTTAACAAGCTCTATTTCGGGCCAAACATTGTGCCTGACGAGGAAATCAAGATTGAATGGGCTCGCATTCCTCATTTCTACTACGACTTCTATGTTTACCAGTACTCCATTGGCTTCTCGGCAGCCATTGCCCTGTCTCAGCGCATCCTTAAAGAGGGCGTGCCTGCGGTGGAAGACTATCTCAACTATCTTTCCGGCGGATGCTCAAAGCCTCCGATTGAGTTGCTTCGCGGTGCGGGTGTGGATATGGCAACGCCAAAGCCCGTGAACGAGGCGCTCGCGTACTTCTCGGAACTTGTTGATCAGCTTCAGGTTGAGCTTTCATAACAATCGGGTAGAAGCGCAGTGCTAAAGGCAGTATGCGAGAAGGACGTTGTACTTTGAGGCGGCGTCCTTCTTTCGCCAAAAGGATAGAACGGCTATCGTTTTGAAATGACGTTGTAGCAAAATGTTGCCGGATGGCTGCGGGTTTGTGTGAACTCAAACATAATGCCGTCAGAATTAAAGGAATGACTTTCTGTAACCGCAACGCAATTAAACGTTCCCAGATCAAGATAGCTAAAATCCTCATCGGTAGCCAACTCTACGGTGATTTGTCGCTTGCTTTTGAGAATGCGCATACCGAGAGTCTCTTCGAGATACGAGAAGATGGAGCGTCTTGCTTCCTCCTTTGAAAGGCGTCCCACTGCGCTTTCAAGAAGGTAGTCATGGTCTATTTGGCGAGGAATGCCGTTGAGACCGCGTATACGTACGATACGTATGAGGCTTTCACCTGCGGTAAAGCCCGTGTGATACGCAAGGGCATCACTACAGACGATCGTCTCGAATTGTTTAACCTCGGTATAGGGGATAAGACCGTTACGCTGCGCATATTCCTGGAAGGATTCAAGACCCTCAAGAGATCCAAGAATGTCGTGAGTTTGTTTTTGCCAAATAACTCTGACACCCCGACCATGGATAGGCTGAAGATACGCCTCATCGGAAAGCATGGAGAGAGCGCGCCTGAGGGTGTTTCTGGAACATGTGTATGAAGCCGTCAGTTCTGTTTCAGGAGGCAAGAAAGATTGGTAGCCATAAGTACCGTCAAGAACCTTTGCTTTAAGATCTTGGTAAATATTTTCGAATCGAGCCTTCGGCATAGCGGCATATTCCTTTGAACAACGAAGAAAACACACAAAAGATAGATATTCACAGGTAGATGACGATTTAATAGTGTTCTTTTTGTGTCGATAATACGTCAATACTGTGGAGATTCCAATCGATTAACCGTTCACCGACAATTTAATACCGTTTACCGCTGATGTTGTTTAGACAACTTTTACAGAGTGGTCGTAAAAAAGATATACTTCTGTAAGTTACGTAAGTGCTGGCTGTTAGTTGTGGTAAAGATTGCCCTTGCAGTCATAACTTACAGATGATTCTGTGTGGGCTGTGCAGTCGGCGCAGTACGTTCCATGAGGAGGAACAGTATGTCCAATCTAAATCGTAAGCAGTTTGTCACTCTGAGCGCATCAGCTCTTTGCACCCTCGGCCTTGCGGGCTGTGGCGGCAATAAGGCTGATGATAAAAAGGAGGGTTCAGGTGACGGTGCAAAAGGCTCCGTTTACTTCCTGAACTTCAAGCCTGAGGCTGATAAAGAGTGGCAGGATCTTGCCAAGAAGTACACCGAAGAGACCAAGGTTCCCGTTAAGGTTGTTACCGCTGCTTCCGATACCTATGCACAGACATTCCAGTCTGAGATCAACAAGGAAGCTTCCGCTGCTCCTACACTTTTCCAGACCAACGGTCCTTCCGGCCTCATTGGCGTTAAGGATTACTGCATTGATCTTAAAGACGCCAAGATTTTGGGCGAGCTTACCAACGATGCCCTGAAGCTTGAGCAGGACGGCGTTGTGTACGGCGTTGACTACGTTGAGGAAGACTTCGGCATCATTTATAACAAGAAGCTCCTTGAGAAGGCCGGCTATAAGGGCGAGGATATCAAGGACTTTGCATCTCTCAAGAAGATCGTTGAAGACATTCAGGCTCGCAAGGATGAGCTCGGCGTAAAGGGTGCCTTCACCAGCGCCGGTCTTGACTCCAGCTCAGACTGGCGCTTTACCACGCACCTTGCCAACCTTCCTCTGTACTATGAGTTCAAGGATACCGGTAAGCCGGATGCTAAAGAGATTAAGGGCACCTATCTGCCTAATTACAAGCAGATTTTTGACCTTTATATCAATAATTCTACCTGCGATCCTACTCAGCTTGCCGGAAAGACCGGCGATGACTCCGTTGCAGAGTTTGTTAACCAGGAAGCCGTCTTCTATCAGAATGGTACATGGGCTTACAACGATATTAAGAAGCTCGGCGATGACGCTTTGGGCATGATTCCTATCTACATTGGTGTCAAGGGTGAAGAGAAGCAGGGTATGTGCTCCGGCGGTGAGAACTACTGGTGCGTAAGCTCCAAGGCCGATGAGGATTCTCAGCAGGCAACGCTTGACTTCATGTATTGGTGCGTGACCTCCGACACCGCCACCAAGGCAATTGCTGAGGAAATGGGCCTTACCATTCCATTTAAGAATGCTAAGCCAACCAGCAACGCTCTTGCTAATATCGCTGCTGATTATGCCAAGAAGGGTAATGAGCCCGTGGCTTGGGACTTCATCTACATTCCTTCTCAGGAGTGGAAGACCAACCTCTCCAGTGCACTCAAGGGTTATGCGGCAGGTACCGAGGATTGGGATGCCGTCAAGACTGCGTTCGTTGATGGTTGGAAGACTGAAAAGGAAGCAAACGCTGAGTAAGGTTTGTTTTAGGTAGCTCGTAGCTGTAAGGGGCGAGAAGGGCAAAGCCTCTTCTTGCCCCTTTATTGCATGAGAAGGGAATTCTTCTATGGTTAAAATGTTGAAGCGCTGGTGGCCTCTTTTCTTGCTACCAACAGCGCTTTCCTTCTTATTTGGATTTGTTGTTCCGTTTATTCAAGGCCTGTATCTTTCGTTTTGTAAATTTATCAGCATCAGTGATGCAAAATTTATAGGTTTTTCCAATTATGCCGCGGCATTTGCAGATAAGCAGTTTGCAAACGCGTTTTGGTACACCGCGCTTTTTGCAGTCGTATCGATGATACTTATTAACGTGTTTGCGCTTGCCATTGCACTTGCTCTGACACGCAAGCACCTGAAGGGCACAAATACATTCCGTACCGTATTCTTCATGCCAAACCTCATTGGCGGCATCGTGCTTGGCTACATTTGGAACATCCTTATCAACGGTGTACTTTCAAATGTCGGACAGCAACTTTTGGCGTTGAATAGCACCGCAGGATTTTGGGGCATGATCATCTTGACGCTCTGGCAGCAGATCGGCTACATGATGATCATCTATATTGCCGGCCTTCAGTCTATTCCAAGCGATTATCTTGAGGCAGCTAAGGTTGATGGAGCCACTGCATGGCAGACTCTGTGGAAAGTAAAGATTCCTAACTTGATGCCAACCATTACTATTTGCTTGTTCTTGACTATTACCAACGGCTTTAAGCTCTTTGACCAGAACCTCGCACTTACGGCGGGCGAGCCCAAGCATGCAACCGAGATGCTTGCTCTCAACATCTATAACACCTTCTATGCACGTCAGGGTGGCAAATGGATGGGCATTGGTCAAGCAAAGGCAGTTATCTTCTGCATCTTGGTCATTGCAATCGTTATGGTCCAGCTTAGAGCCACTCAGTCTAGGGAGGTGCAGCAATAATGAAACGAGAAACAACCGTCAACAAGATCATTTCGGTCTTCTTCACCGTTTTGTCTCTTGCGTGGATCTACCCCATGGTCATGATCCTTTTGAACTCCTTTAAGCAGGAAACTGCCATTACCACAACGTCGGCGTTTGAGTTCGTAACACCGGAAAATACTGCCGGTCTTGCAAACTATATCTCTGCGCTTGAGCGTCAGGGTTTTGCGGCGGCATTTGGATATTCTTTGGTTATTACCATAACGTCTGTTGTTCTTATTTTGGTGTGCTGCTCCATGTGCGCATGGTATGTGGTACGCGTCAATAACCGGATCTGCAAGGCGTTCTATTACCTGTTTGTCTTCTCAATGGTCGTTCCTTTCCAGATGCTTATGTTCACGCTTTCCAATATGGCAACAGTGTTGGGATTCAATACGCCATTTAATATCTGCTTTATTTATCTTGGATTTGGTGCCGGATTGGCGGTCTTCATGTTTGCGGGCTTTGTTAAGACCATCCCGCTTGAGATTGAGGAAGCTGCAACCATTGATGGTTGCAATCCCATTCAGACCTTCTTCCACGTTGTTCTTCCTATTATGAAGCCCACCTATATCTCAGTTGGCATTCTTGAGACTATGTGGGTATGGAACGACTACCTCCTTCCGTATCTTGTACTTGATCGTACGAAATACAAGACGATTCCTATCTTGATTCAGTATTTCCGCGGTGGCTATGGCCGAGTAGAAATGGGACCCATGCTGGCGTGTATCATGATGGTCATTATCCCAATCGTTGTCTTGTACCTTATCTGCCAGCGCTACATCATTAATGGTGTCGTATCTGGTGCGGTAAAGGGTTAAGCATTTGCGAGAAGTACGTCCGGATGGGTACTTGGTTCTGACGCACTTCTCGCCACACGAAGGAATCCTGCATCCCAGTGGATGCTTTCAGAAAGGCAAGAATTATGGCTGAAATTGTTCTGAAGAATGTCAAAAAGATTTATCCGAATGAGAAACAAAAAAAGCACCTTTTTGGTAAGAAGCCGGTACAGCAGAAGAAGAGCAATCTTGAGGTTACCGACGAAGGCGTTATTGCCGTTCAGGACTTTAACCTTGATATTAAGGATCACGAGTTTGTGGTTCTCGTTGGACCTTCTGGCTGCGGCAAGTCTACCACGCTGCGTATGATTGCCGGTCTTGAGGACATCTCTTCCGGTGAGCTCTATATTGACGACAAGCTCATGAATGACGTTGCTCCTAAAGACCGCGATATCGCCATGGTCTTCCAGAGCTATGCCTTGTATCCAAATATGACCGTGTACGAAAACATGGCATTTACGCTGAAGCTCAAGAAGGTTGACCCGGCTGTTATTGACGAGAAGGTTCGCTCAGCTGCGGAAACTCTTGGCATTACGGCGTATCTTGATCGTAAGCCAAAAGCACTTTCCGGCGGTCAGCGCCAGCGTGTTGCTATTGGTCGTGCCATCGTTCGTGACCCAAAGGTCTTCTTGATGGACGAGCCGCTGTCAAACTTGGATGCAAAGCTGCGTAATCAGATGCGTGCCGAGCTTATTAAGCTGCGTCAGAAGGTTGACGGTACGTTCATTTACGTTACACACGATCAGACGGAGGCCATGACGCTGGGCGATCGTATTGTTATTATGCGTGATGGATACGTGCAGCAAATTGGTACCCCACAGGATGTTTTCAATCGTCCTGCCAATCTCTTTGTTGCCGGCTTTATCGGTATGCCTCAGATGAACTTCTTTGACGCGCATCTTGTGCGTGTGGACAATGAGTTCCATGTTGAGACCGAGCACATGTCCTTTGACCTATCTCCTGAAACGGCAAATCTTTTGGCTGAGTCTTGGGTAGCTGCTCCTGCAACCGACGTTACGGTTGGTATCCGTCCCGAGCAGATTATTCTTACCGACAAAGGCGAAACAACCGCATTCCAGGGCGTTATTGAGGTTACCGAGCTGATGGGCTCTACGGTTCATGTTCACGTAAGAACCGAAGACGGTAGCTTTGTTCTTATCGTGCCTGCAACCGAGATCGCAAAGCGCGATCTTGAGATCGGCAATGACATTTGGTTCAAGTTCGAAGATAATGCTGTGCATCTTTTTGATAAAGAGACCGAGAAGAACCTTATTAAGTACTAAAATGGACGCCGCTTTCTTGTGTATGCGCACGTGTGTATGACACAGGGGAGCGGCATTCTTATGACTCGAGAAAGAGGGGAACATATGGAACGAGCAAGCGGCGTACTTATGGCTGTTTCATCTCTTCCCAATGCGTATGGAATTGGCACCTTTGGCCAGGAGGCGTATCGGTTTGTCGATTTTCTCGCCCGTACAAAACAGCGCTATTGGCAGGTATTGCCACTGACAACTACCAGCTATGGCGATTCTCCCTACCAGTCGTTTTCGGCTGCTGCAGGCAATCCCTATTTTATTGATCTTGACGCGCTGAAAAAGCTCGGGTATTTGACAGAGCATGACTTTGATGATTTGAATTTTGGCTCTGATCCCGCCCGCGTTGATTACGGCACGCTTTTTGTGAGCCACCGTCGCCTTTTGGAGCGAGCCTTTGTGAAGTTTGCGTCTGATACTCCGTCCGATTTCAAGGCGTTTTGTGCAAAACAAAAAGAGTGGCTTGAGCCGTATGCGGAGTTTATGGCGCTCAAGGAGACATTTGGCCTGAGGGCATTTTGGGAATGGCCGCGCCAGTACCAGCGTCGTGGTCAGAAAAGTCAGGAATATGCGGCGCGACTTCAAGATAAGTTGCTGTATCACAAGATGACGCAGTACTTCTTCTTCAAGCAGTGGGAGAAGCTCAAAGATTATGCCAATGACCATGGGATTCTTATCATCGGCGATCTCCCCATCTATGTATCACGGGATTCGGTTGAAATGTGGGCACAGCCGGAGCTCTTTAAAATTGATGAAGAGGGCAATCCCATAACCGTTGCCGGTACTCCTCCCGATCATTTTTCTTCAACCGGTCAGTATTGGGGGAACCCAATCTACAACTGGGAGAACATGAAGAAAAACCACTACGCGTGGTGGGCGTGGCGCATTCGGCTGAGTTTTGAGCTGTATGACGTGCTGCGCATTGATCATTTCCGTGGATTTGAAGCGTATTGGGAAGTTCCTTTCGGCGCTCCCGATGCACAGGGAGGCGCATGGACAAAAGGTCCCGATGTCGATCTCTTTAACGAGCTGAAGCGTCAGCTGGGAGAGCTGCCTATTATCGCTGAAGATTTAGGCCTCATGACGCAGGAACTTATCGATATGCGCGAGAAAACCGGATTTCCCGGTATGAAGGTTCTTCAGTGTGGTTTTAATGGAGAACGTGATGCGGGTGATTTGCCGCATAATTACAAACCCAATACGGTAGCGTATGTCGGTACGCATGATAACCAGACGGGTCGTGGCTGGTATGAGAATACGGCAACGCCCCGTGAGCGGGAACAGGTTGATCTCTATCTGCATCGTGCGGAGGACGAGTCGGTAAGTGAGGCTTTGGGTCGCGGTATTGCGGCTTCAGTAAGTAACACCTGTATTCACACGATGCAAGACTTGCTTGGTCTTGGGGATGAATCTCGTATGAATACTCCTGCAACATTAGGGGGAAACTGGTGTTGGCGTATGCAACGCGGTGCCATCACCCGTCATACCGAAGATTATTTACGCACGATTACTGAGACCTATTTTAGGGTTCCTAAGGGGGACAAATAATGAACTTTGATGAGCTCTCTCGTCAGAAGTATGGTCGTTCGCTTGCCGAGCTTGACGACGCAACGGTGTATCAACTGCTGATGTCTGTTGTAAGCGAGAAGAGCGCAGAGCTTCCTCTGAATGCCGGAAAGAAGCGTCTGTACTACATTTCTGCTGAGTTTTTGATTGGTAAACTTCTGACCAATAACCTCATTAACCTCGGCTTATATGACGAGGCTAAGCGACAGCTTGCTGAGGCGGGTCATGATCTCAATAAGGTTGAGGAAAATGAAGTTGAACCGTCTCTTGGCAACGGTGGTCTTGGACGTTTGGCCGCATGCTTTATCGATTCCATGGCAACATTGGGGCTTCCCGGAGATGGTGTAGGCCTCAATTACCACTTTGGCCTTTTCCATCAGAAGTTTGTAGACAATCAGCAGACAACCATGCCTGATGGTTGGCTTGACCGTGAGGGATGGCTGCGTGACGAAAACACTTCATTTACCGTTGAGTTCGGAAGTTTCTCCGTGACTTCCAAGCTCTTCTCGATTGATGTGTTGGGTTATGAGCGCCCAAAGAAGAATCGCCTACGCCTCTTTGATCTTGAGAGCATTGATGATTCTTTGGTACCTGACAATTCCATTGGTTTTGATAAGACGGAGCTGAAGAAGAATCTAACACTTTTCTTGTATCCGGATGATTCCGACAGGGACGGTCAGCTGCTTCGTGTATATCAGCAGTACTTTATGGTTTCCAATGCTGCCCAGCTTATTGTGAAGGAAGCAATTTCGCGTGGATGCAATTTGCATGATTTGGCGGAGTATGCGGTTATTCAGATTAACGACACTCACCCAACCATGGTTATCCCTGAGCTTATCCGCATTCTGACGGAAGAGCACGACATTGCGTTTGATGAGGCAGTTTCCATTGTGCGCTCGATGGTTGCCTACACCAACCATACAATTCTTGCTGAGGCACTTGAGAAATGGCCGCTGGAATTTTTGGAAGAGGTTTCTCCTAAGATTGCCGCTATTATCAAAAAACTTGACGAGCGTACGCGCGCCGAGTTTGATGACCCTGCCGTACAGATCATCATCGACGGTAAGGTACACATGGCTCACCTGGCCATTCACTACGGCTACAGCATCAACGGCGTTGCGGCGCTGCACACTAAGATTTTGGAAGAGAGTGAGCTCAAGCCTTTCTACGACATCTATCCCGAGAAGTTCTCCAATAAGACGAACGGTATTACGTTCCGCCGTTGGCTTATGGGATGTAATCCGGAGCTTGCGGTTCTTCTCGATACGTTATTGGGTACCGAATGGCGCCATACGGGAGACGTGAGCGGACTTTTGAAGTTTGCCGATGACGATGAAGTGCTCGAACAGCTTGCCGCTATCAAGGATGATGCAAAGCAGGTTATGCGGGACTTCCTCAAGTTCAATCAAGGCGCACAGGTGCTTGATGGCTCAATCGTAGACGTTCAGGTAAAACGTATCCACGAGTATAAGCGTCAGCAGATGCTCGCGCTTTACCTCATTTGGAAGTATTTGGATATCAAAAACGGCAATATCCCCGAGCGCCCCATAACGGTCATTTTTGGCGGTAAGGCGGCTCCTGCTTACGTAATTGCCCAAGATATCATCCATCTGATTTTGACTTTAGGTGAGTGGATTGCAAACGATCCGGATGTTGCTCCGTACCTGCAGGTCATTATGATTGAGAACTATAACGTGACGGCAGCCGAGCGTATCATCCCTGCAGCCGATATCTCTGAGCAGATTTCATTGGCATCCAAAGAGGCGTCCGGTACTTCCAACATGAAGTTCATGCTCAACGGTGCGGTAACTCTGTGCACCATTGATGGCGCCAACGTTGAGATTGCAGAGCTTGTGGGTGACGACAATATCTACACTTTTGGCGCGTCAAGCGATGAGGTAGTTAAGCTGTATGCCGAGGGCTCATATAATGCTCATGCGTATTATTTGAAGCCTGGGATTAAGTTACTTGTTGACTTTATTACGAACCCCCAGTTCATGGCCACGGGCAATGCTGAGCGCCTGCAGCGTCTTCATGATGACCTTACGTCCAAAGACTGGTTCATGGCGTTGCTTGACCTTGAAGAGTACATCCAGGAGAAGGAGCTGGTGTATTCGGACTATGAGGACCGTAAGCTTTGGCTTAAGAAATCGCTGGTAAACATTGCAATGGCAGGTAAGTTCTCAAGTGATCGTACGATTGCCGAGTATAACGACGAGATTTGGCACCTTGAGGCAGATAAGTAAGGTTTGACCTGAGTTTATTTGAGATGCAATAGTTGTATGCGGTAAGTTTCGGCGCTGGGAATTTTCCCAGCGCCGTTTTAGGAGATTTGAAATGCCAGACTATACGTTACTTGCTCAACAAATCGAAGAGCTTGCAGAAATTGACGCACATTGGCTTCCCGTGCTGGCAAATACCGCTGCGCTCTTGTGGGATGCGCTTGAAGATATTAATTGGGCGGGCTTTTATCTGGTGGACTCTGATACAGGCAGCGATGATGTACCTGAACTCCGCTTGGGGCCCTTTCAAGGAAACGTAGCTTGTGTACGCATTCCGTTTGGAAAAGGAGTGTGCGGGACGGCAGCCGCAGAGGAGAAGAGCCAGCTGGTAGAAGATGTTCACACATTCCCCGGCCATATCGCATGTGATGCTGCGTCAAACTCTGAGGTTGTAGTACCGCTGAAAGTTGAAGGCGGCGTTGTCGGTGTGTTGGATATTGATAGTCCAACGAGAGGACGCTTTGGCGAAGAAGATCTTCTCGGCTTGGAAGCGGTAGCAAGAAAAATAGAGCAGGTTGTCGAATTTGAGCAATCCACAAAAGATAGTCGTATCTGACAGATATTTGACCGATATCTGACAATAAAATTTTAGGTTTTAAGAAAAAGCGGGAGTCGGTTTTCTTTCGGAGGGATATTGTCTTCTTACCTTAAGAAGGTGCAGTAGAGAAAGGAGACGGAATGCCGTAGCCATACTGATATAATCATAATTATGTACATAATTATGAGAGGATGGATTATATGGCAACGTGCGTTCCGATAAAAGACATGAGAGATACCGTCCAATTCCTCAAGTTAGTTCAGAGCTCGAATGAACCCATTACCGTGACTAAGAACGGTTATAGCGAACTTGTAGTTATGCGTGCGGAAGATTATGACACCCTGCAAGACGAGCTTGAGATTAATAAGGAAAAAGCCCACCTTTTTGCAAGTTTACTGGCTTCTGACGACGAACTCAGAAAAGGAGAAACATACAATGCCTTCGATGTACTTGATGAATTAAGGGAAAAATATGACCTATGAGATTAGATTTACCAAAACTGCCCGTCGCCAGATTCACGAGATAACGTTTTACCTTAAGAAGCTCGGTTCAGCAGCGGCAAATCGATTTCTGGAGAATCTTCGTAATCAAATCAAGCTTTTGGAGAGCGGAGTGGTCGATTACGGTAAGTCTCATATCAAAGAATTGGCCGACGTTGATATTCATTCCTGTCTCGCTGGCAAGTATGTCCTTCTCTACAGGGTATTAGACGGAACAATCGTGATACTCAATGTTTTTCACGGAAGCCAAGATTATGCGAAGTTGTTTAGAGAGTCTCCATGTGGCGTATAGTATTGCACGGTATATTTCCTGTCGAGAAGAGCTTGAATGCTTAGAGATACTTCAGATTCACGCATAGTTCTTGCGTTTGATACATCCACTGATATGCTTGCCTGCGCCGTAGCACGATGGACACCTCTGAAATCGGGGGGCGCGGCTCTTGAGATTCTTGCTTCGGCAGACCATCTCTGTCGACGCCAGGCCAATGTTGAACTTGTGGGGTCAGTTCGAGAAGCGCTTACCAAGGCCGGTTGTGGTATGTCGGACGTTGATGCGGTGCTTGTCGGCCGAGGACCGGGTTCGTTTACGGGTGTGCGCATTGGTGTTGCAACCGCAAAGGGTATTGCCTGCGGAGCAGGACTTCCGCTCTTTGGCGCTTCTGCACTTGATGCGATGGCATGGTCCGCCTGGAAAAATGGCATTCGCGGCAAGCTGGCTGTTGCGGGAGATGCCATGCGTGGTGAGGTATATCCCGGTATATACCTGCTTGATGATGAAGGTGCACACCGTACGTTTCCCGCCGAGACGGTCCTTAAGGTAGATGCGGCGATTGCAGAGTGGTCGGCACGAGCCGATCACGCAGAGTTGACGCTTACCGGCAATGGTCTCAAAAAGTACCTGACTAAATTCGAGGAGGCGGGCTTCTCGACTTTTGCGCCGGAAGAGGCGTGGTATCCCTCGGGAGAAGGCCTGCTTCGGTCTGTTGCGCTTGCCGAACATGAGCTTGGCGATGGAGATCCGGCACTTGTGCTCCCCATCTACACGCGTCTATCCGATGCGGAAGAAACCGAACGCCAGCGTCTTGGTCTCAAAGAGCCCGCAACCGTTGCGCTGACCGGTGTCGATGACGTACTTGCCGATATTCACCTGCAATTCCGCCCGATGTCGGTCAATGATCTCAAAGGCGTAAGCAAGCTCGAGGCGCTTACATATGCGGGAACGTCTCATACTCCGTGGAGCGAGAAGAGCTTTTATGAAGAACTGACACGGCCGGATCGAAGCTGGTGGCTTGCACACGACCGCGGAACTCCTGTGGGCTTTGCGGGCGGTCGCCTTGCCGGTGCTGAGTTTGAAATCGAAGAGGTGGTGGTTGACAGCCAAAGGCGTCGCGAGGGTATTGCGTCGAAGCTGGTGGAGCGTGTTGCCTATGATGCGCAAATGCTTGGGGCGCATACTGCGGTACTTGAAGTTGCCGAGAATAACGAGGCTGCCCAAAAGCTGTATGAATACCTTGGCTTTGAGAAGGCAGGGGTTCGTCCCGGATATTACGCACCGGATGTTGCGGCGCTTCTCATGAAGGCGAATTTACCGCTTACGACACAGACCGCTTTTGCTGCGCGCAATCCGGAACCTCAAGCGTCCATCCGTCCGTGGCCACTGGTGGAGGCAAAGCGCTCTGATAAAACCAAAGCCGCTCTCAGCGCGGCCGGCGATCTCGTGCTTGCCATTGAATCCTCCTGCGATGAGACTGCCATGGCAATTATCGACTCCCATGGTGTGATTTGTTCAAATGTCGTGGCAACACAGATTGATTTCCACGCACGTTTTGGAGGCGTTGTTCCCGAGATTGCTTCCCGCAAGCATACCGAGGCCATTGTGGGGCTGTTTGAAGAGACGCTTGCTCGTGCCGGAGAACATTTTGGCTGCGATACGCTTGTATCCTCGGATCTTTCAGCCATCGGTGTGACGGCGGGCCCCGGACTTGTCGGAGCCTTGGTGGTGGGAGTGGCGTTTGCAAAGGGCCTTTGCGCATCTACAAATCTGCCGCTCATTGCGGTACACCATCTTGAAGGACACCTTTTGGCCAACCTGTTTGAGACACCGGATCTCACGCCACCGTTTATTGCGAGTCTCGTTTCCGGTGGCAATACCATGCTGGTACATGTGCGTGCATGGGGAGAGTATTCCATTCTCGGAACCACCATTGATGACGCGGTGGGCGAGGCTTTTGACAAAGTGGCAAAAGCGCTTGGCCTTGGATATCCGGGCGGTCCCGTTATCAGCAAACTTGCAGCACAGGGTAACCCCAAAGCCATCCGATTCCCCCGTGCCATGCTGCACAGTGGCGATTATTCGTTCTCACTTTCCGGACTTAAGACGGCAGTCATTACATATATTGAAGCCGAAAATCGCGCAGGGAGAGCAATCAACTTGCCGGATTTGGCAGCTTCGTTTGAACAAGCGGTTGTTGACGTGCAGGTTGCAAAGGCAGTGCGCGCAGTGGAAGAAACGGGCGTTCATGATTTCTGCGTCGGCGGCGGTGTGGCTGCAAACCCTGCACTTCGTACGGCGTATAAGGAAGCCTTTGGCAAACGGGGAGTTCGCGTCACCGTGCCACCGATGTCAGTCTGCGGAGATAACGCCGCCATGATTGCGGTAGCAGCGCTGAGGAGCTACCGAGCCCAGAACTTCTCGCCTCTGACGCTTGACGCCAATCCAAACGCGCCGTTGGGAGAATGGTCGTCAGTTGATGCTCCCGTAATTCCACGTGGCATGTAAGATAAGGAAAAGTCTTGGTTAGGGGAGTTGCGTGAGGGCAAAATAAGTGACACACGGGCGAGAAGAACTTCACCGGATAGGGGAGAATATGCAAGACGGATTTGTAAAAGTAGCCGCCATAACACCAAAAGTACGCGTGGCTGACGTTACGTACAATGTGGAGTCCTGTCTCAGTTCAATCAAGAAGGTCTATGCTGAGCATGAGGCACGGGTAATAGTGCTTCCGGAGCTTTGCATTACGGGATATACCTGCGAAGATCTTTTTTGGCAAGACGAGCTTTTAGATGCGGCAGAGAGCGGGCTTGCATCCATTGCGCTACACACCTTTGATGTGGACGCGCTGGTTTTGGTGGGCCTTCCCGTGCGAGTGGCGTCAAAGCTCTACAATTGCGCTGCGGTGCTGTATGGCGGAGAAGTACTGGGACTTGTGCCTAAGCAAAATATTCCCATGTACAACGAGTTTTATGAAGGCCGCCATTTCACGGCTGGTTTTGAGGCCGTAACAAGCGTTGACTTTAGTATATTTGACGAGGTTCCCTTCGGAGCCAATCAACTCTTTTCTTGTGAGTCGTTGCCGGAATTGGTAGTTGCCGCTGAGATTTGCGAGGATCTTTGGGTAGCCAATCCTCCTTCAGTTGCTCATGCCATGGCGGGAGCTACGCTTATATGTAACCTGAGTGCTTCACCTGCCATAGCCGGTAAGGCAGAATATCGTCGCAGTCTTGTCTCAAATCAATCCGCACGTCTTGTGTGCGGATACATGTATGCGGGTTCGGGTGAGGGAGAATCAACTACGGATTTGGTCTTCTCCGGACATAACCTTATATGTGAAAATGGCCATATATTGGCCGATACGGGCTGTTTTACGGACGGTGTTGCGGTGTCGGAAATTGACGTAGCCGCACTTGCCGCTGAACGCCGTCGTCTTTCGACATTCTTTGTTGCTCCGCGCCCGGAAGATGCCCAGCACATTGTTACCTATGTTGCGCTTGACTTTGAGGATATGACAAAGCTGACGCGGTTTGTCGATCCTCGCCCATTTGTGCCGGCAAACGATGACCGTCGAGCTGAGCGCTGCGAAGAAGTGCTGAGTATCCAGGCGCATGGCTTGGCTACCCGCCTTGCGCATACCGGCTCTCAGCGTGTTGTCATTGGTATCTCGGGGGGTCTTGACTCTACGCTTGCTCTTTTGGTAACGGTACGTGCCTTTGATCGACTTGGTCTTGATCGAGGAGGTATCGTTGCGGTTACCATGCCCGGCTTTGGCACTACGGATCGCACGTATACCAATGCGGTCAGGCTGACTCGCACCCTTGGTGCCGAGCTGCGCGAGATTTCCATCACGGCTGCCGTTCGCCAGCATTTTATTGATATTGGTCATGATGAGGCAAACCATGACGTGACGTATGAAAACGCTCAGGCTCGCGAGCGCACTCAGATACTTATGGACGTTGCAAACCAGGTGCGCGGTATGGTTATTGGCACCGGTGATTTATCTGAGCTGGCACTTGGATGGGCCACCTACAATGGCGATCAGATGTCTATGTATGGCGTAAATGCATCGGTGCCCAAGACGCTTGTGCGCCATCTTGTTCACTATTGCGCCGATTCATATATGCAGACCGATGAAAAAGATGCAGCAGATATTTTGTATGACGTTTTGGATACGCCGGTCAGCCCCGAGCTCCTTCCTGCAAACGCAGACGGTTCAATCGACCAAAAAACCGAAGATCTTGTGGGTCCTTATGAGCTTCACGATTTCTTCCTGTATCACGTACTCCGTCACGGCTCAAGCCCGCACAAAGTATTCCGTCTTGCCTGTTATGCGTTTGGAGCAGGCACTTCCGGCGGGAAGTACTCCAAGGAAGCCATTCTTGCCTGGCTCAAGGTGTTTTATCGTCGGTTCTTTGCGCAGCAGTTCAAGCGTAGTGCCATGCCGGACGGACCAAAAGTAGGCTCCGTGGCACTTTCACCGCGCGGTGATCTTCGAATGCCGTCGGATGCCTCCAGCGCGCTCTGGCTTTCCGATCTGGAAGCGCTTGAGGACGATGTCGATTGTTAAAAATATCTAATTTATAAAAAAGATAAGTCCGGACCGTTGAAAGTCCGGGCTTTTGTATAGCGCTCAGGAATTACGCAAATTCAATTTTTCCCGTAGAAACGTCCATTGATGTAACGATGGCTAAAGAGCATACGTCGTATCCGGACTCGCGCATGCGTTTGCCTCCGGACTGGAAGCCCTTCTCGACGGCTATGCCGATGCCTTCAATGACCGCATTCGCCTGACGACAGATCTCAATGAGACCGTCAAGCGCCGCTCCGTTGGCGAGAAAATCGTCTATAAGCAGTACGTGCTCACCCGGCTGCAGGAATCGCTTTGCAATAATGACGGTGTTGTCGTTGCCGTGCGTATAGCTGTGGACGCAGGCAGTATATTGGTCTCCGTCCAGATTAATTGATTGAGCCTTGCGTGCGAACACAACCGGTACGCCACCAAAGGAAAGCGCAGCCACACAAGATATTCCGATGCCTGAAGCTGCAACCGTCAGAATCTTATCGATTTTCTTGCCTGCAAAATGTTGAGCCCATGCGTCGCCCATATGTTGATAGAGAGTGACATCGCACTGATGATTCAAAAAGCTGTCTACTTTCAGGACGTTACCTTCCCGAACAATCCCTTCAGCGATGATTCTCTCTTTGAGCTCTTGCATGAGTCCTCACTTCTTATTGACGGTAGAGTTGTCAGTCATGTGCAGGCCTTTATTGTACGCAAAACTTTGTCGTCATGCACTTTATATATGAATACAATCCCTATGTGATGTCTCCATAGAAAATCTAAGTGCTGTTAGTAAGATTTTTTACTATCGAGCCGTATATTTTTCTACCAATGTGGGGAATACTTCATAACGTTGGAAAGAGCGGCGCCCATATCAAGAAGGAGCCGCAACATGGGTACGGACACATACGTTTACGTACGCCCTTATAAGGAGGTTTTACACAATGACATTGAAGCCGCTTGGAGATCGCGTTTTGGTTAAGCCTGCTCCTAAGGAAGAGAAGACTTCCACTGGTCTGTATATTGCATCTGCCGCACAGGAAAAACCACAGCGCGGTGAGGTTTTGGCTGTTGGTGCTGGTAAGTATGATCAGGACGGCAAGCGCATTGCTCTTGATGTTAAGGTTGGCGACCAGGTCTTTTATGGCAAGTTTGGTGGCACCGAGGTAAAGGTCGATGGTGAGGAGCTCTTGCTTCTTCGTGCCGATGACATTTACGCAATTGTCGAGGACTAACGTTTTGCAAGAAGTGCTTTATGCGTGAGATTTTCTCGCTGTGTACTTCCTGTACGTATTTATTTGGAGGAATAGAAAATGGCAAAAGATATTGCATTTGGTACCGATGCTCGCGCCAAGCTTGCCAAAGGCGTAAACACCTTGGCTGACGCAGTAACTACAACGCTTGGACCTAAGGGTCGCTACGTTGCCCTGCAGCGTTCATACGGCGCTCCTACCATTACCAACGATGGTGTTTCCGTCGCCAAGGAAATTGAGCTTTCTGATCCCGTGGAGAACATGGGTGCTCAGCTGGTGAAGGAAGTTGCGACAAAGACCAACGATACAGTCGGTGACGGTACAACCACCGCAACTTTGCTTGCACAGGTTATCGTCAACGAGGGCCTTCGTAACGTTGCGGCAGGCGCTAACCCCATTGCCATCCGTCGTGGTATCGATAAGGCCGTTGATGCCGTTGTTAATCAGATGAAGAAGGGTGCCCAGGACGTTTCCACCAAGCAGCAGATTGCTTCCGTTGGCACCATTTCTGCCGGCGATCCTACGGTCGGCGCTAAGATTTCCGATGCTATGGACGTTGTCGGCAAAGATGGTGTCATTACCGTTGAGGAGTCTCAGACCTTTGGTATTGATATTGATACCGTTGAGGGTATGCAGTTTGACAAGGGCTATGTCTCTCCGTACTTTGCTACCAACAATGAGACACTGACGGCTGAGCTTGAGAATCCCTACATTCTGATGACCGATCAGAAGATTTCCAACATTCAGGACATTCTTCCCGTGCTTGAGGCTGTTCAAAAGCAGGGCGCACCACTGCTTATCATTGCTGAGGACGTTGACGGCGAGGCTTTGACCACGCTTATCCTGAACAAGCTCCGCGGCGTTCTTAACGTGTGCGCCATTAAGGCACCCGGTTATGGCGATCGCCGTAAGCGTATGCTTGAGGATATTGCAATCCTTACCGGTGGCCAGGCCATCATGAAGGAGCTTGGCTACAACCTCTCCGAGGTTACCGCAGAGATGCTCGGTCGCGCCAAGTCTGTCAAGGTTACCAAGGATAACACCACCATCGTTGACGGCAATGGCACCAAAGAAGCCATCAACGACCGCATCAACCAGATCAAGGGTGAGATTGAAAACACCACCTCTGACTTTGATCGCGAGAAGCTCCAGGAGCGTCTGGCAAAGCTGGCCGGCGGCGTGGCAGTCATCAAGGTTGGTGCGGCTACCGAGGTTGAGCTCAAGGAGATCAAGCACCGCATTGAGGATGCACTTCAGGCAACCCGTGCGGCTGTTGAAGAGGGCATCGTTGCCGGCGGCGGCGTTGCGTTCCTCGCAGCTTCCTCCGTACTCGACGGCGTTGAGACCGTTGACGCAGACGAGAAGATCGGTGTCGAGATCATCCGCAAGGCACTTGAAGCTCCGGTTCGCACCATTGCAAACAACGCCGGCTTTGAGGGCAGCGTAGTTGTCGAGAAGATCAAGGCACTTCCTGCAGGCCAGGGTCTTGATTCCGCATCCGGCAAGTATGGCGATATGATTGAGATGGGTGTTCTTGACCCGGTTAAGGTCACCCGTACCACGCTTCAGAATGCGGCATCCGTTGCGTCCTTGATTCTTATCACCGAGGCAACCGTAACCGATCAGCCGAAGGATACCACCATCGAAGAGGCTATCACTCACGCAGCCGCTGCAGGCGGCCAGGGTGGCGGCATGTACTAAACCCGTTCGGGTAAGACCGATTGTGTAAAGCCGAGTCCGTAAGGGCTCGGCTTTTTGCGTAACGTATACCGTGGTACGCATCGTTGTATACACCGGTGGGCACCGGTTTACACGGACAATGACATGTGTTTGGCGAGAAGACCTCTGTTCCACGTACTTCTCGCCACATGATTGGTTACAATGTTAAACCGCAGTGGTGGCCGATGCGGCAAAGATGCAAAACGTGTCCGAGAGAGGTGTCGGAGGGGAGGGGCGCATGGCCGAGAAGCACGATTTTCTTGATGATTTGATTGACATTCAGAGCGATTGGCAGGCGCTGTCAAATCCCCTGGATGCGTTGATGGGCAGCCTTGGCGGTAATGACGCTGAGAATAAGCCCTACGATCCTGCCGATTATAAGGAGCAACCGTGGGCCAATCCCAATCGTTGTCTGCAGTGTGCTTCCGGTAGCGCTGAGGTATGCCGTCGGTGTCAAGAGGTATGTCCCGTTGATGCCATTGACATCCATAACCAGACCGTATCCATAGCAGAGCATTGCATCCAATGCGGTCTGTGTGATTCGGTTTGTCCAACGGAAGTTTTCAACACACGCCGCCACACGCCACGCAAGCTCTACGATCAGGTGGCTCGTGCGGCGTCGGCATATAACAAGGCATACATTACCTGCACACGTGCGCTGGGACGAAAGCCCTTAGGCAATGAGATTTGCCTGCCCTGCGTGGGTGCGATATCCCGAGATACCTGGTTTGCCATCCTGACGGATTTTGATAACGTATCCGTTTATCTGCCGTTTGGCGTATGCGACAAGTGCCGCACCACTACCGGCGAGAAAATCTACTGTGATCACATTGCTTCCGCAGAGACGTGGACGGGTGCAAGCGTTGGTTTTGAGTCAGATGAGGCGGCCCTTGATCACGATCTGACGCGTGCGTATAAACGCAGTCAATTTCTCAGCAGCTCCGTCAATGCGGCCGAGCGGCTTGTCATGCGCTCAACGCCATTGTTGGCAGGAGCGCAGGCGGTTGCCAACCGTATCAATACGCATGCCCGTGCGCTGGATAAATTGCAAAATCAGCTTGATGAATCCATCGGCATTCGTACAACCAATAACCGTCAAGCCATGTTGACGCAAAATCGCCGTCTTATGATGGGAGCACTTCAGCATGATGAGGGGCTGGCCGATTTTGCAAAGCTTGAAGCTCCGATGTGGGATTCAACGTGCTGCACCTTATGTGGTGAGTGCGAGAAGACCTGTACGATGCATGCCATTGACATTGATGAACGTGGCAATTTGATGATTCGGCAACAGTTTTGTACAAACTGCGAGGCTTGCGTGCGTGTCTGTCCTGAGGCTGGTGCGCTTGTCATGCAACCCATGGATATTACCCAGCTTGTTGTACACGATCGTCAGGCAGAGGAAGCCGAACGTATGCGCATTCGGGCGCGAGAGCGTGCGCAGCGTATGCTTGAAACCGGAAAAAAGCAGCTGGGTGATCTTGTGGAATCACTTGAAGAAACTCCGAAAGATAAGGATTAGTATGTCGCTTTCCATTGGTATTGCTGGTCTCCCAAATGTAGGTAAATCTACCTTGTTTACTGCGCTGACCCGTAAGGGTGGCCTTGCCGCCAATTATCCGTTTGCAACTATTGATCCAAATGTGGGAATTGTTGACGTGCCTGACACGCGCTTACAAAAGCTCGCCGACATTGTCCATCCTGGACGTATTGTGCCTGCCACCGTTGAGTTTGTAGATATTGCCGGGTTGGTGAAAGGTGCAAATGAGGGAGAAGGTCTGGGCAACCAGTTTCTTGCCAACATTCGCCAAACCGACGCCATCTGTGAGGTAGTCCGTTACTTCTCCGATCCCGATGTCGTACATGTTGAAGGCCGAGTAGACCCCGATCAAGACGTTGATATTATCCAGACAGAACTTATCTTGGCTGATCTGGGCACATTGGAGCGGGCACTTCCTAAGTTGGAGAAAGAGGCTAAGCGCGACAAGGACTTACAACCTCGTCTTTCGGTGGCAAAGCGTCTGCAAGAGTGGCTGAATGAAGGCAAGCGTGCTGCCGATATGGAGATGACCGACGATGAGCGCGCAGCGGCTCATGATCTCTTTTTGCTTACGATGAAGCCCATCTTATACGTGGCAAACGTAGATGAAGACGCGCTCTCAAAGCCAGCGCCGCTCGTGGGCGGCGTAGAGGCGATTCCCGTGTGCGCCGAGGTTGAGGCAGAACTTGCAGAGCTTGATCCCAAGGAAGCGGCGGAGTACCTGGAGTCTCTCGGCCTTGAACGCTCAGGCCTTGCCACGCTTGCACAGGCTGCGTATAAACTTCTGGGCCTTCAGAGTTACTTTACTGCCGGTGAAATGGAAGTGAAAGCGTGGACCGTGCGCATCGGGGCAAAGGCTCCTGAAGCGGCGGGCGTTATCCATTCGGACTTTGAGCGTGGCTTCATTAAAGCTGAGGTTGCAAGCTATACGGATTATATCGAGCTTGGCGGAGAAGCCGGATGCAAGGCCGCCGGCAAGCTTCGCATGGAGGGCAAAGAATACGTCGTCCAAGACGGCGACGTTATGCATTTCCGATTTAACGTATAAATGCGCGCAGATTTTGGAGTTTTGGCTACTGGATGAAGCGATTTCCGGTAATCATCGAGTAGATACCGCCAACAAGAAGAATTGCCCACAAAAGGAGCCAAATAGGCTTTACCCTGATTGTCCAGCCTTTTTTTAAGGCAAGGGCGATGTAGATGGACTGCAGAACCAAGATGACTCCGGCAAGGATGGTAATGATCGGTGTCATATCGAGATTGCTCATATTTTGGTACTCCTTTACGTTATCTGTTCCGCTCCGAGAATAACGGTGATATCCACGTCAGTGGGATACGAACCGTCATTTGGTTTGATGGCGCTCGTGGGAATATTCAGTGTCTTCGCTACACCGTATGCCTTTGCGCGACCTTCTTTCGTTCCATCGTAAATAATACTGGAAGAATCAAGATTTTCATCCGAATTTTCGGCAAATGCGTTATATCCCGCGGTTTTAAGAGCCGCTGCTTTTTGCGCCGCGAGACCTTGCTTGTCAGTGCCATTCATAACGGCAACGTCGCCGGTGTAGTCGGGCTTGATGGAGGACTCTGCGGTGGGATCGCCTGCAACGGTTCCGGTAACGCCGGTTGTTTCATCGGTGTTTGCATCTTCAAGAGGAGGCAGGCCCTTCTCCACACGACCAAGCATCGTGCGCCAGGCGTCCTTGTCGACTATTTCATACCACACGCCGTCAATGAGCTGAGACTCTGTGGGAGTACGTCCCGAATACATGTCCTCTGCGGTGTTGATGCCGCGGAACTGGAGGGCAAGTCCCACAATATCGGTGACACTCATATCGGTGGTAACGCTGTCGGCAATCTGCGATACCGCAGAAGCCATGGCAGCGGGGTCAAGCTTCAGAACCTTTTTCGCGATGGCCATGAGAATCATACGCTGGTTGGCTGCGCGATAAAAATCTCCTCCGCCATAGTCGTCGTACGCATGGCGGCTGCGGCTGAGTCCGAGCGCCTGTTCACCGTTTAAGGTCTGCTCACCGGCGGGGAGGTCAATACCGGCATATTGTACGTCTTTTACCGGTTGCGGGAGGTTGACGTCAACGCCACCGATGGAATCGACAATCTTTGTAAAGGATTCAAAGTCAACTTCGGCATAATGCGAGATATTGACGTTGGCGAATTTGGAAACCACTTTGACCATGTTCGCTGCACCACCCAGCGAATAGGCAGCGTTTATTTTCTGCTTACCATCGGCTCCCATGTCAACCATGGTATCTCGGGGGATGGAAATGAGAGTGATCTTTTTATTCTTGGGGTCAACTCGCGCCAAGATAATGGTGTCTGCGCGAAAGTTTGAGGTGTCGCTGCCCCAATTTTCGGACCTGTCTTCGTCCTTGTCGACACCTAAGAGAAGCATATAAAACGGGTCGGAATCTTTTGCTTTGACCAGTGCGCTTTGGAGGTTGGCATCCAAGCCACTACGGAGCTTGGCATTTGTATCAAAAAGCCACCACAGAGCCACGGCGCTTGTCGCAATTAACAAGGTTGCAAAGATGCCAAAAAAGATCTTAAGCTTGCGGTGTCTTTTGGACCCGCGTCTTTTTTGAGCGTAGGCACTCACGCCTTCGGCACGGCTTTTTGCATGCTGAGCAACGCCAATTCGTGCATGGCGGGTATGTGTGGGTTCTGAAGACGGTGCGGCGTAGGCGCGTCGTAGCGTATGAGGCTCCAAGTCTTCAGCACTTCTCGCCTTCCAGCCGTCTTGTGCGTTGGTGTTGCCAATTAAAGGCTCGCGAGTAAACGGGGAATCAAAGGTGCCCTGGGCCTCACGAGCAGAAGCGACGTTTGCTTGCCTCGCATTGCCGAGTGTTTGCGGAGTCGTCGATGGCTCAGCCCTGGTAAAAGCATCCATATCAGCGTGGTTGGCATGTATACCAGCCGCGTCCTCATCGAAGTCGCGCATGTGTTTGGACTTCTTTGAAAACCACTTGGCCACGGGGACTCCTTTGCGTGTAGTGTTCATTTTGCCCGATGGTTGGCCTATCACTATACGCCAAACTGTCGAAAAATCATATGCAGAGACGTTTTCTTGTGGGGAATATCGTGCGGGAAATGTATCATGGAAAGGCACAACAAGTTGCCAGTGCAGGGATTACGCTGGCGAGAAGTCCGGCGTTGCCGGAGAAGCGGAGATTTCATGAATGAGGCAAGGCCCCAGCAGTTTGTTGCCGTGCTTGATTTTGGTGCCCAGTATGGGCAATTGATTGCGCGTCGTGTGCGTGATTTACACGTATACTCCGAGATTGTTCCGTGTGATATTTCTGCCGATGAGCTGAGTGCCATGAAGCCCTCGGCGTTGATTTTGTCCGGAGGTCCTGCCTCCGTCTATGCCGAGGATGCTCCGCATATCGATCCGAACGTGCTGGCACTTGGCGTGCCGGTCTTTGGTTTTTGCTACGGCCATCAGATCATTGCGGCAACGTTAGGTGGAGAGGTCGGACACACCGAGAAGGGCGAGTATGGCCCGGCGCGTCTGTCGCTTAACGAGGACGGATCGCGTAGCAAGATCTTTGACCGTACTCCTGACAAGCAGACCGTGTGGATGAGCCATCGCGATGCGGTTTCGTCTGTGCCCGAGGGCTTTATCGTAACCGCTTCCACCGACGTTTGTCCCGTGGCAGCCATGGAGGATCCTGCACGCCGGCTGTATACCACGCAATTTCACCCTGAGGTCAATCACACCGAGTTCGGCTCTCAGATGCTTTCCAACTTCCTCTTTGATATCTGCGGCCTTGAGCCCACGTGGACCATGGACAATATTATTGAGCAGAAGGTGACAGAGATTCGCCAGAAGGTTGGCGACGGTCGCGTTATTTTGGCGCTTTCCGGTGGCGTTGACTCTTCCGTTGTTGCGGCTCTTGTCCACCGTGCCATCGGCGATCAGTTGACCTGCGTCTTTGTGAACCATGGCATGCTCCGTAAGGGCGAGCCGGAGATGGTTGAACAGGTCTTCCGCAAGCAGTTCAACGTGCCGCTGGTGCACGTGCACGCAGAGGAGCGCTATGCAGAGCTTTTAGCTGGTGTTACTGAGCCAGAGAAGAAGCGTTGTCTCATTGGCACGGAGTTTTGGAAGGTCTTCTTCGAGGAGGCTCAGAAGCTGGACGGCGTTCAGTTCTTGGCGCAGGGGACCATTTACCCTGACATTATTGAATCCGGTGCTCGCAAGACGGGCGGCAAGGCTTCGACCATCAAGAGCCACCACAACCTGATTCCATTTCCCGAAGGCGTGCACTTTGATTTGATTGAACCCTTGGATCACTTCTTCAAGGACGAGGTTCGTGAGCTGGGCGTGTCTCTTGGCTTGCCAGAGAACCTTGTATACAGGCAACCCTTCCCAGGTCCCGGTCTTGCCATCCGCATTATCGGCGAGGTAACGCCTGAGAAACTGGAGATCTTGCGCAACGCCGATGCCATTGTGCGAGAAGAGATTGATGTCTACAATGCGCGCCTGTTCAAAGAAACGGGAGAGCGCAACTCCGTACATAGTGTCTGGCAGTACTTTGCCGTGCTACCCGATATCCGCAGCGTGGGCGTTATGGGCGATGAGCGCACGTATGCCCGTCCGGTGATTCTGCGTGCGGTTGAGTCGAGTGACGCCATGACCGCGGACTGGGCAAAGCTGCCGTATGAGCTCTTGGGCCGTATTTCTTCTCGCGTTGTTGGCGAGGTTGCCGGTGTGAACCGCGTTGCGTATGACATCACACCAAAGCCACCCGCGACCATTGAGTGGGAGTAGAAGATATTTTACTGAAAATGGCTTATTTTAAAGGCTTATGGCATATTGGAATACGCGACTGGAACAAAATTGGCTAAAGATTTCAAAAAGAATAAATCCAATAATTGTTCAAAGTGGCTTAAATGAGAATGGGGAACTTTATGAAAAAATCACAAGCTAGAGGCTATCTTTTAGAGATAGTTTAGTAGAAATATTAAAAGATATTTAAAGGATGGTGAATAAATTGAAATTAGGGAAATTAGAGGAGGTTGATATTAGAGAACTCTGGAAGCATGAGCAATATGATTTTTCGGAATGGTTATCTAAAGAAGAAAATATTAAAATACTAAGCGATGAAATAGGCTTAACATTGACAGAGATAAACAAAGAAGTCTTTGTTGGCTCTTACCGATGTGATTTAGTTGCGAAAGATGAAACAACGGGGATTAAGGTTATTATTGAAAATCAACTTGAAGCTACTAATCATGACCATTTAGGTAAAATAATAACATATGCTTCCGGATTGGATGCAAATGTTGTGATTTGGATTGTTAAAGAAGCAAGAGAAGAACATAGAAGTGCAATAGAGTGGTTAAACAATAAGACAACTAAGGATATTTCATTTTTTCTAATGGAAATTCGTGCATATAAGATTGGTGATTCTTTGCCAGCGCCTAAATTTGTGATTATAGAGAAGCCTAATGATTTTGTGAAAACAGCAAATGCCAGTGTAGACAGTGGAGAGTTAAGCAAAGTACAGGCTGAAAGATTAAATTTCTGGAATAGATTTAATGAAGTTTTGCTTTCAAGAAATAAGCCATTTAATGCAAGAAAAGCTACAACAGATCATTGGTATGATGTCGCACTTGGTACGAGCGAAGCACATATATCAATTACATTAATAAATAAAACCAATAGCATAGGTATTGAAGTTTACATTAATGACAATAAGGAGCTTTTTGATAGGCTGTATTCAGTATCTGAAGAAATACAGAATGAATTGGGATTTAGCATGGATTGGCAAAGATTAGATAATAAAAAAGCTTCCAGAATTATCTACTATATTGGCGGATTAGATTTTGATAATCACGAAAACTATGATGAACTGATAAACGAGGTAATGGATAAAGTTATTGCTATTAGAAATGCTTTTAGGAATCGTTTATAGCTGGGACTGGGACTGGGACGGGCAAAAAATCTAAAAACAAGCTAGAACTGAACGAGTTTCCCAGCACACAATAAACGAAAAGCCTTTATTTTGAACGATTTTGGATATAGTGAACGGTAGAAAAAGAAGAGTGGGAGTAGGGTTTCAGCCCATTTCATCTAGTCTCATCCTGCATGTCTAGTCGCGGCAGCTAGTAACTAGTGCCCTCTCTTGGACAAAGCCACCAGGACTTTTGGAGAGTGACGAACGAGATTTAGCCCCGGAATCTTCGGATTTCGGGGCTTTCTTTATGGGCGTCAGCCTGCGGAAATACTCTTCGTTCCGCCGCGCTGGGATGACGCGTTGCGACTCGTTGCAAAGAGAAGCGACTAGATGCCAGAACATGCCAAAGCGCGAAGAGTCTTTTTACCGCGTTTATAGCTGCGCGCCTGTTTTGACCCAAGCCATGTTGTCACTTTGTAGTCACCCCGCTTTTTCGGCCTCGAAAACCGGCATAGTAATGTAAGAGTGACGATTCCTTTGCAATAGCTCTTTCATTGCGCGGAACAACCACTATCATGGAATCGTAGAAAGCGCACATGCTCGTCTGAGTGATTTAATAGAAGAAGTAACGGAAAAAGATGCGCTTGTATACATACACAACCCCACCAGGATTCTTTTTCATTACATACGCCGCGAGTATGAGGCTGAAAATTGCAACCTTCGATTAATCGAAGAACCGAGATCCTCTCTTGCAGAAATATCTGATGTTCAAGTATGGGTAATATATACTATATTATAAGTATAAGTGCTGTGTGTCTTACCATTGGAGGCAAAACGAAAAAGGACGCCCTCATAGAGTTCATGCATGAAAGCGCCGGTCGTATCACCACCAAACAGGCACGTGAGGCGGGCTTCTCATCGAGCATGTTGCAGCTGCTCATCTCCCAGGGCGTAGTGGTCAAGGAGAACCGTGGGGTCTTCGCACTCGCTGATACACCGCTAGATGACTTCGCCGTCATCTCGCTTCGCTGGCCGAAGGTCGTCTTTCGCTGCAGTAGCTCGCTCTACCTTCACGGCATGGCTGATATCGTGCCGGGTGTGTACGAGATCTCGCTCCCCCGGGGATACAAGGAAGATGGCATAGTAGGGGAGTTTCCCAACTGTCTTGTTTCGCATGAGGACAAGGGGCTCTATGGTCTAGGTGTGGTGCAAGGCGAGTCTCCCGCGGGCACACCGCTGCTGCTTCACGACCGCGAACGCAGCATCTGTGATCTCGTGATGGCGCGCAGACGCGGCGAGGCTGACACCCAACTTCTCAGACAGGCCATGAATGCGTACTTTGACTCTCCCGAGAAGGACTTGCCCCAGCTGATGCGTTATGCAAAGGTCATGAACGCAACCGCAGAGATTCAGATGTACTTGGAGGTGCTGTCATGACAATCCTCAACGGTGCGAGCCTGAGAGGCAAAGCGAAGGCTCTGGCAAAGGAGTACGGCCTTTCTGCCCAGGAGATTATGCAGCGCTATTTTTTCGAGCACCTTCTTATGAGACTAGAGAGGACGCAGTACCGTGAACACTTCGTCATCAAGGGAGGGTTGCTTCTTTCCTCGATGATGGGTGTGGCGCAGCGTACCACCATGGATTTAGATGCGACTATTAGGGCTCTGACGGTGAGCGAGGAGACAGTTTCGGCCGCCATGCGGGATATTTGTTCCATTAACTTGGGAGATGGGATTACCTTTGCGTTCGAGCGAGTAGAGCCCATCCGCAAGGACGACGACTACGGCGGATTGCGTGCGCATCTGACTGCGACATTCGGGCGTATGAGGACGCCATTGAAGGTTGATGTCACGACGGGTGATGTCATCATCCCGGGGGAGATTGAATACCAGTTCCCCACCCTGTTCGGGGAGGGATCGATTCATTTGATATCGTATCCGTTAGAGACGTGTATCGCAGAGAAGTTCGAGGCGGTAGTGAAGCGTGGTGTCGCTACCACGCGTGCCCGAGATCTGTACGACCTCGCCACGCTCGTAAGACTATACGAACAGACGATTGACTGGGAGACGCTGCGGGAGGCTGTACAGCGGACGTCTGAGCATCGCGGTTCTTCAGACATTATGAAAGACTATGAGCTTGTTAGTCGAGAGATTGAAGGCTCCGATGAAATTGCCCGCATATGGAGCGCATATACGCGTCTGAATCCATATGCCTCCGCGGTCTCAGTGGTGGATGCCATGGACGCTGTTCGCATAATCGGGGAAAGAGCCAACCTCTGAGGAGCGCATGCGATTAGCGAGGTTTTGTTGCGACGAGGCATGTGAATTTGGAACTCATCTACTCGCTACGACGAAGCCTCATTTTCCCAGTCGCTCACCCTGCTGAGTACATGAAAACGGGTTATGCGATGATCGAGTGGGAGTAGTTGCAACTCAAAACCTCCGCTACTAACATTTTTTGCGTCCTTATTTTCTCCAGTTTGTAGGTGAACAAAGTAGTAACGGGATGGGAGATGCAAATGAAAAGCTTTGCGGAACTTCTCGACGAGGTGAATGCGTTCCATGATTTGAACGTGGGTTTCTGCGACTTTGAGGAGAAAATCTTCCATCTGATCATTGAGGATCATTCGGAAGTCAGGAAACCGACCGATCTTAGTGGCGTACCTACAGTGGCGCACATCCGGGCAAACGAGGTGAGTAACTTCGCTTTATCATTGGATGTGGCTATGCCGACTGTGCTCTATGAGGTTGTAGAACCAGAACCGGGAAAGCTCGAGATTTATATGAACAACGGCCAGATTTTTATAGAGGCCGAGGACATTGATATCCAGCTTTGTGAATAAAATCCTGCTATTGGTAACTTCGATGGGAGATGTCGATAGTTTATTTTTAGGCTAAGACTTTTCTATTATATCACGTTAACGTGATATAATAGAAAAAACGAAAGGACTTACATGCCAACACTTGCAAGGTTTTACGGAATAGTTATACGTATGTACTTCTTGGGATCGGAGCACAACCCGCCGCACGTGCATGCGATTTACGGCGAGGATACCGCAGCGTTTGATATTAAGTCCGGTGAGGTAATCGATGGTAGCCTACCCGCTCGTGCTGCTGATATGGTGCGGGAGTGGATAGATTTACACCGAACCGAGCTCTTTAAGATATGGGAGACGCAGGAATTCAAAAAGCTCGACCCGCTTGACTAAAGGAGGCGCACTATGAAATTCCATAAGGTAAAGGATGTCTCTGCCTTGGCTGACCTAAAGTTGAGCGTTCAGTTTACCAACGGCACTACAAAAATCTACGATGTGTCTCCACTTATGCAGCGTTTTTCTGCCTTCAGAATACTGGAAGACGAGACTCTGTTCAGAGACGTAAAGGTAGACCAAGGAGGCTATGGTATTGTCTGGAACGACGACCTTGACCTCTCTTGTGATGAGCTGTGGGAAAACGGCGCGGAGGTGGCAACGCCTTTCGACGGACTTATGTCGTTCTCGGATGCCAGTGCGCTCTGGGACTTGAGTGAATCCACGCTGCGTAAGGCCGTTGCGTACGGTAAGATAGTTCCGGGTGTGGACGCCCGCAAGTATGGGAAACAGTGGATCGTTAACCGCAACGCTATGTTGCGCGAGTATGGCAATCCGATCGGCGTATAACCCACGATCCTGCAGGTTTTAAGCGTTGAGTCCGATTGACGAATGCATCCGCCTGGTACTTGGGGAGAAGCGCCTGCTAAGACGGCTTCGGCTGAGTCGTACAAATTCAAATTTGATGGGAGCGCATTCAAGGTGAATGAATTCAATGAATATGTTCGTGACGTCTTTTCTGTAGCAGGCGACATCGTTATACGATCCATGATGGGCGGATATCTTGTGTATCTTAATGGCAAGTTGATAGGCGATATTGGCGATAATGAACTGTTTTTGAAGAGAACTCCTACATCGGATAGGCTACTTGCCGATTCAGAATTGCGTTATCCGTATGAAGGCTCAAAGACACTAATGCATGTATTTGATGGATTTGAAGATACGGCGCTTGTTCTGGAACTTCTGGATGGTATGTATGCTGAGCTTCCGGAAAAGAAACCCGCGAAAGCCAGAAGAGAAAGATAAATTTGGGAATATAATTCCCAAATTTGACAACATTTGATACCAATGAGACAATAATCTCCTGTTGCCGGGAGGTCCTTGTATGTATATAAAGCGTGAAATTGAACCAACGATTGACGCAATGCTAAAGCAGGGAAAAGTTGTGCTTGTGACCGGTGCTCGCCAGGTTGGAAAGACAACCGTACTCAAACAGCATCTCGGTAATGACTTTAACTATGTTTCGATGGAAAATCCCAGGGACTATCTTCTTGCCAAAGAGGATGCTGTCCTCTTTTTCGAATCAAAGGCCCTTCCGCTTATTATCGATGAAGTGCAGCGTGTGCCAGAGCTCTTCTCGCCGATAAAATGGATCGTTGATCAATCGGAGGAAAAGGGTCGCATTGTACTTACCGGTTCGCAAACATATCATCTGATGAAGGGTGTGAGCGAGTCCCTAGCTGGAAGGATACGGATTTTAGAGATACCCGGTTTGAGTCTGAGGGAACTCTCCGGTAATTTTTCCAACCCCCATCCTTACGTCCCAGAAGTGATGGCCGGCTCCTCGAATCCGCCCTTGACGGACGTTTGGAACTTAATTCACCGGGGCTCGATGCCAGAGCTGCAAGACCCCAATATTGATTGGGATCTCTTCTACACTAACTACGTAGCTGCCTATCTTGAGCGCGATGTTCGCGAACTTGTTAGTGTAAAGAACGAAGCAAAGTTTTACAGCTTTATGGTTGCATGTGCAGCAAGGACCGGTCAGCTTCTGAATGCCTCTGATATTGCAAACGCCGTTGACGTGGATCATAAGACGGTCAAAGCCTGGCTCTCAGTTCTTCAGGCTTCCAATATCGTACGCGTTATCGAACCGTTTTGGCCAAATATCGACAAGCGTCTGACGAAGACCCCGAAGATTTTTTTCATGGATACCGGTCTCGTATGTCATCTAACCAGGTGGACGACACCTGATCAGTTGCGAAATGGCGCAGCAGCAGGACACATCTTTGAGACGTTTGTCGTCTCCGAGATTCTTAAGAGCTTTATGAACTCAGGAAAGAGTCTGCACGATGTTTGGTTCTACCGCGACGCCAAGAAAAGAGAAATTGACCTCGTTATTCAAAATGGTCATATTCTACATCCTGTTGAGATAAAGGTATCAGCGACGGTGAGAAAGGATGCTGTGAAGAATTTTGCCTGCCTTGAAAACCTTCCTGGTTATGAGGTAGGTTTTGGTCATGTTGTTTGCCAAACTCCAGAGCCGTACCTCATCACGCGAACCGTTCAGGCAGTTCCCGTTTGGGGGATCTAATTTTTGCCAAGGCAAAATACTGCTCTGTAATTTTAAGCAGGGAGTCTGTGCCTGCGCTCAAGTCTTTTATGACGATAGGCGATAAGAACGTTGAGGAGCAGAAGAATAGACTATGACCGCGCCAAAGATTTTAATAACTTGAATACACAACGAATTGCTGGTAAACACGCTGCATAGTGTCCGCAATCACCACTTTATGATTTTGGCGTAAGGCTTTTATAGAAGTGGTGATTGGTAAATTATAATGTAATAAGGGGGGTGCTACATTTGGATAAAAGAACAATAGAAATTAGTTCCATTGAAATTATGGCAATCTTGGGATTGTTGATTTGGCTGATAACAATACTTTTAAGACACTATTATTCAATCAATTCAGTTGTACCTATATTTTATTTTACACCCAATTTTGGAGGGGCGTGGATTGCGACAGCTATGTTAAAACAGCTCTTTAGTCCAGTATTTGGTGAAAGTAAGGCCTTCTCAAATATTGAATTTTCTAAGAAAGTGCTGTTTTGTATATGTGTTTCCGTCATATTCATGTCTTTTATTAACGAGCTATTGCCATGTATTAATACGAGCGCAGTATTTGATTTATACGATGTATTTGCTACGATACTGGCAGAAATCATAGCTTTTAGCATCCCTGTCATTCGGAAAGAAAAGATTTTAATAGAGAATCGTTGATGCTGAGAGATTTGGTGAAACACGTGATGAAGGTCTTGTTGTCGGATAGATCTCAGATACACGAATCAATAAATGGGTTTCTCGCCCCACCAAGGCCTCTTGTCTCAATGCGTTTCCAAAGCTACTATAGTTTTAACAATCTGCCGGGGCCTTTGGCAAGCGCCGGTACGAGAAGGGATTAGGTGCATGAAGAACTAGCGATACTCATAAACCCGAATACACGTAACGTCGCTGACGGCTATCACGGGTGCAGCATCGCTTATTCATGTCTTAACACACGCTAAATAACGATATCTTTGCAGTTAGATATATTCAAAGTTAAATACAGTTGAAGCTCATAATTTGCATGCTGCTCCGCATAGCCTTCGGCAGAACCGAGGTAACATGCAGCTTAATCTATCGAATATTGAATATACCTATCCGTTGGCAGTTGAACCTACTATACGCAATGTAACCGCTACGTTTCCTGCGGGCTGGACTGGTTTTGTCGGCGATAACGGCTCCGGAAAAACAACACTTGCGCGTGTCGTGTGCGGCCTTCTGCATCCTGATGCGGGAGTCGTGAGTCCTTCGCTTTTCTCGACATATTGTGCTCAAAGTACAGAGGAACCTCCGGGCAATCTCGAAGACTTTGCTGTGTCCTACGATCGGGCAGCGATACAGTTGAGAAATAAGTTGGCCATAGGAGACGACTGGCCTTGGCGGTACGATACGCTCTCGTGCGGACAGCAGAAGCGACTTCAGGTTGCGTGTGCGTTGTGGTCCGCTCCCGATGTGCTTGTTGTTGATGAGCCCACCAACCATGTAGACGCATCCACTCGGCAGGCTTTGTTTGCGGCGTTGTCAAAGTTCAAAGGCGTTGGCGTACTTATTTCGCATGACCGAGAACTTCTCGACGCACTTTGCTCGCAATGTCTGTTCATAGCAAACGGCACAGTCACTATGCGGCCCGGTGGATATTCACAGGCATCCTCACAGGTCGCTTTAGAGCGTTCGAGTGCAATTCATGCTCGAGAAATAGCGCAAAAAGAGAAGGCACGAACAGAGCGAGAAGCTCAGCGCCGTCGAGAAGAGGCGTCTCGGGTGCAAGCGCGTAGGAGTGGAAAGAGCATTGCGAAAAACGATAGCGATGCGAGAGCAAAAAAGCGCCGCTACATTGTTTCTGGTCAAGACGGAAAGGCGGGCAAATTGTCCGCTCGTATGCAGGACAGGCTTGAAAAAGCTGAGGATGACGTTGCTGACAGTAAGGTTGAAAAACGATATGACGCTCACGTGTGGCTTGACGTTGAACCGAGTAAGCGAAAGGTCCTTTTTAGGATGGAACCTGTTCGTATTGCCGTTGGTGAATCTTTGCTCAGCTTGCCGGCGCTCTTTATTGGAAATACAGATCATATTGGACTTGTTGGAGACAATGGATCTGGAAAGACTACTTTGGTTAAGAAAATTATCGCGAGCATTTCCGCTGATACGAGCTCCATTGATACAAGCCTTATTGACACGAGTTTCATGGACGCAACCTCTGCAAATACGGGTCGCGCCGATACAAGGGTACTGTATATTCCTCAGGAACCCGATGTATTGCAGAAAGAAAAAACGTTAAAGAGGATGAGAGAGCTTCCCAGTGCCCAGCGTGGACAAGTGCTTTCCATTGTGGCGCAGCTCAACTCAGATCCAGATTGTATTCTTGAGGGGGATACCGTAAGTCCGGGTGAAATGAGAAAGCTCATGCTTGCGTTAGGGATTTTGGAATCACCTGAACTTCTTGTGATGGATGAGCCAACGAACTATCTTGACCTTGGATCCACAGAGGCTCTTGAGCGACTGCTGTCCGTATATCCTGGGGCACTTTTACTTGTTTCACATGATGCATCATTGGTGAGTTCGGCTACGTACATAACTTGGAGAATACAAAAGTCAGAGGATGGCTACGAGCTTACGGTCGGTTAACGTATCGTTTTTATGTGACGGACTATTGTAATAACAGTGCAAAGGACGGTACTGTGACGGAGCAAAAGCAGAAGACAGAGCTTGACCTAAACATTCCTCCTAAGTCTGAATAGTGGGCAATCACTATTTCTTTCGGAACTCTGAGGGTGTCATGCCCGTTTCGCGTTTGAATGCGGCAGCAAATTTACTCGGATTGCTGTACCCAGCCTCACATGCCGCAATCGAAACGCGTTTTCCCTGCATGAGCGTCTCCTTGGCTAAGCGGATTCGCTGTTGGCGTGCATACGAAGCAATTGTCATGCCGTACATTTTTTGGAAATAACCGTTAAGCGTGGTTGCGGAAATGCCCATTTCAGAGGCTATGTCTCGCGCGTCATGAGGCTGGGTGGGTGAGGATTCTATTAGATCGCGTGCTGTCTTTGCCATGTGCAACTGTGTCGGTGTGAGCAGCGTTTGCGGCTTAGCCAAGTTGTAATCGCGACGAGAGAGCGTCCAAAGAAGCTCAAGTACTGCGAGTTTTGCTTGTACCCAATCGCTTGATTGGGCTGCAGAACTCGCACGTTTCATCTGGGCTATAAGCTCCTTGTCACCTGAAAATATTGCCGACGGACCTGCTTGACTCCATGTATAAACTACGTCGTTGTCTGCTTCACCTAAAAGACTGAATTCAGGTTCGTTGAGAACCTTGGTGCATACGAATACTTCGATACCAACGTATCGCGCAAGGGGATAGCGAAACGAACGAGGCAGCTCGTAGCTTCCATTTGACGTGTGAGAGAAGCTTACGCATACATCGGTTTCACTTACCACGGCAACACCTGCGTGAGGGATATCGGTTTCGCAACGACCTTTGATGCAGTAGTTAATTGAAAGCCACTTGTCGGCATCCGAGTTTTCGGTACTTCTCGGAACTGAATTGGTCTTGGTGACGTTTTTAATATGCTCCACAATATCGTTTCCGGAAAGCTGACTTCCTGGCATCATGCTTGGGCATTCTTCGCATGCAAAATCTACCAAACACACCACAACATGAGGAGAAAGTACGTACCCCGTCATCGTACCTTTTCCGATAGGGTCGGAGAGCTTCAGTTCTACCATGCGCTCGTTTTGGAAGGAAAGCGTCATACCCTTGTGAATAACTAAATCGGATAGCAAAGAGTTTTTCATAGGTTCCTGCCTTGTTTTTCGTTAACAATACATCCGAGATATGGAGCTATTTTAGGATAAATGGAGTTGCACATATCTAACTTCTTGGATATTCTCCTTAATTAACAGGTGTTTAGCAATATATCTTACATGATTAAAGGAAATAACATGAAACTCAATGAAATGGAAACGGGACAAAAAGGAGTAATCACATCCGTTTTGGGGACAGACCGCTTCGTGTCACGCGTAACGGCCATAGGGCTTACCGAAGGCTGTTCCATTGAAATGGTGCAGAATGCCAAACGGAGGCCGCTTCTTGTATTTGAACGAGACAGTGTGGTTGCGATTGATCGTGCCGATTGCAAAAACATCGAAGTGGAGGTTCTCTCATGAGCTGTGAGGCCTGCGCAAGTGTAAAATCCTCTTGTGAGCATTGCTCGCATGGTTCGGTTGAATTTACGAAACGCGGCGATGCATGCATAGCGCTTTTAGGGCAGCCGAACTCGGGCAAGTCAACCCTGTTTAATGGACTTACGGGGTCTCGTCAGCATGTGGGCAATTGGCCGGGAAAGACGGTTGAACGCAAAGAAGGCGAATTTTGTCGCGGTGATGCGACGTATCAGGTTGTTGACTTGCCTGGTGCGTATGGACTCGCAGCGAATTCGCCCGAAGAACAGATAACTGCGGATTTTGTGACATCGGGAGTGGCTGACGTAACCCTTGTGATGGCTGATGCTTCCCAACTTGAGCGCAGCCTGTATATGCTGGCTGACTTTGCCTGTATTGCTCCTGATGTGCCCTGTGTGCTTGTACTCAATCTCATGGACGTCGCTGAGCAACAAGGTAAACGCATCAATGCGAAGAAAATTGAGCAGCGCCTCGGCATTCCTGTTGTGCCATTCGTGGCAGCGGAGGTTTCGAATTACGATGCGCTGCTTGAGGCTATCGATTATGCACTGAGTAAGAAGCCTCTTCTCGATACTAAGTTGTTGAACATCGAAATGTCTCACCGCGCTGATACCATCCAAGGGCGTGGTGCGGCAAAGTTTGCGTGGATCGAGAAGATCATTGAGGGCGCCGAGATTGCGCCAAAGGCAACTCATACGCTTTCTCGTTTTGACCGTTTAGCCACTGCATCGCGCGCATCAAAACCGCTTGCCATTGCCATGATTTTGGTTGGCTTCGTACTTGCGTTCATCCCGGCGACACCTATCATGCTTTTGGGTGGCGGTATATCCAGTTTGGGCCAAATGGCGGCAGCGGCGCTTATTAACGCAGGAGCTCCGGCGATTCTTGCCAGTATACTTTGGGGCGTTGTTGCCAATAGCTTGTGTTTCGCGGTTATGATGACGGGCTATGTTTTTGGTATTAACCTCGTGTTTCTCGCATATGAGGAATGGGGATACATGGCTCGTATCTCCTATGTGTTTGACGAAACGCTTTCTCGGTTTGGTTTGCAGGGCAAATCGCTCATGCCGTTTCTCATGTGTTTTGGCTGTACCATGGGAGGTGTCTCAGGCGCGCGCGTTATTGACTCATGGGGCCAGCGTATGCTTACGATGATGATGGCTTGGGCCATTCCATGCGGATCCACGTGGGGTATTGTGCCCGTGCTGGCTGTGACTTTCTTTGGTGTAGGGGCTCCGCTTGTAATTGTTGCCATATTCGCGGTAAGTCTATTGCTTATGTGGCTCATTGGTATTATCTTCGGACCACATCTTGTTCCCGAAGGAGATCGATCCGGTCTCGTTATGGAGCTTCCGCCCTACCATAAGCCACGTGCGAAGAACGTGTTGCGTGGAGCGCTTATCAAATGCTGGAGCATGTTCCGTCGTGCATTTAAAGTGGTGGCGGTATTTACATTGGGAATTTGGCTGCTTACCTATACTGCAAGCGGCAACATAGAAGATTCCGCACTTTATGCCATTGGTATAGCGATTGAGCCGGTGACGCGTATCTTTGGCATGGGTTGGGAAACATTTACTGCCTGGGTCTGTGCATTGGCCGTCAAAGAGTCGGCTGTGGGAGTATTTTCTGCGTTGTTTGCAGGTGGATCGACTCCTAACGCGGTTATTATGGGTGCCGTTTCAGGTTCAGCGGCCGTAGCACCCAACATTGGTGAGCTTATCGCCGCGCGTATCTCGGCGCCAGAAGCGCTTGCATTTATCTTTGCATTTACATTCAATGTACCGTGCGCCGCAAGCTGTTCCATGACCGTTGCCGAGGCGCATTCACCAAAGTGGGTTGGTATAACTGCTGCCTTCTATATTTGTTCGGCGCTTCTTTTGGGATGTGCGGCCTACCACGTGGGATTGCTACTGTTTGGATAGGCTACATTTCAACACCGATGTGATCGTATTTTCCGGAGCAGCCTGAGATTTATCCGGCTGCTTGTCTTTACCTGCCTGATTAAATAACTTCTAGAAAATCCCCTGCTACATGAAGTGCCAATGGGAGGCAGATATTACCGCGCTTCTCGATAATCCAGCAATATAAGAGGTGTGAGAGAAATGCAATACACAGCTGAACCGTGAACAAACCTGTCCACGGTCTGATCTGCATTTGAAAGGGGATGTGCGACACAGAAAACATTGCTGCGCCAATCAGATAGCTGGCTTTTCTGCTGATGTGTGATGAAAACAGATGAGATTGAATGAAGCCTCTATAAACAAGTTCTTCCTGCAATACAACCCAAAAGATAAAATACAGCCAGCCGCCAACTGCGTATTCCCAAGGTATGTGGTATAGGTATATTCCAACCAGCAGTTCGATGACGAGTAGACAAAGCATTACGATTCCATCGTGTTTTAGATGATCGGGATAGAATCCAAGGCTCTTTAAGTCATGATTTTGCACATAAGCAACAAGAACCACTGCAGCGACAGGAATGATTCTCAGACCCCAATACACATACTCATTGTCAAAAAATCTGCCCGTAAGATATAGACAGAGCATGTCCAGTGACCAAATCAATATCGCAAAGGCAATTCCGTTTTTGAATTGTTTATGATACATGCGTTGTTGTTCTTCTCAGAACATGCTTAGGATCCTTGATAACAAGGTATACGGTCCAGGCCACAAGTCCTATGATAGCAACGAGAAGTCCGAGGATCGCGTCATCGAACATAACCGCAGTATCAGCTATCTCGATGAACGGTTCTCCATCTAACAGGCGATACATACCATCGACAAGCCACATGAGCACGGCGCCCCAATACATAAGAGCAAGAACGCCAAATCTCATGGAGTTGTCGGGCGCCTTTGCGTACCAAAGTACCGTAGCGACAGCTGCGCATGCAAGTGTAATAGCTAGGGTCATGGTTATGCTGCCTGAACCGTAAGAAGCGTTGTGTGCTTAACCGCATAGTCAGCAACAAGTGTGGTTACGAACCAGACAGTGGTGACGAGAATGGCCATACTCACGCCAACCGTTGCCATTTCACCAAGCATGGCCGGTATTTCTTCCGGAGTATTCATAGCCGTGAGGAAGGGAGGAAACGGTACAACCTCGCCGTGCCACATGTGCTCAATGCAGAGAAGCAAAACGCCGCCCCAAAGCATGTTCATGAGCCAGCTCAGTTTGCGTGTCCAGCAGATTCCATGTTGAGAAGGATCTGTCAGCTGGTTGCCTTTGGCATCGACGATGCCTTCTTGCTCTTCCTTCTTCTTAACTTTAGTGCGAATAGCTGTGACTACGACGGCTTCTCCACCGCTGACAAGAAAGCATGCCATGATAGTTCCTCTCTCCTTGGTCTCGCAGAGTAAGTTGTAACACATAATCAATCAGCGACACCATAAGTTGTATATGCAAAACGTACGTGCAAACGAAAAACTCTTGATAACAATAATATGCTATTTCAGATGCGAGCGATAGCGAGGGGCGATGGCGGTGGAGATTCAACCGCCATCGCTAGAGTCCGCTCTTTTTGTACTTCATTGCGAAGATAATTGCAGGTATCAGCACAAGCACTGATCCGCCTAACAGCTTCCAGACAGTTTCGTCAATCTCATTAAGAGAAATAAAGTTGTCAGATGTCGTTGTGTTGGTCTCCTTAGCTTCAGTGTTCTTCTCCGCTTCTTGGCCATTTGGCCCACCGTTTCCACCATTTTGCTGTGGAGGTGTTCCTTCTGGCCCTCCCTGCTGGCCGCCGTCACTGATATTTTTACTTTGGCCTGAATTACTGCCTTGGCTTGGTGGACCGCCACCCTGGTCAGGACTGCTGCCCTGGCCAGGTCCGCCATCTTGTCCCTGTCCCGGACCTCCACCCATGCCGCCAGTTGTTCCAACGGCTTGCGCAGTGCTTTCAATAGTAAGCTCGGCAGTTGTGTCGCCGTACTCTACGGTGTACGTCTTTCCAACAACCAGCTGTGGAGAGCTGAATGCGATGGAAGAATAAGTAGTGGTTGGCGTGTAGGCCAAAATCTCTGTGCCATCCTGGTCTAATACACGGAAGGTGGTTCCTGCTTCTACAGTATTGTCCAGGTTATAAAGGACTGCTACTTGAGTAGAATCGGCGCTAAACTCTTCTGCCATACCAGATCCACCAAAACCAAGTACCGTACCACCTGTAACAATGGCTTTACCGTTATTCTCACTACCGTAATCGATAGCGTTATTGGTGTTTCCACCTGGGAGACTGACAAGGACGGTTCCGCCGTCAATGTAGATACTGCCGTTGGAATCCAATCCGTCTGCATCGTTACCGGTTGTGTTGATAATGGTTACCGTACCACCGGAAATGCGAATGTAGGTTTCCTCCTCTTCGGTAGTCTCATTAGTCTTGGTCGTGTCGTTCTTCTCGCCATTGTCACTTTGACCGCCTTGGCTACCGTTGTCGCCATCTGGAGGAGCGCCTCCACCACCAGGTCCGCCACCCATGCCACCATTTGTAGTGGTACCGCCGTTAGCATTAATGCCATCGTCAGTTGGATAGATGGTGATGTCTCCACCTGTAATGTCGATGGTCTTTGCCTCAAGACCTTCATAGCAGGAGTTGACCAAAATAGTGCCACCCTCTGTGTAGATGAATGTATCGCTATGGATACCATCATCGCCGGCATCAATGGTGAGATTAGCCGACGTAAAGCTGAAGCCATCGTTGACATGAATACCATCTTGAGGTGCTGTGATGGTAATGTTGCCACCTGTAATGACAAGGGAATCGTTAGCATCAATACCGTGCTTGTAACCAGCAGTAATAGTAAGGTTGCCCGTACCGTTGATGGTTAGATCATCGTGTGCATAAATTACACCACCGGTATTGTCTGCCAGCGCCTCCTCGGAATACGTTTCACCGCTGGTAAAGGTATTGTCTGTACCCTCTGCTAGAGTGAGAAAGACCTTCTCGGCTTGATCAATTCTGAGACAGGCGTCGTCGGCGCAGGTAACAGAAACTCCGTTAAGGCGAATCCAAACCTTAGAAGAATTGTCTGCCTTAACAATAATGCTGCCGTTATCTAGGGTGCCTGTTATCTCATACCAGCCACCGTTTGCAATCACCAGATTGCCGTCCTGGAAGTAAGCACCGTTACCGCTAATAGTTCCATCCGTACCGTTAAGTGTAATGTGGGTGGTATAAGCGTTGTCTACCCAATTCCCATCTTGATCGTTGTCCGTGAAGTAGGCGTTTGCGGTGTAATTCTCCGCGTCTTGATCTGCTACAGGTGTAATTCCCAGCTTTTCGCCATTCATGAAGGCGATGGTCAGAAAAAGCGTGAACACGAGAACGACCATACAAACCTTGTTGATATTTTTATCCGTGGCCACGTCATTTCCTCCTTAACCCATATAGTCTCCGTTGTAGCTGACAAGAACCGCATTCTGAACGCCAGGCATGGCAGCCAGGGTATTGATGAAGTCGGTGTTGTCATTATTGAGGCGAACCTCCAGGTTGACCTCTACCTTATCCTTACAAGCAGTCTTACTCTTCATAACGCACTTCTTGGTGTTCTGTGCCAGATACTCAGTTGCTGCCTTCTCGGCATCGTTGCCGTCAAGAGCAAGAACAACAATGTAAGGATTGGTGTTGTCCTTCTGGTTAGCAAATATCAGCAAAATAATGCCGATAATAACGGTGCCAAAAACCGCCAAAGGAATAAGACCTGCAGCTAGAACAATACCTGCCGCGATGGACCAGAACAGAAATGCAATATCCATTGGCTCCTTAATTGCGGTACGAAACCTGACAATGGACAATGCGCCAACCATACCAAGGGACAGCACAATGTTGCTGGTAACGGCTAGGATGACAAGAGTGGTAATCATCGTCAGTGCAACTAAGGTGACACCAAAAGAGGACGAATACATAACTCCTGCGTAGGTCTTCTTATACACAAAGAAAATAAACAGGCCAACGCCAAATGCAAGTACCAGTGCAAGTACCATGTCTAAAATGCTGACACTAGTAACGTTCTGAAGAAAACTGGACTTGAAAATATCTGCGAAAGTCATCTCAAACTCCCTTCAATTAGCCGTAAACACGACATTGTGCGTACTTAGAAAACGATCCAACGCGGCGGTCTGGAAGAGTAACCGCGTCTCTAATAATGGTGGGGAGAAATTCGTCCCACTTCACTTCAACCAAAATGGGTACATCTCCCGCGGGAATAGTTACTACCTCAGGGTCGAGAAAATCGGTGCGCTCCTGACCAGTGCGAATATCGTAATCAAGCGTGACGCGGACATTTCCTGGTCTAAAAATAAACGGCTCCCTGGTGTAATCAACAATGGTCTTAGGCTCCAGCCGCTGGTAGCACATCTTGCAATACAACTCTTGTACCAGCGGCTTATCTGAAGCTATCATCCAATCCAGGTTTCCATCTACAATCTTTTGCGCCTCTTCTTCCGTTAGATTGGCTGAATACTTAGTACCGAGACCGTTTCTCTTACTCTTCTTCTCTAACTTAATCAGTGAGGTGTCCCAGTTATACAAACGGATACGGAACTTTTCTCTGATGTTCACTCCGTCGATTTTCTCGCGAAGTGCTTTGTCATCTGGATTGTCAAAGTACAAACTGCGGATGTGGTACTTTCCGTTAACGGCGTGTGGATCACGTTCCATGACGGCACCGAGCCTGTGTCGCAGCGTTAAAAGGTCTGCGTAGTTGAGTACGTGTTTCCACTCGTGCCTAAAATCGGTTGCCATACAATACCTCCCTTACGTTTGTGGAACACATCGTAAGGGAGGTAGATTGAAGAAACATTGAATCGAGAAAGTCGTTTGAAATAGCCTATCTATTTACTTGATCTTCTCGATGCTTCTTTCATCTTGTGCGCTCCCTTAGTTAGTTCTGGTGAGTGCCGTGCCGTTTACGTACAGTGTGTGACCGTTAGCAATAACGTTTGCCGCAGTACCGGTAAACTCGGTGACGTGGCTGTCTGCTGTCAAAGTCCAAGTGCTGTTGGTGTCCAGCGTTATGGTAACGGTGCCAACTTCGGTGGAAACGGTCTGATTAGTGGCGTTAACAATATTGCCGTCAACGTAGCCTTCAAGAGTGGATCCCTTGGTAAGGTTCAGAGCAAGCGTGGAGTTATTACCAACAAGCACTGCTCCTACCAGATCCTGTGCCTTAGCGTTAAAGGTGGCCTGATTGTTACCGCCATTCCAACCGTCATCGCAGACAGAAATAAGAACGTTGGCGGTATCTTCGTTGGTCAGCTTGACACCGTTGAGCTCAATGTCAGCGTTCGTATTAGTAACGTGGAACATGTGGCCATTCTTGCTGGTAAGCGATCCGCCGGTCATAGCAAAGGTAGAATTGCCGCTTGCCGCATCTCCGGACATGGACTGGTAGATCATGATGGTATCCATGAAGGTTGCGTTGCCGTTGCACTTGGTGTTGTTTGCCGTAAGGTCACAATCGGTGAGCTCAATGGAGTTCAGACCCTCAATACAAACTCCCTCGGAGAGGTTAGAGACAAGCGCAGCGTTAGCAACGTGAATCTCTGCCGTGGAATAGATAGCCGGCGATCCCAGACCGTTGGAAGTATAAGTGCCGCCATCTACGTAGACCGTTCCGCCACCTCTGTCGGTACGGATAGCTGCAGAAGATTGACCGTTGGTGGTAACCGTCAGATTAGAAGCGTTGGTGATACCACCTCCGGTTGTCATGGTGCCACCTGCGCCGTCACCGGTTGTCGTGATGATAGAGTCTTTGATGACAACCTTGGTGCCATCGCCATCACCACCGTTGTGGCCTCCGTTGCCACCGTAGCTGAAGATACCGTTGGCACCCTTTGCGTCTGAAGTAACGGTGAGGTTTGTGAGTGTAGTGGTTGAACCTCCCTCAACAAGAATTGCAGCATTCTGGCCGTAGAAGTTGCAGTTATCTCCACCGTCGGAATCTCCGGTTTTATCGACTGTTGAATTGCTAATGGTTACTTCATCCGCCGTGTTTACAAGAACTGCATTTTCATCGGCGACGGTGCTGGTGAATGCATAACCATCCAGAATTTCGGCAGCAGTAATCTTTGTGGCACCAGATGCCTTTTTATCAGTTTCTGCGGTAGCTGCAGTTTCATCGTTCGTGGCGGCAGTGGTCTTTGCCGTGCAGCCGATAAGGTTAAAAGCCATCAAGGTAGGCAGACCAAGCACTACGTCTCTTCTCGTCCATTTCATAATGAGCGCCTCCTTTGCGTCTCATTTGATGTATGCAAGGAAGTAAGTTTGTTACTTCCTTGCATCTGACGAGGACATAGTAAAAAACGAAGATTGAATACAGATTGAATTCGCAAAGTTTTTAAAAACGATGTTTTACAAGCTTGATTGGAAGCAAAACGGTAAAGGTTACCTTGCCTCCAGAGCAGGAAATTTCGATGCTTCCACCGTGCTTCTCGACAATCGCTTTTGCAATCGAGAGGCCCAGTCCATAGTGATGACCCTCACTATTCCGTGCTTCATCAACGCGATAAAAACGGTCAAAGAGATGTTCCAATTTTTCAGGTGGAATCTCTTCGCCGTCATTGGTAACGCTGAGAACGGCGTTATGCGCTCGCTTCTGTAGGATCAGATCAATATAGTTGCCCGTTGTGTGTCCTAGGGCGTTGTCCAACAATACGGCTACAACCTGCGTAAGCTGATTCTGATTGCCGGTAAGAGTGATCTCCTCTTCAATAGTGCTCTGAAGTGTTTTTCCTCTCTCAAAAGCAAGTGTTTCAAAGGCGAGAGCTTCTCCCGTAACAACATGGGAGAAGTCAAGTTCTTCCATGGACACTTCTTTATTTTCTGCACTCGACAGCTCAAGGAGCTGCTCGACCAGCTCGCCCATGCGATTATTCTCATACTGGATATTAGAGAGCCATTCGTTTTTACCAAGTTCCCGGGACAATATTTCTGCGTTAACACCAATTACTGAAATTGGGGTCTTGAGCTCATGGCTTGCATTCGAGATAAACTGTTTTTGCTTTGTATCGTTTTCTTCCAGAGGGCGGATGATTCGTCCTGCCAGGAACACGGAAATGAAAAACAGTACGACAATGGAAGCTCCTCCTACGACGAGAACATTGCGCATCATCGTTCTGAGGCCGCCTTCCGATACCGTGTTGTCCATAAATGCTACAAGGGTATAGCCGTCTTTCTGACGTGTCACATAAGAGAGATTGTCTTTTCTTCCGGAAGGGTGGCCTTCGTCCAAAATTTGTCGTGCAAGCGTTGTCAGCTCATCATTTGAATAGATAGTTTTTTCTCCATCGTACACAGAGAGAACGTTTCCGTCAGACGAAAAGGTAACCGAGTAGAATGTGGAAAGCTTGTAGTCTGGCTTGTCTTGCGGTCGGCTGTCCGGCTGACTTCCTGTTTGGCTTTCCGGTTTTCCATCAGTGTGAGACTGACCAGAGGTTTCCGATTTCTGCTGCATTGAATACTGATCGGCATAACGGTTGAGCATGTCCATGTTTTTCTGTCTGATTTCCTGAGAACTGGCAAACAGGATTACGGACAGCGTCACCACGAACAACAGGACAAGCGACACCATAATAGAGAGAATGATTTTTCTTTTGGATTGCCTAAACAGTTTGTTCCCTCAATTCATATCCCAAACCGCGAACGGCTTTGATTTCTACCTTTGAGCCGACGAAGGCCAGCTTTTTACGCGTGAAAGACATATATACTTCCACGTTGTTGTATTCAGCGTTGCTTTCAAAACCCCAGATCTTAATGGCAAGCTGGTCGCGCGTCATAATCCGACCGTGGCTTCCAATCATATACTCCAGGATGCGCAATTCCTTCTCGCTCAAGCGAACGCTCTGTCCCGAAGAATTACAGGTAAGCGTTGCGGTTGAAGTATCAAGTGATAAATCTCCAAAGTGCAGAATACTGTCTTGGAAGCTGGAACTTCTCCGTCCTAGAGCGCGCAAGCGGGCGAGAAGTTCTGCGGTGTGGAACGGTTTTGTCAGGTAGTCATCGGCACCGTTATCAAGACCCTCGACCTTATCGTCCAGCTGACTTTTTGCCGTCAACATCAAAATGGGAATGTTGATTCCCTTGCTCCGTGCTTTACGAGAGACTTCAAAGCCATTCATTTTAGGCATCATGACATCAAGGATTGCGATGTCGTACATATTGCTTTCTAAGGCGAGAAGTGCGGATACGCCGTCCGCCATATGATCGACGTCGTATTTTTCCTGCTTTAAGAGAGCCACAATGGCTGCAGCCATTCTTTTTTCATCTTCAGCTAGGAGTACCCGCATACTATCACCACCTTTAACATTATGTTACCTAATAAGCGTAAGAATACCTTGGTAGTAGTTGGATTATGTAGCCGGGAAACAAGAGAGATCATGCCCATAACATACGTACCATGTAAGTAATGGTCTAGAGTCACTTGTCCTGCGTAACTGCCAAGTCGATATCTTGTTTTTGATTATCTTCCAGGCTCTTACCATCCTTGATGTGGTAATACTCAATGACTCCCTCAGCCTTAGTAAGATCGGCAAGAGGCATTTTTTTATTGGAGCTGTTAATAACAAAGGCATAGACTCTCTCGCCACGCTCTAGGTAGTTAGAATCATAGGACCACAGCGTATGATCTGAATTATCTAATCGAAAATCGCAAGCAATCCATGTATCAGACTTATTGATAATCTCAAAGACATAGCCTTCCATATAACCGTCTGGACTTTTTGCTATGCCCGTATACCGGACATGGATGTCATCGTTATCAATAAGTACTTTATCCACTTCAGTCTTCAGCTTAAAGCGCATAGAGGATTCAATTTTGCTAGAGAAATTGCGGCCAATAGTACCTCTATCTGCCATTGCGTCAAAAGGTTTATATTTTAAACTCGAATAATCGCCAGATGTTTTAGTGACCTGCGTAAGAACAGCCTTTGATCCATCGGAACCTTCAATGGTCATCTGACCTGTACTGGAGTCTACGGTTGCCGTGTAGCTTCCGGCGTTTCCTGCAAGAGTTATCGTAAGTTTACCGTCAGCATCAACAGACCAAGTAAATGGCTTTTGAGCGCCGAAACGAATAAACAAACCAATGCCATCTTCAGCAAAATCGTAACCATAAATTGCCTTGTACGCATCTCTTGCAGTTGGATAAACGCTTTCAACAATTTCTCCCTGATCTGGATCGTTGATGGACTTAGCTTCCCAGATGCCTACGAATGGAGCCATCGCAGCTTTCTTCTCTTCTTCTGCTTTCTGAGCTGCAACCTCTTCAGCAGATGGTTCAGGGGTTTCTGTAGAACAAGCAGTAAATATAGTGCCAAAAGAAAGTATAAAGAAAAGTACAAGTGCCAGCACTAAACGGCGTTGTTTCATTGAGCATCCTTTCAGTGGAGGGGTGCACTATTAAAGCAAAAATAAGCTTTTTAACAGTCAATATGTTACAACAAATCTAGCAAATTCAATAATTTTAGATTCGTATAGACTGGTCAAAAGGTAGACGCTGGACTTATTGGACCAGATATTTACAAATCAATGCGAACGACGGTGCTCTGCACATTTACTCAATACGAAGGGTCTTGTGCGTACGGTATACTTACTTGCGTACAGTTAGATATAACTAACATTACAATACATTGAGTGGAGTTGAGGCCATGACACCTCAAAAAGACGAGAAGGATCATCTCCCAGTGCTTGGAGCCGGGCCTGCGTATGTGATTACCATCGTGGTTCTAACCATGACTTGCATTGTATTGTCTCAGATGGGAGTTTTGCCCTACCTTCGTATCCGGGCGACCATTGCAGTGCTTCATACTGCAGGAACAATCTTTTTTGCGATGGGTATCTGGCTGTGGGTTTCGGCTGCAATTAAAGAAAAGCTCCAGGACAATATTATTGCGAACAAATTGATAACTACTGGTGTGTATTCAGTGGTGCGCAATCCCATTTACTCTGCATTCGCCTTTGTTCTTACTGGTGTTTTGCTGATTTATAGCAATTTCTATTTGCTTCTGCTGCCTTTTGTGTATTGGGCTTTACTGACCATAATGATGCGAGCAACGGAAGAAAAATGGTTGCTAGAGCAATTTGGTGATGAATATAGAGATTACTGCAAGCGAGTTAATCGTTGCATTCCGTGGTTCCCGAAGGCTAAATAGCAATTTAGTTAGGGAGCACTGTGCATAAAGAGTCGATTTTAATGGGCAGCGACTACTAAATATATAAGAGGTGAGAAGCTCGTAATAGAGTGCTAGTTAAGCTAAGTGTTAATGAGTATGAGAATCCTATACGCACAAAAGTCGTACGAGAAATGTGCAAGACTTTCACAAAAGTCGTACGACTTATGTGAAAGGATTGATAAGACGTTGTAAGCTAGAGAAAACGCTGCTATTTCCATCCTTGGAGAAGGGCGTCAAGCCCTCTTTCAAATTGCATACTGAAGTTCCATTTGCTCTCCATTATTTCTCCAATGAGCATACTGAGCGAATCAAGCTCATCAGCCGGCAGAGACTTAATTGCTTCAGAGAGACTAGGAGCATCTTCGTTGGAGGTACTTCCCACAGGAGGCACAGCTTCCGAAGCAGAAAAACCCGTGGTATATACCGTAACGGCGGTTGCAATCCCGAGTATATCCAAAGGTGCAGAAAAGCCGGTTTTCGAGAGATTTGCAAGCATCTTAGCAAAAAGTGAGAGCTGCCCAGGAGTAGAAATCGGGTGAGTGAGCACTAACATAATGACATTTGGATGCTTTAGAAGCGTGTCATGTAGTGATACCGCATAAGCACGTAAGTAGTTTTGCCAGCTCATTTGACTGGATACTTTTGAATTACGTTCAGCGTTTTAGTAATGCTTTATTTAGAATAGAATAGATGACATTATCAGACATTGTAGTAAGGAATTATGATGACTGCTGCTACAGAATCAATTTCTGCAAAGCTTCGTAAAGATGAGAAAGATCGCTTTTCTGCCATTTGCGATGAGATTGGAACATCTCCAAGTAATGCCATTCGCATGTTTGTGTCTGCATTCAATCGTCGTGGCGGTTTTCCTTTTGATCCATCTAACCCTTATGGATTTGATGCTGAGACACTTGCAGCAATGGATGATGCGGTGGTTGGTAGGAATCTTTCTGGTTCTTATCGTTCTGTCAAGGAAGCCATGGATGCTCTTAATAGAGAGTAGGCATGTCGGAGCTGAAATTTACAGCCAAGTTTAAAAGGACTATAGAAGAGCAAAAAAGCAGGGTAAAAACCTTGCAAAGCTTGAGGAAATTCTTGAGAGGCAAAGATGAGTAATTCCGAAAACAAAGCAAAAACACTTGTCATAGGGGATATGCACCTTAAAGAAGATCTCATTTTAAGTCGGGTTGACCAAGCGATAAAGAAACTGAATGTTAATCGCGTTGTATTTTGCGGGGACTATGTTGATGAGTGGCATTCCAACCGCTCGATTATGTTGGATGCGATTGATGACTTTTTAACATGGATTGACGGTAAAAGGAAACACGGTTTTGATGTTGATTTTGTCCTTGGCAACCATGACATGCAATATCTACGAGGTATTCCAGGGCCTGGTACGCATACCGATCTCTATAAAGAAGTTTCGGAAGCACTTACCTATATGAAGGTTCAGATGGCATGCGTTGTGGGCAATTATGTAGTAACTCACGCGGGCATAACAAGGGAGTGGGCTTATCGCTTTCTTACGTCAGACCAAAGGGAAACTCCTTGTACGCTTTCCGATGCTCTCAATGAAATGTTTCGACGTGGAGACGATAAAGCTCTCGCGGCACTTGACAGTGCAGGGCCGGGTCGTGGTGGAAGCGAAATTGCCAGTCCACTTTGGGCGGATTTATCAGAGCTCTATCAAGATCCGCTTCCTGGTGTCAATCAAATCGTTGGACATACTCCCGTTGAATCCATTGATATATGGGAGATTCCTACCAAAGATGGTGCACGTACAAAATCAAAGTTGATTTTTTGCGATACGTTCAGTCTTACACCACATTCGATAGCCGTTGGAGATGGCAGCATGCTTCTGGTTGAGGGTACGTCGGCCAGAGTGGTAACTTCAGAAGAGCTGGGCCTGGAGTCGTGGGATATGGCTTCTTGGAACTGGATGGATATCTACGTATTGCCATTTTTGTAGAGCGATTAGGGCAACAATAAAAAGAAAGAGTAGGCGAATTGAGTGTGCTTAGCACACTTAGCACGCTGAAAAAATGAACACTCTTTAGTCTCTTGAATCCCGATAAACTCCTGACGTTTCCAACCATTTTTGTAATTCGTCAAAGCTGTAATCGCCTTTCAGAGCGATACCCTTTTTTATATGAGACGCACCGCATTCTCTTTTGTAGTCATCAAGCATGTGGCCGAAGCCTCCACCACCATGTGTGCAGAACGGAATGATTGTCTTTCCGCTTAAATCCGTTGTTCTCAAAAATGAAAGAACAGGAGGTGCAAACGTTTTCAGCCAGTTAGGAGAGCCTATGAAGATTGTTTTAAAGTCGTCTATATTTGCAAGACCTTGACGCAGCGGGGGACAATACCCCTTCTCAATTTGAGCCCGCACTTCTTTTACTGCCGTGTTATATGAAAAGGAATACGGATCTTGAGGTTTCAGCTCTTGCAATTCTCCATCCGTAATGAGTGCGATATCTTCCGCGAGCTTTCTTGTTATGCCTGAATATGAGTAGTACACAATCAAAGGATTCATGTAAGAACTCCTGTCGGTCGGCTGATGCAGTGTAGTGCCGACACATTATATCGCCAAATTATCCTTTCATGGCTACGTGCGGGCGCATGGTTTGCATCGATATACAATGAGGCCAATGACGAAGGCTATGCCAATCGCTATACCAAGGGCGAAGTTTGGTCCCATGGCAAGAGCCGGTATTCCCATGAGCATGCCGCAAATGTAAGGCACAAGCCACACAAGCCATACTCCAATACTGAGACGATGGAAGCGAGCGAGCGTTGCAGGATTTTTCTTGGAATACACAACGGTTGCCCATACTGCGTGTACGATCATAAGAATAATCGCAAGTGCTCCGGTCGTCGCATGTACCGGATTCTGAGAGCCGTTTTGCGCAATAAAAGACATACATGCTGTTCCTGTTGTATCACAGGCAAGCCCCAAGTAAAAAAGCACGATATGACTCAGTTTAAGTGTGCCCGACTGGCGTTCGGCAAAAACGCCAATAGTATAAAAAACAAGCGCACCCGTAATCGCTACCGTAGCAAATCCAAGCATAAAGACACCGTCCCATACATATTGCTCTACCTTTTGGTTCAAGCATTTGGTCGTGATTTATGGACGGTATTGATGCTAGTTGCCATAACGTGAACAACAATACGGTTTGGTTCACGATGCTTTTGTCAGACGCTGTTTCAGAGATTATGCCGGTCGGTATCGTAAAGACCACGTTCAAGGAGCGTAAACAGTACCGTGCAATCGGCGTTCTTCTCGCGTAGGGAATCCAACATGGAACGTACGGTAAACGTCGTAATAGACGCTATATCTATTTCTGCCGGTAGCGTTTTCCAATCAATATGCTCATCTTGTGTGAGAACTTTTTCAAGTCCTGACTTTGCATGCTCAAGCATGGTGTCCATGCGAATTTGGGCGGCGAAAAGATCGGCTTTTGGAAGATCTTTCCAGTCCCTTAACCAGTCTCTCCTAAAGACAGCAACTGCTACAGAGGCGCAATCCCAAAGTCTCTTGCAATACTCGACGTATGATTCTTCCACGTTAATATGACATATTTCGTGGAAGAGAGCGTGCTCAAAGTAACGTTCAGCGGCCGCGACCATGATGTCGCTCTTTGAAGGAAAGAGTTTGTACAAGTAGCCGACTGAAACATTCGCATTCCGTGCGACTCCTCGCGCGGAAATTGCGGCAAGCCCCTGTTTTGCTCCAATAGAATAGGCGGTTGCAATGATTTTTTCTTTTTGAGCGGCGCTGTCATCAACCTCTGTGGTTTGGATTGTATTTTTCTTGTGCACAGCATGACTCCGCTCACTCATAAAACACGGACCTTTCGCCTTTATAGTCGCTGTATACGTATGGCGTATGCACTTTATAACACCGGCTATTATACCTTGTGAAATTGCTCCAGTATTTTCGAAGTTGGAGATACAACGAGCTTCTTGCCGGCGAATTTCAGGAGGAATAACGGCGTACAGCAAGCCTTTCGAGTCAAGTCCACATTAGTATGTAAATTTGTAATCATCGAATCTGTTACTGTCTGTGCCACTTTTCTAAGTTCGATTTGGCTACGGGTAATCTTTGCCAAGGTTGGGATCTTGGCCTTAAGTTCCTTGCAAGCCGGAGTGTAGTAGATCTTACGCTGAGCTTTCCAACATTCATTTTCTTCCATAAGAAAAGCACCCATAAGTATTATTGCAAAGGACACATTAGGAAATATTTCGATTACCTTTGACCTATGCTTTATCTCCTTGTTAAGTCTTCTAAGGTAATTTGAGGTACGTAAACACCTTGGGTATTGAGATGGAAGGCTCCATCACCGTCATTGCGTCGTCCACGTGCGGCGAGTAATCTGATAAAGGAAGTCCAGCTCTCCTTGGTCTCTGCGTCAGCCAAAGATATACCGATGATCTCTTTGAGTCCGCCATCAGTAAGTCCTATGGCTACCAGCAGTGCTTTTGACACGATACGATGGTTCTCTCGTACCTTTTGTCCTCAAGGCGACGGTTACAAAATGCATCGACGGCCACATCAAGCTCAGTGTATGCCTCAGAGACACTCTGTTTTGAAAATGACTTCCCACAGATCTCTTCCATAACTCTTCCGACCTTAGCCGTTGAAACTCAAAAGATAACCATCTCTGCCATTGTGGTAACAAGTGCCGCCTCACTTCTTCTGTAGTTCTCAAAGACAAGGGTCTTAAAGGGAACATTTCTATGCCTTGGCACTTGCAGCTCAAGAGTATCTACTCTCGTGATTAGAGTTCGCTCTTTATGCCATTACGACTGTCGGTACGCATATCTGAGCACTCATAGGGCAAACACAAAGTTGCTCTTCTGATTCTCTGCGCAATATAGTATTCAATGTTTGTTGGAGCAGTATGCGAAATGCATCGCTTCTGTCCTTAGAAAGCAACTGTAGAATCTCTTCTTGATCGAGAGTACTATTGATTTAAGCCATGCTTTACCTCCAAGCCTCTTCTGTTTTCTGGCAATTACAAGTTTACTTGGAAGTGGACCTCTGGCTCATTTCCATCTTTTACACCATTTTAGGGATGTGACCCGTGTCCTTACCATACGCGCCATTGCAATGATTCTTCTCCTTTTCATAGTAGTAGGTTTGGCCGTTATGGCTTTGTCGACGACGTCTGTAAATTATTATCTCATGGCTGCGGTCAGTGTATTTGTGGTTTGGAGGTGGGCATGGGATTGCCCGCCACGCAAAGCTGGGGCATGGAACTCGTTCTCAATCAACAAGCAGACGGTGGGGCTGCTCTCATTTCTACTTTCCAGCAGCTGGAGTGTCTTTTGAGAATTGGAATTTTTGGTCGCCCACGGAATCATGGTATACAGCAACATGTAAGGGAACCACTGCAGAAGGCTTTGCATCTATCTCACTTGCCTTTCAAACGGCACATGGGCAGGATGCTATGCAAGCGCAGGCACTACGCGCCGCCGCAAGTAGTGCGTATGCCTATGCTATTCTAATTGTGTTCTGTGTGACGGCTGCTCTCTGCTCCTTCTGGTGGCAGGATTTGTCGCATATATATCGAAATTAGAGCGAGAAGAACATGCAGGAAAACGAAAAAGTTAATAAACGTGGTATTTCATTACAGGCTAAACAGGCTCGTGAGGCATGACAAGAACAGCGTCTTCATTCCACACGTTCCCGTTTGTGCTCTTGTGGACTCAAGCTTATTGTTGAGCATGGGTATGATGAAACGGCGGCTCAGGATACAGCCCAGGCCGACGGAGTTCTACCATGACCTTCTTTCGCCATTTTCCCTCCAAAGAGGATGTCGTTCTTGGAATGCCTCCCGATAGCGCCGGTATCGTAGTTGCCGAGCATGTGCTTACTGGCGCAAACAAAAGCCTGCAGCCGTTTGAGATTGCTCGCATTGTCTTAGATGCGGTCGTGGAGGAACTCGGTACCGATGGACTCTCTGATATTGCCCTTAGACTTTCCATCGTTCACGAAAATCCTACACTCTTGAAGGCTCTGTATGCGCGCATTCCCCAGTGGATACGGGTCGTGGATGCTCTTCTCGCCAATTCACTACGTACGGCACATGATGATGCTTTCTCAATGCACCTTAAGGCGTCAGCCATGGTAATGTACTGGGTTGAAACCTTGTGCGAATGGTCTCGCCGTGGAGGTACCAAAGCAGACCGTGCACTCTTGCAGACAGTTGCTGGAGAGACGGATGCGGCAATTGCCACTGTGACGAAAAGTTATAAGTGACAATAGAGTTGTAGCCATGAAGTTTAAGAGCGTATGATACGCCATCCAGCAGCTTCCCGGCGCATCTCGATAAAGCGCCGGTAGATGCCAGCCTCCTTCATTAGCTCATTATGTGTACCACGCTGAACGATGCGCCCGCCGTCGATCACAAGGATCTGGTCAGCATCGCGCACCGTGTTCAGGCGATGTGCAATGGTAACAAGGGTCTTTCCTCGTGTCAGTTCCGTTACTGCCTGCATAAGCAGGTGCTCGTTTTCCGGGTCGACCGAGCTCGTAGCCTCGTCAAGGATGACGATCGGCGCATCCTTCATGATGGCGCGTGCAATGGATACTCTCTGGCGCTCTCCACCGGAAAGGTTTGCCCCACCTTCCTCAAGCACCGTGTCGTAGCCGTCAGGAAGTTCCATAATGAAATCATGGCAGCGTGCGCGTTTTGCTGCGGCGATGACCTCTTCGCGCGGTGCATCGGGGCGACCAAAGCGAATGTTATTCTCGACGGTGTCATTGAACAGGTATACACTCTGGAACACCATTGATATGTTTGCAAGCAGGCTTTCCGCCGTTCCCTCGTGGACATCAATGCCGCCGATGGTAACGCGGCCCTTCTCGACATCCCAAAAGCGCGCAAGCAGATTCACCAGCGTTGTTTTACCCGAGCCGCTCGGGCCGACAAGCGCGCAGGTTGAGCCTTCGGGAATAAAGAGTGTTACTCCTTCTATGACACGACGGCCGTCACCGTAACCGAATGAGACATCCTCCATGGCCAGGGCAAATCCGTCGGGCGAGAGCGTCTCATCCGTAAGGTCTTGCTTTGGCACCGAGCATACCTCGTCAATGCGGTTAAGCTCTCCTTCGATCTTCTTGGTGAGAAACGCACTGTTGTTCGCGCTGATAAGCTCTCCATAGATCATGAAAGCGGCAACCAGCAGCGTGAGCGCCCACGAGAGAGACAGAGCGCCTGTCAGATACAGTGTGCATGCGGCGAGAAGAACTCCGCAGCTTGCAAGGTTGAACACGAGCGCATAGAGCTTGAGGATACCTTGTGCCGCCTGCTCTTGATCGTAATCTGCCTGGCGTTTCCGCTCAAAGGATGCCTTTGCTGCGGCAAGTGCGTCATCGGGTGTCGCGAATGCCCGCAATACAGCCATGCCGCGGGCGTATTCGATCACCTTGTCAGTCATTTCCTCCTGTGCGGCAGTGACCTCCCGTGTGACGGCGGTCGAGCGTCTTCTCAGCCAATCCAAAACAATAAGGCCTACGGCAATGCCGACAAAGGTAATGAAGGCAACCGGTGGCGCTTGAAACAGGAAGAACAGACTCATGATCACTGCCATGGCTACGCCGCCCGAGAGTCCCGTGAGACAGATGGTCATGAACTCTTCGAGTTGGTGCACCGTGGTAGTGAGTGTGGTGGTTATCGCCGAGAGACGCTGCTCTGAGAAGTAGCCCATGGGAGCGCCTTTTAAGCGGTCGCCCACCCGTAGCCGCAGATCACGGAAGATGTGGAACCCCTCGGCGTCCATCTGTATGTCCACGAGATATTGGAAGGCAAACTGACCCGCTACGCTGATGGCGAGGATCCCTAAACATTGCAGGGCAACTCCGGCGCTCAGGTGACTTCGCATCTCAAGGGCCCACCATACCGCTATGAGCATTCCGGACATGAAGAACGCTTTAATGACATTACAGACCATGCCTGCCATGAGGCTGCGGCGTGATGCCGGTGAGAAGCTTCCGGCCAAGTCAAGGATGCGTTTCATTATTGCAAACATGAGGGCTCCTCTTCTGCGTTGACGGTAGAGCTCATATGTTCTTTCCACATGCGAGCATACAAAGGACAGGTTTTCAGCAATTCACCGTGACGTCCGCGCGCAACGATGCGTCCGCCGTCCATGACGAGGATCTGGTCGGCGCCTGTGATCGTTGATAGGCGGTGGGCGATAGTAACAAGTGTTTTTCCTGCTACAAGCTTGCTCAAGGCTCGCTCTACCAGAGCTTCGTTTTCAGGATCGGCATAGGCAGTGGCCTCATCAAGAATGACGATGGGAGCATCTTTTAAGATGGCGCGGGCAATGGTGATGCGTTGGCGCTCGCCGCCGGAAAGCCTTGCACCTGCCTCACCGGCAGGAGTGCGATACCCTTGAGGAAGCCGGCTGATGAACTCATGAGCGCCGGCTGCACGTGCAGCAGTCTCGACCTCTTCATCGGTTGCATCCGGCATGCCCATGCGGATGTTGTCGGCGATGGTCCTATCAAACAAAAACGTGTCCTGTGCCACATACGAGACGTGCTCCATAAGCTGCTCGAAGGGAATGTCTCGCACATCGGTACCACCGAATGAAATGCATCCGGAACGTACATCCCAGAAACCGGCCATAAGCTTAGCTACCGTTGATTTGCCCGATCCGCTGGGTCCTACGATAGCCGTGATCTGCCCCGGCTCCGTCTTAAAGTTGATATCGTGCAACACCTCCGTGCCCTCATGATAAGAAAAAGAGACGTTCTCAAAAGTGAATGACTTGCCGTCAAGCATTACGCGCTCACTTGGCCGTGAGAGCTCAGGCTCTCCTAAAAAGTCCCAGACTACGTTCAGGCAGGTATCCATACGTGAAATTTGGCCTGCCGCCTGGGAGAACTTGAGTATTCCTCCGATGAATCCCAATGGGATGGTGATGCACACCATGAAGGCAGGCAATGTGATCCGTCCGACCGAAAGCAGCCAAACGCCGAGCGGTAGCGAGAAGAGCAGCGTACAGGGGACGATAGCCCGTATCGCCGCCATCCATATCCAGCTTTGGTGAAACCATGCAAGCGTGGAGTCGTGATATTCGGCTACCGCCTCGGAAAACGAGCCGTATGAGGATGCGGTGCGTCCGAACGCTTTGATCACCTGGATACCGTTGACATACTCTACCAGCGTTGAGTTCATCCGCTGTTCGCTCGCAATATAGCGGGCCATTTTGGGCTTATAGTCCCGCATCATGCCAAGATAGAAGAGCAGGCATAAGGGGATCGTGGCAATCCCGGCAAGTCCCATACGCCAGTTGATGGCGAATACGATGATCATTGCCAAAAGCGGCGCAAATACCGTGCTTGGAAGCTCGGGCATGAAGTGCGCAATGGCGTCCTCAAGTTGGTTCACGTTGTCTACGAACCGGTTCTTGAACGTGCCCGTCGGCGTGTCGACGATGGTCCCCATGGGCACACGAGCCATCTTCTCTGCCATCTGCTCACGCATGGTGCATAGAGCCTTGAAGGCGATCCCGTGGCTGATCATGGAAGAGCGCCAGGTGAACAGGAACTTTGCAATCTGGGCCGCTGCTGCTGCGGCTGATAGGAGAGCAGCCGACTCAAGCGTGAGCGTCCCTTCCGCCAATCCCGCGGCAAGTAAGGCAACGACAATATAAGGAACCATGCCTGCCGCCTCGCCTATGCATGCCAGAAGAAGCGAGAAGAGCATTCGATCCCTGTCGGGCCGCATAAAATAGAAAAGCTTTGAAAATGCACTGGGACGTGCCGTCCGGTCTTTTGGCGTAATGTGACTCATGGAGACATCAACCTCTTTTCTGCAATGGCAAGTCAACGATGTAATCGCCTGCCAGTTGCGCCAACAGTTCGTCGTGCGTTATAACCACAACTGCTTTTTTCTCGGATGCGAGTTTGCGGCACCAATGCACCACCTCGTGCATCCCGTGTCCGTCAAGTCCGCTTGTGGGCTCGTCAAGTACAATAAGCTCGGCATCTGAGCAGTATGCCGTCGCAAGTATGACGCGCTGCTTCTGCCCGCCGGAAAGACTGGCCGGATGTCGGTCGGCCAAATCCGTCAGACCAAAAGCTGCCAGCGCCTCCCAGGCGCGTGCCTTGAGTGCATCATCCACCTGTCGGCCAAGCACCACTTCGTCCGCTACGCTGCCGGCATACAGCTGATAGTCAACGTCCTGCATGACAAAGTAGCTGAGGAGGCGGCGTTCTTTACGGGAAAGACGTTTCCCGTTTCTGGCGACGATGCCTCTCTGCTCTCGAGCGGCTCCTACAAGGACTTTTGCGAGCGTAGTTTTGCCTGTTCCGTTTTCACCACATATGACCGTTACGGATCCGAATGGAAATTCAGCGGTAATGCCCTTGATTCCGCGTTTTGTTGAAGGGTATAGATAGGTCACATCTGTCATGTGCCAACCGTCCGCATCCTTTGCGGGATAGGATTTGATTTCAGAGTCGGATTTCATGTCGGGGTGTCGAAGCCCAAACTTTGCCGTTTCGTGTTCGGAAAGAGACGTGAACTTCTCGACATCCCACCGAGCGGCTATGCGTCCTTCCTGAAGATATACAAACTCATCGGCTACAGGCAAAAATTGATGGAGTCTATGCTCGGAGATGATCAGTGCCACGCCGTTTCTTTTAAGCTCTCCGAGGATCTTGATAAGCGACTGAGACCCCTCTGCATCCAAATTCGAGGTGGGTTCGTCAAGTATCAGGATCTGCGGACGGTTGGCTATTGCAGCCGCAAGAGCGACGCGCTGTTTTTGTCCGCTTGAGAGCTCGGTGAGCTTCTCGGCAAGAAGTCGGCTGACACCGCTGAGTGTTGCCGCCTCTTGGACGAACTTGATCGTATCTGAGGGATCAGTACCCAGATTTTCCAGGGAAAATGCAATTTCGTCGCCTACCGTCCCCATGAAGAATTGACTTCTCGGATCTTGTATGACTACGCCTATGCTTTTCGTGCGATTGCGCGGGGACAGATCAAACACGTCCGTTCCGTGTACAAGGACCACTCCGCTCTTCTCGCCGGGAAAGAAGGTTCCTGCGAGGCCGTCGATCAGGCGCAGAACCGTTGATTTTCCGCTGCCGGAGCGTCCGCAGAGTACGGTGCATGAGCCTGCCGGGATGTTGAGGCAGATATCCTGTACACAGCTTTCCGTAGATTCGTATCTGCCGGCTGATACCTCACTATCAGCTGATGTTTCATCTGAAAGCTCAGACTCGTCGAGGTAGTAAAACGAAACGTTCTTCAAAGCGACGGTTTCCGTACCTCTCACAAAACCGCCTCCAACGCATATATGCCGGCGACGGCTGCAGTTACAACAAGAGCGCACATTGCGTCGCGCAAGGTGAATCCCACGTGATATACCGACGTTCGTCCTGTACCTATCCCAATCCCTCGCAGTTCGGCCGATGCGGCGAGTTCGTTTGAGAGTCTCAGCGAGCGCATGACAAGCGGCGTGTAAAAGCATTCGTATGCGAGCGCGGGGTGTCTCACAATACCCAGTAAGCTGGGGAAGATGCCCCGCATGCGGATTCCGCGAAGTATTGAGCGCATCTCAAACGGAAGGATCGAGGCAAATCTGAATATCATGCAGATCCCAACGAGGAATTTTTGCGGGAGATGCCACCGGTCGAGTGCGCACATGATCGCCGAAGGAGAAAGCGAGAAGAACGCGCAGCCGGTCGTAAACGGGGGAATCATGTGCAGCATGCTTACAAAAAGAACTCCGTACAGCCCTGGGAGGGGAAGGAAGCTCAGGCCGCATATGACTGTGAAGCTCACACAGGTCCTTGTCGCACTTTTCGTCCGTCCGTTTGCGGCGAGATAAGCTGTAGCGAATGCCTGTAAAAGCACCGTCTCAAGGAGGTTCACTATCAGCATGGATACGATCCCCACAAGAAAGAACGACAACAGATGTGTTCTTGGATCAAGGCCGAGAAGACCGCACTTGATGTCCGTCTCTTCCATGTCGTTTATGCGATTTTCGCTTTACGGACGTGTTTTTTCAAGAATTTTGATCCAATAAGGCCGCCAACGATCGTTCCCGCTGCAAACAAAGCCATCATCAGAAGGATCCAGGGGAGTTCGGTATATTGGGCGATCATCGCGGTAACGTCGGCGGCATTGTAGTAGGTTTCCAACTGTTTCATGTAGGCTTCTCTGAACAGTACATACGGTATGATTCCATAAAAACCAAACGTCACCCAATAGACGATATAGCCGCCGATGACGCGTTTGATATCGTGATAAGAATCTTTACCCCACATAACCAGCTCGCCTATGACTGCGCCCACAATAGCGACCGGTGCACAGTAGAGTCCGCCCATGAAGGTGTAGAGGACACCAAATATGAGGATCGATCCGGAAAGTACGCCACGTTTGCCGATGCGGTCGGCCATGACGAGATAGAACGGCGTTGCCAGTAACGGAAACAGCCATGAGCCAACGAAGAACGTATTTTGTGGTGCCAACACCATGTCTTCGACTACTTTTGCCACCGTGATAAGTATCATGATGATGAGATTGAATATTACAAATGTCAGGATGTCGTGCATGGTCCACCTGGTATTTTTGGAGCTTTCAACTTCCGTTTTCATAGATGATCCTCCTTACTGTCGACTCTTTATATCGATGCACATCGATCGATTCGCCGATCAATTGTTAGCTATAGGAAACTCTGCTTTATAATGGATAAACAGCATGTTCCTGACAACTGCATTGATAAGATGCGTCCCTATACGGAATGAGAAGGCCTGATCAAGGAAGAAGCCTGGGAACCGGACGAGCGGAAAGGAGGGAAGATGAAAAGTATTGAGACAGATCTTTACCGTGGGGCGTTTCAAGGATGGGATCTCAAGCCTTTGAAGGAAGTTCGTGGTTATGGCCCTGAAGGCGTCCTACACACCTTTGAAAATGAGCTGGGATCCGGTGAGTACTGGGCGTACTTTCGCGGAAATCTTTTTGCCGTGAATGCATTCAGGATGAACTTTGTAAAAAGCGGGATCATGCGGTACCGCTGTACCGAGCACATCTGCCTGGGATGCTACGATGATGTCAAGGGTATGGTGCAACGTCAGGGTGCGCCGCTCGCTCCGGGGGCCATCATGGTATATCTTGGGGGTGAGAATGAAGAATATGAGATGCGATTCTCAAAAGGGGCCGTAGCAAGGGCTTCGTCTATCACTATTTCTCCCGACTACTATCGGGATTATCTACAAAGCAGGTTTGGGGACATCAGAGATGTCCGGGAAGCCTTTATCAAAGTTGACGGAAAACATGATCTTCCCGAACTTGTCGATCTGCTCCGCAAGGCACGTGCGTATCAGGGCAAGGGAATTGCCGCGGAGCTGTTCTATGAGGGCGTGATTGCAGAGGCTGTCGCTCTTGTTATGGAATACGCTACCCGAGAAGATGGAAGCGAAGAACATAAGGCTCTGTCTCAGGATGATACACGCGCTATCCGCCATATCAGTGCCTACATTGCCGACAACCTAAGTGGAGACCTCTCCTGTGCACGGCTTGCCTCAGAGCTGTACATCGGGCAAACCAAGCTGAAAAGGCTGTTCAAAACCGCGACGGGGCTTTCACCTTCTGCGTATGTCATACGGGAACGAATGGAAGAGGCTGTTCGGCTGCTCAAGGAAACCGATCTTCCGATTGCAAGCGTCGGTAAGGCGGTCGGTTACCGCAAACCGGGTGCGTTCACGGAAGCATTTCGAAGGAACAAGGGCTTCTCGCCGGCGGACTTTAGAAAGAGCAATGGTGTTCAGTGAACCCTCACTGCGGTTAATCCCTCGAAAATCATCAATGTAATTGCTCGAAAAACATAGTTGAGTTGGCTTGAAAATCATAAATGGAAATCCTCGAAAATCATCAATGCTGCTCGGTAAGGGGACGATGGCGCGTAGACGGCGCTCGGATGGGATATATGTTATTCCGATTGATACTTTGGGGGCATAAGAGATTGTGGGGAGGAATATTCGAGTAAAGCGCGTTTGAACTCTAGCGTCTCCATCTTACGTGTGTCTTTCAACTGATTCTAAATAATGCTGTCTTGTATATAATGAAATTCATGCGGCACTTGCTTGACCCTCTTATACGGGATACGAATCGGAGAAGACGTGACACTCTTTGGAAAATCAGTTTCTAAAAAACTGGCCGATAAGGGCTTTTCAGTTACAAAAGCCATCTTTGAAGCACCTAAGTTCTCTGCGGTGCCGTCCATCTATCAAGATGAGATACATCGGCAATGGGCCGTGTCGCTTCCGGGAATGGAACCTGCTATTCACGAGTATGCTGACATATTGGATTGCAAGGTCATCGAAAACGAAAGCATCGATGTCAATAAGGATATGAGCCGTAAAGATTTGTTTGAGAGTGTGCTCATGAACCCCGCGGCCGTTTCTCGTGCCAATGCAGGAAAAGACGGCAAGTATTGCACCTCAATGAACGTCATGCTCACCGTTAAAGGAATTGACGGTAAAGGGTTTGTCCTGGGCATTCCTTTGGTGAGGCGAGAAATACTGCGTGCATCGCGTATGTATAAGCTGCTTCGTGAAGGAGCCGACAACGTCTGCGAAGATATACTCGCCATGCGAGATCAAGCGGACAAGAGTAAATCGGGAGGCAGGTAGTGTCACGCAAGAAGATCCCGCCTCTTGATAATGCACTTGAGAGTGTTAAGAATTACATCATGGTCAACCATCTTAAGGAGGGTGACAGGCTTCCTTCCGAGCGGGATATGTGCGAAATGTGGGAAATCTCGCGTTCTGCCTTACGGAGTGCCGTGCGCTATCTCACTACCATGCATGTTTTAGAGAGCCGTCAGGGGTCGGGTACGTATGTGGCTCCGGAACGTCCAATCTCGGTTACGGGAACGGTAGAAACATACGGATTTAGCGACAATGTCAGAAAATCCGGACATACACCTAACTCTATGGTGATTAGTCAAAAAATCTGTTCGGGTAATGCTCACGTTGCTCGAAAACTGAGTATAGATCGAGGCTGCAACGTTCTGCAGCTTATGCGTTTGCGTTATGTGGATGGCCTCCCCTGTATGATTGAGACTTCCTATGTGAATGAAGCATTATGTCCCGGTATCGAGAGTCATGACTTCTCAAAAGAATCTCTCTTTGATGTGATGAGAAATGAATACGGGTTTTCTCTCACACACGGCACGGATACCCTTTCCATTACTCATCTTGATTCTCAAGAAGCCGATTTTCTCGACATGTACGAGGGAGATGCGGTCTTTTTCCAATCGGGCATTAACTTTGGGAGAGATAAAGAGCCTCTTGAGTACTACAAGTCCGTCATACGGCCCGACAGGTATACGTTTGTCAGTTTATGCGGTAGGCCAATGAGCCTTGAGAGGACGTTTTGGTGACGCAGGTGAACTTACAACATATCGAGAAGCCCAAATACCTTCAAATACGTGAAGCCATCCGTGACGAAATAGAGGATGGTTTCTATCAGCCTGGGAGTGCCATACCTTCGGAAAATGAACTTGCCGAGCGCTTTGACGTAACACGTTTGACCGTGAGAAACGCCGTCGATGCACTTGTGGCGGGAGGTCTTTTACGACGTGTTCAGGGCAAGGGTGTCTATGTCATGAACGAGCATTTGGGGGAGTCGGATGCGGTAAAGCTTGCGGGGTTTCGCGAGAGCGTTCGTGCACGTAGTGCGGAACCTTCGGTCAAGGTTCTTTCAAAGACCGTGAGGCCGGTGGGCGAGTTCTTTGCGCATCTTTTTGAAATAGATTGCAACGCCGATCTTCTCGTCATCAAGCGCCTGAATTATGCAAACGATGCCCCCCTTATGATAGAAAAAACTTATATCCCCATCCCATTATTTCCCCAGATAGAGAGTGTGGATGTCGGAGTGTTTTCGCTGTATGAAGCCTACAGCATGTTTGGCCACCCGGTGGTATCTGCAGTTGAGCATCTGGATATGGTTCGCTTGGGTGTGAGAGATGCACATCTTTTAGGTGTGAGCGAGGGTGCACCTGTTATTTCATACGAATGCGTGAGCTATGATGAAGACGGCAAGGCCGTTGAATACGTTTCGGCATTCAGAAGAGGGGACTTGGGCGGCTATTCGGTTTCCCACTGATGGTCAGGTATTTTGTCAAGCAGCAACCCCATATATACCACTGAGCGACAATTTAATACCATTTACCCGTATTGGACACGGGTAAATGATCTTTTTTCGTTAAAGTGGTTCGGTATTTTGCTATCTTATACATAAAAGTGGTAATAAAAAGTATGAACTTGTAACTCTATGGTTCTTTGGAAGGTCAAAGCGTTTTGAAGGCCGCACATGTGCATCGACAAGGCGCTTTAATTGGTAAGACATCGCGGTTATGAGGAAGAGCAATTGGGATGTTTTGCGGGGAAGGAGAGCAATATGGAAGAAACCGAAAAAGTTGAGATTATGCACTTTGATCAAGAAGGTTATCTTGAGGATGGAGAAGAGCTCTACGCCGTAGGTCAGTGTATGAAACAGTTTGCCGACGATGTCTGTAACGAGGGGTTTGATCAGCTGTATCTTTTGGGTGTGGGCGGCACATGGGATGAATTTTTGCGTATGCAGTATCTTATGAATAAATATGCGGATGCTGACCATCAAGTTACGCTGCTTCATGCGGCCGAGTTTAATGTCATGGGCGACAAAACCATGACCGAGAAGTCCGTTGTTCTCACTTCATCCGAGTCCGGCACCACTCCCGAGGTACTGCAGGCGCTCAAGACCATGAAAAACAAGGGTGTGAGAATATACGCCATGACTCAGGCAGACAGTCCTATCGGACAAGTTGTTGGCGATGATCGATGTGTGTCCATGAAAAACGATCACGGAAGCGGTGGTTGCGAAAAGGGCTACTATCTGGCCGACTGCTTTGGCCTGCGCATTCTTAACCGTGAAGGCTTCTTCCCCGATTATGACGCCTTTATCGAGCAAACCAAGAATATATGGTCGGCGTTTCTCGACATTCGCAAAAGATTTGAACCCAAAGCCGAAGAGTTTGCCAAAAAGTATGCTCTTGCGCCGTACACCATGTTTATCGGCTCCGGTGCGCTGTGGGGCGAGACAATCCTCTTCTCCATGTGCATTCTTGAAGAAATGCAGTGGAAGCGCACGCGCTATATCACTTCAGCCGATTTCTTCCATGGAACGCTTGAGCTTGTGGAGCCCGGTGTACCCGTGGTTCTGTTCAAAGGCGAGGACGAGTGCCGTGCGCTAGATGAACGTGTCGAGAAGTTCCTTATGAGCGGCCGTACCGGTGATACCGACATTACCGTTATCGATACCAAAGAATATGCCATCCCCGGTCTTGATGAGAAATTCCGCACAATCGTTTCGTCTTATATTATCTCGCTTCTTACGACTGATCGTTTAGCCAGACACTACGAGATGATAACGAAGCACAATCTCAAATATCGCCGCTACTACCATCAGTTTGAGTATTAGTGTTCGAGTGGTACGGAGATTGGAAAGGAGGTTGGTATGGGTCCTGATGTGCGATTTCGTCCGGCGGCAATGAATTGCTCCCACAGGTTCTTCTCGCTGGAAGCGTTTTTTGCATCTGCGGCAGATTCGGGGTTTGAAGCCGTTGAACTCTGGACCGGACCCATGCACTTCTTTCTTGATTATGCTTCAAATGATACGCCTGAAAAGATTACCCGCCTTGCCAATAGTTTTGGGTTAGACGTATGTGCGCTCTGTCCCGAGCAGAACAATCCCAAACCGGCCAACATTGCTGCCAGAGGAGAAGAATCCATTAAAAGAACCAAGGATTACTTTCTCCGTGCCATTAACGTTGCTTCCGAGCTGGGAGTAGGAATAGTTGTCGTGACTCCGGGCTGGGGCTTTCTGGATGAAGAACGCGCGGAAGCTTGGAAGCGCAGCGTTTATATGTTGGGTGATTTGTCATCGTATGCCGCTTGCAAAGGCATCGTACTCGCCGTGGAGGCGCTTCAGCCGGAAGAGTCAAACCTTTGCAACAGGTGTGAGGATCTTCGCAGGTTGATTGATGAGGTTGGAAGCAGCGCCCTCAAGGTTCTACTTGATACGGGTGCCATGTGGCGAGCCCATGAAACGATGCAGGATTATTTTGATGCCTTTGGAAAGGATGTCGTGCATTGTCATTTCACAGATGCGGGAACCGTATCGCATTTAGTGTGGGGAGATGGCGAGAGGAACCTGGAGGCCGATCTTCTCGCTTTGACAAGAAATGACTACAAAGGCTACCTGAGTTTTGAGATTGTTGGTTCGCAATACTACGCCGATCCCGCATCTGCGGACAGAAGATCACTTGCGGCTTATAGAAGGGCACTGGAGGAGATTCATTCATGAACAGGCACTATATCATTGCTTCTCATGCACACTTTGCCAAAGGTCTTTACGAGAGCGTGAAACTTTTGGTTGGGGAGCATGCTGACGTAGACATACTTAACGCATTTGTAGACGGAAATGATGACATTGAGAAAGAAGCCTTGGCTCTTGTGGATGCTTGTTCCGACAACGTGGATGTGGTGGTACTTACGGACCTTATGGGAGGAAGTATAAACAATGAGTTCACCAAACTCATGCTTTCTCGCAAAAACGTGTATCTGGTCACAAATATAAATCTTCCGCTGGTACTTACGCTCTTTCTCTCCAATGAGACTGAGGATACGGCAGATCTTTTGAGACAACTTGTAGCAGATAACGATGTACGCCCGAAGTTTGTAAACGATGTATCGATAGTTGAAGAAGATGAAACCTTCTAGCTTTTAGGAAAAGAGGCTGAATATGATTTTGCTTACGAGGGTCGATCACCGCCTGTTGCATGGGCAGGTTGCGGTTTCCTGGGTTCAGGGCCTGCAGGCCAACTGCATTTTTTGTGTGGGAGATCATGTGGCAAATGATCCTATTTGGAAAATGACACTTAAGATGGGCAAACCAGCCGATTGCAAGCTGGTTATTAAGGATATGGCTCACGCAATCGAGGCAATCAATTCAGGCGTAACGGATACGTATCGCATGCTCATTTGTGTGCAGACCATTGCAGAAGCCAAGCAGCTTATTGACGGCTGCCCACAGATCACAAGTCTCAATTTGGGCAATACCAAGGGAAGCCCAACTACGCGTGAAGTTGCGCGTCAGGTTTTCCTTGAACCTGAAGAGGAGAAGATCATCTACGAGTTGCTTGATAAGGGGGTGGAGGTGGAGATACGACCCCTTGCTGACGATCCCAAGGTTGATATCAAAGATGTCCTTGGTAGGTAGTCTCGCATGATTTTGCACGACCAACGTAACGTTTGAGACAGTTTGATTGGAGGAAAGATGCTTGTACAGACACTGCTGATATCGCTCGTCACGGCATTTGCGATGTTTGACTATCAGCTCGGCACACTCTATGCGTTCAGACCCATTGTCACGTGTCCCTTGATTGGTCTTATTCTGGGAGATCTGCCGACGGGATTGGCCATCGGTGCTAGTCTTGAACTTCTTTTTATGGGAAATATTTCCATCGGTGCATATCTGCCGCCTGATGAAAAGGTAGGCAGTATTCTCGCATGTGCCTTTGCCATTACGTTGGGTAAGGGTACTGAGGCAGCGCTTGCACTGGCCATGCCTATTGCTACGCTTTCACTTGCCATCAGTAACGTTATCAATGGTGTTATGCCAATCATTGTTGACAAGGCCGACGTATGTGCATCAAAGGGTAATCTTAAAAGCATTTATGCAGCACACTGGGCGATTGGTCTTATCGGCCTTGCAAAGAACGTTCTTCTTGTTGGCCTGGCATATTATCTGGGCGCTGGTGCCGTACAGAACCTTCTTGACTGGATTCCGACGTTCATTATGGACGGTTTTGGTATTGCCGCCAATATTCTTCCAGCCATGGGTTTTGCTATGCTCGGCAGACTTGTTCTCAAGCGCGAAATCCTGCCCTTCTTCTTCTTGGGCTTCTTGCTTGCCTCGTATATGAACGTTCCGTCGCTGGGCGTTGCTCTTATCGCGATTATTATTGGTATCGAGAAGTTCGGCCTGCTGAACTTTGGTACTAATTCCGGTAGTCCTCAGCTTGCAACGGAAGGAGATGACGACGATGACTTCTAATGAGACCAGAACTACTACGGCTCAAACTGACGTATCTGCGAATAATAATCAGTATAAGATTACCAAGAGCGATCTTATCAAGTCTTCGCTCAACACGGGTGCTTTGGGTATGGAGTTTTCTTGGACGTACTATAAGCAGATGAATCTTGCATTTTGTCTTATGGTTGCCGGAATGCTCAAAAAGATTTATCACGGCCGTCCTGATGACTATGCGGCAGCCCTTCGTCGTCATGCGGCATTCTTCAATATTACGGTACAGTTCGCCCCGTTTGTCGGCGGCATTGCAATGGCCATGGAGGAGCGTGTTGCTCGAGGTGAGATTGAGCCCGATTCGGTCAACGATGTCAAAGCCGCTCTCATGGGTCCGCTTTCCGGCATTGGAGATGCCATTTTCCTTACTACCATCCGTGTTGTTGCGGCAGCCGTAGGCATTTCACTTTGTCAGGCAGGTAATGCAGCCGGACCTATTGTCTTTTTGCTTATCTACAACATTCCCGCGTTCTGGCTTCGCGTTTGGGGTGTTCAGAAAGGCTACTCAATGGGAGTGGGCTTTCTTGAGAAAGCATCGGAAAACGGACTGATGCAGAAGGTCATAGCTGCCATTGGTATTGTGGGTGCGATGGTTATTGGTGGTATGACAAAAGACATGTTCTGGGCAACTATTCCCGTGCAGATTGGTCAGGCCGTTGAGGGCCAGGATCCAACCACCATTCAAACCGTACTTGACAGCATCATGCCTGGCATCGTTGGTATGAGTGCGTTTTGGATCTATTACCGGCTTCTTGCCAAGAAGATCAACCCCATGTGGCTCATTTTAGGCACCATGGTTTTGGGAGTCATCGGAGCGTATTTTGGCTTCTTGGCCTAGAGCGTAAATTGTACTTTGGACTTGTCTGTACTCTTTGGGTAAATGGGCAGCAGCAGGGTAGCCTTGCTGCTGCCTTTATGTTAATAACGTTCTGACAATTACCGTTCACCGTAGATTTTACGGAAGACAAAATTTCTTGCCGAGAATTTCTATAAGATGTGTATCAACTGAACAAACACTGGATAAACGCATACGTTCGGAGGAGTTATGTTTCATTTTGATCGTAAGCTCCAGCAGGAAAAAGTTGATATGTCATCTGGCGACAACCCTTCATCTGGCGGCAGTACTCCGCCAGATGACAACGCATCACCCGACAATGAGCGACATACCGTTAGTGCTCACAAGGTGCCGGACGTTACCGACAAAACGGCGGATATCAATTCCCGCATAGAGGTGATAACTTCAGCTGAGGATGAAGAGGATGCCGAAGCTCGTGAAGCCTATGAAAGCCTCATGCGTCATCGTAAGATCCGCCTCAGAAAGAAATTCATAAAAGTGGGCATTGCGCTGGGCGTCGTTGTACTTATCGGCATTGCGTTTGTCGCACGTTTATTCCAGAGTGACAAACAGGTTGAAGCTCCTACCGCAAGCACCGCTTTCATTACGCGTGGGGAATTCAGCGATACCGTATCGGCTTCAGGCTCCATCAAGCCCATCTCTTCAACAGTGGTGACTCCCGAAGTTGACGGCATTATACAGGATGTTCAAGTTGCGGAAGGATCTGTTGTTAAAAAGGGCGATAAGCTCTTTACCATTAAAAACGACGAACTTGATAAAGCTGTGCGTAAAGCCGCGCAGCAAGTGAAAGCGGCAGAGAATGAAGTGAGTAAGGCAAAAGCCGCTTTGGCAGCCGCCCGTAGTGGAGCTGCGGGTGTTGGTGAAGATGATCAGGAAAGCGGCGGTGCCAATGCCTCTTCGGTCGAGGCATCGGTTGAAACAGCGCAGGCGAACCTTGAAAGTGCACAAATCGCTCTTGAAGAGGCTCGTTCAGCCCACAATGACGCGGTTGCTCAAGCGGATAAACGCACGGTAACGGCTCCTTGCGATGGTACGGTCATTGTCATGAATGCGGTAAACGGTGCATCGGTTGGATCTTCCGGAGGTGCCGGGGCAGGTTCGAATTCCGGATCAGGTGCGTCAGGGTCTTTGATTACCATCGCCGATCTCTCAAAAATGAAGGTAAACGTTCAGATAAATGAAGTGGATATTTCCCGTATTGCCGTTGATCAAAAAGCGCAGGTAACGTTTGCGGCTCTTCGGGAACTTAGCTGTGAGGCAACCGTTACTCATGTCTCTACCGTATCGTCTTCAGGCGGGGATACCTCAGGGATGAGCTATGACGGTAGGGGACACGCCATTGTTACATATGATGTTGAGCTTCTGATAGAAAACCCCGATGCCTCCATAAAGCCCGGTATGACTGCCAGCGCAGACATTATGATTCAACACATGGAAAACGTGCTTACGGTACCTCTCTTTGCACTGGCGGAGGACGAGACGGGAACCTATGTGAACGTCGTCACTTCTCGTGATGACAAGAACAATCCTCAGGTTAAACGAGTGCCCGTTACGGTCAAGGCAAAGAGTTCGACTACCGCCGTCATTGAGGGCGAGGGCATTAAGGATGGTACCGAGGTACTTCTCGCCGGTGGAACAGGAAATCCCGATGTAGGTATTTTGGACAATCCCGATGGCGGCGGAAAAGACGGCTCAAGCGGTAGCGCAAGTGGCACCTCAAACAGCTCAAACGGCTCAAACAGCTCAAGCAGCGATTCTTCGAGCGATAAAGACGTGGCAGGCGGCGGTAGATAAAATGCCAAAGGTAATCGAGGCACATAAGCTGCACCGCATATATGAGACAGCTGCAGGACTTACTCATGCTTTGCGTGGCGTATCTTTGAGCGTCGAGAAGGGCGAGTTTCTCTGCATTATGGGCCCTTCAGGATCGGGCAAATCAACCCTCATGAATATCCTCGGTTGTCTTGATACGCCTACCTCGGGTTCTTATAAGCTTGAAGGTCTTGAAGTTGCCAATCTTTCCGACGATGATCTTGCTGAGATTCGCGCAACGCGTCTTGGCTTTGTATTTCAGTCGTTTAATCTTCTTCCCCGAACTACCGTGTTGCGCAATGTTGTTCTTCCACTCATCTACTCCGATATACCGGTTGCAGAAAGGGAACTTCGTGCCTGGAAGGCGTTGCGGTCGGTGGGCTTGCCTGAGGATTACTATGACCATAAATCCAATGAACTTTCCGGTGGTCAGATTCAACGCGTAGCCATTGCACGTGCGTTGGTTAACGATCCTGCGGTGATTCTTGCCGATGAACCCACGGGCAATCTTGATTCCGCAACGGGCGAAATGGTGCTCAAAACGTTTCGAGCCATGCAAGATCGCGGCAAGACCATCGTGCTCATTACCCATGATCCCGAAATTGCCACATGGGCTGATCGCGTTGTGCATATCCGCGACGGGCGTTTGCTTACGGCTGAGCAGGAACAAGAATATGTGTTGCGTCATGGCGTGCAAAGGACGGCAGGAGGTGCATCTCTATGAGGTTTCGCGACCTGCTTCTTGAAACCCTCTCTGCCTTCAATGCCAATCGTGCGCGCAGTCTTTTGACCGTGCTTGGAATTGTAATTGGAATCAGCGCCGTCATTGCCATGACGGCTCTTATCGATGGCATTAAATACTCCCTGGTGGGCTCGCTTGGTCTCAATCAATCCCGAATGGTGAGTATATATGCGTGGCCTGATCGAGGGGTGACGCAGCAGGATTTAGATCAGCTGGCAATGAGTGTTCCCGGCTATGAATTTGTTACCGGTATTGACTCCAGTGCCGGTCGCATTGATTCTATCGAAAAGCAGTTTGACACGCAGATTATCGGTTGTCAGCCTGAGTACTTCACTGCAATGGGATTCAAGGCTTCGGCCGGCTCGCTCTTCTCGCAATCGGATGTGGACAATGTGGCAAAAAACGTTGTTCTTGATCGAGTGGCTGCCGAGAAGCTCTACGGAAATGAGAAAGATGCTATTGGTAAGACAGTCCGTATCGATGACAATACTTATACCGTAATCGGCGTATGCGACAGTGGTCAAAGGATGGGAGGAGGAAGTGATACTCTTCTGTGCTATCTGCCGTATTCAACGTTTACGACACGCGTTTCGGGTACCAAAACAATCAGTCAGATTTTTGGATATGCACGCGAAAATGTTGACATGAAGTCTCTGGCGGATCAAACAAAGGCCTGGTTGTTTGATTGGTTTGCCATTCCTGAAGGGGAAGACGATCGTGTGTACGTCATGACATTGTCCTCCATCATTGACCAGCTCAACTCCACAATGGCTTCATTTCAGATACTTGTAACAGCCATCGCCAGTATTTCACTTTTGGTTGGCGGTATTGGCATCATGAATATGATGCTTACCAATGTGACGGAGCGAATTCGCGAGATTGGCCTGCGCAAGGCGCTTGGCGCGCGTGCCGCCGATATTACAAAGCAGTTCTTATGTGAATCGATACTGCTCTGCATCTCGGGCGGTGTTATTGGAGTTGCCCTCGGCTACGCCGGAGCGTTGGCTTTGGCGGGATCGGCTTCAGCCCTCATGCACTTGGAGACTGCGATTACCCCTATTATTACCCCATCAATTGTAGCTTTGACCTCAGGAATCTGTATTGGAATCGGGCTTGTGTTTGGCTGGTGGCCCGCACGACGGGCAGCAAAGCTCAATCCGATAGAATCGCTCCGCTACCAGTAGAGATTTTACAGCAGCTGAACTCCGGCCTCTTGGCATGCCTGGATGGTATCGCTATCCCAAATGGATGCCTGTACTTCTCCCACATGCGCCTTGCCTAAAAGCAGCATACAGAGACGACTCTGACCGATACCGCCGCCAATGGTACAAGGCAGTTTATTCTCAAGAAGCATCTTATGAAACGGCAGTTTCCGACGGTCATCACAGCCTGAGACGGAGAGCTGTCTGTCAAGTGATGCGGGGCTCACGCGGATGCCCATACTGCTGATTTCAAGGGCACAGCCGAGAACGTCATCCCAGAAGAGCAGGTCACCATTAAGATGCCAGTCGTCATAGTCAGGGGAACGTTTGTCATGAGGCTTGCCTGAACGCAGGGTCTCTCCGATGCCGACAATGAAGGTGGTATGGTGTTTAGCTACAAAGCTGTTTTCGCGTTCGGTGGGTGTAAGTTCCGGATAGAGGTCTTCCAACTCTTGCGTGGTTATAAAGGTAACGGTACGGTCGAGTTCCGTTTCCAGCTGAGGATAGTGCCACTTCAACTCGTCAAGTGTTCCGCAGATGGCTGTGACAATACGAGTAACGGTATCTTTGAGATAGGCAGGTGTGCGGTCCTTCTCGCCAATGACCTTTTCCCAGTCCCATTGATCCACGTAAATAGAGTGTAAGTTGTCAAGTTCCTCATCACGGCGAATGGCGTTCATGTCACATACGAGGCCTTTTCCCACATTGAAGTCATAGCGGTGCAGCGCATAGCGTTTCCACTTTGCAAGCGATTGCACAACCTCGGCGTCTTTGCCAATGGCCGGCGTGTCAAAGCTTACCGGCCTCTCAGTACCACTGAGGTTGTCGTTCATGCCTGTTTTGGGATCCACTATAAGAGGTGCCGTTACACGCACAAGATGAAGTGCAGCACAGAGCTTTGCAAGAAAGATGTACTTGATGCGCTCTATGGCGCGCTGGGTGTCATAGAGAGACAACTGCGATTCATAGTCTTCAGGGATGGAAGTCATGTATGCTCCTTGACGTAGATAGCTTGCAATCATTGTAGATAAATATCTGATTACATAAAGCCCTAACGTTTCATACGTATGAGTTTTCATGTTGAGTACACCAGCAAAGCTTTAAGCTAGCTTAAGAAGATGGATCGCTTTACTGCCCGATTGATTCTCTCTTGGATAGAGAACAACCTTGAAGGCTGTATAGATCCCTGCCGGTTAGGAAAGGGACTTACGGCAGATTGTTCCGGTGAATGGCGGTATCGCGTGGGGAATTACAGAATCCTTTGTCTGATTCAGAATGACACATTAATCATCGAAGTATTCAGCATCGGCCATCAAAAGGATATATACAGAAAACACAGATAACAAACTTGTTGTTATCATGACCCGGGTATTCCGTATGATAAAATTTTTTATGAAGGTTTATTTCCGAGAAAGGAATGCTATGAAGGCTTTGCTTGTCGTTGATGTTCAAACCAATGTTATGAAACGCCGTAATACCGAAGGCCTTATTGAAGCATGTAATGACATAATCAGCCAGTATGAACCCGAACAGGTCATATACGTTGTACACAAGCTTCCTTGGGAGCGCGCTTCAAAAAAGAAAGAATTTGGTGCCGGACTTTCGGTTGTCTCTGATTACGTATTTGACAAGCGTGAAGGCGATGCTTTTTCAAATCCCAAACTGTTGCAGAGGCTTCAAGAACTAAACGCTGATGAAGTTGAAATTATTGGCCTCGACGGTAATTTTTGTATTAAAGAGACCGCTCTCGGTGCTTTGAAAAACGGCTTGAAGGCAACAGTCAATGTACGCGCGGTTGTTTCAAAAAATGAGAAGGCGTTTGAGGATACCAAGCATGACCTGCGTGATGCCGGAGTAAATGTCGTTTAGAAGGGCACGGATTTTCTTCTCTTACTCTATTAATTGCTATTTGGATATATGCAATATCGCCCTATGGTACGTGTGGTGTCATAGGGCGATATTTGGCTCATATCTTCGTGAAAGACAGTTACGTGCATTCTTTGACGTGCATAATTTGGTTTGTCTTACGCGCTTGCACCTGATGTTGCGTCTACGCTTGCACTTGGACCGCTTGCGCTGGGACCCCCTGCACTCGGTGCACCGGTTCCAGGCATCGTTGGTGTATTGCCTCCAACAAGGTGCTGACCAGTAGCCTGTAGATACCAATCAAGCCACTCTTGGAAGTTGAAGACAATTTCGTTGATGCCGGCATATGATCCGTCTGGATAATACATTGCCTGATAATTATGGGTGTTAATAATACCTTCAGGGCTTGGGACAATGGCGCGAACATATTCTTGGTCGCCGTTTCTTAAAACTCCGATGACTCGTTCGACGTTTTTGATACGTGCTGGAGGAAGAGAATTGTGAACGGTAGACAGACGATTGCCGGATTGCGAGGGTACACGCTTTGCAAGCATGCTATCTGGATTTTCATGAGCGTTATTGTAGTAGAGGAATTGATTATTGTCGTCTGCATAAGTCAGCTCAAATGGCATGGCTTTCAGGAACATATCAATCTGGTTAACGGTTAGAATGCCGTGGTCCAACTTGACATACGTATCTCCTGAGACCGCCCCGACTTTTTCCGCGGCCTTCTCGACCCAATCCGGATCGTCGGGATCGATGCCTTCGATGGTAGTTGAAATAGAACCTGTGACATCAAGATCCTCAGGTGTAAGTGGTTTTGGTTTTTTCAATTTAGAAACTACCTCTACATATTTAATGAAGTTATTCATACAGAATTCGAGGAAATTGACAGTGCCCGCATCGACAATGTCGCCCTTGTCGTTAAAGGCCTGTTTTGCTTTCCCCAATAAAAACTCGTTTCCCGGAAGTACATAGGCGTTGACCCCCGGAGCGTCGAGAATTTTCCTCAGATGAATTTGCGCGCGAGAAGTTCCTTGGTCGTAGTAAGAAGCGCCGACAACCATAACGGGCTTATCCTCAAACGGATGTACATCATAGGAGAGCCATTCAATAGTACTTTTGAGAGCCGCAGAGATAGTGTGGTTATGCTCGGGAGTTGCAATGATAACGCCATCTGCACGTGTAATCTTGTTGTAGAGAAGACGTAGCTGGAAAGAATCATGCCAGTTTCCGTCAGGATTAAAAAGAGGAATCTCATCAATCTCTAAAATTTCTAATTCAAATTGTTCCTCGAAGTGTTTTTTGATGAAGTGCAGTAACTTGCGATTATATGAAAGCTCCGCGTTCGAGCCAACGATTCCAACAAACTTCATAACAGGTGTCCCTTCCAATTCCTATAGATTTTCCCAGTTGAAGTTCTCGGCTTCTTTATGGAGAAGCGCTTGTGATGCGGACAATTTTTCGGCAATTTTGACAAACAGACGAAAGTCATCAAAGAGTACATTCAATTTTTTTACTGTCGTTAAATCTCTTAAATCGCCGTTTTCATCAAAAGCCTGGAGCGAACGAGGGAGTAAAAATTCAGAGCCCGGCATAACTGATGCCTTAAGTTCCGGTGCATCCAGGATTTGGCGCAAGTGTAGTTGTGCTCGGGAAGAGCCAAGTGCGCCGTGGGAAGCACCGACAATCATAACGGGCTTATTGACCATGGGATAAATACCATAGGAAAGCCATGCCAAGATGTTCATAAGAGCAGCGGGGATAGAATGGTCATATTCAGGGGTTGCGATAATGACACCGTCTGCGGCTTCAATTTTCTGCGCAATTTCAGTGATGACTTTGGGAACTTGCATGTCAGCTGGTTTATTAAAAAGCGGAATATTATCTACCTCAATAAGCTCAATATTCGCTTTATCTGCAAAGTGCTTTTGCATGTATTTAAGAAGTAAGCGGTTGGTTGACTCTTTTGAGTTTGTGCCGACGATGCCGATAAGGTTGAGCATAGCAAGATCCTTTCTAGACCTAGAAGAGCAATTCCGGAATGAGGCCGGATGAGTAATGAATGTGATTATTTTCCGTAACAATGAGCGCATCGATACCTGTTTCTTTTTCAACTTGTTCGAGGATGGATTGAGGACTCTCGCCAAAAAGACGCGTCGTCCAAATTTCCCCATCGATAGATTGATTTGATACAACGGTGAGGCTGGTGAGTTGGGTATCGATAGGATAGCCCGTATCTCGATCAAGGATATGATGATAGGTTTTACCGTTTGCCTGCAGCTTTCTTTCATATATTCCAGACGTGACAACGGACTGATTTTTGATCGGCAAGACGGCCACATTGGTTCCTCGAGGTAAGCGTGGGTGCTGTATACCGATTCGCCATGGACGATGTGTTTGTTCGTTGATGCCGATTGTCAAAATATTGCCGCCAAGATTGATGAGAGCGGAAGTAACTTCTTCTCCGTGCAAGAATTCGGCAATTCTATCTGCAATATAACCCTTTGCAAGTGCCCCTAAGTCAAGAGACATCCCTGTTTTTGTAAGATAAACACTGGAAGTTTTGGAATCTAATTCAATGCAGGATGGATCTGTTAACAAAAGGGCTTGTTCAATTTCTTCTGGGCTAGGAACCCGCGCGTCAAAAAATCCTATTCTCCAAGCTTTGACCAAAGGACCAATGGCTATATTGAGATGGCTTTGCGATGCAAGGCTATGTTTCTTACCCAATTTAATGAGCTCAAACAAATCAGGATGAACGGAGACAGGATTTTTCCCAGCCGCTTTGTTGACCTGCATGAGCTCCGATGTTTCATCATTGGCACTAAAGCGCTTTTCATAGAGATGCAGAAGTAAAAAGACATCGTCCAAAAGTCGGTCGGCTTCTCCATGTGAGATTGAAATGGTAATGGTTGCACCCATCAGATGAGCAGATCTGGAAGTGAGGTTTGTTGTGCTTGTAAATGTGTGTTGTATAGAGCCAGACGTCATTAACCATACCCTTCAAAACTACCTTCGGGCAATAGATTATAGATGCTAACCAGTATGTCTGATGTAGGGAATTTAATATCCTCAAACTTTCTAGAAATCTTTGCTTTAAGAACAGAGTAATTGGATATATGACGAGCATGTCTCTTATAATCAATCCGAAAGTAAAGATGTATTGTTTACAAGTGGGGAGAAGAGCATGAAGACTGCGATAGTGTATTACTCCAAACACCATGAAAATACAAAAAAGCTGCTTGATGCAATAGCACAAGAAGATAAAGTCACTTTGATTGATGCAACACATCCGGAAATAGATGACTTGTCAGAATATGATGCAATAGGTTTTGCATCAGGGATTTATTACGGAAAGATGCACAAATTGGTGCTTCAATATGCGGAGAAGAATCTTCCCAAAAATAAAAAGGTGTTTTTTATTTATACCTGTGGAAAGGTAAGCGCAGCACATACGAATGACATTCGAAAGATAGCAGAAGAAACGCATGCAGAAATTCTTGGCGAGTACGGATGCGTCGGATTTGACACCTTTGGTCCTTTGAAGTTGATAAGTGGGATGAGAAAGGGCCATCCCAATGCGGAAGAAGTTCGTGATGCCGTAAAGTTCTACCAGGGTATTGTAAATGTTCAAGGAGAGCCTGAGAAAGACTGAGAAGTTGTGCACTTGCTTGCAAGCTATGAGTGTAAAGAGAATGGTAAACATTAAAGAGGTCGGGGGAGCTATCCTCTGATTCAAAGTAGCTTTTTTAGCGGCGATACGTACAATGGAAGAGTTAGAATTCGTAAACTCTTCTCGAAAGTCTTGTTCAGATGTTTAATAAGCAACTTATCGCCATGGTTGGTGAAAGTAAAAAGTACATTGCCGTTCATGTTGCCTTACAGTGGATTTCCCTTTTGGCAAACATCGTCATGATGTGGGAGATAGCCCATCTGCTGCAAGGCCTCTATGAAAAGACGGTCAGCCAAAACCAGATAATCTCTGTCGTTGCCATAGCGGCTGGGGCTGTTGTGGTACGTTTTTTCTGCAGCACCCTGTCAAGTCGCATGGCATATCTCAGTTCAAAATCGGTCAAAAAGATTCTTCGTGAGAAGATTTACGGTAAGCTGCTCAGGTTGGGTAGCTCCTATAACGAGCAGGTTCAGACCAGCGAAGTCGTCCAAGTTGCCGTTGAGGGTGTCGATCAACTTGAAACGTATTTTGGTCAGTATCTTCCGCAATTCTTTTACGCCATGCTGGCTCCACTGACACTGTTTGTGGCGCTGAGCTTTGTAAATTTGCCGTCGGCGGTAGTTTTGCTTGTCTGTGTACCGCTCATTCCGCTTACCATTGTGGCGGTGCAACGTTTTGCAAAGAAATTACTGGCAAAATATTGGGGTCGTTATACCGCTCTTGGCGATACGTTTTTGGAAAATCTGCAAGGTCTGACAACCGCCAAGATTTATCAGGCCGACGAGTTCAAGCACAAAGAAATGAATGAACAGGCCGAAGAGTTTAGGCGCATTACCATGAGGGTGCTGACCATGCAGCTAAATTCCATTACCGTAATGGATCTGATTGCCTATGGGGGTGCAGCGCTTGGCGTCGTTTTTGCCGTGACACAATTTCGGGCAAACGCCGTTGATTTGGCGGGCTGCTTATTGATAATCCTTTTGGCGGCCGATTTCTTTTTGCCTATGCGCATGTTAGGCAGCTTTTTTCATATCGCCATGAATGGCATGGCAGCAGCCGACAAGATATTTCGCTTGCTTGAGCTTCCTGAGACGGAAGAAAAATCAGGCGAAGTTCCCGCGGATGCTACGATTACGTGCAGAGCCATTCATTTTTCCTATGAGCCAGAGCGTGAGATTCTCCATGGTATTAATCTGTCTTTTCCAAAAGGAAGTTTTACGGCGTTGGTTGGCGAGTCAGGTTGTGGAAAATCTACCGTTGCCTCTATCCTTATGGGGCGCAATAAAGGCTATGAGGGGTCAGTACTTTTCGGCACTATGCCTTTAACTGAAATTTCCGAAGCCAGCCTTATGAAAAACATTACGTATGTCAGTCATCAGAGCTATCTCTTTAAAGGTAGCGTTCGTGACAACCTCCTGATGGCACGTCCGAGTGCCCAGGATGAAGACCTTTGGTGTGCCCTTGAACAAGTTAATCTCGCAGGGTTTTTACAAAGCGAGAAGGGCCTTGACACAAAACTTGACGAGTCGGCTTCTAATCTCTCCGGCGGGCAGCGTCAGCGGCTGGCACTTGCAAGGGCTCTCCTGCATGACAGCTCCATTTACATCTTTGATGAAGCGACGTCAAATATTGACGTTGAAAGCGAGAATGACATCATGGATCAGATTCATGCGCTGGCAGCAAAAAAGACGGTCATCCTCATTTCCCACCGACTTGCAAACGTTACGGATGCGGATAAGATCTACGTCCTTGATCGAGGGAGCATTGTTGAAAAGGGAACCCATGCGGAGCTTCTCGCTAAGAGTGGAACCTACACAAGACTCTGGAGTGCCCAGCAAGAACTCGAATGTTATGCGCAAGGGGGTGATGCTGCATGAAACGGAACACAAAGCAAGAGGATAGGAGTGGTTTTGTGGTGATGGCATCGCTCATCGGTCTTGTCAAACCGCTTATGGGTTATATGGTGCTGGCAATATGTATGGGTGTCGTCGGCCATCTGTTTGCCGCTTTTATTACGATATTTGGAGGCTATGCGGTTTTAGTCGCCCTGCAGCAGGAGACGGTGCTGTCGTTTGGCGCACATCTTTCCCTGACCGGGATTTTTATCTGCTTGGGTATTTTTGCGGTAGCTCGCGGATTTTTACGATATGCGGAGCAGGCGTGTAATCATTTTATCGCCTTTAAGCTGCTTGCACTTATCCGCGATAAGGTGTTTAGTGCCCTCAGGAGGCTCTGTCCCGCAAAGCTTGAGGGTAAAGATAAGGGTAATTTGATTAGTGTCATTACTTCAGACATTGAACTCCTTGAGGTGTTTTACGCTCATACCATTTCGCCGGTCTGTATTGCTTGTGTGTTCAGCTGCATTATGGTGGTGTTTATCGGTTCATTCCATATTGCACTTGGGGTCTTGTCAGCCGTTGCGTATATAACGGTAGGAGTAGTTATTCCATTGGCGACGGCGCGGCTCAGTGGCAATGAAGGTCTGAAGCTTCGCCGTAAATCAGGGAAGCTCTCGTCATTTGTGCTTGATAGCTTGCGTGGCCTTTCCGAAACCATTCAATACGGGCAGGGCAACGCCCGCTTGTCAGAGATGAATCGTATGACCGACGCGCTTGCCAACGACCAGGAACGGATGAAGCAAATAGCCGGGCGTAACGGTGCGGTGACAAACAGCATCATCCTTTTGTTTGACCTTGGGATGCTTGCGTTGTCGGCGTCTCTATGCAGTTTTGATGGATGCCTCATAGCTACTCTGGCCCTGATGAGTTCTTTTGGTCCCGTTGTGGCGCTGGCAGCGCTGGGGGCTACATTGCAAAGTACCCTTGCAGCCGGTAACCGTGTGCTTGCCATTCTTGATGAAGAGCCCGTTGTGGAGGAGATTGAAGGCAAGGCTTCGGTGGAGTTTAGAGGTGCTGCGGCAGAGCGGGTTACGTTTGCTTACGGCGAAGAAACAATCCTTGACGGTTTTTCTGTCAGAGTGCCCTCCAATAAGATTGTCGGCATTGTAGGAAAAAGCGGAAGCGGGAAATCCACACTGCTTAAACTTTTTATGCGCTTTTGGGAGGTTCAAGAGGGACGTATTCAGATTTCCGGTAAAAGTGTCAATGAGATTAACACTTCCAATCTACGCGACATGGAAAGCTTTGTGACGCAGGAGACCTATCTGTTTCACGATTCAATCCGCAATAATGTGAGGCTCGCCAAGCTTGATGCCACCGACGATGAAATCATTGCCGCTTGTAAGAAAGCGTCCGTTCATGACTTCATCATGTCATTGCCGGCCGGCTATGATACGTCCGTAGGTGAGCTGGGAGACACGCTTTCCGGTGGTGAGCGTCAGCGTTTGGGACTTGCACGTGCGTTTCTCCATAATGCACCGTTTGTGCTGCTCGACGAGCCAACCAGTAATCTTGACAGTCTTAATGAGGCCGTGATCCTGAAGGCGCTCCATGAGGAAAGGTCGGGCAAAACCGTTGTGCTGGTGTCGCACCGTGCGTCAACCATGGGGATTGCGGATAAGGTTTATTCCGTCGAGCACGGGAGAACCAGCTGATGTGCGCAATAGGTAAATCCGGCGAGAAGGCAGTTGTAGCAAAGGACAAAACGTATGAGGTTCAAGAAAATTCTGTATATCATTATCGGGTGCATCAGCGTCGTGCTGGGTGCGATAGGCGCTGTCATTCCGTTTTTACCCTCCGTTCCTTTTTTGCTTCTTGCAGCCTTTTGCTTTGCGAGAAGTTCCGAGAGACTGAATACGTGGTTTACCAGCACAAAGTTGTATCAGGATAATCTTGCTGATTATACGGCAGGTCGTGGCATGACTAAAAAGACCAAGGTCCGCATTATGAGTACAGTTACCCTGCTTATGAGCATCGGCTTTATTTTGATGGGGCTAAGAGGCATCGTAGTTGGCTGTGCGGTACTCTTGTGCGTTTGGGTGTTTCACCTTGTCTATTTTGTCTTTATGGTCAAGACGATTCCCTCGTCGTAGGATGGTAATGGAGCATAATTAAAAGGTGAGCTCTTTATATGCAAGGTGGTGCTTCTGTTCCATCCAAATAAAGAATTGCTGACAGGTATATACGGGAAGCGAACTCAGGGTAAAGTCTTGAGTGTTTCTGGTAATAATGCAGCGAGCCCCCAGACTCATTGCTGCTTGATAGAGCAAGGCATCTTCAAAATCGCTCCATGTTGACTCAAGGGCTTTATCTGTCTCTTCTCCTCCTGGAGCGCAAATTTTAATTATGCCTCGGAGACTTATAAGAGCGGCTTTTGCTACGTCTGTCTTAGAAGCTTTCCCACCCTCACTTAAAACATAAAAAATATCGCTTATTTGCGAGGCGCTTGCCCAGAGTTCGTAGTCTCCCATTGCCGCAAATACGAGTAGCTTGCGAGCTTCATCAAAGAAAGGAGCTCGTTGAGCAAGAAAGTCGATAAGCACATTGGTATCAACAAGGACGCGCATCATAGGTACTCCTGATTGCCATCTTTGGTATGGCTAAGTCCTTTTTTATGAAGCCGTGCGAGACGAATCTCGTTATCACTCAGCACGGAGAATTCTTTGCTTACTGACACCTTGGGAATATCGTTGATACGTTTGACTGCCTGAGCAAGTCTTTCTTCTGTAGTTAAGGTGCTGTCTTCTGGCAAATCAAAGGGGAGCCGCTCGGTCTTGATTATGTAATCATACAGTTGGTTGATTGCTTCAGAGGCGGATATACCCAAGCTTTTTAACAGCTTGGCTCCAGTTTCTTTTTTCTGTGCGCTCATTCGCGCGGTAACCATTGCATCAGGCATGGATTCTCCTAATGTTGTACGTTGTACACATCATATCATGAGACAGAAATACTGCAAGGAAAATGAGAATATATCCGATCCGTTGGGATATTCTGACATCATTCTTTTAACAAAAATAACGGTTTGAACATTTCTTTCAAAAAGTACCTTCTTTTAGTTTCCCTAAGCTAACTTATTTGATAAGATACTACAGCTCAAAAAAGGAACAAAAATGCAAAAGTCCCGTTCAAAGCATATGGTCTGCGAACGGACAACTAAGGTTAGGAGTGAATATATGCATAAAAAGTGCGTACAGAGGGGGCTGCACGTTCGTCTTGCCGTTGCGGTGGCAGTTGTTGTCTGCTGCTTGTTCTTCTCGCCATTTGCTACGAAAGCACTGGCAGATGGTTCGTTTGAAATTAGTGACTGGTTGTCCGGCTATGGATCCAGCAGTCTTCAGTCAATCTACAAGAACAACAAGCCGGCGATGGATGCGGCATCTACATGGAAGTTTACCACGTCCAGAGTTACTGTCGGCGGTAGTTCATCGACCACGACGGATTTTGTGTTTCCTACCACTGTTACCAATGTCACTAGCACTTACTCTAGTAGCTATTTAGGTAACGGTACACGCGTTCAACCCTACAGCAGTTACGTTGCAAAGGGAACGCGTGTGGTATTTCCTGCCGGTTTTAATGGAACGGTATCGAACATGATCTTCGAAGGTGAAGTGAGCGTCGAGGCGGGCGCGAACGTAACTTTTGACAACGTTACCTTCTATAAGGGCCTTGATAATAAAGGCACCTCGACCGTCAAGAATTCAACCGTTGTTCAGCAGGACCTTACCACTACTGATGACGGCGTTCTCAACATTGAAAACACGAGATTCCAGAATTCTGATAATTCCGCCGGAATTACTCTGCCTTCAAACAAGATTTCTCCCGCCAAGGTTGGTGCGGCTTACAACGAACCCGTTACCATTCCGTGGGCGGCTGCTTCCAAGGGTTACGATACGTTTACGATGGCCAACCTGCCGGACGGCTTAACGTTGAGCCCGATGGAAAATGACACCGCGGCACGTAAGAGCACGGCTACCATTTCCGGTACACCAACGAATGCTCAGAAGAATCACGTCGTTCGTGCAACCATCAAAAATGGGACCTCCTATGACTTTACGATTCCCATGATGATGGATGTCGAGAAGGGCACCGTTGCCGTTCCTACGGCCACAAATTACGACTACGACGGACAGGAGCACAACGGCTACGACATCTCTGCTCATCTTAATGTGGCTATCAACGGAACTATTGCTGCAACTCACGCCGGTACCTATGACGTTGTAATGAATCTTATCGACCCCGTTAACTACACATGGGAGGATGGTACGACTAGCACCAAGACGGGCAGTTGGACCATTCGCAAGGCTCACTTGACCGCTACGTATGAGGGTGAGACCGTTGAAGAGGGGAAGACCCCTGAGCTCAAGCTCAACGTTACCGGATTTGTGAACGGTGAGACTGCCGATACAGCCTATCAGTATACTGCGCCAACCCTTACTGCCCCTGACGTGAGCGTTGGTGATCACGAGCTGACTCCAACAGGAGGCACTGCAGGTGATTATGACTTTACCTATGTTGCAGGAACGCTCAAGGTTACTAGGGCGGCTGTCCAACCTGGCGGACAGGGCAACAGTCAGGGTGGTAGCCAAAACGGTAGCCAAGGTGGCGGCCAAGGCAACAATCAGCAGCAGAACGAGACTGGGAAGACCGAGAAGACCGGTAAGAAGGCTAAGTCGGGCAAGAAGGGCGTCATTCCTGACATGTCCGATCCGGCGGTCATCTCAACGGTAGCCGGTTTTACCGTTGCTTCCATCGGGAGCATTGCTGCCGGTATTGCTCTGCGTAAGCGTGCGTAGAAAGGTGAATATGGCCTATTTGAACTGATGTAGTTTTTCAGTTGGCAGAATTACAGGGGAAGACGGGAATGCAGAAATGCGTTCCCGTCTTGTTCAAGGCCTTAGCCTGTTGAGCGGGAGAAGCGTGCGAAACATGAAACTACCCGCTATGCGGGGTTGTGATTTTTGTGTGAGATGCCCGAAGCTCTTTGATTACTTTAGTGCCGGTAACTTGGCGCTGCCGAAATGACGCTAAGTTGGTGCTGCCAGAACAGCGCTGCCAAACTTGCAGTAAGTTGGGCACGATTCACCAAACTTGCAGCAAGTATGGTCTATATATACCAAACTTGCAGTAAGTATGGCAGTTCAAGCCATACTTGGCGCATTTCTGGCAGCTCTAGGCAATATCGTCAAGATAGGCAGCGCTATAAGGCAAGTTCATAGAGGTTGAAGTCAATATAGCCTGCACTTTCGTAAAAACGAGTTTCCTTTGAAACAAGATGATAGCCGCATTTTCGGTAGAGCTTATTTCCTGGAACGTTTTCCGGGAGCGCATCAAGTCGGATAACCTTGTCGCCTCTGTCTCGGCAAAGGTTTTCCGCAAATTTCATGAGCTTAAAGCCAATGCTTCTACCTTGGAGTTTTGGATCGACAGCAAGTAAATGCAACGTTGTTATTTCATTTTTAGGGGCAGAAACGTTCCATGCAATCTGTGTATGATTTTCATCGCTGTCATGCACTATCATCACGGCTCCAATGATTTTCTCTTCCCTCACGGCAAGGTAGCATTCTTCGTTATCGCAATATCGCTTGATATCATCAAGTGAGGGATACACTCCCTGTATCCATTTTGGGCGATAAGGATTCTGACTCATGGTGGTTATCAGCGAGTCATAAAATGTCATGATATTCTGTACGTCTGATGTCTTTGCTTTAGTGATATTCATGATGGTTTCTTCACATCCATATACTCTGCCTTCTTTGGTATATATTTTCAGAGAAGTATCCGTATCAGCTTCGTTGTCAGTATACTGCTGGTACACTACGAAGAGCTCAAGAGAGCCAAGAGATCGTTGCCGTGAAAGAAGCGGAGGTCTGATGCTCGATATTCGTCGCGTTCTTGCCAGCGCACCAAAGAAGCACCGAGACGAAAATCTCAATCCCCTTATGACGGTGTGGGGAGAAGCGCTCAATCCGGAAGAGATACTTCCCGAGCATCCGCACCCTCGCATGAGACGAGATAGTTTTTTGATGCTGAATGGTATCTGGGAGTATGCCATAGTGCCACTCACAGGGATTCCTGATGCAACAAGGTTAGTGCAGGAAACGATTCCTTCATGCTGGGATGGGAAAATTATGGTGCCCTTCTCGCCCGAAGCGTCTCTTTCCTGCGTCGGTCGTACTCTGCGTCCGAATGAGCTCCTTTGGTATAGACGCTTAGTCAAATTGCCGAAATCGGCATCTGAGCAGCGGCTCATTCTACATTTTGAAGCGGTTGACTGGATGTGCGCGTGTTTTGTCAATGGACAGATTGTCGGTACGCATGTTGGTGGTTATCTGCCGTTTTCTTTTGAAATCACCGATTTTCTCGCCACATCAACGGAAGTGACCGGGGAGACCGAGATTTCGCTTTGCGTCTACGACCCAAGTGATACTGGCACTCAGCTGCGCGGCAAGCAAACGCTCTCGCGCGGCGATATTTGGTATACCGCGCAAAGCGGCATTTGGCAGAGCGTGTGGTGCGAGGTTGTTTCTTCGGCGCATCTTGAGGAATTGACCCTGAAGGGCGATATGCACGGAACCCTTCAAGTACGGGCGAGAAGTACCTTTGGATCGAGAGACGCCTTTGGGTCGAGAAACGAGGCACGCACTGGTTTACTTACGAATTCTCTTACGCTTGAAGTGACGGTTCTGGATACTCAGAAACAGGAAGTATTGCACGCCACATTACCGGTGGGGAAGACAGGGGAGACTTGTGCTGAGTTACACGTGAGTTCTCCGCGCCTTTGGTCGCCTGAAGACCCGTATCTGTACGCAGTGACGGCGATGCTGCGGTCGGGAGATGCGGTGGTAGACGTTGTAAAGAGCTACTGTGCGTTTCGCACGGTCGAAGTGGCACCTGATGCCGAGGGAATCCCCAGAGTTCATCTGAACGGGGCTCCTTTCTTTGTGCGTGGAGTGCTTGACCAGGGGTATTGGCCTGACGGGCTTATGACGGCTCCATCCGATGAAGCGCTGATATATGACATAGAGACTATGCGCGCGGCGGGCTTCAATACGCTGCGCAAACATATCAAGATTGAGAGCGAACGCTGGTATTACCACTGTGACCGGCTCGGCATGCTGGTGTGGCAGGATTGCATTTCGGGCGGAGACGCCTACAGTTCTTGGCATACCAGTCAAAAACCGACGCTCTTCAGTTTTACGTGGCGTCATTTTCAAGACACGACACCCCGCCATCACAGAGCGCTGGCGGCAAGTGACGAGAATTACAAGCGAGAATGGATTGAGGCGTGCCGAAGCATGGTCGAACTTCTCGACGGACATCCATCAGTTGGATTTTGGACGCTCTTTAACGAAGGTTGGGGTCAGTTCGACGCGCAGGCAGCGGTGAAAGCCGTTCGTGAGCTTGATGCAACGCGGCCAATCGACGCCACAAGCGGTTGGTATGATCAGGGTTGTGGGGACTTTATCAGCATCCACAATTACTTTCGTCCACTTCGTGCAGGCTGGCGTGATATACGTAAGGCGTGGGTGAGTAGCCGGCGAGAGGGCATAGAACAACGTGCCGTCATAATCTCAGAGTTTGGCGGGCTGGCGCAGATGGTGCCAGGACACACGTCGCTTGATCATGCATACGGCTATGGCAATTTTGCCACTGCCAACGATTGGTGTGCTGCGGTTAAGCAAGAACTTGCAAAGGCGGAGTCTTTGCAGGCAGACGGACTTGCCGGCTATATCTACACGCAGCTTTCCGACGTTGAAGAAGAAGTGAACGGTCTTCTCACCTACGATCGAAAAGTCAATAAGCTCAGCCGATCCTGACCTTTCTAGATATAGTTGAAGCGAGAAGGGCCTGTAAGAGAAAGACAACCGGTGCGGATTTCAGCACTCAAAACCGTCTCAAAGTTCACTTGTGAGATGTGGGTATGAAATCTTTATGACAGAAATATCAGAGCAAGGAAGGTGAGTAAATTGCCAAAAATAATCTGGAAAGGAAATATGGACTGGAATACTGTGGTTGACGGAAAACAGGAGTGGGATAGAGATATCCAGCTTAGTGGTGTCCCACAGAATGCCGTGGTATTAAAGAGACCGGAGAATATTTTTCAGGGTCTTGCTCCATACTTTTTTGGCTCTATCCTCCTGTGTTTTTTGACGGTTTTCCTTAAAAGATTCCTTACAGGGGAAAGCTTTCTTGACTTCCGATTTCTTCCCGTATCCTTCCTGTTTGGATTTTGTATCGGATTGCCAATACACGAGTTGTTTCATGCCTTGTCTTATCCGGCAAAAGCGAAAGTGTATATCGGTATTAGTATCAGACAACTACGAGCATTTTATATCTCGGCAAATCCGATAAAGCGAAATCGTTTTATTTTTATTTCGATTGCACCGGCATTGCTTGGTATCTTTTTTCAGCTGGTATTCCTGTTCACGCCGGTACCCCTCAAATGGCTGATTACCATTTCAATGATAGCGATGTTCTTTGGACTTATTTCTCCTGCTCCCGACTATAGGGATGTTTTCTTGGTAGTAACACAGGTCCCAAAGGGTGCTTATGTTCAGCTGTCAGAAAAAGGTTATGTATGGTATAAGAAGGACTAGCTTCCTTATCGTTTCAATCTTTTTTTCAAAATAAATGAAGTCAATTTTATAGCAATGGCGCTGCTGGAACAGGGCTGCCAAAAATGCGCCAAGTTGGTACTGCCGGAACAACGCTGCCAAACTTGCAGTAAGTTGGGCACGATTAACCAAACTTGCAGCAAGTATGGTTCATATATACCAAACTTGCAGTAAGTATGGCAGTTCAAGCCATACTTGGCGCATTTTTGGCAGTACTGGCAGCACCGGCAGCGCTACAAAAGAACGAATGTGTAGTAGATTTTGGAAACGAGTAAGAGAAATATACCTGCTACAAAGCATGTCATTGTTGCACCTTCGAGAAGTGGAGGTCGTCTAGGGAAATCATATAAGGTCGATCTCATGCTTTGACTGTCAACCTAGCCCTCACTGCGTGCAACGACCATAACTACGTTGCCTCCAATCAAAAGAACGACGCCTGCGAAAGTCAGTATGCCCTGCAGTGGCTCTGCGATAAAATCGGAGGGCAGATAAAGACCGCCTATCAGCAAAAAGATACTTACGATGATTGCACATAAACCAAGCATTTTCTGTAAGGTCTCGTTCATCGTGGGTCTCCTTGCGCTGATCCTTCTTGGGGCAAAGGTCGTGTCAGAGGCTGCTGAAAGGGTGTGTTCCATCCACCGGCTTTCTCGCTTGTTTCTATCATGCGTCGATAAATGCCTCCTTGTGCCAGTAATTCGGCGTGCGACCCGCATTCAAGTACGGTTCCCTCTCCAATCACTGCGATCTTATCGGCGTTCCGAATAGTAGGCAGTTTGTGAGCAATTACCAAGGTCGTTTTATTGCGGCACAGCTCCGTCATAGCCTGTTGAATATGACGCTCGTTATCGGCATCGATGCTGGCTGTTGCTTCATCAAGTATGATAATGGGAGCATCCTTGAGGATCGCTCGGGCAATAGAGATACGCTGGGCTTCTCCGCCTGAGAGGGTGGCGCCGCCTTCTCCGATTATGGTGTCAAAACCATAGGGCATCTGCATGATGAAATCGTAGCAGCATGCTTTTTTGGCCGCTTCATACACTTCTTTACACGTGGCGCTGGGCTTGCCCATGGCGATGTTGTTATATGCAGTATCTTGGAACAGATAAACGTTTTGAAATACCATGCTGATCTGTTCCATAAGTGACGACAAAGGAATCTGTCGCACATCAATTCCGCGTATCAGCACGCTTCCTTCGGAAACATCCCAAAAACGTGCAAGCAGATTCGTTAACGTGGTTTTGCCGCTGCCGGATTGTCCGACTAAAGCTACCATCTGTCCACGGTCAGCTGTCAGACAGATATCATTGAGAACGTTTTTCTCACCGTAAGAAAAGGAGACATGTGAAAACTCGATCTCGTGTTGAACCGTACCTAAAACAGGTGAGGTGCTCTCTGGAGTCGTATCTGAAGCGAGAGAGATGTCCTTTGAAGCTGGAAGGATTGTTTTACCGTTATCGTCCAGCTCTTTTTGGGCAAACAGTTTTTCTATGCGGTTAAGAGCGCTTTCCATGATGGTGAGGCGAGTGCTCTGCTGATAGAGATCTTTCAGCGGACCAAAGAGTTGAAATAAAAACAGTACGATGCCGATGAAGGTACCAAGCGCCATAGCGCCCTGTTCAAATTGCCAGACGCTCAAGGCAAGTACCGCTGCGGATCCCAGCCCATATATCGCCATGAGTGAGGCTTCATAGGGAGATTGTTCGCAGGCAAAGCGAAAGCTGGCATCTTTCATGGTTGTGAAGCTATTACGCAGATCATGAGCACTTTTTCCGGTTAGATTGTAGCTTTTGACAACCGCAAGGCCTTCCGTATATTCAAGTACAGCGTCGGTTAGCTGTTCAATCGTCTGCTGCCGGATATCCGAGTTACGCCGAGCTTGGGCAAGCATGGGCTGGGCTATTAAAACGACGAGAAGTTCGACCGCCAGTACGACTGCCCCGATAAGAGGATTCATGATAAAAAGGAAGCCTGTAAGGATCGTCTGGGCAAACACGTCGCTGACAACGTTTGCAACTATCGACATGCTCTGTTCCTCGATATAGACCATGTCAGCCGAGAGGATGGAACTGATACGTCCGATGTTGCCGGCGGTGAAAAACCCCATGGGAAGGTGACGCAGATGTCTTCCGAGTTCTGCGCGCTTATCGGCAAAGATTTCGTAGCCTGTGCCCGATTGCAGACGGTCGGTAAGGTATTGAAAGACGGATTGTGCTACCAAAAGCACCACCATACTTGCTGCCAACAGGCAGCAAGTCAAAGGTGTAGCCTCATCGGCAAGCAAGAGATTTAGCGCATAAACAGCCAGCATAAGTGGCATATTGATGCAGAAAGCCCGTAGAAACGTAAAGAGGTAGGCAAGCCTGATGTGTCGCGCATAGGATCCTGAGAAGCGAAGGATGCGATGAACAAGACCTAACATGGAGCCTCCTCGTGACTGCCTTCAAGCGCTTTATCTTTAAGCGTCCAACCGGATAGTTTCTCGGAGGCGTCCCACAAAGCATGATATTCAGGACAAGATGCAATAAGCTTGTCTTGTGTCCCTTCGGCAAGGATCCGACCTTGCTGTAGCATGATGATCTTGTCGGCACCTGCGATGGAGCGGAGCTTATGAGCAATGACAATGACCGTTTTGCCGTCAATAATCTCATGAATGGCACGGTTCATCTTTTGTTCATTTTCGGGATCAACAAAGGCCGTAGCCTCGTCAAGTACGACGATAGGTGCATCCTTTAGAATTGCGCGTGCAAATGATATGCGCTGACGCTGACCGCCTGACAGGCGATTGCCTGCAGTGCCCACATTGGTTTCGTAGCCGTTCTCAAGATCTTTGATGAATTCATCACACTGCGCTCGCTTGGCAGCTTCATATACTTCCATATCGGTTGCACTTGGACGGCCAACGCGAATATTTTCCAGAATGCTTCTGTCAAAAAGGAAAAGATCTTGGGATACGTATGATATTTGGTCGTTCAAGGATCGCAATTCCATATCATCGATATGTTGGCCTCCAATGGAAATGCTTCCACTTGTGGGGTCGTAGTGGTGAACTAAGAGACGCGCAATCGTGCTTTTACCGCTTCCGCTTTCTCCCACAAGGGCCGTCATATGTCCTTCCGAAGCGGTAAACGAAATACCTTTGAGAACTTCGTTATCATGGTAGGAAAAACGGACATCTTCAAATATCACGGTATATCCGTTGCCTGAAAAACTTTCGTTTCCGGTTTGGAGTGGCGTCTGGTCCAGCGCTTTTTCAAGCGCTTGGATTTTGAAGTTCACCTGAGGAATAGCGCCGATGAATGTCATGCAGTGTAAAAGCAGTGGCCCTATACCAAAGCTCAAACAGAGTACCAGCACACACTGAGGGATGGTTATCTGGCCGAGAAGTACTGACAAGATTCCAAATGGTAACGAATACAACATGATGTTTGAAAACAGGCTGCTGTACAGTGCCATCCAAGGCCAGCAAATCTTGTACCAGCCCAGTGCCTGGTCTCTGTAGCTCGCTACGGCATGCTCGAACTTCTCACCGGAATCCTTTTGTTGGTTAAATATGCGTACGACCTCCATGCCGTTTACATATTCGATGATCGTGTTATTTAGGCGTTTGGTTGCGGCAAAATAACTGCCCATCTTATCAATACCTATGCTGTACATTTGTTGAGATACGATGACTCCAAGTATCAATACGATGATAGTGCACAGTGCCATTTGCCAATCAAGGGCAACAATGGTCAAAAGCACAACGGCGATAACGGCAAGATTAGATATGCCCTCGGGGATCATATGTGCCAGTAACAGCTCGATTGACTCGATATCGTCGGTAAACAGTTTCTTTATTGCTCCCGTGCCCAAGTCTTTGACAGAGCCAACAGGTTGCGTTTCCAGGCGTTCTTGCAGGAACTTTTTCAGGTTTTCCAACGTTTCGAAGGCGGCTTTATGGGAAAGCACCAGGCCTGCCGTATAGCTTACGGCATGCACGAGTTCGCAGAGGGCTACTGCGATAACAGCGGGAACGGCAGACAGAAACGTGACGTTTTTACCGACAAGTGCCGAGCTAATAAGATCGTAAATGAACAGGTACGGTGTGATGCTGGCTATTGCCCCGATGATCATCAGGAGCACTGCCACGGCGATGGTCGTTTTGTGTTCTCCTGCATAGCGCAAAATCTTGCCGATCGCTCCGGAACGATCCCGTTTTTTGCTGCTGTTTGTATCACTTGGTGAAAGGAAGTAAGCCCGTACACGCACAATTCCTTCGTTGTCAAGCGGATAAAACGCTACTGCACGTCCGTCACGTACATGCAGTATATGAGTACAGCACTGCATGATCAGCTCAGGATCATGCGTGATAATGATCGAGCACTGTACTTCAGTGCGCATGCTTTGGAGAAGAGCGCCAAAATGTTCCATACCGCGACGATCAAGGCCGCTCGTAGGCTCATCGTAAAATAAGATGTCCTTACCAGCACAGAGTGCCGAGGCAATGGCTACGCGTTGCTTTTGTCCGCCTGAAAGCGATGCGGGGTGGCGGCCTTTGTATTCCAGGAGTCCCAGACCAGCAAGAATGTGGTCAATCTCTTCTTTCGAGACCGAGGCATTCAGACTGACTTCTTCAGCTACATCCTCTGCAAACAGTTGACGATTGACGTCCTGCATCACCATGAAGCTTTTCTTGGAGCGTTCCCGTGTAGATTTGAAAGCGCCGGCAAATGCCACCGAACCGTCGGAGGGAATGATGCCGCACAGCGATTCGGCCAAAGTACTCTTGCCACATCCGTTGTCCCCTATGACGGCAATAACGCTATGCCGTGGAAATGCAATACGATCTACGTCAAGGACACGCGAGTTGCCTCGACTACAGGTAAGATCGACCGCCTCAAGTGCCGGATATTGTTCCGTTGGAGTGTCAGGAGTCGGTGCATCGACGGTTTGACGTCCTTCGGGTCTGTCTTTGTTCAGATTGCGTAAGTCGGTACAGCGCAGGCCCAGTTCTGACAGCTGCATATCATTAAGCGAACGCATCTCTTGGGATGAGAAGATCTTCTCGATATGGCCGTCCTTGACGTAGACGAACTGATCGGCGAGATCCATAAGGTAGTGAATACGGTGCTCAGACAAAACAACGGTCTTACCCTCTTCTTTCATCTTTACCAAGATGTCGTGCAGACGGCGTATCGCCTTCTTGTCAAGATTAGATGACGGCTCGTCCATGACGTATACGCGAGGCTCGGATGCATAGACTGAACCACAGGCGATCTGCTGCTTTTCGCCACCGGAAAGCTCAAAGATATTGCGGTTCATAAGCGCGTCAAGCTGCATGTCGGCACAGGTTTTATTGAGTCTGCGGCGTATCTCTTCACGCGGTAGTGCCTGATTCTCGCAACCAAATACCAGCTCGCCGGTGGTGTCTACGTTAAAAAACTGGCTTTTGGGATTTTGGAAGACACTACCGATGTGTGCGGCCGTGTCGTGAAGCGCCGCAGTGGTGGTGCAGAGGTCATCCACATAGACGACACCCTCCATCTCTCCCTCATAAAAATTAGGAGCCAAGCCGTTTATCAGTCGTGTAAGGGTTGTCTTACCGCAGCCGGATTTACCGACAAGTACGGTGAACATTCCGTCAGCTATTTCAAGATCGATGTGATCAACACCATCTCCGGTGCCGTTTTCACCGCCATAGTGAAAGCTTACGTCTTTGAAACGGATCATAGGACTGCCAATTTCATCGTCCTGAAGTAAAGCATCACAGCGGCGGCCGCAAAGAAAAAAGCGATTGCAATGAAGTCCGCACCGCGAAGCTTCACCTCTTCAAATGAGGTGCGCGCTCGTTCACTGTCCATTCCACGGGCCAGTGAAGCTGCTGCCAGCTCTTCCATAACGCCGACGGAAGAGAAGAGCAGTGGAACGAGAATGTATTCGATGGTTTGGAATGGATGGCGAAGAATGGCTCCCGGGGTCATGGAAATGCCACGGAATGCCATTGCTTTGCGAACGCCGTTCCATTCATCCTGTACGGTCGGAATAAAACGGAACATGACGGCCAGGGGAATGACGATAGTCATGGGAAGATGCATGGCCTGAAAAGCCGAAAGAAACTGGCTCACCCGTGTGGTGCGTACAAGCAGGATAAATGAGATGAAGATAGGAAAAAAGAATATGAAAAGTGAGATAAGTCCCATACACAGCGAAGTTACCGCTTCCGCACCTTGTCGTTCTGATGTTTCGATGCAGTAACGGATAAACAGAACAACAAGCAAGCTTGCAAGGCATTTAGCTGCCAAGAATCGTTTGCCGTTCAGAGCGAGCATAGCACACTGTAACGTACAGAGCGTCAGTATGGGAAGGGTGCTGTGTACGGAGAGACTCAGGAGACAGCTGACAAAAAAGACCAGCAATTTGGTGCGCGGGTCAAATCGAATAAGTGCCCCTGAGTCGTCTCCATAAAGTTCAAAATCCACTTAAATGATCCCGGCCTTGGCAAAGTGCTTTTTCACAAGCCTGCTTGCGATAAGGGCACCGATGATTCCGCCGGCGAGAGCGAGTGCTACGGTAAAGACAAAGAAACCGGATCCAAAGAGAGTTGCATATACCTGAGCGCGGGCTTCTCCGTAATAACTTTTTGTTATTTCAAGAGAGTCTTGAAGATTGAAGACGAAGCTCAAGAACGGTGCTGCCATGGTGAGATTAAAGAATACATAAGAGAGCATATACATTTTCTTTGAAGTATATTTACCAAGGTACATGATGAGTTCGGCAAGAAGTGAAGCGCCTATAACCACTGCCAATGAATACCATGTCAAATGCCCGGTTGCCAAAAGAAAAAGAATGCCCAGGATGAGTGCGGCTCCAAACTTGCGAATCTTCATGACATAAAGCATATATACCGTGCCGGCTACCGTACCGACAGTGAGGGGTGCTATGAAGTACAGGATGGGAAGGATCATGCCGGAACCCATGACGACTATGAGCATCACAATGATGTAGAGTGCGCAAAATGCGCCGGCGTAAATAAGATCTTTCGTGTTCAGCTTTTTATTGCGTGTACCGGTAGCTTGAACCGGAGCGTTATCGGCCATGAAATCTCCTTTTCCATTGCGAGGAATGTTCTCAAGTGAGAAGTTCTCTCAATAGTGTTTGCCTTATCTAACTTATTGTAAACTAAACCGTAGACATTTTGGTTAACTATGTCAATGCGTACCATGCAGTTGTTTGCAAGGATTGGGTGTTTTCTGGCTACTGCAGCGGGTGAGTGTTTGTAATAATTTGATGCGGACCCGTAGATTACTGTGAAGGAGACCTATAAATGGCAAGAAAGGATTCAGAAAATCAAAAGAAATTTATGAGTCGTATGTTTCGTGGCAAGGAGATCTTTAAACCTCTGAATACGGGATGGATCGATGAGCATGTTGCCTGCGTGAGGGAATGGGTTGCGAATATTTTCTTCTATACGAAAAATGGAAAGACAATCATGATTGATGCCGGATACAACTATGAGCGGCTGGGCGAAAAGATGGGATGGCTGGATATTGATCCGTCATCGATTCGGCATATCTTGATCACACATCAAGACACAGACCATGTCGGTGCACTGGAACAGGACAGTGAGCTTTTGTTTAGAGATGCAACCATATATCTCAGTGAGGAAGAAAACCGCTATCTAACCGGTGAGGTAAGACGAAAAGTAATCTACGGACTCTATAAGCTACCTATGGCGAAGATAGATAACAGGCGTGTTCTTCTAACGGACGGGCAGATTATTGATATTGACGGAATCAAAATCGAATGTATTTTAGTGCCGGGCCATACATGGGGACATATGGTCTATCTGATTGACGACCAATATCTGTTTACGGGCGATACGATCTGGTTTGGCGCGAATGGCGGCTATAGCTTTATCAGTACTTTGGCAGAGAGTAATAAGCTTTCAGTAAAATCGCTGGCTGCGCTTGAAGAAAACTTGAAAAGAAGAAATGGACCCATAAAAATCATTACCGGTCATACCGGATGGACGGATAATTTGGAATTTGCTTTCCGTCATAGAGCAGAGCTTTGTGCACCTTTTAAGAAGCGTATGCATGATCCGAATGCACCTTATGATGGATATGAAGAGTCAGAGGATACGGAGCAAAACGCACGCAGCGCAAGGCTTGCCAAACAGATTGACTATGCGGCAAGGTAGTATAGTATCCAATTTCATTTGGTATAGTAATACGATCTGCAAACGTTTGACGTAAGGATAAGAAATGCGCATTTCTGCACGTAACCAGCTTAAAGGTACCATCGTTAAAGTCGTTGAGGGTGCCGTTAACGGTGTTGTTACGATCTCTTTGGGCAACGAGGAGATTAAAGCCAACATTACTCGCGAGTCCATTAAAGAGCTTGGTCTGACCGAGGGTAAGACAGCATATGCCGTCATCAAGGCAACAAATGTTATGTTTGCTACTGGTACAGAGCGTATCACCAACATTTCCGCTCGCAACCAGCTTGCCGGTACCATTGTCAAAGTAACTGAAGGTGCCGTAAACGGTCATGTCTCCCTTGAAATGGCTGACGGCAACGTTGTTTCAGGTTCTATCACCAACGAAGCAATCGAATCCCTTGGCCTGAAGGTGGGAGACCCCGCACTTGCAGTTATCAAGGCAACCGACGTCATGGTTGGCATTGAGTAGTTTTATCGCATAAATAACTTTGCGATATGGCACAAATTCTGTGGCGAGAAAGACTTCTTGAGAGGTTCTTCTCGTCATTTTTTGTTAACGGTAGAGACTGCTTTCTTGAGGGCAAAGATCCCACAAAATTAAGGGTTCAAGATTCCATAAAAGCAATTTTATAATTTAATATGAATATATGTGCATACGTTCACCAAAAGTGCTACACTCGGATTGGTAAGGAATTTGCATTTTCTGTTTTATGTCGGCTACCTCGCACTATAAGGAGAGCGTATGGAACGCGAAGCAAAGATTAAACTCGGGCGAATTATTGTGTCTGCAGGTATGTTAGTCATAGCTCACCTTGTAAGTTCGAGCGTACAGCCACTTTGGCAGCAACTCTTAATCTATCTACCGGCATATTTGGTTGCCGGCTATGACGTGGTGCTTGAAGCGTTTGAGAGCATCAGAGAAGGAGAGGTTTTTAGCGAAGACCTTCTGATGAGTATTGCTACCATTGGTGCACTTATTATCGGCTTTGTCCCCAATGGCTCTCCGATGTTTCCCGAGGCCGTATTCGTGATGCTTTTCTTCCAGGTTGGCGAGCTGTTTGAAGATATGGCCGAGGATAGGAGTCGCCGTTCGATTGCCAAGATGATGGACATCCGTCCCGATACTGCAACGGTTATCCGCGGAGGTAAAGAATGTACGGTTCATCCGTCGGAACTTGAGTTGGACGAGCGCATCATCATCAGGCCGGGGGATCGCGTACCCGTAGATGCAGAAATTACTGAAGGATCTACCAGCTTAGATACCGTTGCTCTTACGGGTGAAAGCGTTCCTCGCTCGGTTGGCGTGGGAGATGCCGTCATTTCCGGCTGCGTTAATCTTTCCGGTGTGGTGCGCGCACGTGTGACGCATTTGTTTAGCGAATCTACGGCAACACGTATCATCAATCTTGTTGAAAGTGCCAATGAGAGTAAGTCCAGAAGCGAGAGCTTCATTAAAAGGTTTGCCCATGTGTATACTCCCATTGTGGTGTTTAGTGCTCTTGCGTTGGCGGTTTTTCCACCTCTTCTTACGGGAAACTTTTATGAGAACTTTGCGACGTGGCTTGTTCGTGCGCTGACGTTTTTGATCGTGTCATGTCCCTGCGCTTTGGTGGTGTCGGTACCCTTGACCTTTTTTGGAGGTATTGGCGCGGCTTCCAAACAGGGCATTCTCATCAAAGGATCAAATTATATTGATGCTCTGTCTACGCTTAGGACCGTGGCATTTGATAAAACAGGTACGCTCACCGAAGGCGTCTTTGAAGTCATGGCAGTGCATCCGGAGTCTATTGGCGAGAAAAGCCTTTTGCATCTTGCGGCTCATGTAGAGCGCCACTCAACGCATCCGATAGCCGCAGCTCTGAGGGCAGCCTACCCAAATGAAGATGATAATTGCAGAGTTTCTGAGACAACTGAAGTTGCGGGCAGAGGCGTGACGGCACAAGTTAACGGAAAGACGGTAGCGGTGGGAAGTGCTCTCTTTATGAAAGAAGTGGGCGTGATCACACGTGCGTGTCGGCACCATGATGTAGGTACGGTTATTCATGTTGCTGTTAACGGTGAATACATGGGCCACATCGTTATTTCGGACCGTGAAAAGGCGGGCGCTCAAGCCTCCGTTTCTGCCATCAAGCAAGCAGGCGTTTCTCGCGTGGTTATGCTTACGGGAGACAGAGAGGAAGTTGCAGCAGATATGGCATCTCGCCTTGGTATTGATGAATATCGCTCTGAGCTGTTGCCACAAGACAAGGTTTCTGCCGTTGAGCAGTTCCTTTTCGAGAATCCCGCAGGCGCTACGCTGGCATTTGTCGGCGACGGCATAAACGATGCACCTGTGCTCGCAAGAGCCGATGTTGGTATTGCAATGGGAGTTCTTGGATCTGATGCGGCCATTGAGGCGGCTGATGTGGTCCTTATGGATGATTCACTCGGAAAAGTCGCAACGGCCATCAGGCTTGCTCGAAAAACACTTGCGATTGCTCGACAAAATATCGTCTTTGCCATTGGTGTAAAAGTGGCCATTTTGATTCTTGCGGCATGTGGATATGCACCAATGTGGTTGGCGGTGTTTGGTGATACGGGCGTGCTTATCCTTGCGGTGCTGAATGCTTCAAGAGCGCTTCATATCAAGTAAGCCACGCTCAGGTGGCATCAAGAAATCTTGAAAGACGGCATTTGTAAGGCCCAATTGTTACAAGGCTCAGGTGTGTAAGGCGCGACGCCTTCCCACGATTGCGCCCGGCTGTCTTCCTACGCTTCCTGAGATTGCGGCACGTTTTTCCAGTGATGGTGACCCTTCTTGTTCTTGCGATTAATCATATTTTTGATGGTACTTTCCATCCCATGCGGCAAATACGTCAAAGCCTCAAGGTCTTTTGGCAGGTAGTCAACAAGGCTTCCGGGCTCAACGGGCGAGAAGTGCTTGGGAGCTTGGCCGGGGGTTACGCAAAACCCCAGAACCTTTGCTCCTTGGGCACCCAATCGCTCTTCATACTCGGATGCAATATCATTGGGAAAATCCGCATGGGCATCGCGTGTTTTCCACAAAAACTCATATCCGGCGGCAACTGCCTGTTCACAGGAGAAATCGTAAAGCGGCTGGCTATCAGTTTTAAGCCGTATCGTTCCCGTATCCGCTAAAACACTCCTATATTGCATGAAGCGCTCAGCGTTGGTTACACGTAAGTGTGCCTGACGCTTACGCGGAAACGGCGTAGGAAAATTGATGTAGAGAGCGACAATTTCGCCTAAGGCAAAATACTCATCCAGCTTCATACCGGTACCGGGGACTACGACGGCATTGGAAAGGTTTGCTTCGCTTATGCGTCCTGCGGCATAGGCAATGCAGATGGGTTCCGTGTCGATGGCAATATACAACGTTTCCGGATGAGCCTTGGCCATGGCGCAGGTAAAGGAGCCCTTTCCACAACCCAAGTCAACGCATACGTGTGAGAAGGGAGCCGAGCCTATCTTGGCGCATGCTTCTGCCCAGTGGCCACGCAAAGCCCTGGGGCTCTTCTCGATAACATCTCCATAGTGCTCAAGGCGTTCTTCGAGGTTGAAGGTTTTGGGAAGGCGCGCGTGCAGTCCGTGCATAGAGCCCTACAGGAGTTGGTCGAGAGTCTCACCGTATGAAGGCAAGAACTCGTTCATGAAATCACGGACTTCAGGAAGATCTTGTGCCATGTCTATAACAATGCTTCGTGTAGAAGCCTCTGCGGTAACAAACTCAGAGTTGCCTGCCTGAGCCTCATCGATGCATTTTATGAGAGCGGAGAGCTTATCGGCTGCTTTGACAAGCTTCAGCGTATATGCCTCATCAGCGTCCTTAGATGTCTTGTGCGGATTGAGGATATCTTGGTACACAGGACGTAGATCATCTGGAAGCGTATCTAAAAGCGTTTCTTGTGCGGTGTCTTCCACCTGGTGATATGCGTCGCGGATTTCCGGATTGGCATACTTGACCGGAGTGGGCATGTCTCCCGTAATAATTTCTGAGGCGTCATGGTAAAGCCCAATGAGCGCCGCTCGGTCTGCATTCAAATGTTTTCCGTAACGTACATTTCCAAGCGTTGCGAGGCAATGTGCAATAAGTGCCACGTCAAGCGCGTGCTCTGAGAGATTTTCAGGGCGAGAATTGCGCATCAATGACCAGCGTTCAATATAGCGCATGCGCGAAATGATGGCAAAAAAGCTTGACGGGCGCCGCTTCGGTGAATACTGCTTGGGCGAGCGCTCTTTTGGTGTAGATATATTCATGCTGTATCAGCCGTTCTTCTCGCTTTTAATCCTCGTCATCGGTAAACTGGAGTGCCGACATAAGCGATGGCACAACCTGCTTTTTACGGCTGACAATACCCGGCAGAACCGCAATACCGTTATCGGGTGTTACGTTGAAAGCCCTTTCAAGTACCTCCTGAGCACCGGCTCCGTAATAAAGCATTTCAGTAACTTGGCTCTTGACGTCGGTAAACATGTAGAAGACCATCGGGAGCTCTTCGGACTCGGCAGCGGTTTTGAGGAAGGGGCCAACCAAGGCTTCCGCGGCCTTGCGGCTGTTTTCGGTCATAAACGAACCCTGGCCAACGCCAAATTTCGCATTGCCGCGGCTGAAAATCTTGTAATCACCGTGGAAGACCTCCTCGGCAGTGCGGCCGGTGAGGTCGGCACCCGCATCAAACATCTGCTCTGAGTACTTCTCGATATCCTCGCCACAAATTTCTGCCAAGGTCTTGCCTGCGGCAACATCGGTTGGAGTGCAGGTAGGAGAACGAAACGCCAGCGTGTCAGAAAGGATTGCCGAAAGCATAAGGCCGGCTATGTTCTTGGGAATCTCAACGCCGTATTCACGATAGAGACCAAAGAGGATTGTGCACGTACATCCTACGGGTACGTTGCGGAACGTAATGGGGTTTGTGGTCTCCACAGAACCGATACGGTGGTGATCGACAATTTCCATTATCTCAGCCTGATCCAGGCCGTTTACGGCTTGAGTGCGCTCGTTATGATCCACTAAAATGACGTGCTTTTTGCGTACCTTCAGAAGACCAGGAGAGCTTATAAGGCCGGCGTACGTACCATTTTCATTCAATACGGGGAAGAAACGGTGACGGCTCTTGGCCATTGCTTTACGAGCATCGTCGATGGAGGTATTGACACTAAACTTCAAGATATTGCTGGTAAGCATTTTTGACTTAACGGGGACTGCCATAGTGAGAAGACGGGCAACTTCAAAAGTATCGCGAGGCGTGGTAATAATGACACATCCTGCCTGCTTTGCCGCTTCGACAACGTCATCGTCAACTTCACCGTCGCACGAAACGATCAAGCACGAGGCGCCCTGTTTGATGGCAAGTAATTGATTCTCGTGGTTACCGGCGACGACTACAATATCTCCCGCTTCAATAATCTCAGTCATACTTACCGAGCATGTACCCACTCGAATACCGCCCTGAGAGACAAAACCGCTTGGATCTCCTACAAGCATGGTTCCACCTAACGTGGAAAGAATGTTTTTATAGCTGGTATGTGTCTCGGAGAGCATCTTTGACTCCATAAGACCCATATTGGCGTTCGCAATGTCTTTAACGGCGATAAGCCCTTCAAGGTGCTCAGTGCTATCGGTAACCACAAGGGTATCCAGTTTGACGTCCTGCATGAGGTTCCAAGCGTCAAAGAGGCTCATGTCTCCGTCAACTTTTGGTTGTTTTTGAATTTCAGCGTCCTTGATTTGAGGTGTTACCGTGGTAATGAGCTGCGGCTCTTCAAATCCAAAGTGCTTTAAGACGAAGGCCGTTTCGCGGTTTAGAGTACCGGCACGACGAGCCTCGTAGATAGGACTGTCGATTTTGTTTTTGAGATACGCATAGGAGATGGCTGCGCAGATACTGTCTGTATCGGGGTTTAAGTGACCAATAACATTAACCTTGCGAATTGCTTCCGGCATGATCCCTCCTTGTGAGTGCGTTGTATGCTTCGTACAGCTAAGAGTTTACCCGCTCGAACGTACTCTGTCGCCGATTTATTGAAAAATGATGAAAGAGCCGTAAATTGCTACAATAAGTCTGCTTTTAGATATAAATTGTTGGTAGGTAGTTTGTTGGAGTAAGAAACAAGCATACGTAGTCGTTAAGCAGGAGATTTTGAGCAAGTCCAGAAGATTTTCAGCGAGCAAGAGAGATGCCCATCACGCAAATCGTAGTGTGCGAGAGGGTTCTAACGGCGTATCTGCATCTACAAGACAGACGCCGAATAAATTTTCATCTGCCGGCGTGGGAGTACTCGCCGATTCAGTAACGCGTATCAGAGGTACTTCTCGCGTGATTCATGCTCCTTCGGGTACATTGTCACTTCGCTCAAAGGTAGAGTTTTTAGTAGTGGGGCTTCTCGCTTTGTGTGCGGCTTATGCATTAATAGTAGTGTCGCGCCCCAGCTCGGGAGTGTTGACGCTGGCTGACGGAGCCGTTACTTACGAGGGCAGTATGCTGCACGGTCGTATGGACGGCGCGGGTACAATGACCTTTGATAACGGCGACACATACAAAGGCCAATTCAAAGACGGTGCATTTAACGGATCGGGTACGTTTACCTCAAAGGACGGCTGGACATATGAGGGTAATTTTGTCAATGGAGAGCCGGACGGAGAGGGTACTCTTACTACCGAGGATAGTATAGTGTATCAAGGCGTTTTTAAGCAGGGGATATATCAAAGTGCGAATTAAATGGTTTTCCTTCGTCCGCATAACGGGACTGCTTCTGGTTCTGGTGTATCACTTCTTCAAACCTGCCCTGCCAGGCGGCTTTGTAGGAGTCGATGTATTCTTTACCTTCTCCGGATACCTCATTACCGCTTTGCTCATTGACGAGTTTGCTCGCGATACGCGCATCGGTCTTGTTGCATTTTTAAAGAGACGCTTTTACCGCATTGTTCCGCCACTGGTTGGCATGGTACTGGTGGTTATGCCTTTGGCACTGTTGGTTCGCAATGACTTTACCGCTGGTATTGCTCAGCAGGCAGCGGCGGCCGTGGGATTTGTGACCAATTACTATGAAATTCTTTTAGGCGGAAGTTATGAGACTCAGTTTGCGCCACATCTGTTCTTGCATACATGGAGTCTTGCCGTAGAAATGCACTACTACATTTTGTGGGGTGTGGCGGTCTTTATATTGTCAAAGTTTTCGCGCTCCGTAAAAGGTTTACGTGTCTGCATTGGTATTGTTTCTGGCGTAGTGCTCGTGGCCAGCTATCTTGGCATGGCTATTGGAGCTCAAGGCTCCCCCAATCTGTCCATCCAGTATTTTTCAACACAGACACATATTTTTCCGTTCTTTATTGGCGGAGTGCTTGCCTGCTTTGCCGGTATTGCGACAACAAGCGCCGCATTTGTACGCATAGTTAAAAAATACGCCACCAAACAAGTTCTTCTCTGTGCAATTACCAGCGGAGCACTGTTGTGCGCTTTAGGGGTATTTCTCAAGTTTGACGATTTGCATACCTACCAATTTGGTTTTTTGGTGGCCTCTTTGGCGGCTGCGGCGATGATTCTTGCCATGCGCATTCTTCACGAGAAGACCCCTCACGTGAAAGAGCCAAAGGTCGTCTCTTATATTGCGGATACCAGCTACAGCGTATATCTCTTTCACTGGCCTCTTTTTAATCTGCTGTCGGAAAGGTTTGATCCCGGTACGTCTGCAGGCATAACGGTTGTATTGTCTTTGGCATTTGCGAGCATGTCGTTTTATATCATCGAGCCGCTTTTGGCCGGTCGCGCTCCACGCATCGCAGGCTTTAAGATCAACCCGGAGCGAGCAATAAAGCCGCTTGCCATTGTTGGTTGTGTACTCTTGGCGGCAACAATATATACGTCAGTGACGTCTCCTGCGATTAGTACATTTCAGCTCAGTAATTTGAGCAACGGCGCAATTCAGGCAGACAGCCATATGTCTGTTACGCGAAAAATGGCCGACAGTACCCAGGCGAGCAATTATAACGTGACTCCCGGCGTTACCTACATCGGAGATTCGGTTTCCCTACGAGCCATTTCATACCTACAGAAGGCTCTTCCGGATGCTCAAATTGATGCAACGGTTAGTCGTAACGTGAGTATGGGTGCCGATGTGCTTAAGACTAACCTTGCCAATAATGCCGTCATGCAAGATGTGGTGATTGCGTTGGGAACCAATCCGGTAGGCGGCACTGACGCTATCGATAGAATCGTCCAGATGCTCCCCAAGGGACACCGTCTCATTTTTGTAACTCCTCATGATGGTCGTCATACCGATCCATCCTCAGGTGCTGCCGCCATTCGAGAGTATGAGTTACAACTTGCCGAGAAGTACGACTACATCTATATTGCCGACTGGCATCAAACGGCCGTTGATCACCCCGAACTTTGGCCCGGTACCGACGATGTTCACTTTGGCAGCAATTCGGAAACCATTAATGCAGGCGGTGAGCTTTTTGCTCAAACCGTTGCCGATGCAATTGCGAAGGCAGATCAGGGTCACGTGAAACCATAGGTACAATGAAAAAAGAGAAATGCTTCTTTTACGGCGGTCATAAAGGATGTCTTTTATGATGAAATCTCCGGCTGAAAGTTCTCCCAGAACAGAGCCTTCCATTCTTCTCGCAGCGGATTCATTTAAGGGTTCGGCATCAAGTGAAGCGATAGAGAAGTATCTTGAGGCTGGCGTGCTCTGTGCATTGCCTCATGCGCAGATAAAGAAAGTTCTTATCGCCGACGGAGGTGAAGGAACCGTTGATGCGTTTGTTTCGAGATGTGGTGGCGAGATTAAATCAGTACAGGTAGAAGATCCCTTTGGGCGTCCCATTGTTGCTCGGCTTGGCATGCTTCCCAATGGGTACGCCGTGGTTGAGATGGCAGAAGCTGCTGGCATAAGATTTTCGAGCTGTACTGATGAGGACGCGAGACGAGCTTCAACGTATGGAGTAGGGCAATTACTTCGAGCGGCTCTAGACCTTGGCGTTCATCGAATATATGTTGGTCTAGGCGGAAGCGCTACTTCTGATGGCGGATGCGGGATGGCTGAGGCTCTCGGTGCACTGTTTTTAGATGCGTCGGGAAAACCGGTTATTCGAGGCCTAGAAGGTCTGCCGTATATTGCTCACGTTGATATGAGCCACTTTGATAGGCGCGTATATGATACTGAAATTATTGCTTTGGGCGATGTCAATAACCCGCTTTATGGAAAACTCGGTGCCATTTATACCTTTGGACTACAGAAAGGACTTCTTTTCTCGCGTCTGCGTGAGTACGATGACTGGATGCGGCACTACGCTCATGCGGTATTGGCTGCTACAAAGGACAATCATGTATTGTCAGCCGGAGCCGGTGCGGCAGGCGGGCTTGGTTTTGGACTTCTTTCATTTTGCGGTGCTTCGGCGATGTCGGGTATTCAGGCTCTTCTCGATGCCGTTCACTTTGACGAGCAACTACAAGGTGTCAACTTGGTAATTACCGGAGAAGGTCGTATGGACAACCAAACGGCGTATGGAAAAGCGCCGATAGGGGTTGCACGACGTGCGGCGCTGCAAGGTATTCCAACGTATGCCGTTGTGGGATCACATACAGAGGATATCTCCAAAGTACATGAGGTTGGTATTCAACAAGTTTTTGCGTCAGCACCAGCAGGTCTTTCATTGGAAGAATGCATGAAAAGGACGCCGGAAGACGTTTCGACTGCGGCCGAACGTGCAGTAAGGTTTTTTATACGGAGATTTTGACCGGCATTGCTTCGTTACGGTTTGATGAGCACTCCCGAAACAACATTAATCGCAAACCATATGTCAAAAAATGTTAATGCAAGGGCGATAACGGTAAATGTGGCCGGAAGGTAAAAACGCTTCTTCGTTATCACGTGGTTCTTTCTGTCCTTGAGCCACCAAATAAGTGTGCGTATAAGACTGATCGCCACGATAACCCACGCAATAAAAATCAAGATAGCGATAGGAAAGGCCCAAGAATTAACTAAAGCATCAAGGGATTCGATCGTATAGCCAAAAATGGCTGCAACGAATATGACGGGAAAATAAAAAAGCAGAAGGAACATCCCCATGACAAAACCTCCTTGTGTATCGTATTTCTGGCTGCTCTTTTAAATAGTATAGTTCGCTCGGAGTGTTGTTTTCTTAAGAATAGATTAAGAGTTAATGACGTTATGATGAGTTTGCCATGTGCCGTTTATATCAGTTGTATGACCGCTTGCGAATCTGTCTGAGGTATTGCTTTTGTTTCTTTTTTATGCTCAGTTTAAAAAGTTTTGGTATTTACCAAGTGTGGCAGAAGAGGTTTTGTGGCCTCTTCTGCCAGTGGTACGTGCGGTAAGGATATCCTTACGAGAATCTTATTTTTTGATGGCTATGCACCTAAAGCTGCGCGACCATATGCATCGGCAGCCAAAAGAGCATTTGCAACCTTCTCGGGTGTGACTTCAAACGGCATGTTATGAAGTGTGTCATTTTCAGCGCATGCAAGCGTAGCCACTTCAAGTACGCGCTCATAGGTAACATCCGTTACGCCAAGCTGCTTGAAGGTAACGGGCAATCCAATCTCAACGCAGAAATCAAGAACATCGTAGAGCTCATCAGCATTCTCAAGGACGAGCTGTGTAATCGTGCCGAAGGCAACCTTTTCTCCATGGTACATGGCATGCGTTTCGCTCATGGCAGTCAGGCCGTTGTGAATGGCGTGGGCACCTGCGAGACCTGCTGATTCAAAGCCAAGCCCGGAAAGCAGCGTATTTGCCTCGATGATCTTCTCGACAGCTTCCGTACAAGCGCCGGCTTCAAGTGCGAGTTTAGCTTTAACGCCTTCATCCATAAGGGTCTCATAGCAAAGTGTTGCCAAAGCCATTGCGGCATTGGTAACTTTGCCGCCAGCGCATGTACCTGCATCGGAGCGCTGGCATGCGCGAGCTTCAAAAAATGTGGCAAGTGCATCGCCCATACCAGAGACGGTCAAGCGAACGGGGCTCTTGGCAATTACCTCGGTGTCCATAAGTACCAGGTTAGGATTTTGTTTAAAGAATTGATATTCTTTAAATTGACCTTCGTCAGTGTAAATGACAGAAAGGGCAGAGCATGGTGCGTCCGTGGCTGCAATGGTTGGCACGATAATGACAGGAAGATCTTTTGTAGCGGCCACGGCTTTTGCGGTATCAAAGATTTTACCGCCACCGACACCGACTACCACTTCGGCACCGCAGGCATCAAGCACTTGCACAAGACGGTCAATCTCAGCCTGTGAGCACTCTCCATTAAAATTGTCATAATGAAGTTCAACTTTTGCATCTTCAAAACTCTTTGAAATCACATCGCCGGAGCGCTTAAGTCCACCGGCCGTGATGATGACAAGTGCGCTCTTTCCGTAGGCTTGAGTATATTCTCCCAGCTTGGCAAGCTCCCCCGGACCTTGAATGTACTTGCTTGGACTAATAAAGATACGTGCCATTTCCCACTCCTTTCAGTTGAGACATCCCGTATGCCTCAAAATGACTATAAAAATGATAGTTCTTCTTCTCCGATTAATTCGTGAGATATGTATAACGTCCATATTGCAAAAGACTCTGTGCCGTATGGTTATGTCAACCTGTTTTCCCTCTTTTGTTTCTTCATGCGATAATAGAGCGAGAGATACGTCCGCGTGCCTACCATGTATGTTCTTCTCGACACGTCTGTTGCAGTGTCGATGGTATGGTCAGATCAAAGGAAATATGCCATGGCAGAGTTTGTTTATCAAATGTACCAAGCACGTAAAGCAGTCGGAGATAAAGTCATCCTCGATGATGTCACCGTCGGTGTGTATCCTGGGGCAAAGATTGGTGTTGTCGGCCCTAACGGTATGGGTAAGTCTACACTCCTTAAAGTCATTGCCGGTCTTGAGACGCTTTCCAATGGAGAAGCCCGTTTGACACCGGGCTTTACGGTGGGACTTCTTCAGCAGGAGCCCCCGCTTGATGAAGATAAGACCGTCAAGGAAAATATTGAGCAGGCGTTCGGTGAGCTTCTTTCTCAGATTGCCCGCTTTAACGCAATAGGCGAAGAAATGTCCGGCCCTGATGCGGACTTTGATGCCCTGATGGCCGAGATGGGGCAGTTGCAGACGGAGATTGATGCCGCCGACGGTTGGGACTTGGACAGTCGGCTTTCGCAGGCGATGGATGCACTACAGTGTCCGGATCCGGACGCCTCAGTGGCACATCTTTCCGGTGGTGAGCGTCGCCGCGTGGCGCTATGCCGCCTGTTGCTTGAGGCTCCCGACTTGCTGCTTTTGGATGAGCCGACAAATCATTTGGACGCAGAGTCCGTGCTCTGGCTTGAAAAATTCCTCCATGATTATCCCGGTGCCGTTATGGCAGTAACACATGATCGCTACTTCCTTGATGATGTTGCGGAATGGATCTGCGAAGTTGATCGTGGGCAGCTCTATCCTTATGAGGGCAATTACTCAACGTATCTGGAGAATAAGGCCGCACGACTTGAAGCGCAAAATCAACAGGATGCCAAACGCGCCAAGAAAATGCGGGCAGAGTTGGATTGGGTTCGCTCGTCTCCCAAAGCCCGTCAAGCAAAGAACCGTGCACGACTTGATCGCTACGAGCAGATGGAAGCAGAGGCCCGTGCATCGAAGAAGCTTGATTTCACTGAAATTCAGATTCCCGTGGGGCCGCGCTTGGGACAAAAAGTCCTGGACGCCAGTCATGTACATAAGGCGTTTGGCGATCGTGTGCTTATCGACGATCTCTCTTTCAGCTTGCCGCGCAATGGTATCGTTGGCGTCATTGGCCCTAACGGCGTAGGAAAGTCAACGCTCTTTAAGATGATCGTGGAGCAGGAACCTCTTAATTCCGGTGCACTTGAAGTGGGCGAATCCGTCAAGCTGTCCTATGTTGATCAGCTCCGCTCCGGCATTGATCCAAATAAGACCTTGTGGGAAGTGGTTTCCGACGGTAACGACTTTATCAAGGTGGGGGATACGGAAATTCCCAGCCGCGCCTATGTGGCGAGTTTTGGTTTCAAAGGTTCCGATCAGCAAAAACGCGCCGGCGTACTTTCCGGTGGCGAGAGGAACCGTCTGAACCTGGCTCTTACGCTCAAGCAGGGGGGAAATTTGCTGCTTTTGGATGAGCCTACCAATGACCTTGATATCGAAACCTTGGAAAGCTTGGAAGCGGCTCTTGAGCGTTTCCCGGGATGCTCGGTAGTTACCAGTCACGACCGTTGGTTTTTGGATCGCATTGCCACACATATCTTGGCGTGGGAGGGCACGGACGAAAATCCCGGGCACTGGCATTGGTTTGAAGGCAACTTTGCATCGTACCAGGCTGATCGCGAGAAACGCCTTGGGCCTGAAGCCGCAAGTCCGCACCGCCTTCACCGCAAACTTACGCGCGATTAGAGAGCTTGCGTCACGGTTTACGTGCTGTTATGTGACTGGAGTATATACAGCTTTAGGCGGCAGCACTCTTATATGAAACTCTGCGGTGTGCTGTCTAAATCAGTATGGCGTGGGTATCGTATACAACGGATGGCGAGCTATATACAAGTACTTCTCGCCAAAATATTTACGTTTGAAAGGGGCATATGATGGCACTTGATTCTAAAGTTGGAGAAATTCTTAACAAACAGATTAATAAGGAGTTTTACTCTGCGTATCTGTATTTGACGTTTGCTGATTTCTTTGAGGACAAGGGTCTCAAAGGATTTGCAAATTGGTATGTTATTCAGTCTCAGGAAGAGGTGGCACACGCCCGCATTTTGCGCCGCTACTTGCTTGATAATGATTGGATGCCCAAGATGGAGGCAATAGCTAAGCCGGATCTTACGTTTACCGAGATCATTGAGCCACTCAAGGCCGCTCTTGAGCATGAGAAATACATTACCGCGAGCATCAATGAGTGCTATGCCGTTGCTCAAAGTGTCAACGATTACCGCACGATGAAGCTTCTTGATTGGTATGTTGAAGAGCAGGGTGAAGAAGAGGCTAACGCTTCCGATCAGGTTAAGGCCGTTGAGCTTTTTGGTGGAGACGCTAAAAACCTCTTTGACCTGGATCGTGAGAATGCTGCCCGCGTCTATACCGCACCTGCGATGGCAATGTAGCCGATTTAAGTCAAACGTAATGCACGAGAGAGAACTCATATGGAATTTTATTCACATGAATATCTGGTTCATCGAGCAAGCACGCTTGATTGGACTCAAATAATTCTTTTTGTGCTCGTTGCACTCTTGATGGTATTTGCGCTCGTACATTACTTTCATGACCGTCGCGATTCAAAGTATAGAGAGTTGGTGCTCATTGCTCTTTTTTCGCTGGTCTTCTTAGGGCTTTTGCAGCTTGATCGAGTTATGGAAGTCGATCGTGTGAACAAGCACTATTCGGCGGTTGTGTCATCTCAGGAGAGTATTGCCCACACCATGAACGTTGATACCGACAAGGTCTATGTGGCGCTTGACGAGAAGGGCAACCAATCCTATATCGAGGTGGATGGCACATACTACCGAATCTTAAAGAATGGCGAGAGCGGCTATGTGCTTGAGCGAGTTGACCTTATTGGCACGGATATTCGCCATGTTGAGAAGTAGGTTCAGATGAATTTTTATTTGGAAGTTGCGGTTAAGCTTATCATTGGCCTGTTTTCACTGGTGCTCGCCATCAACGTAAGTGGTAAGGGAAACCTTGCTCCTACGGCCGCGATCGATCAGGTTCAGAACTTTGTTCTTGGCGGTATTGTGGGCGGCATGATTTACAACAGCGCCATTACCATTCTGCAATACACGCTTGTTCTGCTTATCTGGCTGATATTGGTGATGACGTTGAAGTGGCTCCGTACCAATAACATGCTGATGAAACATCTTATTGACGGTAGACCCATTATTGTTATTGATAAGGGAACCTTGTTGGTTGAAAACTGTCGAAAAGCCGGCCTTACCGCATATGACATTTCACTTAAGCTGCGTCAGGCAGGAGTAAATTACACCTCTGATGTGAAGCGTGCCATTCTTGAGCAAAACGGTCAGCTTATTATCGTGCAACATGGCGAGCAAAATCCACGCTTTCCGCTTATCACCGACGGCCAGGTACAGGAAAATATTCTTGATGCCCTGGATCTGGAAGAAGATTGGCTTGAAAACGAGCTCAAGAAATACGGCATTTCGTCTCCCAGCGAGGTTTATTTGGCTGAGTATGATAACGGAAATCTTGAGATTTCAAAGTACTAGAGAAGGATGAGAAGGAGCCGTAAACAAGTGGAGTTTGAGGAATCGGCAAACTTTTTCTGGTAAAAAGAGTTCGATGCGGTATACTCCTATTCACAACGTCTGAAAGCGAGTCACCTTTTGGTGGCTCGCTTTCGTGCGTTTTAGGGTCCTATGAAGAAATGCTCACGTTTGAGTAGAAGGAGTTTGGATATGTCGGAACAGTTCGATTTCAAAATCAATGACGTAGTGTCCCGGAGAAGCGCGCTTGGCCTTTTTGGTCTTGGTTCGGTTGCCCTTCTCGCGGGTTGTAGATCTCAGGGTTCGTTGGACAATGCGAAAACTACGCCTGATACGGGCAGCAAAAAGTTGAACATTGTGGCCAGTTTTTATCCCATGTATGACTTTGCAAAGAAGGTTGCGGGAGACAACGCCGATGTTACCTGCCTTGTACCTGCAGGTACGGAGCCTCATGATTGGGAGCCGTCAACCAAAGACATGAAAACCATCCAAGATGCCGATATTTTGGTTTATAACGGTGCCGGGATGGAGCATTGGGTACAGGATGTGCTTGATGGACTCGGTAAAGAGAGCAAGCTCGTTGCCGTAGAGGCTTCTCAAGGCATTGAACTCAGAAAGCTTGACCATGAAGATGAAGATCACGACCACGAGAGTGATACCGAGAAAGAGCATGAACACGAGCACCACCATGGAGATACCGATCCGCACGTTTGGTTAAGTCCGGTAAACGCCATGGCACAGATGAAAAATATTTGCGATGCTTTGAGCAAAGCGGATGCCGCTCATAAAGATGTATATGAGGATAATTACAAGAAAGCTCAGGCAAACTTTGAAACACTGGACGGCGAGTACCACAAGCAGCTTGACCCGCTTTCCAATAAGACCATTGTTGTTTCTCATGAGGCATTCGGCTATATGTGCGATGCGTATGGTTTGAAGCAGATGCCCATCGAAGGCGTAGAAGCAGATGCCGAGCCGGATGCACAGCAGATGAAGGAGATCGCTGACTTTGTTAAGGAGAACAACGTCAAGACTATTTTCTCCGAGGAACTTGTAAGTCCTAAGGTTGCGCAAGCGATTGCTGATGCAACCGGTGCTAAAGTAAGGGAGCTCAATCCGCTTGAGGGGCTGACGGATGAGCAGCTTAAAGCTGGCGAGGACTATGTTTCGGTTATGAACAATAACTTGAAAGAGCTGGTCGACGCCTTGTCATAAAGATGTGTGTGAGGGGGATGTGTTGCAGGAGCACACAAATGTTATATCTCTTACAAACGTGAGCTTCTCGTATCGAGAAGCTCCGGTGCTTGAGGATGTTACGCTTGAAGTGGCGCGCGGAGAAATCTGCGCGCTTATTGGCGATAACGGAGCGGGAAAGTCAACGCTCGTTCGTCTTGTTATCGGAGAATTTGTACCGTCGTCGGGTTCCGCAAAGCTTTTTGGAACTCCCGCAGCAAAATTTAAGCATTGGGAGCTTGTGGGTTATGTTCCACAAATCCCTGCGGAAGCAACAAATCGCTTTCCTGCAAGTGTTTTGGAGCTTGTTGATGCAAGCCAGTATGCACGCGCCAAAACGGAACATGTAAGCAGTAAGGAACGTCGGCGCCGGAGTCTTGAGGCTTTGGAACTTGTCGGTATGCGTACATTTACTACACGGATCATTCGTGAGCTTTCCGGCGGACAGCTTCAACGCGTTCGACTTGCGTGTGCACTGGTGAGCAATCCGGAGCTTTTGATTTTGGATGAACCAACGACCGGTTTGGATAAGGACAGCCGTGACCACTTTTATGAACTTGTTCGAGAAGCCCATGCGGCTCGCAATTTAGCGGTTCTTCTCATCACGCATGACATGGCGGCGCTTGACGCTCTGGCCTGCAGGGTAGTTGAAGTGTCCGATTGCCATGTTCATGAGGTGGCAGGCAGGGGTCATGGCGCCAATCATTGCGCATTGCATGGGAGTGATTGTCAAGGCACCCATGTGCGAGGAGAAGTTTTGCTTGATGACTTTGACGAGTCATATGCGCTTCCCGAAGATATTGAGCATACGGGAGGGATCAAGCATGTTTGAGTATGTATTCATGCAGCGAGGTCTCATGGTCGGTGTGCTTTTAGGAGCGGTTATCCCGCTTATCGGAGTGACCGTGGTGCTGAGACGACTTTCGATGATTGGCGATGCGCTTTCCCATACGTCTCTTGCGGGCGTTGCGGGAGGACTTATCGCCGGCATCAGTCCGGTTGTGGGGGCGGTAGTGGCGTGTCTTGCCGGAGCGTTGTGTGTTGAGGGCGTGCGCAGGCGCTTTAAGGAACAGTCCGAGTTGGCGGTTGCCATTGTTATGGCTGCCGGCATCGGCCTTGCGGGCGTACTTTCGGGATTTGTACCAAACTCGTCAAGTTTTAACAGCTTTATGTTTGGCAGCATCTTAACGGTGAGCGCACAGGAAACACACATCATTATGGCAATTAGCGTTCTTGCCGTATGGTATGTTGTCTGTATGCGTCGAGAGCTCTTTTTAATGTCATTTGATGAACGACACGCTCGTGCCGTCGGTGTCCATGTTGGCCTTACGAATTTTGGCTTTATTATTGCCGTGGCATTGGTAGTTGCGGTAGCTGCGCGAACCGTCGGTTCTCTTATTGTTTCCAGCATGATGGTGGTTCCTGTGGCGTGTGCGCTGCAGCTTTCGCGCTCGTGGAAACAGTGCTGTTTCATTTCTTCCGCCATCGGAGTGCTTACGTCCTTAAGCGGGCTCATAATTTCCTATGAGCTGGGACTGAAACCGGGCGGCACCATTGTTCTTCTCGCGGTTTTGGTACTTCTTGTTATATTTGCAATGAAGAAGGTGGTTTCTACCGTCCGGAGAGCTCACGTGTGATATTCTAGTCAAACGCGTTGACGGAGAGGTTTGGCCGCAGACGTCGTGGGCAGAGAGGGAGCTTGTAGCTGAGAGGTTCCTGCACGGCAGCGTCTGAAGTTCACTCCCGAGCTACAACCTGAACGGCAATAAGGGCAAGAAGATTATGCGCCTGAAAGCTCAGTAGGGAAGTCGGTCGCTTCACGAAACGAGGCATATAAGAGGGCCGGTGGGAGAAAAAACCTGTCAGTCAACCGAGGTGGTACCGCGGAGTTCATCCGTCCTTGGACACAGATGTGTTCGAGGACGGTTTTTTATCGAAGGAGTGGCATATGGGAATGTCCGAAGAATTACAGCAGATTCGCGAGCAGGTGCTGAAAGGTGTTGCTGAGGCAGCTGACCTGAGCGCACTCGAACAGCTCCGCGTAAAAGCATTGGGTAAGCGGGGAACGCTTACGGCCATTATGCGTATGATGGGATCGGTTCCCGCAGACCAGCGGCCTGCTATGGGACAGCTTGCCAATACGGTGCGTGCGAATGTTGAAACGGCAATCAGAGAACGTCAGGTGACGCTTAAGCGCGTTGAGCTTGAGCGCCGTATGAGTGCCGAGGCGACTGATGTGACATTGCCGGGACGTCGTCTTTCTCCGGGGACTCAGCACCTTATCGAACAGGTGCGCGAGGAGATGGAAGACATCTTCGTGAGCCTGGGGTATACCGTTGAGAGTGGACCGTATGTTGAAACTACGTACTATAACTTCACCGCACTTAATGCTCCTGAGGATCACCCCAGCCGTTCTGCCAAAGATACGTTTTATGTGGTGGATAACGCTCCGGAAGGAAAGGAAAGCCATGTACTTGGTGAATCTGACGTACTGCTTCGCACACAGACGTCTGGCGTACAAGTACATACGATGGAGACAAAAAAGCCTCCCATCTACATGATCTGTCCCGGTACGGTGTTTCGTCCCGATACTGCCGATGCCAACCATCTGCCGCAGTTTACACAGATGGAAGGTTTAGTGGTTGATGAAGGAATTACGTTTGGAGATTTGAAAGGTACTCTTGATCACTTTACGCGCGAGATTTTTGGTAAAGATCGTGCAACACGGTATCGTCCGCATTTCTTCCCGTTTACCGAGCCCAGCTGTGAGGTGGATGTTTCGTGCGGTGTGTGTCACGGAAAAGGGTGCCGTTTTTGCAAAAATACCGGCTGGCTTGAGATTCTTGGTTGCGGCATGGTTGACCCTAATGTCTTTGAGTATTGTGGCATTGATCCGGAAGTCTATACCGGTTTTGCATTTGGTATTGGTGTAGAGCGTGTGGCGGCACTGCGCTATGACATACCAGATCTGCGCATGCTTATTTCCGGCGATGAGCGAGTGCTCCGCCAATTCTGATTGTCTATTCCTATTACGCCATGACGTACAGCTTGTGGCGTTCATGAGAAAGGTTTTTTCATGCGCGTATCTTATGAGTGGCTCAAGACGATGGTTGATGTTCCGGAAAACCCGCTTGACCTTGAAAAAGAGTGTGCTCGTACCGGTACTGAAGTTGAAGCGGTTGAGCGTGTGGGAGCAAACTTAGATCATGTGGTAACGGCACGTATTGTGAAGAAAACACCACATCCCGATTCTGACCATATGTTTGTAACCCTTGTTGATGTAGGCGAGAATAACGTTGATGCCAACGGTAATCCCGAGCCGCTTCAGATTGTGTGCGGTGCGCAAAACTTCAACGAAGGAGACCACATTGTAACCGCAATGATTGGCGCAGTGCTCCCGGGAGACTTTAAGATCAAGAAGTCCAAGTTGCGTGGCGTTGAGTCATGTGGCATGAACTGTTCTCTTCGAGAGCTTGGTCTGGGAGACGAGTACGACGGTATCATGATTCTTCCCAATGACGCTCCTGTTGGCGTGCCAATAACCGAGTATCTTGGCATTTCCGATACGGTACTTGACTGCGAAATTACCCCCAACCGTCCCGACTGCCTTTCCATGACGGGCATGGCAGTTGAAGTGTCTGCCATGTATGACACGGATACCCATATTGAACTTCCGTCCGTGAAGGTTGAACAAGGCCCTCATGTAGCTGATCTCGTAGACGTTCAGATTGCCGATACGTCGCTGTGTTCCCGATACACCGCACGCGTGGTGCGCAACGTTAAGATCGGCGCCAGTCCGGAGTGGCTTGCCCGCCGCATTACCGCTGCCGGAAGTCGTCCCATTAACAATGTGGTTGACGTTACCAATTATGTAATGTACCTAACGGGTCAACCCCTTCATGCCTTTGACCTTGGTAAGCTAACTGAGCGAGACGGTAAGCGCCACATTGTGGTACGGGCCGCAACGGACGGTGAGCACATTACAACGCTTGATGGACAGGAGCGCACTCTCACGTCCGATATGGCCGTTATTACCGATGACGGTAAGACGCCGATTGCCCTTGCCGGTGTTATGGGTGGACTTGACTCCGAGATTGATGAAACCACTCATGACGTGCTTCTTGAATCGGCTGCCTTTGATCATGGGCACATCAGCCGCACCAGCAGAAATCTTGATCTCATGAGCGAAGCCTCAATCCGCTATGAGCGTGAAGTTGATCCCCATGGCTGCGCTGACGTGGCAAGCATTGCGGCGGCTCTCTTTGAGGAGTGCTGTGGTGCGGAGGTTTGTCCCGGTATTGTAGATGTTTATCCTGCACCAACCGAGGCCGTTTCCATTGTCTTCCGTCCTTCTCGTGCACGCGCTCTTGCAGGAGCTGCGATTGACGATGACTTCATGTTTGGTCGTCTTTCTCGTCTTGGCTGTACGATTGGCGAGAAGACCTATGCCAAGGACGGTTCTTTGGCATCAGTGACGGTGACGGTTCCGACCAATCGTCCCGATTTGACGCGAGAGGTAGATCTGATTGAAGAAGTCGTGCGTCTTTGGGGCGAAGGTGACATCATCGCAACGCTGCCGGCAGCCAAAAATCACGCGGGAGGTTTGACTGCGGAGCAGATTCGAGTGCGTAAGATTGGGCGCACGCTGCGGGCACTCGGCTTGAATGAGACCAAGTCGTACCTCTTTGCGAGTTCTGACGATCTTGCGAAGCTTGGTATGAGTGAAGAAGGTCGCGGCCTTCCCGTGCGGGTTATCAATCCGTTGGTAGCGGATCAGTCAGAGATGCGTCGATCTCTTTTGCCGGGGCTTTTGCGCTCGGTTGCCTATAACCTTGATCATGGCGTGGAAAATATCGCACTCTATGAGATTGGCCGGGTTCTCTTTGGGCATGAGAACAAGAGCCAGCCCGATGAACCAAGTTTTGTGGCAGGCGTACTTTGCGGTAGACCCGCCGATGACAGCTGGAATATGAAGTGGCCGGCATACGATTTCTTTGATGCTAAGGGAGTCGTTGAGGGCTTACTTGAGATCTTGCGTATACCAAAGGTGCGTTTTCGCGTAGCAGATCCCGATACGTATGGTTGGTTGCAGCCGGGATGTGCCGCCGAAGTTCTCGCGGCAGACGGGGTTATTGGTTGGGTTGGCACCATCCATCCGCTTGCGCTTCAGAACTTTGGCATTGAGGTTCCTGTCGTTGCTTTTGAGCTTTCCGTGGCAATGCTTCAGCGCCTTGCCCGCAAAGATTTGCCGATTGTTGAGCCACCGACATATCCGGGTATTTCCATCGACTTGGCGATTGTGGTTGATGAAAAAGTTACCTGTGAACAACTGATGCAGCGCCTGCATTCGGCGGGTGGTAAGCTTTTGGTTGACGTTCGTCTCTTTGACGTCTATCGCGATCGTGTGCGTGTCGGAGAGGGTAAGAAATCCATGGCCTTCTCGTTAACGTATCGTGCTGACAATCGGACACTGACGTCAGAGGAAGTTGAGAAGACCCACACTAAGCTGGTTGAGAAAGTCATGCGTTCAACCGGCGGAGAGGTGAGATCATAGGTGCCTAGCTGGAACGTACACATCGCTCACGCAAATCGGCTTCTCGCAGACGCGGGGGCTCGCTCTTTAGGTGTGAGCGATGTGGATGCGTTCTTGTTTGGCAACGTGTTGCCTGATGTGTATGTGGGATATATGGTGCCCCATCCTACCAAGATTTTGGGATATTGCCGTACGCACCAGTCGTATCCCGGTGGGATACCACTGCCTAACTATAAACGCTACTGGCGTAACTTCATTGTTTCGTATGATTTTGAGAGAAGAATGGGTGAGGTTAGCGATCTCATGTTGGGCGTTTGGTGCCATATTGTTTGTGATCACACGTATAACAAATATACGCGACGCTATATTCACGCTCATGATATTCCCGTGGGAGAAAAGACGCGCATCCGAAAGCAAACGGATTTTGATTTGTACGGTCGATCGTTGACGATGGGACGCCTGCCTCGCTTGACACCTGAGCTCGTGCAACAAGGAGCGGCGTATCCACAGTATTGTGTACGGGAAGTGGATATCTGCGCCGCGCTTGAAGTGATTGATGAAATTGCGCAGACCAATCTCGCCGCCCATGAAGAGAGTCCGCACTATAGTATGCTTAACAAGAAGTTCTTCTCGACAGCTGCCGCCGAAGCTCACTGGGTTATGCTTCGCGGGCTTACCGGGCGACATGAAATTGTTACAACCTGATTATCCCTCTGCAAACTGACTCCCGTATTGGTACTCGTCCGTGTAGACTAGCCTACACATGTTGGTTGCACGGAAAAGGGCACGAAAGGGAAGAGCTATGGATAAGATGGAGTCTCGGGGGACATTTACGGAGTATTTGCCGTCGTATACGGTTGGCGTTGATGCATACCAGGCTGTTCCTCATATTACGAGGCGTTTTGGCTCACATGCCGTTGTCATTGGCGGTAAAACCGCTATGGAGAAGGGCAAACAGCGATTGCTTGACGCACTTCTCGGTTCCGATGTGGTTGTTGATAGCTGGGTTGTCTATGGAACTAATTCCACACATGCAAATGCCCGCACCATCGCTGAGCGTGAGGACGTTCGTGCCGCCGATATGCTCTTTTTGATGGGTGGCGGTCGTGCCATTGATGAGGGTAAAGAAATTGCAACCATCCTGGACAAGCCATATTTCACATTCCCAACGCTTGCTTCCAATTGTGCGCCCATTACCCGCATTGCGGTATTTTATAAGGAAGACGGTTCTTCCGATACATACTTTATTCCGGCTGAACTTCCCGTGCATACCTTTATCGATACGCAAATTATCGTTGAATCTCCCGATGAGTATTTCTGGGCCGGTATCGGCGATGCATTTTCCAAGGGTCCTGAGGTGGAACTCTCTTCGCGCGATGTGGACCTCGTTCACAGCCCTCTTATGGGTCGCGCCCTTGCAGGGGGAGCATGTGTGGATCCGCTTTTTGACTATGCCAAACAGGCACTTGCCGATAAGCGCGCAGGTATTCCATCAGATGCGTTTGAGCGCATCGTACTCAATATCATTGTGACCGCTGGCGTGGTTTCCAACATGACCACTAATCTTGCAGCCGAGCGCGGTGCGTACTACTTCAATTCCTCAACGGCGCATGCCTTCTATAATGGCTTTACCATTCTAGGGGAGCGTGCCGAGAAGCACCTTCATGGTGAGGTAGTCTCCTTTGGCACGTGTGTCCTTTATGCGTTTGACAACAATATTGAGGGCTTGAAGGCGCAAGTTGCTTTGAATGAGAAACTGGGATTGCCCACAACGCTGAAATCTCTTGATATTACTGAGCTTTCTCAAGATGCTGATCTCGATGCCATTCTCGCAGTGGCACAAAAGACCAACGAGTGGGGTCGTGCTCCCTATGGATATACACCTGAGCGCTTCCGTCAGGCAATTCTTGATGTCGATGCATATGGTCGGGCATACAAAGCCGGCGATACGGCCGCGGAAGCCGCAGCTCTTGAAGCCGTTGCTGCCCACGCCGTAACTGCTGAGACGACGGTGCCACGTAAGCTATAGCAACGATGTTGCCGGTTATGACAACAATACCGTGCGTAAGACGTAAAGGCATACAAAACGCGCCCCGCTTGAGCAGGGCGCGTTTTTTGTAACAACTTCTGTAAGACGTGCTGCTTCAGATTACTGAACCTGGCAGATCATGGCAACGTTGGTGGAAGTGGTGTAATCACCAAGGCGAGGGCTCGTCTGAGGATCGCCGGCGGTAAGTACTACCAAATCGCCCGGCTCGGCAACGCCAACCTCTTTGGCAACCTGCAAAGCGTTGTACATAGTGTTGGCAAGAGAACCCTGCTCGGTTGTCTTGTATGCGTATACGCCCCAATAGAAACAGGTACGACGAATTGCCTCATCGCTTGGAGACATGGCATACAGCGGACGCTTTGGACGGAAGTTTGACACCAAGCGGGCGGTACGGCCTGAATGCGTTGGGCAGATGATGCATTTGGCGTCAACGGTCAGAGCCATGTTAACGGCTGCAAAGCCGGTAGCACCGTTGATGTTCTTGAGGCCTTTGCGCTGATGATAGGTATCCTTGATAGAAAGGTACTTCTCGGTCTCTTTGCAGATGGCCGCCATGGTTTTAACGGCTTCAATAGGATACTTACCGGCTGCGGATTCGCCGGAAAGCATGACGCAGTCGGTACCATCATAGATGGCATTTGCAACGTCGGTAACCTCGGCACGGGTGGGGCGAGGATTGCGGATCATGGAATCAAGCATTTGAGTTGCCGTGATAACAGGCTTGTATGCCGCATTGCACTTCTTGATGATGGTCTTTTGGATGTGAGGAACTTCAGCTGCAGGAACCTCGACGCCCAGATCACCACGGGCAACCATGATGCCGTCGGAAGCGGAAAGAATTTCATCAAAGTTCTTAACACCAAGGACGGACTCAATCTTGGGGAAGATCTGAACGTGTGGGGTACCCATCTCGCGGCAGATATCGCGGATTTCACTTACGGCTTCGCCATCGCGAATGAAGGATGCAGCAATGGCGTCAATACCAAGCTCGCAGCCAAACATGATGTCAGCGCGGTCCTGCTCGGTAACGGAGGGAAGGCCAATGTTAACGTTAGGAACGTTGACGCCCTTCTTCTCGCCAAGCTCACCGCCGTTGATGACCTTGCAGTGCATATCGGTGCCTTCAACATGATCAACCTCAAGGCCAATAAGGCCGTCGTCAATCAAGATGATGGAGCCCTTTTCAACTTCGTGAGGAAGGTTTTTGTAGTCAAGCGAGAAGCGCTTTGCGGTTCCGATTACATCGTCGTCAGTGGTGATGATAACCTCATCACCGGTGTTAAGCATGACCTTCTTGCCACCCTCAAGAACACCCGTGCGAACCTCAGGTCCCTTGGTATCAAGCATAATGGCAACAGGAATTCCCAGTTCGGCAGAGATATTACGAACACGAGCGATCATGTTGCGGTGGTAGTCATGGCTGCCATGCGAGAAGTTAAATCGGGCAACGTTCATGCCTGATTTGATAAGCTCCGTAAGAACCTCATCACTTTCTGTTGCAGGTCCCATGGTGCATACGATCTTTGTTTTCTTCTTCTGTGCCATGTTTCTCCTTTTCATTGTTGAGATAAACTCAGGTGCAGACACAATGCAAATACCCGAGCGGATAAACTATTCAAGAGTGGTCAGTAACCAGACGTTAGCAAACCACGCTCTTATCGATAAATTCTTTACCCGTTGCGTATGCTTGGGCATTCTCAAGCGTGACTCGAGCAATTTGCGCGAGAGCTTCGTGAGTAAAGAATGCCTGGTGGCTTGTCATAATAACGTTAGGGAAGGAGCAAAGCTCCGCGGTGACTGAGCTAAAGACTTCATCGCCGCGATCGCGGTAGACGTTAGGGTTTTCTTCTTCATATACGTCAAGGCCACAGGCGCCAATTTTTCCAGAAAGGATACCGCGAATAAGCGCCTGGGTATCAACGAGGCCGCCACGTCCGGTATTAACCAGGATGACGCCGTCTTTCATCTGACCAATGGTCTTATCGTTAATCATGTGGTAGCTTTCCTCATTCAGGAAGGCATGCAAAGAGATGAAGTCAGAGCGTCTCCAGAGTTCGTCGTAATCAACGTACTCATCTACAACGTGTTCTTCATCAACCAGTTTTTGGTTGGGATAGAGATCCGCACCAAGGACAGTCATACCAAAGCCTTTGCAGATACGGCAAAGTGCCGCACCAATACGACCCGTACCAACGATGCCGGCCGTCTTTCCGTGAAGTGTTTCACCGACAAGACCAACGAGTGAGAAATCGTTTTCACGTATACGGTTATATCCACGATGAATACGACGGTTTGCACAAAGACCAAGACCCATGGCGTGCTCGGCGATTGCTTCAGGGGAATACGCGGGAACTCGTGTTACTTTGATGCCAAGATCTTTTGCGGCCTCAACGTTGACGGCATCAAACCCGGCGCAGCGCATGAGTACGAGCTTGACGCCAAAGCCTGCAAGAATCTCAAGGGTCATGATGCTGGCGTCAGCGTTGACAAAGGCGCAAACGGCATCGTAGCCCTGTGCGAGTGAGGCGGTCAGCGGCGTGAGGTTAATCTCGGTGTAATCGATGGAGACATCGGGATAATCCGTAAGCTCCTTATCAAAGGAGTGCCGATCGTAGCTCTGAGTACCGTAAAACAGGATTTTCATACTTCCTCCACTAATGGCTCACCTATAACTTCCAACTACAGACTCTTTACATTTTACCGCTCATGAGGCGTAAAGGTGTTGGTTTTTAGAGAACTTACACAGGATTCGTCAAGTAGGTTTTCGATGACAGGGCGAATTTATTCTATAAACGGTTAATTTAGCGAGAAGTACTATATATGCGAGAGTGTTCTACGGTAGAATGGCAACGTCTATAAGGCACTCGATACGGCAGCCTTGGTGAGCCCTTGCCCCTCCTGGGGAATTATGATCGGGCATCAATCTATCGAGTAGAACAACCCAGGAGAGGAAACCGTGAAAGAATATCTTTCAGATGCTGCTGACGTTTTGAGCAGCTATCACACGCAGGCCACAGAAGGCCTTTCGACCGCAGAAGCTCAGAGTCGCCTTGCAAAAGATGGCCCAAACAAGCTCAAAGAGCCTAAAAAAGACCCCGTAATCAAACGGTTTTTTGCGCAGATGGCCGATCCTATGGTCATCATGTTGCTTATTGCCGCAGTGATTTCCGCCGTTGCCGGCGCGTATACCGGTGAGGGTGGCATTGCAGACGTTGCAATCATTTTGTTTGTTGTTGTGGTCAACTCAGTTCTTGGCGTGGTTCAAGAAGGCAAGGCCGAAGAAGCGCTTGCCGCTCTGCAAAAAATGAGTGCGGCAACGTCTAAGGTTATACGAGACGGTCGTCTCGATGAAGTGGCATCCACCGATCTTGTAGTAGGCGATATTGTTTTGCTTGAAGCGGGAGACTCCGTTCCGGCAGACTGCCGCGTGCTCGAGAGCGCTTCTATGAAAATTGAGGAATCCGCTCTTACGGGAGAATCGCTCCCGGTTGAAAAAACCGCAGAGATCCTTACGCTTTCCAGTGGTGCCGATGATATAGCACTGGGTGATCGTAAAAATATGTGTTATTCCGGATCTGTCGTTGTGTACGGGCGAGGACGCGCCGTTGTTGTTGCAACCGGCATGAATACCGAGATGGGCAAGATTGCCGATGCCATCTCACAAGCGGAAGACGGACAAACTCCTCTACAAGTATCGCTCGATCAGCTTTCTCGTACGCTTACCAAGCTTGTAGTTGCTATTTGTGCGCTTATTTTCTTTACGGGCTTTATCAAACACGGTTCCGAGATGCTCCAGAATTTTGATTTGGTACTTGATACTTTTATGGTTGCCGTTTCACTTGCGGTTGCCGCTATTCCGGAAGGTCTCGTGGCCGTAGTAACCATCGTACTTTCCATGGGTGTAACACGGATGTCTGAGCGCCATGCCATTGTCCGCCGTCTTACGGCCGTTGAGACTTTAGGCTGCACGCAAGTAATTTGTTCCGATAAGACCGGTACGCTTACACAAAATAAGATGACAGTCGTGCGTCATGAAACAGAAAATTTGGATGCCCATGTAAGAACAATGGCACTTTGTTCCGATGCCACATGGGATGACGTCGAGCAGATTGCCAAAGGAGAACCCACAGAAGCCGCACTCGTCACTGACGCCGCAAAGCATGGATACACCACGTCTGATTTGGCTTCTTCTCGTCCGCGTATCGGTGAGGCTCCGTTTGATTCCAAGCGTAAGATGATGTCGGTGGTTGTACGTACGCGATCGGGAAGAATAATCCAACATACCAAAGGTGCGCCGGATGAAATACTTGCACGTTGTACAAAAATCATGACCAGCGATGGTGTGGTTGATCTTACCGATGAGGTGCGTGCAGATGTTTTGAGTCAGAATAAGTCCATGGCTGATCAAGCTCTTCGTGTTATGGCATCCGCCCGTCGCGATTGGGGTAATACCGCTCCTGAAAACTTCGATGCTTCAAGTCTCGAAAAAGACATGACGTTTGTAGGTCTTTCCGGCATGATCGATCCCGTGCGCCCTGAAGTCAAGGCGGCTATTGAAGAAGCTCATAGTGCCGGGATGCGTGTTGTTATGATTACCGGCGATCATATTGATACCGCCATTGCCATTGCAACTGAGCTGGGCATTATCGACAATCGCAACCAAGCTATCACAGGGGCTCAACTGGATAAAATTTCGGACGAAGACTTTGAGAAGAAGATAGAAACGCTTGGGGTATATGCACGCGTACAGCCTGAGCATAAGGTACGCATTGTAGATATGTGGCGTAAAAAAGGCATGGTTACCGCCATGACAGGCGATGGAGTTAATGACGCGCCTTCAATCAAGCGTGCTGATATAGGTATTGGTATGGGCATTACCGGAACTGATGTCACCAAAGGCGTTGCGGACATGGTACTCGCTGACGACAACTTTGCCACCATTATTGCCGCGTGTGAGGAAGGCCGTCGCATCTACGACAATATTCGTAAATGTATTCAATTCCTTCTGAGCTCCAATTTGGCAGAAGTTATCGCCGTTTTTGTCGCGTCTCTTGTGGGCTTTACTATTTTGCAGCCCACACATCTGCTCTGGATTAATCTCATTACGGACTCACTGCCCGCACTTGCGATGGCAACCGAAAAGGCCGAGCCGGGGATTATGAACCGCAAGCCGCGCTCTTCTCGCTCAGGCATTTTCTCTGAGGGGCTTGGTCTGGATTGCATCGTACAGGGAGTGATCATTTCTGTTTTGACGCTGGTGAGCTATTTTATTGGCCACTATGTTGAATATGGTACCTTTGATATCTCTCAGGTTCTTGCAAATCCTGCTGCAGGTATTGATGGTATGACAATGGCATTTTTGACACTTTCGATGGTTGAGATGTTCCACTCATTTAATATGCGGAGCCGCCGAGAGTCTATTTTTAAGCTTAAGAGCCAAAATATATGGCTGTGGGGATCGTTTGTAGTTTCTTTGATCCTGACTTATATAGCCATAGAGACACCACTTTCTCAGGCCTTCGGCTTTGCTGAAATCGGCGTTAAGGAATATGCCATTGCGATGGGCCTAGCCTTTGCGATTATTCCATTGATGGAAATCTACAAGGCTATTATGCGTGCAATCGAAAAACAGCATTAAAACAGGCCGAAAGGATAGGTCCTTGACCAAGCGGGCAAAAACTTCGAGATTGTCGAAGCCAAACGAGAAACAGACATCTCTGCCGGCTCTTTCAGCTTTGATAGACGTGCCATCTTTTGACCAACTTGTACCAACGCAAGCTCAACGAGATGCCTATGGTTCTTGTGTTGAATGTCTTCAAGAAGCAGGTGTTTCCTCTGCACAACTTAAACTTGCGTGTGTCGTCCGTCTTGACCGAGGGTTTCCGGCAGTTGTGTCAAGCGTTGGCGTTTTTCGCGCGGAGTTTTCCGCACGGGTTACCAAAGGGGACAACTCTAAGGTTGCCGTAGGAGATTGGGTGTGTGCAAGAATTCCGCTCGATCACGACATGGGTATCATTGAGGCAATTCTCCCTCGTAAAAGTGAGATAGCTCGATGGCGTGGAAGTGCGCGTGGCGAGAAGCAAACGCTTGCCGCAAATGTTGACGTGACATTTGTTGTACAGGCTCTCGATGAACGAAAGATCTCAATCGACCGTGTTGTACGCAGTGTTGTGATTGCGCTTGACAGCGATGTGCATGCAGTTGTGGTGCTTACTAAAGCCGATAGTGTAAGTCCTGCAATACTTAAGCGTTATCTTACTCTCATACACGAAGTGTTAGGAGATGCGGTTACCACCATTGTAACTTCATCAAAACTTGAAGTATCTCACGAGGGTTCCTGCGACGAGATGAAACAGATTGTACAGAAGTTCCATGCACGCTGGGGCATGGATGCAATACGTGAGGAAATTCCGCAGGAAAGCGTCGCCATTGTACTTGGAGAGTCCGGTGCCGGTAAATCTACGCTTTTAAATGCTCTTCTCGGCCATGAAGTACTTGAGACAGGAGAGGTCAGAGCTTCGGACAAGGCCGGACGCCATACGACCGTTGCCAGGCGCATGGTTGCCCTTCCCAAAGCCGGCATCATCGTGGATGAACCTGGGTTACGGAGCCTTCCGGTAGTGGGCCATGAGCAGGGTTTGGCGAAGGTATTTCCTCAGATTTCTCGTGCGGCGGCTGCCTGTAAGTTTCGGGATTGTACCCATATGCATGAGCCGGGTTGCGGCGTGAGGGCGGCTCTTCGGGCAGGAGAGTACTCATCGGCACAGGTGGATGCATATCTGTCTCTTGCGCATGAGATGCAAGTTTCTGCTCGGCTGCTTGATCCGGATGTGGTGCTTTAGGAAGAATTCCAGGCGTAAAGAGCATATTGCATCATTGACGCTTCGGCTAGTGAGTGGAGATGGTCAAAAACTCATATCCGTGAGCATGTCGTGCGATGGAATATTCAAATGGCCGGCCGTCATCAAGATATCCGATTTGTTCAACTTCAAGCATGGGCTCATCATTTTCGATATTAAGCCGCTTACACTCTTTTGCGGTAGGTAACACTGCTCTAATAATACGGTGTGCATTGGCTATCTTTAACCCCAAATCGTGCTCGATGTAGGAATAGATTGATGTGTTTAAATGGGTCATTTTAAGGTTAGGTATTTCGTCGATAGGCATATACGTGTATTCGATAACCAAAGGAATATCATTGGTATAGCGTACACGGATAATGCGATACACAAAGTCTTGTTGATTTATGTCAAGTGCGTGTGCAATGTATTCAGATGGCCTTTCTACCTCAAAGACGTAAACCTTAGTATGTACTTTTTCGCCTCGTGCGGTATGTTCTGCAAGGAAACCTTCCATCTGACCCGAAACTTCCTGGCTCGGTTTGATTTGGGCATAGTCCTCGAGCTTCTTCACAAAAGTTCCGGAGCCCCTTCGACGGGAGATAAGCCCTTGTGATTGAAGGGCGTCAAGTGCCTTATTAATTGTGATCTTGCTTACGCCATACTGTTCACAGAGTTGCGAAATGGAGGGGAGTTGAGAATAAGGGGCATAGGTTCCCCGTGAGATGCTTCGTTTAAGATCCTGTATCACCAGTTCATACTTAAGCATGGCGACTTACTCCCTAACGTTCACCGAAAATTCTTTAACTAGTCGTTCTCATTTTATTCAATTTGCTGTAGTATAGCATATGTAGTAAACCTGACATGTCTACTTTAATTAGAAGATATGTAAAGTAGTATGTATTTGTCGTATTTCAAAGAACACGGCAAGAAGAATAAGGGAGGAGATGTGTAGATGTCCTATACGTTGCCAAAAGATTTCTTTTTTGGTGCCGCTATGTCTGGTCCACAGACAGAAGGTATGTGGCAGGATGGCAATAAACTCCCAAATCTTTGGGATACCTGGTCAAACCTTGACATTACCGCATTTTATAATCGTGTGGGATCGTATGGCGGAAATGACTTTAGCCGTCGTCATAATGAAGACTTTAAGCTCTTAAAATCACTCGGCCTCACTTCCGTGCGTACGTCTATTCAATGGAGCCGATTGTTGGACCAAGATGGGAATCTGAATCCGGAAGGAGAGCGCTTCTACCACAAGCTCTTTGCTGATGCGAAGGAAGCAGGAATAGAGATTTTTATCAATCTGTATCATTTTGACATGCCGGAATATCTCTTTAAGCGTGGGGGCTGGGAGTCTCGTGAAGTAGTTGAGGCATACGCTCATTATGCGCGTCTTGCATTGAGAACCTTTGGCAAAGAAATTCGCTATTGGTTTACGTTCAACGAGCCTATCGTAGAGCCGGAAATGCGCTATACCCAAGGCGGCTGGTATCCCTTTATTAAAAACTATGCTCGTGCACGTGCCGTGCAATACAACATTTCAGTGGCTCATGCTTTGGCCGTTCGTGAGTACCATGCTGCAAAGGCAGAGGGTTTCATGCTCGAGAATTCTCGTATTGGCCTCATTAACTGTTTTGCACCACCATATACAAAAGAGAGCCCAACAGAAGCAGATCTTGAAGCGCTTCGGATGACAGACGGCGTCAACATTCGCTGGTGGCTCGACCTTGTGACAAAAGGAGAGCTTCCACAGGATGTGATTGAATCTCTTGATAAACGCGGCGTAAAGTTACCCGTTCGCCCTGAAGACAAGATGATTCTTGCTGATGCAAAGGTCGATTGGCTCGGGTGTAATTACTATCATCCGGAACGGGTACAGGCTCCTGCAAAAGATACCGATGAAAATGGAATTCCAAATTTTGCGGATCCCTACGTTTGGCCCGATGCGGAGATGAACGTATCACGCGGTTGGGAAATTTATCCGCAGGGGCTCTATGATTTTGCCATGAAGATTCGCAATGAGTATCCCGAGCTTGAGTGGTTTGTGTCTGAGAACGGCATGGGCGTTGAGCGAGAGTATCTGAAGAAGGATGATACGGGCACCATTCAAGATGAATACCGTATTGACTTTGTTCGCCGCCATTTAGAATGGATTGCCCAAGCAATTGCGGATGGCGCAAAATGCCGCGGATATCATTATTGGGCAGTTATCGATAACTGGTCTTGGGCAAATGCGTTCAAGAATCGTTATGGCTTTATTGAGGTTGATCTCGAAAATAACTACGAGCGTCGTCTCAAAAAATCAGCAAGTTGGCTGCGTCAAGTGGCCATGACTCATGTCGTTAGTTAAGTAACGACAGTCGAAAGGAGAGAGCCTTATGGCATCTGAGAAAACCGGTCCGTCCTTTCTCGACAAGTTTGCGGAAGTTTCGGCCAAAGTAGGCAATCAAGTACATTTGAGGAGCCTGCGAGACGCATTTGCAACGGTCAGCCCTATCTATATTCTTGCCGGCGTTGCGGTACTTATTAACAACGTCTTATTCCCATGGATATTTGGCGGTGATGTAGAGACGCTTGCTAAGTTCCAGACTTGGGGCGCCTCCATTGCTCAGGGTACTCTGAGCTTCTCTGCCGTTATTCTTGCAGGTATCATTGGCTATTGCCTTGCTCGAAATAAGCGTTTTGACAATGCAATTTCTTGCGTAGTCATCGGCATTGCTTCGTTGATTATTATGATGCCGCAGACTATTGTGGCAACAGCGGGCGCTGCTCTTCACGCTGCAAGCGCCGTTGACAAGACGGCCGCTCCACTTACCGTTCCCATGAAGGATCTCATCTTAAACTTCCCTCCAAATTATGAGATTTCCGGTGTGGATGTTACGGGTGTGTTCTCTTCTTCTTATACGGGCACCAATGGTCTTTTTGGTGCCATTATCATTGGTCTTCTCGCTACAACGCTTTTTATTAAGCTTTCAAGCATTAAGCGGTTGAAGGTTAACCTTGGAGAAGGTGTTCCTCCTGCGGTCGCTGACTCCTTTAATACAATGATCCCTATGATGCTGACACTGTCAGTATTTGCTCTTGCCGCTGCTCTTTTGAGCGTTTTCTTCAGCACGAACCTTATGGCTTTGATTGCAACGGGTATTTCAGCGCCGCTCAAGGGTCTTATGAATGCTGGCCCCTTTGCCGTCATTATTATTTATACCTTCGCTAACCTGCTTTTCTGCCTCGGCATTCACCAGTCCACCATCTCCGGTGTTCTTGTTGAGCCAATTCTGACCATGCTTATTGTGGATAACATGGCAACCTTTGCTGCCGGTCAGCCCATCCCACAAGATCACTACATGAACATGCAGATTATTAATACCTTTGCCCTTATCGGTGGTTCTGGTTGCACGTTGATGCTGCTCTTTGATACGTTCCTGTTCTCCAAGAACAAGGCATCCAAAGATGTCGCGGCACTGTCTTTGCTTCCTGGTATTTTTAACATCAACGAGCCGGTTATCTATGGCTATCCCATCGTCTATAACCTCCCGCTGATCATTCCGTTTGTTCTTGTTCCGGATCTTTTCATTGGTCTGACTTATCTTCTGACCAACCTTGGCCTTATCAGCCCGTGCGTTGCTATGGTTCCTTGGACTACTCCTGTCTTTATTAGCGGTTGGCTTGCAACTGCGGGTGATTTCCGTGCGGTTATCTGGCAGGTCATTGAGGTTGTACTTGCGATGGCTATTTACCTGCCCTTTATGCGCATTTCTGAGCGCGTCCAAGCAAAGCAGGCGGAAGCACTTAAGAATACCGATTCTGAGTAGGTATATGCGTACTATATGAGTCGGACAGTTTATATACGTCCGGCTCATATATCGATACCGGAATTTTGAAAGGGGAATGAAGTGAAGATTTTACTTGCTTGCAATGCCGGCATGTCAACGAGTCTTTTGGTTCAGAAGATGAAAAAAGAAGCGGCTGCACGTGGGCTTGATATCGAGATTGTTGCCAATCCACTTAATAAAGCTCTTGAAATGCTCGAAGGAGCCGATATTCTTCTGTTGGGCCCCCAGATTGCATATGCCAAAGCTGATGCGGAGGCTGCTGCCGGCGATATTCCCGTTGCCGTTATCGCAATGGCAGATTACGGACGCATGAATGCAGCAAAGATTTTGGATGATGCACAGGAGATTATCAATAACAAGTAAGCCATTAGCTTGCACGTTGTAGATCTTTGGTGAAAGGTGAGAAGTACATGGCAGCAGACGACGAAATGACCGCAGCTCAGGAAGCTGCATTTGAAATTATTGCTACGGTAGGAACCGCAAAATCGATGTATATCGGAGCAATTAAAAAGGCGAAAGAAGGGGATATTAATGGCGCCCGAGCCGATGTTGCATCGGGTACTGAGATATTCAACGAAGGCCACGCAACACATCTCTCCCTGCTTCAGCAGTCCGCTGTCAATTCGGGTGACATTGAATTTTCACTTATTTTGATTCATGCAGAAGATCAGTTGATGCAAGCAGAAACATTTCGTGTTATAGCCGAGGATTTTATCGACGTGTACGAGAAGCTTCTTCAAAAGTAGGTGTTTCTTTCTGGCCAGACCTCGCTGGCGAGAAGAACCTGGAGTCTCTGTCTCTTATTTGAGATGGAGACTCTTTTTTGGTGAAGAGTTTTGTATATCGTATGAAAATCTAAAAGTTTTTATATGACAGTTTCTATCAAAACTTAAAGTAACATGAAAGTGAAATAGAACTTTTACCTCTGATAATGCTTATTTAGTCAGTTTCGTGTCAGATACGAGTCAGATTACGGAAGGACTTTTTGAGAAAATAGACTTCGTGCGAGAGGGGTTCAGTGACAATCTCCTTACCAAGACGGTTTGGAGGGTTTGAATGTCTCGTCGTTTTAGATTCGTACTTTCAGGTGCATGTGCTCTTCTCGCGGTGTTGTGCTGCATTGTGTATGGAAACCAGATTAAAGTCGAGGCAGAGCAGTCGCGTGCCGAGGTGATTGAGCGCTACGGTGGGGAAGTGGTAAATCTTGTGGTGGCCACAAAACCCATTGAGGCCGGAGATACTATTTCATCATCTAACACACAGGTAAAAAGCTGGGTTTCAGATCTTGCTCCCGAAGGATCGTTTACCAATGCCGACGATATTATGGGCAAACAGGTAACAATCCCTATAAGCGCCGGAACACCACTCACCAAACTTAATTTTCGGACAAATGAAACTACCGTAACGGTTCCTAAAGGCCTTGTAGGGATCTCTATTTCTCATGGCGAGAAAACCGGTCTGGTTGGAAAAGTCGCTGCAGGTACAACACTTGCGGCGTACGAGATGACAGATCACGGCATCAGGTTGCTCTCAACGCAGATTACGCTGCTTTCAGATACCGGAGAAAGTGCCTATATTTCCAGTACACCGCTAACCGTGGGAGTTTTACCAAAAGACATGACAAGTATTCTTTCGGCTGAAGCGAAGGGAACTCTTAGGTTGGTGGTTCCTGGCGATGAAGTTGATATGTCGAAGTTGGGAACAGAAAATGCCCCAACTGAAGTACAGCCAAGCATAACAAATACCCTACAAGAACATGAATCAACCGATATACCTGTTGATACTCATCAGACGAACGACGAGGAAGGTTCTCGTACCACTCAGGAAAGCGAGGAGGAAGAATGAATGTAAAAGAGAAGTGGCTTGCATTTTCTGATATTGCGCATCGCGTTGAGCTTAATCTAGTTCTTTCCTCGTTAGGTGCAATGGGAAATTGTGAATTTGTAAAAAGCGCTTCAGATCTTCGGCAATTAGTGAGTGAAGCTCGGCCTGATGAATACTCGGTAGCAATCGGTTCCTTTCAAGGAGATGTCTCGGATATTAATCTAGCTGCCGCGATATCACACGATGGAAACGCTCGTGCAGTGGTGCTCGTTCGCCGTAATGCCTCGGGATCCCTCAGATCGCGTGCTGCCCGTGCCGGAATTGATTTGGTACTTGATCCTATCGAAATTATTGAGCTCGCTAAAGCCGGGAGAATCCAAATTGTTGACGGGGGTCTCAATGTTCTTCCGGCTTTGCCTGATTTTGATTTGGATAAATTTCCGAGTTCCATTTCTTCTCCGAAAGCTGACACCACATTAGAAAACCTTGTGCCACCTCCTGAAATCTCTCATGCTCCAATCTTAACGATAGCCTCAGGAAGAGGAGGGGTAGGCAAAACAACCATTGCAGCCGCGTTTGCTCTTATTGCTGCTTCGTGGGGTATGAAAGTTGGCCTAATCGACCTGGATCTTTCCTGTGGAAATCTTTACTCCTGTTTTGCACACACTAAATTGAATGATTTAGCAAGATTTGCGGTCAATGAACCGAGAGATATTGAATCGCTTAAGGCGTCAGCCGTTGTGGCAGCAGAGAATATCTTGCTATGGGGACCTTGCTTAAAACCGGAAATGGCAGAGATGGTTACGCCTTTTGCGGGCAACTTAATACAGGCAATTTCGGGCATTGTTGATGTGGTTATCGTAGACACCTCAACAACACCAACGGACATTGTCGCGCATGCAGCTCAACTAAGCGATAGGTTTGTAATAGTAACAGGCCGACCGGTTTTTTCTCTTGCGTCCATGTCAAGAACCAGCAGTCTTGCAGTGAGACTCGGTGTTGCCCGCACGCGGATTGTTCGTATTGAGAACAAAGCTGACCCTCGGCTGAGACAAGACATTTCTACGGGTCGAGCAGAAATTGGACTTGAAGCGGCGCGACAATATCAAGTTTTTGATGGGGGTTCTGATGTCTTGTCTCTCATTTCATCAGGGCAGTTGCCAATACTGCTTCAGGAATCTTCACCTTTTTCAAATTCGCTCGCAGCAACGCTCGCTCAGCTCTTTTTAGGGTTGGGAGCACTACCAAAATGCGATGCAGCGAACAAAGCATCAAAGTGGTCACTCGAACACCGTCTCTTAGGTTTGTTTAGAAAGCAAAAGGAGGTGGGGTAAGTGTCAGTGTTAGAGCGTGTACACGCAGCACAGTCAAATAATGCGTCTGATTCAAGGGAAGGCGGCTTAGGCCAGAACAGCCAACTGTCTCAACAAAGGTCTGATTTAAAGAAGAAACTTGTAAGTCAATTAGGACTTTCAACTATTTCTCAGCTCATGAAACAAGGCGACATTGGCTATGTTCGCGAAGAATTGACTGTGGCATGTCAAGAAATTCTCAACGAGAATTCTTTTGATGTACCTGAACTCGAAACTTCGGCACAGCTCATTCGACAAGTAGTTGATGAGATTTGTGGGCTTGGTCCTATTCAACCACTGTTAGAGGATCTTGAAGTAACGGAGATTATGATTAACGGATGTGGATCTCTTTTTTACGAGAAGAACGGCGAGATCCGTGAAGCTGATGCAGTTTTTGATTCTCCGGAGCAGATTCTTATTGTTATGGATCGTATTTTGGCGCCGCTTGGCAGACGTCTCGACCAAGTGAGCCCTATTGTTGATGCACGCCTTGCGAATGGAGATAGAGTAAATGCAGTGGCAGAACCTATTGCCATTAATGGACCTGCTGTGACTATTAGGCGTTTTACCGGAAAGATCACTTCCCTTTCACGTTTGATTGAATTAGGGTCACTTCCATCATGGCTTGCTCAACTCCTTTCTTGGGCAGTGAAAATGAGAAAAGGTATTGCGGTTGTTGGAGGAACGGGATCCGGTAAAACAACCCTTCTCAATGCGCTTTCATGCGAGATTGATGTATCAGAGCGAATTATAACCATTGAAGATTCGGCAGAGTTACGTTTTGATGCTCATCCCAATGTTGTGCGGCTTGAGGCGCGGAGTGCCTCAATTGAAGGAACAGGAGAAATTACAATCAGGCGTTTGGTTAGAAACGCACTTCGGATGAGACCCGACCGGATCATCGTTGGGGAGGTCCGCGGCGAAGAATGCATTGATATGCTTCAAGCCATGAATACCGGACATGATGGTTCTCTGACTACTCTTCATGCAGGTACCGCTAAAGAAGCAATCTTGCGATTGGTTCTTATGGCTCGATTTGGAATGGATCTTCCTGCCGATATTATTGAAGAACAAATTGCATCCGCGCTTGACCTCATTGTTATGGCTCAAAGGTTACCTGATGGCAGGCGTTACGTTACTTCTATTTCGGAATTATTTTGGCAACAGGATAGGACTATTTGCATAAAAGAATGTATTTCTTTTGATGTGTTTACACGGCAATGGCACCTCAATCATGTTCCTTCATTTATTACGGCGGCAGAAAAAGAAAGACGGCTTTTACAGGAGGAGGTGGAAAGATGGGAAAAGCAAGCATCTTGTGCTTCTGCCTTACAGTAGGTGCACTTACCTATCTTTTATTAGGGTTTGTACAAATCTGGAAAGGTACATCAAAGTCCGGGACTTCTGTTCAAGCGATAATTATCAACCTTGTGCAGCCACTTGCCCACACGAGGTTTATTTCAAGTTTGTGTGAGATACCTTGCTGGAAGCATGTAGCACAAATGTGGAAGCAACAGATAAATGGGGATATTACTCACATTGATCTTGAAGAGTCATGCGTTGAAATTCTTTTAAGTATTGTAGGAGTGGCATTTCTTATAGGGTTGCTTTTTAGATCTGTGGCAGGAGTCTTTTTTACTGCTATAGCTCTTATAGCGTATATACCTATGAAATATGAAAATGACTGCCGGAAGCTTAAGCTTGAAGTATCGCACAGTATGCCGGGAATTTATCGCACACTCTCGGTTGCTTTGGGATCAGGTCAGACGCTCTCACAGGCTATTGAATATGTCGGGAATCATTCACATGGAGCAGTTGCCCAGTATTTTATTCGAGCGTCTCTTAAATTGCGCTGCGGTATGCCTGTTGAGTCTGTTGTAGAGGAGCTTGCTTGCGATCTTTCTGTTCCAGGTTCAAGTTTACTTGCAACCGCACTTGTTATATCTCATCGGACAGGAAGTCCTCTTCGTAATCTTTTCCTCAGAACGGCAACATTGGTAGAAAGACAGTCAGAGTTTGAGCGGCTGCTCTCCGTTAAAACGGCACAAGTACGTCTTTCTGCACGAATTGTGTGTTTATTGCCGCTTCTTCTCATTGGCGTGCTCTCGCTCATTTCCCCTGATTTTCAAAAGGGTCTTACTACAACAACAGGAATTATTTGCACGCTTCTTGCATTAGGAATGGATGCAGGCGCATTAGTTATCATTCGAAAACTGATGAAAAAGGTGTTGTGATGATGCTTTTACATATCGTTTTTATAGGAGGTGCGGCAGGGTCTTTAATGGGCTCGGTATGGTTGTTCACAAGTGCAAAAAATCCCATTCAGAAACATGGAGTTCAAGATCATGGCTTGAGATCCAAGCGTTTAAACTCTTGGTTTCAAGAAATCTTGAGCATGGCAGGTGTCTTAAAAATAGTAAGAGAAGTGACCAAACGAAAGAGAATTGCACATCAACGGAACGCTATTATTAAAGAAATGCCACGTATGTTAGACGTTCTCACGTTAGGGCTGTCGTCCGGTCTCTCATTTGATTCTTCACTTGATTTATATTGCAATCGCTGCAGCGGTGTTCTTTCGGAAAAAATGAATCAGGCACTGCTCTCTTGGCAGATGGGTGCTACGACAAGATCTACTGCGCTTGAAGAGATTGCAGCGGAATATGGCATTACCTCTCTTTTAAGTTTTGCTTCTGTGGTAACCGAGTCTCTTGCGTTTGGCACGCCTCTTTCGGATTCACTTGAACGGCAAGCCGGAACAATTCGTGATGATCAAAGGGCGGCACTTGAAGCTGAAATAGAAAAAGTGCCGGTAAAGATGCTTCTTCCTTTAGGAACGCTTATTGTTCCTGCAATGCTTATAGCAATTCTTGGACCGCTTTTAGGTCCGGCTCTTTCAGTATGGTAAACACTCATAAAAGGAGGATAAAATGTTTGATAAAACGCGTCTTAGTAGAGTTACTTCTCGTCTGCAAGCCTTTTATTACAATCAGGATGGGCAGGGTACTACTGAATATGCCATTCTTGTGGGAGTTTTGGTGGTTATTGCAATAGTTGCTATTATTGCCTTTAAAGGAAAAATCACTGAGCTATGGAATGCAATTACAACAGGGATTAACTCACTGTGATGTTCATGAAAAAGCATTCAGTGGCAATACTTGTTATTGCATGCCTTGCTTTCACAACGTTAGGACTGTTGTTGCTGCCCAAAACAGCTACACAACCTACATCTGAATCAGAGAAATCTGAGCAAGGTGTTGCCGGACAGCCTGGTGAAAAGACTCAAAGGCCAGTAGATATTTCAAAAGATAAGCAAGTATCTGAATACCTTCATAAAAAATTGATTTCCAATCCGCAACAAACATGGGAGAGTACGAAGTCGTTTCAAGAAGTTGGAGAAGAGCTGCTGCGCTCATATGAAGAGCGGGGTGATTCAATCCCTATGTTTTCCGGATATCTCGATGTATTGGGAAACGTATGGAGCTGTATTTTTCAAGGAAGTGGATGGGTTGATATATGTCTCATTAGCGACGAAGGATCGAGTCGAAAGGTTGCCGTATGTCATGTAACGACTCAAGAGATACAAGAAATAGCCTCTCAAGAATGATAGGGGATAAAAGTGGACAATCAACCTTGGAGTATGCCGTCGTTCTCTTTGCTTTTCTCGCAATGGTTGTCACTCTTACTGCGCTGTGGCAGGCTGTGCATTCGGGGTTATTCATTGAGTCTGCAACTCATGCGGCATCTCATGCATTATCTCCTGAATTTTCAAAGACACTTAAAGATGTGCTTTTGTACTAGAGACGTCCCCAACGACACAACAGGACAATCTTCGGTTGAAGCAGCGATTCTCCTTCCGATTCTTTTGATTCTTTTTGCGGTATTACTACAGCCTGTTTGCATTTTGTATACCAGGACCGTTATGAGTGAAGCCGCATCTGAGGCTGCTCGTTTATATGGCACATCAACTGATGTGCATCAATGTAAGAGTTATGTACAAAGACGTCTCAGTGCTATTCCAGAAATTCCTCTTTTTCATGTTGGTGGGAGAGAGGATTGGAACATTGAGTTGCAAAAGGATGACCAAGAAGTTTACGTCAAGATAACAGGACACATGCATCCTCTCCCTCCTGTTGGGTGGTTGCTCTCTTTAGCAGGTAAAAATGATGGACAAGGATATGTCGTTTCAACTCGCGTTCAGGAAAAGATTCGCCCCAAGTGGCTTGGAGGTTCCTATGCAGAATGGATTCATATGTGGAGCTAGAGGCGCACTATGTGGGCGTTCAAAATCTCAGATGCCCGTTGAATCTAATGGGATGTATCGTGCGCCATTTATGAATATTTTTGTACATGATTCAGGAGGGTTTACAACGGTTGCCATGGCAACAACCTTGCTTGTTGTTCTTGCACTCCTCTTCAGTTTGGTTTCCGTAGGGCAGGTTCTGACGGACAGTTACGAGACACAATCAATCGCTGATGCGGGTGCCCTGGCCGGGGAAAACGTTGTTGCAAAATACACAACCGTGGCTACCGTTTTGGATGCGTGTGTTCTTAGTATGGGTCTTACGGGTATTGTCGCCCTTGGTGCAGGGTTGATAACATCGTGTGTTCCTGGACTTCAAGTTGCGGGGGCAAAGTTAAGCCAAACAGGATCGTCTATTCTAAAGGCACGAAGAGATTTCTCTCAGAGTGTTGTAAAAGGACTCCAAGCGTTTGAAAAAATCATGCCCGCTCTTATCGCGGCTCAATCATATGCGTGTATACGCTCAAACTCAAAGGGGCCTTTGCACTATACGGGCGCCGCTCTTCCGTTTCCCCTACAGTCAAAATCTGAGTTTGGTTCGCTTGATAGCGATATCAATGATGAGGAACTTACCAAAAAGAGTAAAGAAATTCAAGACAAGACGGAGCAAAAAGAAAAAGCTCAGAAGAAGGCAAATGAAGCAAAAGAGCGGGCATGGAGAGCGGATTGCGGTAACTCCCCCTCGTTTTGTATGTACGAGAGGGCGTGCTCTCTCGTCATGCTCGACGGGAAAGACAATCCTTTCTATAACTCTGTTGAGACATGGTCATTTGGCGTACCCCTTATGCGCGCTCGGGCATATTACAAGGCGCGAGAAGTACAGGAGGTTATTGGGGGAGCTACCGGAGAAGAAAGAAACGATTCAGCCTGTCGAAAAGTTTTTTACCAATATGCATATGAAAAAATTTGCAGCGGGTCTTATCGAGAAAATGAGGATGGTACGGTCCAATGTTCATTTCCCGAACTACCTCGTAACGTGCAAGAAATGAAAGAAACGTCTTTATATACGGATGCGCTGTGGCCTTGTTCGGTTGAGGATGGAAAGACCGTTCTTCATACAGATGTAAATTGCCCTGGAAGACACGGGGAAATTACTCAATATGCTTCGCTTTCTGATTTAGACACAGGTACTGTGGAGAAGTGCCCGTACTGCAAGCTTGGCGTTGAAGATATGGGTAAGGTGGCCTCGGCATCCACTTCAATCGAAAATGGTTTTGAGCATTATTGGAAAATCGTTTGCGACGAGGCAAAAATCTATCAAGAGGCATTAGAAGAGGTTGCTAAAATTGATAAGGAAGTAAAGAAACTCGCCAGCCAGTCAAAAGATCTCTTTGCAAAAATTTTGAAAGAGCTTTCGGCAATACGTCCGAAACTTTGTCCACCCGGAGCATGGGGCTGTGTAGCTATCGCAACAAGGGGAGAAACGGAACTTCCGGCGAGCTCTATTTCTGCGGTTTTTGCTGCACATTCACGTTTGCCACAGGGTTCGGCTATATCAGGAGCGGTACTTGCGCCTGATGAGGCTACAAAAGAAAACAATGTATTAGCGGATTTTTTTGATTCTCTTTCCAAAAAAGCAGGATTTATTGGTAAAGGTGCAGATGGCATCTTCGGGCTTTGGGGAAATTTGTTGGTTTCTTATGGATCGGCATACAAGAAGATTAGCTCTCAGGCAACAGGGTTTCTCGACAAGCTTGATGGTATTTTTTCAGGTGTCGGTACATGGCTCAAAGGAAAATTGAAAACGCTGATAGAGGGGGCGGGGCTTCAACCAGTTGATATGAGACTGAAGCGACCAGTACTTACCAACAGTGAAAATATTCTTTCTCGAGCTGGATTTTCAAAAGAAACAACCATACGTAAGGCAATTCTTGATCTTCCAGAGCAAGGGAGTTTTATGGAATACGCAAAAGTAATAGGAGGAGTTGTAATAAAAGATCTTCCTTCTGAAATCACATTAGCCGAAATTCCCATTCCTATTGTAGGAGGAAGCATTCCTATCAAAGTCAATATCAAGAAGCTGTTGAAAGTAACATGAAGATTCTGAATAACAAAGACGGACAAATGACCGTTGAGCTTGCCGTCCTTATTCCCGTGGTTGTGGTAGTAGCGTTGATTGCGATTAACCTTATGGAATTTATCGACGCTTGCGCAGCATTTGATGTCCTGAGTTCGGATACGGTTATCTCTCAAGCTGTTTCTCCAAGCCAAGGTGTAGATACGGGTGCTTTATGCGCTCAATTGGAAGGAGATATAGCCTCAGGATTGCAAAGGGAGGGTTTCTGTTCCGTTTCTGTTCGTTGTGAAGACCAAGGTCTTACTGAGGGATCGCTTACTAATTGCCTTCTACCTCACTATGTGAAATATGTCTGTACATTGAAGTTTAAGCCTTGGCCCAGAAATCTTAATCTCCCAATTGTCTCGTACAGCGCTCCGCTTGAGTTGTCACATGAAAAGTCAATTGTTGTCGATATGTTTAAGTCTGGAGTTGTGATTTAGATGATAAAAGTAACCTTACAATCAGAAGCTTCAAGTGCGCGTTTTACATTTCGATTATTGCAGACACATCGGGAGAGATTGATTGGTCTGCTTGGTTTTTGTTGTAGTAGCGAAGCAGTGGCGTTTATGCGATGCCGCTCCATTCATACCTTTGGAATGAGACAGAATATCGATGTTGCTTTTATGTCTCAGTATGGTGAGGTGCTTGCTTCGTTTAGAAATGTCTTGCCAGGAAAAGTTCTTTCATGCCCACAAGCCTACAGCACTTTTGAGAGATATTCGGATGCAGGCGCATGGTTTGACGTTGGAGAGCATTACTTTATTTCAGATGTGTGCGTTTCCACGGCTCAAAGAAGAAATTCTAAAAGAAAAGGAGAAGAGTATGAGCTACCAAGTCAAAATATGTCCAAGGTGCGGAGAAGGCCTTTTCCAAGATATGGGAGTCTGTTACGACTGTCTGTTCGATTTCTGCAAAAAGAAGCCTTCGAGGAGTAACCTCATATCTAAGGTGCCCTTTGTTGATACAGACAATCGGAGTCAATCAAATCAAGAAGATTTTTACACTCAAGCTGAAGCAGATGAGATAGGTAAGCAGTGGGATGAAGGCTTACCTCCGGCGGTAATTGAAGAGATGGCTCCTTAAAAATAGAGACGTGAGGTAGTGATACGCGTTGCGTTTACAGCGCCAAGATTCGGAAAACCTTTTTTATTGTCTTAGTTGGGTGGTATCCTGTAAACGTCAGTAAATCATAGGTATAGCCAATTCAAGGAGTTACTATGTCACGCATGCTATCCTCGAAGGCGTATAAGAAACTGTGTTTAACCTTTACGTTTATAGTGGCCTGTATCTGTCTTACTGTCCTTACTTCGATTCATACTGCCTATGCAAAGTCCTTGAATGTAACAGATGTTACCATTTCGGCGACGGTTAATTCGGATGGAACGATAGATGTAACAGAAACCCGTACATTCGACTTTTCGGGGAGGTACAACGGGGTCTACTGGAAGATTCCGCAAGGATTCAATAAGGCCAACGGTCAGAATGTTGACGTTGCTTTTACGGGCGTGACTGTAGCGGATAAAGCCGGAACGAGGACATTGTCTGATGAGGGCTTTGGACCTGAGTACTATGAGGTAAGCGACTTGAGTTCCGCAAAACAGCTGAAAATTTATTCGGCGCATAGCAACGAAACCGCCGATATTACCATCTCTTATACACTTACCAATGTGGCAACCAAATGGGACGACACCTCAGAGCTTTATTGGAAGTTTGTTTCTGATGGCTGGGAAACCGGCTCCAACAATGTGGTGTGTACAATTAATCTTCCTGTTCCGGCCGGACAAAATCCAACCACTGGAGACGGTACAGTGAGAGCATGGGCACACGGTCCTCTTGACGGAAGTGTTGCTATTTCTGGTGGAACGGTCACTTGCAGATTCCCGGGAATCGGTGAATCGGATTTTGCGGAGACTCGCATCGTATTTCCTGCTGAGTGGTTGTCAGAGGCACACGGTGTATCCGGCTCTAAGCTGAATTCTATCCTTTCTGAGGAACAAGGTTTCGCAGATAAGGCCAACAGACAGCGGGCTTTTGCTCGTGTCATCGTCTATGGGTTCTATGCGCTTGCCGTGATACTTGCGGTGGGAGGCTTCATTCTCATGGTTCGTATGCGCAAAAAGTACCGAGAGGTGATGGCTCCTGAATTTACCGATGAGTATTTCAGGGATGTTCCCTCCGGAGATCATCCTGCGGTTATTGGCATGCTGTATAGGGGAGAAGAGGTTGATTCGTCCGCGCTTACCGCAACGCTTATGCATTTGAGCGATGAAAAATCAATTCGTCTGGATAAGGTAAAAGTGAAAAAATCTTTTGGGCGGGAGAAGGATGATTTTTGTCTCACCAAGCTTAAAGATGCACCGGTTAGTACAGGGAAAAACGTTACGGGAAGTATGGCAACACAGGCACAAAAAATTGATAATGCCGCCCTTAACCTCTTCTTCAAAACAATAGCCTCAAAGGCAGGAAATTCTGATGAAAGCCTTATGATGGACGATGTTAAAAAGGTAGCGAAAGAGCATGCTGAGGCATTTTCGGATGCGTACGATAGATGGGAAGATGCTGTAAAGGCTGCTTATGAGGCTCGTTTTGGTAAAGATCCCGTTCCTTTTCACGGAACGAGCACAATGATAATTGTTGCCGCCATTGAATTTTGCTTTGTTATTTTTGGTGTTGTTGCGGGATTCAGCATTGGTATTGGTTTTCTTAACACACTCATTGGCGTTGTGCCCGCTGCTATTGTGGGCATTGCTGCCGGCCTTACCATTACAGGGTTTGACAGAATGAATCGTGATGGTATTGAAACGCTTGCCAAAACAAAGGCACTAAGAAATTGGCTTTTGAATTTTACACACCTTAAGGAAGCGATACCGCAGGATGTTATTCTGTGGAACAAACTTTTGGTAATGGCTGTTGCACTAGGTGTTTCCGAGAAAGTTATTGAGCAGCTCAAGGTGTCGTGTCCTGAAATTTTGGAAGATCCTCGCATTATGCCAGTGTATGGATGGTATTACTACGGGGATTCTTTTGGTCATGGTAATGCTATTTCTGCTGTTGGCAGTACCGTTGCTTCTTCCCATACCGTATCTACGGCCTCACTTGCAAGCTCAAGTAATAGTTCCGGCGGCGGCTTTGGCGGCGGAGCCTCTTTTGGCGGAGGCGGCGGCTTTGGCGGAGGCGGCGGAGGCGGCGGCTTCTAAGAGTTCTTGACGCTGAGTTGCTGTAAGCCATTTCAACAACGATAGAAAGATTTCTTGTACCCCTTGTTACGGTAAAAAGACAAGGGGTATTTCCTTGATGGATGTACCCTAACGGACATGATGATATATATCCCAATTTGGGTTATTTAGGGTAATAGCTTTAACGTGCACTTTATGTATGAGATTTCTAACAGACTCGTAGGACGATCACTCCGCAAACTTCGTTGTGATGCGGGGCTGACTCAGGTTGCCGTTGCACAGAGGCTTAAAACTCCACAATCATTTGTATCAAAGGTTGAGAGCGGTGAACGCGGTTTGAAACTTGGTGAAGTTTACTCATATGCGGAAGCTCTTGGCATAGATGTGTTTAAGCTTGTAGAAGCCGTTCGTGGACAGGCTAACCATTAGGTAGATGAGAAGTTTACATGAAGGCTGATTTTTGAGAAGAAGCGTCGAGAAAGTACTCTTATCGAGAAAACGCCCTTATAGCAAAACAACCTGCACATCAGAGGATATGCAGGTTGAAAATTTCTGGTGGCGGGGAAGGGAATCGAACCCCTGACACGGGGATTTTCAGTCCCCTGCTCTACCAACTGAGCTACCCAGCCATGAGTGCTTTGAAAGCTTATTTACTATAGCAGACTCACAATGGTCGTCAACGATAAAATTACTTTATCCAAAAGTTAAGACCCTTTGCGATATCAAATTCAATGGTCTTGCCTTTGCTTGCAAAATACGTAGTCGCAGTATTTTGCGCTTTTGCAAGGGTATCTGTAGCGTCGTCTTGCAATTCAAACCAAAGCGTTTGTCTCCCGCACGCGTCTCGAAGGTGGACTTCAGCGGCAATTCCTTGACGAGCAAGCAGGGCGTTTAGATTCATTACATCAAAGAAGTTTGCTACCTGTATCATTATCTCTCCTGTCAATTTCTCTATAACTCTAAACCGTAAACTGTCGCATTACTTCCGTTATTGTTACTACTGTCAAAACTGTTGCGTTGCTGCCGTTACTACTGCACGTATTAGGCAAGAAGTATTGGCGAGAAGAATTGTATAACTCTTTGAGTCTGTCGGCATATACGCTCCTTGTTCTTCTCGGCTCATACCCCTTGGGCGGAAATTGTTGCAAAATGTCGGCATCTAGGCGTGAAGTCTAATACAATGAAAAAGTTATGGAATGAAGTCGGTCACCATAAGTACTACTGGCCTCGGGAGGAAATATGGACTTCACGAGAAAACAGTTCCTTGCATTAGCAGCCGCGGGTGCTACGTCCGTAGGCGCTCTTTGTGCGTGCTCTCCTCAGCAGAAGAAGGAGGGCGATTCCTCAAAAAACGCTCCTGCCTCAGTTGACCTTGAGGAGTTCAAATCATTAACGCTTGATATGGGCGCATGGAGTTACGATAAAGATAATGACGTGTATTATCAGCTCGGCCTTCAATATTGCATGAAGCCGGCGTCCAAGACGTATAACTCTCTGTCCATTTACGTGCCGGGAAAGTATTTTACGGGCGAGAAGAACAGCAACAAGACGTATACCTGCAAGATAAACACAAAGGCAGTCGTCGGAAGCTTTACGCCATCTACGGCTCCCATTGCCATGCCCATCAATACCGGAACGTTGAGTCCGCAGGCATGTCCAACCGAGTACAGCTATGAGGGACTCTCAACATATCTTGAGACCGGCTGTATATATGTGTATGCGGGTTTCCGAGGGAGAAGTGCCGGATATGATTCCGCAAGCGGCTCCGATGATCTGTATGCGGGGGGCTCTCCTTGGCCGGCAGTTGATTTTAAGGCTGCCATCAGGTATTTGCGTTACAACGCTGCTTCCCTCCCGTGTGATGCAACTAAAGTTTTTGCATACGGATTCAGCTCCGGTGGAGGTCTCAGTGCCGTTTTGGGTACGAGCGGGGACAGTCCTCTGTATTCACCGTATTTAGACGCCATCGGCGCAGCAACGCATGATACGCAAGGAACAAGTCTGTCCGACGCCATTTACGGAAGCGCTTCTTGGTGTCCTTCTACTTCATTTGACGTTGCCGATGCAGCGTATGAATGGTCCGCAGGTCAGTATGCTGACGGCGATACGCGTGCCTCAGGTACATGGACCCATGCTCTCTCGTCAGATCTTGCGACCGCCTACGGAACATGGGTGAATTCCATGGATCTCCTCGATTCCGATGGTAACAAGCTTGGGCTCGATCAAACAAACAGCGGTGTTTACACTATGGGCTCCTACATGGAAACCATTCAAGCTGAGCTGGAAACTTCGGCAAACAATTTTGCACGTGAAACTTCATTTCCCTACACCGCAACACCGCAGCGCTTTGAAGATCCGCTTTTCCCCGGAGATCCAAATCTTGCAAAGTCCCGAGGCGTAGAAGCTCCCTCGGCCGTGCTTCAAACCGACGCCACAAAAAGTGCGGATGCACAGAGTCAACAGGGACAACCACAAGATCAGGGACAATCACAGGATCAAAGTCAGTCTCAGGTGCAACACAACGAATCGTCTTCCTCGAGCTCTACTGGTGCTTCCGCTACTGGCGTTACACAGGTGCAATCAACCATTTTTGACTCAATCGACCATTACTTTGAATCCTTTAACGAGAAGACCGCATGGTTAACGTACAATTTGCATCGCCAAACGGTAAGCATTGCAAATCTTAAGGACTTCTCGGCAGCCATGCGTCCGGCATCGCTTGGCGTGGGAGCGTTTGACGCCGTGGATAGAAATACCCGCGCGAATCAGTTATTTGGAGTTGGCGAGAAGAGCACGCTGCATTTTGACAAGATTATGGGTGATTTGGTATCGAAAAATGTCGATACGTATGGCACGTTGACAGGCTGGAACAAAGAGTATGCGGAAGCGTGGAAAGATGATCTTGCGCTTAAGGATACACTTGAAAGCGATATTCCTACACGGGTTTCTCTTTTCAATCCGCTTTATTTTATAAGCGGTACATCGCAAGGTTTTGCAACGGCACAGGTGGCTCCGTATTGGCGCATCAATGAAGGCGTTCAAAACTCGGAGACGTCCATCTGCACTTCATTGAACATGAAGCTTGCGCTGACGCATTACAAAGACGTAAAGAATGTCGCATTTACGTTGGTTTGGGACAAGGGTCATGTGCTTGCAGAGCGAACCGGCAATGTTGCGGCTAATTTGGTGAACTGGATCGTCGCGTGTGCCACTGCCTGACACGATTGTCAGGCCACAAAGCAGCCTACGGACAATTCATTTCTCATAAAACAGCAGGTAGACCAATTAGTTAAAAGATTTTTTGATATACTTGAGCGTAGTTCGAAGGGAGTTGCGCTATGTATGCTGTTGGCAACTATGTCGTGCATCCGGGTCAGGGTGTCTGTCAGATTTCAGCAGTTATACAGGGGAGTGATGGTTACTATACCTTAGTGCCTATCAGTCATAAACATCCTATTCAAATCACATTTCCTCTCGTTCAAGAAACGCGTTTGCGCAGTGTGTTGTCATCAAAAGAGGCGGAAGCGCTTATCGATAAGTACCCCGCCATTTCGCTTAATACCTTTCATGTACACAATAATTCGCTCGAAGAAGCCCATTTTAAGCAGGCCATTCGCGAAGGTTCGTGCGAAGACACCATGAGTATCGCAAAGACGTTTCGAGCGCGCATTACCCATGCGCGCGGACAAAATAAGCGTCCGCCTGTTTCGCATGAACGTATCTTCAAGATGGCCAGTATGCGGTCACTTTACGAACTTGCTGTAGCGCTTAATACTTCAACAGACGATATTCAGGCAAAGTTTTCATCGCGTTTTGGTATTTTGCTTGGTGAAGTATAGTTGAGAGATACTGGATACAATACAACATAAGGAAATGACAAATGCATGAATTCAAGGGGGATGCGTGAGCGCTACAAAAAAAGGTATGAAGGATCGAGCTATTGTAACGGTGCTCGGTAAAGACGCTCCAGGCATTGTTGCTGCGGTGGCGTCTGCATTGGCAGAGAGACAGGCAAATATTTTAGATATTACCCAGACAATCCTTTCGGGCATTTTTACGATGACCATGTTTGTGGAGCTTATGGATAGCACGGACTTCTCGGCAGTTAAGACAGACTTGGAAGCTCTCGCTCAAAAGCTGGGTGTGCAGGTAAATATGCAGAGAGAAGACGTTTTTACCTATATGTATCGCATCTAAATTGTCTCGAGGAGGACTTTTGAGTAGCTCACTGCCGGATAATGAACTGCCGCTTTCGGAGCTTGTGGCAAAAAAGCAAACATGGATGAAGAGTCGCCGTCCGTCTAATCTGCAGGTGAATATTGTTTTTTCAGATATGGATGATACTCTTCTTTCAAACGATAAATCTATAAGCGACAAGAACCTTGAAGTTCTTGGCTACCTTGCGAAACAGGGAATCCCTTTTGTACCCACAAGCGGGCGAGCGTTGTCGCTTTTACCGCATGAAGTGCTCGCTCATCCCGCGTCTCGCTATGCCATCACCGCTGATGGCGCTACGGTAAATGATCTCAGAACCGAAGAAGTTCTGTATAAATCGCATGTTAAAAAAGAGGATGCGCTGGCGCTTTTTGAGCTTATGAAGGATTTACCGGTAACCTTTGATGTATTTAGTGGCGGAAGAGCCTATACCGACAATGCCCGTCGTGAACAGATGAAGCTCTTCCGTCTGCCCGGACATCATAAGGAGTTCATGCTTCAATCGCGTATACCGTACGAGGGCTCGCCGAGAGATTTTATCTCCGCGCTCGACGACATTGAACGCTTGGGTTCGTATTGGAGTGAGGATATGGATGCTCAGGTGCGTCCACGCGTAGAGGCGGCTCTCGCTGAGGTCGGAGCGTTTAGCGTAACGTCTTCAATGGGAGTTGGGGCTGAAATCTTAGCCAAGGGAACGTCAAAGGGCACGGCACTTCTGTGGCTTTGCAAGCATTTGGGACTTTCCGTTGCCACTGCCGCGGCTTTTGGCGATGCCGACAATGACAAAGAAATGCTTGCAACGGCAGGTATTGGAGTTGCCATGGGTAACGGTAACGAGAATGTCCTGCGTGCGGCACGGTTTGTGACGTATTCCAATGAAGAGTCGGGTGAAGGACGTTTCCTGGAATGGGCTTTGCTCTAGCGCGAGAAGGCATGCGTCCGTTCACGATTTGTACAAAGCTGAAAATTGTTGTTTCCCTACAGAGCAATAACAGCTAATATAGTTTGTTGCGTCTTTCTTAGGGTAGTTCTGTCGAAAGATGCATATGGCTCCTGGCGTGCCAAACCAGGAGGTGCGAGGCGGTCCCCGCACGTAAACCCCCAGGATTTAAGGAGATGCTATGGCAGAAAAGAAGTATGTTCCTCGTCTGAAAGAGGAGTATTACCAGACCGTTCGCGATGCCCTGCAAAAGCAGTTTGGCTATGCCAACGTCAATCAGATTCCAAAGTTTGAGAAGATCGTCGTGAACATGGGCGTTGGTGAAGCGGCAACCGATGCAAAGGCAATTGACGGTGCAGTTTCCGATCTTCGTACCATTACCGGCCAGCAGCCGCTGGTAACTCATGCACGCAAGTCAATCGCTACCTTTAAGCTTCGTCAGGGTATGCCCATTGGTGCAAAAGTTACCCTTCGCGGCGATCGCATGTGGGAGTTCTTGGATCGCCTGATTTCAGTGGCAATCCCTCGTATCCGCGACTTCCGTGGTATTTCTGCTAAGAGCTTTGACGGCCGTGGTAATTTCTCCATGGGCGTAACCGAACAGCTTATCTTCCCCGAGATCGATTTTGACAAGATCGATCATACGCGCGGTATGGATATCACCATTGTTACGACTGCTACGACAGACGAGGAAGGCAAGGCGCTGCTTCAGGCTTTCCATTTCCCGTTCAAGCAGGACTAAGTACGACTATTGGAATCTTCTAGGCATCCGCCTAGTTGCATTTGAAGGAGGATTTGTGGCTAAAACTTCGATGATCGTCAAGGCGTCACGCGAGCCGAAGTACTCTACTCGTGCGCAGAACCGTTGCCAGCGTTGTGGGCGTCCCCACTCCGTATATCGCAAGTTCGGTCTGTGCCGTGTATGCTTCCGCGAGCTGGCGAACAAAGGCGAGCTTCCGGGTGTCCGCAAGGCAAGCTGGTAGGATAGGGAGCTCTGGCGTCAAGGCGTCTGCGCTAAGGGCGCAAACGAACCAGACACGCAGTTTCATCATTAACAAAGGAGAAGGATCACATGAAGATTACCGATCCCATTTCGGACATGCTGACGCGCATTCGTAACGCAAACTCAGCCGGCAAGGACAGTGTTTCCATGCCTTCGAGCAAAGTGCTCGTTGAGATTGCTCGCGTCATCTCTGAGGAGGGTTATATCGAGGGCTATACGGTAGAAGATACCAAGCCTCAGAAAACGCTCCACATTACGCTTAAATATGGCGAGAAGCGCGCCCGTACCATTCGTGGTATCCGTCGTATTTCCAAGCCTGGTTTGCGCATTTACGCTACCGCTGAGAAGCTCCCCCGTGTTATCGGTGGCCTTGGTACAGCGGTGGTTTCCACGTCTCGTGGCATGATGTGCGACCGCGACGCTCGCAAGGCCGGCGTCGGTGGCGAGGTCATCGCTTACGTTTGGTAAATCTGACAGGAATGAAAGGAGACAGCCGTGTCTCGTATTGGTAAGAAGCCTGTCCAGATTCCAGCTGGAGTCACTGTGACAGTTGATAACACGCACGTAACCGTTAAAGGTTCCAAAGGCGAGCTGAACCGTACGTTCTCTGAGCTTGTAGCTATCAAGCAGGAGGGCGAGGAGATTCTCGTTTCTCGCGTAGATGAGTCCTCTGAGTCCAACGCTCAGCAGGGTCTCGTTCGCACCCTCATTCACAATATGGTTATTGGCGTTTCTGAGGGCTTTGAGAAGAAGCTTGAGCTTACCGGCGTTGGATATCGTGCAGCGCTCAAAGGTAAGGATCTTGATTTGTCTCTCGGCTATTCTCACCCCGTGGTCTATGCCGCACCTGATGACATTACGTTTGAGGTTCCCGATAACACTCACATTGTCGTCAAGGGTATTTCCAAAGAGCAGGTTGGCCAGGTAGCAGCGGAGATTCGTATGAAGCGTCCGCCTGAACCATACAAGGGCAAGGGTATTCACTACGAGGGTGAACACATCCGCAGGAAGCTCGGTAAGGCCGCTAAGTAGTTGCCGCAGCCTTATGATGTATAAAGACCGTTACCCCGTCAGGTGACGGCAAGGTTTAAGGAGAAGGAATGAAGAAGTTGCAGGCGAAAAAAGCGGGTCTTGCCCGCCGTAAGCGCCGCGTTCGCGCCAAGATCTTTGGTACCGCAGAACGTCCGCGTCTTACCGTGCATCGCACAAATGCAAACATGTATGCTCAGGTTATCGATGATGCTTCCGGCAGAACGCTCTGCTCCGCTTCAACGCTTGACGCTGAGTTCCGCGCAAAGGGCACTGTTGGTTCCAACAAAGAGGCAGCAGAGTTCGTAGGGGAGCTCATTGGCAAGCGCGCTATCGAGAAGGGCGTCACCGAGGTCACATTTGATCGCGGTGGCCGCATCTATCACGGTCGCGTTAAAGCTTTGGCAGACGGTGCCCGCAACGCGGGCCTGAAGTTCTAGGAGGATTCAATGGCACGAGATCGTAAGCGCCAGCAGGATACGGATCTTCAGGAGCGCGTCGTTTATATTCACCGCGTTTCTAAGACCGTTAAAGGTGGTCGTCGCATGTCTTTAGTGGCCCTTGTGGTCGTCGGCGACGGTAAAGGTAATGTCGGTATTGGTCAGGGTCGCTCGGCCGAGGTGCCTCTCGCCATTCAAAAGGGTGTTGAGGATGCCAAGAGGAACATGTTTAAGGTTCCGCTTACCGAGTCCGGATCCGTTCCTCACGAGGTGCTTGGTCACTTCGGAGCGGGTTCCGTTTTGATTAAGCCGGCATTTGAAGGTACCGGTGTTATTGCCGGTGGCCCTATCCGTCCACTTTTCGAGCTCGCCGGTATCACCAACGTACTTTCTAAGTCTTTGGGCACAAGCAATGCCCTTAACATCATCAAGGCAGCAGCTGAAGGCCTCAAACAGCTTTCAAGTCCTGTACAGGCTGCTGAGCGTCGTGGCATTACCACCCGCGAGATGTTCGTCGGGAAGGAGAACTAACGATGGCTAAGAGCCTAACCATCAAGCTTGTCCGAGGCGCGCATGCAGGCGTCAAAAAGGACCAGACGGCTACGGTGAAGGCCCTCGGTCTTCACAAGATCGGTAGCACCGTTGAACAGCCTGATAATCCAAGCATTCGTGGAATGATCTTCAAGGTTAAGCACCTTGTCGAGGTTGAAGAGAACTAGAGGTAGTAACATGCAGCTCAAAGATCTTCGCCCCGCTGAGGGCTCGCGCAAAAATCGTAAGCGCATTGGCCGCGGTGACGGTTCCGGCAAGGGTACTTTTGCCGGCCGTGGCATGAACGGTCAGCTCTCTCGCTCCGGTGGCGGAAAGGGTGCAGGTTTCGAGGGTGGTCAGCAGCCGCTGGCCATGCGTCTCCCGAAGCTCCCCGGCTTTACCAGTCATAATCGTTGCGAGTACGCTCCTGTGAACGTTTCTCGTCTTGATGCTCTTTTTGCTGACGGTGATACTGTTGATGCAGATGCACTTGTCGCTAAGGGTGTTATTAAGCACAACTATATTCCCGTTAAGGTCCTTGGTACCGGCGAGCTTTCAAAGAAGCTTACCGTCAAGGTCGACAAGGTCTCTGCTGCTGCAAAGTCTAAAATTGAAGCAGCAGGCGGAAAGGTTGAGGAAGAGTAGTGTTTAAGGGAATTGCCAACGCGTTTCGCGTTACGGAGCTGAGGAATAAAATCCTCCTGACGATACTGATTCTTCTTCTGTATCGTTTTGGTGCCCGTCTCCCGGTGCCGGGTGCTCCGTTCCAAGACATGCTTGCTCGCTACCAGAATGGTCTTGCTTCCAATGGTGCTATGGCGGTGCTGAACCTGTTTTCAGGTGGCGCTCTTTCGCATATGTCCGTTTTTAGCCTTGGAATTATGCCTTACATTACGGCGCAGATTATTCTTCAGATGATGCAATCGGTTATCCCATCTTTGGGAGAGCTTGCAAAAGATGGCGAGAGCGGCCAGCGTAAGATTACGCAGTATACGCGCTACCTTACCGTTGCCCTTGCCCTTTTGAACGCCGTTGGCTATCTCTTTATGTTTAAGAGCTATGGTGTGTCATTTGCCAACATGGGAGGCGTTCCTGAGGCACTTGAGAACATTCTCGTAGTCTTTACCATGCTTGTTGGCGCCATTATTATCATGTGGCTTGGTGAGGTTATTACCCAGCGTGGCGTCGGTAATGGTATGTCTCTTATTATCTTTACCAACATCATGGCAGGACTTCCTGCGGCTCTGGTTTCCTCGATTACCACGCGCGGTAACGTGATTCTTACGGTAGCAACCATTGTTATTATGTTGCTCATCGTTCCTATCATTGTTTATGTCGAGCGTGGTCAACGTCGTATTTCCATTACATATGCCAAGCGTGTGGTTGGTCGCAAGCTGATGGGCGGTCAGTCAACATATCTGCCCATCAAGGTCAATACGGCAGGTGTCGTTCCTATCATTTTTGCATCGGCTATTCTTTATCTTCCTGCGCAGATTGCCATTTTCTTCCCCAATGTGGGATGGGTGCAGTCCTTTGCGTCAGCTCTTTCTAAAGGATGGGTCAACTGGGCTTTGTCGGTTCTGTTCATTGTCTTCTTTGCGTATTTCTATACTTCCATGGTATTTAATCCAGAGGAGACCGCAGATCAGCTGAAGAAGCAGGGTGGATTTATTCCCGGCGTGAGACCAGGTGCGGCTACTGCGAACTATATCAAGTCTGTTATTGACAAGGTAACTCTTCCGGGAGCAATCTTTATGGCAGTGCTTGCGGTGGTTCCTTCCATTATCTTCTGGTTTACGGGAGACCCTTTGATACAAGCGTTTGGTGGAACGTCGGTCTTAATTATGGTCGGCGTGGCTATGGACACGCTCGCATCCATTGAGAGTCATCTAAAGATGCATAATTACGAGGGCTTCTTTAAGTAAGTCAAAAAGTAAAACGAAAGAGGCCCGGTAGCGGGCCTCTTATTTTAAGAAAGTAAGAACTTGTGGGAGAAGAAAGGATGCGTGTATGAATATCGTACTTCTTGGTGCACCGGGTGCCGGAAAGGGAACGCAGGCTCAGCGTCTTGTTGCTGATTTTGGTCTGGCTCATATTTCCACCGGTGATTTGCTCCGAGCCGCGGTAAAAGCTCAATCTCCTTTGGGCGTTGAAGCAAAAAAGTATATGGATGCAGGTCAGCTTGTTCCTGACCAGCTGGTAATAGACCTTGTAAAGGAACGCCTTGGTGCAGACGATGCACAAAAGGGCTTCATTTTGGACGGATTCCCGCGCAATACCGCTCAAGCGGTCACCCTTGATTCAGAGCTTTCCCAAATGGGACTTTCTCTGGATGCGGCTCTTCTCGTTTCAGTGAAACCCGAAGTCATTATCGAGCGTTTGAGCTCACGTCGCACCTGCAGGTCATGTGGGTATACCGCTCCTGCCGGCACTGATGCTTGCCCAAATTGCGGTGGAGAGATGTATCAGCGCGATGACGACAAGCCGGAAACGATTAAAAATCGTCTGGATGTCTACGAGAGCCAGACAAGTCCGCTCATTGAGTATTACAAAGGCCACGGCATTTTAAAGGAGGTTGACGGAGATCGCGACGTTACCGCAGTATATGCTGACGTCAAGAAGCTCCTCTCCCTATGATTAACATTAAAACTCCGCAAGAGATCGAAGAGATGAAGGCCGCAGGAGCGCTCTCTAAGGCTGCTCTTCGCCGTGCCGGTCAAATGATTAAGCCGGGTGTTACCACACTTGAGATTGATCAGTCGCTTGAAGCCTTTATTCGCCTTCACGGCGCCGTGCCGACATTTAAGGGATACGGCGGATTTCCCGGTACCGTTTGCGCATCCGTTAATGAGCAAATCGTCCACGGCATTCCTTCAAACGCCGTCGTGCTGCAAGAGGGCGACGTCATTTCCATTGATACGGGTGCCACACTGAATGGTTGGGTCGGAGACAATGCGTGGACCTTCTATGTCGGTGAAGTTGACGAGAAGACCAAAGCGCTCTGTGAGGTAACGCGCGATTGTTTGAAGGCTGGTATAGAAGCCGCCGTTCCCGGCAACCACTTAGGTGACATCGGTGCTGCGGTTCAAGAGCTTGCCGAATCTCACGGGTATGGAGTGGTTCGAGATTTTGTGGGCCATGGTGTCGGTCACGTGATGCACGAAGATCCTGAAGTGAGAAACTACGGAAAGCGTGGTCGGGGGGTCAAACTTCAAGAAGGTATGGTTATTGCCATTGAGCCAATGATCACCATGGGTACCTACGAGTGCTCGGTTCTTGAAAACGGCTGGACGGTTGTTACCGACGATGGCCTTCCCGCCGCTCACTATGAGAATACCATTGCCATTACTGCGGACGGACCTGTTATTTTAACGGCTGACTCTGAAGGACCATGGTGTTCCATGCAGGGTGGAGAAGCATAAAAATACACGGCTCTTCTCGGTAATCAAAAAACATATATGTTCTTCTTATTTTTATTGGACGAGAAGAACATATTTTGGTATGATTCCATGTTGCTGTCATTGTGTCGAGAGGATAAACATTGAGCAAACAAGACGCTATTGAACTGGAAGGTAAGGTATTGGAACCCCTGCCAAATGCCATGTTTAACGTTGAGCTCGAGAATGGTAAAACCATCCTTTGCACAATCTCCGGCAAGATTCGGATGAATTATATCCGTATCCTCCCTGGTGATAAGGTTGTCGTAGAGATTTCTCCCTATGATTTAACCAGGGGACGCATTACGTATCGCTATAAATAGCAATACGTGCCCTATCCAAGATACGTTTGTATTTCACGCCTGCGGCTGGGCGAGTATATATAGTTCGTGTCAGCAGAACCGAAAGGAACACAAATGAAGGTACGTCCTTCGGTAAAGAAGATGTGCGACAAGTGCAAAGTCATCCGTCGCCACGGTAAGGTTTACGTGATTTGCGAGAACCCGCGCCATAAGCAGCGTCAGGGCTAAGGAAGGAGCACCAAGTTGGCCCGTATTAACGGCGTCGACCTGCCACGCGATAAGCGCGTTGAGGTCGGACTCACCTATCTTTACGGCATTGGTCAGACTCGCGCAACCAAGATTTGCGCCGAGACTGGTGTCAATGTTGATACACGAGTCAAGGATCTGACCGAAGATGAGGTCACCAAGATTCGTGATTATATCGATGCAAACTACACCACAGAAGGCGATCTTCGTCGTGAAGTGCGTCAAAATACTGCCCGTCTGATGGAGATTGGCTGCTATCGTGGCCTTCGCCATCGTAAGGGCCTTCCTGTCCACGGTCAGCGTACCCACACCAACGCTCGTACCCGTAAGGGTAAGAAGCGTCAGGTGGGCGGCAAGAAGAAGTAGGCAGGAGTAAAAGTACATGGTACAGAAGAAAAACGCTCGCACTACACACATTCGTCGTTCTGAGCGCAAAAACATCGCTGTGGGACAAGCCCACATTAAGAGCACGTTCAATAACACGATCGTGTCCATTTCTGACCCTCAGGGTAATGTTATTTCCTGGCAGTCCGGTGGTACCGTCGGCTTTAAGGGCTCTCGTAAGTCCACGCCGTTTGCGGCTCAGCTTGCAGCTGAGGCCGCTGCAAAGGCAGCTATGGAGCATGGCCTCCACAAAGTTGCTGTCTTTGTTAAAGGTCCCGGTTCCGGCCGTGAGACCGCCATCCGTTCTCTCCAGGCTGCAGGCCTTGAGGTTTCGGGTATTCAGGATAAGACCCCTATTGCACACAACGGCTGCCGTCCTAAAAAGCGCCGTCGCAACTAGCCACGAAAGGACAAGCAATGGCAATTGATAGGACCCCGGTCCTTAAAAGATGCCGCCAGCTTGGCATCGATCCCATCGTGATGGGCATCAATAAGGAATCTCACCGTGAGCCACGTCGTCGTCGCCGTCAGGAGAGCGAGTACGGCATGCAGCTCCGCGAGAAGCAGAAGGCCAAGTTTATTTACGGCGTCCTTGAGAACCAGTTCCATGGATATTATGAGCTTGCAAAGAAAAACCCCGGCATTACCGGTGACAATCTGATGAGTATTCTTGAGACTCGTCTTGATAATGTCGTCTTCCGTCTTGGCTTTGCTCGTACTCGTAAAGAAGCACGTCAGACAGTTCGGCACGGACACATTACGGTAAACGGTCAGCGCGTTGACATCCCCTCCTACAGAATCAAAAAGGGTGATGTTATTGCGGTTTCCTCAAAGGCAAAAGATCTTCTCCCCATTAAGGAGTCACTGATTGCCTCCGAGCATACAGCGGTTCCTGCATGGATTGAGCTTGATCTTGATAAGCTCCAGGGTACAGTACTTGAGCTTCCTAACCGTGATCAGATTGACCTCGACATCGACGCTCAGCTGATTGTCGAGCTTTACTCTAAGTAAGCCGACACCGTTTGGAGGTAGCAATGTCCGAATTTATCCGACCGAGCGTGTCGGTAGAGGAGATTGGCGCAAACGCCGCACGTGTAAGTGCTGAGCCACTTGAGCGCGGATATGGCGATACGTTAGGCAACTCACTTCGTCGTGTGCTGCTCTCTTCGCTGGAAGGTTCTGCAGTCGAGGCAATTCAAATTGACGGTGTTCAGCATGAGTTCACAACGGTTGATGGCGTGTATGAAGACGTCACCGATATCGTTTTGAACGTTAAGTGCCTGGTCTTCCGCTCACTTGAAGATATTGATGAGGCAGAGGCTTCCATTACGGTTGACGGGCCAAAGGTCGTTACCGGTGCAGATATCGATGTACCAACAGGTTTTGAGCTGGTTAACCCAGAGCAGCATATTTGCACGCTTTCCGATGGAGCTCATCTTGCCATGAGGCTTCGTATCGGTAAGGGTCGTGGATACGTATCCGGTGAAGATAATGAGCGCGATGATGATCCCATTGGTTTTATCAGCGTTGACTCTATCTTCTCGCCGGTTCGTCGCTGCGCCAAAGCAGTTGAGCCGTGCCGTGTTGGTCGTCACACTGACTATGACCGTTTGGTTTTGGAAGTTGAGACCAATGGCGCCATCAGTCCTCGCGAGGCAGTTGTTGAGGCAGCAAACATCATCAATCAGCACATGGGTGCATTTATGGGTTTGTCTGAGGTCGATGAGTCTCTTGAGGAAACTTCGATTTTTGCAAGTGAAGACGTTCAGGATGACAGCGAACTTGATAAGCAGGTAGAGGATTTGGATCTTTCCGTCCGTTCATACAACTGCCTCAAGCGCGCAGGCATTCACTCGGTGCGTCAGCTCGTTGATTTTTCTGAGAACGATCTTCTTAATATCAGGAATTTTGGCGTTAAGTCCATCGAAGAAGTTAAAGAAAAGCTTGAGGCTATGGGCCTATCCCTTAAGGCTTAACCCACGCCGCTTATACGCATAGGAGAAGCTCATTATGAGGCATAACAAAAAGAAGGGCATGAAACTGGGCACTGATGCCAGCCACACCAAGGCAATGAAGAAGAGCCTGGTTCAAGCCCTGTTCCAAAATGACCGTATCAAGACGATTGAGTCACGTGCAAAGGCCATCCGTCCGGAGGTCGATCGCGTTATCACGTGGGCAAAGCGTGGTGACCTTCATGCTCGTCGTCTTGCCATCGCTAAGGTTGGCGACGCCGAGCTCGTTCGTGAGATCTTTGACAAGGTCGCACAGGGCATGTGGGCAGATCGCCAGGGTGGATACACTCGCATCCTAAAGCTTGGTCCCCGCAAGGGCGATGCAGCTGAGATTGTTATTATCGAGCTCGTTACCGGGCCCGTTAAGAAAAAGGCAGAGCCCAAAAAAGCTAAGGCCAAGGCAACCAAGGTTGCTCCGGTAAAAGCAGAGAAGGAAGAGGCCGCTCCCGCTCAGGAAGCTCAGGCCGAAGAGACTGCTGAGGCTGAGGTTTCAGCCGAAGAGGAGCAGACCGATACTGCGGCAGAAACCGAGAAGGCTGCTGAGTAAGGTTATACGGCAACGTTATTACAGAGGCCCTGGCGTATGCTGGGGCCTTTGTGCTATTGAGTGGAGGAGGTGTTTATGATATCGGTAACTCACGTGAGTTTTTCTTATCCACATGCTCCGTCCGTTTTTGAGGACGTGTCGATGGAGCTTTCTGCCGGTGAGCGCATGGTACTTCTGGGCTCTAACGGTTCCGGAAAGACAACTCTTGCGCGCCTTATGAACGGATCTCTTGTGCCGACAGGCGGGGAGGTATGTGTTGACGGTACGAATACGGCTGATGTTTCGTCAACACATGGTTCCTTACAGGTTGGTTTGATTCGCCAGGATCCTGCAAACCAGCTGATAAGCGCCTCTGTTTTTGAAGAAGTGGCTTTTGGTCCCTCTCATTTAGGACTTTCTCAGCCGGAGGTTTTGGCGCGTGCGGAAAAATCCCTTGAGCTTTGTGGCATTGCACACCTGCGTGATCGCACAACATATGAGCTCTCCGGTGGTCAGCAACAGCTTCTTGCGTTTGCTGCAACACTTGCGCTTTCTCCCCATTATCTCGTTCTTGATGAAGTGTATGTACAGCTCGATGCAAGAACGCGAACAAAGATTCGCTCGCTGGTGGCCTCTCTTGTTTCGGCGGGTCTTGGGGTACTGGAGCTCTCACATTCGGTGGAGTCTTTGTTTGGTGCGTCGCGGGTGTTGTGGCTTCATGACGGGCAGATTGCATGGAGCGGCTCTCCAAATGATTTTCTCCAGGATGCCTCCCGCGCAGCTGCAGCGGGCCTTATGCATACCGGATATGCGCGCATCCTACAAAAGGCCGTGGCACGGGGATTTGATTTGTCGGGTTCACGCGACATAAAGGCTCTTGGGCGCTATCTACGCAAGAGGGGGCTTCAAGATGAAGCAAAAAGCCTTCTTTTGGAGAGAAGTTCTTCTTGTGGACGTTCATCTCGAGCCCGGCTTAATTGCGATGTCGATTCAGATGCGTGTCTCAATGTGCACACTCTTGCACTGCGCGGAGCATCTTTGACTTTTGAGACAACGCCTGCGCTTGACAAGGTATCTTTGGAGTCAAAAGGTGAATTAGTCCTTTTGACCGGTCGTTCCGGATCGGGCAAAACAACGGCTGCTCGCGTGCTTGCAGGAGTTCTTGAGGCGGATGAAGGTAGGGCGGTCTTTGATGGAGCGCAGGTATCTGTGGGCTCTGTCGGCTTGGCATTTCAAAATCCCGAAAATCAAGTCTTTGCGGATACCGTTTTTGATGATATTGCCTATGGTCCTCGGGCACGAGGCTTTGCGGCTTCTTCGCTTAAAGACTCTGTTCATAGAGCTGCTCATGAGGTAGATGTAGATTCTGAGATTCTCAAACGTTCCCCGTTTGAACTTTCGGGGGGCCAGCTTCGTCGTGTGGCACTCGCCGGTCTTGTGGCGTGTCACTTTGATGCGTTGGTATTAGATGAACCGACGGCGGGGCTTGACGGAGCTTCTCGCCAGCTTATACGAAACATGGTGAGAGCGTATGCAGATCACGGCATGCCAACGATAGTTATTACCCATGACGTAGGGGAGTGGCTTGAGGTATGCGATTGCGTGGTGTTTATGGCAGGCGGAAAAATCGTTGGTACTCATTGCGCGCAACAGGCTCAATTCCAGGAAGACATCTACGAAAAAGCAGATCTTGAAGCACCGCCTGAGGTACAGCTTTTGATGCAGTTGAGGGGCGGTGAGGATTTTGACCGATAGTATCGGCGCGTATCGGAGTGCAAAAACGCCACTTCACCGGTATGATCCGCGTTTGAAGATTGCGCTTTTGTGTGTATGCATAACGGGATCGTTTATTGCGCACGCGCCTTTTGGAATTTTTGGTATGGGTGTATTGCTTGCGGGGATGCTTGTAATGTCAAAGGCCTCACCGCTCAAAGCGGTGTATTCGCTTAAGCCGATAGTTGTTGTTCTCACGTTTTCCCTTATAGCCAACACCGTGGTTTTATTTGGTACTTCCGATGTGCACTTTGGTATTTTGGGACTTTCCGGCGCAGGGGCGCTTCGGGGACTTTGGGCAGTGATGCGTATTTCACTGGCGCTTGGTTTTGTGCTGGTGTTTTCAGCGACAACGTCTCCCGTGCAGATAACCGAGGCACTTGCGTTCTTTTTAGGTCCCTTTGCCGCAGTTGGTTTGGACGTTGACGCGCTTAGTTTGATGACTTCTATTGCGCTTAGGTTTATTCCTTTAACGCTTGAAGAGGTGGATCGAATTCGTACGGCACAGCGCATTCGTGCCGGCGTTTGTGAAAAAGAGACACGTATCGAAAAAGTTCGCTCGTGGTTTTCGGTACTGGTTCCCGTGGTGGTTTCTCTCTTTCGTCGCTCTGAAGAACTTGCCCGAACGCTTTCTGACCGCGGATTCGGTACGCATGCTAAAACGAGCTTGCTTGTACGTCCGAGTGGGTATATGTGGGCGGCTGCAGGCATTGTGACGATTTTTGTTCTTGTCTGTATGATGGTGTAGCCGTGGTTTTAACGGAAGAAGTGCAAAGGAGGTTGCTTTGGAAAACATGCCACAAACGGCACATGCACACGACGCTGTTTTGCCTGCCGCAACGCTCGTCATAAAGCTTGGGTATCGAGGTGCAGCGTTTTCCGGTTTTGCCGAACAACCAAAGCAACGCACGGTTGCGGGAGATTTGAAGCAGGCGCTTACAACCGTGCTTCGACGTCCGGTTGAGCTTACCTGTGCGGGGAGAACCGATGCGGGTGTGTCGGCGCTTGCTCAGTATGTAAGTGTTCCCGTTGACGCACATGAGGCAAAGATTCCCAAAAGACAGCTGTTGCGCTCGCTTACTGCATTAACTGATGACGATATTTCCATTCAAGAGATATACAAGGCACAATCGGGCTTCTCGGCCCGTTTTGATGCTCTTGCGCGAAGCTATCGTTATCGTATTTCCGCAGGTGTAAAGCCTGTTTTGGCATGGGATCACGCATGGTGGTATAACGGTGCTTTGGATGTTGCGGCTATGAATGAGGCTGCCCAGATATTTGTGGGTGAGCATGATTTTAAAAGTTTCTGCAAAGCTCTTTCTGCAGTCGATAAGCCGACGCACAGATATGTTGAGTCCATACAGGTGGCAGAGATACAAGAGGCTGGTGAGAAGCTCATTGCCATTGATATTGTCGGCAATGCGTTTTTACATACCATGGTCAGAACCATGGTTGGCACGCTGGTTGAAGTGGGTCGTGGACATCGCGCAACTAATTGGACGCGCGAAGTGCTTCTCGCATGCGACAGGAAAAAGGCCGGGCCAACGGCGCCTGCGAAGGGGCTGGTTTTTACCGGCGTTTTGTATCCCGACGGAGCTTTGAGTTCGTGGCCGGAGACTGAGGATCTCTAAAAGAGCATGTAAAAATAGATTTGCTCCACAGCAACGGATATGCGTGCCATGGAGGAATATACGAGAGATATCCGTGTGAGACGTAAATAATGAGCCGCTCACCGCTTTGTTTCTACCATTCACGCAATCATACGTTTCTTTGATTTTAACTTGCCTTCAGAATAAAAGAGAAGAGAGTACACATTACATCGGGGTAGGAGCCTTCATGTTGAGGCAGCGCGAGAAGTTCGAACGCATTGATGTTCCTCGTGATAACAATCCGTATCGAAACATTATCGGGGCGGGTGTGGTTGTTGCTGTCTGCATTGTGGTTACCCTCGTATGCGTCACGCTTTGGAATCGTGTGCAACTTGAGTCTCACCTGGGAGACCATGGGCTCAATTCGGCTCTCGCACAGCAGAAGGTTTCCTCGGATGAAGTGGCGGGATATACGCGCTCACAAGATGAATTTACCAGCGTACTTCTTCTGACAACCGATAAGCTTCGAGGTGAAGGCTGCAAACTTCAGGCAGCGTCGCTTTTGGTACTCAATAAGAGCGCAGGAACCGGAACTCTTGTAAAGCTACCTCTTAATACGGCCATTACGGATACCACGGATGCAGAGAATACGACTACGACCTTGGAGGCCCTTTTTGAAAAGGGAGGTGCCGAGGCGTGTATCGCACCTTTGGCAGCTGCTTCAAATATCAAAATGACCCACGTCATTGTGGCAACTCAGGAGAGCTGGGATGAAATAGCCGGTCTTTCCGGATCCGGTGCGCAAGCACTTATCAACAATTCCGGAAAGCTCCTCTCCACCCTTTATACCGACATGAAGCCAAATGAGCTTTTGGAACTCGCGGAGATCGTACAGCCCATTGGTGTTTCAAATCTGAATCGGCTTGAAGTTGAAGCTTCGGATGACGAGGCTGGAACAACGCTTGATCAAACGAGCCTCGGACAGGGCGTCGGCCTTCTGGTGAGTCAGTGACGGGTATTTGACGCGCTTTTAGGCGCTCAGACTCCGCTCGGCCTGCCCAGTTTGCCCAGTCTGTCCATCCAGTCTGCCTATACTATGCGGCCTAGCTCTTCTTGTGCCGGTTATACGTGGCTCGCAAATCCTGTTTTTCTTCCTTCGTTTTCTTGCGGTCTTTGAGAGAGTTAAATACAAAGGGCAGTCCTGCAGTCGCGATTCGATAAAAGCCTTCTCGAGCGAGATATGCAAGACGCGCCGCCCTGTGTTTTTTTGGAAGAGGAAGCTCTTGCATTCCCGCTACCAACGCTTTGCCGTCATAGTTGATTCTCGCGTCCGAAAATACAAGCTCAGCGTCCATGCGACGCAAACTCTTGGCGAGAAGAGTGTGTACCCGGATGTCGGTTTTATCAGAGAGGCCTGCTCGTGCGCGTGCGAGAAGAGCGTCTCTGGTGAGAAGCGCATAGGTAATGCCGCGAAGCGTCAGCGCCCGTTGGATGTCTTTGTTCGTAACATGAAGGCGGTCTGCTTCATCCATCATGTCGTTCCATCGCTCAAGAGGGGTGAGCGGTGAGCGCTCTGCAAACGCGCGCGCCTCGGCGATACCATCTTCGCGATAGCAATATCCGGCCCGGTCAACATAGGCAAGGCGCGCTCCTGCACAATGAGATGCCACAAGAAATGGATTGTCTGCCCAGCCGGCACCGGGAACCTCTTTGAAGTGGATACCGCGTTCAAGCAGGAACTCGCGGCGATAGATTGCAGCCCAAATAGAGGGATGATGGAGGAGAAGTTCGATGCCTTCTTCAATAGAAAACGGCTGGTGAGAAAGTTTGACGCGACCCTTATAAGCGCACGGTATGCGCTGGGCACGTACGGATGTGCGCTGTGTGTGAGAAGCACTTGCGATATGTCCGCCCTTCTCGCCGTCAAAAACTCGCCAGTATGCGGAGCGTACGATATCGACGCTTGCATTGCCGCCGAGGGCATCAGCCTGCGCAAGAAGCATTTCGTAGGTATTTGGTTCAAGATAATCGTCCGGCTCAACAATGGAAATCCAATCACCGTGAGCCCCGGCAAGCCCAAGGTTACATGCGGCACCATAGCCTGCGTTACTCTTATCAACTATAGTGATTCTTTCATCCTGAGCTGCGTGGGCCTCCAGGATAGCCAAAGAGCCGTCCGTGGATCCATCGTTGACGCAAATGATTTCAAGATTGGCATACGTTTGCGTCTGCACGCTGGCAAGGCATTGTGCGAGGTACTTCTCGACATTGTATATGGGAATAATGACGGAAATAAGATGAGCGCTTGTATTGGAATTACTCATGCGGACTCCTTTTTGTAGCTGTTCTATACTATACCGAGAGGCGTCCGCATACAAACGCATCTGTAACATAAATTCGTCTTTTCGGGGGATTATGGACCGTCCTGCTCTTGTCATAGTGACATACAAGCGTCAAGAACTGCTTACCAACCTGCTGAAATCCATTGTGGAGCTCACACGTGCGCCGTGGAGAATCGTTGTCGTTGACAATGAGAACTCCCGTCTTACGTCCGATATCGTCAAGCGATTTGCAGCAAAGGTTCAAAAGAAGTGGGGAGATACCACGGACGATCCGGATACACAAGGCGGCACTTCTCGCGTTGTGTATGTCCCGATGGCCGAAAACACCGGCGGCTCCGGAGGTTTCTCCGAGGGTGTCCGTGTGGCATATGAGCTTGGGGCCGAGTGGTTTTGGGTTATGGATGATGACGTAGCGGTTTTGCCCGAGGGGCTTGAGCGCCTTGATAAGTGGTGTGAGAAGGCCGAGGTCATCCAAGGTCAACGCTACGATGTCGATAGTTCGCCGTTTTTCTGGCAGTATCGTTTCAGCACGTCAATGGGTATTTACAATCCGCTTGCGAAGGCCGGCTTTGACGGAGTTGCATATCGGGCGTGTAATGTCATGTGCTTTGAAGGAGCCCTTTTCTGCCGCTCGATTGTAGAGCGGATCGGTCTTCCTGATCCACGCTTCTTTATTTACTGGGATGATGCTTTGTACGGATATCTGGCAAGCAAGGTAACGCAACCGATTTTCGTTCCCGACTTTGTGCTGCGTCGGTGTCGAGAAGTACCTGGACAAGGTATCGGTTCAGTGAGACAGCTAAATTCTACGTCCGATATGACGCGCTATTACATTACGCGCAATCGGGGCTATATGGCTCGCTATTTCCAAGAACACGGCGATTATCATCGTATTTTGTTTGGTTTGGGGACATTTCTGACATTTGCAAAAGAGCTCATACGCATCGCGCTCGTTGATCGCGCGCATGTTCGTTCCGGTTGGGCGAGGCTCTATAAGGGCTGGCGAGATGCGCGGAGTATTTATCGAGATTCCACGTGGAAGCCCATGAAACCGCTTGGGTAGGTTTTGAATTCTTGCAAGTCTGCGCTTCTCTTGCAGCAGGTCTTCTCGTTTCTAAAGCTGTTTCTTCTCGCCGCTTGCGAGATTGTGCGCAACGAAGCGTAAGTTCCCAACACCCTCAAACCCACCCCCTCAAACCCCACCCAACACATCCCCTCAATCCCGAATTGTGGAGGATTTGTGAAGACGGAGTTTTTTGTGTGAAATGAGTGTCGTTGCGTCTATAGTTAATCCCCGCGCGACGCAGACCAGAGTTAATAAATGCGCAGCGCAGTGAACCTTGACAACCGGATACTGTGATCAGAAATGATCGACAAAGACAGACTAGCGAAATTATCGAATGTGAATGTAAAT
>JAILNA010000003.1:0-183674 GCA_024691995.1 Atopobiaceae bacterium | reverse complement strand
AACCCCGTCAGATACGCTCTTTAGTGGTGATTCAAATCACCACTAAACGCTCAAATCGATATAAAACCACAAGTAAACACACGTTTTGCTTCCAAAAACCACCCGTAAACGATCCGTTTGCAAAGGAATTAGAAAAAACATTCGTTACTGGTGACTTTTAGAGGTGGGGAAATGAGAGTGAGAAGTCTTGGGGGAGGAGCTCTTCTCTACCTGCATAGATACTATCTTTCCTATAAATGCAAGTTTTATTTTTGTGGATTTTCAAAAACTCACAATATATTGTTTATATTGTTGATGACAAACACTATATGTTGTGTCATAGTAGATAGCACGCAAAAGTGCCTACAGAAACATGGCAACAACTTCGGTGCAAATCTGTACGTTCTTGTGCGATAAATCTACCAGAATGAGAGAGTGCTCTCAATAGGCTCATCAAGGAGATAGTTCATGAAGATTATCAAGCGCAACGGTTCTGAAGTAACGTTTGACGTCGATAAAATTGAGAATGCTATTGCTAAGGCAAACGCTGAGGTTAGCGGAGAGGAGCGCCTTACTAACCGTGAGATCCGTTTTGCTGCACTTAATGTGACTGACGAGTGTATGGAAGCCGGACACACCGTTACGGTAGAAGAAGTCCAGGATCTTGTCGAGGATCAACTGATGGCCCTTGATCACTTTGAGGTGGCTCGCAAGTACATTATCTACCGATACGTACAAAACCAAAGACGCCAGAAAAATACAACAGACGATAAGATCCTTTCGCTGATAGAGTGCAACAACGAAGAAGTTAAACAGGAGAATTCCAATAAGAATCCTACTGTTGTTTCCGTACAACGTGACTATATGGCCGGTGAGGTTTCCAAAGATCTTGTTCAGCGCGAGCTTTTGCCAGAGGATATTGTGCAGGCTCACAATGAGGGTCTCATTCACTTCCATGACTCGGATTACTTTGCGCAGCACATGCACAACTGCGATCTTATCAATCTTGACGATATGCTTCAAAACGGCACGGTCATTTCCGGTACGCTTATTGAACGTCCACACAGCTTCTCTACGGCGTGTAACATTGCAACGCAGATCATTGCACAGGTGGCGTCCTGCCAGTACGGCGGCCAGTCCATTTCTCTCGCTCACCTTGCTCCGTTTGTTGATGTTTCTCGCCGCAAGATTCGCAAGGCTGTTATGGACGAGATGAACTCTGTTGGTGTTGAGCTTTCCGCAGAACAGCTGAGTGATATGGTGGAGAAGCGCCTTCACGATGAGGTGTCCCGTGGCGTTCAAACCATCCAGTATCAGGTGGTTACTTTGATGACCACCAACGGTCAGGCGCCGTTTATTACGGTCTTTATGTATCTCAATGAGGCAAAGAGCGAGCAGGAAAAGAAGGACCTTGCGCTTATCATTGAAGAGATGCTCCGCCAGCGTTATCAGGGCGTGAAGAATGAAGCGGGTGTTTGGATTACCCCTGCATTCCCCAAGCTCATTTATGTGCTTGAAGAGGACAATATCCATGAGGATTCCGAGTTCTTCTATCTTACAAAGATGGCCGCAAAGTGCACTTCTCGCCGGCTTGTTCCTGATTACATCTCAGAAAAGAAGATGAAGGAATACAAGCTTTCGGCTGGGGAAAAAGAGGGCGAGGGCGATTGCTATACCTGCATGGGATGTCGTTCCTTCCTTACGCCGGATCGTTCAGGTAATGGATATGGAAACGTTGCTCGTGCTAAGAATTACGAGCCCGGCAAACCAAAGTATTACGGCCGCTTTAACCAAGGTGTCGTAACCATTAACCTGCCTGATGTTGCGCTTTCTGCAAATCGTAACATGGATGAGTTCTGGAAGATTTTTGACGAGCGCTTGGAGCTTTGCCACCGTGCACTGCGTTGCCGTCATGAGCGGCTCAAGGGTACGCTTTCGGATGCCGCTCCTATTCTTTGGCAGTATGGCGCTCTTGCCCGTCTTGATAAGGGCGAGAAGATTGACCCCTTGCTGTATGGAGGCTACTCTACCATCTCACTCGGATATGCCGGTCTGTATGAGTGCGTCAAAGCCATGACGGGTCACAGCCATACTGACGCAGAAGCTACGCCATTTGCACTCAAGGTTATGCAACACATGAACGACAAGTGCAACGAATGGAAGGCTGCTGAGGATATCGATTATTCCATTTATGGCACACCGCTTGAGTCTACAACCTATAAGTTTGCCAAGGCTCTCCAGCGTCGTTTTGGTGTCATTCCCGGTATCACGGACAAGGGCTATATCACCAACAGCTATCACGTGCATGTAGCAGAAGAGATTAACGCCTTCCAGAAGCTGCAATTTGAGTCAGAGTTTCAGCGCCTTTCTCCGGGTGGAGCTATTTCTTACGTCGAGGTTCCCAATATGCAGGATAACCTTGAGGCCGTTCTCCGAGTTATGCAGTTCATCTACGATCACATCATGTATGCGGAGCTCAATACGAAGTCTGACTACTGCCAGGTGTGTGGCTATGACGGCGAGATCCAGATTGTTGAGGATGATGGCAAGCTGGTGTGGGAATGCCCGCATTGTGGAAACCGCGATCAGAATAAGATGAACGTTGCGCGTCGTACCTGCGGATATATTGGTACGCAGTTCTGGAATCAAGGTCGTACGCAGGAAATCAAAGATCGCGTCCTTCACCTCTAGGAGTTTCGTATACCCTTTGGCGAGCAGGGCGACGTGTTGCTCTGCTCGCTTTCTTTCTCAGTACATGCATTTACGAAAGCGCAACAATGAACTACTCAAACATCAAATACTCCGACATCGCAAACGGTGTTGGGATTCGTACGACGCTCTTTGTCTCAGGTTGTCGTCTGCACTGTAAGGGCTGTTTCAACTACGAAGCATGGGACTTTAAGAGCGGCGGAGAATTTACGCCTGAAGTTGAGCAGGAGATTATAGATTCTTTAGCACCCGTCTATGTCGACGGACTTTCCGTACTTGGCGGAGAGCCAATGGAGCCTGAAAACCAAGAAGGCCTTGTGGGTTTTCTTGAGCGTGTGAAAAAGACGTATCCCGCTAAAACTATCTGGCTGTATTCGGGACACACGTGGGAAGAGCTTACTCAAGGAAAATGGCACCTTGCATACACCGATCGCATCTTAAGTTGTCTTGATGTGCTGGTGGATGGCCCCTGGGTTCAATCGCTCCACGATATTACCTTGCGCTTCAGAGGTTCCTCAAACCAGCGGCTTATTGACGTTCCGTCTACCTTGGAGGCAGGAGAAGTCGTTCTTTGGCAAGATGAGCCAATCTTTTCAGAGCGGGGTATGTAGGACGGAGCATAGTATATAAAGCGGGACATGTGGGACAGAGTATGTAAAACGGGCATGTAGGACGAGGTATGTAGATTTACCGTAAGTTTTCCGTACTTGGGTTTGCCGAGAAGTTTTCACATACTGTGGGAAAATTGCGTATAAGGTCGTACAATTACTTATGATTGTGAATCGAACCCCGATACTCTAGGAGGATTGATGGCTGACTACGCGCTTTGCTGTTGTTCAACCGCTGATGTTTCTGAAGAGCTTCTTCAATCTCGTGATATTAAGTACGTCTATTTCAACTATGAACTCAATGGAGAACAGTGTAAGGATGATTTTGGTCGGACCAATACTCCTGCTGAGCTGTATCGTAAAATGCTTGAAGGACAGTCGTGTCGTACTTCTCAAGTAAGTGTTGGTCAGTATATGGCATTTTGGAAACCATTTCTTGAAGCAGGACAAGATGTGTTTCACCTGACTCTTTCTTCAGGGATTTCGGGTTCGTATGAGTCTGCGATTTCCGCTCGAGAAGAGCTTAAAAAGGACTTCCCAAATCGTAAGATTGTGATAGTCGATTCTTTGCAGGCATCTGCTGGTTATGGCCTGCTTATTGATAAAGTTGCTGATAAACGAGACGAAGGACTTACGCTCGAAGAATTGGAAGCGTGGACGTTGGAAAATCGCAAGCGTGTCTATGCGTGGTTCTTCTCGACCGATCTTACGTTTTTTATTCGAGGGGGTCGTATTTCCAAGGCCGCGGGGCTTCTCGGCGGCATGTTGAATATCTGCCCTGTGATGGATGTTGAGCCTGATGGTTCTTTGGCAGTGAAGGAGAAGGCGCGCGGACGAAAAAAGGCGGAGCGTCGGATTATTGAGATCATGCAGGATACCTGTGAGAATGGTCTTGACTATGCCGACAAGGTGTTCATTTCCAATTCCGAATGTCTTGCGGATGCCAAATCTGTTGCCGAGAAGATCCACTCGCATTTTCCTCAGGTAAAAAGCATCGACATCTTTGATATTGGCGCCACCATTGGAGTGCACACAGGACCGGGTACCGTAGCAACATTTTGGTGGGGCACGAAAGAGCGAGGCTAAAGTCGGATAGATACAGAAGCTAAAGTCTGGTACGTACAGAAGCGGTTTCAAAACAGTCCGTTGATTTTTCTGCGAAAAATGGTATTTGTGGGTATCATAGAAAGTGTTACGGATATACGCAGATACAGTGTCTGCGTGGAATGAAGGGGATTTCATATGAGTGATTTTGTTAAGGCTGATGACGTTTTTGTCAACGGGCACGCAACGAGTCGTGAAGAAGTCCTGCGTTTTCTCTCCCAGCAGGCAGAAGCCAAGGGTATCTCCAATAATGCCGATGCAACATATGAGGCATTTATGGCTCGTGAAGGTATGGGAGAGACCGGTATGACAGACGGCTTTGCGGTTCCTCATGCAAAGGACGAGTCCATTTTGAACGCTGGGGTCTTGGTTTTCAAGAATGACACACCTCTCGATTGGCCAAGCTTTGATGAGAAGCCCATTGATGTCGCAATTGCTCTCTTCGTTCCGGCCGGTGAAGCCGGTACCACTCACATCCAGCTGCTTTCCAAAACTGCTGTGCTTTTGATGAAGGATGATTTTAAGGCGCTTGTACATGGTACTGATGATAAGCAGAAGATTGCCGATGCCATTAACGCAGGTATTGCAGAATAAGAAATTCATTTATCTGGCAGAATGATTCGTAATGGCTTTGGTATGCACCGAAGCCATTACTTTTAGAAATGAGGAGTTATGTTCAAAAAGCAGACGGACAATCGCGTGGCGATATTTTTTGCTGACGGCTGTGAGGAAATTGAGGGACTGACCGTGGTCGATCTTCTGTTTAGAGCCGGCATCCCCTGTGATATGGTTTCTGTTTCCGATTCGTATCAAGTCACGTCTTCACATGAGGTGACGTTTCTGTGCAACAAGCTCATATCAGAGGTAGATATCAACGCGTACGCCATGTTGGTACTTCCGGGTGGTATTCCAGGTACCCCCAATCTTGCTGCAACGGATGTCCTCATGCAGGCCGTTGATACGTTTGCCGCTCAAGGAAAGCCTCTTGCTGCCATTTGTGCAGCGCCTTCCATTTATGCGGAGCGTGGACTTCTCAGCGGTGTTCGAGCTACTGCCAATCCCGGGTTTCAGCATGTTTTAGTGGAGAAGGGCGCGCTTCTCTCAAAAGACCCTGTGGTAGTGGATGGTCCGTTCATTACCAGCCAGGGTGCAGGTACCGCCGTGGCGTTTGGTCTTGAGATTGTTCGTTATTTTCTCGGGGATGCGGCCGTTTTACGTGTGCGCGACGGTATTGCACTGTAGCTTTTGGCTGAAAATAGAGAGACAGATACAATAGAGCTGTATATGAGGGTCGATGTAATTGTCGTAGAAGAAAATATCGCTGTGTAGGAGCACTATGGCCTTTGTTGAGTTCAAAGACGTGCGAAAGATCTATCACATGGGTTCCGTTGAGGTGCGCGCCGTCGACGGGATGGACTTTGAAATTGAAGAAGGAGAACTTTGCGTCATCGTTGGTCCCTCGGGCGCAGGCAAGACAACGGTTCTCAATATGCTTGGAGGTATGGATAGCTGTACTTCAGGTACCATTACCCTTGACGGAAAAGACGTAGGTAATCTGTCGGAGCGAGAAAGAACGCTCTATCGCCGACATGACATTGGTTTTGTGTTCCAGTTTTATAATCTGGTGCAAAATTTGACTGCATTGGAAAATGTTGAGCTGGCAACACAAATTTGCAAGAATCCCATGAATCCAATGGATGCCCTTGCGGCCGTGGGTCTTGCAGAAAGAAAAGACAGTTTTCCTTCTCAACTTTCCGGCGGTCAGCAACAGCGCGTTTCTATCGCTCGAGCTTTGGCAAAAAATCCTCGGCTACTTTTATGTGACGAGCCAACAGGAGCCCTTGATTATCAGACCGGCAAGCAGATTTTGAAACTTCTGCAGAATACCTGTAAAGAACAGCACGAGACGATCGCCATCGTTACTCATAATCTGGCGTTTACTAAAATTGCCAATCGGGTTATTCACGTGCATGAAGGCAAGGCTTCAAAAGTTGAAATAAACGAACATCCAGCAGATGCAATGACGGTTGAGTGGTAAGTATGTCGCGTGCCTTGATACGAGAAACGCTGAGAGCCATTCGGGGCTCGCTTGGTCGTTTCTTGGCCATTATGGGCATTGTTGCTTTGGGATGCGGATTTTTTGCAGGGCTCCAGATGACCGGACGCGATATGCGCCTTAGCGCAGATGAGTTTTATGATGTGCAGGGACTCTACGATATTCGCATGGTCTCTACGCTCGGATTTGAGCAGGCCGATATAGATCGTCTTGCGGCGATTGAAGGTGTTGAGAAGGTCCTTCCGGCGCGCTCGGTTGACGTTATGGCGACAATGGGATCGACGAGGGTGGTTACTCGTGTTATGGAGCTTCCGTCCACGTCCACGGCAGCCTTTCAGAAAAATGACGTAACAGAAAATGATGTAAAAGAAGGCGCGAGTGCCTTTAATCAGCCGGTTTTAACAGACGGTCGTTGGCCTGAGACGGCAAACGAGATTGTTATTTCGTCTGATCCAAAAAAACATAGTGACGTTCCTCTCGGATCAGTGATTGAGATTCCTGAGAGCCTTGATGGCGTGCATATTAAAGGAGGTTCATACACGGTTGTTGGCTATGTCAACTCGCCGAACTTTCCTTTTAGTAGCAATTTTGGATCAACGTCTTTGGGAAATGGAACGGTAGAAGAATTTGCGTATGTGCCTTCGGATGCTTTTGCAGCAGACGATCCGTATACCGATGTCTATCTCAAAGTGAGAGGCGCATCGGCTCAAATTTCAGGTTCCGATGCGTATAAAAACATCGTTTCTTCGGTTGAAGAACGTGTGACGGACGCAGTACCTTCTCTTGCTCAAGCTCGCGTTTCTGATCTGCGCAAGAAAGCTCAAAAGAGTGTTGATGAAGCGCGCGCTAACTATGAGAAGGCCCGTCTTGAAGCTACTCAGAAACTTGAAGACGCGCGCTCCCAGCTCGAAGATGCACAAGCGCGTATTGATGCCGGTGAGTTGGAGCTTTCTTTAGGAAGAAGAAATCATACGGACGGAACTTCTCGCCTTGAATCAGAAAAAGCACGAGTTCAAAGACAGCTTGCAGCCGTGCGAGGAGAGCTTGATGCGGCGGCAGAAAAAATCTCAAAAGGAAAAGAACTTCTGGCTTCCGGAGAAGCACAATATGCGGCAGGAAAAGCCCGGCTTGCACAAGGACAAGCCGATTTTGACACGGGACTTGCAACCTTTAGTGCGGCGAAGTCGCAGGCACTTGCATCCTTATCGGATCAAGGTATCACGGCAGCGACACTGGAAGATGCAAAGGCGCAGCTTGAGGCGGCGGGGTATCCAACCGATACAATCGATGCGCTTCTCGCTACACAGGCAAAGCTTGAATCGGCAAAGGCCGAGTTGGATCAAAAACAAGCTGAACTTACGAAAGCGCGAGAAGAACTTGATGCTCGTGCTCAGAGTCTTGATGAGGCGCAAAAGCAGCTTGCCGTGAGCGAGAGAGATTATCAGGCTGCCCTTACAGCCTCTGATGCGCAGTTTGCCGTCGCACAGCAAAAACTTGACTCGGCGCTTGAGCAGCTGAAGAGAGGTCAGACAACGCTGGATAATGCGCGTCGTGACTACGCCGAGGGACAAAAGAGCTACGAGGATTCGAAGACAGCGGTTGAGGAGCAACTTGCCGATGCGGAAGCGCAAATCAATGAGGCTCAAAAGCAGGTTGACGATCTTGCGGCGCCCGATATATATGTGCTTGACCGTACAAAAGATATCGGTAATGCTGCATATGATAGTGATTCGCACAGAATAGACGACATTGCCCGGGTATTCCCGTTGATGTTTTTCCTGGTCGCAGCTCTGATTTCGCTTACTACCATGACTCGTATGGTTTCAGATGAGCGTACTGTTATTGGTATGCATAAGGCTCTGGGGTATTCAAAGGCTGCGATTGCGGCAAAATATGTTCTGTATGCGGCAATTGCCTCCGTTACAGGAGCGGCACTTGGAATTGCGCTGCTCTCTCAGGTTCTTCCGAATATTATCATTTCCGCATATGCTTCAATCTACAATATTCCTCACGCAGAGTCGGCAATGCCCATAAGTGCACCCATAGCGCTTCTCTCGGGTGGACTTGGAGTGGGCGTTACCCTTCTTGCAACGATCTCTGCGGTGCTCTCAACGCTTCGTGAGGAACCTTCGGCGCTCATGCTTCCAAAAGCTCCAAAGGCCGGATCGCGTATATTGCTTGAGCGTATTACCCCACTTTGGAAACGTCTGTCCTTCTCGTGGAAAGTCTCGACGAGAAATCTCTTCCGCTTCAAGCGTCGCCTATTCATGACGGTTATCGGTATTGCCGGCTGTACGGCTCTTTTGCTGGTTGCCTTTGGCGTGCAAAATTCCATCAATGATGTTATTGATGCTCAGTGGCCCGGTCTTTTTCACTATGATTATATTGTGGGCATGAAAAAAGACACTGCAACCGATGATGTTCACGCTGTTGAAGAACGCATTACCGCAGTTACGCAATCGGCACCTGAGAAGGTATCATCTGACGATTTCACTCTTGTCTGGCGCGAGAACATCTTGGTTTCCTCTGACACGTTGTCAAAAGAACATGCCGTCTCAGTCATAGAGATGTCTCCGTTGGAGACCGATTGTTTTGAGAATGCCGTGGTGCTGCGAGAGCGGTTATCGCAAAAGCCCCTTGAGTTTACCGACGATTCCGTAGTGCTCTCAGAGAAAATTGCCAAGAAGCTCAACGTGCGTGTAGGGGATAGCGTTACGGTATATAAACAAGATCGTATTGGAAACGCTGCGGATGCGGGTCAATCGCTTACGGTAACCGGTATTACCGAGAATTACGCGTGGCATTATATGTATGTGGGGAAGAATGCCGAGAAGTCTCTTGAGCCTCGAGAAAATGCTTCCTATGCGTTGCTTTTTTCTGCGCCAAAAGACGCGGCAATCCGTCAGCAGATTGGCGACGAACTTTCTGAAAATTCCCAGGTCGCAAGCGTGAGTGATATCAACGCTACCATTAAGGTATATAAGGAATCTCTTGAGGTAGTGGGAAAAGTAGTTGCGATTTTGATTATATCAGCGGCACTTCTCGCCTTTATTGTGTTGTATAACCTTACGAACATCAATATAGAAGAGCGCATTCGTGAAATTGCCAGCCTGAAGGTACTTGGCTTTACCAGAAGAGAGGTGGATGCGTACGTGTTTCGGGAGACTTTCCTGTTGACGCTCGGCGGATCCACACTTGGCCTGATTCTCGGCAGCTGTCTTGAAGGTTTTGTTGTGCAGACTGCAGAGGTTGACACGGTGATGTTTGGTCGTGTTATTCATCCGCTGAGCTTTGTATATGCGTTTGGGCTTACCCTGCTCTTTTCGTTTTTTGTGTATGTGGCAATGCGCCATAAGCTGGCAAAAATTGATATGGTAGAAAGTCTGAAGAGTGTTGACTGACCACGCCGCAAAAGAAGCAAAGAGCTTTTTGAGACAGATGACTACAAGCACCTTTTATAAATCAGTTAAAATGACACTGGTATAGTCAATGTCGATATGTGATAGATGACGCTTAATACAAAAAGGAGCATTGCATGCCTAAGGTCTCGTTGGTTATCCCTGCGTATAACATTGAATCCTACATCAGACGCTGCATTGAAAGCGTAAAGCACCAAACGTTTACTGATTTTGAAGCCATTGTGGTCGATGATGCTTCGACGGATAACACCCATGCGGTTCTCGTTGAGGCAATTGGAGACGATACACGCTTCCGTCTTATTCGCCATGAAAAGAATCGTGGCCTTCATCTTGCGAGACGGAGCGCTGCGGCTCTTGTAAGCGGCGAGTATGTATTTTGTCTCGACGGTGACGACGAGCTTGCCCCTGACTTTCTTCAGCAGGTAGTTGGTCGTATGGACGAGCACCCTGTTGATATGCTCCATGTTGGCATTACGGTTATTCCGGAAAATGGAGTAACTCCACAGGAGGCTGAGGGTTTTGCGGCGTATATCAACCGTCCAACCACACCTTTAAACGATGCTGACATTCTTCGTATGATTTATGACGAAGCAAACGGACAGCCTCTTGATTGGCGTGCTACGCAGCGTTTGTATCGGGCGTCGCTTTTTAAGGCTGCTTTCGAACGGATGACCGATGAGGTGCTTGAACGTGCAGAAGATGCGTATGAGGTTTTCGTGCTTGCGACTCTTTCTGAGACAGCCGATGGTTTTGAGGCATGCCGAGGATATATCTATCACTACGGCATTGGGGTGACCGGTACCTCCAAGATTTCAATGGATACGTTTGGAAGATTTTGTAAGCAGTTTGCTGCTTGTATTCAGAAAACCGAAGAATTTGTTCAAGAACACGGTGCAACGGCTGAGCTTCAGTCTGCCTACTGCGGAATGGTCCACAAGCTTCTTGAACTTCTCGCCAACGATTGGCTTGTCCGCGTTGACCCCGCAGAGCAAGAAGAAGCGCTCAAACCATTTGCGGCTGCCTTCAATGATGCGGTGGTTGCCCGCGAACTCTATCGATTTGTACGAGACATTGCATATGAAGCCATTGCTTCAGAAAAAGAGCTGCCGCAGGACTCGGACGCACATCGGTTTTACACGTATGCGCACGAATTTAGCGCAGAAATGGGCTCGGAAGACGGTGTCGCAATGGCACGCGCTGCTCATATGAAAGACGTGGCCGATGAGCACATGCAGTATCTGGCGAGAAGAGCAATGGAGGAGCGCTATAAGCGTCAGCCGATTCGTATTTTGGTGACGTCGCACAAGGACGTTGACGTGCCCGATGCGCTTTCGCTTCAGCCGATACAAGTGGGACCCGGACAAAAACATGAGCATACGCGTTTTGCCAATATGCTTCACGATGATATGGGAGACAACATTTCCGAGAAAAACCCCATGTATTGCGAGATGACCACGCAATATTGGGCTTGGAAGAATATACATGACGCGGAGTATGTGGGCTTTGCGCACTATCGCCGCTACTTTAACTTCACTGATACCGTGTATAAGGAAAATCCGTTTGGTGAAGTTATGGATACGTTTATCGATAAAAACACGATTAAAAAATACGGTCTTGATGATGAATCCATCCGAAAATGTATCGAGGGCTATGATCTTATTACCACGGGAGTAAAGGACATTCGTAAGTTTCCGGGGGATGCCGATACGCCTCTTGAGCAATATCATGCGGCACCTCTGCTGCATCCGCGTGATATCGATACGATTGCTTCCCTTGTCGTCGAGAAGCACCCCGAATATGCTGAGGATGTCCATACGTTTTTGCATGGCCATGAGCAGTGCTTCTGCAACATGTATATCATGCGTAAGCCTATTTTTGATGCGTATGCATCGTGGGTGTTTCCTCTTATTGACGAGTGGTGTTCTCGCCATGATATGACGCAGTATAGTAAGGAGGCCCTGCGCACTCCGGGTCATTTGACGGAGCGACTCTTTAATATTTGGCGCTTGCACATGCTTCGCACGGAGGGTAGAGATTGGAAAGTTAAAGAGCTGCAGTGTATACACTTTACCAATCCGGAAAAAATTCAGAAATTTAAGCCTTATTGTGAGAGACAGATAGGGGTTTCTCGAAAGCGCGTGGTTCCCGTCGTTTTTGCAGCGGACAATAACTATGCTCCCATTTTGAGCGTTGCGATTGATTCGATGCTGAAAAATGCGGATCCGACACGTTTTTATGATGTAGTGGTCTTGAATACCGATATTGGTCACAATAAACAAAGCATACTGATGAGGTACTTCTCCCGGTACAAAAATGTCCAGGTGACCTTCTATAACGTAAGTCGCATGGTCCGAGACTATAAGCTTGATACCAATAACGCCCATATCAGTGTTGAGACATATTTTCGCTTTTTGGCGCAAGATATCTTGTCCGCGTATGACAAGGTTGTCTACCTTGACTCCGATCTTGTGGTAAACGGAGACGTGGCAGAACTCTTTGACGTAGATTTGGGTAATAACCTTGTTGCCGCAACACGTGATATTGATTACCTGGCCAATTTGAATGTACGTGGTGGCGACCGTATGCGCTATAGTCTTGAAATTTTGAATATGGACGATCCGTATGCATATTTCCAAGCCGGCGTTATGGTGTTCAATACGCGGGAGCTGCGGCGCCTTCATAGCATTGTGGAGTGGCTGCAAATTGCCACAAATCCCGTCTACATCTATAACGATCAGGACATTCTCAATCAGGAGTGCCAGGGACGGGTAACGTATTTGCCCGCCGCATGGAACGTAACCCACAATATCTTTGGCCGGGCGGACGAACTTTATCCACAGGCTCCGGCTGCGGTATATGACGCGTATCTTGTGGGGAGAAACAATCCCCACGTGGTGCACTTTGCGGGCGCAATTAAGCCATGGCAGAATGCAAGTTGCGATATGGCACAGTATTTTTGGCAGTATGCTCGGGATACGCCCTTCTATGAGGCTATCGTTCAGGATATGACGCCGGGTGCGCGCAAGGATGCGGATGTCACGGAAGTCTTTCACGAGCGTGCGCTTTCCGACTCAAGCCCGCTGAGAAAGATTATCGATCCGCTTGCTCCGTATGGAAGTGCGCGGCGAGAAGCCCTCAAGGCCGTTGGTCGTACGCTTCGGAGACGTAAATAGGGGAGAAGTATGTCTGGTATGTCTGAGGCAGAAAAGAACTTTCGCTCCCGCGCAGCTGAACTCAACAGAATCTTAAATCATGCGGCATATGCCTACTATGCCTTAGATGCTCCCGAACTTACGGATGCGGAGTTTGACCGCTTGCTCGTTGAGCTCCAAGGAATAGAAGCGGCTCATCCGGAACTGGTAGTGCCCGAGAGCTACACGCAGCGTGTGGGCGGCTATGTATCCGAACAGTTTGAGCCGGTAACCCATGCAGCCCGGATGTATTCGATTGACGATGCGATGAATCTTGAGGAGCTCGACGCATGGCTCGCCCGAACGGATGAAACCCTCGGTGCTTCCAAGACGCATCCGGTTGCCTATACCTGCGAGCTTAAAATTGACGGGTTGGGTATTGCGCTGACATATACGGAAGGGCAGCTTGTTCGAGGCGCTACTCGCGGTGATGGAGCTACGGGAGAAAACGTTACGGCAAACGCGCTCACCATCAAAGATATTCCGCGTGCGCTTGCTCCCGCCGGCCTTGCGCGCTTAAGAGATGGGGGTGCACATCTTTCCCTTGAGGTTCGAGGCGAAGTGTATATGCCCAAGCATTCCTTTGTTCGTTTGAATGAGGATGCTGACGCTGCCGGCAAACAGCCGTTTGCAAATCCGCGCAATGCTGCGGCAGGATCGCTGAGACAAAAAGACCCCAAGGTTACCGCTCATCGGGACCTTGAGACGTTTATGTATGCCATTGCCGATGAAGCCCCCTTGCAGGTGGACAGTCAGTGGAAGTTCTTGTCATGGCTTCGAGACTGCGGCTTTAGTGTCAACACCCGTGCGGCGCGGTGCGTAAGTGCACAAGAGGTGCATGACTTTTGCAAGCGTGCGCTTGAGGAACGCTCCGAGCTTGACTACGATATCGATGGCGTGGTCGTTAAGGTTGATTCCTTTGCGTATCAAGAAGAGCTCGGATTTACGTCGCGCGCACCACGTTGGGCAATAGCATTTAAGTTTCCACCGGAAGAAAAACAGACGGTACTTCGTGAGATTCGCATTCAAGTGGGACGAACGGGCGTGCTTACGCCGGTGGCGGAGTTTGATCCTGTTGTGGTTGCCGGTTCTACCATTGCCCGCGCAACGCTTCACAACATCGACGAGGTTCATCGAAAGAATGTCCGCGAGGGTGACACCATCATTGTCCATAAAGCAGGCGATGTCATCCCGGAGGTTGTAAGGCCCGTGCTTGAGAAACGACCCTTAAACTCCAAACCTTTTATGATGCCAACGGTATGTCCAAGTTGCGGAAGTCCTGTTGTTAAGGAGGAGGGAGAAGTTGCATACCGCTGCGTTTCGATAGATTGTCCCGCACAAGCAACCGAGCGCCTCATTCACTGGGGGAGCCGCAAAGCAATGGATATTGACGGGCTGGGCGAAGAACTTGTGAACAAGCTGGTTGCAAATGGGATTCTCTCCGATGTAGCCGACTTCTACGACAAGCTCACCGTTTCAGATATTGCAGAGCTTCCTACGGGTCGATTCTACGAGACCGACACCGACGGGCATCTTTCAGGAGATCCAATTCCTACCGGTTTGACCATTGCCGAGAAGATCATGGCACAGATCCAGGAGTCAAAGACACGTGGTCTTGCACGCGTGCTTTTTGGTATTGGCATTCGCCATGTCGGAGCCAATATGGCAGCACTTCTCGCCCAGCACTTTCACTCCATTCAGGAGTTGCAGCTGGCAACAGAAGAGCAGATGGCGGCCATCTCCGGCGTGGGCCCGAAAATGGCAAAGTCGATTAAGGAATTTTTCTTAATTCCCGAAAACATAGCGGTTCTTGAGCGCTTGCGTGCCGCCGGTGTCGTTATGGAAGAGGTGGGCGTAGCGTCTGATATACCGCAGATACTTTCCGGCTTGACCTTTGTTTTGACAGGTACCCTTGAGCACCATACGCGCGATGAGGCGGGTGCTTTGCTTAAAGAGCGGGGAGCAAAGGTATCGGGTTCGGTATCCAAAAAGACGAGCTTCGTTGTTGCCGGTGAGGCAGCCGGATCAAAGCTGACGAAAGCCGTTTCTTTGGGCGTTCCCGTGCTTTCGGAGGCCGACCTTGAGCACATCCTTGAAACCGGCGAAGTGCCAGCGGTGTAAGTGCATAATGTGCGCAGTAGGACGGCTCTGTTGCGCATGATTGGAATGGAGATTCTATGGCTTCAAATACAATTCTAGTGCTCTGTTACTCTCGCTGTTCAACCTGCAAAAAGGCTTTAAAGTGGCTTGATGACCATCATATTGCGTATGAATCTCGAGATATCAAAGAAGAGAATCCCTCAGAGGATGAACTTGCAACATGGCATGCGCGTAGCAGCCTTCCTATCAGGCGTTTCTTTAACACCAGTGGCATAGTATATCGCGAGAAGAACGTTAAATCAAAGCTTGATGCCGGTATGACGGATGACGATGCCTACAAACTTCTTGCGACGGACGGTATGCTGGTAAAGCGGCCACTTGTAGTAGGACCCGATTTTGTACTCACGGGATTTCGGGAACCGGAATGGGAAGAGCGTTTGCTGTAGGCTACTTACTACGGTTACCCTCATTCGGTGCCTGCTTAAAATCACCCGTAAACCTGCAGGCGCACGACCGTCCGTCCACTAAACACGCAGATTTCAAAAACCCCGTCAAAAGCGCTGTTTACGGGTGATTCGATTCACCCGTAAACGCTCAAATCAAAGAAAAATCACCAGTAAACATCGTTCTTATCGACTGCAGTCACCCGTAAACCGCAAGTTTGAAGCAATTGCGAGAAGAACTTCGTTTACTGGTGGATTTGCCTCGTCGTAATCGCGTTTAGTGGTGGATTCGATTGGCGGCAATCGCGATTGGCAGCAACCTCGGCTTGCCGAACCCCAGCTAACGGCAGAACTTCGGTCAGTGGCGAGAAGAGCATCCAACGTTGGAGTCCAATGTAGCGTTTTGGAGATTCAGTCTTCTACGTCGGTACGGTCATTGCAGGTATACGTATGGACGAGCGTTTGATATAGATGGGATGCTTCTTCGAGAAGATCGGGAAAACTTTCCGTTCGTATGGCGCTTGTAGCAGGATCTTTCCAGGGAATCCGTTTAAGATTTGCTGCTGCAACAGCATCGGTGCGAAAAACCTGATGACTCATGGTTGCTATATAGGAGCTTGAGGAAGGTCGTACAAACATTTCGGTTCGATAGAGAACATCGGGAAGCTTTGTTGCGTACGTAGGGTCGGTCTTCTCGATAGTGTGATAGATGCGTGCGTAGTCGACGATGGCACCAGCGTATTCGCTTGCACCTATATTGAGGCCAAACATTGCGAGCGCAACCTGCGAAAAAAGAGCCCCACCAACGCGACAGGTACTTTTGTCCGCTTCAAGTGCGGCTGCCGGATAAAATTCTTCGATGGTTGTGCGCATTTGGTTCCATAGAAGCCATGAGTCAAGATCGGTTTCAATGATGGAGCGGATTTCTTGACGCGAGGGCTCAAGACTCGGATCAATGTGGATCAGGGCGTCTTGCTGGGCGTCTATAAATGGTCGCACGACTTTATTAAGAGCATGGTGACTGAGGATTCCGAGCGAAAATGCCTGGCCAATGCTCGTGTCAACCTCAGGTAGGTATGTTGTTGCTTCTTGAAATGCGGAGAAGATCTCGGCAATCTGGTCCGTATACAGGCACTGGTGAAGTCGATTGCAGGCGAGAGCATGATTGGGCCATGTAAGGTGTCGGGCAAGAAAGGGATCAGAACCTTGATTTCCCAGCAAAAATGCGTTGAGTTCCTCCGAGGTTTTGAAAAGGTCCGAATGAACTTCATTGGCCATTTGTACGCCAAAAACAAAATGTGTCAGTAAAGCCGGCATAGTGCTCCTTATGAATTTCTTGTAGTTAGTAGTATCTCACTAACCACTTCTTAGATACAATTTAGCCTTATGGGCTTGTATTAATTCAATAAGGGGTGCGTACTGAATTAAGAACATATTAAATCAAGAACGTGCTGAATCGAAAACGCAACGAATCGTAGGCGCATTGAACCGTTGCTATAATTTTTTGACGAAGAGGAGGGGATGATATGTTTCAGAAGTTCCATGGCAAAAATCGGTCAAAAATAATTTCCATACAAAAAAAGACGGATATGCCAGGCGACTCTACGCAAGATGTCCCCGAAGACTCTTCTCATGATAATGCAGACTCTATGGACGCAGGCTCCATCGTGCGTCGTACATTCACTCTCGGTGTTGCCGCTGCAGGACTGATAGGCTTTTACATGGGTATTTCAAGCTGCGGAAACAAGGTCCTCAATATGTTTGGATTTGAGGTTTCAGAAGCTCCGGCAAGTACTCATATCCCACAAGAGACACCGGAAGGCTACGATCCCAATCTTGTGGCTGCAGCATATCTTGAACAAAAAGTAACGGTGTATACATCTGATTCTCAATACATCCAAGAGGCCGCAAAAGCATTTGAAAAGCTTTTTGACATTACGGTAGATTATCAGGTTGTCCCGGTGGATGAGATGGAGCCATACCTCAGGGCTGATTCAGGCGATGGGAAAAATCTTAACCCATCTCCAACAGACCATCCGATTGACAGTTGGTTCTTTGTTGACGCAGAGCACCTGAATCAGGCGGGTGCTCAGAATCTTTTGGCAATCTATGATGCCAAAAATGCAGAAAATCTTCTAAAACCTCTGTTTGCCACAGACTCAAAGCTTTGGTATGGCATAGCAACAGACCCTCTGGTCATTGCCATAAATGAGGAGCGCTTAGACGCCATGGGTCTTGCGCACCCGCATGACTGGAACGATCTTCTCTCTACGTATTTACGAGACCAGATTGTGCTTCCTGAGTATGAAAAGACGCGCGACGGAAATAGTTTTGCCGTGACAATGATGGGAAATCTTGGGGTAGACCAGGGCATCGCGTTTCTTGAAGAACTCTCCACTCATGCGAGTAAAACATTTAACGATACACACGACATGATGACATACCTTGGCTTTGGGCATGCCCTTGCAACAGTATGCCAGGCAAGCGAGGCTTTCTATACGCTCGGTCATGATGATTTTGATAACGTGGTGCCGCTGCTCCCTCTTACACCTACGCACTTTACTACGTATGGTGTTGCCATATCATCTCAGGCCAAGCATCCCAATGCCGCCCGTTTGTGGGTAGAGTTTTGCCTTTCTGCTGGGTTTGCGGGCAAAATGGACACGACAAGTTCTTTTGCAATGCCAACCATTTCTGGCGTGAAGGCACCGTGGTATATGGATCGAGTGCACCTTAACGGTGCGGTTTCTGCATTGCGAGAAGCACCTCAAGCCCTTGATGATGCAGGCGAGTCCCTTTCGCCCTCCGAGGCAGGCAAGAGGGCAAAAGAAGGCCAATAAGAAATCGGTGCGTAAAGCGGCATCTCGAACGTAAAACGGCTCCTACACGTAAAGCGTCAACCACGTAAAGCGTCGGCCCGGATGTAAAGCGCTACTCTTATGTGTAAAGCGTGCACCCTACACCCTACACGTAAAACAGCATTTCGTTGTAGCTTGGAACCGGCCAAAAATCATGTCCGCAGATAAGCTCCATCTCATCAACAATCTTGCGGAGTCGCTCCATGGCAGGAATAACTTCATCGCGATAGAACTCACACTGTGTTTGTGGTTTTGAGCGCAGCGTGGCGGCATGGCCGTTCTTTGCTTCCAGTTCTCCCACTGCAGCGTAAATGCCGTCAATGCCCTCGGTGAGCTTCCGTGTTACATCGAACTCCGCCTGAGAGGTAATGCCAATCTCCTGCTTACGTGCAACCGATTCGGCAACTTTACCCGAGTACTTAAAGAGCGCCGGTAGATACATGTGACGCGTCATATACGACATGGTCTTCGCTTCAATATTGAGAACCTTTGCGTATTGTTCAGCCTTTGCAACATATCGGGCATGCGCTTCGTTTTCAGACAGGACGCCATATGTTTCAAAGAACGCAATATTTTCGGGGGCGATAAGTGCGGACAGAGCGTCAGGTGTGGTGCGGAAGTGGGGAAGGCCGCGCTTCTCGGCAATCTTTTCCCACTTGCTTGAGTAGCCATTACCTTCAAAGAAGATACGCTTGTGGTCTTTAAAGGAGTCGATTACCCACTTCAGTGCCTGTTCCGTGAACTTGGATTCAGGCACGTCGGCAAGGTCAGTGGCAAAGCGATCGCACTGTTCTGCAACGATGGTGTTGAGGATAACATTGGGGTCAGAGAGGTTCTGCTGGCTGCCGCACATGCGGAACTCAAATTTGTTACCGGTAAATGCAAAAGGACTTGTGCGGTTCCTGTCGGTATTGTCGCGGAGAACTTTAGGCAATGTCGGTACGCCCAAGTCCATCTTCGTGCGCTTTGCCTTATGAACGTCGGCACCGCTCATAAGATCGTTGACAATTGCGGAGAGTGCATCGCCCAAGAAGATTGAAACAATGGCAGGCGGAGCTTCATTGGCACCCAGACGATGGTCATTTCCGGCAGAGGCGATGGACATACGCAAAAGATCGGCATGAGTGTCAACGCCCGCAACCAAACATGCCAAAAAGACGAGGAAGCGGAGGTTCTTTCCGGGGTTGTCTCCCGGTTCAAGAAGATTGTCGCCGTCGGCGGCAAGCGACCAGTTATCATGTTTGCCCGAACCGTTAACGTAGTCAAAGGGTCGTTCGTGCTCAAGGCAGGCAAGACCGTGGTGTGGTGCCAAGAGCTTGAGCTTCTCCATGGTTAACAGGTTGTTGTCAATGGCAAGAGATCCCTGCTCAAAGACGGGAGCAAGCTCGTGTTGGCAGGGGGCAACTTCATTGTGCTTGGTTTTTGCGGGAATTCCCAGCTTCCAAAGCTCGTCGTCAAGCTCTTTCATGAAGTCGTTAACGGTGGGACGTATGGCCCCAAAGTAATGGTCGTCAAGCTCTTGTCCCTTAGACGGCTCGCATCCAAAGAGCGTACGCCCACACAAGATTAAATCGGGGCGTTTCTCAAAATCCTTCTCACGGATGAGAAAATACTCCTGCTCAGGACCAATATTTGTCACGATGCGCTCGGGAGTCTGGCCAAAAAGGGCGAGCACCCGTTTTGCTTGGCGTTCAAGAGCAAGCTGTGAGCGTAGAAGCGGTGTACGTTTATCAAGAGCCTCACCGGTATAGGAAATGAATGCCGTAGGGATGCAGAGAACCTCGTCTTTAATAAACGTGGGGCTCACCGGATCCCAAACCGTATATCCGCGTGCCTCAAAGGTTGCGCGAAGACCGCCGGAAGGAAAGCTTGAAGCGTCGGGTTCTCCCTGCACAAGTTCCTTGCCGGAGAATGTCATCAAAATGGTGCCATTTCCCTGAGGCGTCATAAAGCTATCGTGTTTTTCTGATGTGATGCCTGTCAGCGGCTGGAACCAGTGAGTAAAGTGGGTGGCACCGTGCTCCAGCGCCCACTCCTTCATGGCATGGGCAACCTCGTTGGCAATGTCAATTTCCAGTGGTTTTCCATGTCTGATAACATCACGCAGACGTTTATAGGTTGGTTTAGGCAGCCTTTCTTGCATATCGGCGTCGGTAAAAAGAAGTGTGCCAAATTCGCGCGATACCTTGTCGTTTGCCACGAAAGCCTCCTTGGATGAATAGGTGAGGGCGAGAAGTACTTCTTGCCACAAACTCTACTGTACGCCATTGACTTTCACACGGAGGCGAGAAAATCGTGTCTTTGTGATGGAGACTGCAATAAATACACATGAGGCTTCTTAAGAGAGACTCCTTAAGATTGAACCGACTCTCAAGACATGAGATCCGATTTGGAGGCACGTTGTAGGCACCCGTGAGTGCGGGGCAGATTTTTGGCGCACGTCTTGTATTGGGCACGTCTTACATCCGCGCGTACTTCTCGCCGCAGGCCGGTCGACATGCCGGGTACAATGGATTTGTAACTTTAGATAGGAGAAGTATGCCTGAGACAGACGGTACCGGCACCCATACCGACAAAAAACGTAAAACCATTGCGGTCATTGATGGAAATTCACTGATGCACCGCGCTTTTCACGCCATCAGACAGCCCATGTCGGCTCCCGACGGAACTCCTACCGGGGCGCTTTTTGGGTTCTTCAATATGTTTATCAAGATGATTGAATCGTTTAGGCCCAACGGCGTCATTTGCGCATTTGACAAGGGAAAACCACAGGTGCGTATTGATATGCTGCCGCAGTACAAGGCACAGCGGCCTCCCATGGATGATGCGCTTCACGTGCAGTTTCCGATCGTAAAGACTCTCCTTGGGGTCTTAGATATCCCCGTGTGCGAACTTGAAGGCTGGGAGGGTGACGATATCTTAGGCACTCTCGCACGGCGCGGTGAGGAAGCCGGATATGAGATGCTGCTCTTTACGGGAGATCGCGACATGTATCAGCTCTCTACCGAAAACGTCAAGATTGTGTCTACCCGTAAAGGCGTTTCCGATGTCTCCATTATGACGCCTGAGTCTGTGGAGGATCTTTATGCCGGTATCACGCCAAAGCTGGTTCCGGACTTTTATGGTCTCAAAGGAGATTCATCCGACAATATTCCGGGTGTTCCGGGGATTGGTCCCAAGAAAGCAGCTCAGCTCATTGTCGAGTATGGCAGTCTTGACGAAGTGTTGGCTCATGCCGATGAAGTGAAAGGCAAAATGGGCGAGAATCTGCGTACACACAAAGAAGATGCGCTTCTCTCTCGTAAAGTAGCCACCATACGTACGGATGCGCCAATTGACATTAATCTGGCTGACGCTCAGTTCCCAACGTTTGATCCGAATAAAGTCGTTGCTGCGTTTTCAAAGCTTGGATTTACCGGTATGACAGGCCGGCTGGTACGCTTGGCCGGCGAGAAGGGCGGCTCTTCTGCCAATCCACAGCAAACGAAAGCGCCCACTGATCCTCAGCTTGCACTTCCCGCAAAGATATTGGAGGCCGAGAGTGCGTGGGAAGCTCTAAAGGCGGCATTGTCGCGTAAGGAATGGCTGGGCGTTGCTCTTGATACGGGCAAACAAGACGGTTCCCTTTTTGGTTTTGGACATACACTTTGGGTTGCAACAACGCAGGAGCTGTGTAAGTTTGAAGACGACAAGGCCACCTCGGCACTGAAGGAAATCCTTGAAAAAGGCCTGATGGTGTCCGGAGACGTGAAGTCACTCTTACATGATGTAAGTCCCGTTGATTCTTCCGAGCCTGAAGTTTTTGTCCCCGATGACGTTGATGCGAGCCGTATTTTTGATATTGGAGTGGCTGCTTATCTGCTTGAATCCGATCGTTCCAGCTTTACAATACCCAGCCTTGTTGAGCTCTACTTTGGGGTGGAACTCTCTGTCGGTTCCGATAAGATTCCCGCAGCCGCATATGAAGCAGTTGCCGCAAGAGCGCTCAAGGCTACGCTTACCAAAAAGCTTGAGGATGATAAGTCGTTGGAGCTCTTTGAGACCATTGAGATGGGGCTTCTTCCGGTACTTGCCGCAATGGAGCGGCGTGGGCTTTTTGTGGACCCCGCAAAGCTTGTGGAACAATCGAAAGAGCTTGGAGCAGACATTGCTTCTCGCGTGGAGCGTATTCATGAGGCAGCGGGAGAGACCTTTAACCTTGATTCTCCCAGTCAGTTGAGCCACGTGCTTTTTGACGTGCTCGATTTGCCAACGTTTGGGCTTAAGAAGACCCGTTCGGGATTCTATTCGACAAACGCAAAGGTACTCTCCGATTTGGCCGATACCCATCAGATTGTTGCTGACGTTCTTGAGTATCGTGAGCGCGCTAAGATTAAATCAACCTATCTGGATGCGCTTCCCGCACTTATCAGAGGCGATCACCGAATCCATACGACATTTAACCAGACGGTGGCAGCCACGGGGCGTCTTTCAAGTTCCGATCCAAACCTGCAGAATATCCCCACCCGCTCCGAGCTGGGACATCGGGTTCGTACCGCGTTTACCGTTCCGTCCGGTCATGTATTTTTAGCGTGCGACTATTCACAGATTGAGCTTCGGCTTTTGGCTCACCTGTCAGGTGACGAACATCTGATAGCGGCGTTTCAGTCAGGGGCGGACTTTCATGCGGCTACCGCCTCGCGTACCTTTGGGGTGCCGGTGGAAGAAGTTACCCCGGAGCTCCGGAGCAGGGCAAAGGCGGTTAATTTTGGCATTGTGTACGGTCAGCAGGCGTATGGATTGGCAACTTCGCTCAAGATACCGCGTGCTGAGGCACAAGATATGATTGACCGTTATTTTGCCGCATATCCCGGAGTGCGCGCGTATTTGGATGAATCGGTACGTATCGCACACGAGAAGGGCTATGCGGTGACCATGTATGGTCGAAAGCGCCATATTCGTGAATTTGGTCAGCACAATCGTCAGCTTATTGCCTTTGGTGAACGTACTGCCATGAATCACCCCATGCAGGGAAGCGCTGCCGATATTATCAAAATTGCAATGATTCGTGTCGAGAAGCGCCTGCGTAAAGAGGGGTGTGCGGCAAAGCTCATCCTGCAGATTCATGACGAACTTGATCTTGAAGTGCCAAATGATGAAATAGAAGCCGTTTCCCGGCTTGTAAAAGAGACCATGGAAGAGGTAGTTGAGCTGAAGGTTCCTCTGATTGCTGACGTATCGTATGGTCCAAATTGGGCAGAGGCTAAATAAGCTATGTATGAAGATGCACATACACAGTCCGAGGCAATGAGTAACTCTTCAAAGAGAGCGCGGGTAGTTGCCTATACTGACGGGGCTTCTCGTGGTAATCCCGGTCCCGGTGGGTATGGGGCCGTATTGGTTTACGTTGATGCTTCGGGCAAACGTCATACGCGTGAATTTTCGCAGGGGTATCGTCTGACAACCAACAACCGTATGGAGCTTTTAGGTGTAATTGTGGCTCTGGAGGCTCTTACTCAGCCTTGTATGGTTGAGGTTCATTCCGATTCAAAATATGTGGTCGATGCATTTAACCAAGGGTGGATTTTTGGGTGGATGCATCGTGGTTGGAAAACCTCAAACAAGCAGAACGTCAAAAACATTGACTTGTGGAAGCGATTGCTTGTTGCAAGTTCTTCTCACGAGGTGCACTACGTGTGGGTAAAAGGGCACGCCGGAGAAGAGCTTAATGAGCGCTGCGATGAACTTGCCACTACGGCTGCAGATGGACAGGATCTTCTCGAGGATGTGGGCTTTCAAGGCGAGTAGGTGCGAGGCCATAAAGATGAGGCTAGAGAGAGGTCTCATCAATACCTTGTACCGCAATACCAACAAGTCCTGGCCCCGTGTGAACCAAGAGGTCAGAGCCTATATCTGAAGTTACAAAATCAACAATGTTGGGAATTGCCTGGCGCATCCGCTCTTCCATCTCGGTATAGATAAGGTTGGGAGCGGAACAAGAAATTGCGGCGTGAACATGCGGATATTTCTGAGCTTCCGTTGCTGCAAGTACCAGCTCTTCTTTCAGAGACTTCTCCCAGCCGCGGGTACGCTTGGCAACACCGTAGGTACCGGTTGGCTCACAGGTTAAGACGGGCTTGATATTCAATACAGAGCCAATGCGATAGACGGCTTCGCTAATGCGTCCTCCCTTACGTAAAAAATTGAGAGCAGGGACGGAGAAGAACACGCGAGTTCTCTGCGAAGCTGCCACAAGTTTTTGCTCGAGCTCTTCATAAGGGACACCGGCCTCGATGAGTCGAACGGCTTCTATGACAATAAGACCTGCGGCAATACCGATATTTTTAGTATCGATGATTGTGATGGGCAGATCCGAAATGTCTTGAGCAATCATACGAACGGTATCGCATGTTGCCGAAAGTCCTGAAGAAATGCAGATAAAGACAGCGGCATCATAACCCGAAGCCTTTACGTCATCAAAAAGAGTGTGAATCTTTTCCGGCGAGGGAAGCGAAGTGCTTGGAATCTCTTGGTCAAAGCGGGAGGCAATTTGTTCCGGAGTAATGTTGACGGTGGACTCATAGGTGGTGCCGTCTGAATAGTTAATACGAAGTGGCGCAACACGAATGTCATGAGCGGCAATGAACTCTGCCGGTGTGTTGGTGCCTGAGTCGGTAAGGACCGCAATCCTTTTTTTGGACATACATTGCTCCAAACTATTGAAAAGACGAGGCTCATAAAAACTGAGACCACGGACTAACACTATATCTTACGATAACTCTACCCACCAGAGCGCTTGGTAAAAGCGAGAATTGCAAGATATGGCGTGCATCTGGGGCGCTCATGCAAAGCCGAATGAGCACATGATAAACTAGATGAGGAAAAGAAACTTGAGCCAGATAGGTTAGATATGCCAAGTATTTATGGTGAGCCCGCTGTTGTAAAGCGCATTGAATATCGTACGGAAGTTCGCAAGGTTACCTCAAACAGTACCGTTGCGGCGGCAACCATGGTTATGGCGGCGCTTCTTGCTCTTGTCGTGGCCAATTCGCCCGCGCATGAGATTGTCGAGAAGTTCTTTGAAGCAGAATGCTCTTTTACAGTGGGAGCTTTTACCGTCAGCATATCGTTTGAGTCGTTTATTAACGATTTTCTTATGGCCATCTTCTTTTTACTTGTTGGTATCGAGCTTAAGTACGAGGTTACGGTGGGTCAGCTGCGCAAACCCCGTCAAGCCATGCTTCCGATGCTTGCTGCGGTTGGCGGTGTGGCAGTTCCCGCGTGTATATATTTGCTCTGCAACTATGGCGGAGCCATGCATGGGTGGGCTACTCCCATTGCTACCGATATCGCGTTTGCCCTTGGGGTTATGAGTCTGTTGGGAAGTAGAATTTCAACACAAACAAAAGTTTTCTTTCAGACACTTGCCATTGCGGATGATATTTTGGCCATTGTGGTCATCGCATTTTTTTATGGCCAGACTCCTGATATCGCCTGGTGCGCGGCAGCACTTGGAGTGATTTTGGTGCTGTGGGGTATGAGTCGCATGAAGCTCTACTCATCTGCTCCATACTTGTTTGTTGGACTGATTTTATGGATTTGCATGTACCACTCGGGTATTCATGCAACGCTTGCCGGTGTCATTTTGGCATTCTTTTTGCCGAGCCGCTCGGATGTTCGTCTCAATCATCTCGGAGGCTGGCTTGAAGGCCGTGCTCGTGAACTAAACGCCAACTATGACGACGAGCATCATATTTTAGGACAGCACGACTTTACCCGAAGCGCTCTTCGCGTTGAGCATGTTATGCATCATGTAACGCCTCCTCTGCAACGCGTTGAGCGATATGTTTCCGTGCCGGTTAACTTCATTATTCTTCCTCTCTTTGCATTTGCAAACGCCCAGATAACTCTCATGGGTTCTGACTTTGGAAGCATTGTTTTAAATCCCGTGGCATACGGTACGTTTTTTGGAGCAGTTATCGGCAAACCCGTGGGTATTATTCTTACGACGGTTATTCTCGTTAAGTCGGGTATCTGTAAGCTTCCCAAGCGTGTGAATTGGATGCAAATTACAGCCGTTGGCCTTATGGGAGGTCTTGGCTTTACAATGTCGATTCTTATTTCAGGTCTTGCGTTTAGCGATCAGAACAACGTTCTTGCGGCTAAGTGCGCAATTTTAGCGGGTTCCATTGCGGCAAGTCTTTTGGGAATAGCTTTTGTTCGTGTGGCCGACATATTGCACGACGCCACAAAAGAGCGTCCGTCAGATAAAAAATAGGATAAAACTATTCCACCGTGCCGTACGTAAAGCCCCAGCCATGAGCAGTCACGATAGAGTTTATTTGATCACAAAGTGTGGCTCGCTTATAGGTGCCCGCAGGAATGAGATTGATTACTTCCAAGAGATCTTGGTTAAGGTCATCAATTTCCGCTCTGACCAAAACATCAATATTTGAGGCATAACTTGACGGAGCGTGTTTATATACGTTATCGACCAGCCGCTGCAGATCGCCATACTCGTCTGCTCGAATTCCCGGTCTCGCCATAGTGCCTCCAATCGTTGCCGTTGTGTGACAGTCTAGCAGCTTTTTGAAGGAGAGCCATTTGTTGTCCGGTTTCGCCTTTATACTTCTGTATACGGTCCAAAGGGGGATATCATGCCAATTACCGTAGATAAGAAGCTTTTTCAGCACATGCTTTTGCAGGAGCGGAATGTCTATCAGCGTATGAGTGATGCGGATCTTGACAGGGCGCTGAAAGAGATTGGAGAAGAAGCGCGGCAGATTGCGGATAAGCACCTCACGCTTGATATGGCGCGCGGTAAACCAAGCCGAGAGCAAACGGCGCTCTCCAAACCCATGCTTGACCTTTTGAATTCATCTTCCAATCTGATGGACGGCGCTTCGTATGCCGACAACTATGGAGACCCCGACGGTCTTCCGTCTGCACGCGCATTGGCGGCGGAGCTTTTGGATGTTGATCTTGAGCACGTTATCGTTGCGGGATCTTCCAGCTTGAATCTTATGCATGATGTTATTGATATGGCATATACACACGGTATCGCGGGTCAGCCACCGTTAGCCCGGCAAGCATCGGAGCTTGCTTCCGCGCATCCGGGTGCTCGTCTTAAGTTTTTGTGTCCAACTCCCGGCTATGATCGTCATTTTCGGATCAGTGAGTACTACGGTTTTGAAAACGTTGCTATTCCGATGACGGAATATGGCCCCGATATGGATGTTGTCCGTACGCTTGTGGAAGAAGATCCAACGGTTAAGGGTATTTGGTGCGTTCCTCGCTTTGCCAATCCGTCCGGAGTGAGCTATTCCGATGAGGTTGTGCGTGCGTTTGCCGCCTTGAAGCCCGCAGCACCGGATTTCCGTATTCTATGGGATAACGCTTATGCCTATCATGTATTTGCGCAAGAAGGCGAGAAGTGCCCGCCCTTGCGTAACATCTTCGACGCTCTTAAGCAGCAGGGTGCGGATAATTTGGTTATTGAGTTTGCATCTACCGCTAAAATTACGTTTCCATCGTCGGGAATGGCGTGGCTTTGCGCTTCCACAGACGATATTCAAGAGATTCGTGCATCGTTTTCCGTGCGGCGTGTATCACCGGAAAAACTCTCACAGCTTGCGCATGTGCGTTTCTTAAAAGACAAGGCGGGGGTAGAGGCTCACATGAAGCTTCATGCAGAGCTTCTACGGCCACGTTTTGAGCTGGTGGAACAAAAACTGACAGAAGGACTTGGAGACCTTGGGGTTGCAACATGGTCGCATCCTCAGGGAGGCTATTTCGTATCGTTTAATGGACCCGTTGGTTCTGCTCGCGCCATTGTGTCTCGCTCGCGTGAGATGGGCGTAACGCTGACACCTGCAGGAGCTACCTGGCCATCAGGCAACGATCCTTTTGATTCCAATATCCGTCTTGCTCCAAGTTATCCAAGTCTTGAAGAGCTTTCTCTTGCGCTTGATGTGTTTGTCGTTGCGGCCAAACAGGTGGCTGCAAGACTTGCAAAAGTTGATAGGGGGCAAAGCGCCTTTATATAAGTCTTGGGCAATAGTCTTTTTGTGTGAGTCCTAAACGCTTAAAATTCTGTAGAATCTTCGGCGGGAACGTTCTGTTCTTCCGTGGAAGCACAAACTGGCGTACCCTGAACAGTTAGTAAACGCGCTTGGAAAATGTCCCAAAGGTTTTGGGACAGTGAAAGGTATGTCATGCCAAAGAAGGCATCTAAACAAAAAAGTATACGGCAACACTCCGCTCGTTCGGCCAAGTCAAAAAGCCGCTCCGATGCTGAGCTTCTGCAGGCTCAGAAAGACGCGGCAAATGCTCAGGCTCAGACCTCAAAGGAGAGATCAGGGAGACTTTCAACAGGAAAGAAAGTTGCCATCGGCATTTTTTCGCTGTTTATCGCACTGTCAATGATGATCCCGTCTCTTGCTATGATTTTTGGTGGCGGGACCTCAAAAACTACGGTTTCCAAAGTGCAAACGCAAACTCCTACGCCTGATTCCATTAATGCTCAGTACGCCGCGCAGGAAAAAGAACTCACCGATGATTTGTCGGGAAATCCAAACAATCTTGCCGCTACGCTTAAGCTGGCACAGGTCCATCTGAACTGGGGAGTGGCGCTGCGTAAGGTGGCATCCGATGACACCACCAAGCAACAGGCGGATGACCACATAAAACAGGCATTATCAGAATATGACGTATACCTTGCAAGCAGCGATTCGGATACCGTTCGTGCCGATAGAGCCGTTGCTCAATTTCAGAGTGGAGATCAGGAGGGTGCCGTTACGGCACTTAAGAATCTGACCGAAAAATCACCTGATTGTGCCGCCGCCTGGCTCAATCTTGGCATGATATATCTTAAGATGGGTAATGCCGAGGATGCCGATGCGGCTCTCCAAAAAGCTGTTGAGGCAGACCCCGACGGTTCACAAAATGTTCGCGATATCGCTCAGAAGTTACTTGATAGTAAGGACAAGAGCAAACAGTAAAGTTAAGGAGGAGACATGGCTTTGGATATTACGGTTACACATGAGGCAGACGAATGCATCGTTTGTGTGAATGGTGAGGTTGACGTATCAAATGCTGCTGAGCTTCGCTCGGCACTTGAGGCCGCACTTATCGGTGGCACATCAAAAATTACCGCAGATTTTTCTGATGTTTCATATATTGATTCAACGGGTATTGGTGTTCTTGTGGGGATAGCACATCGCGCTCAGGAAGCACAGGTTGCATTTGTCGTTGCTCATCCGCAAAAGAACGTGGCACGTGTGTTTGATCTTCTCGGCGTTACAGAAGATCTTAATGTCCGCGAGAATGATTAGAAGACGATGATCCGAAAGGGTTAGAAACGTGTTTGGTATTGGTGAAACGGAGCTTGTTTTAATCTTGCTCTTCTCGTTTTTAGTTTTTGGTCCTGACAAGTTGCCTGGCATGGGCAGGACGCTTGGCCGGGCACTGCGTCAGTTTAGATCGGCGCAGGAAGGATTTAATAAGGTGGTTCAATCCGATCTTTTAGATCCTGCCGCTGACGTATTGAATGAAAAACCCAAGCGTTCCGAGAAGCTTCGTTCTGCAGCATCGGATGATTCTGACATTGACGGAGAAGCTCCCAAACAAGAAACCTTTGCCGAGCGCCGCGCTCGTCTTAAGGCTGAGCGTGAGGCAGCTCAGAAAAAAGAAGCCGCTCACGAGAGTGCCGAGAGCGATAAGGACAACAGTGCCCAAGCGGATACTGAAGTCCCAAAAGGTGCCGCTTCCGCTTCAAACAAAGATGTTGATGGCAGTGATGCCGAATCCAAAACAGATTCGGCTCATGAGGAAGCCGGAGCTGCTCCAAAGGCTTCAGCTTCCGATACCAATGAAAAGAAAAAGACAAACTCTGCACGTGATTTGTATCATTTGGGAGACAGACGTTCTTCTCGCGCGCAAAAAGAGGCCGCGAAAGAGGATGCAAAAGAGGCGGAAGATGCAATCCCTGCCTCTTCCGAGAAGACCCTTCCCAATGAGTCCGTTACCTCTGAGTCGGGAGAGGAGGGTGAAGGCACGGAGTAAATCCTGCTTTCGATTATTATGCCAATTACTCCAGCTCGTATGCCTTTGATGGATCACCTTGGTGAGCTTCGTCGGCGCCTAACCATCGTAGTCGTCTCGGTTTTTGTTACGGCCATTGTGGTTTACTTTGCAACACCTGCCTTAATTGAAGTGCTGACAAATCCCATTCGAGAGTTTCTTACAGGAGGTACTCTGACGGTACTTTCGGTTCTTGGAGGCTTTTCCATCCGTTTCAAGGTGGCATTTTTCTTTGCCTTTATTATCTGCACTCCGATTATTATCTGGGAAATTATGGCGTTTTTCCTTCCGGCACTTAATGAGAAGGAGCGTCGTTGGGTGGTTCCCACGGTAGCAGCCATGGTGTTCTTGTTCTTCTTTGGAATGATTTTCTGCTATTTCATTATTTTGAACACTGCATTTGGCTGGCTCATTCAGCAGTCAACCGAGTTTGCCGCAACGCTCAATGAGGCAGAAGACTATCTCAGCATCATCATTATGTTTGAGGTTGGTTTTGGCATCGCCTTCCAGTTGCCGTTGGTTATTTTTTACCTTGCTATTTTGCACTTGGTTCCCTATAAGATTTTGCGTGAGCAGTGGCGCTACGTGTATGTGGGGCTTCTCGTGCTTTCTGCCGTCGTTACACCTGACGCCTCTCCGGTTACCATGGCGCTCATGTTTGCGGCGCTTATCCTGCTCTATGAGGTTGCTCTTGGAGTTGCACGTTCAGTGATTGTTGCCAAAGACGGCAAAGCTGCTTTGAAGTGGACGCGAGAAGAGTATGCAAATCGCGAGTAATGGGATGTCTTACAGGTGATTTGTTGTTGAGCCTGTATGTATAAATGTCGGGAAAGGCACTTCCTTGATTCTAATTGTTACCGAGAAAAACGATGCAGCCCAGCAAATTGCCAGACTTCTGTCTGAGTCAGGTAAACCCGAGGCTGATAAGGTATATAACACGCCTGTTTATCGTTTTAGAAAAGGCGGAGAAGAGTATGTGACCATCGGTCTGCGTGGCCACATTCTGCAGCCTGATTTCCCAACACAGCTGCTCTTTGATGCGGATGAGGGCTGGTATGGTGCAACGGAAGACGGAGAGCATATTCCTGCCGACGTACCCGACGGTCTTGCGCGCCCTCCGTATAAGGAAAAACGCAAACCTTATCTCAAAGCAGGAATTGATCTTAAAGGTTGGAAAATACCCAGCCTGCCGTATCTCATTTGGGCTCCGGTGGAAAAAGAGCCTGCGGAAAAAGAAATCATTCGCTCTCTTAAAAATCTTGCCAAGAAGTCCGATGCCGTCATCATTGCTACGGACTTTGACCGCGAAGGAGAGCTCATTGGCTCCGATGCACTGGCTCAGGTACTTTCGGTCAAAGCCGATCTCCCTGTTTCTCGTGCACGGTATTCAGCATTTACCAAATATGAGATAGACACCGCGTTCAACAACCTCGTTGAACTTGATTATGATTTGGCGGCCGCAGGCGAGTCACGTCAGTTTATTGATCTCATTTGGGGCGCCGTGCTTACCCGGTATTTGACCTGTGTGAGTTTTGGCGGCTTTGGCAATACGCGCTCTGCCGGCCGTGTACAGACGCCAACGCTTGCATTGGTGGTAGAGCGAGAGCGAGAGCGCCTGGCGTTTACCCCTGAAGATTATTGGGTTATCTCAGGAGAAGCGATGCCTCTTGAGGGCAACTCCGATACAACCTTTAAAATTACGCACGCCACTTCTCGTTTCTGGAATAAAGAAGAGGCGGATGCGGCTTTTGATGCAGTGAAAGAGCAGCATCAAGCCACGGTGGTCCGTGTTGAATCAAAATCGCGCAAGCAACAGCCTCCCGCTCCCTTTAACACAACGTCTCTGCAAGCAGCGGCAGCCTCTGAGGGTTTGTCGCCTGCACGTACCATGAGGCTCGCAGAGTCACTGTACATGGATGGTTTGATTTCGTATCCGCGCGTTGACAACACGGTCTATCCGTCTTCGCTGGACTTGAAGGGCTGTGTCCGTACGTTGTCGTCGGTTCCGCAGTATGCCGGGGTATGCAAGACACTTCTTGCCGCCGGAAAGCTGAGCGCAACGCGAGGCAAACAAGAGTCTACCGACCATCCTCCCATCTATCCCACTGCCGCAGCCGATCAAAATAAGCTCCAACCGGCTGCTTGGAAACTCTATAACCTCATCGCACGTCGCTTTTTGGCAACTCTTATGGGGCCTGCCACCATTGCAGGTACCAAGATTACGCTGGACATTGCCGGACAACCGTTTGTTGCAAACGGTAATGTCCTTGCCGAGAAGGGCTTTCGCGCCATTTATCCCTTTGGGCTCAAGAAGGACGATCAGCTGCCGGAACTTAGCCAAGGTGAGGTTGTTGACGTTACCAAGCTCAATCTTGATGCGAAGCAGACGGAACCGCCGGCACGCTATAGCCAGGGTAAACTGATTCAAGAGATGGAGAAGCGTGGCCTTGGTACAAAAGCTACGAGGGCTTCCATTATTGATACGCTTTACCAGCGGAAATATCTCAAAAATGATCCCGTCGAGCCCAGCCAGCTCGGCATGGCAATCATTGATGCGCTTATGCAGTTTGTTCCGCGGATCACCACGTCAAACATGACGGCCGAACTTGAAGAAGACATGACAAAGGTGTCCGAAGGCAAAGATACCCGTGACGGTGTCGTTACCCATTCGAGAACTCTTTTGGCAGACATGATTGATACTCTTATCGAGCATAAAGAAGACTTATCCGAGGCTATTGCGGACGCCGTAACGGCGGATGCCAAAGTTGGCGTATGTCCCAAATGCGGCAAAGATCTGGTTGTGAAGACATCAGCCAAGACACGCGGCAGCTTTGTAGGCTGCATGGGCTGGCCCGATTGTGACGTGACCTATCCGTTGCCCCAGGGACGCATTGAGCCTCTTGAGGGCGAAGCGGGGACATGCCCTGAGTGCGGTGCTCCGCGTATTAAGGTACAGCCGTTTCGTCAGCGTGCATATGAGATGTGCGTCAATCCCGCTTGTCCCACAAATGCAGAGCCCGATCTTGTTGTGGGTGAGTGTCCTGTCTGTAAGGCAGCCGGAAAACACGGAGATCTCATAGCCCATAAATCCGAGCGCACCGGCAAGCGATTTATCCGCTGTACAAACTACGAAGAATGCGGAACAAGTTATCCTTTGCCCGCGCGCGGAAAACTCGAGCGTACAGACGAAGTTTGCCCTGATTGCGGCGCTCCTTTGGTGGTCGTTACGACGCAGAGAGGGCCTTGGAAGCTCTGTCCCAATTACGATTGCCCCAGCAAAGAGAAGAAAACGTCTGCTTCACGGGGCCGTGGCGCCGGAACAAAGCGCACTTCTCGCAAAAAAACGGGACGAAAAACGAGTAAAAAATGAAGTTAGGTGATTGTGTGAGCCTATACGTAAATACCGTAAGCTCTAAGAATTTTTTGAACGGACGTCCCTCTCCAACGTCCGTCCTTCTTCATTGATACCCCAAATGAAGCGGGTATGATAGAAGGACTGAAAAAATGTTGCATCACCATAGTTTCAGCACAATTGACAGAAGTTTGCTCACATTTATGGGTTATGTGGAGGAGGGAATGATTTGCCGGATACAACGATACGTCAGTGTTTAGATGAAACAACGGATACATCGGCACGAGGTTTGTTCATCACGCTTGAAGGCATAGACGGTGTGGGCAAATCAACCCAGGCAGACCTTCTCGCAGAATCACTTATGCAAACCGGCAAAGAACTGGTGCGTCTACGTGAGCCCGGAGGAACGGCCATTTCCGAAAAAATCAGAACCCTTCTTTTGGATGCGTCCAATACCGACATGGCGGATGAGTGCGAACTCTTGCTCTATGAGGCATCTCGTGCGCAGTTGGTGCGCCAGGTCATTGAACCTGCTCTTGCTCGCGGAGCCATTGTGCTTTGTGATCGGTTTTATGATTCCACATTTGCGTATCAGGCAGGCGGCCGTGGTATTGACGAGAAGGTCGTACGTCGGGCAAATGATCTGGGGAGCTGTGGCGTTGTTCCCACACGGACGCTTATTTTTGATTTAGAGCCCGCTGAGGCATTTCAGCGTGCAACCACCAACGGTGCCGATCGTATGGAAGCAGAAGGAGCGGCCTTTCAAAGGCGTGTACGGGAGGCATATATACGTCTTTCCGTGGCAGAACCTTCTCGCGTGCATGTTGTATCGGCATATGGCACCATTGCGCAGGTTCATGCCCGCACGGTTGCTGATCTTTGTGACCTTGTACCGGAGATACAAGAAGTCAAAACGTTTGGTCTTGAGGTTGGAGCTCAAGATGCCTAAGGAGTTGCTACAACATACGCCTTTGACAAAGATCGGAAAAACTCAAATTCCGGCCTTTGAGGCATTACACGAGCAGCCACGGGTACGAGAATTTTTCAGACGGGCTTTTGAGCAGAAGCGTTTGAGCCATGCGTATCTTTTTGTGGGTGCTCCGGGATCCGGAAAGATTGCCGCTGCCGAGGCCGTAGCAAAGAGCATTGTGTGCCCGCATGGGGGAGATGGCACCTGTGAGGATTGTATCCGCGTCTCACACCATACACACTCCGATGTTCACTGGTATAAGCCGCAGAGTGCTTCGGGATATCTTATCGGTCAGGTCAGAGAGATTACCTCCGATGTGATGCTTGCTCCCATCAAAGCTCAAAATAAGGTATACGTTCTTGATCGGGCCGATCTTTTGCGGACTGAAGCGGCAAACGCACTGCTGAAAACCATCGAAGAGCCTCCGCGTGACGCCATATTTATTCTTTGTGCACGAAGCACCTCAACCGTGCTTCCCACGATTTGTTCTCGCTGCCAAGTGGTTCCGTTTCGCACGCTTTCGGAAAAAGATGCACTTTCGGCGGTTATGCGTAAGACGGCGGCAAGCCAAACGGAAGCACGTGTGGCACTTGCGGTTACCGGAACTCCTTCAAGGGCGCTGGATTTTCTCGCTTCACCATCAAGAAGAGAAGTACGCCGTCTGATGGTGGAGGCGGTAGGTGATACGCTGCACTGTGATTCGTGGGATATTTTAGGAAACGCGCGAGAAATCGTGGCGGAAGTCAAAATACCTCTCGGCACGCTTCAACGTGCTCAAGAGGAGGCTCTTGAGACTCATAAGGATTTTTTGGAGAAAAAAGTTCTTAAAGAAGTTGAGAAGGCCAATAAGCGAGAGCTTACCGTACGGGAACGTTCGGGTATGATGGAAGCTCTCGCGGCTGCAGAGTCGCTCCTTCGAGACGTCCTTGTCCGCTGCGAGAATATATCAGAACCAATTGTGAACGAGGACGTTGCCGACGTGGTTGACCGCCTTGCTTCACGAACGTATACGCGCGGGGTGATCAGAGCGCTTGCTGCCATTCAGGAAGCCTCTTTCAACCTCGAGCACATGGTAACTCCCCAGCTCGTCGTAGAGACGATGCTGCTTGCTATCAAGGAGGCGCTTACATGCCCGCCGTTGTACCGGTAAAGTTTTCATATGCCGCTCGTGGCCTGTGGTTTGATTGGTCAGATTCAGGCGCGCAAGAGGGCGATCACGTTATTTGCCAGACGGAACGAGGACAAGAGATTGGACTCGTTATCGATGATGTTCGCGATGTCACGGACGGCGAACTCGCAGATACCATTGGGGACGCCGAGCTTAAACCGGTGCTCCGTGTGGCCTCGCTTGAGGATCTTGAACGTGCGGAACAACTTGCTCAGATGGGAGATGATGCTTTCCCCATATTTTGCCGCTTTGCCGCTGAAGAAAATCTTGATATGAAGCCGGTGGGAGTGGAATATCTCTTTGATGGCGAGAAGGTCGTGTGTTACTTCTCGGCTGATGAGCGAGTTGACTTCCGCCAGCTGGTACGAGACTTGTCCCATGAGCTACATCAGCGCATTGATATGAGACAGATTGGCGTACGTGAGGTGGCGGCCGTTATCGGCGGATATGGTCATTGCGGACAAGAGCTTTGCTGCCGCCGATTTGGTCTTTCGTTTGAGCCTATTTCTATCCGTATGGCAAAAGAGCAAGACCTGCCTCTTAATTCCACGAAAATCTCAGGAGCATGCGGACGCCTCATGTGTTGTTTGCGCTATGAATTTGAGGCATATAAGGACTTTAAGAATCGTGCTCCCAAGCGTAACGCTGTCATTGAAACTCCCCTTGGAACCGGAAAAATTGTTGAATACAACACGCCGAAAGAAGAGGTTGTAATCCGTCTGGAAAATGGCAAAACGGTACGCATTCCCTTGGGAGATATGACAGCCTCCGATGCCGCGAAGAAAAAAGCGGAAGAGTTTGGTTGTGCGTGTCGCCCTGATACCGTAACGCGACAAGTGCTTGAGAAACTCGAATCTCCCGATGTGCAGATGGCTTTGGCCGAACTTGATCGCGAGCATGGCGTTCTTGAGGAAGAAGAGCCTGAGGTAAACCCCGATCTGTTTGTTAAGGTACCGCGTACTCATCGGGTACGTCCTTCTCGCATGACGCCAACGTATGAAAATGAAGCAAAAGATGCCAAAGACGTAAGTCCGGTTGAAATACCCGTTGATGCGCCGCGTCGCCGTCGTCATCACCGTCAGGAAGCGGAGTTGCCTGAGACGACCAGGACATCAGCTCAGAATACTCCCCAGCGCACAAAACGTACACGCCATCCGGGAGACCGTGCGGGCATGCGTGAAGCAGAACCGCAGACCTCACAGAAGACACCGCACGACAAGCAAATACGTCGCCCGCGGCGCTCTCACGCAACGTCGCAGGCTCAAGCGCCGGCCACAGAACAGCAAAATGCTTCTTCTCGCCGCCGGCATCATGGAAAAAATCAAACAAGTAAAAAGACACGTGGTGAAAACAGTAACAATGTATAGCTTAAAAACTGAAAGTTCGTTTGATGCCTCGCATTTTCTGACTGACTATTATGGAAAGTGTGAGAATCTGCACGGCCATCGGTGGCGCGTGGTGGCATATATCTCGCAGTCTTATCTTGGGAGCGAGGGAACCACGAAAGACATGGTCATGGATTTTGGCGTTTTCAAAAAGAGGCTCCGTGAGCTTACCGATGAACTCGACCATACGTTTTTGGTCGAAGAGGGGTCTTTGATGGAAAAGACCATCGAATGTCTTCATGAAGAAGGTTTTATCCTTTCGGTTCTTCCTTTTCGTACGACGGCGGAAAATCTTGCCAAGTACTTTTTTGACCGACTTGCCGCGCAGGGTGTGCCAATCTCGCAAGTTGAAGTTTATGAGACGCCTCTTAACTGTGCCATCTATACGCGCGAGTAGCCGGGTATACTGAGACTAGATTATAAAAGCGCTACGTGTATACGTAACGTGTATGCGTATTCTGAAAGGGGCGGCAATGGCGGCCACCAAGGTCTTACGGGGAGTTAACCTAACGGGTTGGTTTACGTTGGAACCTTGGGTAACTCCTGAACCGTTTGCGCGAACCGCCACGGTTGATGAGGTGTCGTTGGCGGCCAAACTTGGAAAGGACGAATACGCAGAGCTCGTGCGTGCTCATCGCGCCTCTTTCATTCACTCCGAAGATTTTTCACGGATTGCGGCGCGAGGCTTTAATGCGCTGCGCCTGCCGATACCGTGGTATGTCTTTGAACCTCAAAACACACCATATCAACCGTGCATTGATATGGTGGACAAGGCGCTTGAGTGGGCCGAAGAAATCGGACTCCACGTCATCTTCGTACTTGCCGTCAACCCAGGGCTTCCTGGCGGACAAGACAGTACTCCCGGAGGCTCCCCCCGTACTCGTATTTCTTGCGAGAAGAGCCTTGAAATTATTAAAAAGCTTGCGCAACGCTATGCACACCGTTTGGGATTTTTTGGTATTGAAGTTGCCGATGAGGTGCAACCGCGTATCCGTCAGGGACTGCGCGTTATTGACGGAGTACCGGCTCACTCTTTGCGCAACTATTATCGTCGTGCATACAACATTGTTCGTACGGTTGCGGGAGAAGACCCGGTGGTCATTCTTCCTGATGGTGGATGGCCTTCAGGCTGGCGGCGATTTATGAGTCAACAATCCTATACAAATGTATGGCTTGATTGTCACTTGGACAGGACACCTTCTTCCGTTGACTGTTCGGGCCCTTTAGGTATTCAGAGAGTGATTGACGCAAAGCGTTCTTACCTTCTTCAGGTTTCATCGGGAGATTTACCGGTGATGGTGGGAAAGTGGTCAGCTTCACTTCCCACGCCGGACGGCTCCATGACCGCTGAGGGCCGCATTGCCCTTGAACGTATTTATGCTTCCGGACAGCTTGCCGCATATCGTGGGTGTCCTGCCTGGTTTTTCCAGACCTGGAAGACAAGCGCGTTTTTGGCAGGGTGGGATGCGCGCGTTGCTCTTGCTTCGTTTGAGAGAGGAATGCTCAACTGATGGAAGAGGAAAATAAACCGCATGTTTCCCCTGTAAAACCGGGTCTGCTTTCGGTGGTAGGAACACCCATAGGAAACCTTTCGGACGCATCACCACGCGTCCTCGATACGCTTGCCGCCGCGGATATCATTTTTTGTGAGGATACACGTGTCACTTCGAAGCTCCTCTCGGCATTTGATCTCCATGCCTCTCTGCAGAGATGCGACGAGAACGTTATTGAGGCTCAGATTGCTCCCGCACTTAAACGACTTGCACAAGGTCAACATCTTGCATTTGTATCGGATGCGGGGATGCCGGGGGTTTCTGACCCGGGGCAGCGCTTGGTGGATGCCGTGCTTGATGCGGGATTTGCAACGGAGGTCGTTCCGGGGCCGTCTGCGGTAACTTGTGCTCTTGTGGCATCAGGGCTTGCGAGCGATCATTTCTTTTTCGAAGGTTTTTTACCGCGTAAACATGGAGCGCAGAAAGATCGTCTGGTGCAACTGGCAGCCATTCCGGCGACGCTGGTGATATATGAATCTCCTCGAAGGGTTGCCGCAACACTTGCAACCATCTCCGAAGTGATGCCGCGCCGTCGCCTTGCGCTTGTGCGAGAGCTTACGAAAGTCCACGAAGAAGTAATACGTGGGTTGGCGCCGGAGTTGGCGGCAACCGTTGCGGCGCGGGAACACCTCAAGGGAGAATGCGTCATCGTGGTCTCCGCTCCCAAAGAGCACGAGTTAGAAGAGGGCTCTAAAGCCTCCAAGACATCCACGAGTCCGTCGGCAGAACAAACGCTTATAGACGCCATTCAGGCGGGGCTTGAAGCGGGAGAACGTAAGTCTGTGCTCGCAAAGCGGCTCTCCAAGTCCTTCTCGCTTGATCGTGATGTTGTGTATGAAGCCATTTTGAAAGCCGCGCATACGTCGTAAACAGAAGGCTTCAAGAGTGCAGAGCCAGTAAAGTATGGCTTTTGAACAACGGGAGTGCCATCCTGCGGTACAATTTCAAAGTTACTGAAGTTTGTTGAGGGAGCCGGTATGCCCGAGGGTAAACAGCCATATTTCATTACAACGCCCATCTACTATGTCAACGCAAAGCCGCATCTTGGTACGGCGTATTGCTCGCTTTTGTGCGACGTACAAGCACGTTTTCGTCGAGCTGCCGGTTATGATGTCCTCTTTTTGACGGGCATGGATGAGCATGGCGAGAAGGTCGCCCAAGCTGCGGCTGAGCACGAAATGGAGCCACAGGCATGGTGTGACTCTCAGGCTCCGTATTTCAAGGATTTGTGGGATGAGCTTGAGGTTTCCTACGATGATTTCATTCGGACAACCGAACCCCGCCAGTATCGCGCCGTGCAGTATCTTTGGGAGCGTATGCGCGATTCGGGCTATATCTATAAGGGTTCGTATGACGGGTGGTATTGCGTTCATGAAGAGACGTACTTCACCGAGACACAGGTAGAGAAGGCCGATGAAGAGCAAGGGACAAAAGGACAGCATCTATGCCCTGACTGCCATCGTCCGCTTGAGCGTGTGACGGAAGAGTCGTGGTTCTTTAAGCTTTCCGAGTTCCAAGACCGCCTTCTTAAACTGTACGAAGAACACCCCGAGTTCGTGGAGCCTGATTTTCGTCTCAATGAGGTCCGTTCCTTTGTGGAGTCGGGACTTCAGGACGTATCCGTTTCTCGTACAAGTTTTGACTGGGGAATTCCCGTTCCCTTTGATGAGGGTCATGTTACCTATGTGTGGTTTGATGCGCTGCTCAACTACTATACCGCGGTTGGATATGGCGATGATTCTCCGGAGGCGGCCGCTTTGCGCGCGCGTTTCTGGCCTGCTCAGATGCACGTAGTAGGAAAAGATATCATCCGTTTTCACTGTGTTATCTGGCCGGCAATGCTTATGGCTCTTGGTGAGAGCGTACCTGAGCGCGTGTTTGCCCATGGTTTTCTCAACGTACGGAACTCTGAGACCGGTGCGATAGAGAAGATGTCAAAGTCGCGCGGCAATGCCATTGCACCCGAGGATGTCGTAAAGCTTTTGGGCGTTGAGGGATATCGCTATTACTTCATGACCGACGTGGTACCCGGTGAAGATTCCGGCATTTCCTTTGAGCGTATGGAGCAGGTCTACAATGCGGATCTTGCAAACAGCTGGGGTAATTTGGTTTCTCGCTCGCTTAATATGAGCGACAAGTACTTTGCAGGGTGCACGCCTCACGTTGACGGTGCGCTCATCTCTAATAAAAATCCCTTAAAAGCAATGGCTGACGGTATCTATGAGCGTTACGCTACCTGTATGGATCATATGAACTATGTGGGAGCCAAAGATGTGGTTATGGAGCTTGTCCACGCCGCCAACCACTACATTGAAGAGTCAGCGCCCTGGAACGTGGCAAAAGATCCTGCGCGCGTGAGCGAGCTTGCGGAAATCATTTACTCTCTGCTGGAGACCATTCGTATCAGCGCTCATCTTTTGATGCCCTTTATGCCTACGACATCGGCTGAGGTACTCCGCCGCATGAGTTTGGGTGAGGATGAGATAACTTCATGCGCGCTTGAAAAAGATTGTACGTGGGGCAAGCTTTCCGGCGGACTTGCCGTTACCAAGGGAGAAGCACTGTTTCCCCGTCTTGCTTCCACAAAATAAAGGTGAGCGAGAAGTGACGTCTGCCGCGCAAGATGCAGCCTCATGGTTGGCCAATCCTCGTGCAACGCGTGAGACACTGGAAGCCTTTGGACTTGCCACAAAGCATCGGTTGGGTCAGAACTTTTTGGTGGAAGACAACATCATTCGCAAAATCATCCGGCTTGCCGAACTGACCTCAGACGATGTGGTTTTGGAAGTAGGGCCTGGGCTCGGAACGCTTACGGTAGCAATGCTTGACTACGTTCGTGCGGTCTGTTCGATTGAGGCTGACCGCGAGCTTGAGGGCGTGCTTGCAACAACGTGTAAAGAGCCGCATCAAGACTCCTTTGTTTTGTGCATGGGAGATGCCCTGAAAGCAACGCCTCAGCTGGTGGGGGATGCGTATGCTTCGCTTGGAGTGTTTGCAGACGTAGACGGTAAGGAAGAAAGCGGGGCTTTGATTGGTCCCAATAAGTTTGTTTCCAATTTACCCTATCAGGTGGCGGCCACTCTGATCCTTCTATTTTTTCAGGAATTTACAACGCTTGAACAGGCTATCGTTATGGTGCAAGCCGAGGTTGCCGATCGTATTGCGGCAAAGCCCAAAACCAAAGCGTATGGCGCATATACTGCCAAGCTTGCTCTCTATGCACAGGTTTCCGGCCGCTTTGAGGTAGCGCCAGGCAATTTCATGCCACCTCCGCGCGTCAATTCCGCCGTCGTGCGTCTTGAAAGAGCTCCCATGACAGATCCTTCGGGCACCGGCGTATTGACATCCGAGCAGCTTTTCTGGGTCGCACGCGTCATTGATGCGGCGTTTGTGCAGCGCAGAAAAACCATCCGTAACTCTATGGGCGCTTCGGGATTTAAAAAAGATACACTAGAGAGAGCGCTTCTCGCCGCACATATAGAGCCTACCGTTCGCGCGGAAGCGTTGGGAGTGAAGGATTTCGTGCGCCTTGCCATGGCGCTGGCAGAAGGAGGGGCGTATGGGGAAGAAACCGCATTTGTCCATGGCCGACGTTGATGCGTTAACGTTTGAAGACGGCTGTCTATTTCACGATATTCGTGGTCGTGCCCATGAAGCGCCCGTCCCGCTTGCTCCTCTTGCTGATACACACGGACACCTGGGATCTTTGGAAGACCATGATGCGGCTCTGTCGCTTGCGCGTGCGGCTCTTGCGGGCGTGCGACTTTTGGTGTGCCCCATTGATCCGGCGTTTGCACATGAGTTTCCGGATACGTGGAAAGATCCTCAGGCTCTGGAGGCGTGGTTTGGCAAAACCATTGCAAAAGCCCGCGAATATCTTGAGCGCTTTGCAGAGTGTGGTCTCGTACCGCCAACGTTTGTTGGTGCATATGAGAATGTTTCGGAACTTCTCGAAAATGTTTTCGTCATTGCGGGTGCACATCCCTATTCGGCGGCTGATTTTGACGATGACGCCCGTGCGCGCATGGAGCGGTTGCTTGTATGTGAGCGTACGCTTGGTGTAGGTGAGATTGGGCTTGATTTTGGGCCGTATTGTGAGGTTTGTGAGGAAGCTCAAGTACGTGCTTTTCGGGCGCAGCTTCGTATGGCACATGAGCATCGTTTGCCCGTAGAGCTGCATCTTCGCGACGGAGAAGGCAATACCCATGCACATGATGTGGCACGAACCATTCTTGAGCAGGAAGGTGTCCCTGAGGCCGGCTGCGATCTGCATTGCTTTACTGATGACGCGGAAGTTATGGCGCCCTTTGTGGAACTTGGCTGTTATGTCGCATTCGGCGGAGCGGTAACATTTAAGCGCTCGGAAGATATCCGGAGTGCCGCACTGGCCTGTCCAAGTGCGCAGATACTTTCGGAGACGGACGCACCTTACATGGCTCCCGAGCCCTTGCGCGGCAGTGAATGTGAACCTGCGATGGTGGCGTTTTCCGCAGAACTTCTCGCTCGCATACGTGCCGAAGCCGGTGTGGCTTCAAAACAAGAAACCTACGATGCGCTTTGGGTCAATGCGCGGCGCCTGTGTGGTTTGGATTGATGATGCAAAAGCTATTGGTAGTTGAAGACGACCAAAAAATCAGAGATGAACTTGTGACGCTATTGCAGCGCAATGGATATGACGCGTGTGCGCTTACGTCGTTTGTCGATGTTCCCGGGCAAATTTTACAGTCCGGTGTCGATTTGGTTCTTTTGGATCTCAATTTGCCGGGAGTGGACGGACAGCACGTATGTCGAGAAGTGCGACAAAAGAGCAACGTTGCCATTATTGCAGTAACCAGCAGAAACTCTGATCTTGATGAACTTATGATGCTCTCTTTGGGCGCCGACGACTTTGTGGCAAAACCGTATAATACGCAGATTTTGCTGCTCCATATCGCAACGGTACTTCGTCGCGTCGGCGTAGCGGCAGAACCGTCAGCCGAAATTACGCACGGTGGCGTCACTCTTGATACCGCAGCCTGTCGCGTTCATGCGGCAGGAGGAAGCGCGGAGTTAACCAAAAACGAGTTGCGGATACTGGCAATTTTGATGCGCAACGCCGGTACCGTTGTGTCCCGTCAGCGCATTCAGGAAGAGCTTTGGCAGTCGGATGAGTTTGTCGATGACAATACGCTTACGGTTAATGTGAGCCATCTGAGGCAGACGCTTGCCGGCATTGGTGTGGAAGAGTATGTGAGTACGCGGCGTGGCCTTGGATATATCGTCATATAGGTATCGGCTTTGCGGGTTGTGTGGTGCGCAAACATGAATTTTTTTATCTATCTCAAAAACCGAACGATCGCCATACTGGCAATCCTTGCGATGTCGATAGCACTTTTTGCCACGTTGTATATAGCGGGCGTTACTCCGTTTATCATTTGGTACAGCATCTGTTTAATCGTAATCGTGGCTTTTGTCGGTCTTATCGCCGATTATCTTCATCGGTTTGGCTTTTATAAAAGACTTTTACAAGATCTTAAGGCCATGGACGTCCACGCTTTTTTGGCGCCTTCAATATCTGCTGTTCCTACCACCTATGAAGAGCAGCTTTTTTACGAGGCGCTGAAAGCCATGTCTAAATCAATGGCAGACCGGCTTGCAAAGAATCGTGCGGCATCGCGAGAATATCGTGAATATATTGAGATGTGGGTACACGAGATAAAAACTCCTATTTCCGCGGCTCACCTAATTGCACAAAACAACCCCGGACAAGCAACCGATGCCATGGACCTTCAGCTTTCTAAGGTGGAGTCCCTTGTTGAACAGGCTCTTTTTTATGCACGGGGAGCCGCTCTTGATAGAGACTTCTCCATTCGTTCGGTGCGCCTGGAAAGTGTCGTGAGAGCCGCACTTCGTGCCAACGCACGCGCTCTGATTGATGCGGGCGTTGCGCCGCACCTCGAGCATCTTGCATATTGCGTCAAAGCAGATCCCAAGTGGCTTGAATTTATTTTGAGCCAGTTGCTTATCAATGTGGCAAAATATCGGCGAGAAGATCTTGCTCCCGGAGAGGCGGAAGTTAGAATATCCGCAGATCAAAGAGAGGTTTCTGCAGGAACGTATGTGACAAGTCTGACTGTTTCTGATAACGGTATCGGTATTCCCGCACAAGATATCCCTCGGGTCTTTGATAAGGCATTCACGGGGGAAAATGGCCGCAAATACGCCAAATCAACCGGCATTGGATTATATCTGGTTCATCAGTTATGCACCAAGATGGGGCTTTCTGTGTCCGTATCGTCTGAGGTGGGTATGGGGACTGCGGTTACCATTACGTTTAGCGAGAGCATGGCAGATCTTCTCGCACGCTAAACGTCTCTTTCCCAAAGCTCATCCGTTTGGTGATCGGATCCTATGACAAAGGTATGATGGCCGAACTTTTTGAAACCAAACTTGGCATAGAGAGCTTTTGCAGGCTCGTTGTGTCCCCAAACGCCGAGCCATGCGCGTGTTTTACCCAACTTTTGGGCTTGCGTAAGGGCAAACGACATGAGGAGAGATCCAAGACCACGACCTTGATAGGAAGGTAGCAGGTAAATACGCTGTACCTCAAGGGAGTCTGCACGCTGTGCTTCGGTTTGTGCGTATCCGACGCTTAACTTAAGGTATCCCACAACCTCACGGTTGACTTCAATAAAATAAAAGGCAGCTTCAGGGTCCGCAAGTTCTTGTGCGAGCGTATCCGAGCCGTACGCATCTTCGACGTAATCGGCGAGATCGTCGGCGGTCTTGAAAGCCAAGAAGGTATCGACAAAGGCATTGATGCTGATACGCTGTAAAAGCGGCAGTTCATCTGCGTGTACGGGGCGTATGGTTACGCAAGATTCATCAATTCTTTCAGGCATGCCGTCAATACCGGAGGTTTTGCGTACCTTGTTGAGGTCAAGCGACATCAGATGGTGCTTAACGCCAAAGTGCGTAATCGGTTTGTCCGTTTGAGCAACCTCAAAGCCCTCACGGCGGTATACGGCTTCCGCACTAACCTGAGCTTCTACAAGAAGCGCCGAGGAGCCGGTGTTTTCTGCCAGATAGGCAATGGTATCGCGTAAGAGTTTGCTGCCAATACCGCATCCCTTACGGCGCGAGCACACACGGCCGATCGTCGGTTGAGGATATACGACACCTGGATCAAGTATACGCAGATAGGCAGCAACGTTCTTCTCGCCCTGCGTCTCTTCACCTTGTGGAGTATCCAGATAAAAAACGTGCGTGGCACGATAGTCGAGGCCGTCTAGATCGTTGTAGACAATTTTTTGCTGAGCAATGAAGGTTTCCGCTCTGAGAGAAAGAATCTCGTAGAGTTCTTCCGCACTCAACTCACCGAATCGTTTGATTACCAGCTCCATAGCAGCTCCCGTATGGTCGCCATTTTGTTTATCCTATTATGGCGCAAGCAATGTGATAAAACCGTAAGGTTTTTGTAAGGTGTATCGATGGCTTTGTGGATGCGCCCGTGTGATGATAAAGACATTCGTACGCGAGAAGAACGTCTTGTTCAAAGGAGACATCTCATGCCCAATAGCCCCATTGCCCCGGCCGGTGCTCATATGCAGCAGACAGCTCAGCCAACTCACAACTCCGCTTTACCGAAGTTTGTACTGGTTTGTCAGAATCTTGAGAAATATTACGGAGCGAGAAACAACATCACCAAGGCACTCGACGGCATCAACCTATCCGTTCAACGCGGTGAGTTCATTGCCATTATGGGACCTTCGGGATCCGGTAAGACAACGCTTTTAAATTGCATCTCTACCATCGACCAGCCGACGGCAGGACACATCTTCGTTGACGATCAAGAGATTACCAGCCTGCGTGGGCGTGACCTTGCAACGTTTCGCCGCGATCGTTTGGGCTTCATCTTTCAGGACGCCAACCTGTTGGATACGCTGACGGCTCGGGAAAACATTGCACTCTCGCTGACCATCGGCCACGTGAGCGCCAAAGAGACGCTTCAGCGCGTGGAAGAAGTGGCGCATCGCCTGGAGATATCCGAGGTTCTCGACAAGTTCCCGCACGAGATGTCCGGTGGCCAGCGTCAACGCGTTGCTGCGGCTCGCGCAATCGTCACCAACCCCTCGCTCGTGCTGGCGGACGAACCCACGGGTTCCCTTGATTCCAAGAATGCCCGCGCTCTGCTTGAGAGCTTTGAGGGTATGAACCGCACGGGAGCTACCATTGCCATGGTTACCCACGACTCATTTGCGGCCTCCTATGCGCACCGTGTGGTCTTTATCAAAGACGGTCGTATCTTTAACGAAATCGTTCGTGGCGAGAAGAGCCGTAAGCAGTTCTTTGATGAGATTATGGACGTCGTTTCCTTCCTGGGAGGGGAGGGCGCTGATGTACGCTAAAATTGCTCTTGGAAATGTACGTAAGTCCATCCGTGACTTTAGCGTTTATTTCTTGACGCTTGCGATAGGTGTGGCTCTCTTTTATGCGTTCAATTCCATCACACAACAGACGGTTGTCTTAAATCTCAGTGATGACAGCCGCGCCATCGTGCAACTACTGGCCGGAGTTATCACGGGTGTTTCGGTATTTCTGGCCATTGTTTTAGGCTTTTTGGTTGTCTATGCAAATCGTTTTTTGATTCGCCGCCGCAAACATGAGTTTGGCATGTATCTCACCTTAGGCATGACACGACAAGATGTTTCAAAAATTATCGTGTTAGAGACGTTGATTGTTGGTGTGTTAGCGCTTGCGGTTGGACTTGTTGCGGGTGTTTTTGGCTCACAGCTGATGACCTATGCCACGGCGCGTCTTTTTGACGCGCAGATTAAAGAATTTACCTTTGTCTTTTCCGCACATTCATGTATTTCAACCATTGTGTACTTCACCATTATGTTTGCGGTGTCACTTCTTTTTAATGTCGTGACGATTTCACGCTACAAGCTTATTGATCTTATCGATGCCGATAAAGTGAGTGAAAACATAAAAGTCAGAAATCTTGCTGTTTCCGTCGTTCTGTTTATTGCCTCACTTGTTATCATCGGCATTTCATATCGTATGTTGCTGCATAACGGCATGAGAAAGATGGACGGAGAATTTGCGGGCGCAACGGCTTTGGTGTCTGTAGGAACGCTGCTCTTTTTCTTTTCGATGTCGGGATTTTTGCTTCGCTTTGTGCAATCGAGAAAGAGTTTTTATTTTCGCGGTTTGAATGCTTTTACTCTGCGCCAGTTCAACAGCAGAGTAAATACGGCGTGGCTTTCCATCTCGATGGTGTGCGCCATGCTCTTTATTGCCATTTGTGGCTTTTGCTCGGGTTTCTCGCTTGTTGAAGCGATAAATGCACAGTTCAAAGCCATTACCTCGGTTGATGCAACGCTTTCCATGACCGTCAACCACAGCATGGATCCCAAAAGCATATCTACGATGGACCTAAATGAGCTTGCTCGCTCCCGCTATCCCAAGTGGGATTCTTTGGTGGATACTTCTACTCAGGTTGACTTTTATATGGTCAAAGATTCTCGTGGTGCGGTTGAATTGAACTTTGGGGTATTTGCAAAACATGCCGGTGTCAACCCAAGCTCTATTTATCCCGGGTATGTAGACGACGATATGGTGGGATCTCTGCCCGTTCCCATTATTACGGCTTCGCAATATAACCGTATACGGCAAATAAACGGGCTGTCTCCGGTTGACTTTGGCCAAGACGGATATCTCGTCTGGACCACTTCAAATGCCAAAGTGATAGATTTCTGGAAGAAGTATTCACAGGACAACAAGACACTTGATCTCTATGGTACGACGTATCATTCGGTTGCCGGCGGCTATGATGATCAGCTCCGGATGCCCGGCAGTGTAAGTGAGCATTCTGCAACAGGAACATTGGTCGTCTCTGATAATGCTCTGCCCAAAGAAGCTTCTCCGGAGAGCTCGGTTCTTTTCGTCAACTACGCTCAAACAAAAGACGCGGGCGAGAAGACCCTTCAAGATGCCAAAAAGACCGCTTTTGGTAACGGCATTCTTCTCGGTGATGAAGATAAAGACGAGTGGGCAGTGCTGAATCTCTCCTCAACCAAAGAGACTGCGGAAAGAACCAGTCTTATGACGGCAGCCGTTACCTATCTTGCGCTGTATATTGGCTTTATCCTGCTTATTGCCTGCGCTTCAATCTTTGCTCTGCAGCAGCTCTCTGAAGCATCAGATAACGTACGCGCGTATCGGGTTTTGGCAGAGCTTGGTGCTGAGAGAAGCACGGCAAACCGAGCGCTGTTCATTCAGATCGGTGTTTATTTCCTCTTGCCTTTGATCGTTGCGAGTGCTCATGCGTTTGTGGCGCTTTCAATTGTGGCGGATGTGGTTTCTATTGTAGGGGGCATCAATATCGCCTCTTCGTTAGTCGGAACGATTGCATTGGTGCTTGCGGTATATGGCGGCTATTTCCTGCTGACCTATTTTACGGCGCGCAGCATTATCTTTCGGGGTAATCGCAGGATCAGCTAAAGAGGCGTAGGCGAAAGCATTTACGCTCCTGGTTTCTTACACCGGTGGGTAAAACGGACGGATATTCAACTTTTGAATATCCGTCCTTTCCGTTTGGCATCCCACTTAGGTAGAATGGTTACCGGTAGAATGATACCGCGCGCATGAAGCGCTTCTCGCCAAACGTATTGAGCTACAGGAGGAATCATGGGTCTTTGGTCCAAGGTCAAAAATGTGTTCGTGTCTGCCAACGATGACGAGACACCGCAAAAGGCCACGTTTACGACACGGGAGAACACCGTATATGCCCCCTGCTCAGGTGTGTTGGTGAGCGTACAAGAGGTTCATGATGAGATAATCTCAAGCGGTCTTTTTGGCGAAGGTTACGGCATTTTGCCCGTTGGCCTTGACTGTATCTACGCTCCGTGTGACGCTCGCGTAACCGCTACCAATGTAACCAACCACTCAATTGGCCTGACCACCGAGAGCGGTATTGAGATTTTGATTCATATTGGCGTGGATACCGTCAAGATGAACGGTAAGGGTTTCAAGCGTTTTGTACATGCAAATGACAACGTTAAAGCCGGAACTCCGCTTATCGCATTTGATTCGTTGGGCATTGAGTCTGCCGGATATGAAAACGTGATTGTCATTACCGTTACCAATGCGGACGAGTTTAGTCATATCGATTTGGTCGGGGAGTCGGGCACACTGGTAGGCGGCCGTCCTTTGGTCAAGCTTGGCGATCCCATTCTGCACGTTTCACGCTAGAGTTCGGCTTTTTTGCCCCGTTAGGAGTTTTTATACATGCTTCGCGTTTCCAAAGCCATTCTGCACGTCTTTGATTTTGAGACGGGCACAAAGCACTTTTCTGACACCGCTTTGGATCTGGAGGATAGGCAGACGCGCTCGTACGTACAGCGCCGTCTTCGCAAGATTACGTCAAATCCGGAATCTCGCCACGGTGAGTTTGCCGAGAAGAGCAACTTTGCAGGCGGGCTTCAAGAATATGCACACGGCGATTTTGGATTCGTGGAGTTCTCCGCACAGATTGCCCAGTGGTTCTGGGAAAATCTTCGCAAGGTTGATGAAACCGAGCAGTGCGATCTTTTAGTGGCGGACTATCTCAACACCGATGCTGCAACATCTGCAGATACTGCAGATGAGGCGAGTGGCGGTGATGACGCTTTTGACGGGGACACTCGCCGACTCTTTGCGATTGTGCTTCTCCCAAGAAAACAGGCATTTGTCCATGACGTGTCCGCAACGTCTAATGAGATTTTGCGACAGGATGCCACACTTCCAAATCCCACACAAAAAGTCGATACCTATGCAGTCATTGATTTGGGTACGGGTTCAATTGATTTTCACGATCATGAGCGCCTTATGGCCGGTCAGGCTCGTCATATCATGTCCGAACTCTTTTTGCAGTGCTCTTCCGAGGCGTCAAGCCAAGAAGTGATTAGCGAGGTTACCGGCATTGTTCAGGAATTGGCCGAAGAGTATAACCTTGAGCCGGCAGTGGAAGTGTCTCGTGCAAAAGCAGCCGTTGCCGCCGCCGTTGAAGTACACGAAACGGTTGATCCCGTCAACGTCGGGCGCCAGGTTTTTGAGGACAGGCCGGAGATTTGTGAGCGCTATGAGGCGCGAGCCGCCGAGAAGCACCTGCCGGAGGAAGTTCCGGTTAAACGTGGGCCTGCCGGACGCATGACGCGTAGTCACAAGATTCGGACAGACACCGGTATCGAGATTACCTTTCCCTCGGAGATGACCAATCATCCGGGATTTTTGGAGTTTACACGGGAATCAGATGGCAGAATGACAATCTCCATCAAAAACGTGGCACATATTGAAAACCGATAAAAGCAATGGCTACCAGTGGTTCTTCTCGCCACAAGAGGAGTTCCGTCAAAAAATTCACAATCTTTTTGCTAAAAGTTTGGTTCAAAACTCAAAAGCGGGTAGAATAACTCGATAGGTCCCACGTTCCCTATCCGCACAAGGAGACCAAATGACTTTTGACCAAGACGCTCGTACGAGCCAAGATGGTATACAGAACAAGGCGATTTCTCGCCGTGAGGTACTTAAACTGTTTGTTGGAGCAGGAGCTGCCGCCGCTGTAACGGCATCCTTAAGCCTGCGTCCATTTACTGCGCTCGCAACTACGCAGAGCGAAATTGATGCGGCTCAGAGCAAGTACGATGAGGCTCAGGCAAAGCTGAAAGAGCTGTCGGAGCAGGTTTCATCGATGCAAAGCGCAATGAACGAAACCAACAATAAGGTTGAAGACGTTCAGAAGCAGATTGATAGCACACAAAACGATATCGAATCCAAGCAGCAAGAAATCAAGCAAAAAGAAGCCGAGATGGCCGAGAAGCGCAAGCAGCTCGGTGCTCGTATGTCAAGTAACTACAAGGCGGGCCCGCAGGGTGCACTTGAGCTTCTTCTGTCGTCTGCTTCTTTTGAGGAGCTTACGAGCAACATCTACTACCTTGATAAGATTTCCGAGTCCGACAAGAAGATGATTGCCGACGTTAAGGCTCTGCGTGATTCACTCGATCAAGAGCGCCAGGCACTTGAGAGCAAGAAGGCCGACCTTGAGAACCAGAAGGCAAGTCTTCAGACATTGCAGGCAGATCAGCGCGCCCAGCTTGATAAGATTACCGCCAAGCAAAACGAGGCCGTTTCGTATGTAAATAGCCTTGACGATCAGGTAAAGCAGCTTATCGCTCAGCATGATGCAGAACTTCTTGAAGCTCAACAAGCAGCTGCTCTTGCGGCGGCACAGCAGAGTTCCAATGAGAATTCCTATTCTGGCGGAGGTTCTTCCGGTGGAGGTTCTTCGTATGGCGGAGGTTCCTATTCCGGCGGCGGCTCTTCCAGTGGAGGTTCCGGATCGGCGGCTGCAGTAGTCAGTGCGGCCAACTATACGGGCTCTACCGGTGCAGGTATGTGTGCGGCATGGGTTTCCAATGTCTTCTCGAATGCCGGTATCGGACATTTCTATGGAAACGCATGCGATATGTACTATAGGTGGTGCCACTCATCCGATCAGAGCACCATTCAAACAGGCATGATTATCGCCGTTGCATCTCTGGGAGGTTCTGCCGCAGCGCTTATTTACGGACACGTTGGAATCTATATCGGCGGAGGCATGGTTCGCCACAATATTTCCGGCGTCGTCAAAACACAAAGCCTGTCTTCTTGGATTTCCAATCTCGGTGGTCTGTCTACGCCTCGCTGGGGCTGGCTCGGAGGCGTTGCACTCTCGTAGGGTGTTATGGGCTGCCGTGTAATTTTTGCCATCGCGCAGGATGTGTCGTGCGTTCGCACTACATAAGATTTGCATGGGATGTCATATACCCATATGAATCCAACAATGGTATTCAGGTAACCCGCACCGGTCGAATCGGTGCGGGTTATTTTGATATTTAACCTCAGGCTCGCCTGTGAGCAGGAAATTCAACGGCAGGTTGAGCAAAATCAACGGATCCTCAAGCTTGATTCAACGTATGCGTAATGTACTTCTGGAAATATGCGAGCATACTGATATTTAACAGAGCATCCGGTGCCTGGGTTATCCAATACGACGCCGTCGCCTGTGTTCTTGCGTTACTCATAAAAAGACATTGAGTCTCGTGGCGCAATAGGTACTTGAGGGCCAGCGTGTGTTTGTTCAAGGGGATGAGCATGATGGAAGAAAAGAAAGAAGCCATTAAAAAAGAACTCCTAAAGAGCTTTCTCAAAGGTAATAAGGGATTATTTGTACTCAATATTGCGCTTAACAGCTTCTCGTACCTCTCTTACGTGCTGTTTTCCGTCGTGATTGCTTTAATCATAGACTTTGCCGTTGCCGGTAATGCGACGGGTGTTTTGTGGGGAGGCATCGCGTGGGCAGCGATGTGCGTTCTTGAGGCAATTCTCGGTATCATACGCAGCCGCATTCATCCCGCGTTCCTGCGGCGTGCACTTTCGCAATATCGCGCGGTAGCCTTTTCAAATCTGCTTACGAAAGGGATTGGCTCTTTTGCTCAGGAAGGCGTAAGTCAGTATATTTCGGCATTGACTAACGATACGAATACGATAGAGACCACCTATCTTGATAAAGTATTTTTGACCATAGCCGAGGTATTAAGTTGTGTGGTTGCGGTGGGTATTCTGTTCTACCAAAATGCCCTTTTGGCGATTATGGCAATCGTAGCAGCTTTTATTCCACTCATGGTGACCCTTAAAACCGGCGATACGCTCGCTCAAAAACAGCATGAAGCTTCAAATCAATTCGATACGTTTGTGGCTCAGGTAAGTGATTTACTCTCCGGCTTCCCCTTGATTAAAAGCTTTTCCATTGAGAAGGAGTCGCAGGGGCTTTTTGATACAAGCAACAATAAACTTGAAGAGGTGAAACAGAGCCGCACGCAAACCGAGAAGCTCATTATGGTTATGTCGTCTGTTACCATGGGACTTTCTCAGATGTTTGTGATGGTACTTGGTGCGTATCTTTGCGCAACCGGTAACGGCGTTACACCCGGCGGTATTCTGATGGCCGCTCAGTTGATGACGTGGATTTCAAGCCCTGCACAAGACGTTCCCCCTGTGATTGCCGCCCGTAAATCGGTGCGTGAGCTGGTTAATAAACTTGCAGAAGCTCTTGCATCTCATGCCGAGAAGGACGGTGTCCGCGAGCTGCCTTCCGGTCTGAAGAAAGGCATTGCATTTAAGCATGTTGGATTTTCCTATGACGTTGATGTACCAGTATTGTCTGACGTTTCAGTTGAACTTCCGGCAGGCTCTTGCACTGCCCTTGTGGGAGCCTCGGGATCGGGTAAGTCAACGATGCTTTCCCTTTTGATGGGCTCACATGATGCCTATACGGGAGAAATCAGGTATGACGGCATTGAGCTGAAAGACGTTCAGAAAAAGTCACTGTACACCAATATTTCACTTGTACGTCAAGATACCTTCCTTTTTGATGCCACGCTTCGCGACAACATCACCATGTTCGGAACCTATTCCGATGAGGAACTTAAATCTGCCGTTGATCAGGCGGGGCTTACTCAGTTTGTGGCTGCTCACGGCTATGCCTACGCGTGCGGCTCAGGGGGATGCAACTTGTCGGGCGGTGAGCGTCAGCGTGTATGCATTGCGCGTAGTCTCTTGCGTGGCGCTGAGGTTCTTCTGCTTGATGAGGCCACTTCGGCTCTTGATCAGGTGACTGCCGATAAGATTACTCACTCCGTTTTGGATTTGACGGGCACAACACGCGTGGTGGTAACACATCGCCTCGACGCTGCTCAGTTGAAGCAATTTGACGGTATTGTCGTTTTGCGCGACGGTTCCGTCTGCGAGAAGGGAACCTTTGATGAACTTATGGCGCGCGACGGGTATTTCAAGGCGCTCTATACCGTAGGACAGTAAGTTCAGCCAAAGATTCCTTTGCTTCTCACAAATTCTTCGCGGTATGTTTGCTAGCGGGTTTCTCGTGGGTGACGTATGGGTATTCCGGCAAAGTGCGTGGTGCGAATATGAACCAAAATGACGATGCTGGTAAGTACCGTGAGAGCGGCACCAATCACGGGCGCCCACCAAAGTACGTTGAGTCCGAATGGGGCGAGAAGCACAACGGCGGTAGTGGGGTAGATAAAAGTTGCAAGTACGCTGAGAACGCTTGAGATACGAGTGAGCTTCAGTGCGATAACAAATTCCTGCGTGCAGAAGTAGATCCAGTTGATGAGAATTGCGGCTGCGTAGGTGCGTATAGCAGGAACCGCCATGGCGACAAGCTCGGGTGTTGCATCGGAAATGAAGAGATGAACGAGAAGCTCGGGGCAGAAGAACATGAGTGATGCCGAGGTGAGGCCGATAAGACCGGCCGCCATAAAAACATATCGGGTAAGGGCAATCACCCGATGTTTGTTTTTGGCACCCCAGTTATAGCCGATGGCAGGCTGCAGAGCATCTGCCTCGCCATAGACAAGCGGCGTAATGATGCCCGCGGAAAAGAAAATGACTCCATAGGTTGTAACGGCATTTGCACCGCCGAGGGCGAGAAGCGTGGAGTTCATGATAAGGCTATAGATGCGTCCCGAGATGTTTTGCAAAAAGACGGCCATACCGTTAGCACAGACCTCACGAATGATCTCCCAAGAAAAGTGAGGTTGTACAAACTTGAGGATTTGCTTGTTATGCACAAACGGCCACATACCAAAAACGGCCGAGAAGAGCAGTGCTATGCAATACCCAAGGGCCGAATATGCGACATCAAGATGAAGAACAGCCAGAAAAAAGAACTCAAGAATCGTGCCGAGAATGGCAATGATAAAACTCAAGATCATTGAACGACGGATCATCCCGCAAATCTTGAGGAAATTATCGGCAGCGTAGTTAATAGAGACAAATGGCAGGAAGGCTGCATATACACGGAGGTAGATTGACCCTTTTTCTACAAGCTCACCTTTTGCTCCTAAAAGAGTCAAAATGTTTGGGGCAAAGAGGAAAAAGAGAGTACCCAGTATGAAGCCGCCTGCAAAAATTATAACAACTGAGGTGGTAAATACGTCATTGGCACGATCATAGTTATGCTTTCCATGCTCAACGGCAATGACGGCAGCCGATCCAACGCCTACTAAATCAGAAACGGCAAAGCTCATAATGACCAAAGGAAGCGAAATGGCAACGGCAGCAAAGGTGTCGGCCCCAAGAAAGCGACCAACCAAAATACCGTCAGCGGTATCGTAGAGCATGGATGCGAGCATGGCGATGGCACCGGGAATGGCGGCACGTAAAAAGAGTTGCAGCGGGGGAGTTTCTGCAAAGAGTTTGTTTTGTTCCATAACACCCTTTCGTAGAACCGTTCAGATTTCATGTTGTGCAGCATGCGTCAAGACGTATAGCTCGGCATATGCAGGCTGTATCACGAATATGAAGCGCAATGCGAAAATGTGTCATCACAAAAACATAACCCTAAAGCTCCCTTTCAGTGCATACGATTGATCGATACCGTTGTCTCAAGCCGCCAATAAAGAAAAGATATACAGGTAGGCTGCTTATTGATACCAACAGCCTGCTATCATAGCAAAAAAGACATGTTATACAAGGGTTTATGGCTCATTCATAAAATGATTTAATCGATCGTTCACATAACGGATTTTTAAGGTTTAGTCTGTGCGTGTTGTGACATGATAAAAATACGGGGCGTGCTTAGGCTGAACACATATACACTGGTATCCAAACACACGTGGGGAAACGATGGAGTATGGATCAAAAAAAGCCACAAGCGTCATTGGGCCGTGAAGTTACCAAGCACATTCAAGAAGGGGAAGAACTTCTCGCTAAAGGAGCAGCCGCCCTTGGTGATGCGGCTTCGGCTGCCGAGAAGATTTTAGTGGCAGAAGAGCGTGATTCAGCTGCGTCTCCCCAAGGCAATGACATTAAGGCTTCCATCCCAAGAACTACCGCACAGCATACGCTCTATGTGATTTCGTGGATTGCTCTGCTCTTTGGTATTACGGATATCGTTACGTCTCTTATCTCGGGGTATGCACTACTTATGGGAATTTCCCCTGCATTTTCTACTGATATTACACACTTAGGTGGATATTTGGTGGGAGGAAGTAATCAGTACCTTTTATTTTATGGCTTTGTCATTGCACTGGGAATGCTTCAGATGCTTACGGGATTTTTGGGTATTCGCGCGGCAAATGATGCTGCCAAGGTCAATCCGTTTCGAGCGCTTTGTTACGGTATTGCACTTCTTTTGGTAGTGGCAGCGCTTTGGGCGTGGGGCAATGGAAAGATTATTATCTTTGATCCGATGGTTATTATTACTACGATTGTTTATGTGGGAATTCTTTCAAATTTAGGGGAAAGGGTAAAGGGCGAATATGATGCCGGTATATCCGGAACAACTTTTATGCGTTCTCGCTACCAGCGTGTCCTGCACTTTATCGCAGTTACCACCATTGTAATCAACGTTGCTTATTTTGTGGTGTACGCCTTTCTGCTTGGTGCGGCGGATATGAGTAACTATGTTTCAATACCGTATACAACAGAGATACGAGTGTTTGTTGCGGGAATACGGCCTCTGTCACTTTTGTTGGATACAATCTCTGCGTTGTTTACGTTACTTGTGGCAGCAATAGCCTTACGCGGATCAAACAACGCGCGTTATATCAGGCCGTTTGTAATTATTCAGTTTTTGGTGACATCTTTTAATGTGGCCGCCCTTATAGTAAGTGCTCTCTTTTTGGGTCTTTCGGAAGTGCAGGCAAGTAGCGTGGGCGCTATTGTATATAACCTCATTACGCTGTATTTGGGAATTCGTATTGAAATGGGACTGCCGGACAGTATTGTTGCAAAGGTGCTCTCTCATACAAAGAAAGACCATACACTATCCTAAGCACTTCTCGGCTGGATTTGCCCAACAGGCAAGACATAAAAGCGGTGCCTGCTTAAAAACGAGCGGACACCGCGTACAATAAAGCCGAAAGACATGGCTTGGAAGAGATACTGCTTAACCGAGTATTATTCGGTGTTTATAGATCCAATTCCATAAGACGGGCGATACTGACAATGTAAATCTTTAATGCACGGCGGAGCCATTCTTCAGACACACCCTCGTCAGGACCATGTTCTGCACCCACCCATGCAGGAATTTGGTCTGCTTCGGCACTTTCAACGGGGCCAAACGCAACGGCGTGCTTGAAATGGCGAGCATACGTGCCGCCGCCAATGACAAATGCCTTGCCCTCGTGTCCCGTGTATTCATGATACGTATCCAAAAGAGTGGCAATTTCAGGGGACTTGGGATCAATATAGAAGGGCACGTCGTCTGCAAGCACCCGGTAGGTGCACCCATATGTTTTGCCGAGATCTTCCATCGCAGAGGTAATGGCTTTACCGGTTGTAGAGGTGGGGTAGCGCGAGTCGATGGTTTGGACAAAGCATCCATTTTTGGTACGGACGGTTCCGGATATGCAGGTCAACGGTCCGAATTTATCGTCTGAACTTTGGATATTTGTGCCGGTACCGTCGGTTGTTGAGCAGAGCAGGGCAGAAAATTCAAGGAAGGCACGCTCGGTGTCGCTGCATAGATTGTGCTCAAGTAGATATGCGTCGAGAAGGCCAATGGCATTCACGGTTCCCGCAGGCATAGAGGCGTGCCCGCCCTTTCCATGAGCGGAAATACGGGTGAGGTGGTTGCCCTGGTCGTCAACGCCGGCGTCTTCGACATCAATGTGGGGAGCCTGAGGCAATGTAGCGGCATCGGCGCGTACCACCGCGCATGCAAGACCGGGGATGGCGTTGGGGACCGTACCGCCGTCAAGCTCCACGATCTTCTCGCCCGCGATGGCGGCAGAGGTAAACTCGCCGTGATAGACGCCCTTCTCGCCACAAATGAGCGGGAACTCAGCATCAGGTGTAAAGCAAAATTCAGGCTCGGGATAGCGCTCAAGATAGTAGGGAACATCGCCCATACCGGTTTCCTCGTTGTTGCCGACAATTGCGCGCAGGGTGTATGGGAGAAGTTTGCCGGTTTTTTTGACGTGTTCGACAAAGAAATGTGCGGCCCAAAGAGACAGCACAAAAGGACCCTTGTCGTCCAAAACGCCTCGGCCGAGCAGATAGCCGTCTTTGCGTGTGACGTCGAGCGGATCAACCGTCCATCCAAGACCAAGCGGCACAATATCGGTATGAGCAATGGTGGCGATGTACTTTTGTGATTTTCCGGGAAGATCTCCAAAACCAAGGTATCCGTCCACATTGGTGGTTTTAAGGCCAAGACGCTCGGCAAGCTCAAGACCACGCCGCAGCGCTTCAAACGACTTTGGCCCCCACGGCTTTCCTGCTTCTGCAGCAGAGAGGTCCTCCACGGATTCTACTTGAACAAGATAGCGAATGTCTTCAATAATGTTTTCCCAGTTTTCGTCAACATAGGCGTCAACCTGGGCTTTCAAAACCTCATCAGTCATAGTGTTTCTCCTTGCGTCTCAATCCATAGCGGTACTTTATTGATTAAAGCACAGGCCATCAGGGAACAATAAGCAAGTTCAAGTATAATCGGGCGAAGAGCACAAAGGAGCTGTGTGCTATGAAAAAAATATGGAAAACTCCGGCAATTCTTACCAATGCCATTCTGCTAGTTTTAATTGCGCTGTGCTCGATTGTTTTTATCGTCACAAAACCAGAAGTTCAGCCAAAAAATGTCTTTCTCTTAATGATGTACGCGCTTTCTTCTGCCATGCTTTGGTTTTCTGCACTGGCGCTTATCAGCCTTCTGATTAGCAATTTTACCAGCATACAGCTTTCATACGTGACCAAGATAGTCTTTCGAGTGCTGGCAGGGATTGTCTTTGGATTGATGGTTTTTTCACCCGTCATCTTCAGTATCCCTATTCACCTCTTTAAAGTTATTGTCTCGCTGTTGCTTGTTGTGGCAATTATGATGCCCATGGCAATAGGAGTGTTTGGCTTTTTGTATGGGCTCAGCTGGGCTCAAACCAAGGTACAAATAAGGGTAGACGAGAAGGACAGCAAGGACAGCAAGGACGACAAGGGCGAAGATCTTCTTGCGGACAGCTCTTCTCAACCCAAGACTTCTCAAAAGACTTCCTCTAAAGCAAGTGAATCGTCTTTGCCAGGCAACTATCACGAGGCGCTTTTAAAGGACACCAATACAGATAAGTAAGTTCATACGTGCAGAGTTGGTGCATGGGTAAGGCAAGGAAGTGCGTATGCTTGAGTTAGAAAATATTTGCAAGCGCTATACTTCAGATACGTTTGAGCAAACGGCACTCGATAGTGTTTCAGTTGCGTTTAGAGACAATGAGTTTGTGGCTGTTTTAGGTCCTTCCGGTTCCGGTAAGACTACGCTCTTGAATGTTATCGGTGGTCTCGATCGCTTTGACTCAGGTAATCTTTTGGTGGATGGAATCTCTACCGAGAAATTCAAAGAACGTGATTGGGATACGTATCGCAATAACCGTGTTGGATTTGTATTTCAGAGTTACAATCTGATTCCACATCAAAGCGTACTTTCCAATGTAGAGCTTGCGTTGACGCTCTCAGGAGTTTCCAAGGACGATCGCCGCAAGAGAGCTCTTGCCGCGCTTGAAAACGTTGGACTCAAAGATCATGCCAAAAAACGCCCCAGTCAGCTTTCAGGTGGGCAAATGCAGCGCGTGGCTATTGCGCGAGCACTTGTCAATGATCCCGAGATTCTTCTGGCAGACGAGCCGACAGGAGCCCTTGATTCATCTACATCGGTGCAGGTTATGGACCTCTTAAAAGAGGTTGCGCGTGATCGCTTGGTTATTATGGTGACGCACAATCCGAGTCTTGCCCGGGAATATGCCACACGTATTGTTGAACTTTCCGACGGGTGTATCACGGCTGATTCTGATCCTTTTGATACCACTACAATTCAAGTGCGAGAAGCAAAACCAGCACGTCGTACATCGATGTCATTTCTAACAGCGCTTGGTCTTTCCTTCAACAACCTTATGACCAAAAAGGGCCGGACGCTTATGACGGCCTTTGCGGGATCTATTGGGATCATTGGTATTGCGGCTATTCTTGCTCTTGCAAATGGAGCGAATGAGTATATCCGCAGTGTTGAAGAAGATACGCTGTCAATCTATCCTCTTACCATTTCTGAGCAGTCGGTTAACCTTGCATCTGCCATGACAGGTGTGAATGGATCAGACACCTCATCAAAAGAGGGTGAAAAAACGGCTCAGCAGCAAGATGTGGCCAAGCTTGAAAACCAACCGCCTGAAGGAGCAATTCCTTCCAATAAGATGCTTGAAAAAATGACAATGAGTATCGGGCAAAATGACTTGCAAGCTCTAAAATCTTTCATTGATGCCAATGGTGGGGATATCAAAAACTATACCAGTGCTATTACGTATCAATACAATGTGAAACCGTATCTCTTTTTACCGGCAGGAGCCGATAGCACCTCAAGCGATCCGATACAGGTTAATCCCGATCAAACATATTCGCGCGTCAGCCCTAATATTCCCTCGTATAATCCGATGGCGCAGTTTTCCTCGACATCATCTTTTGCGGAGCTACCGTCCGATTCTTCTATTTATGAGAACCGCTATATAGTACGAGCCGGTCGTTGGCCTAAAGCTTGGAATGAGGTTGTCTTAGTACTACGTCCTGATGGCACCATATCTGACTCCATTGAATATAGTATGGGTCTGCGTGACTATGCTGACGTGCGTAAAATGGTAGATCAGCTTGCCGATGGCGGCAGTGCAAGTGTTTCAGAATCTGATGCAACCTATACCTACGAGCAGCTTATGGCTCCAACATTTAAGCTGTTAAATGCCGTTGATTTATATACTTGGGATACGGAGCTGGGTGTATGGAAGGACATGTCAAAAGATCAGACGTATATTAACACTCTGGTTACAAACGCTCCTAATATTAAGATTGTTGGTATCGTACAGGCAAAAGACCCATCCGCACCGGGAGCACTTTCTCACGGATTGTATTACACACCCGCGCTTGAACAGCGCCTTATTGATGCGGCGGCTAATTCTGAGATAGTTAAAGATCAAAAGAATCGTTCCGATATTAATGTTTTTACCGGCAAATCATTTGCTGACGAGAAAAATGGTGGGATAGAAGGCCTCTCTCTGTCATCATTGGTTCATATTGACGAAACAGCTCTTGCGTCAGCGTTTTCTATAAATCCTCAAGCACTGGATTTTTCAAATATCAATTTTTCCAATATAAGCCTCTCTGAACTGGATTTTTCTGATATCAGCTTGCCTGAGCTTGATCCGGCAGACTTGAATCTAAGCCCCGATGATCTTCTCGCTGCAATGCCTCATGGCATTGATCCTTCCATTTTAAAAGAGGCGTTTCCAGAACTTTCCGCTGAGGATATTGAGCATATTCTCTCTGGTATCAAGGTAAATTTAAAACCTGGTGGGCAGGCTATTCTCTCGCAGGCAATAAATGAAATCGTGCTCGGATGGAATGCGTGGAGTGCTGCTCATCCCGGCAAGACTATGGCAGACTACCTTACTACTGAAGAGGTGCGTACCAAGCTTGTGAGCTCGGTAGTATCTGCAGTTGACACCGATGATCTGCAAAAGCAGCTCATCTCGGCACTTTCAGAAAAGCTTGGGACAGCAGCTGACGTACCAAGCCTGCAAAAAGATGTGGCTGAGCGCATTTTGGTGGCGTATCAGGAGAAAATTGCCTCTGCGTTGTCACAAGCAATTACCAAGGCAATCAGCACGTATATGCAGCAAGCCATGACATCGGTGATGATGCAGGTATCCACAAAGCTTGAAGTACAGATTTCTTCAGCGCTGAATCAGACCATGCAAAATGTTATGACAAATATGTCAGGGGCCATGCATGTTGATCCTGAGGTTTTAAAAAGCGCTTTTAAGCTTGATGTCGATCCGTCACAGATTGCTGCTATCGCTTCGTCAATGATCCGCTCGCAGCCCGCAACCTATGAAAGCAATCTTACAAAGATGGGCTATGCCGATCTTGACAAACCAACCTCCATTAACATATACCCCAAGGATTTTGCAGGAAAAGAGAAGGTTGTTGCCATTCTTGATCGATATAACGCCGATGCAAAAGAAGCAGGGGAAGATGGCAAAGTCATTACGTATACGGATTTGGTAGGAGTTCTGATGAGCTCCGTAACACAGATTATAGATATGATTTCTGCCATGCTCATTGCCTTTGTATCTATTTCTTTAGTTGTTTCAAGCATCATGATTGGCATTATTACGTACATCTCAGTGCTTGAACGTAAAAAGGAAATTGGTATCCTACGTTCAATCGGTGCATCTCGTCGAGACGTTGCCCATGTATTCAATGCGGAAACGTTTATTGAAGGACTTATTTCTGGCGTTATGGGCATCGTATTTACGCAACTTTTGATTATTCCAGCAAATGCTGTGGTAAAGCAGATGTTTAATGTAGACAATCTCGTAGTGCTTCCTTGGAATGCAGCATTCGTCTTGATTGGCATCAGCGTGGTACTTACCTTGCTTGCAGGTCTTTTACCGGCGAGAAGAGCTTCTAAATCCGATCCTGTTCGGGCGCTCAGAAGCGAGTAAGCATACCCTTACTCGTAAACAATAACCTTTTATGATAGGGTTAAACGTCGTTTATCTGGTCATAGATAAACGTTGCGGTAAAAGGTTATGAACGTGAACAGGAAGGTGACATGAACGTCAAAAGAGTCAAAAGACCCAAACGTATTGCCACGGTGACTGCGGCGATTACCACAGCTGCCATTGTGGCCGCTGGTGCCGCCCCCGCATTTGCTCAGCCCACTCAAGAAGCTTTGACAAGTGGTCTTCCGGCCACTGAAGCCAAGAGCACAAATGGTAGACCCACTACCATTCCTGAGGCCGAGAAGCAAGTCGCTGAAGCAACCGCTGCTGCGGATGCTGCTCGTGCTGCAAAAGAAGCTGCAAAAAGTGAATTTGATGCGGCAAAGGAAGCTGCGGATAAGGCCAATGCTGCGAAAGATACGGCTCATGCTGACGCGCAAAGTGCTTTTGATAAGGCAAAATCAGACGCACAGGCTGCTGAGGATGCCGCAAAGTCTGCGGTTGGTACGGCACAGGCTGACGTTGATAATGCAGCCAAGAACATCGCCGACGCTCAGAAGAACGTTACCGATGCAACTGCTAAAGATGCCGATGCAAAAAGCAAGCTCAAAACAGCCGAGAAAAATGCCGCGTATGCTCATGTGACTGAAGTAGTCGTTGCGCAGGATAAGGCAAAGATGGACGACGCCAAGAAGAAGTTCGACGACGCTGAAGAGGCTGTACAAAAAGCACAGGAGAAGCTTACGGCTGCCCATAAAGCAGCCGTTGCGGCCGGAGCCGATCTTGCTGCTAAGGAGCAGGCTTTAAGAGACGCAGCTCCTGAGGATCGTCCAGCCGCCCAAGAAGCACTGAATAAAGCTCGTGCCGCAGAGGAAGTTGCTCGAAAGAATCTGGATAAGGCAACGCTTGAGGCTGATGACGCCGCTGCAAAATCTGCTTCCGCTCAGGAGAAGTACGAGGAGCTCCGAGATGACTATGATGAGCATCTAGGTATCTGGCAGGAGGTGCTTGACAAGCGCGCTGCAGCGGATGCAGCGTCAAAGGAGCTTGCAAAGGCGCAGACTGCACTTGCAGACGCACAGCAGAATGCTGCTGATGCTCCCGCACGTCTTGCTGCTGCAAAAGCTCGTCTGCGCTCCGCTCGCGATACCAATACGCATGCGCAAGCGCTTGACTATAAGGGTACAGACACTCCCGATATAACCGATGCCGAATTTGCTTATCTCAATCCGTATATTCAGCGTCTGCATAGCACCGTCGATGCTGCTCAGCAAGCGGATGAAGCTCTTTCCAAAAAGAAAGCTGCTTATGATGATGCAAAAGCAAAGGCTGGTCAGGCAGATTCCGACAAACTTGCTGCCGAGGTAAATCTTCATATGCTCAGGCAGGCTGCTGAAAAAGAGGCAACCCCACAGACTCAGCCCGCTAAAGATTCGCAGAGCAAAGAAGTAAAAGCTAAGAAAAAAGCAGGCAAGAAGAGCGAGCGCAAGAAGAACGCGCAGACCCTGCCTGAAACAGGCGATGCCGGCACACTTGGCACCGGTGCTGCTACTTTGCTTGGTGCAGCGTTTGTCGGTGCCTCTGCGGTGCGCACATATAAAGCCAAACACTTTCGTGATTAAGAGTTAAGCGGCCATATGTAAGGTACAAAAGCCTCTCGTTTTATAACGGGAGGCTTTTTCACGTAAACAATCTGACGAATTACATCAGATCGATAATTTCAAGGTCAAGCTCCGACGTTTCAAGTGCTTCTCGCGGACCAAAAACCACTATGGACCTGTCTGCAGCGTTCATTGGAAGCGACCGGCCAAGGGCTTGACAGCTCTTGGCATCGGTATGCAACATGTGCTCACGGAGCTGATCGAGGCGGTTTTGAGGACGGTCATTGAAGCGCTCAATATCCTGACGACGTGCGAGGGCACGAGGGCGAACGGGAGCATCAACGGTTGCAACCGAGGCAACTATATAGCCTTCGAGCTCATTTTTGTCAGGAGTCCATTGTGAGAGCCACTCATTGGTACCAAGATAGCGATTAAGAGTAGCATCCACGGATGGGTCCCTATACGAGAAGAACGAGTCAAGACCCATAAGAGAAGGCCTGAAGCCAACACCATACGCCCCGCCTTTGACACGCACTTCATTCCAGAGATAATCGAGGGTGATGGCGCGGCTTGCAACCTGCCATGCGCCGGCGGTTTCACGTTGTCCATCACATGCGTTGGAAAATCCAAAGCCCACATAGCTGACGTTTGAGGGGATAGTGAAGCCCTCTCGCTTGAGTGTCGGTGCGGGCACAATAAGCGTGTGGTCGTGTGCGGGTTGTGTGGGAAGTCCGAGAGTTCCTGCGGTTTGCCAGAACTTCTCGCGGCTTTCCGCTGATCCGGTAAAGCTGACCGTGATTGCATTGGCACAAAAGATGCGTGCACTAAGATCGGCAAGTTGTGTGGGAAGGGTTTGTGCACGTTCGTCCCAGTGAGCGAGAAGATCCTTGAGGTAGCAATAGAACGAGATACCTCCGAGCATGTCGGTAACCTCCGCTGAGGCGGCGTACGAAGTGAGTGCGCGGTTGATTGCGGCGGCGTGTCCGGAACTTATAAAATACTGTTCAAGACCTATGCGTCGTTGCGTAAGGATGTCCTTTAGGCGTGTGAGGTCGGTAAAGTTTGTACTGCTCCATATTTCGGCGGGGATAGACGCAAGCTGCTGTGTGTGATCGGCCAAAGCGGAGGCGCCAACAACAAGTACCGGCTGTGCAAAGTCGGTGCGATCCTTCGAATAAACTTCGGTAAAAAATGCAAGCGCTCCTAGATTTGCTTCAATAAGGGTGTCCAGGTCAGAGGCTGAATGTTGGGCGGTATCAAGCTTACCGAGCACATCGGAGAGAATTCCTACGAGAGGAAGTTCATCGTAAGAGACGGCGTGTGTGAGATCAAAGTAGTGATAGGCATAGTCAATACCATGGGTATCAAGCTCATGGGCAAGACAGGGGAGCGGCGCCTCTACCACAATCGGCTGTGGTTGCGGTTTTGCGGGCCCAATATCAGAGAGCGAGAGAAACGGAAGCTTTGCAATATCGCTGGGATCGTCAGGTGTTTCCTGCTCTTTGCGAAGCTCTTTGACCTCTTTGCGGATGCGCTCGATGTCGTTTGCATCCATCTGCCGGCGAAGCCGCTCGAGTTCCGCTGCTTCTTCATCCACCTGCTCCTTTTCTGTTGGTACAAGCTCGACTTGGGCACAGTGGGAGTTGTGGCAGACAAGTTCAAGGAGCAGCGTTTCAAAAGCTCCTCCGGGGCGCCCAGAACCGGCAAGCATTTTTTTAACTTCTGTCAGGGCATCCTCATACTTGATGTAATCGTACGGACGAGCATCGTCATAAAGCCAGCTTTCAAGTGATTTTTGCGTGTATTCAATGCCGTCGGAGAAAGGTAGGTCGTGCTCGCGCAGATTAAACTCGGCTTGCGCGACGGATGCTTCGAGTTTGGCGTACGGGATACCGGCGGCTGCAATTTCTGCGCAGGTATTCTCGACAAGTGCGCGGAAGCTCCGCGGTGCCTCTTGGCTGCGAAGGCCTTTGATCTCAAGGAACAAGAAAGGCTGAAGAAGGCCGTCGGATAAGTAGTAGCTGAAATCGTCAGCAAGGTTTGTGTCAAGTATGGCACGTTTAAGAGGAGCCTCGTTAGAGCCCATGAGGGTATCAAAGAGAATGTCGGCGGCAAGCATACGCGTGCGCTGATCTGCGCTTCCCAAAACATACCCAAGGCCTACGGCAGAGTTGTCGGGCGTGGTTGCCATTTCAAATTTGGTAGGTTCCGGCGAGACGGGCCTTTGTGCGTGGAGAGGGTTAGGTGCAGCGGCGTTGCGCTTCTCGGCACCTGCAAAATGTGCGCCAATAACGGACAGTTCACGCGCGATATCAAGGTCTCCATAGAGAACGGTATAGCTGTTTGAAAGAGTGTAGTGGCGCGCGTGTGTATTAAGAAACTCCTCGTACGTGAGCTGAGGGATGGCGCGTGGCATTCCGCCCGATTCTTTTCCGTATGCGGTATCGGGAAAGAGGCGGGCGCTGATGTGGCTATAGAGAGCGCGGTCGGGATCTGACAGGGCGCCCTTCATTTCATTAAAGACAACGCCGTTATAGGACAAGGTTCCCTCATCGTCTGTCTCAAGATGCCAACCCTCTTGTTCAAAAATACGTTTACGCTGATAGATTGCAGGATGGAGAACCGCGTCGAGGTAAACACTCATAAGGTTTTCAAGATCGGTAACGTTCGTTGAGGCAACGGGATAGACCGTTTTATCAGGAAACGTCATGGCATTTAAGAACGTCTGCATGGAAGTCTTCAGCAGGTTCACAAATGGCTCTTTAACCGGGTAAGCTTTTGATCCGCACAGTACGGAGTGCTCAAGAATATGAAAGACACCGGTGTCGTTTTGAGGAGGCGTCTTGAAGCCAATGGCAAATGAGCGGTTTTCATCGTCATTGGCAAGCCAGAGCAAGCGAGCTCCTGAGGGTACGTGGGAAAAGACAAATGCGGTTCCGGATATCTCAGGTAACTTTTCGATGCCGGTAACAACGAAGTCACCGATATGGTCATTGACGTGGAGTTTTTGTGATGTATCTGTTGTCATAGAACGCTCCTTGAATTCTCGCGTGATTCTCGCGTATTACATAGGTTGAGTCGTGTATGGTTACCTATACGTTTAACTGTACCTGTTTGGCGCGCTATAGTATGGCTTGTGCGCCATTTGTAACGAAAGATTTATATCTCTATGACTTGTCCTTCTCCATCAGGTTCATCTTCCCTGCCTCATGCAGCCCCTCAATCTGACGCGTCTTCAGAGCGCGTGGTGCAAGAGACCTCTGAGGATGTTCAAACGTTTGAACAAGAGGCAGCTGAGGCTTCCATTGGTCTTGTATCAGATAGACATAAGGCACGCATTCACCGAGGTATGCTGTGTGTGCTTATTGGAGGCGCGGCATGGGGAGCTTTTGGTACGGCGGCAAAATATCTGCTGGACGTGTACCACGTTGAACCGCTTTGGCTCATTGACGTACGTGAGTTTTTCTCGGCATTGCTCTTTTTAGGAGCAGCGATTGTTGTTGATCGCAAACGTCTGACGCAAGCAATGCATGACAGGCAGGCTTTGGGTAAGATTTTTTCAGTAAGCTTTACGGCAATTCTTTTTTCACAGATTGCCTACATATATGCGGTTGATGCTACAAATTCAGCCACGGCAACTATCATGCAGGCACTCGGCATGCTCGGGGTCTTGTCCTTTGTGTGTTTTAAGGCACGCAGGGGACCTCGTAAGCGAGAAGTGCTTGGGATTGCCATGGCTCTTATCGGCACTTATCTGCTGGTTACAGGCGGAGATCTTTCTAGCTTACGTTTACCTTTGCGCGGCGTATTTTGGGGAGCTCTGTGTGCCTGCGCACAAACCGCACTGTCGATTCTGCCCAAAAAACTTATGGAACAGTGGGGCAACTTTGTCTTTAACGGGATTGCGTTCTTGTTTTCTTCAGTGTGTCTTGCCGTTGTATACCAACCGTGGAACCATATGCCACCGCTTGATTCTTTTGGTTGGATTCTTGTGGTTGTTGGTATTACCGTCGGTACTTTTTTAGCATACGGATTATATTTGCAAGGCGTTCAGGATGCGGGCTCCATGCGTGCGGTGCTCCTTGGAACCATTGAGCCGGTAATGGCTACGATTACGACCGTTATTGTCCTGGGGACTTCCTTTAGCGTGACCGATTTCATTGGGTTCGGGCTTATCTTAGGAATGGTTGTGCTGACGGCATAGGAATGGTTGTGTCGCAGCTTAGTCTTTGGCATAGTTGCGCATATCAAATGTGTTAGGTGCTTCCTCAGTGCTGTCTTGGGATTTTGAGCAAAGCCGCAAAGTCGTTATGCTATAGTGCTTACAAGAAAAGACCCCCAGTATACGGGGGTTGGTATGTCTTTAATTCCGGCGTTTCATTACGTTTCTGATGGCGTATCCGAGCTTTTGTGGCAAACGCGTTGTGTGGCGTGTGACATGCCGGGAGAGCTTCTCTGTAAAGAATGCATCTCCAAGCTGCCGTGGATTGAACAAAGGTGGGCCTGTCCAAATTGCGGCGCTCCGTTTGGCTCTCTTGTCTGCTCTGAGTGTATAACCAGAAAAGAACCTCACGTGGTATGGGAGAGCAGAAGTACCGTTTGTGCGATGGGGTTTAAAGGACCTCCCGCATGCGTTGTAACCAATCTCAAAGATGCTCATGAACTCAGGCTTGCGCCTGTTGTGGCCGCCGCAATCTTGACTGCATTGGAGGAGGCGGCACAGTGGGAAGCCCGTGACGGTCTGCCTCGATGGGATGCGGGAAGTATTGACGGAGTATGCTTTGTACCCGCTACGAAAAAGGCGTTTATCCGCCGCGGCTTTGACCATATGCACCTGGTATCTCAGGCATTTTGCCAACAATCACAGCTGCCGCTCATTGACGTACTTGCGCGTTCGGCCGCACAAGATCAGCGAACTCTCAATGCGTACGATCGCGCCGTAAACTTACGCGGAACGATAACTTCAATTTCTGACGTGGAAGGTGCCCGTTTACTGCTGCTTGACGATGTTATTACAACAGGTTCATCAACGAGAGAGGCAACTCGTGTTTTGCTGGCTCACGGTGCGCAATCGGTAACGGTTGGGGCACTTGCGCGCGTTTGGTGAAAGTAAGGTATTCGGTCAACCTACGGACGCGTATGATGAGATACCTGCACGTATTTGGCGGGATGGTGCGCAAAGAGTATACTTGAGGAGCCTTTCCAGGTCTGTGGTTGCGAGCAGACGAGAATGCGTGATTGCAGGGATGTGTAAATACACAAACGACGTAAATGCGCAGGTGTCCGCTTTAGTCCAAGGCAGACGAGGTCAAAAGGATCCACGTAAGTTTGAAACCCAAGAGCGGTTCCAAACGAGCATGGCTCGTCCTAGAAGTAAGTCGCACCGCCTGATACGTTTGAGACAAGTAGTCTCACAGGCGAGAGAGCTTTCAGTGATAGTGTTTCTTGAGCAAACGCTCCAGTGCGCGAGTGTGGGGTCAAATACCAGGTCAGCTGGAAAGGCACTTTCATTTCCTGATGCAAAACGCTATATGAGTGTTGTGAGCATACGGGAAAACATACATCGATGTAACAGATATAAGCGCATCAACAAAAGACGTCTGCCGAATATCCTCTTCCGTTTACCGTTATTTTGGTATCTACGGACACATCTGGGGTACTAATGGGTACCAAATGAGCAACAATCTTTGTATCAAAGATTGTGTTTGTCATCGATAGGAGGTCCGAATGGTCGATATCAAAATCTCCGGACGCAAGGTAACGGTTTCTGATGCACTGCGTTCTCATGTTGAAGAAAAAATTGGTGACGCATTAAAGGTTTTTGATATCCAACCTATGACGTGCGACGTTGTACTTCGTGTGGATAAAAACCCCTCAAATCTTGAACGTAAGTCGGTTGAAGTAACGGTATTTGTGAGAAACAGCGTTGTACGTGTGGTTTCAAGTGGCGATGATATGTATGGTGCCATTGATGAGGCTGCAGAAAAGGTTACGCGTCAGCTTCGCAAGTATAAGACGCGCATTGTCGATAAACACCATCATGCCCAAAATACGCGCGGACGTGCGCTGTCTCAAGAAGAGCTGGCCAACCTCATTGAAACGCCGGCTGAAGATCTTGATGATCAGCTTGTACGTGAGAAGTACATTGATCTGTTGCCTATGACAGAAGAGGAAGCACTCGTTCAGACAGATCTTCTCGGCCATGATTTTTACGTTTTTGTGAACTCTACAACAGGTTTGACGAATGTCATTTACCATCGTAAGAACGGTGGATACGGCATCATCAAACCAAGGATTGAGGAACAGAATGACTAAACACGTCGATGAGACGAGTGTACAAACTTCTGCAACCGAGCAGGTTACGGCTAACCAAAACCATACGCTCAGTACGGCGTACCATAAACCAAGCGGTGTCCACATTATTGTGGACTCAACCGCAGATTTTGCGCCAGGGGTTGCTGAACAGCTGGGAGTTGAGGTTATCCAGTTCCCATATACAGGACCTGATGGCGAGAAGTTCGACGATGGTTGGAAGAGTGCTTCCGCGCATGAGTTCTATGAAAGTATGCGCAAGAACAAGCAGCTTCACTATAAAACTTCCGCGGTAACCCCCGGTCATTACTTTGAGGTTTTTGAGCGTTCGGCAAAGGCCGGTATACCAACGGTGTATCTCTGTTTTCCGGCGGCTCTTTCCTCGTCGTTTTATGCGGCTCAGCAGGCAGCTCAGATGATTAAGGAGCAATATCCGGATTTTGAGTTATACGTGGTAGACAATGGTGCTCCGTCAGTAGCGGCAGAATTACTTGCCATCGAAGCGGTTCATCAGGCAAATTCCGGACTCACGGCACATGAGCTTGCCAAGTGGGCAAACGATGCTCATTACTTCTTGCATGGATATTTTACGCTTGAAACGCTTGACGCTCTTGCAGCGGGAGGTCGCATCCCGCCTGCTGCGGCAAATATTGGCGGCAAGCTGGATGTCAAGCCTGAGATATCCTACGATGCTGCCGGAGCACTCTCGCTCAAGAGTATTTGTCGCGGTCGTAAAAAAGCGCTCCGCGCTATCATCCAGGACTTTCGTGATAACTACTCATACGATCTCTCGCTTCCCGTGGCTATCGTCTCAGCAGACGCAAAGAAAGATGCCGAGTGGGTTGAGGCGCAGCTGAGAAAAGAGAAGGGCTGTGAGGGCATCACCATCATCCAGAGCACCGTTGGTCCGGTTATCGGCTCTCATGTTGGACCCGGTATGGTTGCGGTTGTCTTTTGGGGTACCGATCGCCGCGAGAAGCTCTCTCTTGCCGATAAAATTGCAAGTAAGGTTCGCGGTAACAAGCAATAGTACGTAATTGTTTTATGCGGGCAAAAATGAACGGATTTACCATAAGCGGTTGCTTTGTATATGAAAGGGTTTACGCATGTTGTTAGGCAAAAGTTCCAAAATCGCCTTTATTGGTACGGGAATAATGGGTGCGCCCATTGCAGAGCATATTCTTGATGCCGGATACGATGTGACGGTATACACAAGAACACGATCTAAGGCTGAGGGACTTCTCGCCAAGGGAGCTCATTGGGCTGACGGTGTTGTCAATGCCGTTACCGATGCCGATGTGATTTTTACTATGGTCGGGTATCCGAGCGACGTTGAGGATGTCTATCTCTCTTCTGACGGCATTCTTCGTGCGAGTAAACGTGGAGCTTGGATGATTGATTTGACAACTTCGTCTCCACAGTTGGCTCGCGATATTCATAATGCCGCAGAGATTGACGACAAGCATGCAATAGATTGTCCGGTTACCGGCGGTGAGGCCGGTGCAAAGTCCGGAACGCTCACGCTTATCGCCGGAGCTAAAGAGAAAGATATTGAGCCCATACGAGCGCTTCTTGAAACGTTTTCTGCAAAAATTTATTGCATGGGCAAAGCAGGTATGGGTCAGATTGCCAAATTGTGCAATCAGATTTCCCTTGCGTCTTGCATGATTGGCTATGCAGATGCGATGGCTCTTGCCCAGCAAGGAGGACTGGATGTCAGACAGACACTTGAGATGATTGCGTCCGGCATGGGCTCTTCTCGCGCACTTCAAGAACTTGCACCTAAGTCTCTCGAGGGTGATTTTACTCCCGGGTTTTTGGCCGAGCACTTCCGCAAAGATATTGCGCTGGCACTTGCACAATCTGAGGATTTGGATATTACGCTTCCGGGTACCGAGACGGCATTTGCCCTCTTTGATATGCTGTGTCAAGTGGGTGGATCTCGTATGGGTACGCAAGCTCTTACCCTTTTGTATAGTGATGAACAAACGGGAACTGCCGCCGGGATTGATTGGTCGCTGCTTGATTCCGAAGAAGAGGAATGTGGCCATCACCACGAGGATCACGACTGCTGCGGCGGTCATCACCACGAGGATGGCGATTGCTGTGGCGGCAACCATCACCATGAAGAGCATGATTGCTGTGGTGAACATCATCATGAAGGCCACGATTGCTGCGGCGGTCACCACCATGACAGTCATGAGCACACCTGCGATCACCATCATAAACACTAGAAAGTAGCAACATTGAGCGATATAACAACTCCGCAGAGTTCCATTGCGGTATTTATTGATTATGAAAATTTTCCGGTAGGTTCCAATGGGTCTCGAGATGCCTTAAAGCTTGTTTTTGAGCGGCTTGTTGACAAAGGGCGAATTACCATAAAGCGCGCATACTGCGATTGGAGCCGTCACGAGGCGGTAAAGCCCGCTTTGCACGAGCTTGGCGTTGAGCTTATTGAGATCCCTGATAATTCTCAAAAAGGAAAAAACTCTGCCGATATTCATTTGGCTGTTGATGCACTGGAGGCATGTCTTACCAAAGATCACATTGATATCTTCGCCATCCTTTCAGGAGATTCGGATTTTTCTCCCTTGGTGGCAAAGCTCAAGGAGTATGACAAAACCGTTATTGGTATTGGACGTAAAAAGGGAACGGCATCCCTGCTTGAAAATGTATGTGATGAGTTTATCTTTTATGAAGATATTGCGGAAAAAGAGAAATTTAGCGCAGTTACTCGTTTCCCAAGCTACAAGAATAAAGTCGCAAAAGATAAACAGAGCTGCTATAAGCTCCTGTTCCAGACAATTGATTCGCTTCAAAGCGAAAATGACCAGGCAATTTATGCTTCACAACTCAAGCTGACCATGAAACGCAAGCGTCCCGATTTCTCTGAAACGACATATGGATATCGTACGTTTACTGCTTTACTTCAGGAAGCTTCGCGATTAGGATTTATTAAAATTCATAAGGATGAAAAAACCGGAACAATGGTAGACGGTTTTAGTGATGAGTAAGCCGAAGAGCAGAGAAAGGAATTGCTTCGATGGCTACTAAAAAAGAGACTGATAAGAAGGTCGTTGAGAAAGCCGATCATAAGGACGGCGAGAAGACCGATAAAAAGGGTAAGAAGGCCTCTGGGACTGCTAAGAAGACTGCAGCCAAGAAGCCTGCTGCTAAGGAGTCCGCAGCCAAGAAGCCTGCTGCTAAGGGGTCCGCAGCCAAGAAGCCTGTTGCTAAGAAGGCTTCCGCTAAGAAGGCTCCCGCTAAGAAGGCTTCCAAAGAAGAATCTTCTGCTTCGGTAAATCCTACAAAAAAGGATTCAAAATCAAAGGGTCTCACCGCTGCTCAGAAGAAAGAAATTGAGTCCTTTATTGAGAGTCTTTCAAACCCGAGCCGTCGCCGGCGTCAAGAAGCGGCTCATGAAATTGCAGAGATTGCACAAACAGCTCCCGAAGCATTTGAAGGTAGGGTTGAAGATCTTATTGATGCTCTGTATCGACCGGAAGCTCAGACTCGTTGGGAGATTCTTGCCGCTTTAGCAAGCTTAAGTGAGTCCTATGGGAATGAAGTTATCAAGGCGTTTGACGGTGCGGAGGCATCACTTTTTGATGACACTTCATCAACGGTTCGTCTTGCGGCGTTTCTGTTTTTGACACGCTATGGTGCAACATCGCAAAAGCATTCCGATCAGGCATGGCCGCTTTTAAATGAGGCAATTCAGTGCTACCACGGTGATGCAGAATACTATGACATGCTTGTCGGAACTTTGAATTTTGCGAAAGGCGCCGTTTCTAAAGAGACGAAAGCAGCCCTTAAAGAGCGTTTTGCGTTCGACGCAGAAAATGCAACGGGGTATATACAGAAATTCTCTGCCGAGATTGTTGCGGCCGCTCAATAGCTTTATTTTGCTGCAAGAAGTTCTTCTCGCCACGGTGGGCGTAAGGAGAAGAGAGCATGTATATGTGAAGGAGAGTGTGCGTGAGGTACACAACCCTTCACAATAGGGTACACTTCTTACGGTTCTTACAAAGTAAGTAATTAAAATACGCAATGTATGAGTATGAAAGGTTTGTTATGCCAAACGTAGATGTAAAGCACATGAATACCAAAATCGTGCTGCCTGTGGCGATTGTAGTTGCCCTCGTTATCGGAGTAGTAATTGGTCATTTCCTTCCCATTCCGGGAGGAGTCGGAGCCACTTCAGTACTTGGTAAGACCACTGTTTCCGAAGCTGAGCTTGATTCTCCTATTGGTTCATACACGGTTGACGGAAAGACTGAAAACATCACTGCTCGACAGGTTCTTGATTCCTCAACCGGCGTAGATAGTGCTAAGCAGAAAGACGGTACGTATACGCTTCCGTCTATGGATAAGGCTTTTACCTATGCCCGCAATCAGGTTATTCTCAAGGGTGCCGAGGCGGCTGGTTTTTCTGCATCCGACGATGAGATAAGCGAATACGCCAAGAAGAACCTTCAGACCGATGACTATGAGGCTATCGGTAAGCAGTATGGATTTTCAGCTGATGCTACCAAGGAACTTCTCCGCCAGGCGGTAGTCATACAGAAGTATCGCGAGTCCGTTATTACCACCAAACTTCCCGCTACTCCTACCATGCCAACCGCACCATCCGACGGCAAGCAAGATACGGCAAACGCGGATTATGCCAAGTACATTATCGATCTTGCAGGCGATGAGTGGAGTGCCGATAAGAACACGTGGGCTTCTACCGATGGTCCTTATTACAAGGCGCTGAATGGCTATTCCATTTCTAACGATTCTGCAACGTATGAGGCAGCTTTGGCTGCTTACAAGGTTGCCGGCAGCAACTACCAGCAGGTGGCAGCTCAGGCAACTGCAGAGTGGCGCAATGCGGCAAATAAATTGCTCGAAAAGTCCTCCGTGTCTATTTACTCTCTCGCACTATAGTCTGAGTTTTGGTGGTTTATGCTCTGCGATGTGTGTCGTGTAATTTTTAGGGCAAAATCATGTAGCTACTAATCCATAAAACCTGTAATCAGTACCATGATTACAGGTTTTATTTTGGAGATGGGAAGCGTGATGAAGGTTGTAATAAGCGCGTGTCTGCTTGGCTTTCCTGTTCGATATGATGGCGGTGCAAAAACATCTCGTGCGGTTCAGGAGCTTGCTTCAAAAGTTGAAGCAATGCACTTGTGTCCGGAGGTTCGCTCCGGACTGCCAACTCCACGTCCGCCTGCAGAACAGCGGGATGGCCGTATATGGCTTAAGGACGGCACCGAGGTTACTGATAGCTTTCAGAAAGGAGCGCTCTGCTCCCTTGCTACCGCTAGAGAATTTGGAGCAACGCTTGCCGTTTTGAAGGCTAAAAGCCCGTCTTGCGGCGTGCATGAGGTCTATGATGGTACATATTCAGGAAAACTCATTCCCGGTGAGGGTATTTTTGCCCGTCACTTAAAAGAGGAGGGGATTTGTGTGGTTACTGAGAAGACCGTTGAAGAGATAAAGCCATCCGTTGAGCATCCTGTTGCTCTTGTGTTGGGAACCGGTCTTGGACATTTAGCAAACCTCGTGAAGCCGGTGCGTCGCATTGATTACCGTGATATTGAGGGATTTCCGGTAGATGCTCAACCGGTTACCGGACATAGCTTTGAGGCTACCATAGGAACCATTGACGGCGTTCCCGTTGTGGTGTATCCGGGTCGCGTACATCTCTACCAGGGATATTCTGCAGCCGAAGTAACGGCGTTAGTGCAGCACGCACATCATTTGGGCTGTCGCGATATCATTTTTGCAGGTGCCACGGGAGCCGTTCCGGGAAATGCCGGTACCGGTCTTGGTATTATTACCGATCAGATTAACCTTACCGGTACCAATCCTCTTGCTGAGTGGGCCGGCCTCAAGAATGTTGAAACTCCCTTTGTTGATATGAATGATGCGTATTCTCCCTATCTCCGTACGCTTGCACGAGGCGTGGCCGACGATCTGGGTATTACGGTAGAGGAAGGAATTTTTGCCGGTCTTCTCGGCCCTAACTTTGAGACACCGGCAGAAGTGAATATGCTACGAGCCATGAATGTCTCGTACACAGGCGTTTCAACGGCGCTTGAAGTTATTATGGCTCGCGCGCTGAACATGAATGTGTTGGGGCTTACACTGGCTGCCAATCCCGCCGGTGCTCGGGGTACTACGCACAAGAGCGTTCTTGAAGCAGCCGAGCACTACGCGGATGATTTTGAGCGGCTTGTGAGGGGTATTTTGCGTCTTCTCTAAATTATGGCTTGAAATGCGCCGGTGTTCCCCGTATAGTTGTTAGCCGCACATGCTTGTACGGTTTGTCTTAAGAGACCTTACAACGTATCGTGTGCCAGCTTAGCTCAGTTGGTAGAGCACCGCTCTCGTAAAGCGGGGGTCACCAGTTCAAGTCTGGTAGCTGGCTCCATGAAATTGCAGGTAGTCGCTTTATGGCGGCTACCTTTTTTGTGTGAGATGCTTGAAGCTCTTTGCTTGCCTTAGTGCTGTCGGAATGGCGCTGCCAAAAATGCGCCAAGTTGGTGTCGTCATAATAGCGCTGCCAGAACAGCGCTGCCAAACTTGCAGCAAGTTGGGCACGATTAACCATACTTGCAGCAAGTATGGTTCATATATACCAAACTTGCAGTAAGTATGGCAGTCCAAGCCATACTTGGCGCATTTCTAGCAGCGCTAGGCAGTATGATCATGCTCGTAAGGTCTTCTCGTGATCGTTGAAATTGTGCATCAACAGCTGTCTGCAAATCTGCAGCCAAGCGTTTTGCTTTAGTTGTGCTTTTCATATGAGACAGCGGATTGGTACCAAACTGGATGTTTACGGGTGATTTGATTCACCACTAAACGCTCAAATTCGAGAAAAACTACCACTAAACATCTCTTTTGACCTTTAGAGTCACCCGTAAACCGTGAAATCAGAGCAGAATTTTTAAAAGTTAAGTTTACCGGTGATTTCTGGTGGTTTTTCTCTCCAAACTCTATTCCTCTGGAGTCAACGGCTGATGTGCTTTGTTGACATCAATATGACAGTAACCGCCAGGGTTTTTCTTGAGATAGTCTTGGTGGTAATCCTCGGCAAGAATGTAGTTACGAAGCGGCTCAATTTCCACGGCAAGCTCAGTACCAAGCTTTTTCTTTTGGCCTGCGACAACTCTATTGATGACCGGAAGGTCTGTATCCACGCTGTAGTAAATACCCGTGCGATACTGTCGTCCAACATCGTTACCCTGTTTGTTAATTGAGAGAGGATCAATAACGCGAAAGTAATAACGCAAAATATCCGTAAGAGAAATTATGGCTTCATCATAGGTAACATGGACGGTTTCCGCATGATCGGTAGTATGTACCTGCTGATAGTCGGTAGCCTCGGTGGTTCCATTTGCATACCCGACGGTGGTTTTTGTGACGCCGTTAATGCGAGAGAAGTATTCTTCGAGTCCCCAAAAACATCCGCCCGCAAGGTAAATCTCTGACATGACACTCCTCAGTACGCCGAAATGAATGTAATACATATGACATATCCGGCCTGCATGTGCAAGCCGGATATCTTAGTGCAGATAACAAATGCTGATGGCAGGGTAGTCTTCAAGCTATCCGAGAGGAATGCCTGGACTCTACTCCATCTCACCGGGAGCAATACGGGCGACTGCCTGTTCAAAATCGCGAGTACCACGGAAGACATCGTGCGTGTAGGGGTTGATGTCCTGCATCTTAGAGCGGTAAATGATATAGCCAAGTGCCAGAATATTCGCTATCAGTGCAATGACGGACACAATGACATTGGTGTTGTAATTGAGTACCGAATGAGTCACGAATACGCTGTTCTCTTGGAAGGCAGGGAAGACCTGAGCAAACATGCACCAGATGGCCAGCGTGTTTGCACGATTCTGAATCCAGCCACCCTTGTTCCACAGAGCGTTGGCGACCGTTGGAGCAAGAAGAAGTGCAAAGCCGCAGAAGAATGCGTGATGCGGCAGGCAGTTATAGGTGTAGCAGAAATTCCAGATATCGTACGCGATGATGAAGACCCAGGTCATATCGGGCCAAAGCATGTCGCGCTCATCTTTGGAGGTATAGACGCTCCACCAAGCGGTCATGCAGAAGATGTTCAAGAGTCCGGCGATGCCGTTAAACACGTTGTTCCAGCCGGCAACCTGAGTAGCGCCTTCTGAGGTGACCCAAGTCTGCTCGCCAAGTGCAAAGAAGTGATATGCACTTTCAAAGTCGGAGACGACGGCAATCAAAATATTGATGGCAACGATGACAAAAGGAAATGCCTTAAACCAGTGTGCTTTGCCGAGCTTCCCCCAGTGATATTTAATGACCATAAATCCGAGGCAGCCGGTAAGCGCTGCATATACCTTGGCATAATGGAACCAGCTGTTTTGGTAGACGTTGGTTGGATTGTTGATGGCCCATTCCTGTCCGTTTGCTACGCCGACCGCAATTGCAATGCAATAGATGGTCATGGCAAGCGGTAGGACAACAAACATAAAAATGCCGCCCGCCTTTGAGCGTCGTGCAATTTCGTTGGTGACGATAAGCGCTACAAAGACCGCAATCCAGCCAAGCCACTGAAAGATGGCATGGTCTCCATATACGTTGAACAACATCTTCTCTCCTTTTGACGCAAATTTGCAGGTGCCGCGTTGTTTTATCCGTGCAACCGGTTGCCTGCCTTGCTGCCGACAAGCTGATAAGCCGACAAATTATAGAAAAGTGTATAACTTTTTGTATGAGATGCGCACAGTCCATCGGTGATCCTACCTTATTTTGCGGTAAACGTTACCTCAAGACGAGAATGCCTGAAAGGCTTGACCTGAAGCGGGTATATGAGGGATGTATTGAAACACTCAGCCATGCGTGCTGTATAGAAGAAAGCGAGCTATTATGGCTACTCCTACTCTAGAGCTTTTCTTTAAGCCTACCTGCCCGTATTGCCACAAGGTCCTTTCATTTATGAAGGATCACAATATTGAGCTTCCTCTGCATGATATTGACTCCGATGAAGCTGCTCGTAATCGCCTCATTGAGGTCGGCGGCAAGCGTCAGGTGCCGTGCCTTTTCATTGACGGCACTGCGATGTATGAGTCAAACGACATCATTGCCTATCTGAGTAAAACATTTGATGTTGACCATGTGGATTCAAGCGAGAAGAACGACGCAGCACCTGCCGGCGGATCTTGCACTATTGGTGGAGGTTGCTCTTTCTAAATTAAGTCAGTAAATCAAGTCAATTAGTGTGAGCTGTGCTGTAAGAAAAGCCCGGGCGACAGATGCCCGGGCTTCTCGCGTACTTGTATTTATTCGTGGCGTTGACGGTGTCGAAGACTGATGTAGTCACTTATCAGTAATAAGAAGAGAATCGACATGCTGGTAAAGCTTCCGATGACGGCACCGTTTAGTCCATCAAAGCTCACCGTCATAAAGACAACGGGAACGGCAATGATGACTGAGATGAGATAAATTCGGGTTACGCTCTTCTGCGCGCGCAAAATCGTAATAATTTGGTAGAGATAGTCGATACCGGCGCAGATGCCGCCCGTAATAACCATCACGCGCGCCAGACCTCTATATGATTCAAAATCAACGCCATACAAGAAGGTATTAAGCGGAATGCCAATGCTGTCAACAAAAAGTACCGTAGCCGCAGTAATGAGAATAATGACACCAAGCATTGCAAGTACTACGAGGCCAAACCGGTGCCTGGAGTCGGGATTTTCCCAGATGTTGGCAAGTCGAACAAGCTGCGGTCGATATATCAAAATTGATAGCATTAAAATCATATGCGCAGGGAAGTATAGGGCATTGAAGTAGAGTTGGTTGTCATAGGAAAGAGAGCTTTCCATGGCAAACTTAGGAATAGAGTCAATAAGGTTATACAAAAAGAGGCCCAAAAAGAGTGGCCAACATTGTACAAAAATCCTCTTAATGCCTCTGAGAGTGAGCGGCGTGCTTTTTTCGGTCTCGAGAAGCGCCAGAGGTATGGTAACCGCAACAAGGGTGAGCAGTGCCGTCAGACCCATTGCCCATGTGGCCCATGTAAGATTTCTTGTGATAAGCAGCACCATACTGAACGTTAAAAATCCCAAGATACAACGCAGTGCCTGAGAAATACCGGCAAGATAGAGCTTATCTTTTTGCTGAAGGCGACCCTCATATACGTCAGCCATACCATCGGCAAAACGAAACGCAAACATGCCGGTGCAAATGGAAAACATGGGCTCACCATAGCCACGGAGAAAACACCACATGAGCCCGGCAAGTACCATGCCAATACAGGTTACAAGACGTTGCGCCTGATAATCGGAAAACGACTGCATCTCGTCAAGGTCGGAAACCTGAAATGTCCGTACCCCATATTGAGCGACAAAGAGTAAAAGCATACCTACAACAAAGGCCATCGAAAAAAGACCCGCTTGCTCTACTCCCACAAGCTGTGAGCAGACAACGGTAAGTAAGGGAAAAAGTGCACCCCAAGAACTCTGTCCTACGATGTTGGCCAAATAATCGCGTTTGGTTTGGTGAGCAAGATATTGTGCGCTCTGCTGAGCAAGGCCTCCGGAGAAGATGGACGAGATAACCCGATCCCACCAATGTCCAACTAATGATGTGAAAGTGCCGGATGCACCTTTGTCCTGGTCGGCTTCGATTGCCCTGTCGGAGTATCGAGGGGTGCGGTGTTTGGGCACTTCGGTTGGCTGTGGCTTTCGACCAAACATAAACAGACGAAAATCCTTTCAGTACGTCTTCGAGCAGTGTGTATACCTCGGCAATGGGCGCCCATGTGTGCGTCTTTGAGCTATGTGTTGCCTGCCGGCGAGAAGAGTTTGTACTCAAGCTCTTCTCGACAGACTAGTATGATTGTACGGCACGATGTACATCTGGTTACAGAAAGCATAATTTTGCACGAAATCTGTTACAAATGAGTAAAGTAAAAGAGCAAGAGACTTATCTCAGACACGAAGGGATCGACGTGATGTCTGACGCTAAGATAGACAGCATTCGTTCTAGCAGGGAAAATGTTCGTGCGGTGAAGGAAGACCTTGACGATATCAGAGGTGCCGTGCGGCGTGGAGATTTTGGTGTAGAGCGTCGCGATGCAGAAATTGCAGCGGCACGTACGGTAATTGATGCCGTTAACGCTCCTGCCGAGCTGCGGGACAATCTTGCGCTCTTTTTGCGACTGGTGCGTAAAGTATTGGGCGAATACGATGAAGATCTGCGGCGGAGCTTTGATACGCTTTTAGTAAACGCCATTGCGGCAGGTCCCGATGATGCTTCGGCACGCATCGAGGAGCTTCGCGTAAGCGAAAAAGGATCACCCGCAGGCTTTGTTGCTTCTATCGCCGCAGCTATTGACTCTGTACGAACCGCCGATGCGGAGAAGCGCTCACTCAACTCGTTTTTGCAATTTGTTTCAAAAATTGATGATCTTTCCGTTGAAAAGTCCACGCTTTTAATGCGCGCGTTCGTGACATATTTCCACCTTGCAAACCTTTGTGAAGAGAACTATCGCGTGCAGAGCCTGCGTGCGCGAGAAGCAGCGGTGCCTACGACGGCTGCCGACAATCCCATTAACGATATCACGGTGGCATACCGCCAGCTTATTGAGGAGTGTGGAGAGGAGACTGCACGCTCGTGCTTTAAGCGTTTGGAGTTCCATCCTGTTTTTACGGCTCATCCCACTGAAGCTCGTCGCAAAACGATAGAAAAGCGTATTCGCACGATATCGGAGCTCTTAGACGAGCGCGCTCAGCTTGGCGGCATTGCGCGTCTTGAAAATGAACGCCGCATGCTTGAGGAAATTGACGCGCTCTTTAGAACTTCTCCCATTGCACACAAGAAACCCACTCCGATTGAAGAGGCGGATACCATTCTGAACCTTTTCGATACAACGCTTTTTGAAATGATCCCCAGCGTATATCGTCGTTTTGACGACTGGGAGCTGGGAGACGCCGCAGGAACGGTGCCTCCCGTGTGTCCGCCCTTTTTCCATCCCGGGAGCTGGATTGGCTCTGACAGGGATGGAAATCCCAACGTCACTGCACGTGTTTCTCGCAAAGTTGCCGAGAAATACCGTGTGCACGTGTTGGATGCCCTTGCTCGGGAGACTCATGATATCTCTCGCTCCCTTACGCTGGATGGTATTTCCACGCCGCCCTCCGATGAGTTAGCTCAGCTGTGGAGCCATCAGACTGAAATGAGTGAGACCTTATCGTCACACGCATTTGATAAGGCAGGATCCGAGTTGCATCGTGCTACCATGCGCGTCATATCCGATCGACTGAACGCTACCATTAAACGTAATTCGGATTTGATGTATCAAAACGCAGAGGAATACATCGCCGACCTTCGTATCGTTCAAGATTCACTTGCCAAGGCAGGTGCTGTTCGCGCTGCATACGGACCTATGCAAAAGATTATTTGGCAGGCGCAAACGTTTGGGTTCCATTTGGTTGAAATGGAGTTTCGTCAGCATTCGTTAGTGCACACACGGGCTCTTGAAGATATTCTCGAACATGGCCGTGCGGGCGAGAAGGGCGAGCTCGACCGCATGACGCATGAGGTTATGGATACGTTCCGTGCAATCGGATCCATTCAACGAAAGAATGGCATCAACGCAGCCCGGCGCTATATCATTTCGTTTACGCGCAGTGCGGAGGATGTTGAGAACGTCTACAAACTTGCACGCCTGTCCTTCTCGCATGAAGAGGACGCTCCCGTGCTTGACGTCATTCCGCTGTTTGAACAAATTGAAGATTTGGAAAACGCCGTAACCATAATGGAGAAGGTCATTCAGCTGCCGGACGTGCAGCGACGTTTGGCGCAAACAGGCCGTCGCTTAGAGGTTATGCTGGGATATTCCGACTCTTCAAAAGACGCCGGCCCAACGTCTGCCACCTTGGTACTCCATGCCGCTCAGGCTGCTCTTGCAAAGTGGGCCGAGAAGAACGACATTGATCTTGTACTGATGCACGGACGTGGCGGAGCGGTAGGACGTGGAGGAGGACCGGCAAATCGTGCGGTTCTTTCTCAACCCAAGGGTTCGGTAAATTGCCGCTTTAAGCTTACCGAACAAGGTGAGGTTATTTTTGCTCGCTACGGAGATCCAACGCTTGCGTGCCGTCATGTTGAGTCTGTGGCGGGAGCTACGCTTTTACAATCCGCGCCTTCCGTTGAGCACGTCAATACCGACATGACCATAAAATATGCGTCTTTGGCAAAAGAACTCGATCACGCTTCGCAAGAGCGCTTCCATACACTTCTGGATACAAAAGGATTTGCCGAGTGGTTCTCGATTGTCACGCCTTTGACGGAGATAGGCCTTTTACCCATTGGCTCTCGTCCGGCAAAGCGTGGCCTTGGGGCAAAATCGCTTGATGATCTCAGAGCGATTCCGTGGATTTTTTCGTGGTCTCAGGCTCGCATTAACCTTGCCGCCTGGTATGGCTTGGGAACCGCTTGTGAAACGATAGGGGATTTGGGTCGTCTGCGTGCGGCATATAAGGAATGGCCGCTGTTTACGACTTTTATCGACAATATCGAAATGTCTTTGGCAAAGGTTGATACGCGTATTGCGCGACTCTATCTTTCACTGGGAGACCAGGCCGAGCTCTCTGAAATGGTTCTGTCCGAGATGGCTCTCACAAGAAAATGGGTGCTTGCAATTACGGGCAATAAATGGCCTCTTGAGAACCGTCGCGTACTTGGTCCGGTTATTCGCCTTCGCCTTCCCTTTGTGAACGTACTTTCGGTTACGCAGGTACATGCCTTGTCTGAGTTGCGTGTTCATAAAGAGTCTCTCACGCCAGAAGAACGCGAGCGCTTTATTTATCTTATTTTGTGCACGGTATCCGGCGTAGCGGCAGGTTTGCAGAATACGGGATAATGGCAAATTTGGTTTTTTGGCAATCAAAGTTGAATTTGTATAACTTTTGGTCCTATACTATCTAAGATTAGAGTTCGATGAGACAAACTAAGTTAGTTTGTTGTTACCTGTTGGGGGACGCATGGATACAGAGCATGACAGTGCTCAAAGAGGACCACAGCTTCCACTTGCAATGCTTGGCGAGGGAGAGACCGCTCATATTGTGGGCGTGAAAGGTGCCTCTGAATTACGCCAACATCTTGCAACATTAGGCTTTGTCGATGGGGCAGAGGTGTCGGTTGTCTCACGAGTAAACGGTGACGTTATCGTGACCGTCAAAGGTGCTCGCTTGGGCCTTAACCGTCAGATGTCCAACCATATTATGGTGACACCATAATCATGTCTTAATGCCTTCATGTGGCAATTTTGTTGTTGTATAGCGCTGCATTTTGCGGCTTAGATGCCAGAGGAACTGGCAGGAGGAGGAAATATGTCCACTTTGAAGGAAGTGAAAGTGGGGCAGAGTTGTACCGTGGCCAAGTTAACTGGTACCGGCGCAGTAAAGCGCCGCATCATGGATATGGGCCTTACCAAGGGAACCGAGGTTCATGTAAAGAAGGTTGCTCCACTCGGCGACCCTATTGAGCTTACCGTTCGTGGGTACGAGCTCTCCATCCGTAAGGATGAAGCGGCAAGTATCGAAGTTACTGACGTTCACTAGAGGAGTAACGGATGTCCGAAAAAACCATTATTGGTCTTGCAGGTAATCCAAACTGCGGCAAGACCACTCTGTTTAATGAATTGACAGGCTCAAACGGATATGTCGGCAACTGGCCGGGTGTTACCGTTGAGAAGAAGCAGGCAACATGGCGCGTAGATAAAAACGTTACCTTCGTTGACCTGCCTGGTATTTATTCTCTTTCACCATATTCTCCGGAAGAGACGGTCTCGCGTGATTACATTGTAAACGAGCGCCCCGATGCCATCATCAATCTGCTTGACGTTACCAACCTTGAGCGCAACCTCTACCTGACCACACAGGTTCTTGAGGCAGGTCGTCCGGTTGTCGTTGGCTTGAACATGATTGACCTACTCAAAGAGCGCGGCGACGTTATTGATACAAAAGTCCTGTCCGAGAAGCTCGGCGTTCCCGTTGTTGAAGTTTCAGCACTTCATAACACAAATGTTACTGAGCTGGTTAAAGCTGCTATTGAAGCAGGCAAAAAAGATGTCCCTGCTCAAGGCCCCAAGTGCTTCTCGCCGGAAGTAGAGACAGCGCTTACAAAAATTGCTGGGCTCATTGCTGACGTTGCTCCTACTGCGCTTTCCCGCTGGTATTCCATCAAGGTCTTTGAGCGTGATGCATCTGCCATTGCTCCTCTTGGCCTTTCTGCCGATAAGAGCGCGCAGCTTGAGGAGATTATTTCTGCCGTTGAGAAGTCCCGCGACGACGATGCCGAATCAATCATCACGTCTGATCGCTACGAATGGATCGCAACGGTCATGGCGGCAGCCGTGAAAAAAGCTCCCAAGAAGCTCACACGCTCCGAAAAAATTGACCGCATTGTGACAAACCGTATTTTGGGTCTGCCTATTTTTATCGCAGTCATGACGCTCGTATACTTCCTGGCCATTTCAACGGTGGGTACCGCGGCTACCGACTGGGTGAACGACAATCTGTTTGGCGAGGGTTTCCACGTCTTCGGTATCGGTGACGCCGAGTACAAAGCCGCGAAGGAAGAGTTCGATGAGCATCACTATGGCGATACCATTGATGCATATCTCGATGCTGCTAAAGAAGCCGGTATTGACACTGATGCTGCTCAGGCTGCTGTTGAGGCAAAAGAGTGGGATTCCGAGGATATTGCGAATTTCATCGAGGAAGCCTCAAAGAAAAACGTTATTGCGACAACTACACCGCTGCACGATGAAGACGGTAATCTGATTGATACCGATGATAATCCGGTCAGACTTGATGCCGACGGTAATCCCATTCTTGCTGAAGGCCAGGTTCTCAAGACGGCCGGCGGCGTTACCGCTGATGGCTTCAAGACCGCTATCGAGGGCTCGGCGGATGAACCCGAGGCCTCCAGCTATGGTATTTGGTCCCCGAGTATCCCTGACGTAGTGAAGGGTGCGCTCGAAAGTGCCGGTGCAAGTCCTGTGGTTGTCGGCCTCATCATTGACGGTATCATTAACGGTGTCGGCTCCGTTTTGGGCTTCATCCCACAGATGCTTGTCTTCTTTGTGTTGCTGTCATTCCTTGAGGACTGCGGTTATATGAGCCGCGTTGCCTTTGTTATGGACCGTGTGTTCCGTCGCTTTGGCCTCTCCGGCAAATCGTTCATTCCGCTTCTGATTTCTTCCGGCTGCGGTGTCCCTGGTGTTCTCTCAACACGTACCATTGAGAACGAGAAGGATCGTCGTATGACCGCCATGCTTACCACGATGATCCCATGCTCCGCCAAGCAGCCGATTATTGCGCTTGTGATGGGTGTTCTCATTGGTGGCTCAAGCAATTGGTGGGTTGCTCCCATGTTCTATTTCATGGGTGTTGCCGCAATTATTATCTCGGCCATTATGCTGAAAAAGACAAAGCCCTTTAGCGGTGAGCCTGCTCCATTTGTCATGGAGCTGCCTGATTACCACTGGCCTTCCATACGTTCATGGGCCATGCACGTGTGGGAGCGCATTTCCGCCTATATCGTAAAGGCCGGTACCATCATCTTTGCCGCTGCCGTTGGTGTATGGGCGCTTTCCAACTTTGGTTGGGCCACATGGGACGGCGGAACTGGCGCCTTTGGCTTCTTGCCTGGCTTTGATGGCGCTCCTGGTGATGCCATGGAATACTCCCTGCTCAAATATATCGGCGAGGCAGTTGGTGTTATCTTCGCTCCGCTCGGCTTCAGCAACTGGCAGTCAACTTCTGCTTCCATCTCAGCACTTATCGCTAAGGAAAACCTTGTTTCCACCTTTGGCGTACTCTATGGTCTTGGCGAAGCTTCCGAAAAATCCGTCAACATGTGGTCCGCGTTTGGCAACATGTTTACCGATGCAGGTGGCGTTCTCCACGTTGGCGCCATGTGCGCATTTGTGGCGTTTAACATGCTCGATGCTCCGTGCTTTGCCGCAATCGGTACGATTCGCCGTCAGATGGACAGTCCTAAGTGGTTCTGGTTTGCAATCGGTTACCAGTGCATCTTTGCATGGGTTGTCGGCTTGATTATTAACCAGCTCTGGGAGTTGTTTGTCCTCGGAACGTTTGGCGTTTGGACTGTGATCGCATTTGTGCTTCTGGCAGGTATTCTCTTCCAGCTGTTCCGCCCAACTCCTAAGTGGGATAAGAAGGACGACAAGATCCTTTCAAGTCTGAACGTTGCTTCTGCAAAGTAGGGGTGATGTTCGTGCAGACAGAGGGTGTGTCCTCGTAAATATCTGCGGTAAGCGTTAGGTTTCAGGCAGGCTGTGGGTACCTCAGGGTGCGCGCAGCCTGCCTTTGTATAGAAGTAAGATTTGTCTAACTTTGAAGATTTTGTGAAGAAGCGAGAAGAATGCCATTCTCACTAGAAAGTTTCTATAGGTTAACTTATTCTTACATCACGGAATGGATATACTCCTTCCGGGAGACGATTTCCCTAATCGCTCTCTTCTTTGGTTCCACGTGCCCAAGACGGTAGACCCTCTCCCTACTTTCTAGGCAAAGAACACGAGCCGCCGACTCTGGGTGTCGGCGGCTCGCCCCTTTTAAAAGCAACAATGAAGTATCTGCTGATGTACATCTACACCGCGCCAAAGAGCAGCTCTGCTGCGCCAATAAGCGGCTATACTGCGTTTATTGGCGCACTTACTTACGCTCGGGTTCGCTTACACCGTGTTTATTTACGTCCGTCTGTTACTTTTTGTTGGGATCGGCATCCAGATCGCACGTCATGGATGCGAGATCGCTGGTATCGCGATCAATTTTGATATTGAGTGAGAAGTCAGGGTACTTCTCGCTAATGTCTTGCATGATGTGGTACATGAGTGCTTCGGAATCAAAGCCAAACTCGACAACCATGTCAAACGCTACATATTTTTCGTCTATGTTGGCGGTAAATCCGTGAACCTGAATGACGCCATCGTGTCGCATGGCAATCTTGGTAATTTCCGTACGCATTCCGATGACGGTATTATCTTGCGTATTGCGTGCATAGATGCCAATGGCAGCTACGATAATTTGTCCGTCTGTCTGGTCATAAATCTCACTGGTCAAACGGCGCGTCATGGAGTCAATTTCAGTTGCGGTCATCTGATCGGAGATTTCAGTATGAAACGAACCAACATAGCGATCGGGCCCGTAGCTGTGGAGAATGAGGTCATATACCCCTTCTGCCTCGGGATCGTTTGCTACAATTTCAGCAACGCGAATGGAAAGCTCAGAATCTGCGCGCATACCAATAATCTCTTTCATGGAGCCACGTAGCATTTCAACTGCAGCCTTGATGATGAAGCCTGAAATGACAACTCCCACATACGCTTCAAGACTGATTTTTGTGAACGTAAAAATCAGAGCGGCGGCAAAAACCGACGTGGAAAGTATGGCATCAAAGAGGGCGTCCGATCCTGAAGCAATGAGCGTATCTGAGTGAACGCGACGTCCTCTTGCTTGCACAAAGCGACCTAAAACAATCTTTACGACAACCGCTACCGCAATGATTACCAGCGAAGTTGTTGAATACTCGGGTGTTTCGGGGTTAAGGATTCCCTTTACGGACTCTATAAGTGAAGAGATACCTGCATACATGATGATTGCGGCAATAACCGTGGTCGTAATGTATTCAATACGACCGTGTCCAAACGGATGCTCGCGATCTGCGGCGCGGTTGGAAAGCTTTGTGCCTGCAATGGTGATGATGGATGAGATGGCATCGGACAGGTTGTTAACCGCGTCAAGAACGACGGCAATGGAGTTGGAAAGAAGTCCAACGACAGCCTTAAAGGCCGCAAGCGCTACGTTTGCGGCAATGCCAATGATGCTGGTTTGAACAATGATTTTCTCGCGATTAGCCATGCGGTTTGGCTTAGGTTCCGTTTGGGGTTGAGCTTGGGAATCGTTCATGTATCTTCCTTACGTAGGGGTGTCCGTGCTCGCAAGAATATTGTCCGTTACTTTTTTGAGCAGCCTTTTGAGCTCGATAGTTTCTTCTGGCGACAAGTGCACGCATGTTCCCATCTTTTGCGGAACAACAACCATTTTATCCTTCAGGGATGCTCCCTCGGGCGTAAGAGAGACAATCAGCCGACGACCGTCTTTGGCGCTTTTTTCGCGAAGAAGATACTTCTTGTCTTCAAGCTTTCGAAGCAGGGGAGTTAATGTGCCCGAGTCAAGCATAAGTTGTTTGCCGAGTTCATTCACGCTGACAGTTTTTTTCTCCCACAAAACCATCATGGCAATGTATTGGGTGTAGGTGAGGCCAAACGGCGCGAGGAATGGCGTATATCGCCTCACAACTTCTTTGGCCGCTGCATACAGTGGAAAGCACAGCTGATTATCAAGAAGCAGCATATCCTCAAGAGCCACGCTGTCTTTATTTGACATCGGATTCCACAAGATTTTTGATGGCGGCTTCAACTTTCTTCATGTCAACGGTTGGCTCAAATCGCGAGACGAGGTTGCCTTCACGATCAACCAAAAACTTGGTGAAATTCCACATGATATATGCCTTATCACCAAACTGCTTGTTGTTCTTGTCGGCAAAAGGCTTAAGCATAAGAGCTTTGGGGCTGTGTCCAAAACCCTCAAAAGGAAGCGCCGTGGCAAGACGCACAAAGAGGAGATCTGCGGTTTCACCGTTGACGTCAATTTTTTTGAACTGGGGGAACTCGGTCCCAAACTTCATGGTGCAGAACTGATGGATCTCGTCGTCAGATTCCGGGGCCTGGCCTGCAAATTGATTGCAAGGGAAATCAAGAATCTCAAAGCCTTCGTCACGGAACTTAGAGTAAATCTTTTCCAGGTCCTCATACTGTGGGGTAAAGCCGCAGCCGGTTGCGGTATTAACAATAAGAAGCACTTTTCCTTTGTAGGCGGAAAGAGGAGCTGCTGAACCTGTGCGATCGGTAACGGACAGGTCGTATATGTTTGTGTTCATCGTAATCCCTTCATATTGAGGTATGTGTGCCATGCGGCATACGAGAAGTGTAGCCGTTTTCTCGTATGTGTAATAGATAAATTGTACACAATCTAATTTTTTCAGAAATTTTACGGAGAAGTGCGACTGCAATCTGCTTTCCCAATTGTTTGAGGAGGTACTACCAAAATCACCTTGGAAGCCATCATCAAAAAATTCCAAAAAAGTGAAATTTAACCCTTGCAATATAAGAAAAAACTTCGTATGTTCAGATACATTATTTGTTGCAAACCTTCCTGTGGGGGATTGATCTTACGCAGGAAAAGGAGCATAGAGGATAAGGAGTTTGCCATGAAAAAGAGAACCGGATTTTGCATTGGTGCTGCAGGTGCAGCTCTTGCCGGTGTTGTTGCAGGTCTTGCTTCAAACGGAACGCTTCACAAGGCGGCAGTAAAGGCAACCGTCTGCGGCCTGCGCGTATCCGATTGCGTTGCCGCTGAAACTCAGAACGTTGTTGACGAGGCAAATGACGTTGTCGCTGAGGCTCGTCGCGAGTCCAAGATCCAGGCAGCGGTCAATGCTCGTCTTGCGGAGATGGAAGAGGACATCCGCAAAGAGGTCATCAAGAAAATTGATGCCGAGGGCGCTCAGGCATAACCTATGCGCTATACCATTACGAATGAAATAGCCGGTCGCATCCGTTTGCGGTGCGACCTTGGCTTTATTGACGACGGAGAAGCGCGTGGCGTCGCATACGATCTTATGCGCTCGGGTTTAGTGCGGCACGCAGAGGTTCACCCCGCCAACCAATCACTGCTGGTGCGCTTTGACCCTGCCCGGCGTGAGGAAGTTTTGGCTTTTATCACGGCCTTTGATCCGCTCAGACTGCCCCGCGAAGACGAGGCCGGTCTTGAAGACTTTTGCAATGCCATTGAAATGGCAAGCGAGAATAACCGTTTTCAAATGCAGCTTGCCTTTGTCTTTATGCGGCGCTGGTTGTTTAGGCTTCTTCCGCTTCCTTTGGCAATGCAACGTATATGGGTGTTGCTGCGGGCCATTCCATTTTTACGTGCAGGCTGGCAGCGTCTTATACATCGTGAGCTTAAAGTTGAACTTCTTGATGCGGCGGCCATTTCCGCGTCCATTATGAACGGCAATTGGGGAGAAGCGGGACAGATCATGTTCCTGCTCAATTTGTCGGGCGTTATGGAAGATCACGTGGCAAGCCGTGCACGCCTTGCGCTCCGCAACGGTCTCATTACCCGTGCCGATAACGTTTGGGCAGTTATTGATGGGCAAGATGTTCGCATTCCTATTGCATCCGTTACAAAGGGGCAGATTCTTCATTTGAATGCAGGCAGTGTTTTGCCCGTTGACGGCAGCGTCGTGGAGGGCGAAGGTGAGCTGAACGAAGCGTCCATGACGGGGGAGTCACGTTTGGTGCACAAGCGTGAGGGATCTACCGTTTATGCAGGCACGGCTCTTGAAGACGGGGATCTGAAGATTCGCGTTACTGCGCCTCCAGGAGTTTCTCGTATTGATGGCATCGTTGAGATGGTTGAGCAGTCGGCTCAGCTAAAAGCCGGAGCTCAGTCAAAAGCCGAGCGCCTGTCCGATGCGCTGGTTCCGTATAACTTTGCGGCATTTTTTGCACTTCTCGCCATAACACGCAATGTTCAAAAGGCTATGACGGTGCTGATGGTCGATTATTCGTGCGCCATTAAGTTGTCGACACCGGTTGCCGTGGGTAGTGCAATGGATGAGGCCGCCAATTTTGGCATGACCGTCAAAGGCGGTAAATATCTCGAGAAGTTCGCTGCGGCCGATCTCATTGTTTTTGACAAGACGGGTACTTTGACCAAAGCCGTACCGCATGTCGAAAGTGTCATCAGCTTTGACGACCGCTCCGAAAACGAGCTCTTGAAACTCGCCGCCTGTATCGAGGAGCATTTCCCACACAGTATGGCCCGCGCAATCGTTTCCGAGGCGGAGCGCCGCGGCCTTGACCATCAAAAAGAACTTCATGCTGAGGTCAAATATGTTGTGGCGCACGGCATTCGCACACGGGTCGGTGGCAAAGAGGTGTGCATAGGATCTTCGCACTTCCTGTTTGACGATGAGGGTGTGGCATATCCAGAGGGTGCACGCGAGCGTATTTATGCATTGGCTCCTGCTTCGTCCATCATTTATATGGCAGAAGACGGAAAACTTGCAGGTGCAATCTGTATCAGCGACCCTCTGCGTGAAGAAGCCGCTTCGGTCATCTCGCAGCTGCGCACATTGGGCGTTAAGCGATTTGTCATGCTTACCGGCGATTCGGAAAATGTTGCCGCAAATGTGGCGCAGCAGCTTGGCATTGACGAGTATGTTTCTCGCGTACTTCCTGAGGACAAGCGCTCTTACGTCGAGAAGTACCGTGCAGAAGGATATACCGTTGCCATGGTAGGGGATGGCATCAACGATTCTCCTGCGCTGGCGGCATCAGATGTGTCTTTGGCAATGTCCGATGCGAGTGATATCGCACGAGCCGTTGCGGATATCTCCATTCGCAATACGTCTCTGGAGTCTCTGGTTATCATGCGCTTGCTTTCACAACGTGTCATGCAGCGGATTCACCGGGATTATCGTGCTATTGTCGCTTTGAACACGGGATTTATTGCCGGAGGCGTTACGGGTCTCATCACTACGACAACGGCCGCCTTCTTGCACAATGAGCTGACGTTTGCGGTGACGGTTGCCAATACGCGTTCTTTGCTGAAGAGCGCAAAAGCAAATGCCGAGCTTTCCGATAGGACACGGGCTTTGCTTGAGGATCATCATTTGGCATAGCGTTTTTTAGAGACCTCAGAGTCGGGCACGTGGGACAGAGGTCGCCGGGTCGGGCGTTTGGGATACCTGATATCTAAGGTCGTGTATCTCAAACCGGCCATCCAAAAAGTTCAAAAAACTCTAGAAAAATAGTTAGTCTTAGTTTACACTTTTCTTGTTAACTAAGACTAACTCATATAGAGAGCATGTCGTTACCGTGTGTCTCAGGTGAGGGAATCTTAGTTTTCGCGTCTGTTTTATCCGACCGGGCTTGGACCCCTCTCCCCAAGTAACCGGTATTTCTCGGCGATGCCAGCTCTACCTGGCTGGCGTCGCCATTTTGTACGAAAGGAGCCGTGTGGACGTTATGCCTCTGTCAGATATTTCTGATATGCACGTGCCATCGCATTGCGAGAAGCCCTTTTCGTCAGATTTTTGTCAGGAGTTCATAGGTGCTTTTGTACGTTGTGCCGCCGGTGTTGTGGCAGGGATAAAGCCTGGTGCCCTGTATTCGTTTAAGGTTGTGCCGCATTGCGAGTCGTGTCTGTCAAGGGCATGTCCTGCCGTGCAGTACCGTGCAATGATGTGCGATTTTGCTCGCGAAGTTGAGCTTTTTGGTGTCAAGATTGTACCGATCAGTCCGCTTCACAAGAGGATTCATTTTCTTGTATATAGAACCGAGCATGTAAAGAGCATCATCTCAAAGAAACAGTCGTGGGAGTTTTTGCGCGAGCGCGGCTTTGCGTCGTCTTCCTGGCAGGGCATCATGAGAGATTTTCGTGTGAGACTGACACGCTACCACTGTGGTCTGTCGCAGGAATATCCGCATGAAATTGGACTTATCCTTGGATATCCTCTTGAGGATGTTAAAGGTTTTATATCAGGTGCGCGCGAGACCTGCCGTGGTCCGTGGCGGGCGTATGGCAATGCGGCGGCGGCGCAGGCAAGTTTTGAGAGGCTTGCTTTCATTGAGCAGGCCTTCCGCACAAGATTTTCTCAGGGAGAGTCGCTTTTTGAGTTGCTTCAATCTGCAGGCGATACCAAAGTATCCGCTGCATAAGATGGAAATTCCCAAGCACATGCGATTAAGCTTGGGCGAGACCCGATAGCTCGGGTAAAAGGAGGAAACATGAGTAAAGTTGCTGTCGTGTATTGGTCACAGACCGGAAATACCGAGGCCATGGCAAACGAGCTTGCTTCTGCCGCCGGAACTGAAGCCATTGAGGTTTCAACATTCTCACCGGAGTCTGTGGCTGACTATGATGCCTTTGCATTTGGTTGCCCCGCAATGGGTGATGAGGAGCTCGATCCTGATTTCGAGGAAGTGTGGAACGAGTGCGCTCCAAAGTTTGACGGCAAGCCCGTCGCTCTTTTTGGCTCCTATGACTGGGGAACCGGCGACTGGATGGACACATGGCGTGAGAACGCCGAGGCAGCAGGCGTTAACGTTGTCGACACGCTCATTTGCAACCTTGAGCCTGATGACGAGGCAATTACGGCACTTCAGGCGCTGGGAGAGAAGCTTTCCGCCTAAGGATTTCGTTGCTCCCGGAAGCTTTCCGGCGAGCTATTATTACGTGTAATTACGCGTGATTAAAATACCACGTGCGATAGACGTGCTCGCGTGTGACAAAACAGTTCTAAGCGAGAAGAACCCGGATCTTTCGGGTTCTTCTCGTCAAAACAGGAGGGGTGCGTATGGATATCAATATTGTTGTTGGGATTATCGTGGTAATAATCCTTGCTGTTGCGGTCCGTCGGTTTGTGGGCGTTGCGTCGGGCAAGAAGGGCTGTTGCAGTGATGAAGGAACCGGTATCTCAACTTGCAACACCGCAAAAGCTCCCGATCCCGGTGCACCAAAAGATCAAGACGAATCTCATTATCCGTATACGGCAGTTTATGAAATTGGTGGTATGACGTGTGAGAATTGTGTGCGCCATGTGACTTCGGCTCTCAATTCCGTAGAGGGTACTTGGGCAACCGTTACGCTTGCAGGTGGTCAGGCTCGCGTTCGTTCCAAGAATCCCCTGAATGTTGACGCATACAAAAAGGCCGTAGAATCTGCAGGTTATAGACTTCATGTGTAAAAATTCATAGAACCTAAAGGTTTTTACTCTTTTTACTCGAAACACTTGCAGCTAGACGCTCTTTTCGTTATTCTTATGACCGTATGCCCACAAGGACATACAACGTATCTATTGGCCCCTGAGAGCATGTAAGTTTCCGTAGACGCCCACTATGATTTGGCACTGCAGGCACAGACCATGACGACCGGGGCCCCGTTTTGGAAGGGGTCCACCTTTGAGTGAGATTCAGAATTCGTCCATCTTTTCGCTGGATGACATCTCTGATGAGGAGATGAACAATCTCATCGACGGCACTGTCACCGATTTTAACGAGGGAGACCTTGTTACCGGCACCGTCGTCAAGATTGAGCGCGATGAGGTCCTGCTTGACATCGGATATAAGTCTGAGGGTGTTATTCCTGCCCGCGAGCTTTCTATCCGCAAGGATGTTGAGCCCTCTGAGCTTGTACACATGGGCGATGAAATTGAGGCTCTGGTTCTTCAGAAAGAGGATAAAGAGGGTCGTTTGGTGCTCTCCAAGAAGCGTGCCGAGTACGAGCGCTCTTGGAAAGCCGTTGAGGAGAAGTTCAACGCCGGCGAGACTGTTGAGGGCGAGGTCATCGAGGTTGTCAAGGGCGGCCTGATTCTTGACATCGGTCTTCGCGGCTTCTTGCCCGCATCGCTTGTTGACCTTCGCCGCGTGAAGGATCTCAGCACCTTTATGGGTACCCGTATTGAGGCTCGCGTTATCGAGATGGATCGCAATCGCAATAACGTCGTTCTTTCTCGCCGTGTGGTTCTTGAAGAGGCACGTAAGGCAGAGCGTCAGGACATCCTTGGCAAGCTTAAGGTTGGCATGAAGCTCCAGGGTACCGTTTCTTCTATCGTTGAGTTTGGTGCCTTCGTTGACCTTGGCGGCATCGATGGCCTGGTTCACATCTCCGAGCTTTCTTGGAACCACGTCAATCACCCATCCGAGGTCGTTAAGGTTGGCCAGGAAGTTGAGGTCCAGGTCTTGGACGTTGACCTGAACCGTGAGCGCATCTCCCTTGGTCTCAAGCAGACCACTGAGGATCCATGGCGCGTTCTCGTTTCCAAGTTCCCCGTTGACGCCATTGTTGAGGGCACCGTTACGAAGCTCGTCACCTTTGGTGCCTTCGTTGACCTTGGTGATGGCGTTGAGGGTCTTGTCCACATTTCCGAGATGGCAAAGCAGCACGTCACTGCTCCTTCTCAGGTCTGCACCGTGGGCGACAAGGTCCAGGTTAAGGTTATGGAGATTGACCTTGACCGCCGCCGTATCTCTCTGTCCATGAAGGCAGCTGCCGAGACTCTCGGAATTGACATTGACGTCAAGCCTCTTCCGGAAGAGGAGCGCGCTGCCGCTGAGGCTGCCGCCGCTGAGGCCGAGGCAACTCTTGAGGCAGACGAAGCCGCCGCTGAGGCAACCGAGACTGCCAAGGAAGCTGCTCAGGCAGACGCTGAGGCTGAGGTTGCACCTGAGGCCGATGCAGACGCAGAGGTCGAGAAGAGCGACGAATAATTCAGACCGGCTTTAGACCGGCGGTCTGCACAAACGCCAACGGCGCGATGTGCAGGCCTTTTAGAGTGTATTTTAAAGGGCGGCTTCGGCTGCCCTTTTTTTGTTTTACGTCAAGACCGCACATTGTTATTCAAAGTGAGTTTAGAATGGTAAAGAGAGCCGCAAGAGGGATGGCGAGAAGAACCACGTCTTGCTGCTCCGGGAGGGCTGCCTGAGGCGAGCGAGAAAGACAGGAAGCCCGGCAACAAGATCCGCGAAAGAGGAGTTTGTGTATGGAGCGCCAAAATGAAGCACTGATAATCGTTGATGTACAGTATGACTTTGTAGAAGGCGGGAGCCTTGCGGTGGAGGGTGGAACGAATCTCGCAAACCGACTTGCCACGTTTGTGGATCAAGGTGCAAACGGCATTGCACATATTATTACCACGCAGGACTGGCACATTGATCCGGGTAGTCACTTTGCAGATGAGCCCGATTTTGTCGATACGTGGCCGAAGCACTGCGTTGCTCATACGCATGGGGCGGAAATTGTTGAACCACTGTCAACATCGCTTAAGGCACATGGTGTTGATGTGCAAATTCACAAAGGTATGCATGAGGCAGCCTATTCGGGATTTGAAGGAATCGAAGAAGCCACAGGTCAAACACTTGCAGAAAAGCTGCGGTTACTTGGGGTGGACACTGTCTACATAGCCGGTATTGCAACTGATTATTGCGTCAAGCAAACCGCACTTGACGCCGTTAAAGCCGGATTTACAACCAAACTCCTAAAAGATTTTGTCGTGGGAATCAACCCTGACAGTGTACAAGCTCTTCTCGATCACGAATTTGCGGACGCAGGCATTCATTTAGTTTGAGCGGCTGGTGTCTGAGCTGCTCGAGCTGCTTGAGTCATCTGAATGAGAGTCTGCTGAAGAACTCGATGATTTCGAGCCGGTCTGAGAAGTTTTTGAATCTGTCGACGTGTTTGAAGAGTCGCTCGTAGAGCTGTTGTTTGATGAAGAGTTAGACGTCTTTTCTGAATCAGTGGAGCTGTCCGTTGAGGTAGAGCCGGACTTTTGGGAGTCCTCGGCGGAGTTTTTTGTTGAGTCGTCGGTTGTGCTGCCGATATCGGACTGCTTGCTGTTTGTATTTGAGGTGTCTTGCGAAGTCTTCTCGCTTGAAGAAGTTGATGCGTCGGTTGCCTTCGTGCTGTCGGCGTCGCTGCTTTGAGTAGATACGATTGACGTGAGGCCTACTTGCGGACCAAGGCCGCTTCCTTGCGTAAAGACATTGACGAGAAGTGCATATACGAGCACTACAACAACCGCGACAAGTGCGGTAACCAATGCGACACGGCGAGCAACCTTGACATTATGGGCATGAGCAGCCTGCTCACGCAGCCTGTCCGGTGCCACACGACCATATTGACGACTACGCTTTGTTGGGGTAGCTACATGAGCGCCAGCATGAGTGGCAAAAGAGTGGTCGTAGTGGTTGTAGTTGTCGTTGGAAGGCGAGCCACTGTTTTGGAAACCATTGCCTTGAGAGGCATTGTTTTGTGAGTCGACAGCCTCGTTGGTGCTTGTGAGGTTGCGGAGCTTATGAGCCGATTTCTTTAAGATGTTCTGGTATATCTGAGAGGCAACGCCGGATGCTGCTGCACCGACGGCAACGCCAATGATAGATCCTGCAATACCAATCTGAGACGAAAGAGCAAAGGCAGTTACGGCAGCAAGCGATGATGCAAGAACTTGAGCCATTGAGAGGTCTTTAAGCAGTGACGGAGACTCTTCAGAGGCATCGGTTGGGGTGCTGCCATATGAGGTATCTGTAGGCGCGCTGTCGCGTGGGGTGTTGGCATGGACGGCATCGTGTGAGCTGTTGGTATAAACGGTATCTCGTGAGGTATCGTGATCAAAAGAAGCCACTTTGTTTCCTCCTTATACAAGGCCGGAGCCGACTGGTTGGAATTGGAAGGCTCAGCCGTGAGTACCTGATGTTACGCCGCTTTGCAAAGATGTCAACGGATAGATAACGACTTTAAATAATTTCCAAAAGCTCAATTACGCGAGAATAATTCTTCGAGAATCGCGGTATCATTTAGATGTATCGATTATCCGTCAAACGGAGGTTTTACTATGTTAGTAAGCGCAAAAGCTATGCTCCAAAGTGCTGAAAAGGGTCATTATGGCATCGGCGCATTCAACACTAACAATCTTGAGTGGGCGTCTGCCATTCTGGAAGCAGCGGAGAAGACACAGTCTCCTATGATCATCCAGTGCACAGGTGGTGCAGCAAAGTGGCAGACCAGCTACCGCGTTGTTGCCGATATCGTTCGTGATCTTGTTGAAGACATGAACATTACCGTTCCCGTGGCAATGCATCTTGACCACGGCTCTTATGAGGATGCCTTCAAGGCAATCGAGGCTGGATTTACCTCCGTTATGTATGACGGCTCCCATGAGCCCGATTTTGAAACCAACCTCAAGCGTACCGCAGAAGTCATTAAGGCCGCTCACGCTAAGGGCATCTCTGTTGAGGCTGAGGTCGGCGGCATTGGTGGTACCGAGGACGGCGTAACTGCACGAGGAGAGCTTGCCGATCCTGAGGAATGCGCAAAGATTGCCGACCTCGGCGTTGACTTCCTTGCGTGCGGTATTGGTAACATTCATGGTATCTACCCTGCAAACTGGGAAGGTCTGTCCTTTGAACAGCTTCAGAAGATTAAGGATAAGGTCGGCGATCTGCCACTCGTTTTGCACGGAGGTTCCGGCATTCCTGTTGATCAGGTGCAAAAGGCCATTACTATGGGCGTTTCCAAGGTTAACGTCAATACCGATCTTCAGCTTGTCTTCGCTGAGGCAACAAAGAAGTACGTTGAGGCCGGCAAGATTGAAGAGGGCAAGGGCTACGATCCTCGTAAGCTCTTGAAGCCTGGTCGTGAGGCTATTGTCGCTCGCACCGAAGAGCTCATTAAGCAGTTTGGATCTGACGGTAAGGGCTGGAACTAAAGTTTATCCGGCTAAGCCGCCCGCTCAGTACGCTTGCGTACTGAGCGGGTTTGAGTGCAGTAAATTTTGATTTGCTTTCCGCAAAAGAGGCCCTGGGTATGTTACATGCTCAGGGTCTTTTATTGAGTGAGCAGTTTGAACTCTTTGATTACCTTAGTGTTGCCGAAATGGCGCTGCCAAACTGGCAGCAAGTTGGGCACGATTAACCAAACTTGCAGCAAGTATGGTTCAAATATGCCAAACTTGCAGTAAGTATGGCAATATAAGCCATACTTGGCGTATTTCCGGCAGCCCTCGGCAGTATGATCATGCTTGTAAGGTCTTCTCGCTTTATTGTTGGATTGTTGAAATTGCGTATCAACGGATGTCTACAAATCCGCAGGCAGGCATTTTGCTTTAGTTGTACTTTTCATATGAGACAATGGATTAGTACCAAACTGGATGTTTACGGGTGTTTTGATTCACCACTAAACGCTTAAATCCGAGAAAAACCACCACTAAACACACGTTTCGCTTCCAAAAACCACCCGTAAACCACAAGTTTAAAGCAATTGCGAGAAGAATCTCGTTTACTAGTGGATTTGGTTGAATCGTGTCCTAAATGTTGGTGTCAGGTCACCTTTAGAAACGTGATCCGGACGATGTACAAGAGCGTCTATAAATAAAAAGTCTCAAATACTCGTATTCACAAGATTGCATACTCCGAGAGAAAATATTCATCTTGTGTAATGAAGTGGGGGGGACTTGCCTAAAACTGAAACCTGTAATGATTTGCATATTGAAATGGGGTTATGTGGAGATGGTGTTTTTATAATTCTTTATTAAGTATTCTTGTATATTTAATAGGATAAGCCCGAATGGAGGCTGGATCTGTCCGATTATTAGCAGCTCTTTTTGTATTGTTTGAGTTTTCCGTACTTTTGCGAGAATCACCAAGGAGGAGTCGTGAAAAAGAGATTACTGAGTTTTGTGTTAACCCTAGCGACGGCGATGTCATTTTCACTTTCATGGGGAGTCATGAAAACTCAGGCAGCAGAACTGTCCAATGTCGTTACCAGCGCATCGGTTACTGATGCAAGTGGAAATACCCCGGTCACTGTTGGTCCATGGCAGCCTTTTAAAATACATTTTAATTACAAGCTGCCAAATAATACGGTGCACGCGGGCGATACCACGACGATTGATCTTCCAGACGGCATCGTTGGTGCTGCACCAATCAATTTTGAGATTAAAGATGGCTCCAATGTGATTGCAACGGGAAAATTGGATCCCAGTACCAAAAAGTATGTTCTGACCTATACCAGTTATGTTGAGGGAAAGTCAGATATTTCAGGCAAATTTACCGTAAATGCACAAGTTGACAGTACGGTACATAAAACAAGCAAGACGATTCCCATTGATACAAAGGTAAGTGGCGTACCTGTTTCGGCAGGAAATATCAATTATGTTGTCCATACCGTAGCGGGGCTACCCATTATTAAATCTGGTTGGGCAAAGGGCTACGATACAACAAAGGGTGTCTGGCAGATTAAAGTCAACCAGGACGGCAAGGGCTACACCAACGTGTCTCTTGACGATAAGATTCTTACGCCGGGCATAAAGTACATTCCCGGTTCTCTTGAGGTGTTTTCTGGCACGTGGCAGTCAGATGGCGTTAATATAACGCTTACAAACCAGACTAACGTCACGAGTCAATATGCTTCGAAGCTTGTTGAAACAGCAGACGGATTTAAGCTTGATCTGGGTAATATTCCGGCCGATAAGGGATTTCTCGTACGCTATCAGACCCAAATTCCATGGACACCTCTTCCTGGTGAGAAGTTCGAAAATCAAGCAACACTCAATAGTACTGAGCTGCAGAGGACAAGCAAAGCCTCCTATACCATTCCTTCTGCAGGAGGTATAGGTGAGGGCTATGCCTATACAATTAAAATCAAGAAGGTTGATGAAGCTGGACAGCCTCTTGCAGGTGCCGTTTTTGACGTCATTCGTAATCGATCTGGACTATCAGTTGGCCAAGTGACAACCGACGCCAATGGTGAGGCAGAACTCAAGCAGATGCTGAGTGATGACTATACGATAAAAGAGACCAAAGCCCCCAATGGATATGACACAGCCGATGATCAAGGAATAACTTCGACGGAATTCTCTCCGGCAAACCAGACGGTAACTAAAACATTTGTCGATAAAAAGACTCCCACGACTATTGATGTTACTGTTAAGAAGGTTTGGGATGATGCAGACAACCAGGACGGCTTAAGACCCACATCTATTACGGTACGTCTTCTTGCCGACGGTGTTGATACAGGTAAGACGTTAACTCTTGATAAAAATGGTTCTTGGCAGGGCTCCTTTACGGGTCTAAATGAGAAGAACGCTTCAGGTCAGACAATTACCTATACCGTAAAGGAAGATCCAACGATTGCCAGCTATATCCCAACGATTACCGGTAATGCGACAAGTGGATATACCATTACCAACTCGTATACACCTGAGGTCACATCCATTTCTGTTACTAAAAAGTGGGTTGGTCCTACAGGTTCTGCCGTTACCGTGAAGCTCCTTGCAAATGGTAGCGACAGTGGGAAAACACTGACGCTGGATGCAGCTGGTAACTGGACAGGTACTTTTAGCAATCTTCCAAAATATAAAGATGGCGTGCCTATTACGTATACGGTGACTGAGGCATCGGTTACCGGTGTTGACATGTCAAAATACACTGTTGCCATTACCGGTGACGCTACTTCAGGCTTCACCATTACTAACACCAATACCGAGAAGGTCAGCGTTTCTGGCACCAAGACATGGAACGACAATAACAACCAAGATGGCAAGCGTCCTGCCTCCATTACTGTCAATCTTTTGAAGAATGGCACTAAGGTAGATTCAAAGACAGTTACCCCCGATGCATCAGGTGTGTGGACTTACAGCTTTGGCGGTCTTGATAAGTACGATGCCACAGGAACAGAGATTACCTACACTGTCTCTGAGGATCCGGTAGATGGTTACACTTCAACCGTAACAGGTACCAACATCACAAACTCCTACACCCCTGAAACCACAGTTGTCAAAGTAACCAAAGCATGGGTTGGCCCTAAGGCAGGACCTGTAACCGTGCACCTTCTTGCTGACGGTACTGACACCGGCAAGACCATAACTTTGGATGAGGCAGCAAACTGGACAGGGACCTTTAGCAATCTTCCTAAGTACAAAGACGGTACAGCTATTACCTATACCGTCAAAGAGGATGACATTACCAACTACACCAGCGCGATCACAGGGGACGCTACAACAGGCTTCACCATCACCAACACCAATACCGAGAAGGTAGATGTTCCTGTTAAGAAAGAGTGGGTCGGACCTAAGGTAGGTCCTGTAACGGTACATCTTTTGGCTGACGGAACAGATACCGGAAAGAGCATAACTTTGGACGAGGCTGGTAACTGGACAGGTACCTTCTCTGGCCTGGACAAGTACAACGCTGACGGTACTGAGATTGTCTACACAATCAAAGAGGATGAGGTCTCAGGCTATACCTCAGAGGTAGTGGGTGACGCTACAACAGGCTTTACCATCACCAACACAGAAGTTCCTCACGATACCCCTAAGCCAAAAGAAGACACACCTAAGAAGTCCAACAGAAAACCTGCTAAGAAATCCGGTGGAGTTGTCCCTTATACGGGAGACTCAAACGCCACAGGTATTGCAATCGCACTTGCCTCTGCAGCAGTAGTCCTTATCGGTGGAGGAGTATACCTTCGTCATAGAGGCCAGCACAAATAACGCTCTCATTGGCTAGATCTCACAAGTAAGAACAAAACAGGGTCACATCTAAAAGATGCGACCCTGTTTGTATAGCACTCTGTATCAACCGAGACTGAGTTTTGCTCGACAGTTAATGAACAGTTATTGCATACATTACGACAAGTTCTTCTCGCTACTCTTTAATAGCAAGCTCCTGCTTTAGCTGACGGATGCGCTTGCGATACGGTTTTGCAAAAACAAAGAATTCAATAGCCGCAGCGATTATGAACGCAATGCTTGTTCCAGTGAGAATGCCGAAGGCGACAGGAGATACCTGTTGAGTGAAAACTCCGTTTACACAAAATACCAGTACAAAGAAAAGTTGTGAAATTATAATGGGGGGCCAAAAATTGGCCTTTTGAGCTTGGGTGAGGCGAGACTTCAGATCGCTGTGGAGAACAAAGGGGGTTCCGTCATCCTTCTTGCGCAGGTAAGCTCGGCCGGCATAGGTGGATACGGTTTCAATACCCATATCTTCAAGGAAGCTGAGGTAATCGCGGCTTTCTTTTGAGGTTGTACCCAAGACCTCAATGGCATATTGCCACGTATGAGGCTCGCTTGTAGTAAATGTGTACGTTCCGCCGCGATAGTTAACCAGCTCTTTACCCTGGGCGCTCATTTGATTGAGCCATGCTTCTTCTGTATCAAAGTCGGTAAAGAATTTTTTGATTGTTGTTGAGGTGCTCATAATCAAGCCTCCTTTGTATTGGCTGTGCTGATGACGTTTTGTGCGTTAGCGAGAAGTGCCTGTAGTCGATTAACTTCCTGCAAAAAAGCTTGCTTGCCCTGCTGAGTGATTCGGTACTCTTTTTTACGGTCGCTGGGTTGGTTGTGCAGAGCCTCTATCCAACCCTTTTCAATAAGCGAATTAATGGCGCCGTAAAGTGTGCCCGCTCCGATGGTAACTCGACCGTCAGTAATCTCTTGGACGTTTTGCATAATGGCATATCCGTGCATAGGTTGATGAAGAGAAAGAAGAATGTAAAACGTCGGTTCAGTGAGTGCACCGGAATCGATTGCCCTTGCCATAACCCCTCCTTTCGCTGTGTAGCTATGACGAAAAACAGAACTACGACTCTCGATATATCGAGTAACGTTATATCGTTATCCATAATATATCGAGAGTCGTAATAGTTGTCAAGAAGATTTTAGAAAATTTTTTGAGGTTTTGTTCTGCCGTTCTTCAGGCTCGCGCCCCTCCGACAAGTCCCTCGAGCCCTACGGTGCGGACGAGGCCTCCCAAGAGTCCGACGTCGAGGACGTCCGACAGGCCCTCGGCAAGGTCGTGCTGGGATCCATCAATGACAGGAGCGCGAGGGCGGGTCTCGTCTTCGGTATCTCATGCGGCGTCGTCGGTGTCCTGCTCATGCTCTTGGTGCCCCGGATCCCCGTGAGCCTCTTCGCGGGAGCCTTTCTGTTCGGCTGCGTCTACGCCTGTACGACCGTACAGTCCCCATTGCTCGTCCGCAGCGTCTTCGGCGAGAGGGACTACACGGCCATCTATTCCCGTGTCTCCATCGCGGGGTCCCTGTGCTCCGCGATAGCGGCCGTGTTCTGGGCCTGGGTCAGCGAGCTTCCCGGCGGTTATGTGCTCATGTTCGGCCTCTCCATCGTGGCTATGGTAACATGCCTGTTTCTGGGCTTCTCCGCCCTCGGGCAGAAAGGGCGGCTCGAGGCGGCCTCCGAATAGGGGCTTGGGGATCTTTCAAGAGGGGCGCCCCGTATCGTACCGGTGTATGCTAAGACCCAAGCAGTATGCCAGGACCCTCTGTAAAACGTGCGTCAGGGTCTGCATCCAAGTCCGAGTCTGGAAGGGGAGTACCCATGAACTGTTCCGTCGCCTTGCAATTCCTTCCCATGGACGCAGCGTCGGATGACGAGGTCTGCCGTATCGTCGACGAGGTCATCGCCGAGATCGATGCCAGTGGGCTGAGCTATTACGTCGGACCTTTCGAGACCGCCGTCGAGGGGGACCTCGATGAATGCATGGACCTTGTCAAGCGCTGTATCAAGGCGGGCGAGAAGGCCGGCTGTGCGGAGAGCGCAAGCTACCTCAAGATCTCCTATCGCTCCGATAGGGATGTGATGACCACCGAACGCAAGATCGCCAAGTATCATACGGGCGACCCCCGGTTTTCCGACGATCGCTGAGCATTTTTCTGAGTGCCCTCCGTCAGGGTCTGTGCCGCATCGGTGACCGGCCGCACTTCTCGCCCGCCCACGCAACCATTTGGGAGGGTGTGTAGTATGCGGATGCGCCAAAATCGAGGGGTATGTAGTAAGTTATGTTCGTTCAAGTTGCTCACGGAGTTCGGCAAAGTTCTCGATGATGCCGTTGTGTACGACGGCAATTTGATTGTCACAAGAGGTATGTGGGTGGGCGTTGCGCTCACTTGGAGCGCCGTGCGTTGCCCAGCGGGTATGTCCGATACCACAGGGGCTTGCATTATTGAGGTACTCCACCGCTTCAGCTAATCCCGCAACCTTTCCTACGCGATGTACGACCGTAAGTTCTTCGTTGGTTGCGTTTTGCAAAGCAATACCGGCAGAATCATACCCACGGTATTCGAGACGTTTAAGACCTTCGATGAGGATATCTTTTGCACTTTGGTGTCCGGTAAAACCAACGATGCCGCACATATATAAGCTCCAATCGTGTGCTTCTGGGAGTGTCACAGAAACGATTAGTTTTAATCAACCCACTCTATTTTAGCGAGTTATATAGGCGAACTTGTATGGTATTAAAAAGGCAGTTGGCAAATACTTATCGGAAAGCGAATAGCAGATATACGATACAAACGGAACATAATGATACGAATGGGCTATTGACTGCGATTCTATATGTCTATCCTTTAGAAGTTAGATAGAGCTAACCGAAAGGAGACGCATTATGTCTGAAACACCCTCAGTCAAGAAAAAAGGGTTGCAACCGAAGGACCTTATAAACATCGGTATCTTCACCGCTCTCTACTTCATAATCATCATGGCTGTGGCAATGCTGGGCTACGTTCCTATATTCATTCCATTGCTCTCCGTCATCTGTCCGCTTATCGGAGGCATTCCGTACATGCTCTATATCACAAAAGTAAGGCATTTCGGAATGGTTTTTATCATGGGAACCATCCTCGGCCTCCTTATGGGTCTCGGTGGCATGGGCGTATATGCCTTTATTACAGGGCCAGTATGTGGTCTTCTCGCCGACCTTGTCCTCAGAAGCGGTAACTATAACAGCGCAGGGCGCGCCATAATTTCACACGGAGTCCTGAGCGTATGGTTGATAGGCAACTATATTCCCATCGTCATGAATCGCGCGAGCTACTTCGCAGGTATCGCCTCTGGCTACGGACAGGAATATGCCAACGCCCTCTCCAGCTACATTCCTGACTGGAGCCTTCTACCTCTTGCTCTTGCTGCATTTATCGCGGGGTATATCGGAGCCGTCATCGGCAAGAAACTCCTCCACAAGCACTTTGAGCGAGCCGGTATCGCATAATGAAAAAGGGGCTGTTCCTCTCAACTGCCAATAACCGAGGGCTCGTGCTTGATCCCCGCACTAAAGTGCTTGCCACACTCGTCGTCTCAACAATTATGCTTGGGTCTTATAATGTGGGTCCTCTCCTTGTGGTTAAGCCGCTGCTTATTGCAACACCTTTTATCATGCTAGCCCTCTCTCACCGTTTCCGCTCAGCAATCACATACCTCACGTTATACGGGGCTGCAAGCGCTGTAGCAGCAATCGCGGAATCATGCCTCACTGGAGTTGCTCTCTTTGCCACGCTGGGCATCTCAGGAATCGTAAGGCAGTTTGCTCCAGGTATTGCCATGGGAACCTGGCTAGTCACAACCACGTCAGTGAGTGAGTTCATGGCAGCATGCGACCGTATGCACATGCCTCAGGCCCTAGAAATTCCCTTTGTCGTAATGCTTCGATACTTCCCAGCGATAGCCGACGACTACCGACAGATAGCTGCTGCTATACGCATGCGCAGCAGCAAGACGTTCAGAAACCCTATCTCCGCCATCGAAAGTTGCCTGGTACCTTTACTTGTCTCGGCAGTGCGAGGCGGTGAAGACCTCTCTGCTTCGGCGCTTGTGCGAGGGCTCGGTGGACCAACGGCTCGCACAAACATAAACGAAGCGCGCATGCGTGTACGAGACTGGATAGTAATCGCCTTTCTCGCCATAGCCACTATCTGCGCGGTGATTACGCCATTGCTCTACTACTAGGATTGAAATGATCGAGATAAAAAATGCATGCTACTGCTATCAGGCAAGCGAGAAAAACAGCCTCTCCGAGGTCAACCTTAACGTAGCCCCTGGTGAAGTAGTCTGCCTGACGGGTGCCTCAGGATCTGGAAAGACAACCCTAACAAGGCTCGTCAATGGCCTCATCCCCCATTATTATGAAGGGAAACTCTCGGGGAAGATTGAGGTCTGTGGTCTTACACCTTCCAACCACGAGCTTTGGGAACTAGCGCCAAAGGTCGGATCAGTCTTCCAGAATCCTAAGACCCAATTTTTCTGTTTGGATACAACCGGTGAACTTGCATTTGCATGTGAGAACCAAGGAATAACACCTGACAAGATACGCACACGCTTAAAGGACGTCGCCGACGCGCTTGAGCTCACAGATCTTATCAACCGCAGCTGCCTCTCACTTTCTGGTGGAGAAAAACAACGCGTTGCCTGTGGCTCGGCCACTATGCTTGACCCAGATGTTCTCGTCCTTGACGAACCATCCTCCAACCTTGACTTCGCTTCCATAGGACTTCTCCGAAAGATTGTTGCAAAATGGAAAGCTGAGGGCCGCACTGTGCTCATCTCCGAGCATCGACTCCATTGGTTGGAGGGCATCGCCGATCGCATTATTGTGATGCGCTCAGGCAGCGTGGAACGCGAGATTGACTCCAAGCAATTCTATGCATCCACTGCTGCCGAGGCGCGAGCGCTTGGTCTGCGTGCACCAACCTTTGCAGCCATTGCAGCTGAACAGTGCTGCGCACGATGCGAGAAGAACGAGTTTGTTGAAATACGGGATATGAACTATCACTACCCGCAGTCGAGCCGTGGCATCAACGTTTCTCGCATCGCCTTCAGGCGAAGAGGTATCACTGCCATCATCGGAAGCAATGGTGCTGGAAAGTCTACCTTCGCACGCTGTATCTGCGGTCTTGTTAGCGGTTGCAAAGGGACCAAAGATGTTGGAGAAGGTCCTAGCCCATTCTCAAGCAAACCAAGGAACGGCTACTTGGTTATGCAGGACGTGAGCCATCAGCTCTTCCGAGAGAGCGTATTTGATGAGGTACTCAACTCCACGAGACGTGCTGACAAGCACCTTACCCGTACTATACTTGCATCGTTGGACTTAACTGAACTGGCACAACGCCATCCGTTGTCGCTTTCAGGAGGCCAAATGCAACGCGTTGCCCTCGCTACGGCACTTGCATCAGGTCGTGATCTACTCGTACTTGACGAACCTACCAGTGGACTTGACCTTGCCCATATGGAACAGGTTGCTGCAAGCGTTACCGCAGCAGCGGCGGAAGGACGAGCTGTCGTGGTTGTAACACACGATCCTGAGTTCATCAGAGCATGTTGCACCGACTTTGCCCGCATGGAAGACGGATTATTTGTAGACCAAGGCGCGCTCGACGATGCGGGCTGGTCAAAGGTACTGTCATTTTTTGAGAACACCCTTTAGAGAAACGAAGGGGATTGGAGACACGATGGACATTGCTAACTATGCTGACATGGGTGGCAACGTCCGTCGCGTGACGCACGATACAGATCATTCTGTATGGAGGGCGGAAGGTACTGACGGACAGGGCATCATGACAATGCACGACGTCATGCCTGGAATTACCCTCATGTTCAATGACTTCACAAGCGTATGGAACCTTGAGTCGGGCTTTAAACTTACCCCAGGATCACGCATGCTCTGCCTGAACTATTGTCGAGAAGGAAGAATTGAGTGGGAGTCCGGGACTGACTCATGCCTGTACCTTGACGTAGGTGATCTTGGCATTGACGATCACGCAAGACATGAAAGTCTCTTTCGGTTTCCGTTTGGACACTATCGTGGTGTCACCGTCTGTCTTGATCCCGACATAGCAGATAAATCGCTGCAATCAATGTTTCCCGAGGGCTTTCCTGTAAGTGTTAAGCAGCTCTACCAGAGGTTCTGTTCAGGCGATGAACCAAGCGTGCTCCGTAGCGGACCGTCGGTCGAGCATATTTTCTGCGAGATATATAACGCTCATGACCGCTTTAGAGATGCTTACCTAAAACTCAAGATTATGGAGCTTCTCTTGTTTCTCGGCAGTAATATTCCTGAAGGCGGACGCATTGGACAGTACGGTATCACACGCGCACAGGTTGATAGGGTAAAGGAAATAGAGCGAGCTATAACCTCTGATCTTTCTTCCCATAAGACACTCAAAGAGCTCTCACAAGAGTTCGAATTTCCCTATGCCAGCATGCAGCGGTGGTTCAAGGAGGTTTATGGCACCAGTGTGCACGTATACCTCACACGCTATCGCATGGCACAAGCTGCGACGCTCCTTCGAACAACCTCCAAGCCAATTGGTGAGGTGGCATTTGAAGTCGGATATACCAATGCCTCAAAATTTGCTTCCACATTCCGTAGTGTCGTTGGCATGGCACCTGGCGATTACCGTGAAAGCGCTGGGCAAGAAAGATAATCCACCCGCATAGATACACTTGGAGCTTGCCGCGACAATCGGGCTTTTCTCATTCAACGAGCTATGAATACAATTTGCTCATACTCGTCGTTTGGGAGGACCCATGGACCCTAGCAAAAAGAAAAAGAGCAGTTGGATAGGGCAGCTTGCTTTATTTACACGCGGACAGCGTCTAAAACTTGGAGCCTCGCTGTTATTTGCTGTGGCAGGTGTTGTTGGAGGCATTGTTCCCTTTTTTGCCGCCTACAAGTTGATTGCGCTCTCAATATCAGGCACCCTTGCCATCAGTGAAGTTGGACACTGGGCACTCATTGCCCTTCTCGGAGTGACAGTTCAGGCAATAGGCTATCTAGCCTCAACATCGACATCACACAGCGTTGCCTACCATACGCTTGAAAACTTGCGAAACGCCGCTTGCAAACATCTTGCTGCATGCTCCCTCGGTGATGTTCAATCAGCGCCCTCTGGAGCACTTAAGAAAATAATCATTGACGATATTGAGCAAATGGAGCTGCCCATTGCCCACGTTATCCCAGAATTTACCAGCAATGTGCTTCTTCTCATCTTGTGTTTTGCAATCGTGTGCTCAATTGATATCCGGCTCGCTCTGTCTATGCTCATCGCGCCAGCCTTGTCAATTGTGCCTCTTTCGCTACTTTTTAAAAACTTTGAACGAGACTATGCAGCGTACTGGACAGCAAGTGAGCGCGTTAACTCAACACTCGTCGAATACATCGATGGAATCGAAGTCATCAAGACTTTCAACCAAGCCGACTCCTCGTATGCACGCTTTCGTAACGACATCTCTGAATTTGAGAAACTAACACTTGCCTGGTATAGGTCTGCTCGTGTCCCCATGAACGCCATGTTTGCAATACTGCCAACGCTTCTTCTGGGTGTTGTACCAGTTGGATGCATTCTTGTAGCTTCGGGTAGTATCGACGTAGCTCAGATGGCTCTTGCATGTATGTTGTCAATCGGCGTCATTGGTCCTCTCACTAAAATTACGCAGTACACCAATATGTTCAAGGAGATCGAAAAGGTAATGAACAGCGTTAGTAAGCTGTTAGAGATGAAACCCTTACCCGAAGTCTCCTCTCCCGCAATCATCACGTCCCACAATGTCTCATTCAAGAACGTCCGGTTCTCGTATTCCAACGAAGAAGTACTCCACAGAATCTCTCTTGAAGTGCCTGAGGGTACCTCGTGTGCTCTGGTGGGACCAAGTGGTTCTGGAAAGTCAACAATGGCCAAGCTCATTGCTCGATTCTGGGACGCGGGATCAGGAGCAATTTGTATTGGAAAAACTAACGTGCGCGATATACCACTTAATCAGCTAGCTGGTCTTGTAAGCTTTGTAACTCAAGACAATTTCCTCTTTGATCGAACAATCTTTGAAAACGTAAGGCTCGGACGACCAGACGCAACGGACGCCGAGGTAGAGCGCGCGCTTGCTGCTGCACACTGTGAAGAGTTAGCGGATAAGCTTGCAAATGGGTTTGAGACCCTCTCCGGAGAAGCCGGAGGAGCTCTTTCGGGTGGAGAACGCCAGCGTATCTCTATCGCGCGCGCCTATCTGAAAGATGCACCAATTCTTGTACTCGATGAAGCAACTGCCTTCATAGATCCCGAAAACGAAGAGCTCATCCAACAGGCGCTCTCAGAACTTGCGCGTGGAAAGACGCTAATTGTAATCGCGCACAGAATCTCAACGGTGCGTAATTTTGACAAGATAGTAGTCATGAATTCCGGAAATATCGTCGCTGAGGGAACACATACGGACCTCCTCGGCTCAAGTGACCTCTATCACCGCATGTGGGAAGCACATATCTCCAATGGAACTCATGAAGTGAGAAAGGGGTAGCGTAATGTTTAGTGCGCTTATGAAAGTGGTGCGTTGGACGGGCAACAAGAAAACGCGAATTCTCTGTGGCTTTGCATACTCTTTTCTTATCTCACTTGTTTCTGCAGCACCCATCTCTATTGCCGCTTGGGCCATGTGCGGATTTCTCGGTCTATCAAATGACGAGAAACCCGGTCTTAAAATTGCACTTACGGCTGGACTGGCCATTATTGCTTCGGTTGCGCTACGCGCAGCACTTATGTTGAGATCACAAGCCGAGGAAACCATAGCTGCAGAACGTTCCAACGAGGTGCGTGTACGTATCGGAGAAGCGCTGAAACGCGTCCCTCTTGGTTACTTTGACAATCACCCATCAGGAGAAATTCTCTCGGCACTCACAACCGAGCTGTCATTTGTGGAAATCCACGGTATGCGCATGGTCGACATGCTTGGCAACGGATACATAACCGCAGCTGCAATGGTGGCGTTTCTCGCCTTCATGGATCTGCGGGCCTGCTTCCTTGCATTGGCTGCGATTGCGGTAGCAACGGTAGTACTGGAGCTGATGTTCAAAAATTCCGCGCGTTTGTCGCCCGCGCAAAATGACGCACGCGAGGATATGGCTCAAGCAACGTTGGAATACATCCACGGTATGCCCGTTGTTAAGAGTTACCGGCAGGTAGATGCTGCTGTTTCAGCAGTACGCTCCGCATACGCACGTTCTAGAAATGTAAATCTCAAAACCGAGCTTGCTTTCCAACCCCTCAACGCCTTGCTAATATTTGTGACACGCGGTGCTTCGGTTGGCGTCATTGTTATCGTATGTATCTCTTTCCTGAACAGCACGATATCTCTTCTTAGCTTCTGCACGCTGGTGATGTTCTCCTTTATGCTGTTCCAATCAATCGAAGCTTGTGGCGATGCTGCCTACGTAATTGGGCACATCGGAGAAGTTATCGACCGTCTTGACGCTATCGAATCCGCACCCGCAATCGATGACAATTGCAAAGCTGTGAAACTTGAGCATCACAACCTTGAGATGCATGACGTCTCATTCGCTTACGGAGATGGACCTCTTGTGCTCAACGGAATCTCTCTGACTATTCCCGAGGGAACAACTGCAGCTCTTGTTGGAGGAAGTGGTTCAGGTAAGACGACTGTTGCCAAGCTGTTTGCACGTTTCTACGATGCAACAGGCGGCTCCGTACGCATAGGAGGCCGCGATGTACGCGAGCTTTCTTGCGACAGTATTCTTGAGGACTTTTCCATGGTTTTCCAAGACGTCTATCTTATGGATGACACGATTGAGCGTAATATTGCCCTAAGCAGGCCAGATGCACAGTTTGAAGAGATTGTAGAAGCAGCAAAGGCCGCATGCTGCGATGAGTTCATAAAAGCCCTACCTGAAGGTTATAAGACAAAAGTTGGAGAAGGTGGAGCACGACTTTCAGGAGGCGAGAGACAGCGAATCTCAATTGCTCGTGCAATTTTGAAAGATGCGCCTGTTGTTGTTCTTGATGAGGCAACGGCGAGTGTTGACCCAGAAAACGAAGCAGAGATTCAAGCAGCCCTTGCCCAACTCTGTAAGGGAAAAACTGTGCTTGAAATTGCGCATCGTCTCTCAACAATTGAGGAAGCTGACCAAATTTTCTTCCTTAGGGATGGACGCGTTGCAGAGCATGGAACCCATGAGGAACTTATCTCGCACAATGGTCCCTACCATGACTTTGTTGAAGCTCGTTCGCGTATTGAAGGCTGGCAGATTTCTAAGTAATAGCGAGATACATGTAAAGTATTGGGAAATAAGCACAGATGAACCAATAGTTAAAGCCACCTGCCCTGCGGATGACTTTATGTTTTGCTTGAGGATACACTCAACAAGCTGACGTCTATTGATTTACAACAGCAATATAACGTCAAAGCGAGAAAAGATCAGTTAAACCTACTTATCACCGTACGGAATTCGGAAGTAATCCAGTGTGGCTTTGAATCTATCCTGAGCTGTAAGGCACGTATCAAGAAGATAGCCGTTCTCCTTATTCCACTTAGAGAGCCCTCGATAGTAGAAAGACTTCATATCATCAGTAATTACGAACGGGACAACGTCATGGGTAAGGCATTCTTTAAGCATAATCAACCTGCCGACACGTCCATTGCCGTCTTGGAATGGATGAATGCGTTCAAAACGAACGTGATAATCAACAATGTCTTCAAAGGTATGAGAGCTGTTTGAGTTATATGCCCTTAACAGCGATTTCATCTCTTTAGCAACATTTTCTGGAAGAGTAGTTTCTCGTCCACCAACCTCATTTGGTAGGCGTTTGTAATCTCCAACAGCAAACCAATCTTTTACAGAGTCTGTAGTTCCCGTTTTTAGAATACGGTGAAGTTCTTTGATAATGCCCTCTGTAAGGGGGTCTTTTGCATGGTCAATCACGTAATCGATAGCGCGAAAGTGGTTCTGTGTTTCTACGATGTCATCAATGTAAACAGGATTTTCTTCAACACCGATAGTCGCCGTCTCAAAAATCATGCGCGTCTGATCAAGGGAGAGTTTGCTTCCCTCAATGTGATTAGAATTGTAGGTAAGCTCAACTTGAATCTTATGGTAAATGCCGCCCTTTATTTTTGAGGACTTTTCTTCAATCAAGCGTGAAAGCAGCGAACTTGTTGACGATGTTTTAGCATTTTTTCGAGAAGGTTTTACTGCATCAGCTGGAATGTTCCAGGTTTTTCCCACGAGAAAAGCGCCTGGTACGCGTCCATTAGCGCAGTAATTGCGCACACTTCTCTCGGATATGCCCCAGAGTTCAGCAATCTCTGCTGCAGAAAGAAATCCCATCGAACTTCACCTCCCTATCGGCAAAAACTGATGAGATTATTATAGCAAACGAGACTGTTTTCTGCCGATATCGGCAATATTTATAAATGACATAATTCACTGAAACAATTAAAGTCTATGACGAGAAAATCAATTTGGTTCCGTTAAATAACTCACAAGCTGTCATTGTTGAAAATGAGGACTTCTCCATACTGACAGAGCCCTTATAAATCTAGATACCTGCACACACGCATGTAATTAACTCAATTACTATCTTAATTCAAAAATCAAAAATTCTTCTTGACATTTAAGTTAACGTTGTTAACATATTACTCGCCGGTATAAGTTAACAGTGTTAACTTATTGAAAAGAAATATCTGATGACGAAAGCAATAAACCGTTATCAACAGTGTCAAAAGGAGTTTTTGTGTCTGACGTAAAGAAAGGCTCCCCCGCACTACAACTCAGCGCGGTGCAAAAGAGCTATGGAGATCACCACGTACTTTGTGGTATAGACCTTAAAGTTATGCCCGGTCAAATACTTGGTCTTCTCGGCAAAAACGGAGCTGGAAAATCAACCTTAATTGAAATACTCTGCGGGCTTAGACAAGCAGATTCTGGATCTATCTCCGTCTGTGGAATAAATCCTGCAAAAGAATCGGTAGGCCATCTTATTGGATACGCTCCACAAGACCTTGGAATCTACCCTGACCTTACCGTCATGGAGAACCTTACGTATTACGGACAGCTCGAGGGACTTTCTCGCAAGCGCTCATTTACACGAGCAGAAGAGGTAATGGAACTGTTAGGCCTTACGGGCGAGAAAACCAAGCGAGCCCGTCATCTATCCGGTGGACAAAAAAGAAGGCTGCACTCAGGTATGGCTATCATGCACGAACCCAAGGTTATCTTTATGGATGAGCCAACGGTGGGAGCTGATGTTGAAGCGCGCAGCCGCATTTTGCACACCATGCAATCACTTGCCAAAAATGGTGCAGCAATCATTTACACCTCTCACTACCTAGCAGAATTTGAAGAACTTGGTGCTGATATTGCAATCATACATAACGGTCACGTTGCAGCAGAAGGTTCGCTTGAAAAGATTATTGCCAACTACGCACGTAGCTCAGTCAGTCTGCAATTCTCACAACCCGTTCCATCTATTGACGGTTGGCAAAGCAAGGGCGTGGAACTTTTGCGAGAAAACAATGCAAACGATGCAGGAAGCGCCATTGCTGATCTTCTCGCCAATCCTGCTTTAAGAGAAAACACCCTAGAAAACGTACACATATCACAGGCAAGCCTTCAAAGCGCATATTTATCGATTGTTGGAGAGGAGACAAATCATGACAACGCTTAAGAAATTTGCAGCAGTCGTACGACTCAATATTCGCCTCCAACTAATGGACCCAACTCCTACGCTCATTCTGAGCATCTTCCCTCTTGTTATGATTCCTTTTATGGAGTCTGCTTTTAAATCTATGCTCTTAGCTGATGGTTATACCAACGTCACGGGAGTAGAACAAGCAATACCTGGTATGGCTATATTTTTCTCTTTTCTCTCGGTACAAACTATCATTCAATCTTTCTTCCGTGAATATGCTTGGGGTATGTGGCCTCGTCTGGAAGCGTCCTCAACTCCTCAAGGCGCAATTCTTGCAGGAAAAGCGTTTGTCGCTTATCTCATACAAGCTGTTCAAGTTCTTACCGTTCTTGGTCTTGGCGCACTAATTTTTGGATATCGACCAACCGGAAATGTTGGGGCACTTATTCTAGTAATCCTTGCATTCTCTGCAGTTCTTGCTGCTTTAGGTGTAGCGCTTGCTCTTTGGACGCCCACAGAAGACATTGCTTTGTCTCTTTCTAACATCGTAGGTATGCTTGCCGCAGGAATCGGTGGATCCTTCTGTACAGTTTCAAGCTTTCCAGACTGGGCTCAATCCGTGGCAAAATTCTCACCAGCTTACTGGGCTCTTAATGCAGTTCATGCAGTCAGTTTAGATGGTGCTGGTTTAGCTGACGTATTGCCTCAAATTGGCATGCTTGGGGTATTCTTTGTAATTCTTGCGATACTTGTGGTGATACAATTTACGCTTAAGAAAGGTCAGCGATCCCGTTAAATAAGGAAGAGAACAGGTGCCTAGTAAGTCGCTTAAAAGTCCAGCTGAAAGTTCCGCAAAGAGCGCTACAAAAAGCTCGACTAAAAGTTCATCCAAGAGCCGTACGCTATCAAAGAAAAAGATTTTCTCGACAGCACTTACTCTTGTAGACGAAAAAGGCCTGTCCTCTCTTTCTCTTCGAGCACTTGGACAACGTCTTGGTGTTTCCCAAGCTGCTTTTTATCGGCACGTACCAAACAAGTCTGCACTACTTGAAGGCGTCTCTGAAGAGGTGCTGAGACGTGCTCTGGAAAGTTTTATCTCTAGTATTGAGCGTAATGCAGAAGTTTATGGCCAAATGAGCTGGCAGAACTACTTACGTGCTTATGCGGTATCACTACATGACACGCTTCTACAGCATCCAAACGCCATTATGTTAGTGCTTACTCACCCGATTTCTACTCCTGGGCAGCTCTCGCTTTTTGCTAAGATGCTCGCAAATCTCTCTAAAACTGGATTTTCTGCACCTTTGGATATGCTTGGAATTGCAACTGCTGTTACGGTATATACCACAGGATTTTCTGCTTCGGAAGCTGTGCCTCCTGTGGGAAGTACCTCTGAAGAAGATGCTCCTAGTCTCTCTGAAGCAATTGAATCTCTGCCGGCTGATGAGCTTGATTCGCTCAGTATGCTCATTGGAGACATCATGGAAAGTAAGTGGGACTTCAGCACCCAGTTTGAAAAAGGACTTGACGCCCTTCTCCAAGGATGGAAATAATTATGAAACCCCTGATCGTCTATTACTCTTACTCAGGCATAACAAGAAAACTTGCAGAAGATATTGCACTTATTACAGACGGAGAGTTACTAGAGCTTAAACCTCAAGACCCATATTCCTTTTCATATAACACAGCAATAAAAGAAGTAAGAAGCCAAATAGAGAAGGGCTATGGTCCTCAACTGTGCCAGAGCTCAGTAAACATTGATGATTTTGAAACAATCTTTATTGGTTCTCCAAACTGGCTCAAAACCTTTGCTCCACCTGTTCTTTCATTTCTAAGAACAACAGATTTAAGCGGAAAGACAGTTATTCCGTTCTGTACACATGGTGGCGGAGGATTTGGTCATATGCTTGAAGACTATGAAAGAGAATGTAACGCATCTACCATAAAGAAAGGAATTGCCCTCAAGGGTGATTACGACTTTAACAAGTTACGAAATTGGTTAGAAACATCAGATTTATATTAAAACTTATAGATTTTATTCAATGCTATATAGCAGCTTAATTCATATACATAAGTACATGAATTAAGCTGATAACTCAAAACTACTTCTTGTAGTAACCGTCTACACTCCTTTAACTTTGCCAGAGTAAAATAGCAAAAAGATGCTTTTAACCCATATAAAAAGTATCTAATGCATTGTCTAATTGGTTGATTAGTGACAAAATATTTTCGTACAGAAAGGAGCTCATCATTTATCTTTATAATCACACACAAGCTGTGCTTCAAGCTCGTTTCGACAAAGTGTAACAGTATAATTATCCAAGTTTCTTATATATCAACCTGAAAAGGTTGATATATAATTAATTATAAGTAAATACAGTACTATATATCCAATCTTTCTACGATCTCTTCATTTTTTTCTTTCAGTATAAGCTTTTTAATAATCTTTTCATCAAGGTACTTTGAAAACGAATTTAAGTCCTGTGATACCTCAAATACGGTATTTCGTTTCGTTTCATTTATATCAAAATTAGAATCATATTTTCTCTTATCACTCCAATAATTCCAATTCACATCTGTTCTTTCATAGTAAACATAATTTTTCTTTTTAGTCCTATAAATCCTTTTAGATGTCAATGTCTTTTTGTCTTCAGATGTAAAAACATCAGAATACAGCTTTATTCCATAAAAAACTTTGTATTCGCTGATTTTATCATTGGAAACATTTAGTTTAATTTCTTCATACTCCATCTTATGCTTCCTCCATATATTCAATATATTTTTTTCTTTTTATTCTAATACTACAAGTATATAATATTTACAGCAAAAAGACAATATATTATATATTGAATACTATAAAAGAAAAACCCAAAAATCACAAAAGAGTATTCATTAGATAATTGAATTTTATGCTGATCAATATAAAAATACACCATATAAAGAGCTCATTGAAGCAAGAACGGAATTCATCAACAAACTTAGTAACCTGAAGAATTATTTTGAGACTCCACAAACAGAAACAACAATTTTAACTTTTCCAAATGAAGATACCCAATATAAAATGTACCTCGAGTATCTTCAGCCACTCATCGCCATGATGATTGAGCGAGCTCCTGAGCTTACAGGAACCCCCTATATCAATCTCTTTGATGAAAATAAATAATGTCGTACACTTGTAACACAGCGATATTTTAAGGACAGAGATGTCTTATGGATATAAAAGGTCAGCCATTTGATTACATGCAATATATGTACAGCTTTGTCCAAAATCCCATTATTAGAGGATGTATTCGTTTTAATGGAAAGTTACAAGGCAGCAAATTAAGACATGCTATAGAAAAATTAGCTTTAACTTATCCGATTTTACTATGTAAATACAAAGTTCAAAAAGGAACATGGGTTACAGATCCTCATGCTTCATGTGAGAATTTATTAACAACCATGTCTGCTAAAAATGATTTCTCAACTTTAGAGATTGATTCATTATTAACGTCTCTTAAAATTGGAATTGATCTACCACTAAAAATTTACTGGATATGTGGAGAAGAGAAAGACTCTCTTTGTATAATAGCAAGCCATTTACTTTGTGATGGAAGAGGATTTGAGCAATTACTATATCTTTTAGCTGAATTATATTCGGGTACTGAAATAAAAGAACAAATAAATAGAGATAGAAGTTTCTCTCAAATAGATGAGAAACTCCTTGTATTCCAAGGAGTTTCTATTTCAGATGCTTTTATTGCTACCGCAGATAAATCAGTGCCCTATTTTCAACTAGCAGCGTCTACGTACAAAGACAAATGCACTCTTTCAGTCTGTACCTATGCATTCGAGAAAAGCTTTGATTTACTTTGTTCTGTTGTAGACAAAATCTGTAGTGTGCTTGAAAATTTATAGCAATTCTTCAACTCAAACTTTTCTTTATCCAATATTTTGATTACCTTTGCTGGACTTTCAGCCACAACTATTCCACCGTTACTGATTTTGCGAGGTTTCTTGGCTTATCGACGTCGCAGCCGCGGGCAAGAGCTACGGAGCGCGCAAAAAGCTGAAGAGGTACCGAGGCAATGATCGGTGAGAATGCGTCTCTGACTTTTGGCACGTAGATGATATAGTCAGCATGCTTCTTGATTTCCTGATCACCCTCGGTTGCTACGGCAATAATCATGGCGCCGCGTGCTCGGGATTCCTGGATATTGGAGATCATCTTGTCGTAAACCGGGGAATTTGTTGCCACGGCAATGACAGGATAGCCCTCGGACAGAAGTGCAATGGGACCGTGCTTCATCTCTCCTGCAGCATATGCCTCGGCATGAAGATAACTGATCTCCTTGAGTTTGAGGGCGCCCTCGTAGCAAATGGCAGCTCCCATGCCTCGGCCAATGAACAGGGCATCATTGGCATCTTTGCACGCCTGCGCCGCGATGTCGATAGCCTTTGTATCGCTGAGGACCTCCTCAACCTGCTCGGCGGTATCGGCAAGTTCCTTAAAGAGCAGGCGTATCTGAGCGATTGAGAGCTTTCCTTTTGCCTGCGCAAGAACCATGGCAAGAAGCGTCAGACTTACAATCTGGCCGAGGAAAGATTTGGTTGAGGCAACGGCAATCTCCTTGTTAGCTTTAGTGTAGATAACGCCGTCAGACTCGCGGGCCACGGGGCTTCCAATGACGTTAGTGATGCCAAAGACCTTGGCGCCCTTGATACGGGCATCGCGGATGGCGGCCAAGGTGTCGGCAGTCTCGCCGGACTGGGAAACAGCAACTACTAGCGTTGACGGAGTGATAATGGGGTTGCGATAGCGAAATTCACTTGCGGCTTCAACTTCGACAGGTATGCGTGCCCAGCCTTCGATGAGCTGGCGGGCGATGAGACCGGCGTGATAGCTGGTTCCGCAGGCAATGATGTAGACGCGGTCAATTAAACGGAGCTGCTCCAAGGACATGCCCAGCTCATCGATGGAGAGCACGCCGTTGGTCAGACGTCCTGCAAGGGTGTCGCGGATGACACGGGGCTGCTCATGGATTTCCTTGAGCATAAAATCGGGGTAGCCGCCCTTCTCGGCAACGTCAACATCCCAATCAACGTGCATGACCTTGGGCTCGACGGGGTTTCCCTCTGCGTCGGTGTAGCTGATGCCATCAGCTTCCATAACGGCAAACTCGTTGTCTCCGAGGACGGTGACGTCTCGGGAGGCTTCGATGACTGCGATGATGTCGGATGCAACATAGCTGCCCTTCTCGCCGTGTGCAAGGACGATGGGGGAGTCTTTGCGAGTGACTACGATACGGCCGGGTTCCTGGGAGCATACGACGGCAAGACCGTAGGTGCCAACAATTTGTGAACACGCTTTGGCAACAGCGTCGCGGAGGTTACCGTCGTAGGTTTCTTCAATAAGGTGAGCAACAACTTCAGTATCGGTGTCGCTGCGGAATTTGTGCCCACGAGCTTCAAGCTGCTCGCGAAGTTCGGCAAAGTTCTCGATGATGCCATTGTGTACAACGGCAATTTTATTGTCGCAAGAGGTGTGCGGGTGGGCGTTGCGCTCGCTTGGAGCGCCATGCGTTGCCCAGCGGGTATGTCCGATGCCACAGGGGCTTGCGTTGTCGAGGTACTCTACCGCTTCAGCTAATCCCGCAACTTTTCCCACGCGATGTACGACCGTAAGCTCTTCGTTGGTAGCGTTTTGCAAAGCAATACCGGCAGAATCATACCCACGGTATTCAAGGCGCCTCAGACCTTCGATGAGGATATTCTTTGCGCTTTGGTGCCCGGTAAAACCAACGATGCCGCACATATATAAGCTCCAATCGTGTGCTTCCAAGAGTATTCCAGAAGCAATCGGTTTTAATCAATTCTCTCTATTTTAGCGGTTTATGCCGGACAAGTTTAGGTGGTACCAGAAACAAAGACCGGATTATGAACGCGGATTATGCACAATGACGCAAAAACGCCATGTATCCTCGATAGGCCTCATATAGGTCTGCCTTGCTTGCAATTTCCCACGGAGCGTGCATGGAAAGTACGGGGACGCCGCAGTCAATGACCTGCATACCATAGCGGGCAAGCATATACGCGATGGTTCCGCCGCCGCCTGCGTCAACACGGCCAAGCTCAGCGGTTTGCCACGCAATGCCGGCGTCATCCATAATCTGACGGATGAGTGCAATGTATTCAGCGTCGGCATCGTTTGAGTTACCCTTACCGCCACTGCCTGTGTATTTGTTAAACGCTAGGCCATGGCCCATGAACGCCGAGTTTTTAATTTCAAAGCTGCTTGGAAAATTAGGATCATAGGCGGCGGAAACATCGCTTGAAAGCATATGGGAGTTTTTAAGACAGCGACGAAGTGCCAGGCTACCGCCTTCATCTGCAAGTTCCAAAATCTCAGCAATCGTATTTTCAAAGAACCTACTGGTCATACCCGTTGCACCGCGTGATCCGATTTCTTCTTTATCGGCAAGCACGGTAACTGCAGTGCGTTCAACTTCACGAGTATCAAGCTGAGCAATCAATGACGGGTACGCACAAGAACGGTCATCATGGCCATAGCCCAAGACCATTGAGCGATCAAAACCCATGTCGCGCGCAGCGCCTGCAGGAACAATCTCGAGTTCAGCGGAAAGGAAATCCTCTTCCTCAATGCCGTAGGAGTCCTTAAGCAGTGCCAGTACAGAGGCCTTGACAGCTTCTTTTGCGGAAGGGTTTTCGGCATCGCATGCGTTGTCGGCTGTGATGTTTTGTGCGCTGGCGTTGGAGCCATTGACCTCGTTGTTCTTTTCGACAAGGACAAGCGGGCGATTACCGACAATCAGATCAAGCATCTCACCTTCGATGGCTTCGGAGGCTTTTTTGCCCAACTGTTCACGACTGAGATGGATGAGCAAATCAGAGATGCAAAAGACAGGGTCGTCTTCGTCTTCACCGATTACCACCGGGACCGTTGAACCGTCTTTCAGAGCAATTACACCATGAATAGCCAAGGGGATAGTGACCCACTGATACTTCTTTACGCCGCCGTAGTAGTGCGTGTCGAGTGTTGCGATTTCACTGCGTTCTTCAAGAGGATTTTGTTTGACGTCCAGTCGCGGTGAATCAATGTGAGCGCCAAGGATGTTGAGACCGTTTTGAAGCGGCTGCTTACCAAGTTGCACAAAGATGACGGACTTGCCGCGGATGTCGGCATAGACCTTATCGCCGGTCTTGAGTTTTTGACCGGCTGCGATAGCATCAGAAAGACGGATGTAACCAGCTTCTTTAGCAAGGCGAATGGCCGTTGCAGAGCACTCACGCTCAGTCTTGTTGTCGGAGATGAACGCCTTGTAGCCTTCGTTGAAGTAATGGAGCTCTTCGAGCTGTTCAGGTGAGTAAGACTTCCATGCGCTGGGACGTTCCATAAACCCTCCTTGGGATGCTTTTGGGTGGTCTGCTCGTTCAATGCGGTTAATCATAGTGGTTTCTCGGCGCTTCTTCAATTTGGAGTGCGGTTCAAACTTGAGCAGTCTGTATCGATCAAAATTATTAGCCAAAATCCACCACGGAAGTTGGCCAAAATTTACCACGGGATTTGGCCAATATTTACCACGGAAGTTGGCCAGTAATTATCAGAAAACAAGAACGCACAATCACATCAAGAAGACCAATCGGCTTCAATGTTACCGACCTATTTCGTAGACAGTACTTTCGCTTGTGATGGTTCAAGACTTTTGTATAGTGTTCAAGCCCCCAGCAGGGTAGCCTGTCAACGTCGATTATGAAAGAGGTGCGCAATGCTGGACAAAATTTTTAGCCGTCGTGATTTCTTGAAGGCATCCGCTATGACAGCAGCAGGTGGTGGCGCATCTATGATGCTTGCTGCATGCAACAACAGTGGTGGCAAGAAGAACGATGGTGGCAGCGACAAAAAGAAGGTCCTGCGTTTTGGCTCTACCAACTCAAAGCAGGGTCTGGATATGCAGCGGGCAAATAACTCGCAATCAGCGGCCGTGGCTGATTCAATTTGCGAGGGTCTTTTGCGTTGGACCGAGGACAATGAGCTGGTACCTTGTCTTGCCAAAACAGTCCCGTCGTTTGAATCCGATGGCGTTACGCTCAAAGTCGAGCTTAAAAGTGGCGTCAAGTTTCACGATGGAACCGAACTTACGGCATCGGATGTCAAATATACCTTTGAGCGTATGTTCAAACCTGAAACAGGCGCGCTTTCTACCAGCTACTTTACAGACATCAAGGGTGCCAAAGAAATGCTGGCAGGTACGGCTACGGAGCTTGAAGGTTTAAGCGTCGAAGACGACACGCATCTGACCTTTACGCTCACGGTGCCAAACGTTGCCTTTGTAGGTGCACTTGGCATTTCATATGCATGCATTTTCCCAAAGACAGCATGTGAAGCAGCCGGCAAGGATTGGGGAACGGGCACGCACCTTATCGGTACCGGTAAGTATAAGCTTGCGGAAAATGATGACACCACTGCAGTGAAGCTTGTACGCTTTGATGATTATCATGACGGCACACCTGCGCTTGATGAGATCCGCATCACTTACTACGACGATGACAACACCAAACTTTTGGCGTATAAAAATGGCGACCTTGATTGGTGTGACCTTCCGTCTTCTCTCTTTAAGCAGTATTGTGATGATGCGGAGATTAAGGATCAGATTACAAGCTATCCAACCCTTGGTGTGAACTTCATTAACTTGAACCTCAAAGAGGGAAATGGTCTGGATGATGTAAAAGTGCGTCAGGCGCTTTCTCTTGCAATCAACCGTCAGGAGCTTGTGGATACGTTTGCTCACGGTAATGGCATTGCCTGTTCAGGCTGGCTTCCACAGCAGATTCCCGGCTTCGATAAGAATGCTCCGGTCTTTGAGTATGACGTTGAGAAGGCCAAGGCGCTTCTCGCCGAAGCGGGTGTATCCGATCTTAAACTGACGGGCAAGGTTCGCAAGGCAAGCGAGAAGCTCCTCGTTGCCGTACAAGACTACTGGCAGAAAGCGGGCATAACGCTTGATGTGCAGGTGGAAGATAACGCCGTATGGAACCAGGATTGGGCAGGCGGTAACCTTCAGGTGACAACGTTGGGCTGGTATGCACTTTTTGCTGACGGATCTCAGCATCTGGACACCTACTTCTCCAGTAAGAATGCGGCAAAGAAATCCTCGTTTTACAACAATGCCGACTTTGATGCCTATCTGGAAGATGCGCGCAAGGAAACAGACAAAGATAAGCGTGCGGAGGACTATAAGGCCGCGGACAATCTTTTGACCCGTACCGATTGTGCAACTCTTCCGCTCTTTTGGCCAAAGAACTCTTTTGTGGCAAAAGACTACGTTAAGGATGCTAAAGTAGGAAACCTGATTTACCACTTCTTTGATCTTGACATCGATGCGTCCAGTGCTGATTACAAGGCGCCCGAGGACTAATCGAGATTCTCGTTTAAGCAGGAAGGGGCGGCGTGTAAGCGTCGCCTCGTCCTTAAGCTAGGAGAGGAGTGTTGGTGAGATCTTTTCTCATTAAACGGATTCTTCAGGCAGCAGGAGTTGTCATCTGCATCTCTGCGTTGACTTTCTTCATTTTAAATGTGGTTCCGGGAGATCCTGTTCGCGTTATGATGGGCGACATGGCTGACGAGCAGACCGTCCAGCAGGTGCGTCATACCATGGGTTTGGATAAGCCCGTGCCGGAACAATATGCAAATTGGTTTGGTAAAATGCTGCATGGCGATTTTGGTACTTCGTACATGCAGAAGAAATCCGTCATTGCACTTATGAGCAAGGCGCTTACGGTAACGTTGCAGCTGGCAATTTGTGCCTATATCTTTGCCGTGGTGTTGGGTCTTGTAATGGGTATTATCGCCGCCGTCAACCACGGAAGATGGCTTGACCGCACGCTTATGTCGCTTGCGGTTTTTGGTATTTCCGCGCCGGTTTTTTGGGTGGCCATTGTGCTTCAGATTGTATTCGCGCTCAATCTTAAGTGGTTCCCGCTGTCCGGCGTTAAGACGGCTGCGGCTTATGTACTGCCAATTCTTGCCCTTGGAACACGCTATGCCGCAAGCATTGCTCGTGTGACGCGTACCAGTATGCTTGACGTACTCAGCCAGGACTATATACGGACGGCTGAGGCAAAGGGTCTTTCTCGGTGGACAATCATTATCAAACATGCACTGCGCAATGCATTGATTCCAATCATTACCATTGCGGGTACGCAGTTGGGAGATATCCTCACCGGCTCCATCTTGATTGAATCCATCTTTGCAATGCCGGGCATGGGCAAGCTTTTGCTCGATGCAATTAACGCTCGTGACCTGCCCTTGATTGAAGGAAGCGTCATGTATATTGCCGTTATTTGCGTAGCGATTTACTTGGCAGTGGATATTTTGTACGCGGTTGTTGACCCGCGCATCAGACTCGGAGGGGAGGTATCGGAATAATGGCATTTTTTACGGGCGATAAGAACAGCAAGAAGGTTCAGGAAGCGCAACGTGTTGCCACCCGAGCCGCCCGTGCGCAAGAAGAGGAAGTGTCGCGCAGTGGTAAAACTCGAGCTACGAGTTATTGGGCGGTAAGCTGGAACATTTTTAAGCGCAACCGGCTCGGCGTATTTTGTTTGATTGTCGTAGGACTTCTGGTGCTTATAGCGCTTTTTGCACCCGTACTTGCTCCTTATGACTTCAAGGCACAAGAGCTCTCCAATATGCTGGCAAAGCCCGATGCGTCTCATCTTTTTGGTACGGATGAGTTTGGCCGCGATATCTTGTCGCGCATTATATACGGTTGTCAGATTTCACTTTCGGTTGGTGTGATATCGCAGATCATTGCCCTGTTTATCGGTTTTACGGCAGGTGTTTTGGCGGGCTATTATGGAGGCTGGATTGATGCGGTTATCTCCTTTGTTATCCAGGTCTTCTCGAGCTTCCCATTTCTGCTCTTTGCCATTTTAATTATGTTTGTCATGGGGCCCGGTCTTATCAACCTGTATGTGGCGCTTGGTCTTTTAATGTGGACAACAACCGCGCGTCTGATTCGCGGCGACGTGATGCGGCTGAAAGGTTCGGAGTATATTCAGTCATGCATTCTGTCGGGCGGCAATAATCTACGCATTATCCTGCGTCATCTGTTGCCCAACTGTATGTCAACGCTCATCGTTGTCTCTACATTAGGCATTCCAAGTGCCATTTTATCTGAGGCCTCTCTGTCGTTTTTGGGCCTTGGTGTGCAGCCACCGATGGCAAGCTGGGGTCAGATGATTTCAGCCTCACAACCATATATCCAAAGCAATCCAACCTACAGCATCATTCCGGGTATTGCCATCATTATTACGGTCATGGCATTTAATTTACTCGGTGACGCCTTGCGCGACGCTCTTGATCCAAAGATGCGCTCGTAAGGAGGAAAACATGGGAAACACGAAAAACATTGCTGAGTTTTGCAGCCTTGAAGAGCGCAAACTTGCCCAAGAAACCGCACGCAAACAGCGAGAAGAACAATGCAACAAAGAAGTTCTTCTGAGCGTAGAACACCTGAGCGTTACGTTGTCTACCGAAGACGGCAGACTTCCCGCTTTGGATGATCTCTCTTTTAGCATGAGCCGCGGAGAGACGCTTGCCGTTGTGGGAGAGTCCGGCTGTGGTAAATCCATGACAGCGCTTTCGGTTATGGGACTCTTGCCACAACCACCCGCACATATTACGGGTGGCAAGATTGTTTTTGAGGGCGTTGATTTGGCTCCGCTTTCCCGTACGGAGATGAAACCATTTCGCGGAAACCGTATAGGTATGATTTTCCAGGAGCCCATGACATCGCTGAATCCGGTCATGAGGGCAGGGGATCAAATTCGCGAAGGTATTTTGGTTCATCATCCCAAGATGGAGAAGAAAGAAGCAGATAATCGTGCGCTTGAGATGATCAAGCTGGTGGGCATACCTGCACCGGAGAAAGTTTTCAAAAGTTATCCGCATGAACTTTCGGGTGGCATGCGCCAGCGTGTCATGATAGCCATGGCGCTTGCATGTCAGCCCTCGCTTTTGATTTGTGACGAACCCACAACGGCGCTTGACGTGACCGTTCAGGCTCAGATCCTGCAGATTATCGATCGCATGAAGACTGAGACGGGAACTGCCGTTATGCTCATCACACACGATATGGGTGTGGTGTCCGAGATGGCGGATTGGGTCTTGGTTATGTATGCGGGACATCGCGTTGAGTATGCTCAAGCGGCAGAGCTTTTTACCAATCCGCTCCATCCGTATGCGCAAGGGTTAATTGCTTCCATACCGTCGTTTGACGAGCAATCCGAAGAGCTCTATGCCATTCCGGGTAATGTGCCAATGCTCTCTCATATGCCAGAGGGTTGTCCGTTTCATCCGCGCTGTCCGTTTGTAAAGGACATTTGTCGCAAGAAGCGCCCGCAGTCAGAGGCGGTTGACGGAAATGCATGTCACAGTGTTGCGTGCTGGAAATATCGTAAGGAGTGGGATGCATAATGACGGACACAAAAAGCTCCCCACAAAAAAATATTGATCAGAACGATGTGGTGTTACGAGTTGAAAATCTCGTCAAGCACTATCCGATAAAATCCGGTGTGTTTGGCCGCGCAAATGCCACTGTTCATGCCGTTGAAGGCGTGTCCTTTGAGCTTCATCGTGGCGAGACGTTGGGTATTGTGGGCGAGTCGGGCTGCGGTAAGTCTACAGCAGGTAAATGTATACTGCGCTTGACAGATCCTACGTCAGGTGAAGTGATGCTTGATGAAAAAGACTTCACAAAGCTCTCGGGGGCTGCCCTGAAAGACGCACGACAAAAGATGAAGCTTATCTTTCAAGATCCGTATAGCTCGCTGAACCCTCGTATGACGGTGATGGATATCATCGGAGAACCAATCGATATTGCCAAGACGTATGCCACTCGCTCAGAGCGTGACGCCCGTATTGAGGAAGTCATGCAAGAGGTTGGGCTTGACCTTGCATTTAAATATCGCTATCCACATGAGTTTTCAGGCGGCCAGCGCCAGCGTATTGGCATTGCCCGAGCCATTGTGTTGGAACCTGAAATCATCGTATGTGATGAGCCGGTTTCAGCGTTGGATGTTTCTGTGCAAGCAAAAGTTATCAACTTGCTTGAGCAGCTCCAACACGAACATGGCCTGTCATATATTTTTATCAGCCATGATCTTTCTGTCGTGCGCCATATTGCCGATACGGTTTTGGTGATGTACCTTGGCCATGAGATGGAGTTTGCCCCCAAATCAAAGCTCTTTACACATCCTCTGCATCCCTATACGCAGGCTCTTCTCGACGTTATTCCGCGTATTCGGCATGAACGTATCCAAGATAAAAAGATCTTACAAGGAGATGTTCCCAGCCCTGCCGATCCTCCAAGAGGATGCGTATTTCACACGCGCTGTCCGCGTGCAATGAACGTGTGCTCACAGCGGGTTCCTGCACTTCTTGAGCCGGAGCCGGGGCATCACTGCGCATGTCACTTATACGATGACAGTCTGAGTGACGATGAGCGCAAACCGGCAGCAGCGCGTGCCATTGAAGCTGCCGAGAAGGCCGTCCACGCGGCAAATCTTACAAATGCGTTAGGTTAATGCCATCTTTGGTTTTCACCTGTTGTTTTAAGCCTGTGCCCGGTATCTCAGTTTGAATTGAGACGCCGGGCACAGAGAGGGTATGGTTGCCGTCCATAGAGAACGGCAATACAGGCTAGGCTTTTTTGACTCCGCCAAAGAGGGGATTGACAAGCACGCTCAGTCCGGTGAATTTCTTGTTGAGCGCATAGGGCATCTGCGTCCAGTCAATCGGCAAGCAGCCGTAATCGGTGCGGGTAAGCTGTGCGTCTGCTTGTTTGGTGAGCTCGATGACTTTGTCGGGATCATTAACGGTAAGGCGGGCTGCGTCTACGAGTGCATCGAACTTCTCGCTATTGTAGAACGAGCTTTTAAGAGCGGCGCGATCGGAGCGGAAGTATGATCCCATATGCTCGATGCCTTGGAATGAAAGGGTTGACCAGGTAACCAGCGTTACCTGTAAGTCTCCGTTTTTACGCGCATCGCTCCAGACACCGGCATCAATGACGGACACATTGAGGGTAACGCCGATCTTTGCCCATGCATCTTGGATGGCGACCATGAGGTTTTGGTCTTGTGCGCGAACCTGAGCGTCAAGAGTTATGTTTGAAACACCTGCCTCAGAAAGCAGCTCTTTTGCCTTATCAACGTTGTATTCAAATACCTCAAGGGATGAGTCGTTGCCGGTTTCGGATGCCGGAATAAATGAGGTTGCAGGCTTGGCAACACCGGAAAGAACGGTGTCGCATATTGTCTGCCGATCGATTGCAAGGGAGAGCGCCTGGCGGACACGTACGTCTGAGAGATAGGTGTTTTTAAGATTGAGGTTTACAAACTGCGTGGAAGCAGGATTGTAGTCAACAATCTGATCGGAGACAGCCGGGTCGTTTTTATATTGCTGCATTAGCGCTTGGTTAATAAAGGTCAGGTCGATATCGCCGTTTTTATAGTTCATCATGCGCGTATTGCCGTCGTCGATATATACAAAGTGCAGCTCATCAAGGGCTGGTTTGCCCTGATGATAATCTGCAAAGGCTTCAAGCACTACCTCGGTTGAATTGTCGTTGGAGACAAGCTTGAACGGGCCCGTGCCGTAGAAGGTGGTGTCGGATCCCCATTTTTCACCTGCCTCGGAGCAGCTTTTCTCGGGATAGATGAACGCATAAAACTGGGCGAGAAGTGCGTTGAAGGTTGAATAGGGCTGGGTAAGCGTGATGGTAAAGTGACGGTCATCGCTTATGGCAATACCGGAGAGTTCAGTGGTCTTGCCGTCAACGATATCTTGAGCGCCTTTAATGTAGATGTAGGAGTCGATTGAGGTTGCTTTGGTATCCGGCAGGAACATACGAGTAAAGGAGTACTTTACGTCAGAAGATTTGAGGGTGGTTCCGTCATGGAACTTAACGCCCTCTTTCAGCTCAAACGAGTAGGTAAGTCCGTCGTCGGAGATGTCGGGAAGTTTTGTGGTGAGCCATGGCTCAACTTCCTTGGTGTCCGGATTCAGCTTGAGCAAGGATTCTCCCACAGCCTCTGAGACACCAATGGAACCTGAGGTCTTTTGCGTATCAAAGGTGACTTTGGGATTATTGACGCCAAACTTCAAAATGAGCTTATCGCCATCAGAGGATCCGTCGTTTCCGCAGGCGGTGAGAAGCGTTGCCGAACCTGCTGCCACAGCCGACATGAGGGAAGCACCAAGAAAGCTGCGCCGGGAAAGAGCGGTACGTGAGATATTCATAGGAGGCCTTCCATTTGGATGATTTTCGTAAAGTAGATTTCTAGTTAATACCCAGCCTGCACAATAAATTACCAAGGTACGTCAGATGTCTTAGGAAGTTTACGAAGATCTGTGTGCTACGTGGAGCATTCCGACTCCGATTTGTTACGGTTTGACGACAGAATCAAAGAGATACCGTGCAATTTTGCGCTGTGGTTCGTATGTGTGGCAGTTTGCAGTAAAGTTTTGAACACGCACAATTCGTTCAGGAGAGGTTATGTTAGAGATTCCGTCTTTTGCTCAGCAGGTGTTTCAAGACAGTGCGGCTATTCCCGTTGACGAGTGGCCGCTTATTGGCCTTACGCCACGATTCATGAAAGAGCACGGCTTTTCCGATGGGGAGTCAATCGCTGAGGTGCAGATGGATGCCATTCTCGCTGCCGGAGGCATTCCGGTTATGATGCCTCTCACCGATGACGATGCCCTTATTGACCGCTATGTTGAGATGTGTGACGGCTTTAATTTGCCCGGCGGACAAGATGTTGACCCGCGCAACTGGGGAGAAGAGCCGCGAGACTTGGATCGTTTGAACCCACGCCGAGATGCGCTTGAGTTTAAGCTGGTGAAAAAGGTCTACGAAGCGGACAAGCCTCTTTTTGCCATTTGCCGTGGTCTTCAGCTCTTAAATGTTGTTTTTGGGGGAACGCTTACCCAAGAGCTTCGCAAACTTCCGGCTCCCAGGGAAGGTCATGCGTATTGGTCCCATATAGTGGACCTAACCATTCCGGCACATATGGTGGAGGTAGATGAAGATTCGCTCTTGTGCCGCGCGCTTGGTGGCGAGAAGAGCATCCAAGCCAACTCATTTCATGACGAGGCTCTCTGTAAGGTGGCCTCTGAACTTCACGTGGTGGCGCACTCAACCGATGGGATTATCGAAGGTGCCGAAATTTCTCATAAGCGTTGGATGATAGGCGTTCAGTGGCATCCGGAGTATGGCTGGAAGTTCAGCAAGGCGGACTGTATGCTTTGGAAATCATTTATTGATGCTGCGCGCGAATACCGTGCATCACGTCCGCGTGGCATATCCTGCGTCAAATAATCAACAGAAAAGAGACGGTATGTCAGAGCAAAGCGATGTCTTAAAACGCTTTATTCGCTACTGCGAGGTGGCGTCACAATCCAATCCGCTGACTGCAGATACGGTACCTTCAACACCGGCGCAGCACGCCATGGCGCAGGTAGTTGCCAAAGACTTAGAAGCGCTTGGCGCCGAAGATATCGTGGTTGATACGCACGCATATGTTACGGCTCACTGGCCCGCAAGTGCCGGTGCAGAAAACCTTCCAACCCTTGGTTTTTGTTGTCATCTGGATACCGCATGGCAGTCGTTTGGAGCCGAGGTTCATCCACGTGTTGTCCGATATAAGGGCGGAGTGCTTGGTATTGGAACGGATCGCGATGGGAGAGAAGTAACCATAAGCCCCAAAACCAATCCACAACTTGAGCACATGGTAGGTTTTGACCTGGTAACAAGTGACGGAACCTCGCTGCTTGGTGGAGACGATAAGGCCGGCGTGGCAATGGTTGTCAGTCTTCTGCATCGTCTGTGTGAAAACCCTCAGCTTCCGCACCCGCGTCTTGCAATTGCGTTTGTTCCGGACGAAGAGATTGGCCATGGCGCGGCCCTTCTCGACCTCGATGCATTTGGTGCCGCATACGGGTACACCATTGACGGAGGCCCGTTGGGGGAATTTTGTTACGAGACGTTCAATGCGGCTGAGGCACATGTCCAGGCAACGGGGTTCTCGGTTCATACGGGTACCGCCAAAGGCATTATGATCAATGCTGCCGAGGCTCTTATGCGGTTCCATCAGCTGCTTCCGCCGCAGGATCGACCTGAGTATACCGAAGGCTATGATGGATTTTTCTATCTTGAACGCATGCAGGGTGATTGCGAGTATGCGCAGGCAGATTATATTATTCGTGACCACGACCAAAAAAAGGTCGAGAAGCGCAAACAGATGATGCGCGATGCCGTGTCGTACGTCAATTACCAGCTTGACTCTGAGGTACTGACAATTTCCATCAAAGATCAATACCACAACCTTGCAGACGTTATTACGCGTCCTGAAAACGAGCATCTGATTGAAAATGCTCGTGTTGCATACGCTGCCATTGGTCAGGAAATGACATGCATACCCATGCGTGGTGGCACGGATGGTTCTCAACTTTCGTTCCGCGGATTTCCGTGTGCCAATTTATCCGCCTGTTACTACAACGCTCACGGCGTGCGGGAATTTGTACCGGTTCCTGAGCTGGAGGCAATGGTCGATATGCTTCAGGCTCTTGTGGCGCTCTATGCGAAGAAGAGCTCATAAAAGATTAAAATACCGTTGTATTTGAAAGGAGATTGTCCATGGACAGACGATCATTTTTGAAACTCATTACCCTTGCTCCTGCTGCGGCGTTCTTTGGGTGTAAGCAGGAAGATGCAAAGAAAGAGGAGGCAAAAGCCCCGACAGCACAGCCGGTGGATGTACGTATTACAACGCTCAAGGGTCCAACAGCCATGGGTCTTGCAAAATTCATGAGCGATGTAAAGGCAAGCTCAATTACTGACAATTCCTACACCTTTGATATTGTAGCTTCTCCGGATGAAGTGGTTGCCAAGGTGGCAAAAGGCGACGTTGATATTGCATCGATACCTTCAAATCTCTCGTCGGTTCTCTACAACAAAACCGAGGGTAAGGTTCAGGCGCTCTGCATTAACGTTTTGAATGTTCTGTATATCGTTGAGCGTGGAAATGCCCTTACATCAATACAAGACCTTGCAGGCAAGACGCTCTATGCGGCGGGTAAGGGAGCTTCTCCTGAGTATGTGCTTGCCTACATTCTCAAAAAGAATGGCCTTGAGCTTGGAAAAGATGTTTCGGTAGAGTGGAAGAGCGAACATGCCGAATGCGTTGCGGCACTGGCAAACGATGAATCTGCCATTGCGCTTTTACCGCAGCCGTTTGTAAGCGTTGCACAGGCCAAAGATTCAAGTATTCGAGAAGCGCTTGATCTTGGCAGCGAGTGGAAGGCCGTCGATTCTACCTCTGAGCTTGTTACCGGCGTTACGATTGTCTCAAAAGACTTTGCCGAGAAGAACTCTGATGCCATCACTCAATTTCTTTCCCACTACAAGGATTCCGTTGAGTTTGCAAACGATCACGTTGATGAGGCGGCAAAACTTATTGCCGATGCCGATATTGTTCCGGAAAAGATTGCCAAAGTTGCACTTCCTAAATGTAACATTACCTATATTGCAGGGGATGACATGAAGCAGAAACTTTCTGGCTACCTGGGTGTTTTAGCTGATGCAAACCCCAAATCGGTAGGCGGAAAGCTTCCCGAGGACGATTTTTACTTTGGGGTGAAAAAGTCAGCATAAGCGGAATGCCAAAACACACGCCACAAAGAAGTTTCGGAACGCATCTGTTTCTGAGGGGGCAGGCGGACAGGCTCTCTTCCGGAGTGCTCCGCCTGCTCGCCATTCTCTTTTGGCTGGTTATATGGCAGCTCGCAGCCCTGTTTGTAGGAAAGCAATTCATTTTGCCCTCTCCATTAGAGACATTGGGCTGCCTCGGTACGCTTATAGGTACGGGAGATTTCTGGGTAATTACCGCTCACTCGCTTTTGCATATTGCACTTGGATTTTTTAGTGCGCTTGTGGGAGGGGTTCTAGCCTCCATTGCATCGTATCGGATACGACTAATTAAAACTTTGATATATCCTCTTATCGTGACCATTAAATCGATTCCGGTTGCATCGTTTGTTATTTTGCTCTTGGTGTGGATGCACGCATCGTATCTTTCGGTGATAGTGGCTCATCTGATAGCGTTTCCCATCATCTATACAAACCTTTTGCGAGGACTTGAGTCCACCGATACGAAGCTTCTTGAGATGGCGGATATATTTCAGATACAAGGGAGTGCACGAGTCCGTTCCCTTTACCTCTCACAGATACTTCCTTATTTTGAAGCGGCAACCTCGCTTGCTTTGGGTTTTTGCTGGAAGGCAGGAATTGCCGCAGAAGTTATTTCCACGCCGGCAGCCTCCATTGGTGGGGAGCTCTATAGTGCTAAGGTTTTTCTCGATACTCCAAATCTTTTTGCCTGGACCGTTGTCATTGTCTGTGTTAGTGCGCTGATAGAAAAGGGTTTTTCTCGCCTTATACGTATGATTGTGAAATGTATTGAGGAGGGCGCATGAAGCAGCGTTGCCAAAGTGACATTATGTGCAGGCATATTTCAAAGACATTTGGGGATGTGCAGGCGCTCTCAGATGTTTCTTTCGTCATTTACGCTGGCGAGAAGAACGTGCTTTTAGGAAAGTCCGGCATCGGTAAGACAACAATACTTCGGATGATTGCCGGTCTTGAAGGAGCGGATGAAGGCACGATTACCAATCTTCCGAAAATCTGCGGGCAACGGGTGGCAGTGGTTTTTCAGGAGGATCGACTCTGCGAGAACCTCAGTGTGAGAGCAAATATTGCTCTTGCAAAAAGCCGGCTGAATCGCACGGAAAAACGTGCGTTTGAGAAGCGTATTATCCAGGCACTCACCTGTGTTAACCTTCAGGGATTTGAGCATCGTGTGGTTAAAGGGCTTTCTGGCGGGCAGAAGCGTCGTGTGGCTCTTCTGCGGGCAGTGCTGTCTGATGCCGATGTGATGCTTTTTGACGAACCACTCAAAGGCTTGGACGATCATACAAAAGAGACGGTTATGGCCTACCTTCTTCCTCTTCTTGAAGATAAAACGGTGCTTTGGGTCACACATGACAGAGAAGATACAACTCTTTTGGGAAAAGCTCATGTCATAGAGCTTAAGGAGGCCTGATGTATACCGTTTTTCTTGCAGGTGGGATGGCATCGGGCAAATCAACGGTTGCTCGTATGCTTGAAGAAAAAGGCGCATATCGGATTGATTTGGATTGCGTTTCTCGAGACGTGCTTGCTCCAGGATCTGAGTGTGTGCAAGAGATTGTCCGCGCGTTCGGAGAGGATGTAGTGGACCAAAAAACCGGCCGGCTTAATCGACATCAATTGGCCATGCGAGCTTTTGCAACGCCCACGGCCGCCAAGAAACTTGAAGCCATTGAGATGCCCTATATTATAAGGACTCTGAAGGAGATTCTTGTTGAGGTGAGCCTCAAAGAGGATGGGCCTGCGGTATGTGTCGTTGAAGTTCCCCTGCTCGACCGCATAGAATCGCTTCTGACGTTGGCAGATGAAGTGGTAGCGGTGGTAAGTCCGTATGAACTTCGAAAGAAACGAGCTCAGTTGCGCGGGGTTTCTTCAAAGGATTTTGAGCAACGCGTAGCAGGTCAGCCATCTGATGAGTATCTACGCTCAAAGGCAGCCACCGTCATTGATAACTCTAAAGATGAGGATCTTCTCGCCACGTACGTGAACGCGTGGTGGGATGCATTGATGACAAAACTTGATATGCGTCACTGAGCAGGTGCCGTGAGAGACATACGCACCGCGTCCGTTTCATCGTCGTAGGTAATGAAAAGCGCTTGGTGAAGGAGTAGCGCTGCCGGCGCATATATTTTGTTGTTGGTACACGCAATGGCTGCAGAGCGCAGTATTTGGTAGCGCGCCTCTTGGTCATCAATGGGAATACCATGGATGCTGAAGAATTCGTTGAGCTTATCGTCATCGATTTTTACAAGCGTCGGATCGGTTTTCATAAGCTCGGTCAGCTCATCTTGTGCGTGATAAGAAAACTCGGTGTCCATTTTTAAAACTTGCTGATAGCAGGCAACGGCAATGTCTCCATGTCCAAGCCGCCACTCAAGATATGCGAGACGGTAATAGAGGAATGCAACATCATATTGGCGCAGTTTATAGGGGATAAGCTCGCGAACGAGTTTTGCCGCTTCTGCGTTGCGCGAGAGATCCTGCAGTGTACGATCCTTATAAAGCAGAGCGTCGGCATTCAGAGGGGCTATGCGGACACATTCTTCGGCATACCTCAACGCCTTTTCCGGCTCGTCAATTTGGTTGTACGCACGTACAAGCAGGGCATTTGCGTCATAGTATGCATCGGGGACAAGAACAACCTGCCGGGAATCCGAAGAGTATGCTCGGTTGTAGTCGATGCGGTCGGTAATGGAATCAAAGTATCGGTACACCGAATCGGTGTCATCAAGGTACATTCCCAGGTTTGTAATGGGTTCAAGTTTTTCTTCAAGAACCTTGAGAGATGCCACAAAAGTTTCTCTGCTGACATCTTCCGTATCAAAAACCTCTCTCATGTGAGCAATTGCGCCATCAAGATCGGAACCCGACATAAACAGGTGAGCAAGCTCAGGCTTATTGCTTACGTCAACCGATCCCGAAACAAGCGCATGGATAACACGGGAGAATGCCTCCATGGTGACGGTATTTTTTGTGGATTGCTGCGCATTTTTAAGGACGGCTACGGCATGAGCAGTTGAATCACCAAGTTCTGCGACAATGGCATTCCACGTTTCAATGCGTCCGCAATCCTCCCTAAAGCTTAAATCGGAGATACGTTTTGCAGAGGTAATCTCTTGGACGTCTTTGGGTGCTTCTTCATCGCGAACTTCAGCCTGAGCATAGAAGAGAGAATGTTCTTCGGAAGGACTGGTGAGCGTCTTGTATGGTTCTGTCGGCTCAAACCAACCATCCTCGGTAAGGCTAAAGCGCAGACATGATATCTGCGGAAACTCATCGGTTTCAAGTGTGGGGCTTTGAGCTGCAGAAACGAGGCTTTCCAGGGAGATTGCATTAACATCGCAGGAAAGGATGGGGTGTTCCGTATGTGCGTTGACAAATTCATTGATGACAACACGGGAAATTGGATAGTTATTCAGGATGCCTGAGGAAAGAACGGCGGCCACCCGCAAGGCATAGGCTCGGGCGTAGGTAATTTGTACGTTTTGCGCAAAAGACACAAAAGAGAATGCCTGGGGAGCCGGTACTTTAGTGTCAAATATAAGCGTTGCCGTGTCTGGGTCATACGCAAACAGTGTCGGCTGCCTGAAAGGCAAAGAGAGATTCTCCAGATAGGATGCTACGAAAAACCTCACGTTCCAGTCGGTCTCATTGGGGGAAAGAGTAGTGTGTGCGGGAAGATAGTTTTGCGGCTGAGGTACTTTGGTAAGTATGTTTCTCAGCACCGTGGAAATTTTTTCTGAGAGTGCTTCGTCGCGGTGATGTGCCGGCAGAGCTTCAATGTCATCTGCGATGTTTAAGGTTGCTTCAAGAGCGATGAAGTCATTGTACTGGTTTTCGTTAAAATCTTTGGTTCTTGCGTTGAGCCAGTATCGCTTGTTTTTAGGAAATTTAAATCCCTTGGTGTCAGGCACTCGATGAGCATCAAGAAGGCCTGAACGCACGAGCATCTCTTGGAGCTCGGGCCTTTGGAGTTGGTTGGTATCGATAAGATCTTTGAGCGAAGCAGGAATATTGTCTGAGCGGGACATGGCCAAGTCAAAAGCAGACGGAGTGCTTTTTGCAGGTTCTGGTAAAACAGCATCCTGCGAATGGCTGGCGGTTTGTTCTTGCGGTGTATCCGTTTGTGTTGTGGCAACGGTTTCTGCAGACGTGCCGTTATCTCGAAACAACATAACGAGAAGAACGATGCCGCAGATCATAAGGAGTGTTGCGCTCATATGCGCTTCATCAGAGATACGGGATCTTACAAATTGAGAGAGCCCAAACACGGTGCCTCCGGTACCCAAAACAAAGAGAAAGAGTTTCACGGAAGGAGGATATGGGCGCTTTGGCGATGGCGTGTTGGAAGACGGAAGCTCTGAAGGCATATTTTGATTCCTCAATAGAAATGAGTCGGTTGTATACGGGTATCAAGTGTAGCGTATTCGCGATGGCTCAGGGTTTCTCGAATACGAAAAATAGAACAAATGTTTGTAATTTGTGAAGAAATAGGGTACACTACGGTTCAAGGGAAGGGGGCTCTGTGGCAGTTTCAAATCATGATAGAGAATCAGAACGGGTAGGAGCAGAGCTCCGTCGTTTTGGTCGTGAAAGCGGAGAAGAGCGCCTCTCTGTTGTATCTTCGTTTGAGCCTGCCGGCGATCAGCCTCAGGCCATCCAGAAGCTTGCACGGGGCATTGAAGAGGGATTGAGATATCAGACGCTGTTGGGAGTTACGGGGTCCGGTAAAACGTTTTCCATGGCTAAAACCATAGAAAAGCTCAATCGTCCTACGCTTATTATGGAGCCCAATAAAACCCTTGCGGCACAGGTTGCCTCTGAAATGAAAGAGTTGTTTCCCCATAACGCCGTCGTCTATTTTGTGTCTTATTACGATTATTACCAGCCAGAAGCATATGTTCCGCAATCAGATACCTATATTGAAAAAGATGCTTCCATCAATGAAGAGGTAGAAAAGCTCCGTCACCAGGCAACGTCGAGCCTGCTTTCTCGTCGTGATGTTATTGTGGTTGCCTCTGTTTCCTGTATTTATGGTATTGGCAGCCCGCAAGATTATGCCGGTCTTGCTCCCAACGTAGATAAATCGGTTCCGCTTGAACGCGATGATCTTATAAAGGATTTAATAGATATCCAGTATGACCGCAATGACTATGACCTTCAGCGCGGAATGTTCCGTGTTCGCGGTGATGTTGTTGATATTTTTCCTCCCTATGCGGAAAATCCCTTACGCATAGAGTTCTTTGGCGATGAGGTGGAAACCATTGCTGAGATAAGCAACGTAACCGGTGAGGTTATCCGTGAGTTTGATGCCGTTCCCATTTGGCCTGCATCCCATTATGTAACTGAGCGTCCAAAGGTTACTCACGCACTGCAGACAATAAGCGAAGAACTTGAGCATCGTGTGGCTGAGCTTAAAGCAAACGATAAGCTGCTGGAAGCCCAGAGGCTGGCACAAAGAACAAGCTATGATCTTGAGATGCTTGAGACCATGGGATACTGCAACGGTATCGAGAATTATTCTCGGCATTTGGATGGACGCGCTCCGGGTGAGCCCCCGTATACGCTCATTGATTATTTCCCCAAAGATATGATTTGCATTATTGATGAGAGCCACGTAACGGTTCCTCAGATTCGAGGAATGTATGAGGGGGACCGCTCGCGTAAGGTTACTTTGGTTGAGCATGGTTTTCGTTTGCCTTCGGCACTTGATAACAGACCGCTTCGCTTTGATGAATTTGAAGCACGTATCCCACAATTTATCTACGTATCTGCCACCCCAGGTGATTATGAGGAGTCGGTGGCACAGCAACAGGTAGAGCAGATTATCCGCCCTACCGGTCTTCTCGATCCTTCCGTTGAGGTGCGCCCCATACGTGGTCAGATTGATGACCTTATCTCTGAGGTAAAAGAACGCGTTGCCAAAAAAGAACGAGTTCTTGTAACTACACTGACCAAGCGGATGGCAGAAGATTTAACGGATCACCTGCTTGACGAGGGAATAAAAGTCAACTATATGCACTCGGATACCGCAACCCTTGATCGTGTTGCAATTATAAAAGAGCTTAGGCAAGGCAAGATTGATGTGCTCGTGGGCATTAACCTCTTACGTGAGGGTTTGGATATTCCTGAGGTATCTCTTGTTGCTATCTTGGATGTGGATAAAGAGGGATTTCTTCGTAATAGAAGATCACTTATCCAGACTATGGGTCGCGCGGCAAGAAACGCTCAGGGTTCGGTCATTATGTATGCCGATCGTATAACAGACTCTATGCGTATTGCGATTGATGAAACACGGCGCCGCCGTAAGCTGCAGGAGTCCTTCAACGCCAAGCATGGTATCGTTCCGCAGACGATTCATAAATCTATAGCAGATATCTCACAGTTTATTGATGAAGCCGCTGAAAACGTAGACAAGCGTCAACGCAAAGATGGCATTTTTTATACCGCCTCTGGTGAGGGAGCAGAAACACAAGGTGCTCCCGGCGAGGTAGACAGCATTGAAGCCATGGTTGAAGAATTCTCGGAGCTGCCCCGCAGTGAGGTTGAGACCATGCTCGCTCATCTTGAGGCAGATATGGCTCAAGCTTCCGCCGATATGGATTACGAACGGGCGGCACAGCTTCGCGATCAGATTGTCCGCATAAGAAGCCAACTTGAAGGCACCACGTCTGATGACGTTATTAAGAGACTCAAAGCAGGTGCTCGAAGGGGGAGTGCTCATGCTACAAGAAGAAGGTATAGAAAGAAACACTAGGCTTGTGTAATGGATTTTTGCCGCACAAAGACTGCTGCGGATCTCTTTGGGTTTCTTTTATTGTTTTTGGAGAACTCGGGCGGTCAATTCTTTAAATACGTGATATACGCGTTCAAGATCGGCAACAGGAACATATTCGTTGGGTTTGTGGGCGCGCTCAAGTTCACCCGGTCCGTATGACAAACATTCGTGATTTCCACACGTAGAAGCTATAACGGCAGTATCGGTATAGCCCGTGAAAATATCAAGATCCGCTGGTGTTTCGCACGCCTCGGCACAAGAGCGCAGCGTGGCGAGAAGTTCGGACTCAGCAGGAAGTACCACGGGAGATCTATTGCCGGTGATGTCGTAGTGGGTGTGTATGCCGGGTATTTGTGTCTCCGCCCTCAACAGTGCAGCCTGAACTATCTTCTCGGCGCTTGCGGTATGAGCCGGTGGTACAAGGCGCATATCAATCCAGAGCTCCGCCTTATCGGGGACAACATAGGGCTGATATCCTCCCGTAACTTGGCCAAAGGTAACGGTTGAGCGGCCAAGTTCGGGATGTGTGGGCAGTGAGCCTACGCTCGTACGGATTTCGTTGATAATGATGGCCATGGCGGCAATGGCATCGGCACCTTCCCACGGTGTGCTGGCATGTGCGGTAATACCGTTGACGGTAATCTTGAACCACGTGCGACCTTTGTGCGAGCCGCGGATACGGTTGTTGGTGGGTTCGGCATCAAGCACCCAGCCCTTCTCGCCAACCCAGCCGGCCGCGATAACACGCTCAACGCCACGCATGTCAGCCTCTTCGTCAACGGTAAAGATGGCGGAAAGGGATTTTTGGGGGAGCGTGCCGGTGCGGGCAACGGCTTGACACGCATCTCTGAAGGCAAGAAGCGCGCAGGCAAGACCGCCTTTCATATCGCATGAACCGCGGCCGTAAAGAAGACCGTCCTTGTAAACGGGCGCAAATGCGGGCGTTTCAGGACTCCAGCCGTCACCGTCTGTTACGGTATCCATGTGGCATATGAACGTGAGATCGGAAGGCGGGCAGGATGCGTCTTTGGAAACGCCACAGTTGATGTTTGGAATTGTGGCGCGCAGACACTTACGCCCCGGGAGGGCTTCAACCTCTTGTATCAGGGGATAGGTAGACCCCGCCAGCTCAAACGTACAGTTTTCAAAAATCCATTGTTTGATGAAAGTCTCAATATCTGCCTCAAAAGTACCGGGATCAGTGCTCTCAATCGATACCAGCTGAGCGGTAAGTTGTGCCACTTCAGGGAGGCTTTCAGGTAGATGTAGTACAAACCCAAGGATTTTCTCGCTCATAGAGCACCAGACCTTACGAGACGGATTTTTGGCACGGATAATCAGCGTAGGCTTCAGGTTAATGCGCTGATTTTATACCTCAATCTAGTCTTGGTTTTTTGCCTCGTCAAGGTAGTTGTAGAGTGTGTATTTTGAGATACCAAAGTAGGAGCAAACTTTTTGACCTGATTTTGTAATGAGAAACGCACCGGAGTCGTTAAGGAAACGGATTGCCTTGATCTTGTCGTCCTTTGTCATCAGTGCGAGCGGGCGCCCTACCAAACGGACGCTTTGATCGATAAGCTCGTCCAAAAGATCGGTAACGTTATGCGGAATGGTTTGCGGAGCTGCATCGGAAGGGTCACTGTGCGTGGTAAACGCGTGCAAAGCTTCTTCCATTGCCGAGAAGAGCGCGATGTCATAGTTAATGGCAAAGATTGCAATGGGCTTATTGTCATCGTCGCGCAGGTAGATGGTAGTAGATTTGAGAATCTTGCCATCTTCGGTCTTAGTAAGGTAGGAGTAAGAATCATGGAGTTTCCCGGAATCGGAGTGGAGCGCCTTGAGCACTACGTTTGAGGGACCATCGCCAATCTTGCGACCGGTGATATGGCCGTTCTCAATCGCAACGATGGTTCTAGCGGGATTGTCGGATCGCAGGTCATGAACGACAACCTCGCAGCTGGAGCCAAATTGCAGAGCGATGCCATGAGCTAAGCGCTTCAAGAATTCAATTTGTTGGTTATCCATGTACGGATACTCCTTGTAAGTGGTATATGGTTCTTGTGTATGTTTCGTTGAGCATTATATATCCTAACATTTTGTGTTTTTGCGTAAGCAATTTTTTTGAATTGAACCGTTTACCCCAATAAATGACCGTACACCGATAATTCTTTTACATACGGAGAAACTGTGAGAACATAAATCTAATTAAAAGTTAGGTTTAATAACTAACTGTTTGCAGAACGCTCTTAAGAGCGAGAAACGCTTTGCAATACAGGGAAGTCGGACTCCCTTCAGATACGTCCGAACGGAGTGTCGGAGAGGGCACATCCGTCATTTTGTACGCCGTAGCTGATCTGCGGCACGTGGCAAAGGGGTTCCCATGCTGCTTATTGTGAACGGTCGTGTTATTACGCGCGACGAAGCTCATCCGTACATCGAAGATGGCGCCGTAGCAATTGATGGCGATAAGATCGTCGCTGTCGATACGCGTGAGAAACTTGAAGTTGCCTATCCCGATGCAGAAAAACTTGATGCGCATGGCGGTGTTATTATGCCGGGCCTCATCAACTGTCACACCCATATTTACTCCGGTTTAGCACGTGGTCTTGCCATTAAAGACTGCAACCCTCACAACTTCCTTGAAAACCTTGAGCAGCAGTGGTGGAACATTGACCGTCATCTGACGCTGGACGGCACCCGTGCCTGCGCTTATGCAACCATTCTTGACTCACTGCGTGATGGTGTTACTACCATCTTTGATCACCATGCCAGTTTCTGCGAGATCCCCGATTCGCTCTTTGCCATTAAGGACGTTGCAAAAGAGCTTGGTATCCGTGCCTGCCTTTGCTACGAGACATCAGATCGTGACGGACAGGCAAAGTGTGATGAAGCCATTGCTGAAAATGTTGCGTTTGCCAAATGGGCTGCCGATGAAGACGACGATATGATTGCCGCCATGTTTGGCGGGCACGCGCTCTTTACGCTTTCCGACGAGACGCTGGACAAGATGGTTGAGGCCAACAACGGTCTGACCGGCTTCCACATTCACGTCTGCGAGGGCATGGACGACGTGTATGATTCCGCCCTCAATCACGGGACTACGGCGGTACATCGCTTACTTGACCACGGCCTTTTGGGCGAGAAAACCATGCTTGGCCACTGCATTCACGTAACCCCTGCAGATATGGATATCATTGCGGCCACTCACACCAGCATTGTTAACAACCCAGAATCCAATATGGGTAACGCGGTTGGGTGTGCGCCGGTGCTCGAGTTCTTCAAGCGTGGTATTGATGTATGCATGGGCACCGATGCGTATACGCACGATATGCTTGAATCGCTGAAGGTCTTCTTACCTATGCAGCGTCATAATGCTTGTATGCCAAATGTTGGTTGGGTTGAAGCTATGACCATGCTCTTCAAGAACAACGTTAAAATGGCCGAGAAGTACTTCTCAACAAAGTCTAATGGCAAGCCTTTAGGTAAGCTCGCGCCGGGTGCTGCTGCTGACATTGCAATTTTTGATTACAAGCCCTTTACACCATTTTCTAATGAGAATATCGACGGTCACATGCTCTTTGGTTTTGAGGGCAAGAACTGCCGCACTACCATTGTCAACGGCAAGGTTCTCTATAAAGATCGCGAATTTGTTGCGTTTGATGAGGACAAGATTAACGCTTGGACCATGGGTGAGGCTAAGAAGCTCTGGGGAGAGCTCAACGGTCGCCAGTATTAAGTCGGTATGGCGAGAAGAACTGCGAAGTTCTTCTCGCTTTGCGCATATGCGCAAATAAGGCGTCGCCCGCGGACGCCATAAGTGCGGGGACTATAACTCACATTGGTTAAAAGGAGAGGAACCAAAATGAGCGACATTATGCGTCCCATGAAATTCGACCACCTGATGAACTGGATTTTAGGCGAGTACGAAACCCAGAAGACTATTTTTGGAGTACGTGCTTTTGCCAAAACATCCGGTGCGGCTCGTCCCATTTTTAACGAGAAGATTGAGACACCATTCGGTCCTGCGGCTGGCCCCAATACGCAGCTGGCACAGAATATCGTGGCGTCCTACGTCACCGGTGCTCGCTTCTTTGAGCTGAAGACGGTTCAGAAGATGGACGGCGAAGAGCTTTCTGCCTGTGTGAACAAGCCTTGTATTTTGGCATCTGACGAGGGATATAACTGCGAGTGGTCTACGGAGCTAACGGTTCCTCAGGCATTTGATGAGTATGTCAAGGCATGGGTTATCTGCCACATTCTTTCCCAAGAGCTTGGTCTGGGAGATGCTGACGGTTTTGTCTTTAATATGTCCGTTGGATATGACCTCGAGGGAATTAAGACGCCCAAGGTAGATAAGTACATCAATGACATGAAAGATGCGTCCCAAACTCCCGTCTTTAAAGAAGCAATTGCATGGGCCAAGGCCAATGTGAGTCGCTTCCGCAATGTTGATGCGGCCTTTATTGATTCCATTCCCGCGCGTATCTCCGATTCCATCACCGAGTCCACCCTTCATGGCTGCCCACCTGATGAAATTGAGCGGATTGCCACCTATCTCATTACCGAGAAGCACCTTAATACCTTCATTAAGTGCAACCCTACGCTTTTAGGTTATGAGTACGCACGTAAAACGCTGGACTCTCTCGGTTTTGACTACATTGCCTTTGACGATCATCACTTCCTAGAAGATTTGCAATGGGCTGACGCGGTGCCCATGCTTGAACGTCTTATGAAACTGTGCAAAGAGAAGGGTGTTGAGTTTGGTGTCAAGCTGACCAATACCTTCCCGGTGGACGTTACTCGCGGTGAGTTGCCAAGCGAAGAGATGTATATGTCCGGACGCTCACTTTGGACCTTGTCGCTTTCACTGGCCAAGCGCCTTGCCGAGCAGTTTGACGGAAAACTGCGCATTTCGTACTCCGGCGGCGCAGACTATAACAATATTAAAGATCTTGTCGATACCGGAATTTGGCCTGTTACCATGGCAACCACTATTTTGAAGCCCGGCGGTTATGAGCGCATGACGCAGATTGCCGGACTCTTTGCGGACGGAAATACGGAAGCATTTTCCGGTGTTGATGTAGCAAAGGTTTCCGCGTTGCTTGAAAGCTCACTTAAAGACGCGCGCTATCACAAAGAGATCAAACCGCAGCCTGATCGCCATGTGCGTGGGGCACTTCCGCTGACTGACTGCTTTATTGCTCCGTGCCGTGATTCTTGTCCGATCCACCAGGATATTCCAGGGTATCTTAAGGCAGTAGATGAAGGCCGTTATGCCGATGCCTTGAATATCATTCTTGAGCGCAACGCCCTTCCCTTTATTACGGGCACCATTTGCCCACATACCTGCACCAATTCCTGCATGCGTAACTATGTTGATGAGCATGTTCATATCCGTGGCTGCAAACTTACTGCGGCAGAGCATGGTTTGGCGGAAGTTCTTCCAACGCTTGCTTCCCGTGGTGCCGTTACAGACAAGAAAGTTGCCGTCATCGGCGGCGGTCCCGCCGGTCTTTCCGCAGCTTCTTTCTTGTCGCGTGCGGGCATTGAGGTAGTTGTCTTTGAACGTACCAATAAGCTTGGTGGTATTGTTCGTCATGTCATCCCAGGTTTCCGTATTTCTGAGGAAGCCATCGATAATGATGTCAAACTATGTCAGGCATACGGTGCAACGTTCAATACCGGAGTTGAAGTCAAAGACGTAAACTCCCTGCTTGCTGAGGGCTATACCGATGTGGTGGTAGCCATTGGTGCGTGGGCGCCTGGCCGTAAGACGCTGAAGTCCGGCGAGGCTCTGGATGCCCTTGAGTTCCTTGAAGAGTTCAAGCGTGCACCTGAGTCCGTTGATCTTGGCACTGATGTGGTCGTTATCGGTGCCGGCAATACCGCCATGGACGTGGCTCGTGCGGCAAAGCGCGTGTCCGGTGTACAAAACGTACGTCTTGTGTATCGTCGCACCAAACGCTATATGCCTGCCGATGAGGAAGAACTGCAGATGGCCATTGATGACGGCGTGGAGTTCATGGAGCTTCTTGCCCCGGGAGATTTGGCCAATAACCAGCTTACCTGTGAGGTTATGAAACTTGGCGCTCCCGACGAATCCGGCCGTCGTCGTCCCGAGGGTACGGGCGAGTTTGTGACGGTTCCTGCAACCGCTGTTATTACGGCAGTTGGCGAGCAGGTTGAGCCTGATCTCTACGCTACCTCCGGTATCGCGTGTGACGAGAAGGGCCTCCCTGTGGTGGATAATAGCCTTCAAACTTCTCTTGCACATGTCTATGCAGTTGGTGATGGTCGTCGCGGTCCGGCAACGGTCGTTAAGGGAATTGCAGATGCCATGATGGTTGCCGTTGCCATAGCAGGCTTCAATTTCTCAGGTAAGGAACTTTCCAACCTTGAGGAGGACGTTGCCAAGATCTTTGGTAAGCGTGGACAGCTTTGCGGTGATACTGATGCGTGTGAGTCGTCACGCTGCCTCTCTTGTCCTTCGGTATGTGAGGCATGTGTTGAGGTATGCCCCAACCGCGCAAACGTTGCCATTAAGGTTCCCGGCATTCGCCAGCAGCAGATTATTCACGTTGACGGTATGTGTAACGAATGCGGTAACTGTGCGGTCTTTTGCCCATACTCTGAGGGCCGTCCATACAAGGATAAGTTCACTGCGTTCTGGAGTCGCGAAGACTTTGACAATTCCAAAAACGAAGGCTTCTTACCCACGGCAGACGGTTTCTTGGTTCGTCTTGATGGTAGCGCAGCCATCTATAACGTTGATGATGAAGCCTGCGGTCTCCCAGAGAATATTCGCAAGATGATTGTCACGGTACGGGACTCATATAGCTATCTTATGAGTGTCTAGAAGAAGCATAGTGCAAGCGAGAAAACAAGTTTTTCTCGCTTGCCGCTTACTTTCATACGGTCACCGAAAAGTTGTTAGGTAGTCTAAATTTTTGTTTTAATGTGATAGATGTCTGATAGTGCTCTTGCTATGAGACAATCGTTTAACGAGCGGGCCTGGGGTACGACACACAACATTCTCCCAAGCACGTAAGGAGAGGCACATGGTTGAAGAGGTTGAGCGGTACACCTTTACGGTGAACGGCAAGACGGTTACAACGACTGAGAATAAGTCGCTGCTCCGTTTTCTTCGTGATGATTTACACTTGCTGTCCGTAAAGGATGGCTGTTCGCAGGGAGCCTGCGGCACGTGTACGGTTGTTATTGATGGGGTTGCCACGCGCGGCTGTGTTATGAATACCAAACGCGCAAACGGCAAGGTTATAGAGACCGTTGAAGGTCTTTCTCATGAAGAGCAAGAAGCCTTTGTATACGCGTTTGGCTCCGTCGGTGCAGTTCAGTGTGGTTTTTGTATTCCCGGTATGGTTATGAGCGGGGCGGCGCTTATCCGCCGCAATCCCAATCCCTCTGAGAATGAAGTCAAAGAGGCAATTAAGAATAATATTTGCCGCTGCACCGGTTACAAGAAAATTATCGAAGGCATCTTGAAGGCTGCGCGTATTTTGCGCGGAGAAGAACAGATTGATCCGGAGCTTGAGCGTGGCGACAACTACGGCGTTGGCTCTAAGGCGTTTCGTGTCGATGTGCGCCCCAAGGTTCTTGGCTATGGTAAATATCCCGATGATGTTACGGACGTTGAGTATCCTGATATGGCATACGGCTCATGTGTGCGCTCCAAGTATCCTCGTGCGCGCGTACTGAAGATTGACGTTTCAAAAGCAGAAGCCCTGCCGGGCGTGATTGGTGTTCTTAAAGCCGAAGATGTACCCGTAAACAAGGTGGGACATATTCAGCAGGATTGGGACGTCTTTATTGCTGAAGGTTCTATCACGCGCGATATGGGCGATGCGCTCTGTATGGTTGTGGCGGAAGACGAGAAGACCTTAGAAGCCGCAAAGAAGCTCGTAGAAATTGAGTACGAAGAGCTTCCGGTGGTACGTGATATCTATGAGGCACGTGCTGAGGGAGCACCGCTGGTACATGAAGAAGCAAAGAGCAATCTTTGCCAAAGCCGTCATATCACACGCGGCAACGCAAAAGAAGCGCTGGAAAACTCTGCCTTTACCGTAACGAAGCACTTCTCGACACCCTTTACCGAGCATGCATTCCTTGAGCCTGAATGTGCGGTTGCATTCCCGTATAAGGATGGTGTCAAAATCCTCTCCACCGATCAAGGTGCGTATGATACGCGCAAAGAAGTTGCGCACATGTTTGGATGGGATGAGACGCCTGATCGTGTGGTAGTTGAAACCATGCTGGTAGGTGGCGGTTTTGGCGGTAAGGAAGACGTTACCGTTCAACATATTTCCGCACTTGCCGCATATAAATATCAGCGAACCGTCAAATGTAAGTTTACGCGCAACGAGTCTTTGGCCTTCCATCCAAAACGTCATGCCATGGAGGCTGATTTTACCCTTGGTTGCGACGCAGAGGGTCATTTAACTGGTCTTGACTGTGAGGTCAATTTTGATACCGGCGCGTATGCTTCGCTTTGTGGCCCGGTTCTTGAACGTGCTTGCACGCATGCGGTCGGTCCCTATAAGTATCAAAATACCAACATCCGCGGTTTTGGCTATTACACCAACAATCCGCCGGCGGGTGCATTCCGTGGTTTTGGCGTCTGCCAAACTGAGTTTGCCCTTGAAGAGCTCATCGACCTTCTCGCCGAGAAGGTCGGTATAAGTCCATGGGAGATGCGCTGGAGAAATGCGGTTGCTCCCGGAGACGTGCTTCCCAATGGACAGATCTGCGATCAGTCCACTGCTCTCAAAGAGACACTTTTAGCGGTTAAAGACGTATATGAGGCGCACAAAGACCATGCCGGTCTTGCATGCGCCATGAAGAACTCGGGCGTTGGCGTTGGACTTCCCGACGCGGGACGCGCAAACATCCGCATCGAAAACGGTAAGGTCGTCGTCTATTCTGCCACCTCCGATATCGGCCAGGGCTGCAATACGGTCTTTTTGCAAGATGTGGCGGAAGCAACGGGGCTTCCCAAATCGGTTATCGTCAACGGCGAATGCTCGACGGAAAATGCACCTGACTCAGGTACTACTTCCGGTTCTCGTCAGACGGTGGTTACCGGCGAGGCCGTCCGTGGCGTAGCATTCCTGCTGCGCGACGCTCTTTTGGATCTTGAAGCCGGTAAGGAAGTATCGTCTGAGCCCGTTGAGGCAAACGGCGACGGCAAGACCATCGTCTATTCCGACGGCCGTCCCTATGAAGGCGTGGGATATGCAGACGGAAAGGCGCTGATCGCGGGTGGAGGCGTCCATCCAAAAGACCCCGTTGCTGGTCTTCGGAAGCTCGAGGGTCATGAATTCCGGTACGTATACTTTGAACCAACCGATAAGCTTGGTGCCGATAAGCCCAATCCAAAGAGCCATATCTGCTATGCCTTCGCCACTACATGCGTAGTGCTTGATGATGAGGGCAAAGTTACCGATGTATATGCCGCCCATGATTCGGGTAAGGTCATCAATCCCATTGCGATTCAAGGGCAAATTGAAGGCGGCGTCTTGATGTCTCTTGGCTATGCAACTACGGAAAACTTTAAGCTCCAGGATTGTGTTCCGAAATCAAGGTATGCCACACTGGGGCTCTTCCATGCTCCTGATATCCCTCATATTGAGGCAATCTATGTCGAGAAGGAACATCTGCTTCCGGTTGCTTATGGAGGTAAGGGTATCGGTGAGATTGCAACGATACCAACAGCTCCCGCCGTTGCAAATGCCTATTACGCTTTAGATCACGTTATGCGCACCAAACTTCCCATGGAAGACTCGTACTACAGCAAGCCAAAAGCTAAGAAGTAATGCAATGTGAGTTGCGCTGTGCGCATTCTCATAAAGCGTTTGTAATTGTATGTGATTTGATTGATATGCGTTAAAAGAGGAGGTACGGTATGGGAGAGCTTCTCAGGATGGAGGGCGTCGACAAACGGTTTGGTTCATTTTACGCAAACCGTGATGTCAGCTTGTCTATCCAAGAAGGGGAGGTGCATACCCTTTTAGGAGAAAACGGCGCGGGCAAGTCAACGCTCATGAACTGCCTTATGGGTCTTTATACTCCTACGGCGGGAAAGATATTCATGCACGGAAAAGAAGTCAAGATAGACTCTCCCCGTGATGCCGTGGAGCAGGGAATTGGCATGGTGCATCAGCACTTCATGCTGATAGAGGCCATGACAGGACTGGAAAATGTCATCCTCGGAACCAAGATGCACGCATCTCCTATTATGCAAAAAGAGCAAGACAAGAAAGACATTGAAGCTTTGGCTGCTCGCTATGGTCTTGAGGTCAACCTTGACGCAAAGGTCTCCGAGATGTCCATCGGAGAACAGCAAAGAATTGAGATTCTCAAGGTTTTGTACCGCGGTGCCAACCTCCTTATTCTTGACGAACCAACCGCCGTACTCACCGACATTGAGGTCGAGGGTCTCTTTGATATCATGAACTCCCTGACGGCCGAGGGTAAATCCATTATCTTCATCTCTCATAAAATGCGTGAGGTTATGCGTATTTCCGACAGCATAACCGTGCTTCGTGCCGGACGCTCCATAGCAACGGTGAACATCAACGATACAACTGAGCAGGAACTTGCCGATCTTATGATTGGGCGAGAGTTTACGGAAAGCTATTACGAAAAACACACCAGCTCCGATCAGCCAATTATGACCTTGACACACGTGGCGCTTCATCCAGAAATCAAACACGGCGGTCTCAAGGATGTTTCTTTGACCATACACGCAGGAGAGGTGTTGGGTGTAGCAGGTATTGACGGCAATGGTCAATCTCAGCTTGCACAGGTAATTACCGGTCTTGTTGAGCCTGAAAAGGGTGAAGTGGAGACAACGGAGGGTAAAGTTGCGCTCTTCTCGCTCCAGGATTTCATCGATTTTGGTATGGCAAACATCCCGGAGGACCGCAACAGAATGGGTCTTGTGGGAGACATGTCCATTGCCGACAACCTGATTCTTAAGCAGACTACATCGGAGCGTTTTTCCTTTGGTCATGGTGCATGGTTGAGAACCGATAAGATTCAGCAATACGCAGAAGATATGCGCGAGAAGAACGATATTCGCTGCGTCTCCGTGAATCAGTCTGCCCGTAGTCTTTCGGGCGGCAATCAGCAAAAGGTTATTCTCGCCCGTGAGCTCGACGGCAATCCCAAGCTTATGGTTGCGGTGTATCCAACACGTGGCTTGGATATTGGAGCTACCGAATTTGTACATGACTCGATTATTGCGCAACGTGATGCGGGTTGTGCGGTGTTGCTTATTAGTGCGGACTTTGACGAGGTCTTGAAACTATCCGACAGAATCGTTGTTCTTTTTGAGGGCGAAATTATGGGAATTTATCCCGGCGATAATCCACCTGTCAAAGAAATCTCTCTTGCTATGGCAGGCCAGACAGGAGGACAGTCTCGTGAGTAAGAAAACGTTTAGCGTTTTTGGAGGAACCAACAGAGAGCATCTTATTTCTGCGCTCGTTCCGGTTATTTCCATTATTTTGGCTCTCATAATCGGTGCCATTATCATTGCATGCTTGGGCAAAAATCCTATTAAAGGATACGCGCTTTTGTTCTCAGGTTCTGTGGGAAGTAAGTCACGTATTGCACAGACGCTCATGAGCGCATGCCCTCTGATCTTTACCTCACTGTGTGCTGCTTTTGCATATAAGTGCGGTGTTTTCAACCTGGGAGGAGAAGGTCAGTTTGTCATGGGTGCTACCTGCGCCATTATGACGGTTCTTGGTTTTCATCTTGAAGGTATAGTGGCCATTGTTGTCGCACTTCTCGTGGGAATTTTGGTCGGTGGCATCTGGGGCCTGCTTCCCGGCATCATGAAAATCACTCGAGGTCTGAACGAGATGATTACGTCAATCATGTTGAACTATGTGGCCGTCTTGTTTATGAGTTGGGTCTATACGGGACCTTTCCGTGGTGGAGACAACCCCGAGACACTTCCTATCCCCGATAGTGCGCAACTGCCCCGTATTGCCAAATTTCACGTAGGCGTCATCCTTGCAATCCTGCTTGCGTTTTTCCTTTGGTACGTCATTTTTAAGACCTCGTTTGGCTTTAAGATTCGTGCGGTTGGTATTAACCCCATTGCATCTCGTGTGAATGGTTTTTCGGTTGGCAAACTCATGGTGCTTTCCTTCATTATTTCCGGTGCCATTGCCGGTCTCGGAGGATCTGTCGAGATTTTGGGTAAGCAGTACCGCCTGCTCGCCGGTTTTGGAACGGGAGTTGGCTTTGACGGCGTAGCCATTGCGCTTATTGCCCAACTTAATCCCATTGGTTCTATGGTAGTTGCGCTTTTCTTCGGAATGCTTACCACCGGAGCTACTTCCATGCAGGTTGGCATTATGGTGCCTACCGCCATTACCGAGATTATTCGCGCTCTTATCATTATCTTTGCGGTTTCCGGTATTGCCATGCTGAAGCTGCCTAAGATCAAGGCCGTTCTTCTTCCTGCGATTACGGGAAAGACAACGGACGAGAAGAGCAACGATTCTAAGAAAGCGGAGGTGGAGGCATAATGGATGCTCTTATTGCTGCGCTTCCTGATATTTTTGCTGCCTCAGTGAGAATGTGCGTGCCACTTCTGCTGGTGGCTCTTGGTGAGCTTTATTCTGAACGTGCAGGACTTGTAAACATTGGCCTTGACGGCCTTATGACTATCGGTGCTTTTATTGGCTTTGTCGTTGCATATAAGAGCGGCAATCTTTGGCTTGGCGTTTTGGTGGGAGCATGTTCAGGAGTGCTTGTAAACCTCATTTATGCTTTCTGTACCGTTACGCTCTGCGTAAATCAGGTAGTTGTGGGTATGGCCATCAATATTCTCACGCCCGGTATTGCGATGTTTGCCTATAAGATTATCTTTGGCGATAGTTCAGGACTTGTCCAGGGTGCCTCGATGCCCATTATTGCCATTCCGTTTTTGAGCGATATTCCTTTTATCGGAAAGATTTTCTTTAGGCAGTCTCTTCTCGCGTATCTTGCGTATCTCGCTATCCCGCTGTCGATTATCTTCTTTACGAAGTTCCGCTCCGGCCTGAGCTATCGTTCGGTAGGAGAGAATCCTCAGGCAGCAGAGACGCTCGGCGTGAACGTTATCAAGACAAAATACCTGGCATGCATTGTGTGCGGTGCCTTGGCAGGAATTGGCGGATCATTTTTGACGCTGGTGTATACCTCTACCTATGCTGATGGTATCGTGGCCGGCCGTGGTTTTATCGCACTGGCTGCCGTTATCTTTGGTCGTTGGAGTCCGCAGGGTATTTTGGGTGCCTGCCTTCTCTTTGGCTTCTTCGACGGATTCCAGATCAATTTGCAGATTTTCGCGCAACAGGTTCCGTATCAGTTCTTCCAGATGCTCCCATATGTCTTTACGATTTTGGCACTTGTATTTTTTGGAGCCGGAAAGATTGGTCCTAAGGCCAACGGTCAACCGTATTACCGGGAGTCTCGTTAGCTCTGTACGAATATATGTTGGTGTGGGGTTTGTGCGACAGGTGCTGTCGCTGAGATAAAGAAGTATCGGAAAGGGTTCCGGTACATTGAATGGAGGAAGTCATGGATTATCGTAACGTGAGTCGTCGTGGTTTCTTAGGTTTGTTCGGAGCGGCGGCAGCAACAACCGCGGGTCTGTCCCTTGCGGGCTGTGACGACAAGGAAACCTCATCGGGCGGTGGAGATTCGTCCAAGAAGACCAAAAAAGTTGCCATGTTTTTAGACGGTCCCGTCAATGACGGTGGTTGGGGCGCAAGCTGCTATGGTGCCATGGTTGAGTCTGCAAAGCAGCATGGCTGGGAGACGGCATATTCTGAGTCCGTTGCTCAGGCAGACTGGGTTTCCACCATGCAAAACTACGTTGACCAGGGCTACGATCTGATTGTTGCTCCGGGAAATCAGTACACCGCCGATGTAAAGCAGGTGGCAAAAGACAATCCCGATGCCAAGTTCTGCATCTTTAACGATGAGGTCTCCGATGTTGCAAACATTGAGTGCACCATTCCAAACACTATCCAGATAGGTCAGCTTGCAGGCGCCCTTGCCGGACTTATGACAAAGACCAAGAGCATCGGCTTTATCGGCGGCGTTGAGCTTGACACCACCAAGAACAAGATTAAGGGATATACCGAGGCGGCCAAAAAAGTGGACTCAAGCATTCAGGTAACCACCGCCTACGCGGGATCGTTCTCCGATGCCGCCAAGGGCAAGGAGCTTGCAAGCGGTATGATCAGCACCCAGAATATCGATGTCATGTTCGGTGATGCTTCAATCGTTGATACGGGTGCCCGTGAAGCTTTGGTTGCAGCCGGCAGTGACCGCTACGATATCGGACAGCCGGGAGACATTACCAAGGATAGCCCTTGCATCATTTGCTCCGTGGTGACCGATAACGTCAAGATGACCAATGAGGTCCTTGATGACATTGAAGCCGGCAAGTTTGGCAAGAAGACGGTGTACGGAGACCTCTCCAACGGTGGTGTGGCCGTGGGTACCTATTCAGATGCCGTTTCTGCCGACGTTAAGTCGCAGTATGAAGAGATTGTCAAGAAGATTTCCGACGGCTCTTTCGTATAAGAATCGGCGCCGTTGTAAAGCGCCGTCATAAAGGTCAGACGCACAGGTAGGTGCGTCTGACCTTGAAAGTTCTGTGCGTGCGTCATTGCGCATATCGTATCTGTAAGATGTGCGGTCTACAGGATTGGCGCCCTTTTGTCTGACGCAAGAGCACCGAGACTTTATTTGCAGGAAGGGAAGTTTTGATGAAGAAATTAAAAGAAGTTGGCAGACCGCTCATACGAGTTGATGCGTATGACAAGGTCACCGGTCGTGCGAACTATACCGACGACCTCTGTCCCAAACCGTGCCTTGAAGCGAAGATTTTGCATGCAACCATAGGAAACGGCATTGTCAAATCTATCGATACGTCCGAGGCTTGTAAGGTGCCCGGTGTTGTTGGCGTCTATACGTGCTTTGACGTACCCGAACATCCCTATCCTGTGGCCGGTCACCCGTGGTATGCGGATTCGCGTGCCGAGAAACGCGATCTTCCCGATCGTAAGCTTCTGGATGCGCGTGTACGCATTTACGGAGACAATATTGCTGCCGTTGTTGCAGAGGACACCGTAGCCTGCGACAGGGCTCTTGCCAAAATCAAAGTTGAATATGAAGAGTGGCCGGTTGTTTATGATCCCAAGGAGGCTCTTGCGGGTACTGAGCATCCTATTCAAGAAGGAAAGCCCGACAATGTGGTCGCACATACGCATGTACAGACCAGCGAGGAAAACCTTGCTAAAAAAGGCTATAAGAGTGTCGATGAGGTCTTGCACGATCCTGCCTATCATTATTTCTCGGCTCATCTGACGACGGCTGAGCAGAGCCAGGCTCATATTGAAACCTGTGTTTCGTACTGCTATGAGGAAGGCGGTAAAATCGTCTGTGTTTCGTCAACGCAGATTCCCCATATCGTTCGCCGCGTGATTGGTCAGGCACTTGGTATTCCTTGGGGAAAGATTCGAGTTATCAAGCCCTATATCGGTGGCGGATTTGGCACCAAACAGGACGTACACTACGAGCCTTTGAATGCATGGCTCTGCCATCAGGTAGGCGGCAGGTGCGTGAAACTTGAACTCAGCCGTGAAGAGCTCTTTTATGCCACGAGTGGTCGTCAGCCCAAGAGCTTTGATGTTGAGGCAAGCGTGGATGACGATATGCGCCTGCATGCTCGTTCCATCAAAGCATGGTCTAATACGGGCGGATATATTCACCACGGCCACGCCCTGATTTTGAATTCCGTTAATACGTTCCGTTGGCTCTATCATACGTGCGAGGATGCCATCTCGTGCGAGGCATGGACCGTTCACACCAATGGACCTCACACGGGCGCCATGCGTGCGTACGGCGTTCCCGAAGGTAACTGGGCTGCAGAATGTCTCATGGGCGATATCGCGTATGACATGGGCTGGGATGGCATTGAATTCCGTATGGCTAATGCCATTCAAAAAGGCTATGTGGATGAGTTCAGTCCCGGACATTATGTTGCGGCAAATACCTGCGGCCTGCCTGAATGCATCGAGAAGGGCAAGGCGTATATCGAGTGGGATAAAAAGAAGAAAGAGTATGCAAACGAAACCGGCCCCATCCGTCACGGCGTTGGTGTTTCATGCTTCGTCTACAAGACGGCAGTGGCACCGTTTGCGCTTGAGACTGCTACGGCTGCAGTAACGCTTAACCAAGACGGTAGCGTTCAGTTGCAGATGGGAGCAACCGAGATTGGACAGGGCGCTGATACGGTCTTTACGCAGATGGCAGCGGAGGCCATCGGAGTGGATAGCGAAGACGTGCATATCGTTTCATTCCAAGACACCGATGTAACCCCGTATGACTCGGGCGCGTATGCTTCTCGCCAGACCTATGTCTCAGGTACGGCCGTCAAGAAGGCGGGCGAGCAGCTCAGATCAAAGATCCTTGAATTTGCATCGTATATATATCCCAATGCACAGGGAACCCTTGACTTACACGATCATGCAATCTTTGATGCGGTTGGCGATAAGGTTTGTAATCTGGACGAACTTGCCCTTGAGGCGTACTACAACATGGAGCACAACGATCAGCTCTATGGGCGCGCCACCATCAATATACACTCCAATACCATTGCCGTTGGCTGCAGCTTTGCAGATGTCACGGTGGATATGCCTTTGGGCCAAGTTACCATCAACAAGATTATTAACGTACAGGATTCCGGCAGGCTTATCAATCCCAAGCTTGTGGAGCAGCAGGTTCACGGCGGCATGTCGCAATCCATCGGATTTGCTCTTTATGAGGAACTCTTGGTAGATCCGAAGAACGCTCGCGTGCTTAATCCTACGCTTTTGGATTACAAGATTCCTACAACCATGGATGTGCCTGATCTTGAGGCTCAGTTTGTGGAGACCGATGATCCTACGGGACCGTACGGCAATAAGGCCGTGGGCGAAACACCAACCATTTCTCCGGCCGCCGCCATTCGCGATGCTATTTTGGATGCAACCGGAGTTAAGTTCTACGAAGAGCCCATGACCCCTCAACGTTTGTTCGAGGGCTTTAAGAGAGAGGGGCTGATTTAAATGTACGATATCGAATCATTGTATAGTGCCACCAGCGTTGACGACGCAATCCGAGCTCTTGCGGAAGATCCTGAATCCATCGTGGTTGCCGGCGGCACTGACGTGCTGGTAAAGATACGTGAAGGCAAATTTGCCGGTGCCCATCTGGTGTCCATCCATGAGCTTCATGATGAACTTGACGGTGTCAGTCTCGGCGCGGACGGTACCGTTGAGATAGGACCAATCACATGGTTCCATCATGTGACCACAAGCAAGGTTATCCAAGAGACCGTACCGGTGTTGGGAGAGGCTTGCGATACTCCCGGAGGTCCTCAGCTTCGTGTCTCAGGTACCATCGGAGGAAATGTCTGCAATGCTGCCACATCGGCCGACTCCGCATCCACTCTCTATGCCTACGGCGCACTTCTCGACGTTAAGGGTCCTGAAGGCGCGAGAACCATTCCTATTGAAGAGTGGTATGCAGGTCCTGGCCGCTCTACAAAAAAGCGCGATGAGATTCTGGTTAAGATCAGGATTCCCAAAAGCCACTATGAGGGATTTACCGGCTACTATTTTAAGTATGGAAAACGCAGGGCTCTTGAGATTGCTACGATGGGCTGCTGCTGTTTGGTAAAGCTCAGCGCAGATAAAAAGACCGTTGAGGATATTCGCCTTGCCTTTGGCGTTGCAGGGCCAACGCCGATGCGTGCACTTTCCACTGAAGAGGCGCTGCGTGGTATGCCTGTTGCTGAGGCTGTCGAGAAGATCGGCGAACTTGCGGCCGGCGACACCAATCCGCGCGACAGTTGGCGTGCATCAAAAGAATTCAGACTTCAGCTGATCAAGGAAATGTCGAAACGTTCCTTTGCTGAAGCGGCTCGCAGGGGAGGGGCAGAACTGTAATGGACCACAAAATTCTCAAATGTACGGTAAACGGCAAAGAAGTACAGGTTGGTTTTGATCCGCGTGAATCGCTTCTGGATACTTTGCGCAACAGGCTTGGTCTTACCAGCGTCAAACGTGGTTGTGAGGTAGGAGAGTGCGGCGCCTGCACCGTTCTCATTGACGGCGTAGCTACCGATACCTGCCTCTATCTGACTGAGTGGGCGCAAGGTAAGGATATCCTGACGGTTGAGGGCCTTCAGGCTGCTGACGGCACTCTTAATCCGGTTCAGCAGGCTTTTGTTGACGAGTTCGCCGTGCAGTGCGGTTTTTGTATTCCCGGTCTCATCATGAGCACCATGGAGATTGTCAACACCGGAAAAACGTACTCGCGTGACGAAATCAGAAAGATGCTTTCCGGACACCTGTGCCGCTGTACGGGTTACCAGGATGTTATTAATGCGGTCGAGAAGGCCGTCAATCTTGTTAACGGTATGGTTGGCGAGGAGGCCGTGACACCCGAGGCTTAATGCAACAGGAGGTATTCGCTTCGTGCGAGTGAGGATAGGTTTTTTGAAAGGTGGTTTACATGGAAGCAACGATTGAGAAGTGGTTTCATCTCAAAGAGAGGGGAACATCAGTAAGAACTGAGCTTATTGCCGGTATGACAACATTTGTTACGGTTGCCTATATCTTGGCAGTTAATCCCAGTGTGCTTTCAGCTGCCGGTCTTGAGAGCGGGGCCGTTTTCACGGCTTCGGCGCTCGCCTCCTTTATAGGAACCTGCATGATGGCGCTTACGACAAATTATCCCTTTATTCTGGCACCGGGTCTTGGTCTTAATGCGTACTTTGCATACACCGTCGTATTGGGTATGGGATATAGCTGGCAGACGGCTTTGGCTGCGGTATTTGTGGAAGGCGCTGTTTTTTTGCTTTTGTCACTTACGAAGCTTCGTGACATGGTAATCAATGCAATTCCATCCAGTCTCAAGCTTGCCATTACCGCCGGCATCGGTCTTTTTATTGCCCTTATCGGCCTGAAAGGTGCCGGCGTTGTTGTAAGTAATCCTGCGACGCTTGTGAGTATGCTTAACTTCCATACGAGTTTTGCCGAAGGTACGTTCTCAACCGCAGGTATTTCGGCTATTTTGGCTCTTGTTGGTGTGTTGGTTATGGCCGTGCTGATGGCAAAAGGAGTCAAGGGGAGTATTCTGCTTGGTATCCTTATTACGTGGGGGCTTGGGCTTATTTGCCAGTTTGCAGGCGTATATGTCCCACAGCCGGATGCAGGTTTTGCGAGTCTGATCCCCGATTTTTCGCAAGGAATCTCCATTCCTTCTTTGTCTCCTATCTTGCTTAAATTCGACTTCTCCCATATTGGGGAAGTGGGATTTTTGACCGTTGTTTTTGCCATTTTGTTTACGTCACTGTTTGACACCATCGGTACCGTTTTGGGACTTGCTTCAAAGGCAAATCTTCTTGAGAGCGACGGTAGTCTTCGTAAGGCTAAAGGTGCCCTTGCAACACAGTCTTTGGTTACGATGCTCTCTGCGGCCTTTGGGATTTCGCCGACCTGCGTCCCTGTTGAATGTGCCGCAGGTATCACAGAGGGCGGGCGTACCGGCCTCTCGTCCTTGGTGGCAGCAGTGCTCTTTTTGCTCTCTCTGTTGCTTTCTCCATTTTTCTTGGCAATCCCTCTGTTTGCCACCGCGCCGGCATTGGTGGTCGTGGGCTTCTCTATGATGGGTGCTTTGTTTGGCGTTGATTTTAATGACATTACTGAGGGTATCCCTGCATTTCTTTGTGTCATCGCAATGCCCTTTACCTACAGCATTGCCGAGGGAATGTATCTTGGCGTTATTTCATACGTAGCGGTGAATTTCTTCTGCGGCTCGGAGAAGCGCAAAAAGATTAGCCCCATGATGTATGTATTGGCTCTTGCATTTCTTATCAAGTACATCCTTATATAAGACGTAATTAGTAGGGGAAATTACTTTGGCCGATTACAGCTTAGGAGAACTTATGGATAAGAAATCTGGATGCTCCTTCATTTTGAAGGGTGATATATGTTACAGCGCTTCTCCCACACAATTTGACGCTCGCAAAAATGCATACGTTGTCTGTGTGGATGGAGTTTCTCAGGGTGTATTTGATGAGCTTCCCGAGAAGTACCATGGTCTTCCACTTGTGGACTGTAGCGATATGCTTATTGTGCCAGGCTTAAATGACATACATGTACACGCTCCGCAGTATACATTCCGTGGTATTGCCATGGATTTGGAACTCTTGGACTGGCTCAATACATATACGTTTCCTGAAGAGAGTAAATACGAGGCCTTGGAATATGCTTCTGCAGCGTATGACATCTTTGTCGATGATCTCATGCATTCTCCGACTACTCGTGCCGCCATCTTTGCAACGCTGCACGTTCCTGCAACAAAGCTTCTTATGGATAAGCTTGAAGCCACGGGACTTAAAACCTATGTGGGTAAAGTGAATATGGATCGCAACAGCCCCGACATTCTTTGCGAGGACTCCGCCGAGGCTTCCCTTGTGGCAACGAGGGAGTGGATTGAAGAGGTTAAGGGAACGTACAAAAATACACTTCCCATTCTTACCCCACGTTTTACGCCAACCTGCAGCGATGAGCTTATGAAAGGCCTTGGCGATTTGGTGCAGGAGTATGGCCTGCCGGTACAGTCCCATCTCTCAGAGAATCTCTCGGAAATCGACTGGGTTCAGGGGCTTTGTCCTTGGTCAACTTGCTACGGCCAGACCTACGAGCATTTCGGTCTTCTCGGCGGCTCAACCAAGACCGTCATGGCACACTGTGTGTATTCGACCGATGAAGAGATTGCTCTTATGAAGCAGGCGGGCACCTATATTGCCCACTGTCCGCAATCCAATATGTTCCTTTCGTCCGGAATCGCGCCTATCAAGAGATATTTGGACGAGGGATTGAACGTTGGGCTTGGTACCGACGTTGCCGGCGGAGCAAATCTTTCCATGTTCAGGGCAATCTCCGATGCCGTAGGTGTTTCCAAACTGCGTTGGAGATGCGTTGATCAAGACTTTGCCCCTCTGACCATTCAGGAGGCATTCTACCTGGCCACTCTGGGTGGAGGTTCCTTCTTTGGCAAGGTTGGCAGCTTTGCCGAAGGATATGAATTCGATGCTCTCGTACTGGATGACAGTGGTATTCGCAGCGTGCGCGAGCTTAGCGTTCCTCAGCGCGTCGAGCGTTATGTATATCTCGCAAATGAGGGCGGGATGATAGCTCAGAAGTATGTTTCAGGTATAAAAGTTCTCTAAATCTTTCGCAAAATCAAGGCAAACTACCGGTCGCCAGCGTTTTTCGACCAATCACCGATACAACTCCTCTTTTTATAAAGGGGAGTTGTATTGTATTCATAACAGTATTTTAGTTTGCATTACAAACTGTTTGTTTGATTTTAAGGGTTTTGCGTTTCGTTTTGTAAGGCTCGTAACGTTTTATTTTTACCGCGGTAACCATTGTTTTTTAAGGGCGCACGTATGTGCGCAAGAAGCGGTGTATAGAGACATGCATATCAAAACATGTCATTTCGGCGGAGAGGGAGGCGAGAAATACAACCGCCACAGTATAGGGATACATAAAACGAGTAGTTAGGAGGGGTGTGCTCATGAAGGGTAAGCTTGAGTCATTTTTTAAATTAAAAGAGCACAATACCAATATTCAAACCGAGGTAATCGCTGGTATTACCACTTTTGTTACCATCGCATACATTCTTGTAGTCAACCCGTCAATCCTAAGTGCCGGTGGCATGGACAGTGGCGCGGTCTTTACGGCAACGGCGGTGACGTCTGCCTTAGGTACGCTTCTTATGGCACTGTCAACAAATTATCCTTTCATCATTACGCCGGGTATGGGATTGAATGCATTCATGATCTACACGGTTGTTTTGAGCATGGGATACAGTTGGCAAGTGGCTCTTGCGGCGTTTTTCGTTGAGGGCTTCATTTTCCTCATCATCTCGCTCACCAAGATTCGCGAAGTGGTTCTCGATGCAATTCCACACAGCTTGAAGCTTGCCATTACTGCCGGTATCGGACTTTTCATCACTTTCATTGGCCTCAAGAGCGCCGGTATTGTCGTTGACAGTCCCTCTACCTTGGTAACCATCTTCCCCTTCCATGGCAGCATGGAGGCCGGTACGTTCTCTACTGGAGGCGTTTCTGCCATCTTGGGGCTTTTGGGTATCGTAATAACAGCACTCCTCATGATCTATAACGTCAAGGGCAACATTTTGCTCGGTATTCTCATTACCTGGGGTCTGGGTCTTATCTGCCAACTTGCAGGTATTTACGTTCCCGATCCTGCTGCCGGATACGGTAGCCTCATTCCTGATTTTTCTCGCGGCCTTGCCATTCCGTCCATGGCACCTACCTTCCTTAAGATGGATTTCTCGCAGGTATTCAGCGTAGGATTCGCCACTATCGTTATTGCCTACCTGTTTACCAACATCTCCGAGACGTTCGGCGCCCTTGTGGGCTCAGCTACTAAGGTCGGTGTTCTTGACGATAACGGTAAGTTCCCACGCTTTAAGAACGCTCTTGTGTCGCAGTCCGTTTCCTGCATGACCGCGGCCGCTACCGGCACCTCTGCAACCACTGCCGTCGTTGAGTGCGCTGCCGGCATTGCCGCAGGAGGAAGGACGGGACTCACCTCTTTGGTAACGGCAATCATGTTTGGCGTTGCGCTGTTCCTCTCGCCAATTTTCTTGGCAATTCCTTCATTTGCAACGGCTCCCGCCTTGGTTATTGTGGGATTCTTGATGATATCTTCGCTTTTAAGCATTGATTTTTCCGATATGTCCGAGGCAATGCCGGCATTTATCTGTCTCTTTACCATTCCGTTTACCTACAGCATTGTTGAGGGCATGGCAACGGGCTTCATTTCATATGTAATCATCAATGCCTTGGGAGGAAAAGAGCGCCGTAAGAAGGTCAGCATTGCCATGTATGTCATTGCACTGCTGTTTATTGTCAAGTACTTCTTTGTATAACCGTTTGTCCGGTTAGGTCTGTTCTGGCAGTTCCATTTGTTTTTCAATATAAGTAGCGATGTTTTTAGCATCACTCATGGTCGCACCGAAGGGAGACCGATATGCTTAACAAGTTTTGTAAGATGCCTTTGTGGGAGTGCAACAGGACCCTTATTAGGGTTGCACAGGGGCAAGAGCCCGCTGAGCTGGTTATCCGTCATGCTCGCCTGATTAGCGTCACTACGCACGAGATTCTTGAGGATACCGATATCGCTATTGCCTGCGGGCGCGTGGCGTATGTGGGCATTGCCCCCTATACGGCCGAGCATTGCATTGGCGAAAAAACCCGTGTTATTGACGCTCAGGGTTCTCTTGTAGCACCTGGCTTTATGGACGGACACATCCATGTTGAGAGCTCCATGGTTGGAGTGGACGAGTATGCGCGCGCCGTCGTGCCTCATGGCACCACGGGCATCTATTGGGATCCCCACGAGCTTTGCAACGTGACCGGTCTTGAAGGTGTCGCCGAAGTTGCCAAAGTTGCCGCAAAGGTTCCGCTGAAAGCAATGATTACCACGCCTTCTTGTGTTCCGGCCGTTCCGGGCTTTGAAGATACCGGCGCAAGCGTTGATGCTGCGGGTGTTGAGGAAACCATGAGCTGGGACGGTGTGGTCGCTCTCGGAGAAATGATGAACTATCCCGGCATCCTTTCGTGCCAGGACAATGCCATTGAGGAGGTAAACGCAACACTGAAAGCCGGATGTACCGCTACCGGTCACTACAGCGTTTGCGAGACGGACCGCGGACTCAATGCATATATCGCATCCGGTGTTTCTTCTTGCCACGAGTCCATCAGGGCGGAAGATGTCCTTGCCAAACTGCGCCTGGGTATGTATGCCCAGATCCGTGAGGGCTCCGCATGGCAGAATCTCCATGATCTTGCTCCCGCTGTTACAGACGGCAAGATTGATACGCGCCTGTGCAACCTTGTCTCCGACGACAACCATCCCAACACGCTGGTTTCCGACGGACACCTTGACCGAATCCTGCGCATGGCGGTGCGTGAGGGCATTGATCCCGTTACCGCCATTCAGATGGTTACCATCAACGTTGCCACCTACTTCCAGGTGGGCGAGGACATGGGCTCCGTTACTCCGGGCAAATGCGCTGACCTTGTCTTCCTTGAGGACCTCAAAGATTTCCGTGTAACGCGTACCATCATTGATGGTGAGGTTGTGGCCGAAGACGGTAAAGCTCTCTTTGAGGCGGGCGGCTACGTATATCCTTCATGGATGACGGATACCATGCATGTTTCCGTCAAGATTGACGAGAATACCTTCCACATTCCGGCCGTTGATGCAGACGGTAAGGCTCTTTCGGGCGATTTTGCTACCGTGAGGTCTATGGTAGTGGCTCCCGGCTCCACCATTACCGGCAGCACCGAGGCTCAAGCACCCATTGTTGACGGCTGCCTGACTGCCGATCCGTCGCAGGATCTTCTCAAGACCTTTGTCTTTGAGCGCCATCACGATACCGGTACGTATGCATACGGCTTTGTAAAGGGCTTTGGCATCCATGGTGCCCTTGCTCAAACGGTTGCCCATGACGCGCATAATCTACTCGTTGTCGGTGACAATGATGCCGATATGGCATTGGCCGCAAAGACGCTCGTTGAGTGCGGCGGCGGTGAAGTTGCCGTGCAGGACGGAAAGATTCTCGGCCTAGTGAAGCTTCCCATCTGCGGTTTGATGAGCCCCGAGCATGTTGAGAAGGTTGCGGCCGATGTTGATAACATTGAGGCGGCATGGGAGAACATGGGCTGCACCATGCCTTCTCCGTTCATGACCATGGGTCTGCTGTCGCTGGCGTGCATTCCAAGCCTGCGCCTTACCAACCGCGGCTATGTGGACACGGATACGTTCCAGTTTGTGCCATTGGTTATTGATAGCGAGGCTTAAGCGGTACGTTTGCTTTAAACCGTTCGTCAAGATTGTGCATAAGCGGTGTCTGCATCCCAGGCACCGCTTTTTGAAATACGTCCTATTCCCAAATGACGACGATCGTGCTGTTATCAAGACGGGCATTACCGTAGGGTTCGTTGCCGGTCTTAACCGTGAAACCCAGCTGTCTGAGCGAACGTACAAACTTTACGGTACGAGCGTTATAGGTGCTGAGAATTCGAGAGACTTGAATGGGAGAGAGGAGCGTCTGCTCGCGACCGTTAATGAGATCGGCAATGGCATCGGCAACTTCGGTGTTACTCTCCGCAACTAAATCGCTGTAAAACGAGTTTCCGCTTCCGTCCCCATCTTCGATGCCGGGGGCAATTTTTACCGCAATGGCCGTCTTTCCATAGGTTGCATAGGTACGTATGCGAGCTTCGGTGCGGCCAATAAGATTTTTAATGGCCCAGTTTATGGCAGCGGTGGAAAGTGTGTCGGCTTCGGCGCGACTTCTGCCTGGGATGGCTTTTTTGACAAGTGCCCTTGCTTCAGTAACGTCTATCATCTCTTCTCCTGTCCGGGCAGTTTTGACGGTCACTCTTAGTGTAGCGAATCTTGCGTATTGTAGGCGTATGGTACGTTTGTTGTGCGTGTGCCCAGGTTCAGGTTCTCTTAATGACCGCTTATGCGTTGAAAGCTACCGTTTACGGTTTTTTGATAATCTTTTTTCAATTTCCAAACTATTTGTAAGGTTTGCTCACTATTATTTTGAATAGTCATGGAATTACAAAAGACGTGGGTAATTCCAGGGAGGGGACTTTATGAGTACGTCAGAAGTAGCGGCATCCGAAACTGCCGGTCAAGATTTATCCACAGCGCTCTTTAGCAGGAGTGGATTTCCGCCGATAAAAGACCTTGTTCCAACATCACTGCAACATGTTTTAGCTTCTTTTGCAGGTGTCATTACGCCTGCGATGATGATTGCGGTAACGTGCGGTTTTACACCGGATCAAGAAACAGCCATCATCCAGGTGGCTCTTATCCTTTCCGGTATTGATATCTTATTGCAGCAATTTCCACTTTTTGGACGCATTGGTTCCGGACTTCCGATTTTGACCGGCGTTTCGTTTGCATTTTTGCCGGCGTTTCAAGCGGTCGGGCTTCAGTTTAATTTTCCTACGCTCCTTGGCGCCGAGTTGGTAGGCGGTGTTGTCGCCATACTCTTCGGTATGTTTTATTCCAAGGTCAAATGGCTTTTTCCTCCTTTGGTAACGGGTACCGTCATCTTTACCATCGGCGTCTCGCTGTATCCGACGGCCATTAGATACATGGCAGGAGGTGCCGGTTCGGCAAATTTCGGCAGCATCAATAACTGGATAGTGGGGCTTCTCACGTTTTCCGTAGTATTTTTCCTTGCAAACTTTGGCAAGGGTGTCTTAAAACTTGGCTCGATCTTCTTTGGAATTATTGCCGGTGTAATTATTTCCATTCCCTTTGGTATGGTGGATACCTCGGAAGTTCTTTCATCTTCATGGTTCTCTTTTCCAAGGTTTATGCCGTATGAAATCATCTTTAATCCGGCTGCCTGCATTACGCTTGGCGTGGTCTACGTTATGGTAAACGTACAGCTTATCGGTGACCTTTCTGCGGCAACGGCCGGCAGTATGGATCGTATGCCAAATGAGCGGGAGATTGGCGGAGCCATTAAAGCTCAAGGTGTTGTCAGTATTATCTCGTCGTTTTTTGGCGGTCTCCCAACATCGGCTTTTGGTCAAAACGTCGGTATCATCGTTTCAAACCGCGTTATCAATCGTTGGGTTTTTGGTGGAGCTGCCTTTGTATTTCTTGCGGCGGGTCTTTGTCCTAAACTCTCAGCAACGCTTTTAATGATTCCGCAGCCGGTTATCGGCGGAGCTACCATCAGTGTTTTTGGGACGATTACCCTAAACGGTATCCGAATCCTTGTTAAAGATGGGTTGACTCCGCGTGCGTGCACGGTCTTTGGTATTTCGGTAGCGTTTGGCCTTGGAATTGCGCAGGTTGCAGGGTCTCTCACCGGTCCCGGTATGCCTGCATGGGTGAATACTATTTTTGGCACTTCGGCTATTACGCCCTGCGCCATCATGGCCATCATCTTGAACAGCGTTTTGCCGCCGGAGAACAAAGAAATGCCTGATGAGAAGAACCTTCGTCCGCTCTCGTACAATGATATGGAAGATGCTGAAGTGCGCTAGGTATGTAATGCTTGTATGCAATGCTCGTTAAAGAATAGGGGAGAGAAAGGGGTTTGTACTATGCAGCCAAAGATGAAGTGGGTATGCAACAAAATGCCTCAAAGTGAGGACAAGAACCTTGAGGTAATGTCGCTTGAGAATGTCAAAAAAGCTCGTGCATTCCATAAGAGCTTCCCACAGTATTCGGTGACACCTCTGGCGAACCTTGAAGGTATGGCCGCAGATCTTGGTTTGGGCGGTCTGTTCATAAAAGACGAATCTTATCGTTTTGGCCTGAACGCCTTTAAGGTGCTTGGCGGCTCTTTTGCGATGGCGCGCTACATTGCCGATGAGACGGGTAAAGACGTTGCGGAATGTGACTTTGACTACCTCACCTCAGAGCAGCTCCAGAAAGATTTCGGTCAGGCAACCTTCTTTACCGCAACTGACGGCAACCATGGTCGCGGCGTTGCATGGGCGGCTCATCGTCTGGGTCAAAAAGCCGTAGTCCATATGCCCAAGGGCTCTACCAAGACGCGCTTTGACAACATTGCAAAAGAGGGCGCTCAGGTTACCATCGAAGAACTCAACTATGATGACTGCGTCCGCCTTGCTGCAAAAGAAGCGGAAGAAACCGAACATGCCGTTATCGTTCAGGATACTGCGTGGGACGGATATGAAAAAATCCCATCCTGGATTATGCAAGGTTACGGCACCATGGCCAACGAAGCTGCAGAGCAGCTCCGTGAACTTGAAGTAAATCGTCCAACCCATGTTTTTGTACAGGCCGGCGTTGGTTCTCTCGCTTCGGCCATGGTTGGCTATTTTACGAACCTTTTCCCGTCAAATCCGCCAAAATTTATCATTATGGAAGCCGGCGCTGCAGATTGTCTCTATCAAGGAGCTCTTGCAGGCGATGGCTCGCCTCGTATCGTTGGAGGAGATCTTCAAACCATTATGGCAGGTCTTGCATGCGGAGAGCCTAATACCATTGGTTGGGATATTCTCCGCAACCATGCAACGGCCTTTATTTCGTGTCCGGACTGGGTGTCCGCGAAGGGTATGCGTATGCTTGCGGCTCCTGTTGCGGGCGATCCGGCAGTCATATCAGGCGAGTCCGGCGCTGTTGGTATGGGCGTTATTGCAACGCTTATGGGTGATCCCGCATATGAAGAACTCCGTAGTGCGCTTGAGCTTGGCAAAGATTCCAAGGTTCTTCTGTTCTCAACCGAGGGCGACACCGATCCGCTACGGTATCGTGAGATTGTATGGGATGGTGCGTGGCAGTCAACGGATGAGGTTCGCTAATCGCTGCGTTGTGTAGTGTTTATCGCACGGAACCATCGTTTACACAGAATTACCGTGGGTACAGTCCATTTGCCGCTTGAAAGGTGCCGCTTGCCGAGAAAACAAGAAGTTTGCTCTTTCTCTCTTGCAATACCGGCCACAAGTGCTTTAATTGATGGTACCAAACAAAAAGTTTGGTAAGCAGAAAAAAGGTTTGTAACACGAGGACAGATGTATAAACAGCTCATGTATCTCTGTGAACGCACATCTGCTTCTAAGACGAGTTGGGTACTGAAGGAAGTGAAGATCCCGGCTTCACTCCAAGAATAAAGGAGGATGTATGAAGGATTTGGATTACGGTGCAATTAAGGATGCGGCCAACAAGTATTCAAAGGATATGACTGCATTTTTGCGCGCCATGATTTCACACCCTAGTGAATCTTCAGAAGAGGGCGAGGTTGTTGCCTGTATTAAAGCAGAGATGGAGAAGCTCGGCTTTGATGAGGTTAAGGTTGACGGCCTTGGCAACGTTATGGGCTTCATGGGCACAGGCGATAAGATCATCGCCATCGACGGCCACGTCGACACCGTCGGTATCGGCAACCGTGACAACTGGGACTTCGATCCCTATGAGGGCTTTGAGGATGACCAGCTTATCGGCGGCCGTGGCGGCTCCGACCAGGAGGGTGGCGTGTGCGCCGGTGTGTATGCTGCCAAGATTATGAAGGATATGAACCTCATTCCTGAGGGCTATAAGGTCATGGTCGTCGGCACCGTCCAGGAAGAGGACTGCGACGGCATGTGCTGGCAGTACATTTATAACGTCGATAAGATCAAGCCTGAGTTTGTTATTTCAACCGAGCCTACTGATGGTGGCATTTATCGCGGTCATCGTGGTCGCATGGAGATCCGCGTTGACGTTAAGGGTATTTCTTGTCACGGTTCTGCTCCTGAGCGTGGTGACAACGCCATCTACAAGATGGCCGACATCATTAACGACGTTCGTGCACTTAACAACAACGGTGCCGAGGAGTCCACTGCCATTCGTGGTCTCGCAAAGATGCTTGATCCTAAGTACAACCCAGATCACTATGAGGATGCTCGTTTCCTTGGCCGCGGTACCTGCACGGTTTCCCAGATCTACTTCACCAGTCCTTCTCGCTGTGCTGTCGCAGACTCCTGCTCAATCTCCATTGACCGCCGCATGACTGCCGGTGAGACCTACAAGAGCTGCCTCAAGGAGATTGAGGATCTTCCTTCCGTTAAGAAGTATGGCGACGACGTCAAGGTCTCCATGTATATGTATGACCGTCCTTCCTGGACCGGCGAGGTCTATGAGACTGAGGCATACTTCCCAACATGGATTAACAAAGAGTCCGCACCACACGTTAAGGCTCTTGTTGATGCTCACAAGGCACTCTTTGGCGATGAGCGCATTGGTTGCGAGAAGTCCATGGCAACCCGCACCGGTCGTCCTCTGTGCGACAAGTGGACCTTCTCCACAAACTGCGTTTCCATCCAGGGTCGCTATGGCATTCCTTGTGTTGGCTTTGGACCAGGCGCTGAGTCTCAGGCACACGCTCCCAACGAGATTACGTTCAAGCAGGATCTTCCTACCTGTGCGGCTCTCTACGTTGCAGCTCTGAATCTCTACGATGGCTCTGCTGCGACCGACGACGCCACCGAGTTCCGCGCCAGCTTGACCGACAACGATATCAAGTAAGCTACCCCCTCATACACATCGGCGGCTCCGACCCACTCCTCACATATATAGGGGTCGCCCGATGTAGAGTTTTCCGGCGAGAAGCACCTCTGGCTTCAAAGCACTGAAGCTCAAAGCACGTACTTCTCGCCGTTTGTTCAGGTAGACGTCCCATCCGGGACTGGTAATTTCAACGAGAGGATTTACTATGGCCGACACCATCCAGCCGTATCTTGACGAGCTTGCAAAGCTTGACTTTTCCAAGATGTACAACGAGGACTTCCTTTTGACGTGGGAGAAGTCAACCGATGAGCTGAGGACACTCTATGCAGTTGCCGATGCACTGCGCAATCTTCGTGAGCGCAACATCTCCACCCGTCTCTTTGAGTCAGGTCTTGCCGTTTCGCTCTTCCGCGACAATTCAACTCGCACACGTTTTTCCTATGCGTCGGGCTCTAACCTTCTTGGTCTCCAGCTGATGGATTTGGACGAGGGTAAGTCTCAGATTGCTCACGGCGAGACCGTCCGCGAGACCGCAACGATGATTTCCTTCATGGCCGATGTCATTGGAATCCGTGACGATAAGTTCATCGGCAAGGGCGACGCCTATATGCGCGAGGTATCTGCCTCCGTCAAGCAGGCTTTTGAAGATGGCGTTTTGGATCACCGTCCAACGCTGGTATCCCTTCAGTCCGATATGGACCACCCCACTCAGTCCACGGCTGACATCCTCTATCTCATCAACGAGTTTGGCGGCCTTGAGAATCTTCGTGGTAAGAAAGTTGCCGTTACGTGGGCATATTCGCCTTCATACGGCAAGCCTCTCTCTTGCCCGCAGTCTCTCATCACCCTTCTTCCTCGCTTTGGTATGGACGTTACCTTGGCACATCCCGAGGGCTACGACCTCATGCCGGAGCTTGTGGACGTGGCCGGTAAGTTTGCCGCCGAGTCCGGGGCAACTTTCAAGAAGACGTACAACATGGCAGAGGCCTTCGAGGGCGCTGACATCGTCATTCCTAAGAGCTGGGCTCCGTATGCCGCCATGGAGAAGCGTACCAATCTCTACGCCGCCGGCGATGATGCGGGTATTGATGCTCTGGAGAAGGAGCTTCTCGCCGAAAACGCCAATCACAAGGATTGGTGCTGCACGGCCGATCTTATGGCAAAGACGGCTCATGGTATGGATACCATCTATATGCACCCGCTGCCTGCAGACATCAACGGTGTTTCTTGCGAGCACGGCGAAGTTGCTAATGAGGTCTTTGATTACCACCGCGACGGTCTTTACAAAGAGGCTTCTTACAAGCCATACGCTATTGCTGCAATGATTTTCTTGCAGAAAGCAAAGGATCCCATTGCTACACTTAAAGCACTTGAACAGGGGAACACCCCTCGCTGGTTCCAGGCGTAATTAGAGTTTCACATATCTGAAAGGAGGCCATGCTATGACACGTATCGGGTGCATAGTCATGGCCTCCGGTGCGTCTCGGCGCTTTGGCTCGAACAAGCTTATGGCAGAGCTGGACGGCAAGCCCCTTATCCAGCACGTTATTGAAACGGCTCAGGCTGCAGGCTTGGATCCCATCGTGGTAAGCGTTGATGATGCGTTTCACGCTCCGGTGGTCTCTCTGTGTCGGCGGCTTGGCGTGCGCTGCGCGCTTCATACCGGCACGCTTCAAAGCGATACCGTTCGCTGTGGGATGCAAGAGGCAAACGTTGACGCTGCGACGGGAAAGCCGTGGTCGGGAGCGGTGTTTCTTCAGGGCGACCAGCCACTTTTGCGCCCTGCAAGCCTGAGGGCACTTCTCGCCGCCTTTGAGGCAGCACCGGATAAGGTTTCGCGTTTGGCATGGCACAGGACGCCGGGAAGCCCCGTGGTATTTCCCGCCGTCCTGTTCGATGCTTTGCGCGAGGTCAAAGGAGATACGGGAGGCTCGGGCGTGTTTGCTGCGTACCCGGGGTATCAAGCTTCGGCGGTGCTTGTTGAGGCGGCCTGCGCCGAGGAGCTCATGGACGTTGACACTCCCGCCGAACTTGAACGCCTTGCGCTGGCAACAAAAATATCGGTATCTATAAGAGGTTTAACGACCGAGAGATTGGGAGTTGACTGATGAACGTAATAAAGAACGGCTTTCTTGTGTTGCCCGAAGGCGTCTTTTGTGGAGACTTGGTACTGGATGGCGAGAAGATCGTCCAGGTGGGAGGCACGTACGAGGCGAGCGCAGATGACGCTGTTATCGATGTCACCGGCAAATACGTATTTCCGGGCTTCATTGATGCTCATACGCACATGCAGTGCTGGACGGGTATGGATTGGACGGCCGACAGCTTTGAGACGGGGACGCGCGCCGCTGCCTGCGGAGGCACCACCACGATTGTGGACTATGCCACGCAGGACAAGGGCATGACGCTGACCGAAGCGCTTGATGAATGGCACCGGCGCGCCGACGGCACCTGCACGGCGAACTATGCCTTCCACATGGCAATCGCCGATTGGAACGATCAGGCCAAGGCTGATATGCAGGTTATGCGTGATGCTGGCGTTATGTCATTCAAGACCTACTTTGCCTACGATCATCTGCGCCTGGATGACGCCCAAACGCTTGAGGTGCTTGAGCGTATCCGCGATATTGACGGTGTTTTGTGCGTCCATTGCGAAAACGGCACTCTTGTGAACGAGCTGCAGCGGCGCATGATAGAGGCAGGCATTACCGGCCCCGAGGGCCACCCTATGAGCCGTCCCGCCGCCTGCGAGGCAGAGGCTATTTCTCGTCTGTGCTATCTTGCGGAGCTTGCCGATGCCCGTATTAACATCGTGCATCTGTCCAGTGCGCTTGGACTTGAAGCGGTTCGTGCGGCCAAGGCACGCGGCAAGGTGAAGATGGATGTCGAGACCTGTCCGCAGTATCTGTTGCTGGATGATTCGCGCTATCTTGAGAGTGACTTTGAGGGCGCCAAGTACGTTATGAGCCCGCCTTTGCGCAAGCCGCATGACATTGAGGTATTGCGTCGAGCCGTATGTGACGGCGAGATTGATACCATTGCTACCGATCACTGCAGCTTCAATCTTCACGGTCAAAAAGATCGCGGCATCGACGACTTCACGCATATTCCCAACGGCGGCCCCGGTGTAGAGCATCGACCTGGGCTTATCATGACCTCGTTTGAGAATCGCTTGGGTGCTCAAGACTTTGCCCGTCTCATGAGTGAGGGACCCGCGCGCGTCTTTGGCATGTATCCGCGCAAGGGTGTCTTGCGTGTTGGCTCCGATGCCGATGTGACGGTCTGGGATCCAAGTGTGACGTGGACCATCAGCGAGAAAAACCAACATCAAAATGTTGACTATACGCCATACGAGGGCTTTGAGATCCACGGACGTCCGGCGTACGTTTTTGTCAACGGAGAGCTGGCAGTGGTTGACGGGGAGCCAACCGGCGTGAAGCCAGGCGCATACGTCAAACGTTAGAGGATGGGTAAAGCTGATGATGATTCGCACCATGGGCATCGACGATTATGACGCGGTGTATACGCTTTGGATGTCCTGTAAGAACATGGGCTTCAATAATCTGGATGATTCCAGGGAAGGTATTAATCGTTTTTTGCTGCGTAATCCGAATACTGTTTTCGTAGCGGAAGAAGCAGATGCGCTTGTGGGAGTCATACTTTCGGGACATGACGGGCGAAGAGGCTATATTTATCACATGGCTGTGGCTGAAGCATATAGAAGACAGGGGATTGCTGAGGAGCTATTGAAACATAGCCTCAAGGCTCTGGAGGCAGAAGGCATTTATAAGGTGGCATTACTCGTCTTTAATCGTAACGATATCGGAAATGCTTTCTGGGAGAAACAGGGCTTTACCGTTAGGAAGGATATTACTTACCGGAATAAAGCTCTTGCAGAGTTTATCAGAACCGATACCTGAGACAGTGAAGCTGAGATTCCGAAGTTAATGTAAGGTTTGTACGTTGCTCAAGCGCGCTCGTGTTTGAGCGGAAAGAAGGAGAATTTTATGACAAAGAGAGCAATCGTTACCGACAAGGCACCTGCAGCAGTTGGACCCTATTCTGCAGCCGTTTCTGCAAACGGATCCATTAACGTATCCGGTCAGCTTCCGGTTGACCCTGCAACCGGTGAGTTTGCCGGTGAGGACATTCGTTCCCAGACACGTCAGAGTCTTACCAACATTCAAAACATCCTTGAGGCAGCCGGTGCTTCCATGGCTGACGTTGTTGAGACTACGGTTTTGCTTTCCGACATCAACGAGTTTGGCGCTATGAACGAGGTCTATGCTGAGTTCTTTGCTGAGCCCTATCCTGCACGCGCAGCATTTCAGGTGGTAGCGCTTCCCAAGGGTGCCAAGGTTGAGATTAAGGCCGTTGCCCGTATCTAGGTTTGCGTTTCCATATCCGAGCAATAGGGGACTTTGGAGCGGGTTTCAGTGAGAAATTCCGCTCCAAAGCTTATTCAAGGCTTTAGCCTTTTGTGCGAGATATCTGGAACTCTTTGATTACTTTAGTGCCGCCAACTTGGTACTGCCAGAATAGCGCTGCCAAACTTGCAGCAAGTTGGGCACGATTAACCATACTTGCAGCAAGTATGGCTCATATATACCAAACTTGCAGTAAGTATGGCAGTCCAAGCCATACTTGGCGCATTTTTGGCAGCGCTCGGCAGTATGATCATGCTCGCAAGGCCTTCTCGCTTTATTGTCGGATCGTTGAAATTGCGTATCAACGGCTGTCTGCAAATCCGCAGGCAGGCGCTTTGCTTTCGTGGTGGTTTTCTTGTGACGTAGGCAATTGGTACCAAATTGGATGTTTACGGGTGATTTGATTCACAACTAAACGCTCAAATCAAAGAAAAACCACCACTAAACACACGTTTTGCTTCCAAAAACCACCCGTAAACGGTCGTGTCCCGAAAAGTGGTGTAAGAGAAGCACCTCAGCGATGTAAAAGAAGTGCGGTTAATGGTATTGCACGAACACTGCTTGAAGATGTGGTAAATACCGTAATGGTCGAGCAAGTAGAAGAGCTTGAAGCAGGACATACCATCAAGCGTGCAACTGTTATCGCTATAACCACAAATACAGAAGCCAAAAGATAGAACCAAACCTTGTACGTACAGGCTTTGAGCATCTCTGTGAGGTGTATGAAAAGATAGATCCAAAAGGAGCAGCTGTGTCGCTGGCGTATTTCCTTCCAAGTAAGCAATGCTTCGTCTTATAGGAGGTGGCATAATGTAAGCTAGAAGGTAGTAAGGAAATAGTCCTTACACCGCTTTTTGGGACGTGACTGAATTTGTAGAGATGAGAAAAATGCAATGGCAACATATTCAACTTAAATTGAAATAATATAAAATTACGAGGAGATTATAAAATGAGCAATTATATAAAATTAAATGAAGATAGATGGAATAATGTAAAAAATGACTATACCGAGCCATTGACACATGAAGAATTAGAAGAAGTTAGAAATAATCCAATTTCTGTTGCATTAACTGTTGGGAAAAAAGTTCCAAAAGAATGGTTTGAAAAAGCAAACGGAAAAAAGATATTAGGTTTAGCTTGTGGTGGTGGACAGCAGGGTCCAGTTTTTGCTATAAAAGGCTATGACGTAACCATAATGGATTTTTCTAAATCACAATTACAAAGAGATGATATGGTTGCTAAAAGAGAAGGCTTAAAAATCAATACAGTTCAAGGCGATATGACAAAACCATTTCCATTTGAAAATGAAACTTTTGATATTGTTTTTAATCCGGTGTCAAATGTATATATAGAAGATTTAGAAAACATGTATAAAGAAGCCTCTCGAGTATTAAAAAAGGGCGGACTGTTAATGGTTGGATTTATGAATCCTTGGATATACATGTATGATGCTGACATTGTATGGGACAAACCCGATGAGGAATTACTTTTAAAGTTTTCAATACCTTTTAATTCAAGAGAGCTTGAAGAGGAAGGCAAAATAACCATAAATCCAGAATATGGATATGAATTTAGTCATACCTTAGAAACTCAGATCAGAGGACAACTTAAAAATGGCCTTGCTATGATAGATTTTTATGAATCATGTGACAAAAGGAATAGATTATCACGTTATGGAAATGACTATATAGCTACGCTCTGCATTAAACTATAATGTTATAGAACATACTTCAGGAGAATAGCCCGTTTTATTTTCCATAAAGGTTAAAATCTAAATCTCAGTTTTTCGAAGTAAAACAATTAAATAAAATTATAGAGAGGAAGTAAAAGCAAATAGCCGATGCTTCCTTTTTTTGTTGTCAAAAATTCAAAAACGGAAAGGAGAATTTATGGAAGAACTGAAGAACACAGATAAAAAAGCATTAGCACAAAGAGAGAGATTGGAAAGACCACCTATGAGGTTGTTGTCCACTTCAATGAAAATGCAACTGAAACAATGCAAGACAAACTTACAAGGATAATGCTGAGGGAGCTTAGGAGAAAATCGGACAAAAAAGATGATTTTGATTAAAAAGTCCTTGACAAGTAGCAACAGGTATCCAGCCTTTGATATTTTTGGCAAGTCTTGTTTAGTTATCTCTTTCTTGGTGTTGTATGTATTTGCATGCTTCAGAGCGGATCCATTTCTTACCAAATATGAATGCGATTAAGAGCGGAAAAACTAAAAGAGGTAGCACCAGGATAGAGCCGACCAGAGCAAGTCCTTTGTAGGTATGGTTGTTCTCTGCAAATCCATTGACCGTATCCGCCAGCCAGAGAAACAGCGCTCCATCATTAATCTGAAATAGCGCAACGCACTCAATGAGCATTAAAAGGAGAAATATCAATGCTATTCTCAAGGATGCTTTCTTGGATATTTCTACTTTCTTTTCAAGGTTAATCGCTTTTGATTCCGGGACATCGCGGAACCATTTCTCTGCTCTTTCTTCTGGTGTCATATGCTGCTCCTGTTAATTTGCAGTACCTTTTATCGACTCGATTATAGAGTATATAGTCAGGTTTTAGCGCAATCTTTCCCATTCTTGCCTTGTTATGCAGGTAATATGCTCTGTTCTCAGTAACCCTTCGATTGCACAGGGAACGTTATTTGTTGTGTGATGATAGGTAAAACCACATTTTTCCTGAACACGTTTTGACTTGATATTTCCGTCAAAATATCCACACCAGAGTCGTTGGAGTCCCAAATCTTCAAACCCATGTTGCATTATTTTGCGAGAGGCTTCGGGAATGAGCCTTTGTCCCCAGAAGGGCACTCCTATCCAATAGCCAATTTCTCCCTCGGTATCAGAGATTCCAATATTGCTGGCAGATCCAATCATAAGTCCAATGCTGCCGACCGGATGGTTGAGTTCTTTTAAAACTACCGCATACGTTTCTGGTGCAGAGAGTATGTTTTCGATTATTTCGCGACTGTTTTCGACACTGGTGTGGGGATTCCAGCCTGCAATGGGTCCAACGTCAGGATGACTGGCATATTGGAATAAGTATTCTGCATCAGCCAATTCCCATGGGCGAAGTATAAGCCGTTCTGTTTCAAGAATCACGCTGCATCCTTAATTTTTTCGGATGTCTTACCTTATCGGAGTTCTGACTATAACATTTTTGCTAGGGAGATAATGATGGGTATTCAATACAGTGTAAGGTTCTTAAATAATTTAATGACCACTAGCTGATGTTTTTAAGCCATTGACAGAATTGTCTGGTAATTGAAAGTCAAATCGTGAAATAATCTGAATAGCTATCCTTTTGTAATTTTGGGTTATGGGAGGTTAGTATGGGAAAGCGAGTCCGCAGGCTGTCCGTCTTCCTTTTGGTGGCGGTGGCCGCCCTGTCCGTCCAAGTGGGCCTCCTCTGCCGCGTCTGCAAGGCCTCCGAGCCGAGCGAGGAGGTGGTCGCACGTATAAAGAAATTCTTTTCGATAATAGATGACGACGGGAAGGAGTTCCTGTTCCCTGAGGACGCTGCAAACCTCGACCTCAGCGACATCACTGTCGGCAATGGGTACAAGAGGTACCGACTTGAGGGCGAGAGGCTTGAGGACTCCAACCTTGTCAACTACCCTATCTTCTCCGGAGGAAGGCCCTTTGCCATCTGTATCACCAAGTACAACGATAGCGGGGTGGAGGAGGTCGTCCAGGCAGGCTCGATCAGAAGCGAGCCCTACTACGGCGAGGACATCGACTACTCGGACGTGACCATCGTCGTCGAGATGCGCAAAAGGCGCAGCTTCTACCTCATCTCGGGCCCGTACATCTGGCACTACGAGGGTGGGGCCCTCGTGTCAAAGGGGGAGACGGGCAGGGTCGGGCACGAGGACAGCAGGGAGGAGGTGCTGGCCCTGCTGGCCTCGCAGGGGGCCGAGATACGCCCCGACACGCTCACCGAGCGCCTCCACGAGTTTGCCAGAGCTTGTTACTTTGAGCTTACAGAGGAGGACTGCGGGTCTTGTATATGAGATGACATCAAACCTTCTATCTTTGTCCAAGTCTTGGGAGGGGTTGTCATGTTTAGAAAACTATCCAAAATCGCTTTCATCCTCATAGTAATAATTGTGATTTTTTCTGGTAAACAAGTTAAGACAGCCAATGCCTTGGAACTGCAGTCATATCCAAGCAAGAAGACGGTAGAGCATATATCCAAGTTGTTCTCCCTGATCGACGATGATGGAATGGAGTTTCTCTTCCATAAGCAAAAGGTAGATATTTCCGATGTCAGTGAGGTACAGGTCGGAAGAAGTTATAGGTTCCTCAGACTTGAGAATGATCATCTTTCCGACGTTGGAATTGTCAAGTACCCCCTCTACCTCAACGGAAATGTTTTCGCCGTCTACACGGAATATTACGATGGGGAGACTCGGGGGTCTACCGCAATCTCGTCGATCATCGATGAGTATTACTACGATGACGACCTTGACTACGCTGATATAGCCGTTGTTGCTGATGGTAAGGACAGCTATGTCGTCTCAGGAATCTTCGTTTGGCATTACGAAAATGGAACACTCGTGTCGAAGATAAGGCGAGATGGGATTACCGACGCGAGGGAACGACAAATCGTCTCGTTGGTCGAGGAGGAGAGTGGACAGTATAGCTATGCTGGGAAGTCAAGTCCAGTCTCGCTCAATAACGTTACATCGAAAAACGTAAGAAGTCGTGTGATTAAGACGATCGACGTGTCGGTCGTTCCACAATACCAGTCTCCAACATGTTGGGCTGCTGCCATTTGTGCGGTAGGAAACTATATGACTGGACCATCAAACTGGACGCCCGATTCCCTTTCGATACAGGTTAAGGGGGAGATTACTGGAGGGTTTACAGAGGATTATATCAAGGGGCTGTTACTGTTTACATATCCTGGTTCTAATCAACAAATCTCCTCTACTAGCCTAGAGTATTCTCCAAGTGATGAAGAAATTGTAAACTGGATCGATCACAACACCCCTTTTATCCTAAGGCTGAAGGGTGGTTCAGAAGGGCATGCGATAACAGCATGTGGGTATGTCTTCGAGACGGGTGTGTCAGCTGTTTATGCACAGGATTCAGCAAGTGGAAAACGTGAGATATTGCATAAAGATGATGAAGGAAGATTTGGATACACATTTTGTGATAATGAAACTTATTTCTATTGGGAAAGAACAATTGTTCTTACGGGATGGCAAAAACCAGGCAACGGTGACAAATGGGTGTACTTCGACCGACATGGAAACTATGCGACAGGGTGGTTCGGTTTCGAAGATGAAACATACTACTTTTCCGAGTCAGGAGAGATGCAGACCGGTTGGGTTAAAATCAACGGTCTTTGGTTTTACTTCTCCATATCAGGAAAAATGCAGACAGGATGGGTTTCCGTCGATGGATATTGGTATTACCTCGACGATTCAGGCCGCCTCCTTCATTCCCAGTGGCTTTCATATAAGGGGGATTATTACTACCTGGACAGTAGTGGCAAGATGCGGACAGGGTGGCTTGTCTACAACGGTACATACTATTACTTGGGTTCGGACGGGGTCATGCGGACGGGTTGGGTCAAGGATGGGGGTAATTGGTATTACATGAACTCCGACGGCTCTATACGGGTCGGATGGCTTGTAAAAGACGGCAGTTATTATTACCTTGACAGTAACGGAAGAATGATAACAGGATGGTATCGCATTTCAGGAGACTGGTATTTCTTTAACTCCGATGGAACAATGGCTACCGGTTGGCTGGAGCGGGGAGGCTCTTGGTATTACTTAAGCTCAAGCGGAATAATGCAAACGGGATGGCTCAATAGTTCCGGTCATACCTTCTACCTTAACCAAGATGGCTCAATGCGCACCGGATGGCTTTACTATGGCGGGAATAACTACTACCTGCGTTATGACAATAATAGGCCAGTCTCGGGTGGCCCTACCGGCTCTATGATCTACTCACGAAAGGCTCGGATTGGAGGGGTCACCTACGAGTTTAATGCAAGAGGTGAGGCGTATAAGGCACTTCCGGGAAACATTGTTCCTAAAGCATATAAGCCAATAGTTGAGGCTGCGTGATGATTATGAACAAGAAATGTAAATGGCTACCCCTAAAGAGTACCTCCATAGTTCTGTTTCTTGCCGTCGCGGTTCTTCTTGCATGGAATGCTCTCATTAAGCCCTTTCCTTGGGCAGTAGATGCTCTCCAAAAGA
>JAILNA010000007.1:0-398994 GCA_024691995.1 Atopobiaceae bacterium | reverse complement strand
ATTTACATTCACATTCGATAATTTCGCTAGTCTGTCTTTGTCGATCATTTCTGATCACAGTATCCGGTTGTCAAGGTTCACTGCGCTGCGCATTTATTAACTCTGGTCTGCGTCGCGCGGGGATTAACTATAGACGCAACGCCACTCATTTCACACAAAAAATCCCGTCTTCACAAATCCTCCACAATTCGGGATTGAGGGGGTGGGTTGGGTGGGGTTTGAGGGTGTTGGGAACTTACGCTTCGTTGCGCACAATCTCGCAAGCAGCATCTAAAAGCTTGTCACGCTGCGTTTCCGTCGACGCCTCCGCATATACGCGCACAAGGGCATCCGTTCTTGACGGACGTATCAAGACCCATGAGTCATCCGCAAACTGCAAGCGTAGTCCATCTGCATGGCTCACTGAAACAGGAGTATATCCTGCAACATCAACGGGATTAAGCCCCGGAAGAATATTGCGAAACGCCTGCGTAGCCGCGGAGTCAAGACGAACACCTCGCCTCATATAGCACATGCGACCAAGCTCTGCCGTATCTTCCGCCACAAGCTCGGCGATACTCCGACCACTTTTTGCCGCAAGCTCAACCATATATAGACCGGCGAGAAGCCCGTCACGCTCCAAAAGATGCTGAGGGAAGCAAAGTCCACCATATTCCTCGGCGGCAAGCAAAACGTTCCCCGCTTCAATCTCGCTGTAGATTCGCGCAAACCCAACGGGAACGGACACCGTCTCAAGTCCCCAGCGCTCCGCCTGTCGAGAAATACTTGCGGAGCAGGTAAGAGTGGAAACCACACGGCCCATCTCGCCACGAAATGCCACAAGGTGCTTGATCATAAGAGGAACAAACTCGTGTGGGGTTAAAAGATGTCCTGATGAATCGACAATAGCGGCTCTATCGCCGTCACCATCAAACAAAATACCAAGATCTGCGCCGACTTCTTGCACTACATTTGAGCACTCATCCGCCCACGGATCGGCAGGTTGTGGGTGAATACCCCCAAAATCATCCTGCGGCCCAATATGAATCTCCTTGATACTGCATCCAAGTCTGCGCAAAAGCTCCGCAAAATAGCCGGAAGCTGCTCCGTACATGGGATCAACAACCACGCGCAGATGAGCCTCGCCTATGGCCTGACTATCGATATCCGCAAAAAGCGCATCAAGATAGGGAGTCATCAAATCAATACTTTGATACGATCCTCTGTCTTTTGTAGGCACAAGCGGGATTTGCTGCTCAACAACTTCCAAAATGTTGCGGTCAATGGGACCACCATTATAATCGCGCACGATAATGCCGTTGTACTCACACGAGAGCTCCGTTGCGGTAACGATCACACCTCCCACGGCATCGTCTGAAGACGCACAGGCAAAACCAACTGCCGGCGTTGGACAAAAACGATCGGATAGTTTTGCCTCAAGCCCATGTGCCGAAAGAACTTGCGCCACAAGTTTTGCGTACTCAGAAGAATTGACTCGCGTATCATATCCCACGATAACCGTGGCACCCGGTTGTTCATCAGCCCATACACGACCAAGAGCGTCACTTAATCTAATAACGTTTTCTTGCGTAAAGCCTTTATCGTAGCGAGCTTGCCAACCATCGCTGGAAAAACGGAGTATGTCGGTGTTTTTATCCAAGATTCTCAGCGGCTTTGCCGAGCGCCTCCTTAAAGGCCTCTACCTGAGTTGCGTCAGACAATGCCATACGAGCATTAGTGGCTGCCCATGCAACAGGGGTTCCGGTATCGCAGCCTTCAAGGGGATCGATTACCAGCGCATACATCTCTTCTTCAGCAAGCAAGCGCTCCATAGCGTCAGTGAGCTGGATTTCGTTTCCTGCACCCGGTCCTTGCGTGGCGAGAAGATCCATGATTTTTGGAGAAAGGAGATATCTGCCTACGATGAACAGGTGTGACGGCGCATCTTCAGGCTTTGGTTTCTCAACAAGGCCGGTAACACGCCACACGGCTCCTTCTTCTTCATCCCCGCCAACCTCGGCCGCATTGATGCAATCGCCGGCAATGATGCCGTAACGATGGGTTTGATCTGCGGGAACTGGAGCAACCGCAATAACGGATGCACCGCCGTGTGCTTGAGAAATCTCGGCCATGCGAATACACATTTGCCGATCGGGAACAAAATAATCACCTAAAAGGACAAAGAACGGCTCGTCGCCAACGCCCTCGGAAGCGCATAACACGGCATGTCCAAGGCCACGTGGATTATCCTGATAGACAAAAGACACCGGAAGCACCGAGGCCTCATGTACCTTTTTTGCAAGGCTGTCCTTACCGCACGCTACAAGGGTGTCCTCAAGGTTTGTATCGACAGAAAAATAGTGCTCTATCTGTGGTTTTTCTCGCGAGTTTACAATGATCACGCCATCGACATCAGCTGGTTCAAGCGCTTCTTCAACAACATATTGAATGACGGGCTTATCAAGAACGGGGAGAAGTTCCTTAGGCATTGACTTAGTTGCAGGAAGGAAGCGTGTACCGAGTCCTGCTGCTGGAATGATTGCCTTCATTGTATCCCTTCCCAATGACTCACGTATCAGACTACGCCAACACCATACCCCAAATTTCCCGCTTCAGTCACAGTGAGGCCCCAGCAAATCGCCAACGGTCTGATTTAGCCGCTCTACGTAATATTGCCTCTATAGACATTACTTTTATGGATATTACTTCTCGTCGATGGTAATTCCGCGATTCTCGAGAAATGCAATGAGTTTTGTCATCGTGCCCACAGAAAGCGTGTGTTCCATAAGGCACGCTTCCCTATCGGCCGTGTCCTTGTCAACGTGCAGATCATATTCAAGGAACGTTCTTAAAGCACGATGCGCCCGCCATACTTGACGTGCGGTTTCTTCTCCATCTGAAGTCAGCGTTACGCGTCCATAGCGGCTCTGCTCGACCATACCTTGTTCTTTAAGGAGAGAAAGAGCCTTATTTACGCTTGCTTTAGAGACATCCAGCGACTCAGCGATATCGACCGAACGAACACTTCTGTCGTTTTCAGGCTGGTCTAGTGAAATGCGATAGATTGCCTCCAGGTAATCTTCCCCCGCTTTACTTAGGGTGTGATCAGGAAGTATTGTGTCATTAGCCATACCGACCTCCAACAACATGCTCAATATATCAAAGGGAATTTGATATCCGCTCTTTGTCCATCATACCCAAATTACGAAAAATTTGCTCAAGCCACCGAGGATGCCGCTCAAAGCCTTACACGCACAACATCCCTGGGCGCGCAATAGCCCCGCGTACGCAACATCCTTACGCACGCAAAACTCTACTGAAGGATATCTTCGCTGTTTACGGTAACCGGATTATCAGTGTGCTCTGTGGAAGTCGAACGTTCAGAATGGGTCTTTTGAGTCTCTTCTTCAGACGAAGATTCTCCTTCCCCGGCCTCTTTGTCAGCTTCAGCGTCAGTCTTATCGTTAAGCTTTGAAGGATCCTTTCCTTGATCGATCAGCTTCATCATCTCTGCCAACGCATCGTCGTCGGCTATGACGTAAGATTGGTCCCCTATCGTTTCGGGTGTTGACGGGACATACGCGGTATAAATGCCGGACTCCGCATTGAGACCCACCATCTGTGAGGCCAGCGAGATTGCATCTGAAACGGAAAGATCGGTCACTACCATATCGGCAACAGAGTTGATAATAGATGCGATTTTAACCGGATCTCCCGAAGAAAGAACTTGAGATAGCAGCGCTTTAATGAATGTCCGCTGGTGACGCATGCGGGTATAGTCACTGTCTGCAAATGCATACCGGCATCTTGTATAGAAAAGTGCCTGCTCACCGTTGAGCGTTTGCCTTCCCGCATAGAGCTCGGTAACTCCGCTGAAATTCTCGGTATCGCGCATATACTGGTCAACATCAACGGTCACGCCACCGACCGCATTTGTAATGCCCGCAAGACCATCAAAATTAACCTCAGCATAATGAGAAATTTTGACCCCGCAGAGTTCATTGACAATCTGCACCATACCTGCGGCGCCATCATAAAAATGTACCGCATTGATCTTCATCTGCGAACCCTTCCACGTAACATAGGTATCACGCGGAATGGAAAGAAGCGTCACTCGTTTTTTGGCGGGATCAACGCGCGCCAGGATAATCGAATCCGCTCGATATTCCGTCTCTCCGGGACGACCATCGGTTCCCAACAACAAAACATAGTATGGATCTGAATTAACAGGCTGCTCTTTGAGGGAGCTTCGAAGGTCATTGTTAATAACCCGTGGATTGTTGAGGCGGGTCTGGACGCTTGTTATCCATAGTGCTGCTGCAGCGATTGCCACAACCACTACCGAGAGTAGCGTTGTAAGGAGAGCCCTCTTTGCGATGCTCCTTCGCGCGGTTTTCTTACGCCTCTGCTGATAATCACCTGCTGATGCTCGGCTGAATCGGGATACGCCGCGCACTTCGGCGGCATTCTTTTTTGGAGTTTTATCAGCTCGTGAGCTCATGGAGCCTACTCTCCGAAGAGGTCTTCTTCATCAGGAACCGTCGCGCGTTTTGCATGCGCACCAAGCGAGACGAGCTTCTCGACAAAGCCTTCATAGCCTCGGTCAATGTGATGGATGGCGGAGACCGTTGTTGCTCCTTCGGCCACAAGACCTGCCATCACAAGTGCCGCGCCGCCGCGAAGATCTGGCGACTTTACCTGCGTTCCTTCAAAGCCATCGACACCACGGACAATGGCGTGATGGCCTTCGATAGTGATATCGGCTCCCATACGCTGCAGCTCGGAGGCAAGCATAAAGCGACTCTCAAACACGTTTTCCGTAATGATGCAACTTCCCTCTGAAAGCGCAAGGAGTGTCATGGTTTGCGCCTGCATGTCGGTAGGAAAGCCGGGGAATGGAAGCGTTTGTATATCAATGGCTTTCAGCGGTTTTTGGCGAGAAGCACATGCCCACCGAGAACCGTATTCGATGTTAATACCCATCTGCTCGTACTTTTTGAGAACCAAGCCCAGGTGTTTGGGATCAAATCCATTGACCCGTATGGGATCTCCGGTAAGAGCGCCAATGGCGAGAAACGTTCCCGCCTCAATGCGATCTCCCACAACCGCATGCTCACAGGGATGTAGCTCCGTAACCCCATGGATTTCAATCACAGGAGTTCCGGCTCCGATAATATGGGCACCCATCTCGTTTAAGAGGTTGGCAAGATCAACAATCTCAGGCTCACGCGCTGCATTATCGATAACCGTTGTACCTTTTGCAAAAACGGATGCCATCATCAAGTTTTCCGTAGCGCCCACTGAGGCGAAGGCGAGAGAAACCGTCTCGCCCACAATACCGTTTGGTGCGGAAGCATGAATGTTTCCGTGCGCAACTTTAAAGGTAACCCCTAAGGCTTCAAGGCCGAGAATGTGCATATCAATCTTGCGAGCACCAATATTGCAGCCGCCCGGCATGGCTACGATAGCTTTGCCAAAGCGTGAAATCAGCGGTCCCAACACGGCTGTTGAAGCTCGCATTTGAGCCACAAGACTGTAGGGCGTCTCCCAGCTATTGATATCTGCGGTATCAATTTTCAACGTATGCTTATCGACAACTTCAATGCGAGCGCCGAGGGTTTTTAGAACCTTACCCATTACGTGCACGTCGGCAATATCCGGAACATTGGTAAGCGTCGTTACCCCAGGCGCCATAATCGTTGCCGCCATAAGTTTCAAGGCAGAATTCTTTGCGCCCTCAACCGTTACTTGCCCCGTAACGGTATGACCGCCCTCAATCTGTATGACGTCCATAAGCCTCCGAATGAGCCGACGCAACCCTACTTGGCAGTGCGTCCTGAATCTTCAAGAACTTGCTTTAAAAGAAGGTTACACCACTTAATCTTGTTCTCATAGTAGGTGCGCCGATTGTCCTTCTCGTCAAAATCGTTCATTTTATCAATAGCCGCATCACGTGTTTCACGAACCACGTCTGCATCGATATCATCCGAACGCCGAGCATGGTCGGCAAGAATAATGACACCGGAAGGATCGATCTCAGCATATCCACCCGAGATGACAACCTTTTGTATGGACACCTCACCGTTGGGCTGATTGATGCTAAGGCGTACGACCCCATCGCCGAGTGCAACGATCTCAGGCTCGTGGCCGGGCCAAACACCCAGCTCGCCATCAATGGTTGCAAGGATGAGGCTTGCAACATTTCCCTCATACAACAGGCGATCAGGTCGCACAAACTGACAAGTCAACTCAGCCATGATAACCCTTAGTTTTGGGAGCCGTCAGAAGCAGCCATCTCTGCCGCACGAGCACGTACGTCATCAATGGTGCCCGCAAAACGGAAGGCCTGTTCCGGCAGGTCATCGCATTTGCCGTCAATAATCTCAGCAAAGGAGCGAACGGTCTGCTCGACCGTGCAATACGTACCGGGATTGCCCGTGAACTTCTCCGCTACATGGAACGACTGAGACAGGAACTGCTGAATCTTACGGGCGCGCGCAACGGTCTTTTGCTGCTCTTCCGAAAGCTCGTCCATACCCAAAATTGCAATGATGTCTTGAAGATCCGAGTACTCCTGCAGGGTCTCCTGGACTGCCATGGCAACGCGATAGTGCTCCTCGCCCACGATCGAAGGATCAAGTGCGGAGCTTGAGCTTGCGAGAGGATCAACTGCCGGATAAATTCCCAGCTCAGTAATGGAACGGGAAAGAACGGTTGTTGCGTCCAAGTGCGTAAAGGTTGTTGCCGGTGCAGGGTCGGTAAGGTCATCTGCAGGAACATAGACTGCCTGTACCGACGTAATGGATCCCTCTTTTGTAGAGGTAATGCGCTCCTGGAGTTCACCCATCTCGGTAGCAAGGGTTGGCTGATAGCCAACGGCCGAAGGCATACGGCCGAGAAGAGCCGAGACCTCGGAACCTGCCTGAGAGAAGCGGAAAATATTGTCGATAAAGAGAAGAACGTCCTGGCCCTGATCACGGAAGTACTCAGCGGTGGTCAAACCTGCCAGAGCAACACGCATACGAGCTCCAGGTGGTTCGTTCATCTGACCGTATACGAGACAGGTCTTCTCGATAACTCCCGATTCGGTCATCTCAAGATAGAGGTCAGTACCCTCACGGGTGCGCTCGCCAACACCGGTAAAGACTGAAGTTCCACCATGCTGCTGGGCAAGGTTGTTAATGAGCTCCTGAATAAGAACGGTTTTACCGACACCTGCGCCACCAAAAAGTCCCGTCTTGCCACCACGAACGTATGGCTCCAAAAGGTCAATGGCTTTGATGCCCGTTTCAAAGACCTCTGTCTGTGTGGTAAGTTCCTCAAACGCCGGTGCCGGATGGTGGATGGGATAATACTCCACATCATCGGGAATGGGTTTACCGTCTACCGGCTGACCCATAACATTCCAAACGCGGCCAAGTGTCGAAGATCCTACCGGCATCATCATGGACTCGCCGGTATCAACGACACGAAGGTTGCGCTGGAGGCCGTCGGTTGACGACATGGCAACGGTACGTACGACACCGCCGGGAAGCTGCGACTCAACTTCAAGAACCGTGCTCACATGACCGACCGGCGTATCGTCTTCGACTTTGAGCGCGTTGTAGATGCTTGGAACGTCGCCCTCAAACTTCACGTCAACAACAGGTCCAACCACGCGGACAATGACGCCGTCCTTTACGCGACGCGTGTGCTTGTTAAGGAAGGCTTCCTCGAGAGCAGAACTCGCGGTCTGTTTTTCTGACATTTACTTATCCTCCAATGCTGCAGCACCACCGATAATCTCGTTAAGCTCAGTGGTGATTGCGCCCTGGCGTTCACGATTATAGGTCCGGCTCAGTGAACTCAAAACTCCTTCTGCATTATCCGTTGCAGACTGCATGGCCCGTCGGCGTGCACCATGCTCGGCTGCCGCAGAATCGAGAAGCGCGTGATAAATGACCGTCCGTATATAGGCGGGCATCAAATAAGAAAGCACTTCTCCCGCAGAAGGGGTAAACAGATAGCTGGGATGTGCAATGCGCTCGACTGACGAAAGAGCTTCATTGTCACGAGGCCTGTTTGGCATAGTCAATTCTTCTTCAGAAACCGGAAGAAGCTGTTCCGATACTTGCATCTGATCGACACGATTCTTGGCATGCCAGTAACGAATAATAACTCGATCAATACGCCCTGCCGCATACCCGTCCATAATGTATGACGCAATACGATCGGCTTCGTCAGGCGTTGGTTCGGAAGAAATGCCTACGAATGACATCACGGGGTTGATGTTACGAAACGCAAAGTACTCGGTTGGCTTACGCCCGCAGGTAATAACCGAAGATGAAATACCTTTTGCCTTCAGCTTTTCCATATCGCGCTCGGTCTGACGCTCAAGCAAGATATTAAAACCTCCGGCAAGCCCGCGATCGGATGCCACCACGAGGTACAAGACGTGCTTAACCTCAGTGTGTGTATTCAGCAGCGGCTGTGTGGAATCAAATCCTGCACTTGCAACATTTGCCAACATACGCGTAATGGCTTCTTTATACGGCATGGCTTCTTCAGCTCTGTCAAGCGCTCTGCGGACACGCGCAGTCGAAATCATCGACATCGTACGCGTAATCTGCATGGTGCTCTTAATAGAGCTCATACGCCTTTGTATTTCGTGAAGATTAGCCATTCCTCATTACTCCTGCTTGGAACCTTGCTGATCTGCCGTAAGGTCACTCGGGTTTTCTGCGTTGGCAAGCACGTCTTCCACAACCTTATTGGGATGCTCGTCAAGGAACTTCTCCTTGAAATGCTTGATGTGCAAACGCAGACGATCCGCTGCCTCATCGGAAATCTTTCCGTCCATGATGCTGTTACGGAGCTTTGGATGACGCTCAGCCATATAGACCGCAAGATCATCACGAAATGCACCCACGTGATCAAGATCAATGTCATCAAGGAAGTCTTCCTTGGCTGCAAAGATGGCAATAACCTGATCGCGCACGTCAAGAGCTGAGTAGCGTTGCTGTTTCAGAAGCTCCATCGTATGGGCACCATGATTGAGCTGGTACTGCGTCGTTGCATCCAAATCAGAGCCAAACTGAGAGAATGCCTGTTTCTCACGATAACTTGCAAGATCCAAACGAAGCGTACCGGCAACCTGCTTCATTGCTTTAATCTGTGCATCTCCACCAACGCGAGAGACGGAAATACCAACATCGACTGCAGGACGTTGTCCCTGGAAGAAGAGATTGGATTGCAGATAAATCTGGCCGTCCGTAATGGAAATAACGTTGGTCGGAATGTACGCCGAAACATCGCCTTCCTGTGTCTCAATGATGGGGAGAGCGGTAAGAGAACCGGCACCGTTGGCATCGGAGAGCTTACATGCACGCTCCAAAAGACGAGAGTGCAGATAGAAGATGTCGCCAGGATATGCCTCACGTCCTGGTGGACGGTGAAGTGTCAACGACATCTGACGGTATGCCACCGCCTGCTTGGAAAGATCGTCGTAGACGACAAGAACGTGCCCTCCGGGATGCTTCTCATCCGCAGGGTTGCCGTCCTTATCGTTATACATAAAGTACTCGCCAATGGCAGCGCCGGCCATTGGAGCAATATACTGCATAGGGGCCGAATCTGCTGCAGTAGCTGCAACGATAACGGTCTTATTCAAAACTCCATGGCGTGCAAGGGATTCCTTGATTGCCGCAACCGTAGATGCCTTCTGGCCGATAGCTACGTAAATACAAACCATATCGGTCTTTGCCTGATTGACAATGGCGTCAATCGCGATGGCGGTTTTTCCCGTTTTGCGGTCGCCAATAATCAGCTCTCGCTGACCGCGTCCGATAGGAACCATTGCATCAATCGCGAGAAGACCCGTTTGAACAGGCTGATTTACCGGCTGGCGCTCCATAATGCCAGGAGCCTTAAACTCAACGGGACGGCGATGTGTCGTGTGGATAGGACCCAGTCCGTCAATGGGCTGACCGAGGGAGTTAACAACGCGCCCGAGCATGTCGTGGTCAACGGGAATGTCCATGACATGGCCGGTTGTACGACATTCGTCTCCTTCTCTAATGTCAGAGACGTCACCAAACAAAACGGCGCCGACTTCGGTCTCATCCAAGTTTTGCGCGAGGCCATATACCGTGTGACCTGTCGAAGAGCTGGTAAATTGCAGCAACTCACCGGCCATGGCGGTTCGAAGACCAGCAACGCGAGCAATACCGTCTGCAACCTCAGTTACGACGGAAACCTCTTGCTGATCAACCATAGAATTGACCTCAGAGAGACGCTTACGCAGAAGCTCGATGATAGAGTCTGAGTTCAGTGTCCCTTCCTCAATTGTGGTCTTTTCTTCAGTCATTACATTTCGCTTTCAACGGTATTTAATGAGAGCTTGTTTTTGATATAGGTAAGCTGGGCTCGAACGGAGGCATCATAGCGATGCCCACGTGTCTCAACCACAATGCCACCAAGAATGGAAGAATCCACCCTCTCAACAAGATAAATTGAAGCGCCAAACTGTGAGCTCAGCGTATCTTTTATCTTTGAGCGAAGTTCGTCGTCAAGAGACACTGCCGTTGTTACAACCACCGTAATGGTGGTGTCTTCAGCATCGAGAAGCTCTTTGAACTGATCGGCAACATCCTTAATCAGGCCAAAGTCTTCGCTTGCCTGCATCGCACCAAGCGTCTCAAGAACTTCAGGAGAGAACTTCCGCGCATGCTGCCACTGTATGAGATCGGCATTGAGACGACCTTCAGCACGAGCAGCCTCTATAAGCGCCCGTGTATAGCCCTCAACCCGCTTTTCCTGTTCACGCTTATTTGCGCTCATCAGGCTTACCTACTTCCGCAAGGTACTTCTCGGCAAGACGACGCTGCTGAGCTTCGTCAAGTTCGTTGCCAATAATCTTTCCGGCAATCTCAACCGAAAGGTCCACAACGGAGCTGGAAAGATCCGTGAGGCACCGACGCCTCTCTGAATCAACGGCGCTGTGGCCCTTGGCAATAATGTCCGACGCTTCTTTCTTTGCCTGCTCAATAATGCGAGCACGCTCTTCTTCGCCCTCGCGCTTAGCGGCAGATACAATCTCATCTGCTTTGCGGCGAGCCTCGTCAATGCTGGCGGCGGCAGTCTTTTGATCTTCTTCTGCTTTAATATGCGAATTTTCAGCTGCATCAAGGTCTTTTTGAATCTTCTCCTGGCGGCTTTCCATCATTTTCAGGATGGATGGCCATGCAAACTTACCAAGAACAAACCAAATGATCAAAAACGCGATAAGTGCAGGAATAAATTCAGCCGGCTTAGGAAGAAGAAGGTCAGCTCCACTCGGCGACTCAGCAAGCGCGACGGAGGGAGCAAGTGTCATGAATGTCACAGCAGCAACTCCGGCAACTGCGGCAGTCTTCACTCCCTTTCGTATCGTGTTCATGCGTTCCTCCAACGTACGTAATCTCATTCGACAGGCTTACTGAGCAATCAGCGTTGCAACGAAGCCGATCAATGCCAGAGCCTCGACGAATGCAGATCCCAAGATAAAGACTGTGAAAAGACGACCCTGCATCTCAGGCTGACGCGCCATTCCTGAAGTTGCGCCGTAGGCAGCAAGTCCGATACCTACGCCGGCACCCAAAACACCAAGACCGTAACCGATAACGCCCACAATTCCTCCTTTTTACTCACCCGAAGGTGATTTAAACGCTGCGTATTTCAGGCGGGTATACCCGCTTAAAAACCACTCTAACCAACCGACACGTTACTATTCATTTTCTACCAGTTGAATGTAGACCGATGAAAGCAACGTAAAGACGTATGCCTGAATAACACCAACGAGAAGCTCGACGGCATAAATCACAATGAGTATCAGAAGCCAAAATACAGACGCTCCTGCCTGACCCAACACGGCCAGCGAGAATCCCTGCAAGATGGGGGTAAAGAAGAGAGACGTAAGTATTGCAAAGACTCCCATGACAACGTGGCCCGCAAGCATGTTGCAGAACAGTCGGACTGCAAGGGTAATAAGGCGAAGGAACGTTGAGAAGAGCTCAATCAACCACACCATGGCACCCATGGCAGGATTAACGCCTTCCGGTGCAAGACTCTTGAGGTATCCAATCGGACCCATACGCTTTACACCCACGGCAATAAAGTACACAAACGAGCAAAGAGCCAACGCTGCGGTTACTCCGATGGTACCGGTACCGGGATGGCAACCCGGGATAATGCCGACAATGTTGTTTGCAAGGATAAAAAGAAAGAGAGCCGCAAGGAACGGGAAGTGTTTCTTCCAGGTATCACCCAGAAGTCCCTTGACCATATCGTCACGGATAAACTCTACAAGGTATTCAACGGAGTTGACAAAAATGCCTTGCGGGACCAAAGACTTCTTTTGCTTTCTTACAAAGACGAAAATGACGATGAGCAGCAATGCAAGTGCTACACACATCCAAAAGATGTAATTGGTAAAACCAAATGTCGTATTGCCAAAAATAGGATGTGTCATAAAGCTGTCAAGCAGCTCATCCATCTTTCCCGGCAACTGAGATAGCGGATTCACTTATCTCTTCCTTCCCAACACAATGGCTCTGAGACCCTTGTGATACTCGTACATACCACACATAACGTTTCTCCTGTGCGTTATATCGTATACCACATATGCCTTTTCACATAGCAATTATGCGACAACGGGCGATATTAGCACTACTGGATAGTCGTCTTCCAATGAAATAAATTACTTTTTAAACTTCGTTCAAAAATTCACAATATCTTCACGATTCAATTCATTGGCTTACAAGCTTCTACTTTGTACCGTAAATTCTATCCCCCGCATCGCCAAGACCCGGAAGAATATAGGCGCTTTCATTAAGTTGGCGATCCACCGTACAGGTATACAGACGTACCTCAGGGTCAAAATCGAGAACAGCCTTAACGCCCTCGGGGCACGACACGATGGTAAGGCACCGAATGTCCTTCACGCCCGCCTCACGCAAAAATTGAATGGCGGCAGTCAACGATCCGCCCGTTGCCAGCATAGGATCTACAACGAGGCAGGTACGATTCTCAACATCGGGCGGAAACTTGCAGTAATACTGATGAGGCTCATGTGTTTCCGGATCGCGATACATTCCCACGTGTCCCACGCGAGCTGAAGGCACCAACTCAAGCACGCCATCAACCATACCCAAACCGGCACGCAAGATTGGAATGATGGCGACCTTTTTACCCGCAATGCGCTTTGCGGTCATTTTCTCCAGCGGCGTTTCCACCTCAACGTCTTCCAGAGGGAAATCGCGCATTGCCTCATAGGACTCAAGAATTGCCAGCTCATTGACAAGCTCGCGAAACTGCTTGGTAGTTGTCAGCTTATCGCGCAGTATGTGAAGTTTATGCTGCACCAGCGGATGATCCATTACATACAGGCGTGACTCATCGTAATCTGCCATTTGTGTTCCTCTCAACGTTCCAACCAAGTCTGTAAAATTCAAAAATCCCGTACAGGGTTCGTTTGCCGCAGTAGTCCATTTAGCTTGCTTTATGTATCCCTTATACACCTTCAAAAGCCGGATTATCTTCTCTCATGATTTTAACGACACGACCCGCATGGCGGCCGCCACCGAACTCCTGTGTCAAAAAGATTTTTACGATTTCTTTGTTTACTTCCACGTCAACAAAGCGCCCCGACAATCCAATGACATTCGCATTGTTGTGTTCGCGAGCAAGCTGGGCAAATTGAGGCGTCTGAACGGGCGTTGCGCGGATACCGGCAACCTTATCCGCCGTCATGGCAATGCCAAGACCGGTTCCACAAATCAATACGCCACGATCTGCTCCGCCCGCAGCTACGTATCGAGCCACTTTGTCGGCATAATCGGGATAATCAACCCTGTCGTCATTTTCGGGACCAAAATCAATTACTTCGTGGCCAAGCGACTCAATATACTCGGCAATGGGAGCTTTCTGGATAAATCCCGCATGATCAGATGCAATAGCTACACGCATACAGCCTCCTTCGTATCTCCTATAAAGAGTACCGCAACACGAGTGCCTTGCCACCCATATTGTTTATTCTCTTGCTTCAAATCCCGCCGTGGCGAGAAGTGCCTCTGTCGGAATGGCTCCCTCGCGCAGGATGCGCGGAGCCTTGGATGTACAGTCGACAATGGTCGATGCAACCGCAAGAGGAGCCGGACCTCCGTCAAGTATCAAATCCGAGCAGTCTATGAGCTCTTGCTCCACGTCCTTCTCGCTTACCGCCGATGGCTTCCCATGGATGTTGGCACTTGTCGTTGCCAGCGGAACACCAAGCCCGTTGATAACCTCACAAACCAACTTTGACGCCGGCATACGCAAAGCAATCGTATGATTTTGAGGCAGGACGTACTCGTCTGGAACAGTATCCGCGGCTTTTACCACGAGCGTCAAAGCTCCCGGCCAATATGCTTTTACCAGTCGATATGCCCATGTGGGAGCATCTTTGGCATATCGATCAAAGTCGGATTTCTTGCCAACCAGCCATGGAAGCGTTTGAGTACGATCTCGGTGCTTTATGGTAAAAATGCGCTCATGACCGGAGTTGTTGGAGAAAGCCGCCACTCCAATGCCATAGACGGAATCGGTGGGTACGATAAGCACCCCACCTGCACGCGCCACTTCAACTGCCTGAGTAACAATCGCGGACGCAGGGTGATTTTGATTGACGCTCACACAGATGCCCATAGCTATTTCGCCTCTTTACGATATGCCACGAGAATCCGCGGCCGGTGCGTAAGGTCTTCTTTGATTGTTATGTCACGCCACGCTCCCGCTTGGCGCGCAAGTTCAGCAGCTCTATCAAGATGGCCCTCGTAGAGCTCAACGCAAAGCATGCCGCCCAGAGCAAGCATATGCGGAGCCTCTTGTAAAAGACGTCGATACACGTCAAGCCCATCATTGCCGCCATCGAGCGCAAGTTTTGGCTCGAACTCTTTAACTTCCGCAGGTACTGACGTCTTGAGCACTTCCGTCGGAATGTAGGGTGGATTGGAAACCAATACACAAAATCTTCCCGCATAATCTTTTGGCACCCCGGACACCAGATCACATTCAATAAGCTGCACTCGATCCTCAAGGTCAAGCGCATCGCGGTTGCGCCTTGCAAGCGAGATTGCTTCCGGTGAAACATCGGTTGCCACCACGTCTGTATCCGGGCGCTCCGAAGCAATGGAGAGCGCAATGCATCCGGTACCAACGCCCACTTCAAGCACCCGAAGAGGCTCCGACGTTCCGTTCTTCTCGCCGGTGGTGCATTTTTGGTCAATGCCTTCAAGAGCAGTATCCACAAGCACTTCGGTTTCGGGACGTGGTATCAACACGCCCGGTTCGCATTTGAGAATGATGTGCCTGAAGGGCATCTCACCGGTAACGTATTGAAGAGGCCTCCCGGATGCACGCTGCTCAACCGCTTGATGCATTCGGTTCAGCTCGTCTTGCATAAGCGGCTTGTCAAAATTAGTGTACAGTTCCACGCGTGAGAGACCGGTTGTAGCCGAAAGCAGCCACTCTGCCGAGAGGCGCGGGTGCTCGTCACCTTTGCGCTCCAGATATCCTGACGTCCAGTCAAGAATACGTTTAATCGTCCAGCTCTGATCTTGCATACCGGTACTTGGAAAATCAGACGGCTTGCGCGAGCTTCTCGGCACGTTCTGCAGCAGCCAGCGACTCAATGACGGAAGGGAGGGTGTCGCCTAAAAGCACTCCATTATATGTGCCATTGAAGCCGATGCGGTGATCGGTAACTCGATCCTGAGGCTGGTTGTATGTGCGGATCTTCTCGGAACGCGCACCGTGTCCGATTTGCGAGAGACGATCGGCTCCTTGCTCTGCCTGCTGGCGCTCAAGCTCCTGCTCATACAGGCGGGCACGAAGCATTTGCATACAAACCTCGCGGTTTTGTATCTGTGAGCGCTGATCTTGTGACTGCACCACGGTATTTGTCGGCAGGTGTGTAATACGGACAGCCGAGTATGTGGTATTAACTCCCTGGCCTCCTGGTCCGGAAGCGCAATAGGTATCAATGCGCAGGTCTTCCTGGTTAATCTGGATGTCTATGTCATCGGCTTCAGGAAGCACCGCAACCGTAGCGGTGGAGGTTTGAATACGGCCCTGTGATTCCGTCTTTGGTACGCGCTGTACGCGGTGAACCCCGGACTCAAACTTCATAACTGAATAGACCTTCTCGCCCGTAACCTTGAACTCAATGGTTTTGAATCCTCCGGCTTCAGACGGAGAACTTGAAAGCACCTGAACCTTCCAGCCGCGCGATTCGGCAAAACGCTCATACATCTTAAAGAGGTCGCCCGCAAAAATTGCCGCCTCATCACCGCCTACACCGGCGCGTATTTCAACGATGGTATCTTTTTCATCATTGGGGTCCCCTGGAATGAGTTTGATTTTAATCTCGTCTTCAAGCTCGGGAAGCTTAGCTTCATTCTCGGAAATATCGGCCTGCAGCATCTCTTTCTCTTCTGCATCACTTGAGCCACTTAACAGCTCCTTTGCGGCTTCAATATCATCAAGGGCATCAATGTAGCTTCGAGAAAGCTCCACGAGTTCAGCCTGGTCCGCATGCTCTTTTGCAATGCGCGCATACTCCTTTGGATCGGAGACAACCGCAGGATCTGCGAGCTTCTTCTCAAGATCTGCATAGGCCGAAAGGATCTTCTCTAACTTGTCGCGCATATCGTACTCCCTACCATTCAAATTTCATCCCTGTGAGTTTACCACCTACGAGCTTGTTCTATTCGCCGCAGCGATTTTCACACGAATGTGGGAAACTTTCTATAGGACGTTTGGATGGTGAGACATGAGCAAGACGTTTGACAAAATTGAACAAGACTTCTCTGACGCAGGCGATGACTACGTCAGAGACACTGCTGGGTCTGAAGACCCCGTCTCGGATGATGTCTCTGATGACGACTCTCCAACCGGCGAGCTTTTCTCACGTGGCGAGAAGAACTCTGACGCTTTTTCGTCTTTATCTTCTCAAACCACCACGGTATCCGACGCTCATGGTGATGCCACAAGCCTAAAAGACGTTGCCCATAGTATTTCTTCCTACGCCCACCACCGCCGACGCAGACTCGCAACATTCACCCATCGCCACCGTATCGCCGTAGGAATTCTCAGCATCTTGTTTCTTGCGGCACTGTCCGCTCTCGTTGTTGCGTTTGTCCGCACCAACGACATTCCAAGTATTGACGCGGTTACCAATGACGCACGTACCCACGTCTCCACACCCACCTGGACTCCCGGTGCATACGATGCTGATGAGAATCTTATGCTTACCGGCATTGAGGTTGGCACTCGAAATCGAACCATGACTGCCATTTCCAGCGAAGACGCTCAATTTGGCGCAACGGGATATGCAAGTGCGCAAGTTACTACGCGTTACTCTGGTTCAGCGGTTGTAGCCGTTAAGACTTCCACCTTGGGATACGCTAACCTCTCAAATTCATGGAAGCCCATCGGTCAGGAAAAAGACACTTCTGTCAGTTTTGAAGCCACCTCGGGTGTTGCAACACAGAAGGTCCTCGATGCTCATGAAGACCTTCTCAAAACACTTGATGAGGAGCACACCTCCAAGGGTACGTCGGCATCATATTTTGATACTTACGGACATGGTTCTTTTGACATCGTTGATGCAAGCTTTGATCGTGAAAAACAAACCTGTTCCGTCGTTATGAAGTGCACACGCTCCGACAAGCTTTCAAAGATTTCCGTTGACTTGCGCATTGATTTTGCATTTGACGGCGGAAACGGAACCTGGGCGCTTGCAAACGTTGGAATTGCCAAAAATCCCACGCGAGATTACGGCGGTCTTATCGGCACCTGGACCGGAACATTTGAAAAGACCGAATCAAGCAACTCCGGCGGCCGGTGCTACGCCGGACGCTATACGCCTTTCTCGCTTACCATCTCATCTGCGGAATTTACCTCTGACTCCACGGTAAACATCAGCGGAACGGTATCGGGACTCGTCCACGATCACGGACCCGTTAGCGGCGACTATCGAGCTGTTGAAGGAGACACGCCTTTTACCGGACTTACGTTTTCTGCCTCTACCGATATTGACAAGAAAAATGAACTTACCCCCGGTGGAACCATTGCGTTTTTGGGCGCATATCCAAACGGAACCAAAAACCCTTGGATCACCTTACGCTTTGACGACACGGACGGAACGGGAATCGCTACGGTTACTTCATATCACACTGAAAAAGATACAACGACAACTTTCACGGATACCTATCGACTCTCCAAATAGAATTTCCATGCAACTAATTTCTAATTACCTTTATTGAGGCGACCTCGAACAAGACCCACAACGGTGGGGATAACGGAAACCAGCACAATGCCAACAATGAGCAGCTCAAAGTGCTTTTGAACCACGGGTATTCCACCAAAGAAATACCCAAGCAGGATAAACAACGTTGACCACGTAATGCCGCCAAGAACATTAAATATGACGAAGTTGCGCCAATGCATACCGCCCATACCGGCAATAAACGGTACAAACGTGCGGATAAAAGGGAAAAACCGCCCGAGGAAAATGGCCAGGTGCCCCCACTTATCGAGAAAGGCTTCGCTTTTTTCCATACGCTCCGGTGTCATAACCTTCACACGGCCTGACGCCACAATGCGACGCCCAAAGAAATGTCCGATCATGAAGTTGCACTGGTCGCCCAAAATAGCGGCAATCCATGCAATACCAATTAAGATAAAAATAGAAAACCCACCATTATGGGCAAAGAAGCCGGATGCAAACAAAAGTGAATCACCCGGCAAAAACGGGAAAAAGACAACACCCGTCTCAATAAAAATGATCAAAAATACAAATCCATATGCGGCAAACGGTCCTGCAGCAATGGCTGCGGCAATAGCGGAGCGCGGATCACGAAGCAGCGAGACAATCGCGTCAATAAATCCCATTTCACCCAATCCCGATATGATCGCATCGTTGTATATGACGAGAAGAACCGGTAGTCCCCTCACGCTTTCAAAAAAGCGCGCTTAGTAGGTACGGATGCCCGTAAGGGACCCCTTATGGCTGCTGCCTCCCGGCCCTGACCAGGTTCGAGGTGTTACGTCACCCGTACCCACTAAACGCGCTGTAGATACTCTACCCTATTCGAAAGTCTTATGCACGGCACACTTTAGATTGAATTAAAACCGGATTCACCGCAAATGCAAAGTCCTCTCTCTAACCAAAGTGTACCTAAACTCAGGTTTTATCGCCTGTGAGCTCGATAATACGCAATCAGCGACTGTGTGGAAGCATCCTGCGTTGCACAGGCGTCATCGTCGTGCAGAGCCGGCGTAATCTGTTTTGCCAACTGCTTTCCAAGCTCAACGCCCCATTGATCAAACGAATCGATACCCCAGACAACGCCCTCAACAAACGTAATATGCTCATACAACGCAATGAGTTCACCTAAAGCACACGGCGTAAGCTGATCGCCAAAAATAGAGGTGGTTGGACGATTTCCCGTGAATACGCGAGCCGGCACCATCCACTCGGGAGTTCCTTCCGCTCTCACTTCATCGGCAGTCTTTCCAAATGCTAGCGCCTTGGTCTGAGCCAGGAAATTGGCCAAGAAGAGCTCATGAACATCCTGAGATCCGTCTTTTGTCGGATTGTGCGTATTGGCAAAGGCAATGAAATCACAGGGAATCAATCGAGTCCCCTGGTGGATCAGCTGGTAGAAGGCATGCTGGCCATTCGTCCCCGCTTCTCCCCAGAAAACTTCACCGGTCTCCGTTGTTACCGGAGAACCGTCCCAACGTGTTGACTTACCATTTGACTCCATGGTGAGCTGCTGAAGATAGGCAGGGAACCGATGCAGATATTGATCGTATGGGAGTACGGCATGTGTGGCCGCTTTAAAGAAATTGGCATACCAAACATTGAGAAGACCCATGAGCGCCACCACATTTTGCTCAAGCGGAGTGTTTTTGAAGTAATTGTCCACCACGTGAAAGCCATGTAAAAACTCTTCGAAACGCTCGGGGCCATACGTCAAGGCAATTGCCAGACCAACCGCAGAGTCAACGGAATAGCGGCCGCCTACCCAATTCCAAAAACCAAACGCATTATCCGGATCAATTCCGAAGTCTTCCACTTTATCCAAAGCGGTAGATACGGCCACAAAGTGCTTACGAATTGCTTCGGCTTGCTGCTGGCCGAAACCATCAATGGCACCCGCCTTCTGCAACGCCTCAAGAAGCCATGTGCGAGCACTGCGAGCATTTGTCAGCGTTTCAAGCGTCGTAAAGGTCTTAGAAACCACAATAAAGAGTGTCGTCTCAGGATCAAGGCCGCGTGTTTTCTCAACCAAATCCGAAGGGTCAATATTAGACACAAAGCGCGCGGTAATGTCAGTATCGGCGTATGGGCGAAGCGCTTCATAGACCATCACAGGGCCCAAATCAGAGCCGCCAATACCAATACTGATGATGGTTTTTATCGATTTTCCCGTAACGCCTTTCCACTCGCCCGAGCGTACCCGGTCACAAAAGGTATACATCCTCTCAAGCGTATGACGCACATCGGCCACGGTATCCTGGCCATCTACGACAAATGTACCAATCTGGTCAGCGGGACGTCGCAGCGCCGTATGCAAAACCGCACGATCCTCTGTTGTATTGACGTGCTTTCCGCTATACATATCGGCACGGCGCTCTTCAAGACCCACCTCACGGGCAAGCTCACACAGCAGCTGAAGGGTCTTCTCGTCAACAAGATTCTTTGAGAGATCTATCTGAAACTCGTCAAGCGTAAACGTTAGGCGAGAAGTGCGCGCAGAGTCTTGTGCAAACCACGTGCGTAAATCAATTCCTTTTTGAGTAAGCTCCTGATAGCGTGCTTGAAGTGCCTCCCAAGCTTTAGTTTGAGTAGGATCAACGGGTTTATGTGTGGGAGCAGTTTGTACGGCCATGAGATCTCCTTTGGTTGCATACTGCTTTAAGGATAGACCGCATGGCCGTCTGAATCTAGTTAAATCGTAGTATTAATATGGTTCTCCTTGTGGCGGAACCTGTTTGAGATACGCCCACCGCACCTGTTTTTGACGAACGTCTCCCAATGCACCTGCAAAGTTATCAAGGTTTAACACGCGCATTCCAAGAACATGTACTACCAGACCGGGAGTGAGAAACGCTGCTTTTTCCGTAGACTGTGTAACAAGCTCGGTGCTAAACGCCGATCGAAACGACTCCAAAGCTAAGTCATCACAGATAAACACCGTATCCGGATCTATTGTTATGACCGCTTGCCGTACAAGCGCAGTAGGCAGCGGAGTTAGATGATCTGACGTTGTAGAAAGTGATATCCAATCTTCCGGAGCATAGCCAAGTCTCTCAAGCGAGGCCCGCAGAGCCGTAAGCTCATCTGGTGTGAAACCTGCACCCTTAACGAACAAAACCGGTGCAAAGGCATTCCCTTCCATACGGACCTCCTGGTCAATAAGGTCTTGCAACTCTTTTGTTGCCTTGGCAACGATAATTTCTTTGCGCATAACCCTTTTGCTTGGCATATATGCCCCTTCCAGACGTTTCTACTATGCACGGTTTTTACAATTTGGGCAACTCTATGTATGGCATTGTCCATTTTGGGGATAAGGCCAGTAACGACAAAACGCGAGGCATAAAAGCCGCGCAAAACAGGAGGTATATTTATGGCACAGCAACTAACTACTGCAGAGTTTGACTCTGTTCTCGCTTCCGCAGATAAGCCTGTCCTTGTAGACTTCTGGGCTTCTTGGTGCGGGCCTTGCCGAGCACTCGGCCCTGTTGTAGAGCAGGTCGGCGAAGAAATGTCCGATAAGCTCAGCGTTTATAAGGTCAATGTTGACGATGAGCCAGATCTTGCCACGAGGTTCCGCATTGTGTCCATTCCAACGCTCATTCTCTTTAAGGGTGGCGAGCCCGTTCATACTATGGTCGGAAACCTCCCCAAGTCTGATCTTGTCTCGGAACTTACCGCAAATCTTTAAGTTCTTCTTGCTCTCTGGGTTATGTTTCTGTATACCTGCAAGTACTGATAAAATAGAAACACCACAGCGGCACGTCTTTTCGGCGCGCCGCTTCTTGTAAGGGGCGTATGTGTCAGGACGTACAGATACTCATATATCACAGGATACCTTCTCCTCCGAGGGCGATAAGACCCGGGATCTCTCTGTTCTTGCAACGACAGATTCCGAGAAGACCGGGCAGCTGAAAGGCATTCGTCGCCACATTGTCTTATCCAGGCTCCGCGCAAGTCTTTCGGTTGGAATTCTTGTCCTTGCCGCTACCGTTTTCGTACTCCTGCTCATTGACGTCACCGCCGGCGATGTCATAGGCCTTGATAGATTTGCATACCGCCTTATTGTGGTACACCTGCGCACACCCTGGCTTACCGGGATTATGGAGGGCTTTTCCGGTCTCGCGAGTCCGGTTACGGTTATCGTCATGTTAATCGTAGTTGCCGCGTTTGCACCCGGCCCCAACGTAGGCCGTCTTGCATCCATCAACCTTGCCAGTGCCTTGGCGGTTGATCTTATCTTTAAAGCAATCGTACAGCGACCCCGTCCGGATGGTTTTCGCTTGGTTGTGGAAACGGGCTACAGCTTTCCTTCCGGCCACTCAATGTTTTCAATGGCATTTTACGGTTTTCTTATCTGGCTGGTTTGGCACTATGAGAAAGACCGTCTTCAGCGCTGGCTCTTTTGCTTCTCGTTTGCCTTTATTATCGTCATGATTGGTATAAGCCGCATCTATCTGGGGGTACACTACGCCTCAGATGTCCTCGGCGGCTATTCGCTTGCCCTTGTCTGGTTGGTTCTTTTCACCAAGCTTATGGTTCCCGCACTGATACGCCAACCAAAAGAGCCTCCCGTGGACTGAAGCTCCTGTTTGCACTCTTAAGACTTAGAAGAAAACAGACCGCTCATTACCTTGCGCGCAGAAAGGCTGTCCTTTTCGCCTAACTGAATGATTTTTGCATCTACGATTTTCTGAGCAACGCCGTCAACAAAAATTCGCCCTATCGTAGGCCCCTGCGACCCTCGAGGAAATGTTGGACTTCCCGGATTCATGACCAAAGTATCAGTCCATTCGTCCTTCTCGATAAAAGGGCGATGTGTGTGTCCGCAGACGGCAACGTCACATCTCATAAGGTCCAAACGTTCGCGATAGTGGCAAATCTCCCATTTGAGCCCATCTGCATAGAAAAATACCTTTTTGCGCACCATAGGACCGTAGTCATATGCAAAGTCATTGTTACCCAAACACATCCGTACGGGAGCGATTTCTTGAAGGGTTTTGTAGTCTTCAAGCGAGGTTATATCGCCTGCGTGTACAATGCAATGAGTGCCCTGAAGTGCTTCCAATAACTCAGCCGATAAATATCCGTGCGTATCTGAAATAATGTCGTATCGTACCAGTGACATATACTATTCTTCCTGTTAAATTGCCATTACGTGCTACTCAAGATTGAGCAATCGTACCCGTAAAGCTCTTTCTATATACCAAGAGCCCGTTTAAGGGCAACTACACGACGACGTGAAACCGAGATGTGTTTGTCCTCAAAACCCTGAATAGTAAGTTGCAGGATACCGGCAGATATAACTTCCACGTCTGCAACATACTCTAAATTTACAATATAGCTACGATGGATGCGGAAAAAGCCGTGTCCCACTAAACGATCTTCAAGTTTCTGCAGAGAAATTGTCGAGAGGAACCGGTCGCTCTCGGTATAGATGCAGGAGTAATCGTCTTTTGCTTCAATAAAGCGTATTTGATCAATGGGAACCAAAACCTTACTGCCGCTTTTTACAACGGGAATTCTCTCCACACTTACCGGAAGATTCAAAGGCTTTATGTGTTCAACAATCTTATCAAGTGCCTGCGCAAGACGATCCGTTTCAACGGGCTTCATTAAATAGTCCGTAGCATCTACCCCAAAGGCATCCAGTGCATATTCGCTATACGCCGTCACAAAAACAACCTGCGGTGGATTCTTCAGCTTATGGAGGGCTTCGGCAAGTTGCATACCATTGGTCTTTGGCATGGAGATGTCTAAGAACATGACATCAACCCGAACTTCCATGAGCTTCTCGACTGCTTCACGTGCGCTCGTTGCTTCAACTATGAGATCAACGCGGCCCGATTCTTCCAACAAATACTTCAACTCAGAACGAGCCGGAGCCTCATCATCAACGATCATTGCACGCATACCGTAAGCCCCCTATTACTATACGTACCGTGTGGCGTCATGCTCTATGAACAACCCTTTTTGTTCAGCAGCGCCTGCAAGCTTTAAAGTTACACAAGTACCCTTACCCAATTTGGAAAGGATTTCAACACCAGAGCCCTGATCATAGAAACGCTCCACACGTTCAAGCACGTTTCTCAGAGCAATACCCGTTCCTTTTTGCGCTCGCGAAGGATACTCATCGTCTTGTGTAGTCAAAAGATTTTTGACCTGATCTTCTTCCATACCCAGGCCGTCATCGGCTATGGCAATGAGAATGTCGCCCCCGTCGCTGGCAACGTGCACGTCAATATGCAATGGTCCCTCATCGCGCATGGCATGCCGTACCGCATTTTCAACAATGGGTTGCACCAAAAAGGAAGGGACGAGAATATCCTCACATCCCGCCTCTACGTGTTCACTTTCAATAATGCGCTTCTCGCCAAATCGAGCCTTCTCGATGGTGAGATAGCTACGTACCTGCGTAAGTTCCTGCGAAAGCGGAATGAGTGCATCGGCGGAGCTCTCAAGAGTCCTGCGGTACAGACCGGCAAACTCACGAAGCAGATTACGCGCTTTTTCAGGATCGGTGCGTGTTAAAGAAGCAATGGTATTCAGTGTATTGAACAAAAAGTGTGGATTGATTTGGGCCTGCAATGCTTTCACTTCCGCCCGAGCGGTAAGCTCTGCCTGTCGATCAAGTTCGTAGGAAGAAAGCTGTGTTGAGAGGAGCTGCCCCAAGCCTTCCGCAATCGCAAGTTGCGTCCGATCAATATCAATTCCGCGACGATAATACAGCTTGATGGCACCTACCGCCTTATCTTGCACCATCAGGGGAACGATAATACCGAAAGCGCTTCCGCGAGTAGCGCTCTTGCGCTTCAACACTTGTTGACGGCTATCAATCGACACAAATGTCTCCATACGACAACTCGCAAGCACCTCGGAGGTGGGACCGGATATACGTGATCCCGGAAGGTGCGTGGTTGGAATATCTCCCTCAAATCCAAGTACATGCTCACGATCGGTTAGTCCTATTGCAGCTGCAGACGTCTGCGGCAATAATAAAGAGCAGATAATAGGGGCACTTTCTGCATTTAATCCACTGCGGAGGTTTTTAAGTGTCTGCGACGCCACATCAAGTGTTCGCTCCGTTGCTTGAGAGTGATCGGTATCCGGCGAAGGCATCATGGTGCCACTTAAAATGACGAGCATGGCAAAGCCCGCTCCTGCCGCCATCGCTGCAACGAGATTATCGAAAATAACTCCCAGCGTAAGAAGGACCAAAAACACAAAGCATATAAAAATGAACGCGATATGTTTTGTACGCGTCGTGTACGTTAAAAATCTCTTCATACCGAAATCTGCATACCCTCAGGCTCCTCAAGAGATGCCGGTAATGGAGTCTTCTTGAGTGCACGCACAAGTGGAAATCCAAGTATATAGAGGACAACCGCCTCACCAAGGCCTGTCGTAAACAGTCCAAAGAGATACATCAGCATATACGAAGTCTCAAGATCGATATCCGTAAACGGAATGGTGTAAAACCCGATGCCTTTGAGGAGAATGGGGAGGTACGCCGGGACAATTACTGCATTTGCAAGGACCGGCCCCAAAAGTGCCAAAAGTGGTCTTTTTCTCATCTTCCACGTAATGAGTGCACCTACGCATGTGGCAAGCGATCCAAATACAACGTCAAGCAAGCCAAGGGCTCCGGTACCGGAAAGAGCCATATTTGCAACGTTGGCAATCACGCAACCAAGAGTCAGCCCCGGAACCGCGTCAAAGGTAAACAGAGCCAGTACCGTCAAAGCTTCTGAGATACGGAACTGGATGGGACCCCATGCAAGACTTCCTAAAAACAAAATGGTAATGAGGGTAAAAGCTGCGTATACTGCAGCAATCATACCAATACGAGCAATGTGACGTGTTTTTTCAAACGTATTTTCCGTAGATTGTCGTGCGTACTTTGACAACATAACCCCTTACATAAAGCAAAACATACCATCATTTAGTTGCGTTACAAACTATAGTAACCTCTTGATCCCAAGAGGGCAAACTTTACACTTTTATATCAACTGTTATAGTAACGACAACAACTTTGCAGGCCAATCTAGTAATGCAGGTGCATTCCCGGATACACCATCTCGCGAAGATGTTTCTCGTATGCCGCAACGGCTTCCTGCTCAAACGCCAGAGGTGTCTCCTTCTCACCCATGGTATCCAAAAACCAACGCATAAGATACGGATTAAGAGGAAGCAGCGGTCCAATAATCCACGTAGCAATGCAGTTACCCCGACGAAATCCCTCAAGCTTGCTTTCTTTATTGATTCCAAATCCGGTAGAGTTCCGTATGAAGTACGAAGAAGAATTATCACCCTCGGTCAACGTAAACTGCATCTTAAAGCCGACCACTTCAAAGGGCTTCTCGCCATTACCCGGTTCAAACGTACCAACCTGCACATCATGAAAACGACGCGGCATATATCGCGTGGTGGTGTAGTCAAACAGACCGAGGCCTGCGATACGTGACCCGTCGGGATTGACAATCTCTTTGCCGAGAAGATCGGCGGCATTCCCCGCAAAAATCATGGGGACGCCCGCATCGGCAAGCTCTGACAGCCGCTCTTTATACGGCATAAGGCGTTTAAGCACAAACTCTTGTTGTGCCTCCGTCATACCGCCAAGCACAATACCTGAAGGAGTATGCTCGGCAAAGTAAGGCTTGCTATCGTGGGTGGTGGAAACAATATGCTCCGGAGACAGACATGCTTCCACGTACATATAATTGCCGTTGTCGCCGCCCTGGTTACCATATTCAGGATAGAGAATCTCAACTTTGGTTTCCAACTTACTCATGGAGAGCCTCCATATTCTTTAGGCGATCCAAAATCTTTTGTCGGCTTACATCGGCAATGCCACCGTTGTAGAGACCATGTGCATAAAACACATGCTGCACCTTATTCAGGTCAACGAGATCAGCGGTTTCTTCCGGAGTTGAGGCAACAAACGTCTTTTTGGGATCAATGCCTGCAAATCTGAGACGAACAAGCAGGTCAAGTGAGGTATCTCCGTAAAGAATTACTTGCTTCACGCTTGGATCTTGAAGTACCTCAAAGTCTGTTTGGTAATACCAACCGATATACTCCGTCTGGTCTTTTGCTTTTGCCATATATGCATCGGCAATCATAATGATGATGGCCTTGTCTCCCGGCTGTCGACGCAAAATATCGAGCGTGACCGAGGTTGCCGTATCGTTCTCCCCTTTGGATGCCATGCTGATGAGACGATGACCTCTGTAGTCAATCTCGTTGTAGCGAGACTCTGTGATGTTGATACCATGTGCCAGCGAAGTGGCAATCTGTTCCGGCGTAAGGCCCATCTCGCGGGCAACCACAATACACGTCAGTAAGTTGTAAAGATTAACGATAGAATAGCTGTTCAGCGTATAGGTATACGTTGGAGCTCCTGGTGCGCTGTTCTCTCGCACGGTAAAGAGATGCTGCGATCGATCAACCGAAATAACCTCATAGTCAGGTTTTGGATTGGTAAACCCGCATGATTCACACGTAGCCCGACCAAGGTGGCGCAGGTGCGCATAATCCCATCGAAGCTTACCTCCGCACAAAGGACAGGCCGTTAAATCACTTACGATTCCCACGGGTTCCTGAGTGTCCTCCGCCAAATGCGCAACCGAGAAGTACGTGCGATGCTCACATTGAGGAGCCAGCCGACACGAAATCATATCGTCTGCATTGAGAATAAGGTGCGTTCCTGAAGGGATGCCGGTATTCATAACGTCGAAGACAAAATCGGGCGTAGCGCTCCTGGAAAAGGTATCCCTAAAAAGGTTGGTAACCGCAAGGATATCCGGCTGAAAAAAGGGGAAAATTCGCGGGCCGGACAGCTCATCGAACTCCATAACGGCCAGCTTACTCTTTACCTTGCCTCCAAACGTGGCGTTTCGCGCAAATGAACTTGCAAAACCGCTTGAGATATTGCCTCCCACACGATTGGTAACCGTATGATATCCGTTATCTGCAAGCAGATCATTGAGCAGGTTATTTGTGGTTGTTTTCCCATTGGTTCCCGAGATAAACACCACTTGATCCGGCTTAGCGATATCGCCTAAAAAGGCAGGATCGATAGCCTCGGCAATGGCTCCGGGCAATGTACCGCCGGCATGTCCGGTAAGATCAAGAGCTTTAATGGTTGTTTTTGCTGCGAGAAAAGCAAGCGGAAAGAATCTGCTTTGAATTTTGCTCACGATTACTCTCTCTTCTGTCAAACTTTCAGTTCAGAGTTGCTATTTTACCATGCGCCGAGAAGAGCTTTGACTCCAAGGGCTTCTCGACACGGAAATTGCAGGGAAATCTTAATCCCATCACGCTCATGTCCCCTCTTATGCCCATGTCCGCTTACACTCATGCTCCATCTCTCTCCCCGTGTCTTAACGGAGGGTCTAAAAAACGCCTCCCGAAGATTTCGGGAGGCGTATGAGACGCTATACGTTGATGCGTTACAGGCTAATGCGTGTGCCTGAAAGACCGGCCATGGCCTCGGATGCTTTTTCGAGAGACCCGATGATGCACACACGACCGGGACGAGATTCTGCAAACTTGATAGCAGCACGAATCTTTGGCTCCATTGAACCCTTGCCAAACTGTCCCTCAGCAAGGTACTTCTTTGCCTCTTCGCACGTGATGGATTCAAGATCCTTCTGATCGGGCTTACCGAAGTTGATGGCAACATGATCAACGGCCGTCAGAAGTACCAGGGTATCCGCCTGGCAATCCTCGGCCAAAAGCTCGCCGCCCATATCCTTGTCAATAACCGCAGCAATGCCCTTATACGCGCCCTTGTCGGAGTAGTCTCTTACAACGGGAATTCCGCCGCCGCCGCACGCGATAACGATGAACTCGTTGTCCAAAAGATTCAGAATGCTCTCGTACTCAACAATCTTCTTTGGCTCCGGGGACGCCACAACACGGCGATATCCTCTACCCGAATCCTCAATAAAACTCATCTCAGGATGCAACTCTTTCTCTGCCTCCATCTGCTCTTTATTCATAAACTGGCCAATGGGCTTTGTGGGGTTTTTGAAAGCAGGATCCTCAGGATCAACCTCAATCTGAGTCACGACCGATGCAACGTGCCATCTCTTATATGCCTTGTGCATGGATGCACCGATTGCCTGCTGCAGGTGATACCCAATATACCCCTGAGACATTGCGCCACATTCCGGCAAATCAATCTGTGGGATAGATGCATCTTCATCATGGGCAAGTGCAAATGCCTTCTGAATCATTCCTACCTGGGGACCATTACCGTGCGTGATAATGATCTCGTTTCCTTGCTCAATAACTCTCAGGATCGTGGGGGCAGCCTCCCTCACGCGCTTAATCTGCTCTTCTGGAGTATCTCCTAAGGCGTTTCCGCCAAGAGCAATGACGACACGACTTGTCTTGTAAGACGAATCTTGCATGTTACCCTCCGTTTGTCAGTAAATACACCTCTGTGGTTACTATACTTTAGTGTCCCCTATATGCCTAGCCCACATGGGGGTCTTTTTTCAAACTTTGAACTTTTTTCTTGTGCCGCGTCTGTTTTGAACGAGCAACCGGGCCTGAGATCTCTCTCCGACCCGGTCACGCGTATAAACTCGTAGCTCTCTGCAACTAATGCTTTATGTCACAGATTGCTTTTGTGCTAGTTCTTCTTCTCTTCCTCGCTATCAGTCTCGGAAGCGTAGAGCGCCTTAAGACGAACCAGGTGGTCATAGCGAGCCATTGCCGCAGCCTCATTCTCCTTAAACAGCTTATCAGCGTTCTCGGGGAACTCACGGGTCAGACGGCTATAGCGAGCCTCGTTCATAAGGAACTCTTGATAGCCACCGGCAGGTGCCTTGGAATCAAGCGTGAACTTCTTGCCCACCGGCGCGGAAGGATTGAAGCGATAGAGGTTCCAATATCCTGTCTCTACGGCCTTCTTCATCTCTTCCTGTGCATGAGCCATTCCGCCCTTGATGGAGTGCATTTCGCATGGAGAGTATCCAATGATGAGCGATGGTCCAGGATATGCCTCAGCCTCAGCAATTGCCTTCAATGTCTGAGCAAGGTTTGCACCCATGGATACCTGTGCCACATACACATATCCGTATGTCATGGCAATTTCGGCAAGATTCTTCTGCTTCACATCCTTGCCTGCGGCGGCAAACTGTGCAACCTGGCCGAGACGAGAAGCCTTGGAAGCCTGTCCGCCCGTATTGGAATATACCTCAGTGTCAAAGACAAACACGTTGATGTCTTCGCCGGAAGCAAGCACGTGGTCAAGGCCGCCAAAGCCGATATCATATGCCCAACCGTCACCACCGAAGATCCAGAAGGACTTCTTGGTGAGGTAGCTCTTATTGGCGAGAAGCTCTGCGGCTTCAGGAGTATTGGACGAGCCAAGTTCGGCTACGAGAGCCTCGGCAGCCTGCTTACTCAGTGCCGCATCAGATACGGAATCAATCCATGCCTGAGCCGCATCCTTAAGTGCCTGGCTTGCCTCGGAAGACTCGGAGAGCCTTTGAGCAACGTCCAAGAGATGCTTCTGCTCTGCCTGGTGTCCAAGCATAAGGCCCATACCATGCTCGGCATTGTCCTCAAACAGCGAGTTGTTCCACGCGGGACCATGGCCGTAAGCATCGGTTGTAAAGGGCGAGCAAGACGCGGGGTTACCCCAGATGGACGAGCAGCCCGTTGCATTGGAGATATACATACGATCGCCAAAGAGCTGGGTCACCAAACGACCATAGCTGGTCTCAGCGCAGCCGGCGCAAGAGCCGGAGAACTCAAGAAGCGGCTTCTTGAACTGGGATCCCTTAACGTTGTTTGCGACAAGTTCGGGCTTCTCGGCAACATGTGCGACAGAATAATCAAAGATCTCCTGCTTAGGCTGCTCTTCTTCGGCAGCAACCATGGTAAGCGCATCAGCCGGGCAGATATATACGCAGTTGGAGCAGCCGGTGCAGTCAAACTGAGAAACGGCAATCTCAAACTTCATGCCCTTGGCCTTGGGGCCGACGGCATCCTTAAAGACCGCAGCTGCAGGAGCAGCAGCAACCTCTTCGTCGGTGAGGACAAAGGGGCGAATGGCTGCATGAGGGCAGACATAGGCGCACTGGTTGCACTGGATGCACTTGGTGTCATCCCAGCGAGGAACCATAACGGCAATGCCGCGCTTCTCGTATACCGCTGCGCCAAGTTCAAACTGGCCGTCAGCATGATCCTTAAACACGGAAACAGGCAGTGAATCGCCTTCCATGCGGGACACGGGGTTCATGATTTCCTGAACCTGTTTCAGAAGAGCCGCACGACCCTCAAGAGAGATGGGGTTAGGCGCATCCTGAGCATCTGCCCAATCAGCAGGAATCTCAATCTTCTTGAATGCGGTAGCACCGGCATCGATTGCCTTGTGGTTCATATCAACGACGTTCTGACCCTTCTTCAGGTATGAATGCGTTGCGGCGTCCTTCATGTACTTCAGTGCGTCTTCCTCAGGAAGAACCTTTGCAAGGGCAAAGAATGCCGACTGAAGAATGGTGTTGGTGCGCTTGCCCATACCAATCTCTTTGGCAAGGTCAATGGCGTTAATGAGATACACGCTGATGTTGTTCTTAACAACATAACGCTTTGCCTCTGCCGGGAAGTGATGCGAGAACTCTTCGGCATCCCACTGGCAGTTTACGAGGAACTTTCCTCCTGGCTTGACGTCGCGCACCATCTTGAGACCCTTGGTAATATACGCGGGGTTGTGGCACGCCACAAAGTCTGCCTTGGTGACATAGTACGGAGAGCGAATTCTGTGATCGCCAAAGCGCAGGTGGCTGATGGTGATACCACCGGTCTTCTTGGAATCATACTGGAAATACGCCTGAACGTACTTGTCGGTATGGTCGCCGATGATCTTGATGGAGTTTTTGTTGGCGCCAACCGTACCGTCGCCTCCAATGCCCCAGAACTTGCACTCGATGGTTCCTTCGGCTGCGGTATTGGGAGCATCCGGATCTTCGGGCAAAGACAGGTTGGTAACATCGTCCACAATACCGACCGTAAACTCATGACGAGGCTGATCTTTCTTGAGCTCTTCAAAGATAGCAAATGCGGACGCAGGTGGCGTATCTTTAGAGCCAAGACCATAACGGCCACCGACAACGGTGAGATTGCCTTTTCCGGCTTCATACAGTGCGGAAACGACATCCTCATACAGAGGCTCACCAACAGAACCCGGCTCCTTGGTACGATCCATGACGGCAATCTTCTTGACCGTCTCAGGGAGAACGTCAACAAAATGCTTCACCGAGAATGGACGATACAGGCGAACCTTCACAAGACCGACCTTCTCGCCATGCGCGTTGAGGTAGTCGATAACCTCTTCCAAGGTATCGCAGAAAGAACCCATGCAGATGACGACGCGATCAGCATCCGATGCACCATAGTAGTTAAAGAGGCCGTAATCAGAGCCAAGCTTTGCGTTGATCTTATTCATATAGCTTTCAACGATTGCCGGAAGCTCGTCATATACGGAGTTGCATGCCTCACGGTGCTGGAAGAAGATGTCACCATTCTCGTGAGAACCGCGAGAATGCGGATGCTCAGGATTCAGAGAATGGTCGCGGAATGCCTGGACGGCATCCATATCGCACATCTCCGCGAGGTCATCATAATCCCAAACGGCAACTTTCTGAATCTCATGCGAGGTACGGAAGCCGTCAAAGAAGTTGAGGAAAGGAACCTTGCCCTCAATGGCGGACAGATGGGCAACCGGAGCAAGATCCATAACCTCTTGGACATTGCCTTCTGCAAGCATTGCAAAGCCCGTCTGGCGACACGCCATAACGTCTGAGTGGTCACCAAAGATGTTCAGTGCATGAGTTGCAACGGTACGCGCCGAAACATGGAAGACGCCCGGCAACTGCTCACCGGCAATCTTATACATATTTGGGAGCATCAGAAGCAGGCCTTGTGATGCAGTATACGTTGTGGTAAGCGCTCCTGCACCAAGGGAACCATGAACGGCACCGGCTGCACCCGCCTCGGACTGCATCTCGACAACCTTAACGGTTGATCCAAAGATGTTCTTGACACCCTGAGCTGACCACTGATCGACATAGTCGGCCATTGGGCTGGATGGAGTAATGGGGTAAATTCCCGCTACCTCGGTAAACGCATACGACACATACGCCGCCGCGTTGTTACCATCCATGGACTTAAACTTTCTCGCCATATCCTCTCCTTGTTTTATCTGCAGATTCCAATCTCTGCAGGCACTTTGTAATGCGACACGATCCTATGGCTGTTGACCCTGGGTAACCAAAGCATTTTGCTGAGCCCACACACTGTCGTATATACGCATCAGCACCATCTTCGGCATGGCCTACAAGGGTCGCATACTTCTTCTCATTATTACCCAAATTGATATCAAAAGATGTCAGAAATCCGCCGATGGTAATCCCTATTTTTTAGTAGGAATTACTACCTGCAATATCAATTTTTCCTTTTGCTGCGGCATACAGCTTCTGCAAATCCAATTTGAGTTTTTCCCCTACCGAACCCTTTGCTTCATCAGCTTGAACAATGCCGTGTTCGTCCGAAACAAGAAACACTTCATCAAAGGACTTCTCGCCTGAAAGAACCTCTTTCACAAGGTCTTTATTGAATGAAACGGAACATTGACGCGTAGCAAGAAGATCAAGCACAAGCGATGTGGCACCGGAGAAGACCTCCTTGGCAAGAGAGCCAATCTCAAGCCGTCCGTCTTTTACAATCCACAGGGTCTCCGGTGCACAGTTTGTCTCCGCCCCCTCTTTCTGGGCAGTCTGTGCCCGACGGGACAGAGAAAGAAGTGAAGTTTTGCGCAGCGCCTCATAAGGACCCACCGCCATGGCCGCTTTACCGGTCTTGTCAAGCACAAGCATCAGCACCCCATCAGGATGTTCCAAAGAGCCCTCCTTAAGGGTTCCTTCGATATGCTGTTTGGCCCAGGCAATCAAATGAGGAGAGACGGCATGCCCTCCAACAACACGTTTTCCAAGCGCCCGAAGATGACGGTTTTCAAGAGGAAGAGTTCCTCCTGAAAGCCTCCAGCGACAAACCAGCGAAGGCATATCCGTTTTAAATTCTTGCGCTGCCCGTAATTCTTCCGTATCCATATACGTCCCCGAAACTCTCATTAATGTCTGAAATGGCGAACACCGGTGAATACCATGGCAATATCATGCTCGTTACAAGCTTCAATCGACTCTTCGTCTCTTACCGAGCCTCCCGGCTGGATAATGGCAGTGACTCCATGGGCGGCCAGGGTATCCACGTTATCTCTAAAGGGGAAGAACGCATCTGATGCTGCAACTAAGCCAGCCGCCGCAATCCCTCTGCGCTCACAAGCTTGTTCTGCCCGTTCGCACGCGAGAAGAGCGGCGTCAACTCGATTGGGCTGTCCGGGCCCCATCCCGAGTCCCATACGATCTTTTGCCACGAGAATAGCATTTGACTTCACGGTCTTACAAACTTTCCACGCAAACAGAAGGTCATCAAGCTCGTCAGATGTTGGTTGGCGTTTGGTAGGTACGCTAAACGTCTTGGCATCCTCACAAGCAAGATCAAGATCCTGAACTAAAAGACCTCCGTCAACAGTGCGGACCTCAAGTCCACCGCCGTGGGTAATGCCGCCGGTGGCAAGTACTCTCAGGTTTTTCCTCTTACTCAATCTCTCTCGGGCTTCCGCGGTATAACTTGGGGCAATAAGCACCTCAACAAACTGCTTTTGAATGTCAGTAAAATGCTCCACAAACTCAAGCGAGATTTCTCGGTTTGCCGCGATAATACCTCCAAATGCGGAAGTTGGATCGCACGAAAAGGCTCGATCGTACGCTTCGACAATGTTTTTGGCCACGGCAGAGCCACACGGATTTTGGTGCTTTAAAATAATCACTGCCGGTTCACTAAATTCTCGCACAGCCGTCCATGCGGCATCCGTATCCAGCAGATTATTGTAGGAAAGAGGTTTCCCTTGTATTTGTTGAGCCCTTGCCAGTGAGTGTTCAGACGCATTGGGCAGCCGATAAAACGCCGCAGACTGCTGTGGGTTTTCGCCATAGCGAAGATCTTGCTCCTTCGTTGCCTCAATAGTAAATATCCGAGGGAACTTTTCCGTGCTTTCCACTGCGCCCTCAGAACCCTCTTCTTTTCCTGTCGTCATGACACCTGAGAGATAGGCAGCTATCGCACCATCATATGCCGCAGTTGTTTGAAAAACTTTGAGTGCCAAACGACGCCGAGTCTCACGCGTTGTGGCACCGTCATTTTCACGCATCTCTGTTAAAACAGCCGAATAATCCGCAGGATCACTCACAACCGTTACAAAATCATTGTTCTTTGCAGCCGACCGAAGCATTGACGGACCACCGATATCAATGTGCTCGATAGCATCGGTGAACGTAACGTGAGGATTTTCAACCGTCTTTTCAAACTCGTACAAGTTGACACAAACTAAATCAATCATGCCGATATTATGAGCCTGGGCATCGGCGATATGGTCGCAGTTATCGCGGCGGCATAAAAGTCCACCATGTACCCGAGGATGAAGTGTTTTCACGCGACCGTCCATCATCTCGGGAAAGCCCGTATACGTCTCAATGGGAATGACCTTCACTCCGGCTTCTTTAAGTACGCGAGCAGTACCACCGGTAGATATTATCTCGACGCCAAATTCTAACTCAAGAACTTGCGCAAACTCAACAATTCCCGTCTTATCCGTTACCGAAATTAACGCGCGCTTAATCACACCAAAAGACATAGCTCTTCTCCCTATTTTCCATATTGTGCATAGCGTTTACGAGCCTTCTTTCTAAAGCCTACCAGTCCCTTGCGGTTTTGTGCGGCTCATATGGGTTTTGAAATGAACTTATAATATGCAAGATACATCTGTCGCCCGGCAAGGAGGTTTTATGGCGTCCAACCATGAAAGTCAAGAGCAGCAAATCATCTATCGTCCATTTGTCCCCACAGATTTTGACCAAATCTGTGGCCTCATTGCCCGCGTCTGGTATGCAGATGGGTCACATGAAGAATCATTTCTATCGGGTCATATTGATGCCTCTTACTTTCTCTCCGTTTCCAAATTCCTCTATGTGGCCGAGAAGAACGGTGCTGTTGTGGGTCTGATTTTTGCAGGCGATGGTAAGGCGTATTCAGAAAATAAGCCTTGGCGCATCATTGAGGTGTCTGCTCAAGATGTTGCAGATACAGAAACCGAATCAGACTACTTTCAGCTGGGCGCTCAGTATATTCAAACCGAAGCTGAGCTTATTGACGCATTCAGAAACTCTGACGATCCGCGCTCAACATGGGAAGTTACCCTCCTTTGTATTGATCCGCATGAACAAGGTAAAGGCATTGGAGGACGCCTTTTTGCCCTCGCCATTGATTACTTCAGAACACAGCATGCAAGTGGCTTCTTCCTTGCCACTGACGACAGCTGTGATGTTGATTTTTACGACTACAAGGGCTTGGAACAAATCTCATCCGCCGATGTTTTTCCCGATCAAGACAACTCCGTTTCTGCATATATCTATGCCATGGAGCTCTAACAACCATGAGTACTGTTATAGGAAGATTCGCGCCGTCTCCTTCTGGTCGCATGCATCTCGGCAATGTTTTTTCGGCACTTATCGCATGGTCGGCAGCAAAGTCAGAAGGAGGGAAAATCGTTCTTCGTATTGAAGACCTTGATCCTCGTGCTCAAAATCCACATACGGCCTCTCTTCTCATGGAAGATCTTCAGTGGCTTGGACTCACTTGGGATGCGGGCCCCTTTTTCCAAAGCGACCGCAAAGAGTTATACCTTGATGCGCTTACAAAACTGAAGTCAAAAGATCTTCTCTACCCATGCTTTTGTTCACGAGCCGACCTCCATGCGGCAACTGCACCACATGCTTCTGACCAAATGCGCCCGTATCCGGGAACTTGTCGCAACCTTTCAAAAGAAGAGCGAGAAAACCGTCTCCTTCATAAAGCAGCTGCAACACGTCTTAAAGTTCCACCTTCAGACAATCCTTCGTCTTTTATTACCTTCACCGATTTGGTATATGGAACCTACCGAGAAAATCTTGCCTGTACGTGCGGTGATTTTCTTGTTCAGCGCAGCGATAACGTGATTGCGTATCAACTGGCAGTTACCGTGGATGACGCGGACATGGGAATCACACAGGTAGTCAGAGGATGCGACCTCCTTTCTTCGACTGCACGTCAAATCTATTTGCAACACCTCCTTGGCTACGAGACACCAACGTATGCCCATGTACCTCTCCTTGTTGACGGCAGTGGCAGACGACTTTCAAAAAGAGACAAAGATCTTGACCTGGGCTCTTTTAAGGCTCATGGTATCTCCGCAGAACAACTCATCGGATTTCTCGCCTCACTGATAGGTCTTGCCAAGCCGCAAGAAGAGCTTTCAGCATCAGAAGTTGCACGACGTTTCTCATGGAACGCTCTCAGAAATCATCGAGAAAACGTGAACATCAGAAATATTTTCCCCCTTGACCCTTTTAGTGAGTTGTAACAATCGCAAGTTCGGGGTATCATTCTCAAGCACTTACTTTGGAGAGCTGACCGAGAGGCCGAAGGTGCTCGCCTGCTAAGCGAGTATGGGCCCAAAGCCCATCTGGGGTTCGAATCCCCAGCTCTCCGCCATTTTAATTTCATGTGTCTCTGTCTGAACCTACCATGAATTCAGGCAGAGATATTTTTATCCAACCATACTGCCCTCCTTTTTACTGTTCTTCTTTTCTTTATCGTCCTCTCAATACCTCTCTTTCCCAAAACCACATTTCAGAGAAGCTGAAATGATTCTCTCTATCTCCCCTACAGGTATTGACTCTAACTTTTTTCGTGAAAACACTTGCATTTTACAAACAGGTCTGTCATATTGTTAGCGCACGCGGCGTTACCTCAGCTGGATAGAGGACCTGACTACGAATCAGGGCGTCATAGGTTCGAATCCTATACGCCGCACCATTGAATTTTAAGGCTCCCAAATGGGAGCCTTTTTTATACAAAATATCAGTTGCTTTTACAGATGACCCTCTTACAATTCCCTCAGACAACAATCACTTTCAGAGCCTAAACTCTTATAGGTATAGTGAATGCTCCGTGCGTCACAGATATCAAGAATATCTGCAATGCATTCCGTCTTCTCTGCAATCAACTGCCAAAATAAATCTTCAGAGGACTGACGTCCATACCGAGGCTCCAAAGCATCTTTGAGCTGCAGGGCACTTTTACCGTCTAGCAGCAAGTAAGAAACATGCTCATCTTCACCAAAACCAACCCGAGAGGGATGGCCGGACACATACGCTCTCAAGGTAAGAGATCCGTCTTGAGCCCGCTTGATGGTTAATTCTTCTTTGTCTGGGATATCGTGCTTCATGTACGTCTTCCTCTCTCTTGGTTTTCTATATCCCATTTTAGCATATTTAGAACATAAGTTCTATTGAAATCTCAAAATTCTGTCCTCTTCCGGACTGCGTTACATGCGCTACAGTCACACATGCCCGGCAGAAACAATTTTCTATTTTGTTTGCCGAGAACAAAGGTATCGTCGAGACTTCGGCCATTTTTATGGAGCTTCAAAAGTCCTCATGAAAGTCTTCTTTAGTCCTCAGGTCGGATGACTTCAACACCGCCCATGTATGGAACAAGTGCTTCAGGAACGGTTACGGAACCGTCCGCATTTTGATAATTCTCAAGAATGGCAGCCATGGTACGCCCAACCGCAAGGCCGGAACCATTCAATGTATGCACGAGCTGTGTCCCTTTGACCGCAGGATCCTTAAAGCGGATGCCTGCACGTCTTGCTTGAAAATCCTTGCAATTTGAACAAGAAGAAATCTCTTTATAGTTGTTGTAGCTGGGAAGCCACACCTCAATGTCGTAACATTTTGCCGCAGAAAATCCCAGATCTCCCGTACAAAGTGTTACCACATGATACGGAAGTTTAAGCAGCTGGAGGATCTTCTCGGCCTCCGCAACCATGGACTCAAGCTGATTCATGGAATCTTCCGGCTTGGAAAACTTTACCATCTCAACCTTGTCAAACTCGTGGACTCGGATGATTCCACGCGTATCTCGCCCCGCCGATCCTGCCTCCTCACGAAAACACGGCGTAAAGGCGGTGTAGAGAAGTGGCAACTGGTCTACGTCAAGAATCTCTCCACGATGGATGTTGGTAAGCTGAACCTCCGCAGTTGGAATGAGATAAAGGTCGGGTTGTACGTGATAGAGATCATCCTCAAACTTGGGAAGCTGGCCTGTTCCAAAGAGCGAATCATGATTGGTGATAACCGGCGGCCAAAATTCCTTAAACCCGGCTTTATTGTGCTGGTCAATCATAAAGTTGATCAGCGCGCGCTCCATACGGGCACCAAGTCCACCAAGAAGGTAGAACCGTGTTCCGGCAAGCTTTACACCTCTATCAAAGTCAATAATCCCCAAGTCAACGCCAAGATCCCAGTGCGCTTTAGGCTCAAAATCAAATTCAGTCGGAGCTCCCCAGCGGCGAACCTCAGGATTGTCGGAATCATCAACGCCATACGGCACCGACTCATCCGGAATGTTTGGAATCGCAGCCACAAGCGCCGTCAGCTTTTCTTCAACGCTACCGCGGCGCTGATCAAGCTCGGCTATGCGCTCCTTGTTGGCACTAACCTGCTGCTTTGCTGCCTCAGCTTCATCCTTTTTCCCCTCACGCATAAAAAGGCCAATTTGTTTTGAGATGGCATTGCGTTCTGCCTGCAAACTTTCAACCTCAGCAATAACCGAACGACGCTCGGCATCAAGCTCAAAGAACTTCTCACGATCCCAATGGGCATTTTGACGAGATGCACAGGCAGCATCAATTACATCGGGGTTCTCACGAACAAACTTGATGTCAAGCATTCAATATCTCCTTGAACGACGAGAGTGTGTCTGGTGTGGCACAGATCCCATTTTTGCACAGTTATATTTCCGGTTGCAATTTTTCAAGTATATACTTGTAATGCTCGATAGAAAGCAACACTTCTTTTTTGGAGTTTTTGTATGAATGCAATTGGTGATCTTTTTACATGGCTCTTTACCGATCAAACCGGCGTTTTATGCCTTGTCAGCGGAGGAATCCTCTTCTTTCTCCTTATCTCGCTTGTTCTTGAGCGCAGAACAAAAAGGCGCTATTACAACCACGAGAAGAGCGATGATGACTGGAGTCTCTTTGACGACGACGAGCCGTCGGACTCCGATAACGCCTAAAGAAAAAGCCCCGAGTCGGGGCTTCATATAAAAAATGGTGCGGGCGAAGGGACTTGAACCCCCACGGGCTGTTGCCCATATGCACCTGAAGCATACGCGTCTGCCAATTCCGCCACGCCCGCATGCTCGGCAATAATACTACATTTTCTGCTTTTCTTGCATGGGATTCTTACATAAACTTGTAAACGAACATTTGGGAGTAAAATAACGCTTGTCACAGGCGACACATACACTTTAAACACACAAGGAGCCGCCGTGGGAGACACCGGATCTACTCATATTACGCAATATACCAAGCGCAGGAGAGCCGTCGTCCCTGCAGATCAGATATCAGATGCCTCTGAGACGGATCAACCTGAGATGCTTCTTGGCCGCTACCGCGTGCTCGCGCGTTGTGGGCATGGCGGGTTTGGTACCGTATGCACATGCTGGGACACGCGTCTCCAACGCCGAGTTGCAATAAAACGTATGCCCTTGACCGATATCGCTGCCCATCAGGGCATTCTTACTTCAACGGTTGATGAAGCGCTCGCAGAAGCACGAACGGCTTGTCTTCTGGCGCACCCCAATATCGTGAGCGTCCACGATTTTGAATCGGATGAAGCATATGCATATCTCGTTATGGAGTTTGTTGACGGTCTCAATCTTTCGGAACTGCTCGCCCGCGTAGAGGGCGGCACGCTTACCCATGACGAGCTTGCCCATGTTGTCACTTCTCTTGGACGTGCTCTTGCGTATGCGCATGAAAACGGTGTTCTGCATCTGGATATCAAGCCTACCAACGTCATGATTGACAGGCAAGGTACGGTAAAGCTTGCAGACTTTGGCATGGCCACTCTTGCCTCCGCTACGGGCTACGGCGACGCGCGAGGGGGCACCGTAGGCTACATGCCTCCCGAACAAATAGAGGGGTTTCTCGTTGACGAGCGCGCCGACGTCTTCTCACTTGCGGCCGTAGTACGACAAGCACTAACCGGTCATAATATATACGCCGGTAAAAGTGCAAAAGAATCTCTTACCAAGATGCTCAAGCAACCGCATACGCTTGAGGCGGAAACTCCAACTCTATCCCGCGCGGCAATTGACGAGCTGAACCAGGCGCTCTCTTTTGACAGCGCTCGCAGACCGGCTAACGTAGCTGAGTTCAGTAACAGCCTTTCATACGAACTCGGCGACAGAGCCGCCGGCGAGAAGAGCTTGAGGGAATTAATAGGACAAACCAGAGAGGAAGAAGACGGGCCGTTAGACGATGGTCGTCTACCGCTTGACGTTCGGTATCCCTGGCTTTTCTCGGCTCTTTCACGCATCACCTCAGCTGCGACAACCGCGCTGCTTGTATTTCCCCTGCTCAAAGCCCTGGTGCCTGAATCCATGTCTTTCCAACTCACGGGTATTGTACTGTCTGCGGCAGCCGCGGCGCTCTGGACCCCTTTAGGTTCGGCTTTGGTGCTTTCGGCTTTTATATATGCACTCGCGTCCATAAGTCCTACAAGTACATCGTTTCCCCTTGCGGCAATCTCCACGCTTCTTGTCGGTACGTGGTGGGTGCTCGCGGGAAGGACAAATCGTTTTGCCACAAGTGTCGGACTTTTCCCGGCTCTCTTTCCTATGTGTGTTGCGGCTCCGGGACTTGCAGGAGCGGCCCTAAAACCCCTACCTGCATGTCTCACGGGAGCTTTTGGGTATCTTTTTGGCATTGCCTTCTCAAAAGCGCTGCCGTTGCAATTTGCGGCAACTCCCCTCTCTTTTGACCTATTGTCCGCCATGAGTCAGACTTCGTTTTGGATTATGTGTTTGGGCTGCGCTTTGTCATCATACGCGACGGCGCTCATAAGTAAGAAAAGAAGCCGTACTCGCATGATTTTTGGACAGATTGTTGGTCTCGCACTCTTTATAGGCACGATTTTTTTAGCTTCTTACGTGGAAAATAAAAGTTTTTTGCCTAGTGTCAACTGGGTTCCCATCATTTTTGCGGTAATCTTGTGTGTACTTGTATGCATAGTAATTGTCCTGACAGGCCCACATTCGTACGGCCGTGAAGGCGAGGATATGAATGAGCTTTATTAGTGATTTTGAAGATCGTATCGGTTCTGTCTTTGGTTCTGCTCCACAGGGATATGCGGAGCCGTTCTCTTTTAAGAAGCTCGCAAAGCGTGCGGCTAAAGAGATGGAACATGAAACGTACGAGATTGACGGCATAGACACCGCTCCGGCTCTCTATACCATCTTGGTCTCTCCTACCGACGACTCGCTCATGCGTCCCTTGTACGCTGATTTGACCGCCGAAGTTGCGGCTTTTGTGGCTGCGCAAGCAGAGCGTAGAAACTACATCTTCGTAGGAACGCCGCTGGTACGCTTTATGGTGGATCCGTCCCTTAAATCAGGGAAATTTGCGGTCTTTGCCGAGAACATCGACGGCATCACACTCGATCGCCTCCGCGATGAAGAGCGCGCCTTTCTCGGCGGCAATTCAAGCGTCGGAGGAGCAGCAGCTGTTCTTCCCAATAAAAATCGGGCGCCCCATGGTCCTGCTCGCCAAGCCGGAGCACCTCTGCAACACGTCTCGGCGGCAGCCGTCCCCTCTATACCGGATGCGCCTTTATATCCGGAGACACCTTCCGATCCGCCCGCCGGGTTTACCGGCACGGATGCCGGTCTTGCGGTAATGCCGATGGACTTTGTGGAGGCAGAGGGCTCCATCCCCGTAGTTTCAGCCGCCGAATCAACCCCCATGCCCGTTCTTACCAATATTGACGGCGCTGCGAATAACATTCCCCCCGTTGCTGCCATTCCTACCGCATCTCCTGTTCCAAATACCCAACGTCGCCAGATGCCCTCCGACGCACGTCGGTCAATCGGCCACAATACCGGTCGGGCGCTTGATCCACAAAATCAAACTCCTTTCTGCATCCTGATAGACCGCCAAAGTGGGCGTTCGTATCGGGTTGAAGCGCCGACTGCCATTATCGGCCGCGAGCGCTCTCAGGCAGATGTGGTGTTGCGTGATCCCAATGTTTCGCGCCGCCACGCCGAACTGCGGTATGATGGTCGTCGTTGGCATATCGCAGACTTGCGTTCGACAAACGGAACGCTTGTAAACGATATCGATGTCGATGAGATTATTCTGCACGATGGAGACCTTATCACCGTTGGTCTCGTGAACCTCGAGTTCCGGGAGAACTAATGATTGACCTTGTGTTATTCGCAGGACGCGTCCTTCTTGTTATCCTCCTTTACGTGTTTCTCTTTGCGGTTATGCGCACGGGAATTGGATTGGTGCGCGGACAGCGTAAAGATGGTGCCATCTGGTATGTTGATGTCGAGAAGGGCATTCGCTCGTTGCGCGGACTTCACGCGGATATCTTAGGGCCTGTGGTAATAGGCCGGTCTCCTTCATCCGATATCGTTGTCGATGAGCCGTATGTTTCTGCTTCACATGCACGTTTCACGTTGCAGGGTCCCGCCCTCGTTCTTGAGGATCTCGGATCCACCAACGGCACAATGGTAAACGGCCATATTATCGAACAACCGGTTACTCTTCGCGAAAATGATGAGGTGCAGGTCGGCGATGTAATCATGCGTGTGGGACGTCGATAAGAGCAGCGATGGTAACACCTGAGAACACAGTTGACAAAACGCCTGCCACAGAGCCTGTGCACGCTCCGGGAAGATGCGAACTCTCCCTTGAAGGAAGAACGGATACAGAGTTTATCAGTGGGTCCAACTCTTTCATATCGTGGGGCGCCCGCTCTGACGTGGGTCTTGTGCGCGAACACAACGAAGACTCGTTTCTTCTGCGCACCCCTCTCTTTGCGGTCTGCGACGGTATGGGCGGTCATGCCGCCGGAGAAGTGGCAAGTTCCATCGCCGTAAAAGTTATCGGCGAGGAGGCTCCCAACACGGCCGACGACGTCCTTCTTGGCGCGGCAATTGAAGCCGCCAACCAAGCCGTCATTGAAGCTCCCCAAAAAGGCATCGGAAAGCCCGGCATGGGATCTACCGCTTCGGCTATTTTTATTGAAGGCAACCAGATGGCCGTTGCGCACGTGGGTGATTCTCGCATTTACCTGCTTCATCACGGCACATTGGTACGAATTACCCATGATCATAGCTATGTAGAAGAACTGGTGGATTCAGGCCAGATTACCGCCGATGAAGCTCGTAACCACCCTTCGCGCTCCGTCGTAACACGTGCGCTGGGCTCCGATCCGGAAATGTATGCCGATCACTTTACCTTGGAAGTTTCTGACGGAGACCGCATCATTCTTTGTTCCGACGGTCTTTCCAGCATGATACTTGATGATGAGATAGAGTCCATTGCCGTCTCCAACATCACTCCGCAAAACGCTGCGGACAGCCTTGTCTCGGCGGCTCTTACCGCCGGGGGAGCGGATAACATCACGGTTATTGTGGTCGATATTCTCGATGACGGCCTTGTCGAGAAGAACCGCCGCCGCTTTACTCGCGGTATTCTCGCAACCTCCATATCCATCATTGCTCTTCTTGTCGTCTCCTTGGTTATCGCCGTGCTTTTTATCAGAAGCGAATACTACATAGGCATCAACGGTTCTACCGTTGCCATCTACCAGGGAGTTCCTTCAAAAATAGCCGGGATTCCGTTATCAAATTTGATAGATACCACTACCATCGAAGTAAAGAATCTTCCACAATCCGTACAAGATAAGCTGGCGTTGGGAATTCGCGTTAAAGACGAAACGGAAGCGCGTGAAACCGTCGAAGACTATCGTGAACAGATTAACGATGCCGATATAAAGGCGGCCAAACGCGCTGACGATGCAAAATCAGAAGGCGAGCCCACCGGTGAGACTGAAACTACTGCACCGGATGCCACTTCACAAAACTCGGGAGGTGAGTAGAAGTGGAGACGTCTCGAAACTCTCGCAGAAACATCGAGCTGGTACTGCTTATTCTTGCCGCTGTCCCCATGTTTCTTCTCTACGCCATGTATATGGTCACTTCAAAGTCAGAAGTTAATCTTTCCTCTATGGCAACGCCCATTGCCCTTTTTGTTGCGTTTACCGTTGCTCATATTGCAAACAGAATCTTAGCGCCTGCCGCCGATCCTGCAATTTTGCCTATCGTATTTGCGCTTTCCGGCATAGGAATCACGTTTGTAACGCGACTTGCACCTACCGCTGCACCAAATCAAATCCTTTGGCTTTTTGTGTCGGTTGTTGCCATGATTGTAACTTTGGCCGTTATACGCAATCTCGATACCCTCGCACGCTACAAATACACCATAGGCTTTATAGGAGTCGTTTTGCTCCTCTTGCCCATGGCAATAGGACAGGAGCGCTGGGGATCTAAACTTTGGCTTTCCTTCGGCTCATTCACCTTCCAACCGGGAGAAATCGCAAAAATAGCACTCGTTCTCTTTCTTGCCTTTTACCTTGGAATAAACCGAGAAGCCCTGTCCGTCTCCATGCGCAAAATTGGACCGTTTCGTCTCCCGCGCCTGAAGATGCTGCTTCCTCTTTTTATTATGTGGGGCATAAGCCTTCTCATAGTTATTTTTGAAAGAGACCTCGGAAGCGCTCTTCTTTTCTTTATCTTCTTCGTCATAATGCTCTATGTTGCCACGGGTCGTGTGAGCTATGTCCTTGTCAGCCTTTTTCTTCTGGCCCTGGGCGGCATTGTCTTGTACCACTTCTTTGGCCATGTCCAACAGCGCGTAGATATCTGGCTCAATCCTTTTAAAGATCCATCGGGTGACGGCTTTCAGATTGTACAGTCGCTTTACTCCATCGCCGATGGTGGCCTTTCCGGCGTTGGTATCGGCAAGGGACTCCCCACCTATATTCCCGTTGTTGAATCAGACTTCATTTTCTCCGCTATCAGCGAAGAAATGGGTTTGTTTGGCGCAAGCGCAATCATCATGCTCTTTATCCTTTTGGGAATCCGTGGTCTTGCCACTGCAGCTCGTGCAAAATCAGACGCTTCAGCATTTGCGGCAGCAGGACTTATAAGTGTCCTCGTTTTCCAGGCATTCTTGATTATCGGCGGCGTCACTAAACTTTTGCCTTTAACGGGCGTCACTCTGCCCTTCATGAGCCAGGGCGGCTCGTCCCTTCTCTCCAGCTTCATCATTGTTGCCCTTCTCCTTCGTGCAGGAGACGAAGGAACCGGACATGAAACTGAGCTTAAATCAAGCAGTCCCGCAAACGAGCAGCACCTTGCCATTTCTGCCGGTGGAGCCCATGCAAGTAACGTACTTCACGGATTGCACGCGCGCGGCGGCTTTGATATCCAAACGGAAGAATCAGGCGTATTGGGACGCATTGCTCTCGGTAAGCGCTTGACCTCATTGATTACGGTTTTTGCCGTCCTTTTTGCCGTTCTTCTCGGCAATCTTACCTATCTGATGACCATCGATGCACCGCATATTCAATCTCTCTCCACCAACAACCACACCATTGCCAAAAGCGCACATGTTCAGCGCGGATCCATCATCACGTCTGACGGAGTAACTCTCGCAGAGAGCGTGAAGCAAGACGACGGGACCTATGTACGCACTTATCCGCAAGACGGCATGGCTGCTCATACCGTAGGTTATATCTCCACACAATACGGAACTTCCGGAATTGAACAGACCATGAACGAAACCCTCACGGGCCACTCCTCTCACTCTGACTGGAAAGGCGCGCTCTATTCCATGGCAGGAGTCACCACGCCGGGATCTTCGGTAGTGCTTACGATCAATTCGCAAATGCAGGCTGCCGTAGAGCAGATTCTCGAAGGTCATACCGGATCTGTCGTTGTGATGGATCCCTCCACAGGCGCAATCCTCGCAAAGGCTTCTTCCCCTTCATATAAACAATCGGAACTTGCAAGCGCCATCTCATCGGATAGTGGCAGCGAGCTTGTTGACCGGAGTACCCAATCTCTCTATTCTCCCGGGTCTTCCTTTAAAACCATTACGCTCTCGGCGGCACTTGATACCAACACCACCACTCTTGATACCAAATATGATGCACCCGGCGTTATGGACCTTGGAGGCGGAACCATCCATAACTATGCCAATGAAGATATGGGCAACATTACCCTCAGTGAGGCCTTTGCCCGCTCTTCAAATACCGCCCTCGCACAAGTTGGAACTCAACTGGGGGCTCAAAATCTTGTCAGTTATGCCAATAGCTTTGGCTACGGAAAAGAGCTTGGACAAGATTTCTATACCACGCCTTCTCTCATGCCTAATCCGTCGGAAATGACCGAATGGGAACTTGGTTGGTCCTCTTGCGGTCTTCCTGTTGGACAGCATGAAAGCCCCGCAGGCCCTCAGACAACCGTTATGCAAAATGCCGTTGTCGCTTCGGCAATTGCAAACGGCGGCGTCGTCATGAACCCGTATGTGGTTGACCATATTCTCTCTCCCGAGGGCACCGTGGTATCAACTACTTCCCCACACTCTTTGGGGCAGGTTGTTTCCGCTGAGACTGCCGGAAAGGTTCGCGAGGCCATGCTTGGTGTCGTTGAGCATGGAACCGGCATGGGCGCCCGCGTACAGGGTACCCGCGTCGCGGGGAAAACCGGTACCGCCGATGTTGAAAACGGTAATTTCAACTCCTTCTTTATCGGGTTTGCTCCGTATGAAAAACCTTCGCTCGTGGTTTCGGTTGTCATTGAGGGTAACGGTGAGAACGTTCTTGGCGAGGGCGCAAAGGTTGGCGGACAGGTTATTGCAAAATGCCTGCAGATTCAATCTCTTGGAGCGGCCTCATGATGTTTTGTAAGGTTTTACAAGATGCACTTCTCGACCTCAAACGACGTTTAGTTAGCTAAGATTGCAAGCAAGAAGCTCTGTGTACTGATAGGAGAGTATATGCCAGGTAGAATGCTCGGTGGGCGTTACCAGGTTCAAGACAAGATTGGTACGGGTGGTATGGCCACCGTATACCGGGGACAAGATGAAGTTTTGGGACGCACGGTAGCCATCAAAACAATGCTGCCACAGTATGCCAACGATCCTTCGTTTGCCGCCCGTTTTAAGCAGGAGGCTCAGGCAGCCGCAGCGCTCTCGAGCCCCTATATCGTATCCGTATATGACTGGGGCAAAGACGGTGAGTCATATTACATCGTTATGGAGTACCTCCGGGGAACTGACCTCAAAAGCGGCATCCGCAAACACGGAGCGCTTGATTCCCGTAAAGTCGCTCAAATTGGCTCCCAGATTGCCCAGGCACTCTCGGTAGCTCATAAACACGACATCATCCATCGCGATATCAAGCCGCAAAATATTATGGTGCAGCCCGATGGCAATATCAAAGTCATGGATTTTGGTATCGCGCGCGCCAAGAACAGTCACTTAACCACCGATAATGCTGTTCTTGGAACGGCTCATTACGTCTCCCCTGAACAAACACAGGGAAAAGAGCTTGGACCCACAACCGATATTTATTCCTTGGGTATCGTTATGTACGAAGCAGCAACGGGACGTGTCCCTTTTGAGGGAGACGATGCCATCAGCGTTGCTCTAAAACAGGTCAATGAAGCTCCTCAAGCACCCACGTTGCTTAATCCTTCGGTAGACCCGATTCTTGAATCCATCATTTTAAAGTGTATGGAAAAAGATCCGAGCAACCGCTATCAGACGGCGGATGATCTCTACTATGCGTTACGCGACTATCTCATGGGTCGAGGAAGCAGGGTGAGCAGTACGGCTCTTATGGGAGCCGTACCCACCAATAAGATGGATCGCCGAGGCTTTGGAGGCACTCAGGCAATCCCGGTTGCGGTTGCCAGCCGCACCGGCAATACAGATAAAATGCGTCCCATTAAAGCAACCGAACAAGCTCAGATGGAAGAAGAAGAGCGTGCCCGCAAGCGCCGTCGTAATACCGTCCTGGGCGTTCTTCTCGCCCTTCTCATTTTTGCCGGAGCCGTCTTTGGTATCACAAACATTCTTTCTCACCAGTCGCAGCAATATACCGTTCCCAACCTCGTGGGTATGAAAAAAGACGACGCCATCAATGCGCTTAACGATAAAGACAGCCACTTCAAGCTCGGAGAAATTAAAGAAGACTACAACGACGATGCGCCTGAAGGTCAGGTTATCGAACAAACGCCCAGTGCAAATAAGATGGCCGAGGACGGCACCAAGATTGATATCGTCGTCTCTAAGGGCGCCAAGCCTGCCGCAACGGTTAAAGTCCCGGATCTGACAAAGATGACTCCGGATGAAGCTCAGCGAGCTTTGGGACAAGTGGGACTTAAGGGCAAGCAAGGTGACGACGTTGACGATGATTCCGTACCGGTCGGCTATATTGCAAAGCAAGATGAAGCACCAAACTCCGATGCCAAAGCCGGCGATACCATCACCTACCACCTTTCCAAAGGACCGGAAGAGATTACGATTCCGGATGTTATTGGTCTTACGGAAGCACAGGCAACTAAAAAGCTTGAAAGTGCCGGATTTAAGGTACGCACGCAAGATAAGAGCAAGGGCAACCAAAATGCCACCGTCTCTGCGGTAAGCCCGTCGGTTGGATCTAAGGGCGAGAAGGGCGACACCGTAACAATCACTATCGGCGAGGATCCCAAGAAGCAGCCGGTACCAAACGTCATTGGCAAAGAGTACCATGCAGCTCAGCAGCTTCTTCAAGAAGCGGGCTTCTCGCCAAACACCGTATGGGTCTACGACAACAACGTCGAAAGCGGCAAAGTCGTCAGCCAGTCTCCGCAGTCCGTAGAGCCCGGCGGTACCGTCACCATTAGCGTGTCTTCCGGACCAGATCCAACCGCGTCAACGAGCACTACTACGACATCACCGACAACGTAAAACTCGTAAGGCGTAAAGCGTAAGGCGCGCCTAAAGAGGCGCCGTGTAAGAGCTTCTCCTGACAAAAATGCCCGCTTTCAAACTCATCTGAAAGCGGGCATGTGCTTTACGCGCTGATATGCTTAATCAAACCAGATTTTAACAATGTCTCCATCACTTGAAACGATGTTGATCAACGTTCCGGATTCTCCGTCTTTGGCCGCCGCTACAAGCTCATCAATATCAATCTCTTCAAGCTGCGCGCGCGTCTCCTTGTCAATGGAACGGCCTCCGATTTGAAGCCCTGATTTCATGGCAAATTTTGCAAGTGCCAGAGGGACACACATGTCCACTACGTCCCCGTCCTCCGACTCAACGTAAATGTGCAAGCCATGCTTTTTTGAATTGCCCAGACGCACGGTTGCCTGCTCTTTTCCGGAGATACCGTCCTTTGCTTTTCTCACCTCGGTGCTAAAGAACTTCCCTAATCCAAAACGATGTACCTCTTCTTCACCGGCATGTGCTTCATCATCTGTCGTCGTATCCTCTTCTTCAAAGTTATCTATTGCAAGATTTTGCGCTTTGTCGGCTTCCCTCTTATCCGAGCTCTCATCTGCTTCTTTTGCTATGGACATGGAGATATCAAACCCTTTTCGCTCTTGCGTAGAGGCGCCGCGCAAGAGTTCATCGATGCTCACGCCTAAAAATTGCGCTAATTGTGGCAACAGCGAAATGTCCGGGTAATTAATATCATTTTCCCACTTACTGACTGCCTGTGGACTCACACTCAACTCACGAGCCAACCGTTCCTGCGTTGCGGCTTTGGCAAGACGGAGCCGTGCAATACGCCGACCAAGCGTCTCCTGAGAATTTGTCATATGCACTCCTCACTCTTGTGTTTTTATCGGATGCTTTTTATGCGGAACCGCTTCCATAACTATCACTCGTATCATATCTTCCAACAAGAACGCAGCGGTTGATACCTCCTACCAGTTGTTGATTTCGGCTCAACCATACGTTGATTTCGCAGGTCAACATGGAAATCTTTGACACAGGAATTCACATGTCAATACTTGCTACATTCCATATGATCCTCTGTAAGTCCCTCTAACAAGTCGTTCTATAAAAACAGGCCGAGAGTAAAATCCCGACCTGTGCTGATTTCTGGTGCCCTCGGGCCGATTCGAACGGCCGACACCCGCTTTAGGAGAGCGGTGCTCTATCCCCTGAGCTACGAAGGCTTACGTGAGTAATTTTACTCACCAATAGCGCCCTGCGCAATAAAAACACTAAGCGAGAAAACCTCGAATTTCTCTACTTACTTATTTTCTGTCTTACGAGCTTTCTTCTCGGCCTTCTTTGCTTCTTTTGCAGCTTCACACGCAGCAACTTTTTCTCCAAGCTTTTTATCGGTCATACCTACCACCTGGCGCTCAACACGCTTGCGGATGGGACGCAGCTTCACAAAGCTGAAAATAACCGAACCAAAGATGAACACATACGCAATGATAAGCGCAATGGCAGACACAAGCCCAACCCCTGAGCCAAGGTTTCTAGCTTCAGGAAATGCCGTCGTTAGCACAAACGTCACTATCGTTGCAGCAAAACCAATACCTAAAATGACCCACCAGATGCGCTCGACGCGGTGATACTCAGGATCGTTTCTCAGCAAAATCTCAAAGCCGCGATTTCTAAAGTCATCATGCGCACGCTCGCGCTGCCGAGCAGCACGTTTTTGCTCTTTTGTTGTGGGGGTGCCACCCTTGGCTGACTTAGATCCCGAAGCACTTGAAATGCGCACGGAAGCCGCCGCTTCACGAGAAGGCTTGGCGGAAGCAGCAGACCTGCGCGGAGCATATTTAACCGTCTGTCCGTCGCTCTTCTCGCTCTCTTTTTGTGATTTCTTTGATGCTACTGATGCAACGGTTTCCTGTGCTTCTTCAGCAGCGCCTTTAATCGTGTCACGCAGTGACATGGGACTCCTTCATTGACTCGAATTTGGTACCAGTAATAATCTCAAACGCCGTTTGATAACGCCTGGATGTTCCCTCAATAACCTCTTGTGGAAGATGCGGAGGCTCGCCCTGCATATCCCAATGTGCCTTCAACCAATCGCGCACATACTGCTTATCATAGCTTGGCTGAACGCTTCCCGCCATATATCCCTCAGACGGCCAAAAGCGGCTTGAGTCAGGCGTAAGACACTCATCAATGAGGGTAAGCTCGCCGTCGATAAAGCCGAACTCAAACTTTGTGTCTGCAATAAGAATACCCCTTGTTGCGGCATACTCTGCGGCAGCTTTATAGAGCTCAAGCGATGCCTCACGCAAGCGCTCTGCGACATCTGCTCCGACAATCTCGGCACATCTCTCAAACGAGATGTTCTCATCGTGCTTTCCCAGCTCTGCCTTGGTCGAGGGTGTAAAGAGTGCTTCGGGAAGCTTTGAAGCCTCGTGCAGCCCTTCAGGAAGTTTAATGCCACAGACCGTACCGTCTTGATCGTACGTCTTCTTACCTGAGCCGGTGAGATATCCTCGCACAATACACTCAATCGGAATGGTCTTGGCTTTTTTAACCAGCATTGCTCTTCCGGAAAGATAGTCAGCATAGGATGCAAAGGAAGCCGGTATCTTATTGGGAAGTACGGCAATCATGTGATTGGGAATCAGGTCTTTAAAGCGTTCAAACCAAAATGCGCTGATTCGGGTTAAGACCTCACCTTTATACGGTATTTCGTCCGGAAGAATAACGTCAAAAGCGCTGATGCGATCACTTGCCACCATAAGCAACTCATCGCCGCAATCATAGATATCACGAACTTTTCCGTGAGAATCCGGACGTAATTTGTCAGACACGCTTACCTCACTTCTGCACACGCGAATCTTTACTGACTTTGATTGTAAGCCAACAAAGGAATAAATTGAGGACGGCATGCAATCATTACGAAATTTTCTAGTTCATCCCCATACGGGCTGCCTGTGTGTGCGGAATATGGAGTGAGAACGTCGTTCCTCTTCCCAATTCTGACTCAATTGAGATGGTTCCATTGTGGCGATCGAGTATTTCTTTCGTAATGGAAAGGCCGACTCCAAGGCCTCCTGACGCACGCTCTCTGCTTGAATCAGAACGCCAGAATCGCGAGAAGGTCTGCGGTATGTCTTCCTTTGCAATGCCTATGCCGGTATCTGAAACAGAAATGACAACATCTCCCCGGCTCTCTGAAACGGTAACGCTTACCAAACCGTTGACGTCGGTATAGCGCATGGCGTTGCTCAAAAGATTGACAATCGCCTCTCGAATCATGTCGGCATCAACTTCCGCAAAGCATTGATCGTGTCCGGTTTTGTTAATAAACTGCAGGCAGATTTTGCGTTCCCGAAAAAGTGGTTCTTGAGATTTGACGAGACTCTGTACCAAAGCAATAAGATCATTCTTCACGGGGCGAATTGGAGTCGAACCATTTTCAAGCCGCGACAGATGCAGCATCGCATCAACCAAGCGAGAAAGACGACGTGCTTCGGATGCAACGTTTTCAAGCCGCTCTTGATCGGCCGGAAGAACTCCATCCTGCATGGCTTCAACCGTGGCTAAAATGGCCATCAGAGGTGTTCTCAGCTCATGTGCCACGTCGCTTGTCAAACGGTGTTCAAGCTTTAAGTCCTTCTCGAGAGCCGTGGCCATATCGTCAAATGTCTCTCCAAGGCGACCCAGCTCGTCACTGCCACGGACCCCGGAGCGCGCAGAAAGATCTCCGTTGCGGATCTGAAAGGCGGTATTGGTAAGACTGCTGATAGGTCTGGTAAGCGATCTTGATACCAAATACCCGATGAAACATGCCAAAACAATGGCTCCGGCCGCTGCGAGGAAGAAGGAATCGTAGAACTCTTTGGACAGATCTTCATTCCACGTATATACCAAAATTGTGATTAGGAGCAATGCCGTCATAAACGCCGTAATGCCAAAGAAAAACGTAATGCGTGTGGAGAACGCACGTGGCTTTGACGGCTCGGGCTTAATCGTGTTCCACGAATGCTTGGACGATTCTTGGCTCTTCTGATTTAGATGGGCATAACGACTTGACATTGGTATGAAATCTACTCTTCAGCAGTATCGCTATACACGTTTGGAGCTGCCTCAAAACGATATCCAACTCCATGCACGGTAAAGAGCCAGTGAGGATTGCGTGGATCGTCGCCAAGCTTTGCGCGAAGATTCTTTACATGAGAGTCAATCGTGCGCTCATAGCCTTCAAAGTCATATCCAAGCACTTTTTCGACAAGCTCCATGCGTGAATAGACGCGACCGGGATATCGTGCCAACGTTGTAAGAAGCTTAAACTCTGAGGCTGTTAAATCAACCTCCTCGCCCCTGATGAGCACTTTGTGACCTGAGATATCAATGGTGAGCACTCCATAGTCAAGCACTTCAGGCTGCGGCTCAGCTTCTTTGTGCGTACGACGAAAGAGAGCCCGAACTCGAGCTACAAGTTCACGCGGCGAGAAGGGCTTGACCAAATAGTCGTCGGCTCCGAGTTCAAGACCGATAATACGATCCTCAACCTCTCCTTTTGCCGTCAGCATAATAATGGAGACATTGGAAACGTCTCTGATTGCCCTGCAAACTCTCTCTCCCGATAATTTGGGAAGCATCAAATCAAGAATAACCAAGTCAAATGAGTGTTTCTCAAATTCTTCAACAGCGCTCTGGCCATCGCCAACACCGCGAACCGTATAATTCTCGCGTTCCAGATACGCAGAAACAGCATCGCGGATGACCGTCTCATCCTCGACAACTAAAATTCTTTTTTCGTCTGTCTCCATAGCTTCCCTGTGTCCCTCCATGAAAACGACAGTGTCTTCTATATGAAACGCTCAAGACCCTCTTTAAAATAAGTTCATAAAACCCTATTTATCTTAACTCAAACCGTCCGGTTCTTCTACAGAGGAAAACACCGAACACAAACCGATGCCGGATATCCGGAGTCCGGTGCCTTAACGGTTGAAAATGTAACCAACGATGAACTCGTTCCTTCACGAGCGGGAAATTCACCAAAATCAAGACTTCTGTCGGTTGCATAAAGCCAGCGACATACCTGCTTTTCAACATCGACAAGCACGTATGACGCTCGATTTTTCACAATATACAGGCTGTCTTTTCCTAAAGAACCCGCAAGTGGCTCCCTGTCAATACAGAGAACACCTTCTCCGCTTGACGGCAAAATGTATGTCCCCATTTGGCCCAAAAGACCACCGGAGTCATAGCTCTTCTCGATTGAAATAAGGAACTTCTCGCCGATTTGTGTGGCAAAGTAGGGCTCAACCGATTGAGGAAGAATGATTTGATCAAGCTTTGTCTTGAGGTTGTCGCTCAACTGATATGCAACCACACCATAGTAGACACCGGATCCGGCATTGATCCGCGGCGTTAAAACAACGACTCCATTGGATATACCTGGCGCTGTCGCAAAACGTCCATTTGACTCCACACCGGTTGTGGCCTGTGCATCTCCGACATTCCACACGTAACAATATGATGCATCACTCCGCTTTTTTCCCTGCAGCGACGGCTCGACTATCCATACAATGGACGTACCGGATACCGAAAACAGAGCCGGATCATAATCAGACGTTCCCTGGTAGAGCGTTTGAATACTGCCGGTTAATTTTCCGTCGGCAAACTCGGAGACATACAGTGTCCAGTCTCTCGTGGACGTATCCAACTCAATCCACGCATACAGTGAGTCTGAGCAGCGAACATCGTAGATAACCGCGGTGGTATTATTCATCTGTGTCTGCGATACCACGGGTAAAACTTCTCCTGAGGCAACCGAAAGCACCGATGCCACCACCAAAGGCGCCGCCGTCGCTCCGGCAGCAGTCAGAGGAATCCAATCGCCTTCAGCGGGACGAAGCACGCTTCCCAGCGGCAATGTATACGATTGCGAAGGCTCTGCCGTATAGTCCTCAGATGAATACGCATCGAGAACCTTTGTTGCCGAGTTTTTATCCAGAACTAAAGACTTTCCCGAACCTTCATCGGAACTATGGTGACAGCCTGCCGAGACACCAATAACGGCAGAAACGATGCCGCCTGCCGCAGTTGCCCGGAAGAAACCGCGGCGCGTGATACCGCCACGAGCATGCGGGGCTTTAAATCTTCTCAAATCAGACAAATTTTACCCCTTTAATCCAGATCAAGGCGCTCAAGACGCTCAAAGAGAACCTTCGACCTTGTAAGGAACGACCATGGATCAAAAATAGTATCGAGCTGCTCTTTGGTGAGTGTGCATGCCGGATCGGCCTCAAGGCGCTCGCGGAACGTAGGTCCATCCATTCCCTGTTGAATATCGCTCCATACCTGCATGGCATTTGATTGAACGATCTTATACGCCTCTTCGCGAGTTATCCCCGTGTTTACGAGGGCGAGAAGAACCTTGGACGAGAAAAGCATACCTCGTGTCTTATTGAGATTTACTTTCATTTGCTCGGGGTAAAGCACCATGCCTTCAAGCAAAAACTCAAGCTTGGTAAGCATGTGGTCAAGAGCAATGAAACTGTCGGCTTGCGCAACGCGTTCGGCAGAAGAATGCGAAATATCTCGCTCGTGCCAAAGAGCCACATTGTCAAAAGCCACCTGCGCGTTTGCTTTTACCACGCGGGAGAGTCCGCAGATTTTCTCGGCGGTTATAGGATTGCGTTTATGAGGCATGGCCGAAGATCCCTTTTGGCCCTTGCGGAACGGTTCTTCCGCCTCAAGCGTATCGGTTTTCTGAAGCGCTCGCATCTCGGTTGCAATCCGCTCACACGTTGCGGCCACCGTTGCAAGAACGCCTGCAAGGTAAGCGTGGTGATCGCGAGAAATAACCTGCGTTGAAAGTGGATCATGCGCAAGACCGAGCTTCTCGCACACATACTCCTCAACAAACGGATCAATTGAAGAGTAGGTCCCTACGGCTCCCGAAATTGCACCGTAGGCAACGTTCTTACGAGCGCCCCTCAAACGATCAAGATCACGCTTAAGCTCCCATGCCCAGCTACCAAATTTCATGCCAAATGTCATGGGTTCGGCATGAATGCCATGTGTGCGTCCGACGCAAAGCGTATCGCGCTCCTCAAACGCGCGCTGCTTGCAAATTTTTGCACAGCTTTGCACCCGACGAATCAAAATATCGCACGCCTGCGTGAGCTGATAACAAAGCGCAGTATCGCCAAGATCGGTAGAGGTCATCCCGTAGTGAACCCACCGGCTTGGCTTGGCTGCACCATGAGGAACTTCAGCATCGATATAAGAGCCCATATTCGTAAGAAATGCAATCACGTCATGATTGGTCACCGCTTCAATCTCATCGACTTCCGCACGATTAAAGTTTGCATGCGCGCGAATCCATGCGGCCTCTTCTCGTGTAATGCCAATGGTACCTAACTCAGCTTGCGCTTCACAGGCAAGAACTTCAATCTCTTGCCAAATGGCGTACTTGTTTTCAAGTGAGAAAATATGACCCATTTCTTTTCCGGTATAACGATCAATCACCTTGGATCTCCTCTGCTCTGTTCCAAAAGACAAAAGGTCAGGCATCATGTGATACCTGACCTTGAAGTTCCTGGTGGGCCGTTAGGGAATCGAACCCTAGACCTTGGGATTAAAAGTCCCCTGCTCTGCCATCTGAGCTAACGGCCCGTTATCTGTCAGGCGTGGCAATTTTACCACGCGCGTAGATAGTGTAACAGTTTTACTCCCAAGCCCACTGACCATTTACAAAGATTGGTGTTTCTTCTCCATTAACAGAAACTCCCCATATGTTCAAATCGTCCGTTCCAATCATAAAATCCACGTGGGTAGTGCTTTGATTAATCCCATGGGCGAGAAGATCTTCTCGACTCATGTCAAAACCACCCTCGATGCATTCAGGAAAACCCATGCCAAGCGCAAGGTGGCAACTTGCATTCTCATCGTAGAGCGTATCGTAGAACAAAATCCCGCTTTGTCTGATGGGAGTATTTTTTGAAATAAGAGCGCACTCCCCTAAATACGACCCGCCGTCCTGCTCTATGATTGACGTCAAGACGTCTTTTCCGATCTCGGCATCATAATCAATGACTTTTCCCTTTTCAAACTTAAACCAGAAATTTTTTACAATCTGCCCAACATGAATAAGGGGGAGCGCTGAATATACAGTACCGTCCACTCGATTTCTGTCCGGAGACGTAAACACTTCCTCTGTTGGAATGTTGGGAAAAAACGCCACACCACTCTGCGTTTTTCCGGCTCCGCCGTCCCAAAGGTGTCCCGCATTCATGCCAATGGTCAGCTCCGTACCGTTTTCTGAGCGATACACCAACCTGTCAAATCGATGAGAATTCAAGAATCGTTTTGTCTTTTCAAATGTTGCGTTGTGTGTTTCCCAGGTACTCTCGGGATCTTCTCCGCTTGCCCGGGCAACGTCCAAGATTGCAACCCAAAGACGATACACGGCTTCCGCTTCCGAAAGATTTGGGAAGACTTCTTTTGCCCAGGGAGCAACGGGTACACCCGCAATGCACCACGCATTGCGGCCAAAATCCAATCCGCTGCGAAAAACGTCACAGTCAATGTTTCGCGCCCGAGACTCCGCCGCCGGTTTTGCCGGATCAATTCCCTTTAAAATATTGGGATCGCGTGCTTCCAAAAACAGGAACGCCGCTCCTTCTTCCGCAAGTGAATTGAGCTGTTCTTTTACCCATGAGGGAGTCTTTGAAAGTCTCTCTACCGACACGTTCTCGTACTTAATACGAGTTGATTCCGCATCGCTCCAAAGAACCGTTACAAATCCCGCTCCGGCAGCATAGGCAGCGCGCTCTATTCTTCTCGCAAAGTCGGCTATTTGAATTGGCGCGGAAACAACGAGACTCTGTCCCTTTTGAACCGCACAGCCTTTTCTTACGAGAAGCTCTGCGTAACGATCTATCTGTTCAGAGAGCGCATCTGTTGCAATCTTTGCCTCTTGATCGGTCATTGGAATCGGAGCCATGCTGTCCCTCTCATAAAGAAGGCCCCGAAGGGCCTTAAGTATCCTTGGAGCGGGCAACGGGATTCGAACCCGCGGATGATGGCTTGGGAAGCCATTGCCTTACCACTTGGCGATGCCCGCGTGCACAGTGCATTTTACCATAGTAAGGCAGGCGCACTTTCCTCGTCTTCATGCTTTTCTCGTTTCTTACGCCGCTCTGCTTTGCGCCAAATGTGAAGAATTTGTTTATCAAAAATTTGCCATATGGAAAGCTCTTCATCAAAGATGCAACCGGTTTTATATTGAGAAGCCACACGTGCTTGAGTGCGCCTACCTTTTTGAAAACAAGGTGTTCGCACAGACAAATACCTGTCAAAGAGCGGTCAGAATCCGGTCAGATTGCTTCTTTAGCATTCTTTTCACCTATTGAAAGGAGTGCCATGAACGCTTGTACTACCCTCTTCACACATGTACCATCTCTGTCGTCCAACCACCGCAAGAGACATCGATGCTTTGTCTTGCTCTCGTGGATACTGCCGCTTTTAATTGGCAGCGCGCTTTTGGTACAACTCTATCAACTCTGGCTTCCGCGCACGGTTTTTGCCAAAGAGTCCGAAACGATTACGGTAGCCGACCGTAAAGATTTTCCCGATGGTCGCAATATCCCTCAATGGATGGGATCAAACGGAGCTTTTCTCTACTGCGGTGATGAACTCAATAAAACAGGAGCTCAATATGGAGACACCCTCGCCGTCATGAATCCCGAGGATTATCACAGCCTGAGAACCGCAGATGGCGCAAATAACGGATCATATAGCGAGCGTCAGCTGAAGGCGCTTGACTTCATTCTCTATCACGGTGCTCGCGGAGACCAACCGGAGAATTTAATCTATGGAATTTCCGCCGATTGGCGCGCACGCGAAGTAACACAGTTTGCCATCTGGGGTGTCTTGCGCGGAGACCCTCATCTTGTAACTACCGTACTGCCTGAGGTAAGCATGGCGCGCGCTGCCGAAGCTTTGGCCAAAGACGCTCTCGCATACGCCGATTCCGGCGGAGGCGGACCTGAGGAAGGCTCAGCAAAACTCCTTGTTCCTCCCTCCAATCGGCAAGTCCTCCTTTTTATGGCAACAAAAACCGAGGCCCCTAAAGGACAGCTCAAGATTAAAAAACACACTGCACTTTCGCAGAACATATTTCAGGAAAAGGCTCTCTACTCCTTAAACAAAGCCGTATACGGCATCTTTTCCGATAAGGAATGTTCAACCAAGATCTGCGAAGTCGTCACCGACGATGCCGGCGAGACTGATAGCACCGAGCTTCCTGAAGGGACATACTACGTCAAAGAAATACACCCTCCGCTTGGACATATGATTGATCCAGCAATACATGAAGTAACCGTTGCCGGAAACACTGCCGTTGAGCTCCCTTGTGAAGATGTTCCCTATGGAGCAGCCGGGCTCACCATCAAAAAAGAAGATATGGAACTGCAGAGCGGCTCTCAGGGCGGTGCCACTTTGAAGGGAGCTGAGTTTAGTGTCTCGTATTTCGCAAATACTGAAGGCACGACGGAGGGAAAGCCTCTGGCATCTTGGGTATTTACGACCGACGAGCACGGTATTGCGGAGTTTAGCGAGAACTCAAAAGTACGCGGCGACGAGCTTCCAACTCACAATGGAGCTTCCTGGATGCCGCTCGGAACATACACGATTCAAGAAATAAAAGCTCCTAAGGGCTATACCCTTCCGGATGCCTCAACCTCCGTTTACACACTTTCACTTGAAGATGAAAAACCTGTCTGGAAAAAACTTGACGGCGGAAACGCAGTCTCGCATGACGTACATTCCGTTACTTTTAAAGACACCGTGAAACTCGGAAGCATTCATGTTACTAAACAAGCACACGATCCTCTGTATACGGATCTACATGCTCCGGAGGTTACCCAGACGCCTTCCCTGAGCGGTGCTGAAATTGAAGTCACCAATGAGTCTGAGCACCCCATACTCTATAAGGGTATATGGGTAGCGCCTCACGAAAAAGTCACTTCGATCACTACCGATGACAGCGGCTCTGCACAAATCGATGGACTTCCCTTTGGTACCTATCAACTAAAGGAAATAAAGGCTCCCGACGGTTTTGCTCTTAACGACAGTTGGAATCCTATGGTCTCCGTATCCGAAAACCAAACGGTTGTAGAAACTCCTCCTCTTGTTGATAATCGCATCTGCATGGCCACTGAACTTGCTACGTTGGACAACACACATGAGGCAACTGCCGAGAAGGAAATTAAACTGGTAGATCACATCTCGTACGAGGGGCTTACCCCTGGCCAGGAATATGAAGTAAACGTTGATCTCCATCCAGCAGGACAAGATCCTTCTCCCGAAAATAAGCTTTCTTCTGTCCACGTCACATTCACACCGGAAAAATCAGAGGGAACCGTTGATGTTCCTATAACACTCTCCGGAGATAATCTTCCGGATGCGGTAACGGCACATGACACCATTACGCAAAACGGTACAAATGTAACCTCTCACACGGACAAACACTCAAAATCCCAAACGGCCCATATCACTAAACCCAAAAAGACCGTCAAGAAAGAAGTTATCCCCCATACCGGAAACGAGAGTTTTACCATTCCCGTTATTGCTTGTGCGGGTGCAGGTCTTATTCTCTTTGCCTTCGTGTCAAGCAAGCACCGTGCGTAGTTCAAAAGGAGCAAAACGAATCGACTCATTACATATGGAAGAGGTCGTATGAAGCACTTCATACGACCTCAAGACACTCACTATTATTTTCTTAGATCAGGAGCGTCGGATAAGCTCTGTAACAAGCGCTGCCACATCAACGCACTGCTCGGAATCGACATTCTCATAAACGTCAGTTGCCCGGCGACTCTGGGCGGGAAGTTTATTCTCGTCAAGCCCCATAAGAGTTACGGAACGAACTGAATTTCTCATCGCCTGTGTGCTGTCCGTAGAATCCCAGTCATACTCAGTAGTTGTGATATCAATGTGGAGGTTGTCCGCCGCCGTTGTAAGCATGCGAATCATACGCCTATCTGCACGCCGCGTATTTATGGACCCCTCGTTTTTAAGAATACTGAGCTGGCCGGCACCAATACAATCAAGGTTAATGAGGAAGGCTCCGCGAATATCAGTTCTGTGTTTAGAGAGGAAGTTATTCATGCCTGCATAATCAAAATCTGACGCGCCAAGAGCAACAAACCAAATGTCGTGAGAAATAAGCCTGTCGTCCGTCATGGCAAGGATTGCGTCACGTAAATCTTCTGCTTCAGGTTTCTCAGACTCTTCCGCTTTATCCTGATCGGTCACCGCTCCGTCTTGAGACTTTTCCGAGGTGTCTGCCGTACGAAGACCATCACGCGTAGCTGCTCCACCTTTCCAATCATCAGAAGGAGTGGTGTCTTTGCGTCCAAAGAGCTTAAACGAACGACGTTTTGCTTCCGGTGTTGGGGAGATGTGAGCAACTGTCTCTGAGTCAGTTTCGGACAGTCTTTCTTCTTCCCTCCCTGCATCTTCTGTGCTTTGGTTATCCGTGCTTCCATACCGAGCATCATCCATATCCACAAACGGATCCACTTCGTCTCCGGATGGATCGGGAAGATCAAACAGAGAAGCACGTCGAGCCAGGTTGTTCTTTTCGGCAACTTTTCCGGTAAGTGGAGCCGCTATCGTTGCATCGGCATCATCAGGAGTCTCTGCACCTTCAAGAGGCTTATCGACGTTCTGGTGTACCTGCTGCATGGTTGCATCAACTTCGTCTTCAACCGACCCTTCTGCAACGGCATCCTTGAGCTCTGCGGTTTCGGTTGCGTCAGGTGTTTGCTCGGTTTGTTCATGCTCTACGTACTCAATCTCACAGTCTTCGGGAAGAATCTGCAAAGACTCAAGTACCTCTGCCCCACGACGTGTACCCTGGCTTTCAGGAGGAGTAAGAAGATATGTGGACTTAGAAGGATGCTTAGACTCGGGGCGACGTCCGGTTGGTCGAACATTTTCAAGAATGCCAAGCATGGCGGCTACGGAAGACTTATTGTCGTTTGCGCCAAGTGTGCAGGGAGCAAACCGCTCAACGATTTTGGATACCGAAACAACAAGCACCGGAAGTGTAAGGACAATGCCTACAATCCAAAGAAATATCCGCACGCCATCAGGAAGAAAGCGAAATATCTGCAGCACCGAACAAATGACGACCGCCGCAATGCAATACTTACTGTATTTCTTTACGAGATATACATACTGAGCAACTGGAGTGTTGTAGAGGAAATTCTCATGTGGAGCATCATAGTGGGCAACAATAACGATAGGGCGATTCCCCTTTGTTACCAGCTCGCCGGTGGCCTCATGCTTTGCAACAACGTTCTGGCTCCGCATACGCGATCCAATGCGTGCAAACACATTGTTTCCGTTAAGATACTTCAACACAAATAGAGCAGCGGCACCCAGCGTTATTACAACACCCAAAATAAAGAGAGCTACATTGCTTAAACCCGAAAGGATAATGCCCACAAACAGAAGAATTGCAAAGAAGGCAACTTCTATGCCATTGCTTGAATGAACATCAAATTCCTCAACAGAGGGTTCAAGGCCGTGCTGACGAATCTCATCGGCAATAAGTTGTGCTGCCTGGAATTCCTCCTGGCTACCTGCTGGAGCAATGCCAATTTGCTCGTCAAGATAATCCACGTAGTCGTGTGTAATTGCCATACTGCTTTCCTTTACGGATGGACAACTCTCTGATACATACGCGATAAGTATACTTCTTATCTAAAAAATGAAAGCGTACAGTTGCAGGTAATATAAGAAATTGATGAATACTGTACAATACTCGCTCAGTCTCTCTAAGATAAGTATCGTATTTGTTATGGCGTCCTTACCGCACAGTACAGAGAGGTTCCCTTCGTGCCTAAAGAAGAGTTTACTAACATATCCACAGATGAGAACGGTGCTCGTGAGCTTATCTCCTTTATTCTCTATCTCTTTGAAGCCGACCGTCCTGTCCCGCAAACAACTCTGCAAAGAATTTTTTGTGCAGAAAAATCCCACGAAGCCGCTCGAAAAAAATTAGGGCGTTTTTGTGAACGCGCCAAGATGCTTGGAATCACTATCAAAAAAACAGGAAATTTCTCAACTGGGACCCTCGAAATTGACCCCATTTCTTTTTATTCTCCAAAAAACCTCCCTCCCGAAGATGTTCTTTTGGGATTTATAAAAGCCTGTGAGGCTCTTCTCGCCAACAATACACTCCCCTACGCAGACACGCTTCGGATGGCGCTTGCAAAACTAGACCCTACTTTTGTTGCCTCAGAAATGCCTTTCGATAACAAGCCCTCGCATCAATCTGAAAAATCGCGAATTTTAGATACTCTGTTTTCTGCTCTCGATAAGACCTGTGCCGTAGAAGCGTGCTACGAAGACGCATTGGCCCATGAAAAAACGCTCCTACTTGCACCTTTTGGCCGTTTTGCCGCATATGGTAGTGAATATTTTGTTGCTGCCCAACTTTCTCAAAATGGCACCTTTTCATACCCACCAAAGACATACCGAATCGATCGGTTTAAATGGATACGTCTGCACCCAGAAATTTCATTCGAAATTCCTGCGAACTTCTCCATTCAAGACTTTTATTTCTTCCCCTTTGAATTTGGCTCGCAGGATCCTGTGCAACTAACGTTTAAGCTCATGAAAAACACTCCCATCCCCTTACAGTGCCAACTAAAACAGCGCGCAATTTATGAGCCGCAAACGGACTGCTGGTCTCTTTCCGTGCGAAATATATCCGAGGCTGTCGTATGGGCAATTGCAAATGACATACTTCCCGTTGCTCCTCAACCGTTTGTTACCATGTGGAAAGAGTATCTTTTAGGCGGGGTGAACCACTATGCCAACAAATAGTAACTCCGGACGAGACGGGCAAATAAGCGTTGCACGAAAACTCCTTGTTCTTATTGAAGCCCTGAGCGCAGAGGGTGCTTATATCGACAAAAAAGAAGTTGCTCGACGCCTCGGCCTTTCTGATACCGAGGCCCACCTCCTCTTTTATCTCCTACTTTCAACGGACCGTGGTGAATATCAACCGCTTCCTTTTGTCTCAGACGACTCTCTTTCCTATATAGCAGCGCATACCCCTCTGAATCCTTCTCTTTTTGATCACCGACCGGCTCTCACCTATTCTGAAACACTGTCTCTAGCAGTGGTTTTTCGCGCACTTAAAATACCGGCCGACAGTCCCTTACAAAAGCTTCTCTCTCCGCCCGTCTCTTCGCATGTCGTTTCTGAAAAACTCATAGCTCGAGTTGTTCAGCCGGAAGTTTCCGACACCGAGCAAGCACGCCTTTTTATCTGTGCCAAAGCAATCGCGGCGCAGGAAAAGTTGCTTTTCTCTTACCGACACACAAATTCTCTTGATAAGAACAAAGAGCACCCCTCGGACAAGAGAAGCGTTCTTCCCCTTGAAGTGGTCTGGGATGTCTCCGGCTGGAAACTTAAGGCATTTGATTTAAAGAAGCACGACACGCGAACCTTTTTTATTCACCGCATGGAAAACCTCAAAGCCGCCTCTTTGGATTTTGAGGAGCTTAAACAGGCATATCTTCCTGCAAAAACAACGGATGTTTCTAGGGTCACCCTCTTTTTTGACGATAAGAAATATCTGTCGCTTTTTGAATGGCATGACCTTCAGATTGTTCAAGACAATACTGATGACGCTCTCTCTAAACCGATTGATTCATCTAAACCTATCGTAGCCTCCGTGCCCTTTTTCAAAAACGAATGGCTTCCACGGCATATATTGGCCTGCCACGGACATGTGTGGACCGATGATCCCATCCTCGTCAATGACATAAAAAACCTTGCTCAAAAACTTCTCCGCGAATCAGATGATCATTAGGCCCCATGCTCTTCTCGCCAGCGGGCAATAAAGTTCTTTACGTCGTCTCTGTATACAATACTTGCCTGCTTTTTCGGGAGGGAATTTAAAAATTGCTTTCCATATCGCTTGGACACAACCCGAGAGTCCGCGAGAACAAGTATGCCCTTGTCACTGCCGCTCCGAATGAGTCTGCCTGCGGCCTGTTTCGTAGCAATAACGGCTTCCGGCAATGCGTATCTCCACCACGCGCGCTCTTCTCGCTGTGAGCGCTCTTTGGAAATCGGATCATTTGGGCTTGCAAACGGAAGCCGGGGAATAACGACACAACGCAGCGTATCTCCTACGGCATCAAAGCCCTCCCAAAACGATTTAAGCGCAAAAAGCGAACATGCCTCGTCCGCAATAAAGCGATCACGAAGACGTCGTGCGGATCCACTTCGTTCTTGGCATTCAAGCAATAAACCGTTCTCTGCAAGACGGGGCTTGAGCCTCTCGTAGAGCTGCTCCATATCTCGACGATTTGTGAACAGCGTTAGAACAGAGCCTCCCATACCAACATGAATGTCATAGAGAACGTCTTCAAGAACTTGCAGGTATCTGGCATCGTTTGGCTCGGGAATGTCTTTTGGAACAACAACCACCATATTCTCATCAAAATTAAAACTTGAATCAAGTTCTCTGCTCTGGTGTGAAAAGTCTCCTTTACTTAACCCGACCGCCGCATCAAAGTGATCAAAGTTATGCGAGACCGCCATGGTTGCCGAGGTAAAGACAACCGAGTGCATCTCTGGGAGCCATCTTTGTGCAAGCTCTTCTCCAATATCGAGCTTCTCGGCACAAAGCATTTCTTGTCCTCTATTGGATTTTGATCGAGAAAGCTGTGCGGAATATACGTAGCTCGTGTCTTTTCCCGCGCATATCAGCTGTAAGCCAAAGAAAAACTCTGACAAAAACGACGTTGATTCCTTAAGGTTTGCCGCCAGTTTGGCGTCTACCGGGCTCAAGGCAGCTCCTGCTTCATCAAAGGCTTTAATAGCGGGCTCTAAAGTCTCAATACAATGTGCTCCCGCATCTGCCACTTCTTTCCACTCTTCGGTCTCCCGTATTTCCCCGTCAATCCAAAGTGACACATTGCTGTATCCGCCGTCGCCCTTGGCAAGCGGCAGAAGGGCATGCACGCATGAAAAGAACCCGGACGAGGCAACCATCGCGCGAGCCGTTGCGTATGCAGCCTTCACGAGCATGCGCTCGAGAAGAGACGCTCCTTCAAGCTTTGCGGAAGCCGCGATGATTGATGAAAGGGTGCCGCTTTTTTGCGTGCCTAAAAACTCAAAACCCGCGCTGATCTTGTCGCCCTGTAACTCAATTGCCCACTGTCGGCGTGCCTCAGCTTCAAAGCCATGAGCCTCGTCAATCACCCAATGCCTGACAGGAGGAAGTATCCTGCCGTCAACCGAAACGTTTCTGAGCAGGAGCGAGTGATTGGTTACCACGACATCAGATTCAGCAGCTCGCCGCCGCGCGCCGTGTATAAGACACTCATGCGGAAAATAAGGACATTGGTTGCGCAAGCACTCACGAGAAGTCGTCGTGAGGAGCTTACGGGGCACATAGCGCCACCTGATACCAAGCGCATCCAAATCGCCGTCAATCGACTGACACGAAAACGCATACGAGACAGCAAGCGCAGTGAGCATGTCAGCCGCAATGGAAGCCTGCGATCGGCTCTCATGCTTATACAAACCAAGCGGCAGCTCTTCCTCCACTGCCCTGTCCATCCTGTGAAGACACGGATAGTGATCGTATCCTTTAAGACTACAAAACGTTACGCCTCCGGGAATCACCCGATTAAGGACCGGAAGCTCATGGGACATAAGCTGATCGGTGAGGGCATTTGTCTTGGTAGCAATGCCAACGGTAACGTTGTTTGCTTTTGCAAACAAAACCTCCGGCAACAGATACGCAATCGATTTGCCCACACCGGTGCCCGCCTCAATTGCTCTATGTGATGATGTGGCAAGCGCCTTTCTCACTTCAAGCGACATTTCACATTGCTCCGGTCGCACCTCATATGAATCATACATACGAGAGATAAGGCCCTGCGGAGCAAACGCCTGCTTTATTTCAGATGCCGAAGCAACCTTGGGCGGCGAATCTTGATCCCTCGCGTCAACGCGGACCTTTCCTTTTTTGCTGGCGACAAGTACGCTGCGTATGTCTTTCATTGAAAATGGTCGTGATGATGTTCTTGTCGTCCCCGCCGCAAGAGCAGCTGCGACACCAGCGGTTATTTCATTTGATTGTGGGCCAAGGGGAGTCCCCGTCCCTTTCACCGCCTCTTGCTTCATGGCGGCAATGTGGGTAAAAATTGGCCGTAATGTCCACTCAACATCCTCGTGCATTTCTGCAAACATATCGAGAAGACCGCGGGGAAGATCCAGTAATCCCAAAAGTATAATGCGCCACATCCCCACAAGCGCATCAACGTCGTCGCTTGCACGGTGCGTTACCCGAAGCGCTCCAAAGGCCTCGGCCATACGTGAAAGCTTATGGGAAGACAGTCGTGGAAGTGCGATGCGTGAAAGAGAAAGCGTATCGATCCACGTATTGGAAACTTCATGCCCTCCGGGAACTCTTTCTATAAAAGTTCGGTCAAAGGTGGCATTATGTGCAAGAACAGGGAGGCCTCCGACAAAATCTGCAAGCGCACCTACGGCCTCTTTAGCGCGCGGAGCTCCCGCGACGTCTTCATCGGTGATGTGTGTAAGCGCCACTATTTCCGGTGGAATAGGTTTTCGGGGGTCTACAAATGTTTCAAAGCGCTCGACAATCTCTCTACCGGAAATTTTTGCCGCAGATATTTCAATCAAACCACACGTCTTAAAAGAAAGGCCAGTGGTTTCGGTGTCGAGAACAACAATGTCTTCTTCAAGAAGATCAAACTCTGTCGTTTTGGCACGCTCGGCAAGCGTAAGATACGATGCTCGAATGTTTTCGGGAGTGTCGGGAAGAAGAAGATCTTGAAGCTTTTGTTGTGTATCATCTCGCTGCGTAAGAGCTTCAGGCTCAAAGCTCTTCTCGCTGGAAAGATTTGTATCCGCTGTCTGCATATGCCTTATTGTGCTTGGGTTTTACCGTGTTCTTCAAGAGCATACTCAATGAAGCGCGTGCAGAGCTCAGAAAACGGAATACCATCCGTGCGTGCCGAATCAGGAATAAGCGAGCGTTCCGTCATTCCGGGAATCATGTTTGTCTCAAGAATAACCGGGGTTCCGTCGGCTTTTACAATAAAGTCACTGCGAGAAACACCTCTGCAACCAAGGGCCTTATGAGCGCATATAGCAAGCTCTTGAGCACGCGCATACACATCGGGTGCAAGCCTGGCGGGAGTAATGTGATGGAGCGATGCAGGCTCTGCCTTCACCTCAATGCTATAGAACTCATCTTCAAAAACAATCTCGACAATCGGGAGTGCCGTGGGATGGTCGTTTCCGATAACGGGAACCGTAATTTCAGTGCCCGCCACACACTCTTCAATCAAAACTCTGTCGCCTTGAGCTCCCGCGTCTTCAATTGCTTGGAGAAGCTGATCTTTGCTCGTAACTCGCGTAACACCGAAACTTGATCCATTCGCTGCCGGTTTAACAAAAATGGGAAGTCCCAAATCCGTAACAACCTGCTCGATTTCCTCGTCGGTAAACTTCGTACCGGCACTGATATCGATACCTTTAGGCACGGGGATACCAGCTTGCTTGTACATAAGCTTCGATACTTCTTTTTCGGTTCCCATGGCTGAAGCGAGCACCCCGGAGAAGGTGTAGGGAATATGGAGAATCTCAAGCAAGCCCTGAATGCAGCCATCCTCTCCATAGTGTCCGTGCATCGCGACAAACGCCACATCATATGAGCCCTTCACGAGCTTTTCTATGGCACCGGGAAGTGCGATATCAAGCAGCTCAACCTTTTCAAAACCTGCCTGTTTAAGAGCCTTTTTGACTTCTTCTCCCGATTGCAGAGAAATTTCATGTTCGTCAGACCAACCTCCGGCCAAAACAATGACTGAAAGCTTTTTTAATTCATCGCGCGTCATGTACGCTCCTTCAAAGTCAGCTGCTAAAATACACCCAATAAAGATTTCTCTTATAAGAGGATACCGCGAGAACACAATAAGATTACGGACAAGGATAAAAATGCAGTCAGATACTACCCCCAGCGATGCTTATTCCCCAAAACACCCCTCCCCTTCGATTAAGCGTAGTCTAAAGACACTTTCCCATGCAGAAATCGTTGAGCTTGTGGAGAGCCTCGGACAACCCAAGTTTCGTGCAAAGCAATTGGAAGATTGGATTTGGTCTAAGGGTGCAACTTCGTTTGATCAGATGAGCAACCTTCCAAAGTCACTTCGGGCGGAGCTTGCAAAGGCGGTCTCTTTTCAAAACATCACTCAGGTGACTCGTCAACTCTCCCAAGATGGCAGCCGTAAATATCTCCTCCAATATCCCGATAACGTATGCGTCGAATGTGTTGGTATGCCCACAGGAAATAAGCTCGCCGTTTGCGCATCAACACAGGCAGGATGTGCTATGGGATGCGCTTTTTGTGCCACTGGAGCAGCCGGACTCACACGGTCTCTCTCTGCCTCTGAAATCTACGACCAGGTTCTTCACATCCGGAATGACTTTGAAATGCGTGTTTCAAGCGTTGTCTTTATGGGACAGGGAGAGCCCTTCATGAACTATGACAATGCCCTTGAAGCGCTGAGACTTCTCAATTCCCCTCACGGTCTTGGTATTGGCGCACGTCATCTTACGATTTCTACCTGCGGTGTTATTCCAATGATTAAGCGTTTTGCAAACGAGCCGGAGCAGTTTACTTTGGCGGTCTCCCTCCACTCTGCCGTTCAAAAAACTCGCGACATGCTTATGCCCGGAGTCCGAAAATACTCTCTTCTCCATCTGTACGACATCATGGGAGAATATGTCGAGAAGACCGGACGACGCCCCACCTATGAATACGCCCTTATCGGCGGCGTAAACGACTCTGAAAACGAGCTTGGAGCCCTTCGCAATTTCTGCCGTGGAACCCTTGCACATGTTAATCTCATTCAGTTAAACGAGATTCCGGGGTCTAAATTTCATCCTTCAACCCCAGATCGCGCACAACAATTTGTCACGAAGCTGGGTGAAGTTGGCGTTGAGGCTACTATAAGAATTTCTCGCGGAGCGGACATTGACGCTGCCTGCGGGCAGCTCAGTCAAAAACTTCGTCAGCTCTAAGACAGTCGCTTGGATATTAGAACTTTTGTTCTAATATCCAAGCTCAGACCATTGGTGGTCTATATCCTTTCTGTGCTCATCAAGGTTTATCGAATGATCCTCAATACCGGATGAATCTAAAGCAGAAAGAACTCTTTTTGTTGAAGAGATGGTCTTTTTCCCCGCTGTAAGCACTTTTCTTCGAGCGTCTTTTGTAAGAAGACAATAGGTTGTGGCAATTGCGGCTCCTGCAAAAATACCGGAAACAAAAAGCAGCCGAGGTCTAATCCTCACGAAGACCATCTCCTTGAGTAAGAAGGCCAACAAGTCTTGCCAGCTCTTCGTCGTCCGAAAATTCTATTTCAATCTTATTCTTCCCGCGAATATTTCGAACCTTCACTGTCGTGTCAAGTGCAAGACGCAGTTGTCGAGCGGCTCTCTTATATGTTTGAGGTAATGGTTGACGCTGAACCTTTACGTTTTCTCTGCCAGAAAAAAGTGGTGCAAGGTTTTCTGTCTGTCTTACCGACAGATTTTCTTCTATCACCTTCTGAGCAAGTTTTAAGCGTCCTTCTTCTCCGGCAACCGCTAAAATTGCACGAGCATGTCCTGCCGAGAGCTGTCCCGAAGCCATATATTCCTGAATTTCTTTTGGAAGATCCAACAAACGCAAGGTATTTGTAATGGCCGAGCGAGACTTTGAAATAATCTTCGAAAGTTGTTCTTGAGTAAGACCATCTTTTTTTATAAGTTCCTGATATCCTCGTGCTTCTTCAATAGGACTTAAATTTGATCTCTGAAGGTTTTCAATAAGAGCCAGCTTAAAAACTTCTTCATCAGATATGTCCCTGATAATGACGGGAACTTCTTTCAGACCAGCTTTTTTAGCCGCTTGATAGCGTCTTTCTCCGGCAACTATTTCAAATCCTGGACCCTTTTTTCTAACAAGTAACGGCTGTAATATACCATTCTGCTTTATGGAATCTGCAAGCTCCTCAAGTTCTGTCTCATCAAATTGCTTGCGCGGTTGATCTTTATTTGGTTTTAACTTTGAAACCGCAAGCACTGTCGTTTCTTTTGGCCTTCCTGTCTCTGCATTAGCTTCGCTAATTAAGGATGAGAGACCCTTACCCAAACCTGATTTTTTAGCCACGACGAATCACTTCCTTTGCAAGCTTCACGTACGCGAGAGATCCTTTACTAATACGAGCATACATACTTATTGGCAGTCCATGACTTGGGGCTTCTGCTATTTTAATGTTTCGGGGAATGAGAGTTTTAAACATCTTATTGCCAAAGTAGTTTGAAACTTCTTCAACTACTTGCTTTGAAAGAGTGGTACGACTATCAAACATAGTCATTACTACGCCAAACACTTCAAGATCCGGGTTAAGATTACTTTGGACCATAGCCATAGATTCAAGAAGTTTTGAAACCCCTTCAAGTGCATAATATTCACACTGAATTGGAACGAGGAGACTATCGGCTGCGACAAAAGCATTTATAGTGAGAAGACCAAGTGAGGGGGGACAGTCAATAAACACATAATCAAAATCATCTTTTACCTCTTCAATTGCTTTTTTTAATATGTATTCTCGATTTTCCTTATTTACAAGCTCAATTTCAGCTCCGGCAAGTTGTATGGTTGCGGGAACAACAAAAACACGTTCTTCAGGAGTTGAAAGAATGAGGTCTTTAATGGAATATTCGTTGAGAATTACATCGTAAATATCATGTTCAAGCTCTTCTTTTTCTATTCCATATCCACTTGTGGCATTTCCTTGAGGATCAAAATCAATAAGAAGCACTTTCTTCTTTGTTTCACCAAGGGCAGCAGTTAAGTTGACGGCTGTTGTTGACTTTCCGACTCCGCCTTTCTGGTTAATAATCGCAATAACCTTACAATCCTTCTCGGGATATGCACGCTTTTGGTCTTTATAGTCCATATTTCCTCCGAATTGACCTAAAACGTTACCGACATAATAATCTTGCCGAATGTTTCACGTGAAACATTCGGCATTTCTCTGCGCAATAATCGTACACTAATTGTCATCCGCAAAGTGGATGTTTTTTTGCTTCTCCATTTTTTCTTGGTAAGATTATCCTTGATTTCTTAATCTTCTGAAAAATAAGAATCTCCCGATGTCCAAATTCGTTCGGTAACTCAAATGTTTCACGTGAAACCATTTTGAATCCGCAAAGCTTTGCTATCCGGAGTGCGTCTTGAAGTTCTTTCTCTTCAATATTTGCCTTTTGTAAAAGGAGTTTTCCTTGGTTCATCAGAAACGGCTCAGCATATTCCATAACAACATTTGCTTTTGCTACAGCTCGGGCAACAACAAATCGAAAACTTCTCTTCATTTTTGCTTCTATTTCTTCTGCACGCATTTGTTTTGCGATAATTCTGTCCTGTATTCCAAGCTGCTCGGCAAACTCATTTACCGCAGAAATCTTCTTTCCAATAGAATCAATAAGAAGCCCTTTACACTCTAAGACACAGCCAAGAGGAATTCCAGGAACTCCACCTCCGGTTCCTATATCACAAAAAGAATCTTCCTCTGAACATGACATAAATTTTGATAGCAAAAGGGAATCCAATATATGAAGTATAAGAGCACTGTCTATATCAGTAATACGCGTTAAATTGAGAGTCTTGTTTTTCTCAAATAGTAATTCAAGATACATGAGAAGAAGTTTTCGTTGTTCATGCGTTGTAGAAAGATCATATATATTAAGAAGCTTCAAAAGTTTCTTCTCGTTCTCCTCTGTATATACTTTCTCCATATCCAGTGACTCCTTACTCTCAGTAAAATGACAAAACCTTCTATAGCAGAAACTCTTGTCAAAAGAAAAGGGAGGATTTCTCCTCCCTTAGTGTACTTGTTATAAGAAAAAACTTAAACATTCACTGCCGTAATAACAACACGCCTATACGGATCCTCGCCTTCAGAATGGGTGGTAACTTGATCCTCTCCACGAAGCGCAATATGTACAAGACGACGCTCGTACCCATTCATTGGAGCAAGAGCTATACGATTCCCGTTTTTCTTCACGCGTTCAGCGGCAGAGCGCGCCATGCTTTGAATCTTTGCTCGACGACGACTCTTATATGATTCTACATCCACAACTATTGGATAATGGAAGTGAAGAGAAGCACTCATAAGTGAGGAGAGTACCATTTGAAGGGCATCCAGCGTATTCCCATGGCGACCAATAAGAATAGCTAAATCCCCGCCCGTAATATCGAGAATAAGTTCTCCCTCGTCTCCATCGTACTCATCAATCTCACATTCATGCTCACCAAAAAAGGAGAGAAGATGCTTAAGATACAGAACCGCCTTATCGGCTATCTTGTCCATCTCAGAATCCGTTAAAGCGATACCATTTTCATAATGGGATTTAATCTCGCTAAATTCGTCCGTTATGCCTTCTACAGAGAGAGAACCCTGGGAAAGATCGCTCTCGTCCATATCAATTTCTTCCACGCCATCCTCCATTATTATATAAAAATATTAACTATTATTTTTTCCAGAACTTCACTAAGCTCTTGTTTTAAAGCAACATAGATTTCTAATTCTTTTTATGCTGACGCGGCTTTTTCTCTTTTCGTACTACATCAACCTCAATAGGCTTATTTTCCATCTGTGCAGATACCTTGGCTTTTTCTGACTCAAGAATCTTATTTGTGATAAGTTTCTGCTGAATAACCTGCCAAAGAGAAGACGTTACATAATACAAAAGGACAGCGGCAGGAACGGTCCAACCAAACCAAAGCATCACAAGAGACATCATGCCTCCCATGAGCATCTGCTGTTGTTTCTGGTTAGAAGCCCCGTTGTTTGCATTCATCATTATAGGAATAAAGGTGAGTACGCCAAAAAGTATGACAAAAACGAGGTACGGAATTACTCCGGTAATGCCAGAAGAAGCAAAAACCTCAGCAGGTGAAGATGCAATGGAGGAGAGGATTCCATAAAAGTGAGCATCATGAGGGACGTTTCTTGCAACGGTAAAGAGTGCAAAGAAGATAGGCATCTGTAAAAAAATTGGGAGACATCCGCCGAGAGGATTAAATTTTATCTCAGCATAGAGTTTACGCATTTCCTCTTGCTGTCTAACCGGATCGTCTGCATATCGATCTTGAATCTCTTTAAGTTTTGGCTGCACCACTTGCATACGAGCCATTGATGCTGTTTGCTTATTTGTAAGCGGTACAAGAAGCAAACGGATAATGACGGTTAAGATAATGACCGCAAGACCCCAGTCACCACAAAACCCTTGGATTCCCGAAAGAATCGAAGTAAGTAAGTTAATAATCCAATCCCACATAGTTCCTCCGATCCGCTCCTTCACGGAACGGGATCATAGCCTCCGGCATGAAAAGGGTGGCATCTAAGAATCCTTTTAATAGCAAGTCTGCTTCCTTTTCCAACACCGTATTTTTGTATCGCCTGAACTGCATATTCTGAACATGTTGGCGTATAAATACAATGTGCCCGAAACAAAGGAGATATGTTTCGTTGGTAGAAGCGAATCGCGCTTAAAAAACAGCGAGCGAGAAAAGAAGTTCTTCTCGATACATTCATAAGATACCAACTCTTCCGAGTAACCTTTGTAACTCACGTGAGACATCCTGTAAGGATGCATTATGGGTTTGAGGCGTTGCAAAAAGAATAATACCGTATCCTTCCACAGGTAGGCTTTCTATACGAGCAGCTTCTCGTAATACTCGCTTACATCTGTTTCTAACTACGGCATTCCCTAGTCTTTTTGGTGCTACAAAAGCAACACGAGCCTCGCCGTCCTCACAAGTCTTTGCTACTCGGATACAGATAAGAGAGCCATAGGCTCTCTTTCCGCAAGAGAAGACCCTTTCGAACTCACGGGGAGACTTAATGGTCTTCATAGAAACAAATCCTAAACGGTAAGGCGCTTGCGCCCCTTAAGGCGGCGACGAGCGAGCACGGCACGACCGTTCTTGGTTGCCATACGTGCACGAAAACCATGGGTAGTAGCGCGCTTGCGCTTATTAGGCTGGTAGGTACGCTTCATAACTATTCCCTCCCGGACGGGTACTATATCGAGCAAAAAGCCTTCAAATTGTACGCGCCTTATACCAAATTTGTCAATCAAATTGCAGATACTTATAAAGGTTTGCTTTTACTTTCGGAGAAAGATTGATACGTGTGTTGTAGAAACCGTCTTTCATTTCATCAATATATATCTGAATGAAATGTTTCTTTTCGTTCAAAATGATATGAAATGATACTATTATTTCAGCACTTTTCTATTTGTACTATAGTTTTCAACATATTGTTTATTATTTGTTGAAAACTGTTATTCATTTGAAATGTTGTAAAAAGTTTTTAACATAATGTTGAAAACTTGTTGAAAAGGAAGTTTTGTGGTGCGGGATTTTTATCCGTTTGTAGAAGAATCACCAACCGATGTTTCTTCTCCAAACAACAAAGACAACATGGAAGAACTTACTGTTCGTTATGAAACGCGTATTGCCGTATATGACGATGTTGCCGCCGCTCCCCGTGTTGTTGTGATTGAACCCACAGAAATTCGTTCATATCTTGAAGAAATCGTTCAAGCGGTTAACCGCCTCTCTCACGAGCAAGGTGGCCAAATTCCTTTTATGGTAATGCGTGAGATTGTAGAAAATTTCATCCATGCACATTTCGCATCTCCTACCATTACCGTCCTTGACCACGGTAACACCATTCGTTTTTCGGATAGGGGACCGGGTATTAAGGAAAAGGAACTTGCTCTTCAATATGGGACTTCAAGTGCCACCGAATCAATGAAACACTACATTAGAGGCGTTGGCTCAGGTCTTCCATATGCTCAGCAATACATGATTGATAAAGGTGGAAGTCTTACCATTGAAGACAACATCTCAGGAGGAACCGTTGTTACTATTTCAACACGATCAGCCTCTGATGCTCATACACAAACACGTCCTTCAACAGAAAAGATAGAGATTTCTTCAAGAGAAACTTCTTCTCAAGGTTCTCTTAAACAAGACAGCTCTTCTCGCGATAAAAACCCAGATACATCACACTTTTCTCTTCCTAAAATAGAGATCTCACCAAGAGGACAAAAAGTCTTTGCATATCTCTCAGAGCATGAACTTGTTGGTCCAACAGAACTTGTTCGTATGTATGATCTTTCAATTCCAACCTGGTCTCGTGAACTGAAAAGTTTAGAAGAGATTGGCCTTATTAGAAAGATAGGCCAAAAGTACCAGCTTACGCAGGCCGGACTTGCCCTGCTTTAGGTTCTTTTATCAAGAATCTGCGAAAGTTTTCAACAATTCCATAAAACGAAGGCGAAGTTTTCAACAATCCAGAGTATACTAAATGACCCTTTTAACACTTGTCGTTTGGTGGGTAATGGACATTTCGCTTGAATCAAGTGCAACAGAGTTGTGGCAGGATACCATTGATCTTCTCATCCAAGAGGATCAACCGGCTCCTTTTGTTGCTATGTTACAGAGCTGTATCCCTTTGTCTCTTGAGGGATCGGTTTTGTCTGTCAAAACAAACCTGCGAGGTGCCTATAACAACATTGTAAAAAATCAACCCGTTGTAGAACATTATCTCTCCCAAGCCGCTTTTAGGGATACAAAGCTTTCTATTAGCTTTGTAAAACAAACAAAAGATTCGCCGGTACAAGAAAAAAGTGAAAAGACCTCTTTTAACCCTTTTACTTCAGTTGTATCTCCTGAGGAGATACATAGTTGGAATGAATCTTCTCCCCAAAATATACAGACTTCTCATACCACCCAGAGAAAACATCTTTCTAAAAAGAACATAATGGATGCAAAAAAGAGGAACAACCCTCTTATTGAGAAGAAAATTACCGATGAAACGTCAAAACTCACGTTTGATAGATTTGTTGTTGGTGAAGAGAATGAATTTGCTTTTGAACAAGCTCTTCGTGTAGCAAACGATGAAAAAGGAAAAGGAAACCCTCTTTTTATCTATGGGAGTAGTGGTCTTGGTAAGACGCATCTTCTGCGCTCAATACAAAACTACATTATAGAAAACGACCCAAGCCGGCTTTGTGTCTATAAAAACGCCACCTCTTTCATTGACGACTACACGCGTGCCATGAGAAACAAAGCTGATGGCGCACCTCAAATTCTCACCGAAGCCTATCAAGACATTGATGTTCTAATCATTGACGATGTACAAAAACTTGCCGGAAAAGCGGGTACATTAAGTTTCTTTTTTGATACGTTTAACTCTCTTAAAACAGACGGGAAACAGATTGTTCTCGCTGCTGATAGAACCCCTTCTGATCTTGGACTTGGAGCTGAGGGATTTGATGAGCGTATTACTACCAGAGTGAGCTCCGGTATTGTTATTGGTATAGAACAACCTAGTTATGAAATGAAAGTAAACCTCATTAACACGTTTTGTGAGCGCATTCACAACGAAGCTGTTACAGAAGGGCTTACATATCTGCAAGGCACACTTTCTGAAGAAACAATTCAATATATGGCCGAGAGAAGCGGTCAAAGCATCCGTGTTATTGAAGGATTCTGTAATCGTTGTGTCGGCGAACAAACGCGCGCAGAAGAAAAGGGTAAATCCATTACTCGTGACGATATCGATAAGATTGCCTCAACCGTTTGGCCTAAAGAGACAAAAATCATTACGGTTACTAAGATTCAACAGGCTGTAACTTCTCGATATGGTATCAGCCATGATGATTTGGTCGGTCAAAAACGCAGTCAAGACATAGCAGAAGCACGTCATGTTGCAATTTGGCTCTCTCGAAATCTTTGCGATCTCACGCTTGGCGACATAGGCAAGAACTTCGGAGGTCGTTCTCATGCAACCGTTAAACATAGTATTAAGGTTGTTGATGATTGGCAAAGAGAAAATAAACAACTTTATGATCGTGTATTTCATCTTCAAAGAGACATCACCGAAGGAAAGAGTGAGTAATGAAGAAAACATGTTGGAAGTATGTTGAAAGATGTTGAAAACATCGAAGACATCTCAGAGAAGGGAATGTAAACAGAAAGATATGTCAAAAGAGGTTTAAAGATACACGTGAATACCGAAAGATTTTTCTGACTTCTACCTGTTTCTTTTCACCTTTTTCTACATTTCAACAAAGCTTATTATTACTACTGTCCTTTTTCTTTTACTATTATATAAAGAAGGGAATGTTATGAACTTTACGGTTAGTCAGTCCTCATTACAAACCGCCCTCGATATTGTAATGAAAGGTATTGGATCAAATCCTTCATTACCTATTCTCTCTGGTGTATATCTGAAGGCTCAAGAAGGAACTCTTGAGATTCAATCAAACGATCTTACCGTCTCCATTAAACATAAAGTGGCAGCTAATATTGAAGAAGAAGGAGAAACGGTTGTTTCTGCCAAAGTTCTGCAGACTATTGTAAAAAACCTTCCTGATGCGGCTATTACTTTTAAATATGAAGATGAAGGAATAAAGCTTACCTGCCAAAAGTCAACATATCACCTCACGGTTCTTCCTGTAGCAGATTGGCCAGCATTCCCTGAAGTTATTCCCGAGAAGAGCATCGAGCTTCCGAGTGCACTTCTCTCCAAGATGGTTGATAAGATATATAGAGTGGTTTCCCATGATGTTTCTCGTCCTATTCTTCAAGGAATTTTCCTTACTGCAGAAGAAAACACCATTCGTCTTGTAGCAACCGACTCATTCCGCCTTGCGGTTTGTGATACGCATACCGATACTCCGACCGGAGAAAAGTTCGAAGCAATAATCTCGGGTGAAGCAATTCACAATGTTCTTTCAATGCGTACCATGACCGAAACTATTATGGTGGGAATAAGTGATAACCAAGTGGTGTTTACTTTTGGAAATACCACACATGTTTCAAGAAAGATTGAAGGAAACTATCCTGATTATAAAAAACTCTTAGCTCCCTCTTGTTCTACTGCAATAACACTCCCTATTAAAGAGACCTCTGCCGCAATTAAACATGTATCTGTCGTTGCTCTTCAAAACTTTGCAGTACGACTTGATATTGACGCTGAAGGTGGAGAAATTTGTTTCTCATCCTCTTCGCCTGATCAAGGAAATGCCTCTGAAACTATAAAAGCAGACGTTGAAGGAAAGTCACTTACGATAGGGTTTAATTATCAATACGTATTTGACTGCTTAAATGCTCTCTCAGAGCAAAAAAGTGTTCGTTTTGAATTGTTAAGTGAAACACAACCTGCAGTATTTAAAGCAAGCGGTAAGATTAACTACCTCTACCTTCTTATTCCGGTTCATCTGTAAGTAGGGTTTGTGGGACTTATCGTCAACAACATATCGCTTGTAAATTTCCGCAACTTTCGGATGTTGAGTGTAGATTTTTCACAATCTATAACGATTCTTGTTGGACATAATGCCGTAGGAAAAACAAACACAATAGAAGCACTTCAAATGCTTACTGCCGGGTATTCGTTTAGAAAACCTACTCCGGTACAGCTTATCCTTGAAGGAGAGAAACAAAGTAAGATTCATGCCCATCTTACGGGAGACGGTCGGGTTATTGATCTTTCTTGCACAATTTCTTCCTTACGCCGACAGTATGAGAAAAATGGAAAGAAGTGTCATGCAACTGACGTTCCAGGAGATCTTATGTCGGTTCTCTTTACGCCTGATGACCTTGCGTGCATTAAGAGGAGTGCCTCATATCGAAGGGGAGAGATTGATGACTTTGGAAAGCAGGCAAACAAAACGTACGCAAAAGTACTTGCGGCATATTTGAGAAGTATTGAACAAAGAAATAGACTCTTAAAAGAGAATGTTGTTGACTTTAGTTTACTTAATGCATGGGATACTTCAGTTGCTCTTGGTGGAGCAGCACTGCTTCGTGCACGTCTAAAACTGTTTAGAAGACTTTCAGCCAAAACAAGTGAGATTTATAAACAAATCAGCGGGGGAGAAAACCTTGTTTTGCGATACGAGTCGAGCATAGGAGAGATATCGGCTGATCAAACAAAAGAGGAATTACTGGATAAGTTCCTTTCATCTCTTAAGGACGCACATAGTATTGATGAAAGACGTCAACAAACCACTGTTGGTCCTCATAGAGACGATATTGTCTTTTTAATTAACGGAAAAGACGCTCGGATGTATGGATCTCAAGGTCAACAACGTTCCGTTATTCTCGCCCTTAAGATGGCAGAGGTTTTAGTATCAGAAGAGATTCTTGGCACAAAGCCGCTTTTGCTTCTTGATGATGTCATGTCTGAACTTGATAAAAGTCGTCGTGAAGCAATCATGAATTTTACGTTTGGAGATATTCAAACCGTTATTACCACAACTAATCTAGGATATTTTTCTCCGGATATGGTCGATGTTGCAAAAGTGGTGAGTTTTGAATGAATACACACCATATGTCTTTTAAAAAAGATGGTTTTCAAAATGAAGAGCAAGAGCAAAAAAGAGGTGGCGAGAAGAACCTTTCTTCTCTTTTAACTTCTTATTTTGAAAAGACTCGTGTTACGGATACCTCAAGCACTAACCACGCAGCCCTTCTCGCGTGGTACCGTGTGACAGGGATCGCTGAGAAAGAGCATACAACAGGCGTATTTGTTGTACCGGCAAAATACAACCAGCCGCCGAAACTAATTGTGTATGTTGATTCAAATTCACTGCGTATCGATTGTATGGCTCGTCGAGAGGTATATCTACAAAGGTTTGCTACTGTTGGTCATGAGTTTTCATGTCTTGAATTCAAACTTTCGAAGTATAAAAAGAAGCAAATAACAGCTGATGTTCATCTTGTGGCCGAGCCGGAGAAAAAATACTATACTGCTCCGGAAAGCGAACTGACCCAAGACCAAAGAGAAGCAATTGAAAATATTGTAAAAATGCTTCCCGAGTCATATCGTGAGGAAGGATATAAGGCCGTCCTTGCTTCTTTTCTTCGTAGGAAGTGTGAATAGTCGAGAAAAGGTAAAACCACCCCACAAATACGTTCAGGATGCGTAATGAGACGTAATTTTAATGATGAGATGGTAAATTTTCACATGGCCAAGGGTAATTTATAAAAAGTGAAGTAGAATAAATAGGTTATTTACCTGAGTCAAAAGAGAGGACAGCGGGTGGCAAAAGAAAAGAAGTCAAACTACAGCAGTGATGACATTACTGTTCTTGAAGGACTGGAACCGGTTCGTAAACGCCCCGGTATGTATATTGGTACCACTTCTTCTGCTGGTTTACATCATCTTGTATGGGAGATTGTTGACAACTCAGTGGATGAAGCCCTTGCAGGATTTTGTACCAAAATTAAGGTAACGGTACATGCAGATAACTCCGTTTCCGTTGAGGACAACGGTCGCGGTATTCCTGTTGATATACACCCAAAAAAGAAGATACCGACGCTTGAGGTTGTTCTTACCATCCTGCACGCAGGAGGAAAGTTTGATAACAGTGCGTATAAAGTCTCAGGCGGTCTTCATGGTGTAGGTGTCTCGGTTGTTAATGCCCTTTCAAAGCGCATGATTGCCGAGGTAAAACGTGACGGTAAGATCTATCAAATGGAGTTTAAGCGCGGTAAAACCACTCAAAAAATGAAAGAGATTGGTAAGACCAAGTCAACCGGAACCACCATTACCTTCTGGCCCGATGATACTATTTTTGAAACCACAACGTATAATTTTGATACACTGCGTGATCGTCTTCAGGAAACCGCATTTTTGAACAAAAACCTAAAGATCGTCTTAACGGATGAGCGCGAACTCATTCCGCGTGTGGTTGAGTACCAATATGCAGGCGGTATTATTGACTTTGTTAAGTATTTGAATGACGAGAAGACCGTCCTTACAGGGCTTTCTAAGCCAATCTATATCGAGGGTTCTTCTGAGCCTGATGCTCCTGCATCGCAAATGGGTGAGGTAGAAGTTGCCATGCAATGGAACACCGAGTTTAATGATCGGACGCTTTCCTTTGCAAATGACATCTATACCGAAGAGGGTGGTATGCACCTTGAAGGATTCCGTACTGCATTAACGAAAGCAGTTAATGATTACGGTGCTCGTCAAGGAATTCTCAAGGAGAAAGATCCCAAACTCACCGGTGATGATATCCGTGAGGGACTTACCGCAGTCATTTCGGTTAAACTTCCCGATCCTCAGTTTGAAGGCCAAACAAAAGCAAAGCTTGGCAGCTCGTATATGCGTACTCTGACCAACAAGATCGTATCTTCGGGTCTTGCGGAGTATCTTGAGGAACACCCCAACCAGGCAAAAGAGATTCTCAAAAAAGCCACTCAGGCAGCAAAGGGTCGTCTTGCCGCTCGTAAAGCGCGTGAAGCGACACGGCGCAAAGGGCTTCTCGAATCGGCATCTCTTCCGGGAAAGTTGGCGGATTGCTCGGTAAAAGATCCCGAAATGACCGAGCTTTTCATTGTCGAGGGAGACTCCGCAGGCGGTTCGGCTAAGATGGCACGAGACCGTTCCATCCAGGCGGTATTACCGCTGCGCGGAAAGATTCTCAACGTTGAGCGTGTACAAGCTCACCGCGCTCTTTCTTCAGATACCATTACTTCACTTATTACCGCAATTGGCACCGGCGTGGGAGAAGAATTTAATCTTGAAAAGGCACGCTACCATAAGATTGTTATCATGACAGATGCTGATGTTGACGGCTCTCACATCCGTATTTTGCTTCTCACCTTCTTCTACCGGTATATGAAGCCTATGATTGACGCCGGCTATATCTACGTCGCACAACCACCGCTTTATCAAATCAAAGCCAAGGGTAAAAAGCACGGCAAATACATTTATACCGATGAAGAGCTTGCCGTTGAAGCCAAACAGTTTGAAGACAGCTCAAAGTATACGGTTCAGCGCTACAAGGGTCTTGGCGAGATGGATCCTGAGCAGTTGTGGTCAACCACTATGGAACCGAAGAACCGCATCCTTTTGAAAGTAACTATTGATGATGCAATGGCTGCTGACAGAGCGGTTGCCGATCTTATGGGAAATCAGGTTGAAAAGCGCAAGGACTTCATTCAGACCCATGCAAAAGACGTCCGATTCCTCGATATTTAGATCTTCTCGCGAGCGCTGAGAGAAGTTGTTTTTGCAACCAGTGAAAGGGTAGATAGTGGCAGACGATACACATACACACGACAACGATATGTCAAACGATATCGAAGATCGTGATTTTGATAATCAAGACGAGCGCGAAGACGAATATGACGAGAATGACGGAGAGCTTGACGAGTCCAATGAGGATGAGTTTGATGCCGAGACCGGTGTAAGCCTTGCCGGAGCCACCGTGTCTCATACCATTACAGATGAGGCGGGAACGCGTCTTGATCTTTCCGACATTCATGGCGGCACGCTTAAGCCAACTGACATGGCCGACGAAATGCGCACGTCGTTCTTGGAGTATTCCATGTCCGTCATCGTTGCCCGTGCACTTCCGGATGTGCGTGACGGACTTAAACCAGTGCACCGTCGCATTCTCTATGCTATGAACGAAGCCGGCATTACTCCCAATAAACCACATAAAAAGTCCGCATGGGCCGTCGGTGAAGTTATGGGTAAGTATCACCCACATGGAGACTCTGCCATTTATGATTCCATGGTACGTATGTCGCAGGACTTCTCGATGCGTCTGCCACTCATTGATGGTCACGGTAACTTTGGCTCCATTGATGGCGATCCGCCAGCGGCCATGCGTTATACCGAGGCTCGTCTGACTCGCTCCGCCATGGAGATGCTTGCCGACCTCAATAAAAATACCGTTGATATGCAGCCAAACTACGATGAGGCCCTGACGGAGCCTGCCGTACTCCCTGCCCGTTTTCCAAACCTCTTGGTAAACGGTTCTTCGGGTATTGCCGTTGGTATGGCAACAAACATCCCGCCGCACAATTTGGGCGAGGTTACCGAAGCCGTATGCATGATGATTGACAACCCCGATGTCACCACGGAAGAGCTCATGGAAGTGCTTCCGGGGCCTGACTTCCCAACGGGCGGCATCATCATGGGAACGCAAGGTATCAAAGACGCATACGAAACCGGACGCGGCTCCATTACGGTTCGTGCTAAAGTGCACGTTGAATCCACTAAAAACGGCCGTCAACGCCTTGTTGTGACAGAGATTCCGTATCAGGTTAACAAGGGTCTTTTGCAAGAAAAGATCGCGCAAGCGGTTAACGAGAAAAAAATAGGGGGAATCTCCGACATGCGCGACGAGTCAAACCGCAAGGGAATGCGCATTGTTATCGACCTTAAACGTGGAGAAGTTCCTCAGGTAGTTCTTAACAACCTCTATAAGCGCACACAGCTTCAATCCAATTTTGGCATTATTGACCTAGCATTGGTTGACGGTGTGCCTCGCACGCTTTCCCTGCGGGAGATCTTGCGCTGCTATATTGACCATCAAATTGATGTGGTGCGTCGTCGTACCGAGTTTGACTTGGATAAGGCACTCAAGCGCGTTCATATCTTGGAAGGCTTGCTGACGGCTGTCGATAATATCGACGAGATTGTCCATATTATTCGCAGCTCACAAGATGATGCTGAAGCAAAGCGGCGCATGCATGAGCGCTTTGACCTCGACGACATTCAAGGTGAGGCAATTTTGCAGATGCGCCTGCGCCGTCTTACCGGTCTTGCACGTCAAGATCTTGTTGATGAGATTTCCCAGCTTCGTGAAGACATTGCATATTACGAGGATCTTCTCGCCCACGAAAACAAGATTCTGGCAGTTATTGCAGATGAACTCCGTGATATTTCCAACCGCTTCTCAAATAAGCGCCGTACTCAGATTTCCGACCAGGATGTTCAAAATTTGGACGTCGAGGACCTTATCGCTGAAGAAGATATGGTCGTTACCGTTACACATGCCGGGTATGTAAAGCGCGTCCCCGTTGAGATTTACCGGTCTCAGAAGCGCGGTGGTAAGGGAGTCCAAGGTGTTTCTCTTAAAGAGAACGATTTTGTTGAGGAGCTCTTTGTTGCGTCAACACACGATTACGTGCTGTTCTTTACGAACTTTGGCAAGGTCTACCGAGTAAAGGTACACGAGCTCCCCGTGGGAAATCGTACTACCAAAGGAAATGCGATTGTAAACGTTTTGTCCCTCTCGGAAGGAGAGAAGATCGCGGCTGTCATTACAACTCGTGATTTCCCTGCCGAGAATTATCTGATGTTTGCCACCAAACAAGGCATGGTCAAAAAGACCGCTATGTCCGAATACGATCGTACACGTAAAGACGGAATCATTGCCATTAACCTCAAGCAGGGCGATGAGCTGGTTAATGTCCGTCGTGTTCATCCGGGCGACAAGGTAATCCTCTGCTCCTCTGATGGCAAAGCGATTCTCTTCGACGAGTCACAGGCTCGCGCCATGGGTCGCGGCACTTCAGGGGTGCGCGGCATTATGCTCAAGGGTGAAGCAGCCATGCTTGGTATGGAGATTACAAACGGCAACGGTGACCTCTTTGTTATTACCGAGAAGGGCTACGGAAAGCGTACGGCAGTGTCCGAGTATCCGGAGCACAAGCGTGGCGGACAAGGCGTCTTTACCATTACCATGACGGCCAAAAAAGGCAAGTTGGTTGCGTGTCGTGTGGTCGGACCGCAGCATGAAATCATGATTATGTCTGAGGAAGGCGTTGTTATCCGCGTTAAGGCCGTGGACATTTCCAAGTTGGGCCGTTCAACACAGGGCGTCAAAGTCATGAATATCGGTGCTGATGACCATGTTTCCGCCATTGCCCGCATGATCGTCCATAAGAAGAAGGCTCCAAAGCATGCAGAAAACCAGGGAATGCTTGATTTGGCAGCAGCAGGAGCAAGAGACGCCGACGAAACCGAAGTTGTTGATCTTGGTGATGAGGAAGAGCTCGATGAGTCCTTGATTGACGAGGATGATGAATAGCAGATAGCTGTCTACTAAGCAATGTACACAAAGACGCCCAAGCAGTTGCTTGGGCGTCTTTTCTTAAAGGTTTCTGTCCTGTAAAGATTTATGAGAAATCCTCGGGATTAAGGCTTTCGACAAAATCGTGGAACTCAGCCAGTTCCTGCTTTTTAACGTCCTTCTCGACATCGGCAAAATCAGGTGCTGCGGCCGTTTCAAGGACCACCTCATCAGCATAAATCGGAGAGCCCGTGCGTACCGCGAGAGCAACGGCATCAGAGGGTCTGGCATCAATGTAGTGATGCTCTCCTTCAGAGGAAATGATTTCCAACTGCGCAAAAAATGTTGTTCCGGTGACACCAATGATACGCACGCTTTTAAGGTCTGCCTTAAGCGCATCAAGGATAGAGCGCATAAGATCGTGGGTAAGGGGACGGCCTTGCGGTGTTTGGTCAACTCCAAGACTGATTGACATGGCTTCAATATGGCCAATACGGATAGGGAGTTTAATCGAAGAATTATGAAGAGTATCTTTAGGCTCAAGTATGATAATCGAGGCGATAGGACCGCCACCAACGACAACTGACTTGATATCCATCTTTCGTAATGACACTGTAACCACCCAGATAAACGCCTTACTTTATATGTGCTTAGCAAGAGAATTTTTAAAAGCGTATCCCTCTGCTTTTGCGCGATAATTGTACCCATTATTAGGTATTCTTAAAACAAATCGAGAAAAGTGTTGACCGTAGGAAAACTGCGTTGTATCATTGCTTCCTGCGTTGGGCCTGTAGCTCAGTTGGTCAGAGCGTCCGGCTGATAACCGGGAGGTCACAAGTTCAAACCTTGTCAGGCCCACCATTCCTGTGACAATAGTCACCCCAGCGATAGCCGAGTCGCCGCTGGGGTGATTATTACGGGTGCTCAGATTTTAATCTGAGTGTCTCATAAGGGGAATTAGCTCAGCTGGGAGAGCGCGGGCTTTGCAAGCCTGAGGTCAGGGGTTCGATCCCCCTATTCTCCACCAAATGTTCAAGGCCAGAGACAGGTGTTTCTGGCCTTTTTTGTTTTGTGGGAGATATCTGAAGCTCTTTAGTTATCTTAGTGCTGCCGGAATGACGTCAAGTTGGTACTGCCGGAACGGTGCTGCTGGAAATACGCCAAGTATGGCTTGGACTGCCATACTTACTGCAAGTTTGGTATATATGAACCATACTTGCTGCAAGTATGGTTAATCGTGCCTAACTTGGTGCATTTTTAGCAGCACTAGTTAGGTATGATCATGCTCGTAAGGCCTTCTCGCTTTACTTGCCATGATCGTTGAAATTGCGTATCAACGGCTGTCTGCAAATCCGCAGGCAGCCGTTTTGCTTTCGTGGTGGTTTTCTCGTGGCGTAGGCAATTGGTACCAAATTGGATGTTTAGTGGTGAATCAATTCACCACTAAACGCTCAAATTCCGGAAAAACCACCACTAAACATCGTTTTTTCGGGAAAAACCACCCGTAAACCTCTCAAATGGATCGTTTTTCGAATGTTAATTTCACACTCTTTTGGTTTTCCTCTTTAGCAAAAAGTACAGCGCAGGATAACACAGCTTTACGCAAGCAAGCAATGCTCGCAATACACAAAGAACATACCGGTAACCGTTAATATCGTCCACTTATCGAATAGTCGAGAAGATTTTGCGAAATTTGAGTAGGATTTATGCAAGAGCACGTTCTTTTCATTGAAGCTGTGGATATCCACAAAAGGAGAAAAGAGTTTTTATGATGAACCTTACTCGTCGCGGCTTTCTTGGTGTTAGTACAGTTGTAGCGGGATTGGGTCTTACAGCCTGCAACAACTCGGAGAAAAAGGCTGACTCAGACAATGACGGTAAAAAAGACGCTGCCGATACCAACTCTGTTGAGACTGTTGGAGCTTCAGAAGAGCTGGTAAAAGCCGCAAAAGAAGAAGGCAAACTGGTAGTATATGGCTCCTGCGAAGAGGAGTACTTAAATGCGGTGTGCAACAACTTCAAGAAGTTGTACGGCATTGACGTACAAGCACAGCGCCTGTCTACCGGTGAGGTTGCTGCAAAGATTGAGGAAGAAAACGGACACCCGTCTGCCGATGTATGGTTTGGCGGCACAACCGATCCTTACAACGTAACGTCTTCAAAGGGCTTGCTTGAGCAGTACGAGCCAAAGAATGCCTCGCATCTTATCTCAGATAAGTTCAAGAGCACAAATAATGACTGGTACGGCATTTACAAGGGTATCTTGGGAATCATGTACGACAAGAACGAGCTTGAGCGCCTCAAGATTGATCCTCCTCAGGACTACAAAGACCTTACCGACTCCAAGTACAAGGGTCTTATTTGGTCTTCCAACTACAATACCGCCGGCACCGCAAAGTTGATCATCAATACGGTCATTCAAAAGTATGGTCATGACCAGGGTGTTCAATACCTTGTTGATCTCGACAAGAACATCGCCCAGTACACCAAGAGCGGCTCTGGACCGTCCAAGGCAATCGGTACCGGAGAATGCACTATTGGACTCGGCATGCTTCATGACGGCATCTATCAGATTGTTGATCAGGAGCACGATAACATCGGCCTTCAAATTCCGAGCTCAGGTGCATCGTATGAGGTTGGTGCTACGGCAATCTTCAAGGGAGCCGCACACGCCAATGCAGCAAAACTTTGGGTTGAATATGCTCTTTCGCCGGCATGCGTCAATCTCGCACAGGAAAACGGCTCGTATCAGTTCCTGGTAATTGATAACGCAAAGCAGCCAGAGATAGCCACGCAATACGGACTTGATCCTAATAACGTAATGGATTATGACTTTGAGAATGCCAAGAAGAACACCGAGCAGTACGTTAAGGACGTTATGGAAGCCTTAGGCGGCGGAGACAACCGCTTTAAGACGGAATAGAGTCTGCGCAAACAAACAGACCATTTTCTTGTCTCGAAAGACGGACTGTACTGGGTAGGCGGGGGATCTGCCTACCCAGTTCCACATACAGGCTTATGCATAGGTTGGGTGTTTCAGAGTGAGGACCAGTATGGCAAAAACCCAAAGCGCTCGGCTTGAGCGAAAAAAGCTCCTAGGCGATCCAATCTTGGTGTCGACCATTGTTGTTCTTGTCGCCTTCCTTACCCTTTTTATTCTGTATCCTCTTGCCATCCTTATGGTTGACTCCGTGGTTTCAGACCAAGGAATTACGCTTGATGTGTTCACGCGCATCTTGGCCATGCCCACGTTCACGCGCGCCATTACCAATACACTGAAAGTTGGATTTGCCGTTGGCATTTTGTCAGCGCTTGCGGGTTTGCTGTTTGCCTATGTAGAGGTGTACGTCAAGCTTCGTACGCGATTTATGACAGGGCTTTTCCGTGTGGTTTCCATGCTGCCCGTTGTTTCTCCGCCTTTTGTACTGTCGCTTTCCATGATTATGATGTTTGGTAAAAAGGGTCTTATTACACGCGGGCTCTTGGGGATCTACGACAATAACATCTACGGGTTTTGGGGTATTTTTATCGTTCAAACCATGACTTTTTTCCCCGTGTGCTACATGATGCTCAAAGGTTTGCTCAAAAACATTGATCCGTCTTTGGAAGAGGCTGCGCGCGATATGGGAGCAAGTCGCTGGAAGGTGTTTACCAGCGTTACGCTGCCCCTTATTTTGCCGGGTTTAGGCAACGCCTTTCTTGTTTCGTTTATCGAATCCATTGCCGACTTTGCCAACCCCATGATTATCGGTGGTTCGTACGACACCTTGGCAACAACAATCTATTTGCAGATTACCGGAGCATATGACAAGCAGGGCGCCGCCGCAATGGCCGTTATCCTGCTTTCCATTACGTTGCTCATGTTTGTGGTTCAAAAGTTTGTACTCGAGGCAAAGAGCACGTCAACCCTTTCAGGTAAGGCAACACGTGCAAGGATGCTCATTACCGACAATTCCGTGCGCATTCCACTTTCCATTCTGTGTGCCGCAGTGGCTCTTTTTGTTGTCGCCATGTACCTCTGTGTCCCGTACGGTTCTTTTGTTCGCTCTTGGGGCTCAAACTACGAATTGACAACCAAATGGTTCACGCAGGTATTCACTAAATATCATGGCCTGCAAGCGTTTAGGGATTCGTTTATGCTGTCGCTCATTGCGGCTCCCATTACCGCCTTGCTCTCAATGATTATCTCGTATCTGGTGGTAAAACGTCGTTTCCGCTTCCGCGGGTTTATCGAGGCCGTTTCCATGCTTGCCATGGCGGTTCCCGGTACGGTTTTGGGCGTTGGCTATATCCGCGGCTTTTCGAGCGGCATTATGCATACCGGGGTTTTGCAAGGTTTGTATGGTACGGGAATCATTTTGATTATTGTATTCGTGGTGCGCTCGCTTCCCACCGGAACCCGCTCGGGCATCTCGGCGCTTCGCCAGATTGACAAGTCTATTGAGGAATCCGCCTACGATATGGGTGCTGACAGCTTTAGGGTGTTCATGACGGTTACATTGCCGCTGATTAAAGATTCGTTCTTGTCCGGTTTGGTAACAGCGTTTGTGCGCTCCATTACCGCAATTTCCGCAGTTATTCTTTTGGTCACACCGCAGTTTTTGCTTATTACGGTGCAGATCAATGAGTTTGCAGGCAAGGGTTCTTATGGTATGGCCTGCGCTTTTGCAACAATTTTGATTGTTATTACATACGGCTCGGTCTTGCTCATGAACTGGGCTATCAAACACTTTGGCACCAGTCGGGCACTCAAGGAGGAGTAGCACATGGCTATAGAGAAAAAGGGCGTACGCCTTGAGCATCTTTCTAAGATTTACCAGGATCAAAAGACCGGCAAGGATTTCTACGCGGTTCAAGATGCCAACATCAGTATTGCTCCCGGTGAGTTTGTAACGCTGCTTGGCCCTTCCGGCTGCGGCAAGACTACCATTTTGCGTATGATTGCTGGTTTTGAGAGTCCTGACGAGGGAAAGATTTTTCTTGGCGACGAGCAAATCGACGAGCTCACGCCAAACAAGCGCGATACGGCTATGGTGTTCCAAAGTTATGCGTTGCTGCCGCACTACAATATCTTTGACAACGTTGCATACGGCCTTAAGCTGCGCAAAATGGATAAAGCAACAATTCGCGAGAAGGTCCTTCATATCCTTTCGCTTGTTGGACTTGAGGGTATGGAAGAGCGTATGACCAACCAGCTCTCAGGAGGACAGCAGCAGCGTGTTGCTTTGGCGCGTGCTTTGGTCATTGAGCCGAGCGTTCTTCTTTTTGACGAGCCTCTTTCAAACTTGGACGCAAAACTGCGCGTTGACATGCGTAATGAGATCCGTCGCATCCAGCAAGAAGCAGGCATTACCGCCATTTATGTTACGCATGACCAGTCAGAAGCGATGGCACTTTCCGACAATATCATCATTATGAAAAAGGGTGTAGTGGACCAAATTGGTGATCCGCAGACGGTGTATTATCATCCCGCAGATGAATTTGTCGCAGACTTTATTGGAGAGTCAAACTTCTTGCATGCAACGGTTACAGACAAGATTGACGCCGATACGGCGCTTTGCAGTTTTGAGGGTCAAGATTTTGAAGTATGCGGATGCTCGCATGTCGAGAAAGGCAGTGCGTGCTGCATTGTTTTGCGCCCTGAGTCCGCGCGTCTCGCTGATACGGGCGTTCTTTCTTGTGAAGTGGTGCTGTCTCGTTTTATGGGACATTATCAAAACTATCAGGTCATGGTTGGAGATACGCTCATTAAGATTACGGATTTCAATCCACGCACCCACAAGATTTACAATGTAGGTGACCATGCGTTTGTCGACTTTACCAAAGATGAAGTACACGTTTTGTAGATATCGGTAAGGAGTGTCTGTGTCGAGGTCGTCACAAAAATCGGAGGATCGCCGCGGCGGCATTTCCCCTGAGCTTGACGAGTTGTCGTCTGAGCTCATGGGAGATGCGTTTGATATTCTCGCCGATGGAGGCGAGCTGAATGTGCGCTTAGTCGTTGAAGACGAGGCGAGAAACGTAGCAAGCTACGAATTTGCTGATGATGGCCCGGAAGCCCTTTTAGACGGAGCGCACCAGCGCATTGTCGCGCTTGCAAAAGAGGGGGGAGACGCCGGGCAGGGACTTGGCAATCCCCTTCGGTATGCTCTTGTGTATGAAGGTGCCATAGCGGATGCTGAAGGTGCCTATCAAGACGCTCTCATTCTTGAGTTTGGCGAGAAGAACTACCGGAGTTTCTCGGCATATTCGCTGGTAGATGGTAGGGGAGAAGGAGAAGGGTTTAGATGGACCGAGCCCGCTCCTGCAGGAGAGCTTGAGCCACTTCTATAAGAGATCTCTTTGGGAGTTTTGTACGCACCACGCGACGATTCCATGTAAAATGCGCTCTATCGAAAATAAACTCTGTATTTATCGGTGATTTTGGACTAAAGTACCAGAGCTAACCGTTTAAAGAGCTGCGCGTGGATGTTTCTCGCCACATGCGCAGACAGGGAGAAATGAAGTTTATGCGTCAAGAGAACATCAGAAACATTGCCATCATTGCCCACGTTGACCACGGTAAGACAACACTGGTTGACCAGATGTTGAAGGCAACAGACGCCTTCCGTGAAAACCAGCAGGTTCAAGAACGTGTTTTGGACTCCAACGATCAGGAGCGTGAACGCGGAATTACCATTCTGGCAAAAAACATTTCCATTGAATATAAGAAAACCAAGATCAACGTCATTGATACGCCGGGTCACGCTGATTTTGGCGGCGAGGTTGAGCGGGTGCTCAAGATGGCAGATGGTGCTCTTTTGCTTGTTGATGCCGCTGAAGGTCCTATGCCACAAACGCGATTTGTGCTTCGACACGCCATCGATGCGGGCCTTGCCATCATGATGGTGGTCAACAAGATTGACCGCGACGGAGCTCGCCCGGAAGAGGTTGTAAATGATGCCCTTGATTTGATGATGGACTTGGGTGCCTCCGATGAGCAGCTTGAATTTACCATGGAGCACGTGGTCTTTGCGTCTGCAGTGAACGGTTATGCGCGCCTTGCGCCCGACGATGACAATAAGGACATGTTGCCTCTTCTCGACATGATCGTTGAGGGACTGCCGGCACCGGAGGTCAATATTGAAGGGCCGCTGGCAATGCAGTGCGTCACGATTGACCATTCAGATTATGTGGGCAGAATTGGCATCGGCCGCGTATATTCCGGTACGATCCACACCGGCGATAAGATCCTGGTGGTAAAAAATGACGGCTCACGTGCAATGGGCCAGGTCAAGCAGCTCTTTACCTTTGACTATCTGGGCAGGAAGGAAACCTCTGAGGTTGCGGCCGGAGACATCGGAGCCGTGGTAGGCATTGATTCCACCGATATTGGCGATGTTTATACCGATCCGGAAGATCCCGTTGAACTTGAACCGATAGAAATTGACCCACCCACGCTTTCGATCATCTTTGAGCCATCAAGCTCGCCTTTGGTAGGACGCGAGGGTGATATCGTTGGCGGTCGTCAGCTTAAAGAGCGTCTGATGAGCGAGGCCGAAAATAACGTTACCATGCACATTGAGGAGCTTCCCGATAAAACGGGAATTGAAGTTTCCGGACGCGGCATTCTGCATCTCTCTGTTCTCATGGAAACTATGAGGCGTGAGGGCTTTGAGTTCCAGGTGGGTCGCCCCCGAGTTCTCTTTAAGAAAGACGCGCAGGGACACAAAGTTGAGCCTATAGAGCAGGCCGTTGTTGAGTGCCCGGGAGAGTATTCCGGCAAGGTTATCGAGGTGTTTGGTAACGCTGGCGGCACCATGGTGAGCATGGACACGGGCTCCACGCAGACACATCTTGAATTTAAGATTCCAACCCGCGGCATCATGGGACTCAAGACGCGCGTTTTGAACGTGACGCACGGAGAGGCGGTTTTCTATCACACCTTCCTCGAATATGGTCCGTTTGCCGGCGATATTGGCGGCAGGCAAAACGGAGCCATGATTTCCATGTCTACCGAGAAGGCCGTGGCGTATGCGCTTGGCACCCTGCAGGAGCGTGGACAGCTCTTTGTGGGGCCGGGAACCGAGTGCTATGAAGGCATGCTTGTTGGTGAGAGATCAAAGCCCGGCGACATGGTGGTAAACATTGCTCGTACCAAAAATTTGGGCAATCAGCGCTCGTCAACGGCCGATATTTCGGTGCAATTAACGCCGCCGAGAACCTTTACGCTCGAAGAAGCGCTGGAATACATCATGGACGATGAGCTGGTTGAAATCACACCGGAAAGCATTCGTATGCGTAAGCGTATTCTGTCTGAAACCGAGCGTCGTAAATGGGCGGTTCGCAACGGTAGAGTAAAGAAATAGCGCGAGAAGAACCTTCTCTTCTCGCCACCTATATGGGCATATTTTGGCCGCACTTATTTGCGGTGCGTGTCGTGTGTCTGGCTTGTGACGCCATCGGCTTGCTCTTCTCGCGTGAGTTTTGAACCTGGTTTTTGGAATTTGCGAATTCGTTTCATGACGTGTGGCGTAAGGTCAACATCTGCGGGTGAAAGCACCCCATAATGAAGCGACCAGCGCCTTAGGCCAACGGTCACAACGACGCAAATAATAGCCGCCCACGGCTTTGATATGTGCGCACACGTTACGCTTGCCCAATACGATGCGGAACCTGCGACTGCGCAAAATGCGTACAGATTGCTTCTCTGGAAGATGCGCGGAATATCGCCCAAGAAGACATCTCGGAGCATACCGCCACCCACACCGGTTACGGAGCCCATCAAGATGACAGACATGGGCAGGAGGTGGTAGATGAGCGCCTTATCCGTACCAACCACCGCAAACAGGGCCACGGAGATAATGTCAACCCATTCGAGTGCCCGCGGAAACACGTCAAGGGGCCGGGGGAATAAAAAGATGATGAGAGCGGTAAGAACTGCGGCAGGTATTGCGTATGGGCTGTCAAGCATATAAACGCCGCCATGCTGCATCATGACGTCGCGGATGAGCCCGCCTCCAAGACCGCCGAGAAGACCCAATCCAACGAAGCCCACTAAATCCAGGTGCCGCTCTCTGGCTACGATGATGCCCGCAAGCGCGCCGACGATGACCGTTGCAAGGTCAAGCCAGGAAGGAACGGCTACGGAGATATAATCCATTCCGTATGGCGAGAAGAATGGTGGCATGGTAACCTCCGCAAATAGTCCACGAGCAATACGTACGACCCTGATATTTGTGCACAAAGTGTTTTTCACATATGTGCGAGTAATATCAGAACAGACTCATACTATACCTATGTTTTCTCGCTACTTTACATGGAAGTAAAAATCACCGTGCGTTTTACGGAGAATTCAGTTATACTGACCAATGCACTTTATATGGAGAGTTGTCCGAGTGGCCGAAGGAGCACGATTGGAAATCGTGTAGGCGCCTAAAGCGTCTCCAGGGTTCAAATCCCTGACTCTCCGCCAGAGCTTTCACGGCGCCTACGGGCGCCGTTTCACCCTTGGAGGGGTGGCAGAGTGGTCGAATGCGGCGGTCTCGAAAACCGTTTACCCCTTTTTGGGGTACGAGGGTTCGAATCCCTCCTCCTCCGCCAGTTTTCTTGTTATTTTTACCATATTCTACCTGCGATTTTATAGGTTATGAAAAGTTTTGATAGTCTCAGACGTTACAATCTGTACGTATTGCCTGAGCAGCGTGTTTCATTTTCTCGGGACAGGGTAGGGGACAGAAAAGGGACAAAATGTCTTTATCAAGAATCTGCCAGCTGTAACACTCCATTTGGTGTATTTTAGGCGCTTAAAATCGATTACAGCAAGCCGACTACCAGCGCTTTTGTGTGGACGACATGAGCCTCGCCTTATAGCCGAGCATAGGGCTAGACGTCGGCTTCGCGTCGCTCCGCCTCTATACGCTCGATCTTCTTTGCCGTCTCCCGTGCCTCCTTCCCACACACCGTGGGCGGTACCGGACCGTCGGTGAGCGGCAAAAATCGACATAAAAATATCCCCTCTCCGCCGGAGCGGAGGGGGTGTATGTATGCGTTTGTATGGCATGGCGCCTTGGATATGTGGCGCCTCACTCGCCCCTGGGCGTGTAGTGCACCGCGCCGGTCTCGTCGGCGTGAAGCTCGATGGTGCCGGTGATGAGCGCCCCGTCCGTGCCGAGGACATATTGGCGGCTGTCGTAGGTGACGAGCTTTGACCTGTATCGTTTTTTCGGACACGGGCATCCCAGATTCAAAACCCAGGAATCGTATATGCTCAGATAACCGAGAAAGCGAGGCAAGGCATGGGCAACAACAAGTACACCGACGGGTTCAGGCGCGAGACCGCCGACTACGTGATCTCGCCTCATCGCCTGTCCGGCGGCAACGTGAGCGCCCGCATGCCCTCGGGGGAAGTCGTCGTCACCCCCTCGGGGATGGTGTATGACGAGATGGTCCCTGAGGACATGCTCGTCGTCGACCTTGAGGGACGCATCGTCGAGGGGACGCGAAAGGCATCGGTCGACACCGAGGCCCTTCTCTACATCTTCAAGAACATGCCGAAGGTGAATGCGGTCATCCATACCCATCAGCCGTATGCGACCGGCCTCGGCCTGGTCATGGATGAGATTCCCTGCAACCTGTCGACCCTCGCGAACGCCGCCGAGGGGCCCGTCAGGGTGGCCCCCTATGGGGACCCGGGCAGCCTCTCCATGGGCGTGCACGCGGTGGAGCACATCGGCGACAGGTTGGCGGTGGTCCTCAAGCACCACGGTGTCATCGCCGTCGGGTGCGACCTCCGCCAGGCCATGTATTCATGCATCCACCTCGAGGAGGCTGCCAAGACCGTCGCCGTAACGCTTTCAACGGAAAGAGAAATGGCCCTCATGACGAAGCCGCAAATCGATGAAGCGGTCGCGGTGTTCCATCGCTACGGCCAGCATACCCTCGACGAACAGGACGCTGAGGCTGCGGCGGCAGAGGGTGAATGAGGAATCAGAGTCCGAGGGTCTTGCGGAACTCGCTGGGCAGCATGCCCACCTCGCGCCTGAACAACTCCGAGAAACGGCTTGCACAGGTATAGCCGACCGAACGCGCGACCTGCTCGATCGTCAGGTCGCCTTGGCGCAGCAGCAATTCCGCCTGACTCATGCGCCGTCCCTGCACATATTGGGTGAGGGTCTTTCCGTTTACCTTCCGGAACGTCTCCTTGAACTTCGTGGGACTCATGCAGGCGATGGCCGCCAAGTCAGAGATACGCAGTTCGGAAGAGCAGTGGTCGTCGATGTAACAGATGATGTCGTGTATGCGCTCACGGTCTGCCAAGCTCGGCGCCCTGCCTTTCCCCGGCCGGTCGGTACGTGAATGCTCCACGATGAGCCCCATCGCCTCGAGGACCTTGCCCTCGTAGTACAGCTCGCTGTGGGGAGGATCGCCCGGCTGGGGCCAAAGCCGACGGAGGAGACCCTTCATCTCGGGAAACTCGCGGTCTCGTCCCAATGAGATAAAAGCCTGTTCCACGTTGTGGAACTCACCGCCGTATTCCTGCTCGAGGAATTTCTCCGAAAAAGCGTGGGATATCTCGATGGAGACACTCTGTACGGGTATGCCGCCGTGTGCCACACCCCGCCAAGGCCCCCCACCGATGCTCTGCCCCCAGATGCTGTCAGGCTTGAGTTTGCGATACGGGCTGAACTCCTCACCGGCTATGGATTTGAACCAGGTCACGGTTAGGTAGTCGGGCGGGTCTGTATCCATGACGAAGTCGCCCCGCATGGTGAAGTCGTGGATGCTGATGCTCCAGAGGGCCTGCTCGGGGGAGAGGAAGTGGAACCATCCTGTGCAGAGGTCGCTTGCGGAGTGGTATGAGTGCCAGAGCGGGCCAAAGCCCTCAGGAGGGGGTATTCTCTCAAACCCGGCGCCCGAGAGGGCGGACTCTTGGAAAGACTCTTTCACAGTTCCGTCCTTTCATCATAAGACAATTAGACGTTAATCGATGCTGATAAGACAGATATTGCTCATAAAAAAGCATGATATTTATGCCTATACCTATACTGATGGCATAAAGATAGCAGAGGTTAACTTAGTTTGAAAGGACGAATATGGAACAGCAGGAACAAAAAGGGCTCACTGCCCGCGACCTCGTGACAACCGGCATCTTCACGGCGCTCTATTTCGTGTTCATGATGGTGGGAGGCATATTCTTCGCTCCCAACCCGGTGCTCACGTTCTGGATGCCGGCTGCGGCGGCGCTGCTCACCGGGCCGGTCTACCTGCTTCTCATCGCCAAGGTGCCCAAACACGGGCCGCTTGTCATCCTCGGTATCGTCGAAGGGCTCATCCTGTTCGCGACCGGTATGTACTGGGGTTGGACGCTCGCCTGCATCATCCTGGGCGTCGTAGCCGACCTCATCGCGGGTGCGGGTGCCTTCCGGAGCAAGGCCTCGAACTTCATCGCATTCGTCGTATACTCCCTCTCTCCCATGGGATCCTATCTCATGCTCTGGATCGACCCGAATGGCTATGCGTCGTATCTCATGGGTAAGGGTACGGAGCAGACGTACATGGACACGATGATGTCCACCGCCACCGATTGGATGCTCCCCGTGATGGTCCTCGCCACGGTGGCCTGCGCCGTCGTCAGCGGGCTTCTGGGCATGCGCCTTCTGCACAGGCAGTTCGAAAAGGCTGGGATGACGGCGTAGATCCGCGTATGCCATCCTTGCAGGAAGATATCCCATCAACAGGCGGTACGGTGCCGAGAAGGGGCATGCGCCTCGACCCCCGTACGAAACTCGCGGCCATGGCAGCCATGGCCGTCGCGGTGGCACTCGCCCCGAACCTGTCCTACGAGGCCCTGCTCATGGGCCTCGCCGGCCTCTTCGGCGTGCTGTTGGGGAAGGGGCGGGTCTCCGCGGCCATGGTCGCCCTCTATGTGGCGTTCCTTTTCGTAGCGCACTTCGTCGTATACGTGGACGACGTGGCCCTGCGCACGATGCTCGCCTCGTTTTCCCTGCTGGTTCGCAAGGTGTTCGCCTGCGGCCTCATGGCCTATGCCACCGTGGCCACCACCCATGTCAACGAGTTGATGAGCGCCCTCGCACGGATGGGGGTGCCGCGTGCGGTGACGATTCCCTTGGCCGTGGCCCTGCGCTACGTGCCGGCGGTGCGGGAGGACTGGGGGTTCATCAAGGACGCCATGCGTATGCGCGGAATCTCGCCCAGTCCGGTGGGGTTCGTACGCGATCCGCTGCGTACCGTCGACTGCGTCTATGTGCCCCTGCTCATGAGCGCGAGCCGTGCCTCCGACGAGCTCTCCATGGCGGCCGTGGCGCGCGGTATCGAGAACCCGGTGCGGCGTACCTGCTACCTGCATATCGAGATGCGCGCCGCGGACTATGCCCTGCTTGCGGTCTTCCTGCTCGGTACCGTGGGTGCGCTGGTCGTGCGGGTGGTCGCATGATCTCCTTCGAGCACGCCTCCTTCTCATACCGTATTCCTGCGGCCGCCATGTCGAAGGGCCAGGCGGGTCCCGTGCCGTCCGGTCCCGCCGGCGTCGAGGACGTGTCGTTCTCGGTGGCCCCCGGCGAGGTGGTCGTGCTCTGTGGGCGGTCGGGGTGCGGCAAGTCGACGCTGCTGCGTCTGGCGAATGGGCTGGCCCCGCGCTTCTTCCTTGGGGAGAAACGCGGTCGTGTCCTGCTCGAGGGCGATGAGGTGGGCACCCTTTCCACCTGGGAGATAGCCGGGCGGGCGGGTTCGCTCTTCCAGAATCCCCGCACTCAGTTCTTCAACGTGGACACCACCGGCGAGGTGGCCTTCGCGCTGGAGAGCGCCGGTTGGCCGGAAGGGGACATCCGCACCCGGGTGTGCGAGACGTTCGACGAGCTCGACCTCTCGTCGCTTGCCGGTTGTGACATCTTCGAGCTCTCAGGCGGTGAGCGTCAGAAGGTAGCGTTCGCGGGCATCTGGGCGCTGCATCCCGCCAACCTGCTCTTGGACGAGCCGACGAGCAACCTCGATCTGCCCTCGATCGCGGATATGGCGGCGTTCGTGGCGCATGCCAAGGCTGCAGGCTGTTCGGTGCTCGTGGCGGAGCATCGTCTCTCATGGTTGGCCGGTATCGCCGACCGGTACGTGTACCTGGATAAGGGGCACATCGCCCGCATCATGGATGCGACCGAGTTCGCCTCACTCGATGCCGGCGAGGTCGCGCGGATGGGGTTGCGCGTCCGCAGCCTCGATGAGGTACAGCCGGCCGTCGCCAGCACGGCTCGTGCCACCGTCGCATCCACCGTCGTTGCAGATCGCCCCTTCGCCTCCGATACCTGTGGCGAACCCCCTTTGCTCGCAGCGCGGAACCTCGCCCTCGACTACGGTGTGACGCCCGTCCTCCGTGCGGTCGACATGGAACTGCATGCGGGGGAGGTCTGTGCACTCGTCGGCTCCAACGGGGCGGGCAAGACCACGCTCTGCCGATCGCTCTGCGGTTTCGAGCGACGGGCGCGAGGTGCGGTATCGGTCGACGGCACGACTGCTTCTCGCAGGGAGCGGATGCGCGTCTCGTCGATGGTGTTCCAGGATGTCAACTACCAGCTGTTCGCCGAGGATGTGGCCTCCGAGGTGACATTCGGCCTGCCGCGCCGCGCCGCCGGGTCGGTGGACGTCGCCGGTATCCTGTCGCAGCTTGCGCTCGAGGGGTTGGACGACCGTCATCCGGCCACGCTCTCGGGTGGGCAGAAGCAGCGCCTGGCGGTGGCGGCGTGTGTCGCGGCCGACAAGCGGGTGCTCGTGTTCGACGAGCCGACGAGCGGACTCGACCTCGACGGCATGCGATTGGTGGCACGGCTGCTTGGGCAGCTGGCTGCCCAGGGCCGTGCAGTCCTCGTCGTCACGCACGATCTGGAACTCGTGGCCAGCGCCTGCGGATGCGTCTTGCCTCTCGATGACGGCAGGGCAGGGCCGCCGGTGTCGGTGGGAGGGCACTTCGACACGGTGAAGGCGATGATGGGCGTCCCGACGTCCGGATGAGGAGAGTCCTATGGAAAAGGAAAAGAAGGAAGACCCGAAAGGGAAGAAGGATGCCAATCCCATCGCCCTCGTGTTCAAGTGGGCGGGAGGACATCGGAAGTACCTCATCGCCGCGGTCATCTGCGCGACGGTGTCGGGGCTTCTGGTGGCCGTACCCTATCTTGCGGTCTTCGACATCATGTGCGCCGTGTACGAGGGGACCTGCACCCTCTCGGTGATCACCACCGATGCGACCGTCCTCGCGGTGGGCATCGTCCTGCGGTTCGTCCTGTTCGGCTTCTCGGGGGCCCTGTCGCACAAGGGCGCCTACGGGGCGTTGTTCGACGTGCGCTGCCGTATCCTCGACCGCCTCTCCAAGGCGCCGCTCGGCGAGATGGACGACCGCAGCACGGGCAAGATCAAGACGGTGCTCTCCGACGACGTGGAGAACCTGGAACTCCTGCTCGCGCACAATCTGCCCGAGGCGTTCATGTACACGGCCGGACCCCTTGCGACGCTCGTGTTCCTCCTGAGTGCGAACGTGCCGTTGGCGCTCGCCACCCTCGTTCCCGCCATCGCGGCAGTGGCGGTGCTCGCCTCGCTGTTCAAGATCATGGGGTCCATCATGGACCGCGCCATGAAGTCGCTGGAGGACATGAACTCCGTCATGGTGGAGTATGTGGGCGGCATGCGCGTCATCAAGGCGCTCGACATGGGAAGCCGTTCGTTCAAGCGCTTCCGTGCGGCCGTGGACGACGAGCATGCCGTGTGGTGCGAGATAGCGCGCAGGACCGGACCGGGGTTCGCCGCCTATGTCATCGTTATCGAGGCCGGCCTGCTCATCATGGTGCCCATGGGTGCGTTGATGCTGGTGAACGGCGCTGTCGATGCCTCGACCTATCTGCTGTTCGCCTTCGTGGGGTCGCTCTACCTGACCGAGGTGCGGCTCCTACAGGACTTCTCCAACAAGCTGTCGCAGGCCTCCGCAAGCGCCGAGCGTGTCGAGGAGCTCCTCGAGGTGCCCGTATTCGGGGAGGGCGTCCCGTTTCCGAAAGACACCTCGATCACACTCGACGACGTGTCCTTCACCTACGGCGGCGAGGGTGCCCAGGAGGTGCTGCACGACGTCTCGCTCGAGGTGGCCGCAGGCGAGCGGCTTGCCATCGTGGGGCCGTCCGGCTCGGGCAAGTCGACCCTCATCCAGCTGGTGGGGCGCTTCTACGACGTGACGGCGGGCACCGTGTCCATCGGCGGCGTGGACGTGCGCGACATCGACTACGACGACCTTCTCGCCCATGTGTCGGTGGTCTTCCAGAAGACCTTTCTGACCAGCGGGACGATCCTCGAGAACATCCGCATGGGGTCCGACGCCCCGCTCGAGGAGGTGCGCGCCGCCGCACGCCGCGCCCAGGCCGACGACTTCATCACGGCGCTTCCCCAAGGCTATGATACGCCCATCGGCACGCTGGGGGGAAAGCTCTCCGGCGGCGAGCGGCAACGTGTCGCCATCGCCCGCGCCATCCTGAAGGACGCCCCTGTCCTCATATTGGACGAGGCGACGAGTGCGGCCGACCCGGAGAACCAGGCGCTCATAGACGCGGCCATCGAGAACCTCTGCGAGGGCAAGACGGTGCTCATCGTGGCACACCGCCTCGACGTGGTCCCCAGCTGCGACGCCGTCGCCGTGGTGGAGGACGGGCACCTCACCTCCGTGGGGTCGCATAGGGAGACGCTCGAGCGCAGCCCATACTACCGCGGCGCCTGGGACGCCTATCAGAGGTCGCGTTCCATGAGCTACCGCGTCGGGGCGGCCGATTCGGGGCCGGATGCCTCCGGAAATGACGATGCAGGTATCGACGGCACGGCCGCCGACGATGAGAAGGGAGGTCCCTCCCATGTCTAGGGCCGCCTCGGATCGAACCGTCTCGAATCCCTTCGCCAAGAACCGCGACTTCTACGTCTCATGCGTGTGCACGGTCGTGGAGGGTCTGTTCAGCGGGTTCAACTTCATGCTGATCTGGTTGGTCATGCACCAGGTGTTCTCAGGTGAGATCGACCTCCAGGCTCTGCTTTCGATATCGGCCGCGATCGTCGCCGTGCTCGTCGCACGTCTCGCCGTGTACCGCTTCAGCTATGTCCGCGGCCAGGTGGGCGGGGCGCGGGTCAGCCGCGACCTGCGTATCCTCATGGGCGATACCATCAAGCGCATCCCGCTCTCGCGCTTCGCCGACAAGACGGGCGGGGAATACCTCCAGGCGCTCACGGTCAACGTCAACGACTACGAGCAGATACTTACCCACCGTACAGGCGAGATCATCAAAAGCGCGGTGCTCGCGGCCATGCTCGGCCTGTTCACCGTCTGGCTCTACGCCCCTGCCGGCATCGTGGTGCTTGCATCCCTCCTGCTGCTCATACCCGCCATCGCGCTCTCGTGGCGGCAGGTCAAGGTCTATGGGCCCCGCAAGGACGCAGTCCGGGCAAACAGCTCCGGCGCCATCATGGAGCATGTCGACGGCATGCAGACCCTGCGCGCCTACGGGGTGGCAGGCGTGCACAACAAGGCCATCGTGGAGAGCATGCGCGAATTCTCGCAGGTGAGTTACGTGTACGAGACGGCGATCCTTCCCATCGGCGCCGGGCTTTCCATCGTCGCGGGGCTCTCTCAGCCGTTGCTGGTGGTCATGTGCTACAACGCATGGACGGTGGGAATCCTGTCTGCCGAGTCGTTCCTGCTCATCGCCATGCTGCCGTTGCTGACGCTCAAACTCATCGCCGCGCTGTTCATCCATGCGACCGCCTACCGCAACCTCGAGATCGCCAAGCGCAACATCGCCGATGTGCTCGCACAGCCCCGGGAGCAGGGTAGCTTCGACGATGTGCCGATGCAGGGGACGGGGATAGCTCTCGCGCACGTGGACTTCGCCTACGGTGACGGGCTGCGTGTGCTCTCCGATTTCAACTTGGTCGTGCCCGAGGGTAGGCTGACGGCGCTCGTCGGCGACTCCGGTTGCGGCAAGTCGACGGTACTCAGCCTCATCGCGCAGCTGTACCGTCCCCAGGGCGGCACGGTGAGCTTCGGCGGCGTGGACGTGGCGGGCTATGCGCCCGAGAGCGTCCTGCGCAACGTCGCGCTGGTGGACCAGGACGTGTTCCTCTTCGACGACTCGGTCATGGACAACGTGCGCTATGCCCGACCGGATGCGACCGACGGGGAGGTGCGTGCGGCCTGCCGTCTGGCGAACGTCGACGGCTTCGTGTCCGCACTGCCGCAAGGATACGATACGAGGATCGGCGAGAACGGCAGCAGGCTCTCCGGCGGCGAGCGCCAGCGCCTGTCGATCGCCCGCGCCATCCTGCGTGACGCGCCCATCGTCCTTCTCGACGAGGCCACGTCGAACCTGGACATCGAGAACGAGCTCGCCGTGCGCGAGGCCATCGCCAACCTCATCTCCCACCGCAAGACGGTGGTGATGGTGGCCCATACGCTCCCCATCATCCGCACCGCCGACAGGATAGCTGTCATAGAAGGCGGCCGCGTGGCGGAGGCGGGTACGCATGACGAGCTGGTGGCACACGGTGGCAAGTACACCCGCATGTGGAAGGCGTCGCAGCGCTGAGGTCTCTTGAGGCGCTGGAACCCATTGCGATCATAGGGAACCGTCGCGACCACGGAGGCCCCGTCGGAGGTGACGTCCGGCGGGGCTATCCGTCCATCTTGGCCTTGTACCAGCCGACCGCTATCTGTACCCGGTCGCGCATGCCGAGCTTCGCCAAGATGCGGGTCACCGAGCGCTTGACGCTCGCCGGCTCGATGAAGAGCCGCCCGGCAATCTCCGCATTCGAGAGGCCGTCGGCCACGAGCCGGCAGGTCTCCCGCTCCCGCTGCGTGAGGCTCCTGAACCTTGCGGCGAGTTCCAGGCTCCTCTCGTCGAGGTCGACCCGTCCGACGCCCCTCTCGAGCACCTCATGGGTGATACGCGGGGTGAGCACCGCGTCACCCGACGCGACGGCGCGGACGGCCTGGCAGAGGTCGCGTGAACGGACGTCCTTCAAGAGGAACCCCGACGCCCCCGCAGAGAGCCCGCCGAACGCGTAGTCGTCCTCGTCGTAGGTCGTGAGGACGAGGACGTGGGTATCCGGCCAGCGGGCCGTGATGCGGGCGGTCGCGTCGATGCCGTCCATCCCCGGCATCCTGACGTCCATGAGCACGACGTCGGGCAGCGGTGCGCCGATATCCTCGGCATGGGCGAGCCTCTCGAGGGCGTCCTTCCCGTCCTCGGCTTCGAGAAGGACCGTGACCTCGGGGTCGTGTCGCAGCATGAGGGCGAGGCCCATGCGTACGGGTGCCTGGTCGTCGACGATCATGACTCCTATCATCGCGCCCCCTCCCTCTCTGTCGTGGCGTCCGAGGTGGGTGTGGTGGCGGGGATGGCGGCCCTCACGGTCCAGCCGCCGCCGTCCAGAAACCCTGCCTCGAAGGTCCCCCCGGCAAGTCTGACATCGTGTCCCAAGCGGAGGAGGCCCGTCCCCGAAGATCCTTGCCCTCGAGTGCCCTCTTCAGACGATTCGGACGACGCATCCTCCTGCCTGCCGTTGTCGCGGACGGTCACGGTCACGGAGCCGTCGTCGGCATGGTCCCAGGAGACGACGACGCGCTCGACCGCATCGCCCTTCTCGCCCCTGCCATGCCTGACGGCGTTGGTGAGCGCCTCGCGCGTGACGGAGAAGGCCAAGTCGGCCTGGAGGGGGTCCTGCGGGCGCCGTCCCGTCTCGGTGAAGGTGCAGACGGTGCCGAGGAGGCGCGTGTTCCCGAGGATGCCTTTGACCTCGTCCCAACCGTGCAGGTGCCCCTCTTTGGCGCCTTGGGGCAGCCCGCCGTCCTCGAGGGGCCTGTCCGTCCCGTCAGCCTGGGAGCCCCCGTCGTCCTGGGAGAGTGCCTTGACGGCCTTGCGCGTGTCGTCGAGTCCCTCCCGTGCGAGCCTGTTGATGGTCGCGATACCCTCGTCGAGATCGGAGTTCCCGGATGCCCCCATCAGCCCTTCGGAGAGTGCGACAATCGCCGTGAGGTCGTGGCCGACGGAGTCGTGGAGCTCGGCGGCGAGCCTACCTTTCTTGAGGGCCTTCTCGCGGGAGGCCACTATCTGGGCAAGTTCCTCAGTGCGCCGCTGCTCGGCCTGTACCTCCGCAGCCCTGGCCAGGCGGCGGTCATGGAGCATGCGCGAGACCATGCCGCCGGCCCCGATGAAGAGGAGGACGGAGACCGTGGAGGCGAACAGCCCGAAGAACATCGCAGAGGATGGGCCCTCGGGACGGTAGGGGGAGGAGAGGACGTATCCGACCGACTGGGAGACGAGGGCGACGGCCGTCCCGATGGCGGCCTCCCTGCGGGATGCCCGGGCGACGCATGTGTAGACGGCGATGTAGAAGGGGAGATAGACATAGATACCGTACCCTAGCGCCGCCGTCCCCGCCAAGACGGCCGTCTCCACGGCCACGATGGGCAGGGGATGGCTGCGGCGTACGAACAGCGCCATGCACCCTAGGACGTTGAGGAGCAGGGCGAGCCAGATCTGCCAGCCGCCCAGCTCCTCGGGGGTCGCCTCGAGGAAGAGCATGCGCGAGAGAAGCATCGTCTCCCAGGCGATGCAGACGACAGGGGTCACCAGCTGCAGTGCCTGACTCTCTTCCCATCGCTTGGAGAGCGCGTCCAACCTCTCGCCCACACCCCGCTCCTCTCGTCCCGTACCTCAGCCTATCCCGAGCTTGCCCGCAGTCGCGGCGGGCAGGGACGAGGGCTCCGCCTCCTCCCAGTCCACCACACCCCGGAACGGCAGCATCTCAAGTTTGAGGACCGCCCCCTCGCGGAGCTGCTTTCCCGCCAGGAACCTCACATCGATCCTGTTGCCGTCCGCATTGTATGCGGGAAGCGAATAGGACCAGGTCTCACCGTCGCCCGAGGGTTGCTGCGTCGCATATGCATTATCGACCTTCGTGTAGTATGTACCCCAGTTGAGCCCGTACTTCTCCGCGAGCGGTTGGAGTACGAAGATGCCGACAAGCGCGATGACGGCGGCGACTCCGACGATTCCCCATAGTGTCCTGCCTTTCATGACATGCTCCTTTCAGTCCGCATGTATATCGCTGTGCCTGAGGTATGCCGTCGCGGATATGATCGCGAGCAGGATGTAGACGGCGGAAGCTGCAGTGAGCTGTATGGCGTTGTCCGCCGTGAGCTTCACCAGGTTGTTCGCGTTCATCCCGCTCTGCATGAGCGAGTAGGGGAAGCGGTAGCCCAGCCCTGCCAACGTTGCCGCAAGACCCATCACCCCTCCCCCCAGGGCGATGCCGACGGGTGCGGCGAAGTTCCTGACAAGCATCGAGATGACGAGCTGGATGGCGGCGATCGCCATGCTTCCTGCCCAACCGAGCAGTGCGTATGTGAGGATGGTGCCCGCAGGAAACGCCTCCGTGATGCCGAGGGCCGCGCCGGTGGCCGCAAAGAGGGCGACGATGCTTGCGAATGCCAGGGCCATGCAGATGCCCGCCACGACGAGCTTGGCGCAGAAGACGCACCAGGCGGGAACCGGGCTCACCATGAGCTCGTTCCAGTTGGACCCCTGATGTTCGAGCCTCCAGAGGTAGCTTGCGGCGACGCCGATAAGTGCGGGCAGGAAGAAATAACACATGAAGAGCGTCTGTTGGGTCCAAAGGTTCGTCCATCCGGGCGTGAGGGCGTCCAGGTTCATCAGGTAGTTGGCTGTTCCGAGGGCGCATGAGACGGCGGGCATGACGATGAACGCGAGCCAGACGGGCGAGCGACGCAGTTTCGTGAGCTCGGCTGCGATACAGGGGACAAAGGAGAGGATGCCGGGCCGCCGCGCCGTCAGACGGAAGGCGTTTACAGTTCGGACGGTACCCGTGTCCTGAGCCGAATTCCTTCTCGGCACCGATTCCATCCCTTGGGTTCCATATGGTCTGTCCGACATGGCTACAGCTCCCTTCTTGAGAAGGCCCTGCCTGCAAGGATGTAGATCACGGCGGTCGCTGCGACGACGATGATGAAGTCGCCGATCGACCACGGCCGCGTCGAGAACGTCGACGAGCCCGTCACGGAGTCGAACGCCATGTCGACCATGCCGAGGAGCCCGAAGTACGCGCTGGGCACGAGCCTGGAGACGGCCTGTGGCAAAAACATCGAGAACAGCCCCAGAAACGACAGGCCGACGCCCGTGGCGAGCGGCAGGAACTGGCTGGGGGAGAAGAGGCTCAGCACCTGGACGACCGTCGCCACGAGCAGGCATACGGCGAAGGTGGAGACCCCGTACAGGGCGAGGAACGCGGGCCCCGGGAGGTTGACGAACCCCCTCGATGAGCTGAACAGGACCACGGACGTCGTCTGAAGGGAGACGAACACGCCGAGGATGATGGCCACGCAGACCCATTTCGCAGAGAACAGGGTCCGGGGACGTTGCATGGTAAGCAGCTCCTTGTACATGTTCCCGCGGTTCTCGACGTCGCATGCCGTGCTGGCGACGATTGCGGAAAGGAGTGGCAGGAAGATGGCGTTCATCATTGGCATCTGGAAGAAGACGGCGATGAACTCGTTCGTCTGCTTGACGGTCTGGGAGACGATGACCGCGATCCAGAGGAGTTGGAAGGCGAGAAGCACGGCGGATAGGGCGACCAGATGCTTGTGGCGCATCTTCTTGAACTCGAGCGCTACCGCCATGATGGGAGACAGGTGCATCGCAGACGTTCCCAACGGCGTAGACATTCCCGACGGTACAGGCATCACAGGCTCGCCTCCGTCCCCGTCAGGGCGAGGAAGATGTCCTCGAGGCTCTCGGACCGCTCCTCCATGCGCACGATCCCTATGCCCTGCTGTGCGAGGGCGAGGCTCATCCGTCCGGCCGCCTCGTCGTCGAGGGGACGTATCTCGAGCCAGCCGTCCTTCTCGCCATGCTCCCTATGGATCTTCCCGCCGCCACTCCCGTCGACGAGCAACTTTTCGAGGATGCGGGCCGCGCGGGCGTCGTCGGTGGTGTGCAGGACGAGCCAGCGTCTGGCCTCGGCATGCAGGCCGTCCATCGGTCCCTGCCAGACCATCCGTCCGGAACTGATGATACCCACGTGATCGGCCATCTGGTCGATCTCGGAGAGCAGGTGGCTGGAGACGATGACGGTGCAGCCGAAGCGGTCGGGCATCTCGCGTATGAGCTGGCGGATCTCATGGATGCCGCTGGGGTCGAGGCCGTTGGTGGGTTCGTCGAGCAACAGGAGCCTGGGATGTCCCATGAGTGCGGACGCGATACCGAGGCGCTGCCTCATACCGAGCGAGAAGTGTCCCACACGTTTCTTGGCCGTCGCAGCGTCACCGAGGCGGACGACCTCGAGCACCTCGTCGATACAGTCCTTGGGCAACCCGCGCAGCCTGCGTACGATGTCGAGGTTCTCGCGGGCGGTGAGATGTGGGTAGCAGCTGGGACTCTCTATGAGCGAGCCGACGTTCTGCAGGATCTCGAGGCGGTTGTGGGAGGTCTCCTCCTTGCCGAGGACCGAGATGGCACCGCTTGTGGGGTGGGTCAGGCCGAGGATCATCTTCATGGTCGTCGACTTGCCTGCGCCGTTAGGGCCGAGGAACCCGTATACCGCACCCTCGGGAACGTGGAGGTTGACGTTGTCGACGACGGTCGCGGGACCGTAGCTCTTGGTGAGGTTCGTCGTGGCGACGACGGGGCGGGCCTCGGTGGGGACGGATTTCCCTCCGGTATAGGCCGGTGGGGTTGGAATCCCGGGGACGGCCTTCCTCATGTGCGCGGCGCGGCGGCCCTGCGCCTGCATGGGTATCGGTGTCTGTGTCTGGGCCATGATGCCCTCCCTGTCTCATCGGTTTTTGGCGATGTGTCTCTGTTGGTTATGGCACCGATTCTAGGGAGGGTCGGTTGCGGCGAGGGGGAGGAGACGGCGGTTGACACCCTAGGGTGACAGCTGAAGATAAGATGAGCGCTGAGGCCAAACAGGCTTATAGTCAGGTGACTCAGGAAATTGAAAACGGCACGGCCAGACGCCATGCCTCCTTCGGCGATCTTCTCGATGACATAAAAGCCGAGACTGCTGCCGAGGGCTGAGATCGAGGAGGATGGACTATGAAGAAGGATCTGGGGGTAAAGCCTTATCTGTTCCCTATGCCCGTGCTGATGATCGCGACGTACGACGCGGATGGCGTCGTCGACGTGATGAATATGGCTTGGGGCGGTATCTGTGCCCCGGATATGGTCGCCCTGAATATCGGGGAGAACCACAAGACCGCAAAGAACATCGAGGAGCGTAGGGCGTTCACATTGAGCATCGTCGATACCCCGCATATTGAGGCGGCGGACTTCTTCGGCATCGCCACCGGCAACAAGATGGCCGACAAGTTCGAGCGCAGTGGGCTTACGGCTGTGAGGAGCGATCACGTTGACGCCCCGGTCGTAGAGGAGTTCCCCGTCACCCTCGAGTGCGAGGTCGTTGCAATCCAAGATGACCATGGTCATAACCGCGTGGTCGGTAAGATCGTGAACGTGCTTGCCGACGAGGAGGTCCTTGACGAGAATGGCAAGGTTGATCCCACGAAGCTCAATGCGTTCGTATTCGACCAGTTCCAGAACGGCTATTACAGCATCGGCGAGAAGGTCGGGCAGGCTTGGCACGCCGGTACCGGCCTGATGCGGAAGTAGCCTTCCAGACTTGACATCTCCATAGGAGCGGAAGTCCGGGTCGTACGGCTGCCAGCCCTACGCCAGCGGCCTCGCCCCATTTGCAAACACTTGGATGACGTGGGTGAAGTTTGCGAGCATGCGCTCATAGGCGGTCGTCGTCATGTCATGCCAGTAGACGGTTTCGCCGTCCTTCTCGCGGACAAGCCCCTCCACCGCCTCGCCTGCGTACTTCACGCCATAGGTGTAATAGTTGATCTTGCGGATACCGGCGTCGATGGCCTTGGCATAGTCGGCATCGGAGACGCCTGCGCCGCCATGCATGACGAGCGGGGTCTGGGAGAGCTGCCTGATCTTTCTGAGGACGTCGAAGTTCAGACGGGGATCACCCTTGTAGATTCCGTGTACCGTCCCGAAGGAGCAGGCGAGGATATCGAGGCTGGTTGATCGGATGAAGTCGACATAAAAATATCCCCCTCCGCCGGAGCCGAGGGAGCCGGGGCAGCGGTGGTCCCATTAATGGGCGGACAGCTGCCTGTCGTGCTTATAGGATCTTGCCGTATGGGATCTTTTAGTTCAATAAAGGCTATCTGCCAAAGGTTGCATGCACATCGGATACGACCCAAGGCTTTCAGGATTCACTGATCCTCCAATCCTATACAGTTGATAGTTAGTCCCTATATTTTGCAGAATTTCAGAGAATTTGTGGAGAATTAAGGAAATTGCAAGGAAGGCAGCAACACATTCGATATTCGAAATATTATGGAAGAGTTCATGAAGATCCGGGTTAGTTCCCACGACGCCGATGAAAGGACTTTACGATGACGAGAAAAACCCTCGGGGGGGGCAGTATTCTCTAGCCTCCGCTAGCCCCCACGATTCCGCCGGGATGCAGGTATGCGCGCATAAGCTTCACCCTGTGCTTGCGTATGCGTTTGCTATGCTGCTTATGGTGGTGGCCGCGCTTGTGTTCTCTCCGAAGACGGTGCTTGCGGCAGACCTGACCTCGTATGCCGGGGCCACCGACTTCCAGATCTACAACGAGCAGGGTGACAACTCCGCCACCAACCCCATCAAGACCTACTCGCAGTTCGGTATGAGGCTGACCATCGGTATCGATACCGGTGCCACCGTGCAGATCCACAATGGCGATACGGTCACCCTCGATCTCCCGAAACTTCCGAGCGAGTTCACCACCTACGGTATCAACAGTGCCACCAGCTGGTCTGAACTCAAAGGTACCGCCGGCGGTGTCGAGAAGGTCGTCGGCCAGTGGCGCGTGACCGCCAACCGCAAGGTCGAGATCAAGTTCAACGCCAATGCTGACGGCTTTTCCGTTATCAGCGCCCTCAACCTCAACACGGGCGTCATCTTCAAGGCGAATGTCGTCAAGTACACGCAGAATCAGGTCAAGTCGGGCAAGGCGACGATGGGCGATGTCCAGAAGGACACCTACTTCAAGGGCAACACGCTCGACATCGACACAGGCTATGAGTTCAAGAAGTGGGCGTCCGCAAAGACGAACAAGATGGTCGAGTGGGGTTTGGGCGTCAACACGGACGCGCTCAACAAGCTCTATAGCGGCACCTACACTGGAAGTGAGCTCGAGAAGAACGTCTACGTCGAGGACAACCTCGGCGACAAGACGGTCACGCGTCTCAGCCCGCGTCTCAATATCCCCTTCCCGACCTCGCTTGAGGACCCGCACGCCTCGCGATCCGGCCTGATCAAGGCTTTCCCCAACGCCTTCACCAAGGTCACCCCCGACTACACTGCCTATCCGACTTACGATTCGTTCAAGGCGAGCCTGCAGCCCATGCAGTGGGGTGTTTACAAGGACGGCTCGAACAACCGTTTCGTCGCGAATGTCGGCAGCTTCGATTCCACGGGCACCAAATACTCCACCGTCTGGCCTACCTATGCGGAGGATGCCGCCGATGCGGCTATCGCCCAAGGGTTCTACCAGGCATCCGACCGCGACAAGCTCATCGCCCTTTTCAAGAAGACCTTTGGTGAGGCCAACGCCATCCAGGGTTCCATCCCTTCGTGGTTGCTCTACATCTCGGTGAACTATCCGGTGGCGCTCAAGGACACGCCTGTCACCAACGACGCGACTATGACACACGACGGCAAGACTGAGACCGCAACAGGCAAGACCACGCTCAACGGCCTCATCGGCGACGTGAAACTGGCCGCCTTCGAGGCGGAGCTCATCAAAGTCGGCCCCAAGGGCGAGGCACTCCAAGGTGCCAAGATCACCCTCCAGAAGCAGGACAGCGGTTCTTGGACGGACTTCCGCAGCGGCACGACCTCCGAGACGGGACAGGTCAAGTTCACCAAGCTTCCCACCGGCAAGTATCGCTTCGTGGAGACCGAGGCTCCCACCGGTTATGATAAGGACGACCTCACCTTCACCGACAAGGACGGCAACGCCCTTGCCTCCGGCGAGTTCGAGGTGAAGGCCGACGACACCGAAGGCCATATCCTCATCGCCAAGAACGGTGCATCGAAGGAGACCACCGAGGTCGGTGTCACCAAGGCCTGGGTCGGGCCCAAGGTGGCTTCCGTCACCGTGCACCTCCTGGCCGACGGGGTCGATACCGGCAAGACGCTCACCTTGAACGAGGCCAACCACTGGACGGGCACCTTCACGAACCTGTTCAAGTACGACCAAACCGACACCCACGAGATCACCTACACCGTGAAGGAGGACGCGGTCCCGAACTATGACAGTGCGACCACCGGGGACGCCGCAGGCGGCTTCACCATCACCAACACCAACACCGAGAAGGTGAGCGTCCCGGTCGAGAAGAAGTGGGATGACGGCGACAACCAAGACGGCAAGCGTCCCTCCTCCGTCACCGTGCACCTGCTCGCCGACGGGGTCGATACCGGCAAGACGGTGACCCTGAACCAGGCCAACAGCTGGAAGGACGGCTTCGCGGACCTGCCCAAGTACAAAGATGACGGCACCGAGATCGTCTATACCGTCAAGGAGGATGCCGTCGAGGGCTACACCTCCACTACCGCCGACGTCGCAGGCACCAAGACGATCACCAACAAGTACACTCCTGCCACCGCTGAGGTCAAGGTCACCAAGGCCTGGGTCGGGCCCAAGGCGGCTTCCGTCACCGTGCACCTTCTGGCCGACGGCACCGACACCGGAAAGACGCTCACCTTGAATGAGGCCAACCACTGGACGGGCACGTTCTCTGACCTCGCGAAGTACAAGAACGGCGGCACCGAGATCGCCTACACTGTCAAGGAGGACGCAGTCCCCAACTACAACTCCGAGACCACCGGCGACGCCGCCACAGGTTTCACGGTCACCAACACCAACACCGAAAAGGTGACGGTACCTGTCGAGAAGAAGTGGGTCGGCCCCACCGCCTCCTCCGTTACCGTGCACCTTCTGGCCGACGGCACCGACACCGGAAAGACGCTCACCCTTGATGCCGCCGGGAACTGGGTCGGATCGTTTGCCGACCTTGCCAAGTATAATGCGGATGGCGCGGAGATCGCCTATACCGTCAAGGAGGATGCGCTTCCCAACTACAACTCCCAGACCACAGGCGACGCCGCAGGCGGCTTCACCATCACCAACGTCAACACCGAGAAGGTGACGGTGCCCGTCGAGAAGAAGTGGGACGACGCTGACAACCAAGACGGCAAGCGTCCGGTGTCGGTGACGGTGCACCTGCTCGCCGACGGCGTGGACACCGGCCAGATGCTCACGCTCGATGTGACGAACAGCTGGAAGGACACCTTCGCGAACCTTCCCAAGTACACGCCTCTGGGAGCTGAGATCACCTACACGGTGTCCGAGGACGTGGTCGACGGCTACACCTTCGCCATCGCGGGCGACGCGGCCACGGGTCTCACCGTGACCAACACGCATACCCCCGCCACCACCGAGGTGAAGGTCACCAAGACTTGGGTGGGCAAGAAGGGCTCCTCCGTCACCGTGCATCTTCTGGCCGACGGCGTGGACACCGGAAAGACGCTCACCCTTGACGCCGCTGGGAACTGGACCGGATCGTTCACCGACCTCCCCAAGTACAAGGACGGCGCGGAGATCGCCTACACCGTCAAGGAGGACGCCGTCGAGGGTTACACCTCCGAGGTGACGGGCGACGCGGCCACGGGCTTCACCGTGACCAACACCGAGGTCCCGCCGACGACTCCGGAGACCCCCGGGAACCCCGAGACCCCCGAGCCTAAGAAGCCCAGCAAGAAGAAGGTCCCCTACATGGGAGATGCCGGAATCCTCCCGGCAGCGACAACGCTTGCAATGGGCGTGGTATCCGCCGGCAGCGCCTATGTGGTACGTCGCCATAGCAAGAGGGATAAGCAGTAAGTAGACTCTGCTTTCTCCAAAGTTCAAAGACCCTGACAGCGTAGCTGCCAGGGTCTTTTGTCAATCACCCATCATAATCGAAGGGGGAGTGCACCCTATCTAGGAGGAGGTGCATCCTATTTAATAGCTGACCTGTATCGTTTTTTCGGACACGAAAAAACGATACAGGTCATCTGAAGGACCTCTATACAAGCAGGGGAGGGCCAGAAGGGGCGGTTGTCGTCAACCAATATGGGCATAGAGCAAGCCCCAACAAGGTAGCCCTCAGGTGGACGGCATGGCTGAAAGACCAAGACCTACCGCCGGTGACTATCCTCAATATGAGACACAGCTTCGCGACGGCCTGCGTCAATATGGGCATGGATATCGTCAAGGTGCCCCGCATGCTCGGGTATACTCAGGTCAACACCACGATCAACCGCTATGTACGTTATAGGGCGGATGACATCCAAGAGGAGTTCGACCGTTTGAGCGTGGGACAGAAAAGGGATTCAAAGGAATTATAAGAGAGAGTTTTTAGTAGTTATCTAGGGGAAATGGAACAGAATATATGTTCTATTTTTACGGCTTCGAATCCCTCCTCCTCCGCCATGTTGTTTGTTCTTTCCTACAAAAAATGTTAGCCTTTTTTACAAATACGCCTACTGTTTAGGGTATTTGAAAGGAGATTTTATGATTATTAACGATCAAGAGCTCGAGGGTTTTTGTCGAGATCGTTATTTTGTTCGCGCGCTGAGACTAACTACCAAAGAAAAGGGCTGGTGGAAGACACCAATTCTTCTCTTGCTTGCCTGCTTTGTTCCTATTGTTGGTCCTCTGGGAGCCATTGGATATGTCCTTGAATGGATGAGGTCCATCGCATGGGGGAACAATACGGGGCTTCAAGGCAATAAGATTGGAGTTGCTCAGTCAATTGCAAGCGGCTGGCGAGCGTTTGTCATAGGTCTTGTGTATCTTGTAGCATACGGCCTGGTAATTTTTATTGCATTTTTGATTCCGGTGCTTAACGGTAGCCTGGTACCGCTTTTGATTGTCTTAGGGTTGCTTCTGACATATTTCGTTGGTATCGCACAACTTCGCGCGACTATCTACCAGAAAATCGGTGCAGGCTTTGTCGTGAAACCAATTGTTCAGATGATGAAGCATGACTTTTTAGGACTGGGTCGTATTTTTTGTCTTAGTGTCGTTATCAATTATGTAGTGAGTACCATCAGCTCTATCTTTATGGCAGGCTCTCTTTTCTCATTTGTGGTTGCCCTGATGGGAGAGGGATTTTTGCCCGGAAGAACCATGACGGTAAGCACGGCTTTGCGCATGGTTTCAGCGGCTTCATCAATGAGTATGCCATCGTTTATTTTGAACTTTATTCTTGCGGGTACAATCGGCGTTGCGCTCAATCTTATCGTTAAAGCAGCACTTGGCCTTTGGATGCGTCAGTTTAATCTTCCTGCGTGGGGACAGAGCAAAGATCCGCTGCCTCCGTTTATCTATGATCCTCGAGATGAAGCCTTGTCACAGCAATGCGCCGCACTCCCGCAGTCCGTACATACCGAGACTCAAACTGAGCCAACAGAGAACCCCAACACGGTAGTTTCCGCTGAGCCGCAGCCTACGTATGGTGTTCCCACAACGGCGACAGAGTCAGGAGACAATCTAGCCGCGCAATCCGACCGTACAGTGTCGCAGCCTGAGGTTGTTGAAAATCATAGTGAGGAAGCTGACGAGAAGACCGCCGGCAATGATCCGTTTGCTCCGGTACAGTAATCGTTTGACGGATAAATAGCGCAAAAGACAAAGCAAATCTTTGTTCTTGAGACGGTCATCATGCAGATTGTGTGATGGCCGTTTTTCTCACATAATGGATGTTCAGAAAGAAAACCACTCTTCACCAGCAAAATGTTGAAAACCAAGGAAAAACTCGTCAGGTTTTGGTCAGAATTCGGTCAAATTGATGTAATAGGCTTGGTATGTGGATGTGTATTTGGGAGTGAATCTGAGGATATGGGCTCCAAAAGCGCGTTTATATGGTATGATACTTGGTCGAACCTTTCCTGCTTCGGATGCACCTTCACTCTCCGAAGCCATTAGCCCAGAGGAGGTGACCGTATGAAGGCCTATGAACTGCTGTTTTTTGTTGACCCTTCCTCTTCAGAGGAAGTCCGCGCTGGCGTCATGAAGCGTATTGACGTAGCTATTGCTGCTGAGGGCGGTAAAGTCGACAATGTCGAGGATTGGGGCAAGCGCAAGCTCGCTTTTGAGATCGACAAGCTTACCGAGGGTGACTATACCCTCATCAACTTCCATGCAGATCCAACGCAGATCGCAGAGCTCGATCGAGTTTTGCGCATCAATGACGCTGTCAAGCGCCATATGATCGTGCGTCGTGTTGACAAGGACTAAGTCCGAGTGGAAGGTGGATGTAGCAATACATCTGCATTGAGAGGTAGTGAGAGTATGAGCATTAACAGGGTAAATATTTCGGGTAACCTTACGCGTGATCCCGAGCTTCGCTCTACAGCGGGCGGCACTCAGATTCTTTCGTTTGGTGTGGCCGTCAATGATCGCCGTAGAAATGCGCAGACAGGAGAATGGGAGGACGTTCCCAACTTTATTGACTGCGTAGTATTTGGCCAGCGTGCTGACGCACTTTCCCGCTTCCTCTCCAAGGGTTCGAAGGTTGCCATTGAAGGCAAACTTCGCTATAGCACTTGGGAGACAAGAGAAGGTCAGCGTCGCAGTAAGCTTGAAGTTGTTGTTGATGAGGTTGAGTTTCTTTCAAGAAATCAGCAGAACAGCGGAGCTCCTGCGCCGGCCCCTACAGTCCCAGCCGTTGGTGCAACACCAAATGCTCCAAGCTATTCTGCACCGGCTCCACGCGCTGCCGCTCCAGCCCCGCAGGCACCAGTCGCACCGGCGGCCGATGTCTATGACGAGGATATTCCGTTTTAATCAAAGGATCTTTTCATACGAAGGATCGAAGAAAGGTATATGACATGGCTCAGCAGAAGCAAGATTTTCAGCGCCAGCCGCGTCGTAAGTATTGCCAGTTCTGCAAAGAGGATACTGAGTACATTGATTACAAAGACACTCAGCTTCTTCGTAAGTATATGACCGATCGTGGCAAGATTAAGCCCCGTCGCGTCACTGGCGCTTGCACGCAGCATCAACACGATATTGCACTTGCTATCAAGCGTGCTCGTGAGATGGCGCTTCTACCGTATACCGTTGCGGTAGTTTCAAGCCGCGGAAACCGTAACCGCGGATAGCCTGAAGAAAGAAATGATGCACTAACGTATGGATAGCAAGCGTGACAATACCGGGATACCCCCTGTTCCGCAGGGAGTAAAGAGGAGCTCAAACGATGGCTCTCAAACGATGTTTGGCCGCAAAGGTCGCATCATAATGCCCGGTGCTGGGCGCGTAAAGGCGCAGAAGCAACCGCCTCTGTGGCAAGGTCTCCTTTTGGTGGCTTTGGGAGCGCTTGTCTGCTCATATTTCACCTTTATCGGCGCCGCTCTTATAAGTTATGGAGCCGTTGTTACGTGCTACCAAAAGACCGTCAAAGAGGCTCTGTATACTTCAGGAGTTGTACTTCTTGTTGCCGGAGGAGCAAGCTATCTGCTTGGTGAGCCAGAGGTGCTGATAAGTTCAATTGGTGCCGCCGGTATCGCAATGAGCATAGGTGTTTTGGTTGCGCGAGGAGCGCTTACCGTCGGCAAACAGATACTGATTGTTGGCGTGGGAGCGCTGGTCCTTTTGGGTGGCTATGAACTTCTCGCCGCCGCGGAAGGGTCATCCGTATTCGCTCGCGTACAAGAGGCATTTGAGTTTTACCGCACACAGTACGTGGGGTCATCGGTGAATAGTGCAGAAGGCTTTGCCTATCTGAGGGTGTTTATGCAACTTCTTTGGCCAACGGGCTTTACGATGGTGTCAATTTTGTACTATCTCATTGCCCGCATTGGCGCACGGGTGGCGTATCACTCTCTTGGTGGCGAGAAAAAACATCTCTCGCGCTTTGTGGAGATGGACGTGCCACTTTGGTTTGTGGCACTTGGCATTGTTGCACTCGCTGCATATGCGGCGAGCCCAGAGGTTCCTCTGTACAAAGATATAGTGCTTATGAGCGCACTCAATGTACTTGTCTTTGTAAGGCTTGTTCTTGCGGTGCAGGGGATGGCCGTTGGCGTTTGGTTCATGCAACGTCGTAAAGCTTCTCCGATAACGACAATGTTTCTCTTCATTTTTGCAGCATTTCTTGAAATTCAGGTTGGTATGTTAGCTTTTGTTGGTCTTATTGATATCTGGGCAAACTTTCGACATATATCACGAGGAAGAATGCCTGATAACAAGAAGACCACTGATACAGAACATCAATCGGCTCAAACCGATTGACCTAAGGAGTTCCCATGAAAGTAATTCTTTTGGGCGAGCTTCGTGGTAAAGGCGGAGAGGGCGACATCGTAGAGGTCGCTCAGGGCTATGCAGAGAACTTCCTGTTCCCTCAAAAGATTGCCCAGCCTGCTACCCCGGGTAATATCAAACAGCTTGAGGAGCGTCGTCACAACATTGCTAAGCGTGAGGCTGAGCGATTTGCAGACGCAGAGGCCACCAAAGCTGCCCTTGATGGTAAGCTCGTCGTTGTTGATGCCAAGATTGGCGAGGAAGGCCAGCTCTTTGGTTCTATCACAGCAGCACAGATTGCTGAGGCAATTAAAGAGCAGCTTGGCGTTGAAATTGACCGCAAGCGTATTGTCCGCAGCTCTTCCATTAAGACCGCGGGTCGTCACGATGTTGTTGTTGATTTGTATCGTGAGGTTGAGGCAGTGGTAACCGTTCAGGTTGGTCCTGATGAGACTGCAGAGGTTGCCGAAGAGCCAAAGACCGATGAGGCAGAAGAGGTCCCCGCAGTACAGGATGAGCAACAGGGAGAGGTTGCCCCTGAGGCTGAGCCAGCGGAGTAGTTTTTGGCGGATTTTCAGAGGCCTTGAGGTAGGCGATGGAGAGCTTTTTGTCAACTGGGGTTTTCTACAAAATTACCAGTTGAGTGAAAGAAGTAACCATCAAATATCATGAATGGTATGCAAAAATACACCCCGGATACAGAAATGTATACCGGGGTGTTTTACCTTTGGTTTTACGGAAAGGCTATTTTTAGCATAGATTACCTGCGGTTTTTCAAAGTCAATGCATAAAACGTGCAGGAATCCTGCAAGAATGGAACACGTTGTGCATAATGTGGACAAATAACAAGTTGTGGAGGTTTTGCCGTTAACCAAAAAAGATGAAAATGTTGAAAACGTTGAAAACTTATTGAGATACCGCTCAGGGATGGCATCCCATCAAAAACAATGTTGAATACTTTTTTGGGCATACCATTTGCCAGAAAACTCACATTTCTTTGGTGCAAAGTGCGCTAGTATTCTCTTTCACAGATTGGTAGTGATTGGATAGGTATGCCTGAAAATAACGTCAAACAAGATCTTGTACGGGACATTAATCCCACGCGCCTGACCGCTCTTGAAAAAGTTGCCATGCCTCAAGATCCTGAGGCGGAAATGTCGGTACTTTCTGCCATGATGTACGACGAGGACGCTCGCTCTGAGTGCATTGTGCGCTTGACGGAAGAAGATTTTTATACACCATCCAACCGCTATATCTTCAAAGCGATAAAAACCCTCTTTGAACGCAACAGCGCCGTTGACCCCCTTTCGGTTTCCGATACGCTTAAGAGCAACAGAGAGCTTGAAAAAGCGGGCGGTCCCAATCGCATAGCAGAGCTTGGCGGCGATCCTCTTGCACGAGTTGGCTGGCAATATCACGCAGATATGCTCCACCGCGACAAAACGCTCCGCAAGATGATTTCTGCAGCAGCGCAAATCTCGGCTCTTGCCTATGATGCTCCGGAAGATACAAAAGAGGTTGTTGACGCGGCCCAAAAGCTCATTTTTGACGTAACGAACGCCGACGTATCGAGAAGTGAGCAACCAATTTCAGACATTATGGGAAATCTGTATCGCGAGCTGGCAGAAAACGCGAACAAGTCTGAAACAGAACTTGGGGTTGAAACAGGCTTCCCTTCGGTGGACGCTGCTCTTTTGGGTTTGCGTCCCGGACAGATGATAGTTGTCGGCGCACGTCCGGGTGTGGGTAAGACCTCCTTCGCACTTAACCTAGCGGTGCAGGCAGCCGCCAAGGGCGCAAGCGTGGCGTTCTTCTCGCTTGAGATGAGTAAAACCGAGATTGCGCAGCGTCTTTTGGCGGCATCGTCACGAGTTTCTTTGACATCCATCCGTTCGGCCAAGATTGCTCCTGACGATTGGCCTCGCCTTGCAGCGGCCTCATCTGCAATTTCTAACCTAGACGTTATGATTGACGATACGCCCGGTATTACCGTTACCGAAATTCGAGCCAAAGCACGGCGCATGCTCCACGGAAAGAAAAAAGGCGTTGTGATCATTGACTACCTGCAGCTGTTGTCGCCCCCTTCAGGACAAAGGCGTGCGGACAGCCGTGCTACTGAGGTTTCAGAAATGTCGCGAGGCATTAAAATTATGGCAAAAGATCTCCAGGTTCCGGTTGTGGCACTCTCGCAGTTGAATCGAACGCTTGAAAACCGTACCGATAAGCGCCCGCAGCTTTCCGACCTGCGTGAATCAGGAGCCATTGAGCAAGACGCAGACATCGTCATCTTGCTTGACCGCTCTATGAATGAAGAAGAGGCGGCTCGGGAAAAGAGACCTGACATAGGCGTGACAAACCTTATCATCGCCAAGAACCGCTCGGGTTCCCTTGCCGACATTTCTCTGACGTTTGTGGGGTCCTCCACAAAGTTTGTAGAGGTTGTGTCGGGTTACGATGATGCGGACGGCATTGCCAAACAACAAGAGGAAACCGGCGCGTATGCGCAATGATGTCTCTGTGATGTGAGATGTGCGATACATTCCGGCACGTCGGTGTTCTATACTGGACAGTAAGCCAAATTGAATATATGCAGGTAGAAAGCCTACGTTTCTAACTTTAGTCCCAATTCGTCCTAAAAATTATATATTCCAGCCATCAGCGTATGGATGATCTCTATACGCTTTCGCAATAGTCTGCACAAACATTTCGGCTATTGGTTTGTCGTAATGAAGCTCAGTTACGGTCTTTCCAACATGCCCCATCATGCGCTCTATCTTCTCACGTTCAACGCCCAACTCCCAGTGTGTAAATGTCTGCCATGAATTGCGGAGCTTTGCCGGAGGGAGCTGCTTTACACCGGCCGCGCTGATTGCTGCTTTGAAACGGCGATGTAGTGTCGTATGGCTCATAGGCCGTCCGTCAGGAGCTGTGGCTGACCACACATCATCCGGAGTTGCACCGCTTGCAAGCTCATAAAGACGCTTTCCCAGAAGACCGGGGATAACTACTGTGCGCTTACTTGCGCTTGTCTTAAGACGGTCGGTCATGATTCCATCACTTCGTAGCTGATAGATAATAGGCACCGTGGCTACATCTATGCCGTCCACTGTTGATAGCTGGATGCTTTCATTTTTCACCCCGAGAGCTTCACTCAGCCGAGCGCCGCCAAAAGCTGCAATAATAAACCATCTTTCTATTGCAGAACCACGTACAGCCCCGTAAAGCGCTTGCAGCTCGCTCAATGACCAAATACCCGAATCATGACTATTAACGCGTCGTGGCATGTGGTAGCGCCTTGAAACTACATCAGCTGAGCATATATCGCGCATTTCGCATTCACCAAGTATCTGGCGCAAGACGATAAGCGAATAGCAAGCCTGAACACGAGTAAGGTTTGACAACCACTCCTGCATATCAAGTGGCCGAATCTTATCTACTGGAACGTCTGACCACATAGGCGCTATGCAGGTCTTGTAGTGGCAAGTATATCCTCTGTATGTGGATTTAGAGAGATCTCCAGTCTCGAGACGCTGCGTGAGATAGGGAAACGTCCACATCTCCCAGGCCTGAGAGACAGTAGGCTTAGGCGCGTCTTCAGAATGCTTTAAACGCAGTTCTGCCAGTCTGTCGTATGCTTGGCGCTTAGTACCGCGCACCGTCTCAGACGCTCGGCGGTACCCCTTGGACGTTTCCGACCAGTACCGGATACGGTAGCGTTTATTCTTTTCGATTTCAGTTACGCTGCCCCAGTTACTGCGCATTGGTTTTCGTGGCATAATATGTTCATTGCCTCCTTCGGTGGTGGCTTGCTCCCTGTCTTGTCTTGGCGGACGCAGGGAGCTTTTCTTTACTCTGATCTAAATAGCATCTCTATTTTTCCACTATCTCCCATCCTTGTGAGTTTTGAAAGTGATAACTCTCCAGCGATTAACTTGTAATAGGCTACATAAAAGTATGGTTTTGACCACATACTAAGTTGCGCTTTTCCTAATCTTCCATCAACTAAATAATCAAGTTTTGCGAATGATTGCTCTGGCGATGGATGTAATTTTAGAAACTCGTCGAGTTCTTTGCTGGTCATGTGTCTTGGCTGTTCGAGTCCAGCTTTTAATTCAATAGTGGCAAAGTATTTAGGCTGTTTTCCAGTATTGGTTAATGGATTCAAATACATCCACGCATAATGCTCCGGTAGCACTGAATAAATATCATTTACTGCACGTATATTGGAATAATCAAATCGAACGGTAATTGGTTGTGTAACTGTATCAATCATTCGACATAGCGAATTGATTGTTTTATATAAATCGTCTATTACAGTCTGATTTGCATAAAACAAATATCTAATAGAGCTATCTTCTTCAGCTACGAAGGATCGTGTACCTACATATTCAGCTTTTTTGAATGGGAATAAAGGTATATCAGCATTGAAAAAAAGCTTCTCTCGCTTAGGAAGGTTAGCAATTCGTTCTTGCAGGCGTAGATCTTCTTCATGCCAAAACAGCTCATCCGAAGTTTTTTCTTGCTTCTTAAAGAACATGGTACCGTCCTCTAAATCGTGAAATCGAACGGCACGGAGTACCATACGACCTCTCCTATGATAGTGATGCTTTCTGTGCCCTCTACAGTCTCGTCAAAGACTTGAGGATGAAAAGTAGGATCTGTCGAGTCGGGGATCAGTTCCACGCCGTTCTCAAGCCGCCTGACGCGCTTGATGGTGGCTGCATATCCGTTGACGCAGACGGCGTATATATTCCTATCAATAATGTGATCTTTTAGAGTTGGATCGATAAGGGCGAGGGAGCCATTGGGCAAGACCCGGTTCATGCTTTCGCCTTCAACTTCAAGATAGAAGGCCTTCGGATGCCTTTTGACCATATATGTCGGACATGGAAACCCATAGTCTCCTTCTTCCATGTCTATCGGTGTACCGGCTGCAATCTTTCCATATACCCGCAGTTCCTCACTAGCAAATTCTTCATCATCTCTAGAGGGTATATATTTGGCGAAAAGGCTCGGTATGGGGACTTCAAATAGAGCTGATATCTCTTTAATGCGGTCGAAATCAGGTAGGGTGTCCTTTGTCTCCCACGCCCCGATTGTACCTTTCGAGATACCGAGTTTTGCTGCAAGATCTCTCTGGGACATGCCGCGCTCTGTCCGCAGTTTAGCTATATTATCGCCGAAAATACTCATTCGACTACCTTTCGATCAATAAGAATGACCATATAAAAAGTATACTAGCAAAAATATAACAAAAATTTTAGCCAAATCTATTGACAGGTCATTTATAGCGACCTAATATCCTAATTGGTCAAAATAAATGACCACAAAAATAGGGGAGGTGAAGCACATGGACGGACAGAAGCTGCGCGAGTTACGTAAATCAAGCGGAAAGACGCTGCGTGAGATCTCTTACGAGAGTGGAGTGACGGAAAACACAATCCTGAGCATCGAGAGCGGTCAGCAGCAGAATTCCCGACTGCAAACCTTGCTTGCAATATGCAAAGCGATCGGATGCTCGATTGACGACATTCTCGGCGAGCCAGCAAAGAACTAAGCACTGCCAAGCACTACTCGTACCTTGAAAGCTGAATACCAGATACGACGGCACAAACCGGGGGAGCCGGCAGTGTCCTCTATCTGCCACGTTGGCAGCCCTCACAGAAAGAACTGCACTGATTTATAGGAAGACAATCAGAGAAAGGAGCGTATATGCAGCGCTCGAATTTTGCGGCTCCGGACGGACCGCTCACGCTCTCGATTCCTGAAGCGTCGGCAATATCCGGATTCTCGCAGAAAGTAATCCGCACTGCCATCAGGCGTGCAGAGCTGCCGAGTCTGATGCCGCACGGATATATACGCGGTCGGCGGGTCAGGCGTACAGACCTCTTTAAGTGGATGAAAGAGATGGTGGGATAGATGGACGAGAAATCAAGCAAGTTGGCAGCGGCTTATATCTACATCGGTATTGCGGCTGTTTCTATTGGCGCGGGCGGTGAGTATGGATGGCCGCTTGGAGCCATTATTGCCGGTATATGTATCGCAACACTTGGTGTTTTGTACCTGATTACGAAAGAGTAGGAGATCATGACAACCACTAAAAATGCTCTTGCAGTGGGCAAACACCGCAAGAGCGTGTCTTATTCCTCCCAGGATAAAGACACATCCATTTTACAGCACATAAAAGAGGGGTGCGCCCTTCTTCTTGCGGTGCTTGTTTTGACGGGAATACTTCCCGCTTTCTTTCTGTTTGTATACGACGCACTCGGTATATACGCACTGGCTGCTCTTTGTGGCTTAGTGCTCGCCGGTGCCTACTGCTGGAGGGATTAAATGTCTGTGAAAATATCTTCGCTTGAGCTGGAAAACGTCAAGCGCATACGTGCCGTTGAGCTTGAGCCGACAAAAGACGGCTTGACCGTTATTGGCGGAAAGAACGCCCAGGGCAAAACAAGCGTGCTCGATGCCATTGCATGGGCGCTGGGCGGAGACAAAATGAAGCCGGATGACCCGAATCGCAAAGGCGGAGCAACACCCGCGAAGCTCCACATCGAGCTTGATAACGGAGTTGTGGTCGAGCGAAAAGGTAAGAATGGCTCGCTCCACGTCACCGACACCATGGGCAAGAAAGCCGGCCAGCAACTTCTAAACGATTTTGTCAGCCAGTTGGCACTCAACATCCCGCGCTTTATGAATGGCTCGGACGCTGATAAGGCGACAGCTCTTTTGCAGACGCTTGGCATCGATGCGGAGCTCGCGAAGATTGATGGTTCGATCCGTGCCACCTTCCAAGACCGCCAGTTAGTTGGCCGAGACGCTAAGTCCAAGCGTGCACATGCGGAAAAGCTCCCACACTACGACGATGCTCCGGAAGAGCCGGTAAGCGCGTCAGAGCTTATACAGGAGCAACAAGCGATTCTTACGCGCAACGGCGAGAAGATGAAAGCTAAGCAGAACGCCGAAGAGACTGCGCGCAAAGCAACGCTCGCCGACGAAGCCGCGAAGACTGCAGTTGAGCGTGTAGACGAGTTAAAGCGGCAGCTGGAAGAAGCCGAAGCAAAGGCAAATAGCCTACGTCTAGATGCGATACAGGCACATCATGACGCAGAAATACTCGAAAAGAGTACGGCAGAAATCGAGCTTGAAAGCACCGAGGAAATCGAAGCGTCCATTGCAAACATCGAAACGATTAACGAGCGGGTGCGTGGCAATCAGGCGAAAGCAGAAGCCGTAGACGCGGCCACACAAGCCGAAGCCGAATATGACGCGCTTACCGCAAAGCTCGATGATCTGCGCAATGAGCGCCGGTCCCTGCTTGACGGAGCACCGTTACCATTGCCGGAGCTATCCATTGATGATGAAGGTGCGCTCACCTACAAAGACCATACGTGGGGCGACATGAGCGGAGCAGAGCAGTTGGTCGTTGCTACGGCTATTGTCCGCGCTACTAAGCCAGAGTGTGGCTTCGTGTTGGTCGATAAGCTCGAACAATTCGACACCGACGAGCTTAAAAAGTTCGGCGAATGGGCGAAGGGCGAGGGACTGCAGATCATCGGTACTCGCGTGGCCACAGACGATTCTTGCACCGTGGTTATTGTGGACGGTCGCATTGAGGGCCAAGACCTCGCAGAGCCAGCTCCAAAGACGCCAAAAGCCATCGGTTGGGATGGCGCAGAAGAAGCGTCTAAGCCTGCCAAAAAGGCTACCAAGAAGACAACCACTACGCATACATGGAAGGAACTCTAATATGGGTAAATACGATCTCATTTGCGGCGTGCAAAAGACCGCAATCAAAACGCTTATTTATGGCCCCGAAGGTATCGGCAAGTCCACCCTTGCCGCGATGTGGCCAAGCCCTGTTTACATCGACATCGAAGCTGGCACAAAGCAGCTCCCCGTTGCACGTCTTCCGCGCCCTACATCTTGGTCGATGCTCCTAGACGAACTGCGCGAAGTACGCGATGGTGGCGTGAATTGCTCGTCTGTCGTCATCGATACTGCAGATGCGGCAGAGCGCATGTGTGCGGCGCACATCATGGCACGCGACGATAAGAAAAGTATCGAAGAATGGGGTTACGGGAAAGGTTATACCATCCTGCAAGAGGAGTATGGTAAGCTGCTTGACCTCTGCTCTGAGATTGTCGAGCACGGGCGAAACGTTGTTCTGGTCGGACACTCAGACCTCCGCAAGTTCGAGCGTCCCGACGAATCAGGCGCTTATGACCGCTTCGAGTTGAAACTGACGAAGAAGGTCTCGCCCATGGTAAAAGAGTGGGCAGATATGGTCCTTTTCTGCGACTACAAGACCTACGTCGAGACGACGAAGACCGGCAAGGCTAAGGCCACCGGCGGACGTCGTATCATTCGCACGACACACGCGACCACATGGGACGCAAAGAATCGTTTTGGGCTGCCCGAAGAGCTGCCATTGGAGCTTGGCAAGATGCCGAAAGAGCTTGCTGCAGCCATCCCCGATATGATGGCAGATGCAAAGCCACAGGAGAGCGTGAGCGATGCCGTAAAACCTGCTCCGGTTACTACTACCGCAGCACCTAAGAAAGCCGCAGAAACGCAATCACAGCCAGTCACGACCGCTACTACTACGGTACCGGCGTATGTGCGTCCAAACTACCCGGCAAGCTTCAGCAATCTTGTTGACCTTATGGCAATCGACCATGTGACGGATGAAGAGCTGCGCTTTAACGTCGGACAGACTGGGAACTACCCGGAAGATTGCGCAGTAGCAGACTACGAACAAGGCTTTGTCGATTACCTCGTGGCAGGATGGCCGACATTCCTGAATCGCATCAAGTCCAATCGTGAGGTCGCACAGGCGAAGTCAATCCCTGTGCCGTTTAAGTAATCAAGCCATAGGAAAAAGGAGAAAAAATCATGGCAGAAGAAGTACGCGCAATCGGATGGGATGAAGAGATCACCGTCGAGAAGGAGCCTGAGTTTGTCCTGCTCGAACCGGGGGAGTATAACTTCACCGTCACAAGTTTCGAGCGAGGGCATTATGACGGCAGCTCAAAGCTTCCAGCATGTTCAGTCGCAAAGCTGGCACTTAAATGCTCGAATGGCATTCAGGAGACTACCGTCTTTGTGAATCTTTTCCTTGTATCTAACCAAAAGTGGAAGCTGACACATTTCTTCAAAAGTTGCCGCTTAATTGCAGCAGACATACCGGAAGGCGTTAATTATGCTATGCCGTGGTCGCGTGTCATTGGTGCTCAAGGAAGAGCGCTTATCAAAAACCGTGAATACAACGACAAGCAGTACAACGAGGTCGAGAAGTTCCTTTACGACAATCCGGCCACTACTGCGACTACTGCGACTACTGCGACTGTTCCGGCGTATGTCACAGCTCCACCAGCTCCTGCACCTATGACCGCACCAGCACCAGCCACAGGCACGAGTAAGTATGGAGCGCTGTAATCATGGAGCTAAGACCATATCAGGTCGAAGCGGTAGAGTCTGTGTTTCGCGAATGGGAGTCCGGTAATCGCCGGACTCTTCTTTCTATGGCAACAGGATGCGGTAAAACGATCTGCTTTGCCGAGATTGTAAAGAGAGTGGCTGCAGTAGGTGGTCGCTCTCTCATTCTTGCGCACCGCGGCGAGCTCTTGGAGCAGGCGGCAGATAAGATTCAACGCACATCCGGCCTAGAGTCCGCACTTGAAAAGGCCGAAAGTACATCGCTCAATTCATGGGCGCGCGTCACGGTTGGCTCGGTGCAGACTCTCATGCGACAAGACAGACTTAACGCCTTCGCACCGGACAGATTTGACGCGATCATCGTAGATGAAGCGCATCACACACTGGCAGACGGCTACATCCGCATCCTCGATCACTTTAAGGGCGCGCGAGTACTAGGGGTTACCGCGACCGCCGATAGGGCAGACAAGAAAGATCTCGGAGAAGTGTACGATTCCATCGCTTTTGAGTATGGCATCGCACAAGCCATCAAGGACGGATATCTTTGCCCGATAGAAGCCGAGATGGTACCGCTTGAGTTGGACGTATCGAGCGTGTCTGTGACACATGGCGACTACCAAGTGGGACAGCTTGGAGACGCCCTAGAGCCATATCTTGACGCCATCGCGGATGCTATGGTTACGCGCTGTCAGGACAGACGCACCGTAGTGTTTCTGCCGCTCGTGAGGACCGCTAAGGCGTTTGCCGAGAAGCTCAATGAGCGCGGCCTTATCGCCTATGAAGTGGACGGACAAAGCGAGGACCGCGAGGAGATACTCTCGGACTTTAACCGTGGAAAGTATCAGGTACTCTGCAACTCCATGCTGCTTACGGAAGGCTGGGATTGTCCCTCAGTGGACTGTATCGTGTGTCTTCGACCGACCAAGAGCAGAAGTTTATACGTTCAGATGGTAGGGCGAGGGACTCGTCTCTCGCCTAAAACAGGCAAAGAGAAGCTTCTTCTACTCGACTTTCTGTGGATGACCGGACGCCATAACCTCGTGCGTCCGGCTGCACTATTCGCGACATCTGATGACGTAGCTAAGCGCATCACCGAGATGACGCAGGAAGTAGAAGGCGCGGTTGACCTTATGGGAGCCGAGCCAATCGCTGAGCAAAACGTAGCGCTTGAGCGTGAAGCAGCACTTGCAGCAGAGCTCGCACGAATGCGTAAGCGCAAAGCGAAGTTTGTTGATCCTCTGCAGTATGCAGTAAGCATTTGTGATTTAGATCTACAGACCTTCGAGCCAGCTTTTGAGTGGGAAGAGCGGCCAATTACAAAGAAACAGACAGAGCAGCTGGAAAAACTCGGTATTGACCCTGAAGGCATAACGCAAGGATACGCAGAGCTCATACTTGCGAAGGCGCGTGAACGTATCGACGCACATCTTGCGACACCTAAGCAGGTGCGCATGTTGGAGCGCAAAGGCTTTCAGCATCCGGGGCTGTGGACGTTTGAGCAGGCCAGTCACATGATGAGCCGATTGGCCATGAACCGCTGGATAGTACCGCGCGATATTGACCCCGCAACGTACGATCCAAACAACTGAAAGGAATAGCAATGAATATCGAAATAATAGCTAACGATCTAAGCGACAAAGAGATTATCAAGCTGCACAATTTGGTACGCGAGAATCATCCTCTGAAAGACCTTGTAAATCCTGTTAGCGAAATACAAGGCAAGTCAGTCTTTTTATCCGGACCCATAACCAGAGTAGATGGCTACAAGGATAAATTCGCAGATGCAGCAGAAGTTATTAAAGCATTAGGTGCAAGCTCTGTCTTTAATCCAGCCGCAGAAATACCAGACAGCACAGAGCGCGAAGAAGCAATGCGTATATGCACTAGCAAGATCATTACAAGTGATTGTGTAATAACGTTCCCCGGCTGGCAAGACTCAGAAGGGGCGTGCTTTGAGTATGTTGCATCTGAAATATGCGGCATACCTCACTACGAGCTGAAAGAGCTTATCACCAAGTCAGTCTTGCAGCAGATAAAGGAGCAATAATGCTTACAAAACAAGAGCGCGAGGAAATCGCTAAAAGGTTTAAGAGTTGCACTAAAGTAGATTTCTCAGACATTTACAGAGGCTTGTTTGGTATACCAACACCAAAGGAAACCACAATAGGAGAAGATGATAAAGCCACCTTAAACCGTCTTATCGAACTCTGCGACACGTCAGACATGGTCGAGTTGCCACGCGATAAAGACGGCAAGGTAATCCATATCGGAGATACAGTATGGTGCAGCGGCGAGAAGGAGACAGTCAAAGCCATAGAGATACGCGATTCCGAGGCACGTATACATTTCGTTGTACCGCTCGGATGTGAAAGTTGGAGCTCACCAGAATTGATCACTCGCGCAGAGCCTATCAGCGATCATGAGAGCATAGCACGTGCTATAGAGGACATTGTATATCGCCTTAATTCCGCTTCCGCCAGTCTCAAGCTACAGGACATTGCTATGGAGATACGAGAGCTTGGTGGTAGCAATGACTGAGCGCCAAGAGGCAGCAGCAAAGCTGCGGGAATTGCGGCACAGGACCTACTACCGCGAAGAGATTGTTGAGGACATCTGTGATGCCATCAGCATCGCGGACCCCGTGAACACGTTTCGCGAGCCGGAGGACGTCTATGAGCTGCTCGCAGACCTCATAGACCCGACATGTCACATGAAGCCAAATTATGTTAGTCCATTTGATGACCCACAGTGGTTTACGTGCGATAAATGCGGGAATGACGCAGAGCAGCTTGAGAATTATTGCCCTCACTGCGGTGCTAGGGTGGTGAATGAAGATGAGTGATCAAATGCTTACCAAAGTTATTGACGAGCTATCAAAGCGACTCGGCACAGCCTACGACATCACGGCATCAGCCATCGAGCAGTATACACAGCTGAGAGCCATGCAATCGATTTATACAGTAGCTGTATTTGGCGTCATTTTAGCAGCTTTTGTCGTAGCTCTTATATTGCTCGCTCACTTATATAAGCGATGCAGCCGACCACAGCGGGAGTGTCTTGCGGTAGCAATAGCGTTTTCCGTGGTAGCTGTAATCTTCCTTTTTGTGCCGCTCTTGATTTCTGTAAACAGCACCCTCGGCTGGTGCTTACATCCGCAAGGCATGCTTGTACAAGAGATCATACAGGCGGTGAGATGATGACTTTACCACCAGCCCTAGACGTGGCCTGCGGGGCGCGGAGCTTTTACTTTGACAAATCCGACGAGCGCGTACTTAAATGTGACGCACATCCGAGACATCCGGTATTACTCAATGGTCGCACGCTTGACGTTAGTCCCGATATGGTAGCCGACTTTCAGGAGCTACCTTTCGCAGATAAGAGTTTTAACCTGGTAATTTTCGATCCGCCACATCTTATAGGTAAGCGAGGCTGGCGAAGTGACTACTACGGCAGCCTGGATAGCCATACATGGCGCGAGGACTTGGCCAAAGGTTTCCGTGAGTGCCTGAGAGTACTCAAGCCCTATGGCGTCCTTGTCTTTAAGTGGTGCGAGTGTGATATTCCGCTCAAGGATGTACTGGCGCTTTGTCCGGCAAAACCAATCATCGGCAATCGCCGACCTAAAGCGTCTAAGACGCATTGGGTACTTTTTATGAGGGAGGAGGATTAGTGGATTACATCAGCATTTTTAGTGGCATAGAGTCTGTATCGTGTGCCTGGGAGCCTTTAGGATTCCAGGCACTCGCATTTAGCGAAATAGATAAGTACGCATCTGCGGTACTCGCCGCCCATTACCCACATACTCCCAACCTCGGAGATATTACCAAGATCGATTGGAGTAACTATCATGGCGAAGCCGATATCGTTGTCGGAGGAAGCCCTTGTCAGTCCTTTAGCATTGCGGGAAAGCGAGAAGGACTACATGGAGCGTCCGGACTCATGTACGAGTACATCAGAGCTGTACAAGAGGTTCGTCCTCGATGGCTCCTTTGGGAAAACGTCCCCGGCGCGTTCTCGAGCTCGCACGGGGAAGATTTCCGATGTTTGCTCGGTGCCTTGGATGCACTCGGGTATGGTCTGGCATGGCGAGTATTGGACTCGCGCTTTTTCGGAGTCCCCCAAAGACGTCGTAGAGTCTACCTTGTCGGACATCTTGGAGACAGACGTGCCGCAGAAGTACTTTTTGAGCGCGAAAGCCTGCGCGGGGATACTGCGCCGGTGCGCCAAAGCAGGCAAGATGCCACCGGAACCAATGATACAAGCGCTCAAATCGCAGATACATACACGCTAAAAGTAAGACAAGGTACCGGCAATGGCGGCAAAGGAGCTCTTGTGCATAAAGATATGCTCTCGACGCTCAATGCGTCGTATAAGCCTGTACTCTTTTGTCGCGCTGGAAACCATGCTAAAGCTGGATGTCATAAGGACATAGCGCCGACACTAAGCGCTCATGCTGCTAAAGAGCCGCCACTTATATCACTCACGTCGCCGCGTCATCTGACACCGCTTGAGTGCGAGCGCCTGCAAGGATTTCCCGATGGATGGACCGCCGTTGTCGGTCCCGGCGGCAAGCTGCTCAGCGACACAAGACGTTACAAGATGCTCGGTAATGCCATGACGGTACCGGTCATGAGGTGGATCGGTGAGCGCATTAAGGCTCAAGAGACACATACGCAAGAGCAGGCCGCTCTACCGGCAGCTGACTATATCGACAATCAAACACTTGCACTACCGACGTAAGGGAGGTTTATATGAGCGACGAAATGCCGACTGCTCATGAGTACATAGTGCAGCTATTACCGGCAGACATAATCTTCAAATGCGACACTGTCAAAGAAAAGATAGTCAGATGTCGAGATTGCATCTACTACGATACCGTGCATCTTGATTGTGCGCGTCAAGGCTGGTCAGACTGTGAGAGAGACGGCTTTTGTTCATGGGGCGAGAGGAAGGAAGAAAATGCGTAGATGTGAAAACTGCGTACATGCGAAGTGTATTCTCGCGCCCGCTCCCGGCCTGCCTGATATATGGCTATGCAAAGCCCGTGGCGACGAAATATTGCTGTATCTAATTTTACAAGCGCTCACATGTCGAGCGTATGAGAGTCGGTACAAGCTACAAATTGAGAAAAGGTGATCACAATAAATGAAAGAGCAACATAGAGACCTGCTCGACGCACTCGATGCGATAGATCCTGCGGGACTTAGCTATCAAGAGTGGGTCGATTGCGGTATGGCACTCCATGAATCCGGCTTTACGTGGCATGACTGGGACGAATGGAGCCGCCAAGACAGCACGCGCTACCATGAAGGCGAGTGCGAGCGTAAATGGAAGAGTTTCGGTAATGGTGTCGAGAGGGTGACCTCCGGCACCATTATTCAAATGGCAAGAGAAAGAGGGTGGTATCCATCACAAGGGCCAGTGCGAGTCATTGACTGGGACGAGCCAATCATGGTAGGTGGAATTACACCAGACTGGGTTGATGAAGAAGACGTCGATATTAACGGCGGCACGTGGCATCCAGCACGCGAGCTTTCGGACTACTTGCAAACGCTTTTCGACGATTCCGACCATGTATGCTACGTCAACGAGACATATGAAAAAGATGGACGCTACATGCCTAAGCGCGGACACTGGGACAGAACCGCCGAGCAGCTCCGAGAGGAACTATCAAAGTGTAAAAACGACGATATCGGGGCTGTACTGGGAGACTGGAACGAGAATGCAGGAGCATGGATTTGCTTTAACCCCATGGACGGTAAAGGACGAGGGAATCAAAACGTCACCGAATATCGCTACGCACTGGTTGAATCCGACACACTGGAAGTTGAAAAGCAACTTGGCATGATTAAGGCGATGAAGCTACCGTGCGCGGCAGTCGTCAGCTCAGGACACAAAAGCGTCCACGCTATTGTCCGAATCGATGCGGGGTCAGACTATGCACTTTACAGAAAACGCGTAGAGAAGCTTTACCAGTACTGCGCGACACATGGATTTAGTCCTGACACGGCTAATAAAAATCCATCGCGTCTCTCACGTATGCCGGGCATTACACGCGCAGGAAACCGCCAGAAGCTCCTAGAGCTCAACATCGGCTGCAAAGATTGGGACGAGTGGGAAGTATGGATTGACGAGTCGGAAGACGATTTGCCGGACGAGGTAGACTGTTCAGACTGGGACGAACCTGTAGTGCTCAACGCACCGCTTATCGGCACCGAGAACGCGGGACTGCTCCGACAAGGACAGAAACTTATCGTCACCGGTGATTCCAAGATGGGCAAGTCTTACGCGCTTATCGATTTGGCAGAAGCGGTGTGTACCGGTGGAGACTGGCTTGATATGCCATGTGCTAAAGGCAAGGTGCTCTACGTCAATTTGGAGATTGAAGCAGACGAGTTCAGACAGCGCTTGCACACCGTCTGGAATGCACGTCGCGACCATGCTGACGCAGAAAAAGTAAATAGTCTGCGTCAAAACTTCTATACGTGGAATCTGCGCGGCAAGGCGCGTCTCATGAAAGAGCTCACACCGCTTCTTATCCGGCGCGTGCTCAAACACGGTGAGTCCGGTACTTTCGCGATGATCATTGTTGACCCGGTCTATAAGGTCAACGGCGGAGATGATAACGACTCGCGCATGGTGGCAGAGTTCACCAACGCCATCGACCGTATCACGGAGGAGTGCGGATGCGCTGTCGTCTATGCGCACCATCATCCAAAAGGCACATCAGGACAGAAAAAAGCAATGGACCGCATGAGTGGCTCTGGTGTCTATGCGCGTGATGCGGACTCAATGTGTGACTTCACACCGCTAGAGATTCCGGAAGAGTTCAGAAAGGCACATCTTTCCGGCGCTCCGGCGTACCGCGTGTCGATGACGACACGAAGCTTCCCAACACCTCCGGAGAAAAACGTCATCTTCTCATGGCCGAGGTTCTATCTTGACCCAACAGGGAAGCTATCGAGGTTCGAGACGGAGGGAGCGGATCCGTTCTCTAAAGCAAAAGAGACACGTAAGAGAGAAAGCAATCGTGTCAAAAAGGAAGCCGCAGAGCTTCTACAGAACGCTTTTGACAAAGCAATAGAAAATGGTTGCGGCGGTGAAGAAGGATACGTCTCAATGGGTGATCTGGTCGAGTATATCGGTACAAGAGATGACGGCGAGAAGCCAAAAGACCGCACTATTCGCGATTGGATCGCTAAAGAATGGTCTCCGCTTGGTAAAAAGTCCGTTGAGTACATCGGCTACAAAGGAAAAACAAGCACTAAAACCGTCTATTTTGACCGCATGAAAGAAGTTGAAAAAGAGTTCTGGGAAGACGAAAAATAGGCTAGGTGGTGAAGTGCGGCGGCGTCTCTTATATATACGTAGGTGTTACCTACTACTCGTAGTGTCGTATCACTCCTGTGTGAAGGTAGGTCGTATGCACGGATGTGCGCATAAATGCGCGCACATCCTTGTGCGCAGAGCTACAGCATACGCCCCCCTCACAGCATAAGTAATTAAAAGCCGCCGCCTGATGCCAACAATCAACAAAAGTGAAGAAGGTGATTCGCGTTGAAAGACGTAAGAGTGATTCGCACGTTTCTGCCAATCGATCCTCCAAAGGTGACGCACAACGCGCTCGAAGCATATGTCATTGGTGGAGGACCGAGGAAAGGTAGAGCCGCCATCAGAAAGTCAAACAGGCTCAAGGATGCAGAAGATGAGCTGTGTTCGTGGATACGTGCGTCTGTTGGGAGAAACGTAGAGACTCTGCAAAGTCCGCTTCGGCTTACCGTGAGATGGATGTTTCCGGAAAGCATGAAGCATAGAGACGGCGAGCCGCACACCGGAAAGCCTGATATGTCGAATATGCTCAAAACGTTTGAAGACTGTCTCGTGAGATGCAGTGTTATCGATGACGACAGAGGAATTATCGACGAGCATCTAAGCAAAGGCTACGCAAAGACATACGGAATATTTTTCAAAGTAGAGGAAATCAGACGAGATTTTGCAGGTAAAGACGGTGATATAAGATGACAGCACAAGAGTGGTGGGAGAATGTAAGGAATGCAAGTCTGTCAATTTCTTCTGCACGTATCAGGCTAAACGCTATGAGAGAGCCTAGGAGCGCGTCTAATGGCTCTGGAAGTATCGGAATGACTTCTGACCCTACAGCAAGTGTTTCAGTCGCTATAATGAGCGCAGAGGAAGCTCTCGCGCGACTTGTGAGGGAGTTGGAGAAGACGATTGACGATGGCTATAAGGCGTGTCATACAATCGGGCTTGCCGTCAGTCAGGATGCGGCACTTGTGATGCAGCTGTATTTCGTGGACGGAAAAAGCTGGAGTGAGACGAGTCGTATCGCGCATATGTCGCGCAGTTCATGTCTTAGGATGCGTAATCAGGTTTTCGAGCTGACAGATGATATAGGAGTGGCGCGGCTTGTGAGTGGATGGGGTAGCGTCTAGAAAGTTGGAACTGTTTGGTACTAGTTGGAACTGTTTGAAACTTGAAAAGACTAGGAAAAGCGATATTGTGGTATCGTCAGGTGTGACTGACAGAGAATGACTCGGTAAAGCCCTTGCGGATGCGCAGGGGCTTTTTTCGTATGCAAAGGAGGCGAGTCGATGCCGCGTGGAAATAAGGAGAATCTTAAGACACCAAGCACAGAAGAAGCACGAGTGCGCGGTCGTAAGGGCGGAAAGGCTTCCGGAAAGGCTCGTCGCGAGAAGAAAGACATGCGCGAGACGTTCCTGGAGATTCTCGATATGCCAATGAAGGCTGGAAAGCTTTCAGACGCCAAGACACTAGAAGGGCTTTTAGCAGCTAAAAATCTACGTGCCGGTCAGAAGATGGCACTGAAGATTTTGGCGCAAGCACTCGATGGAGATGTGCGCGCTGCCGAGTTTGTCCGCGATACGTCCGGACAAAAGCCCGTGCAACAGATGGAAGTATCCGCCAGTGCTAAGGAAGCCAGCGCGGCGTTTAAGAGCTTGCTTGACGAGGTAGACAGTGGAGAAGGATAGAGCGCTTGCACACCTCCTCAAACAACATCCGGTAAAGCTTGCTCATATGCTTGGCTATGATCTTCTGCGCGAGGGACTCCACGACATATGGATTCGAGATATCGCATACGGCAAGCACGATATGACGCTGCAAGCGCATCGTGGCTCATACAAGACGACAAGTCTTGAAGTTGCTTTGTGGGTGATCATGCTTACGCAGCCGGACAAAACTGTTGGCTTTCTGCGTAAGAGTGAAGCTGATGTGTCAGAGGTCTTCTCGGCAGTCGAGAAGATGTTGCGCTCAGATATTACGCAAGACATCGCCGAGATTATCTACGGGCGGCCCGTGAGAGTCTCCACGGCATCATCTACGGAGCTATCGTGTGATATCGCGTGCAATGTTTCGGGTGTGTCGCAAGTCTCCGGATACGGTATTGGAGGGTCGCTTACCGGTAAACACTGGGACATTGTGTGCACAGACGATATTGTGACGGTGCGTGACAGATACTCACGAGCAGAGCGTGAACGTACGAAGCAGGTCTATCGTGAGCTGCAAAACGTCAAGAATCGCGGCGGGCGTATCGTCAACACTGGTACTCCTTGGCATAAAGACGATGCCTTCCAGCTGATGCCTGAGCCTGTGCGCTGGCCATGGGACAAGACAGGGCTTGTTACACAAGAAGAAGCCGAGACGCTCAAGAAGCAGATGACGCACTCACTCTTTGCGGCTAACTACGAGCTGCGCCACGTGGCAGAGGAGAGCGTAGTCTTCGAGGGTGATTGTAAGACCTTCAAAGACGAGAGCCTTCTCTTTGACGGCATCATGCATGTGGACGCGGCTTATGGCGGTTCAGATGGTACGGCAATCACGTGTATCAAGTGGATGGACGATAAAGCTTACGTCCATGGCGAACTGTACCGGGAGACGCACGTCGATAAGTGTATGGCGCGCATCTTGGAGCTACACCGCGAGCTAAGACTTGGCAGCGTGTACTTGGAGCGTAACGCCGATAAAGGCTACCTGGCTGAGAAGCTAGGTGGCTACGGTCTACCCGTACACACCTACCAAGAAACCGCAAATAAATTCGTAAAGATTTCAACGCATGCCCGTGGGGCTTGGGTGTATCTGCACCGCCTGGAGAGCGAGCGTCAAGCATCGCTCGACTACTGGGATGAAGTCATGGACTTTACTGAAGGCTCAGAGCATGACGACGCGCCAGACTCTCTGGCATGCGCTATCAGACTGCACGATAACGCACCTGTTATTCATTTGTTTAGAGGAGGTATCTAGTGGCTACCGAGAACGCAAACGCCGCCACCTATGAGCCTGTCGGCGGCTATCGTTTGCCGGAAGGTGTCGAGCTGACGGCCGATAAGCTCGCCAGTATCCTGACTGATTATCGAGCTAACCAGGTGCCGCGCTTGATGTGTCTACGCAACATGTACGAGGGCAGGCACTCAATCTTAAGCCAGAAGAAAAAAGCAGACTATAAGCCTGATAATCGTCTGGTAGCGAATTTCGCAAAGCAGATCGTGGACTCCATGGTCGGCTATTTTATGGGCGTTCCCATCCGTACGACTGCAGATGATGAAGTCATGGCAGATTATCTTGAGGTATGGGGCGCGCTCAATGACTCAGACGACCTGGACGCAGAGCTCTCGAAGATGGCCGACATCTACGGCGTCAGCTATGAGCTGATGTGGCGTGACGAGCAAGCACAGGCACGCTCGACTACGGCTAACCCTATGAATTGTTTTGTCATCCGCGATGATACGGTGGAGAGTCGCATCATCTATGCAGTGCGTTTCTGGATGGATGATAACCGTTTTGACAATCAAACAGACGCTATTCGCGGCACGCTCTACGACACGGCCTTTGAGACACCCTTCGAGTTCTTAGGCTCGTCCATCCACTTTGGCGAACCAATCGCCCATGGTTACCCTGATGTGCCTGTGGTCGAGTACCTCGACAACGAAGAGCGGCTCGGGTTGTTCGAGGGCGTCGCATCGCTTATTAATGCTTACGACAAGGCTATCAGTGAGAAGGCTAATGACGTTGAGTATTATGCGGATGCGTATCTGAAAGTACTTGGTGCGGTGCTTGACGAAAAGACGCTGAAGTCCCTTCGGGACAACCGCATTATCAATTTGTCGTCACGAGATGCACAGAATATCATCGTGGAATTTCTTTCAAAGCCTGATGCGGATAACACACAGGAGCATCTTATCGACCGCCTGGAACGGCTTATCTCCACGCTCTCAATGACGGCTGACCTGTCTTCTGAAAGCTTTAACACAAGCTCCGGCATTGCGATTAAATACCGTCTTCAGGCTATGAGCGACCTCGCCATGGTCAAGGAGCGTAAGTTCCGCCGTTCCCTGTCCAGGCGTTGGCGCTTGCTCTGTGGATACGCCGCAAATACGCGACTCTCAGATACTGCGTGGACGACCGTCCGTGCGACCTTTACACGCAACCTTCCATCGAATCTGCTGGAAGAGTCTCAGATTGCAGGCAACCTCTCCGGAATCACCTCAGAAGAGACGCAGCTCTCGGTGCTCTCGTGCGTGGATTCACCACGCGCAGAAATGCAGCGCATAGCCGACGAGCGCGAAGAGCAAGCGGCCGCGCTGGTGCCTGCGCGCACCGATGAAGCAATAGCTTAAAACACACAGACAAGAACATAAGGGAGGGTAAGCGTGGATTCAGCGTCTTACTGGAGCGAGCGCCAGCGTATCGCAGATGCAGCTATGGAACGTGACGAGCGCTTACTTTCCGAGCGCGTGAGACGTGTCTATGAGCGTGAGCTGAAAGACCTTGATAGGCAGGTGGCCGATTACTACAAGCGCTACGGTGAAGATAACATCATCGCTTATCGCCATCTTATGGAGACACTCGATCAGGCAGACCGCGATTTGCTTATTCGTGATTGCGATAAGTTTCTTATTTCGCATCCGGAGATGACAAGCATTGTGGATGTACGCAAGAGCATCTACAAGCTAAATCGCCTGGAAGGTCTTCAGGCGAGCGCGCGGCTACGGCTCTACAGTGCTACTGACGAGGTTTCAGGGGCTGTGACCGACCATCTAGCCAAGCAAGCTCTAAGAGGAGCTAACACCGCGGCTCAGGCTATGGGCTTTGGCAAGAGCTTCTACAAGCTTGATCCTGACTTCATTCGGCGCTTTGTAGATACGCCCTGGACAGGCGGAGCAAGGTATTCTCAGCGTATTTGGGACAATGCCGATACGCTGGCTGCATACGTCGGGCAAGACATGGCCAAGGCATTTGCGCGCGGAGATTCCTACGAGAGAATCGCTAAGGCACTCTCTAAACGCTTTGTAGACGTGCCGCAGTCATCGCTTATGCGCCTAGTCTACACAGAGGGTACCTATACCAGCCGAGCAGCTCAGGCGGAGGAACTGAAGCGTGAGGGCTTTGATGAATACACCGTTGAAGTCGTCCATGATGGTCACACCTGCGAAGAGTGTCACGGTGTCGAGGGTAAGACTTTTCGCTTTGATGATGCAGAGCCTGGCGTGAATTTCCCACCGCTGCACCCATACTGCAGGTGTCAGATTGCTCCTGCCGTTGAGGATTGGGACGCTTGGCAACAGAAGCAGGAAGAGCTGGCGAGACAGAAGGAAACAGAGAATAAGACGAAGGGGCATAGGGTATCCGCCGGCCGTCGCTCTCGTATTTTTGGCGAACCAGAAGAGGCATCGTTTATATTTGATGGCAAGGCGATATGGAGCGGTACTGGAACTGTAAACGATGTAGACATGCCTTCTAAAGCAGATTTAATAAAACTTCTGTCTGGTTCTGGTCATACATCTTTGCACGATGTTGCTTTAGTTCACACTCACACGACACGTGTCGGTGGTACGTTTAGCGTTGAAGACATCAATGTTTTAGTTGAATATGGACTAAAGTCAAACACGGCAAGAGAAACGCAAGGAGAAAAAAGGCAATTTGTTCTTGAACGTACTCGTAAAGCAAATATTGAGCTTGGCCGTAAATTTGTGGAAGACTATAGGTTGTTTACAAAAGTCACATGGGATGAAGTTTCTTACGCTTATTGGGAGGAACATTATAAAGCTCTTAGCATACCGTTCTATGATGCAGACACAACTGAAGCCGAGAAGATGCTTAGAGAGCTTCAGCATAAATGGTTGATGGAAAATGCTCAACGATATGGGTATAATTACTATGTAAAGTAATTTTAAAAAGGTGGATGGCATGAACGCTGTTTTAGACATCTTGAAAAAGTACGAAACTCCTTGCCAGCTCGATGCGAACCAAGACAAAATGTATTGTGTTAGGTTCTACATGATGGCAGTCGAAGGAAAATATCCAATCGAACATATAAAACAAATGGCCGGAAGCGCTCCAATGGAGGAGTACCTTTTGCCAGAAGATTATGAGAATTGGAAACAATTAACAGCTGAAGTTTAACCTTCACCAGCCAACTAACTTTCACGAGCCACCTCCGGGTGGCTTTTTCATTACCTCGCCAAGGAGGTGAGAATATGCCCAAAGTGATGATCTATGTCGCTGACTGGTGTGCGCTTTGTCGCTCTACGATTCGACGCATTGTGCCGCAGTTGTCGGAAGAAGACATCGAATATGTAGTAGTAGATGTCGGCTGGCATCCGAACGATGCGAAGGAACGAGACATTGAACACTTACCGACGATATGCGTAGTGGATTCCGGCGAGAACGAGCTTCTGCGCTGTCGAGGATGTCCGACAGATGAAGTTCTGGAAAAGATTATTGAATTGTGTATTGAAAGCGACTAGGGATAGTCGCTTTTTTAATGCGTGACCAGGACGGGAAGTCACTAAAAGCTCGTGAGAAAAGGTACGCCGACAGCCTGGGAATGTCGGGAGAAAAGGAGATGCCATGGAAGGCGATAACAAGACTACGGCCACAACCACACCGAACACAGAGGATCCTAAGCAGCAGCCAGCAGCGACCACACCGCAGGGTGCAGGCACTGACCCGAAGCAGCCAGAAGGCGGAGACAAGGGCGACAAAGGAAGTGAGCTGAAATACACAGACGCAGATGTTGACGCCATCATTGCCAAGCGCTTTGCTAAGTGGGAAAAGCAACAGGAAGCAAAGGTCGCAGAAGCTGCCAAACTGGCTGAGATGAACGCCCAGGAGAAAGCTGAGTATGAGCGTGACCAGTTGCAGAAAGAGCTTGACGCTCTTAAACGTAAAGACGCTGTAGGTAGCATGGTCGCAGAATCGCGCCGCCAGCTTAAAGAGTGCGGTATCAGTGTGGACGATGCGCTTATTGAGCGTCTTGTGGGTGAGACTGCCGAAGAAACTAAAGCTTCCGTAGACGCATTTTCCGAATCATTCACTGCGGCAGTAGACGCTGCCGTAAAAGCAAAGCTCGCGGGACAGGCTCCTAAAGCGGGAGTCGGTGCCAAGGCCATGACCAAAGAAGAGATTATGGCTATTAAAGACACTGAGCAGCGTCAAGCCGCTATCCGCGAGCACGTAGAGCTATTCGAGTAACCAAAACAGAAAGGGGCTAATATGCCTGCAACGAACGTTTCCTACCCTGAGACCGGCGTGACCAAGACCGCCGACATCGCACCTGAAATCACTATCGATTATGTCAATCGTTTTACAACCGGCATCCAGAAGCTGCAAAAGCTTCTCGGGGTCTCCAACCTGATACCCGTTCCGGAAGGCGGCACCATCCGCACGTTTAAGTACACAAGCGACATTAAGAAAGGCAATGTGGCCGAGGGTGAGTACATTCCTCTGTCCTCTGTGAAGCGCGTACCTGACCAGACCTATACCCTCTCGCTCAATAAGTGGCGCCGCAACACCACGGCAGAGGCTATCCAGTCCAAGGGTCGCGCTCGTGCCATCAACGACACGGATTCTCGTCTTATCGCTGGTATTCAGGGTCTTATAAAAGACGATCTGGTAGCTGCTGTCACTGGCACCACTAAGACCTCCAAAGAGGGTAAGACCCTGCAGGAAGCACTTGCCAATATGTGGGGAGCACTTGAGGTCGTCTTCGAGGATTACGACGGCTTCGATGCTGAGACGGGAGACGCTGGAAAGTATGTTTTCTTCGTCAATCCGACTGATATCTCTTCCTACCTTGGCACTGCAACTGTGACCACGCAGAATGCTTTCGGCTTTGGCTATCTTGAAGGCTTCCTCGGGCTTGGCACTGTCATTGCGACTGCCAAGGTCGCAGCAGGCACCATCTACGGTACTGCAGCTCAGAATCTCAATATCGCCTATGTACCGGCTAACGGCGGAGACCTTGCTCAGACCTTTGGTCTTGTAAGCGACGCTACCGGCATGATCGGCATGACGCACTCCATTGTGACGACTAATGCCACTGTCGATACGCTTGCCATGGGCGGTTTGAAGATCTTCCCGGAGATCTCTGACGCCGTACTCAAGGGCACCATCAAGACCGTCTAAGGAGGTAGCGTATGGATATGCTTAGCCGCGTAAAAGCTCGTCTTGATGCGTGGGAGGATATGCCGTCTGATACGTGGCTGAAAGAAGCTATCCAGACGCTTTCTGACCGCGTATGTATGTGTGTAAGCGTGTCTACGCTCCCGGTGCCTGCTGAGTCTCTTGTGGTTGATGCGACCGTGAAGATGGTCAATCGACGCTTTGACGAGGGCATTACGTCTGAGTCAGAGGGGCAAGGCGGCACTATGGGATTGCAATTCGTAGACGATGTGCTCGCTGAGTATGACGCTGAACTCTCCGCTCTTGCCGATATGGCGAGGGCGGAGGGCACCTCCAATCTTCCAAAAGTGAGGTTTCTATGAAGTGGCGTATGTGTGAGCTTATCGAGCTTAGAGACACGGGCAAGCGGGACAAGTTGGGAAACCATGTTAAGGAGCGCGTAATGCTCGGAACTGCACGTGTAAGAGCGTGCCCCGTGGGAGTTCTCGCTACGTCTAATGAGGGGAACGACTACAAGGCGGGTGATTTAACGCTCATTACAATTACACCGCTTAAAACGGCTCTCAGAGCGTCGCTTGTACGCTTTCCGATTGCTGAGCCAAGTAACGTCTACGAAGTCGTCCAAGTGTCTGAGCTCGGGCGAAGGCGTGTGCTAACACTTCGCTTGCAGAAAGGCAGTGTGTCATGAGTATTGATATCACGCTTGATGCAGACGACTTCACCGCCAAGCTGACAGACCTCCAAGAGTTAAGAGTCGATACAGCCATCAAACGTGTAGTAAACGAGGTTGCCGAAGATCTACGCAACATCACTCCGCGGCGTACCGGTGAGTTGGTCGGCTCCATTCGTCAGTCTGTCAGTAAAAGCGAGGGTGAAGTCGGCTTTATGAGTGAGTACGCTCCACACGTTGAGTATGGCCACCGCCAAAACGTTGGCCAGTACGTCCCGAAGCTCGGTAAGCGCTTAAAGGCTCCATTCGTGGAAGGCCAGCACTTTTTCTCTCGTGAGATGGAAGCTACGCGACGTGTACTCAAGAAACGCATACAAGACTTACTAAGGGAAGGTGGAATGTGAGAAAGACATTAAAGCGTCTGCCACTCTCTGAACTTATTGCAGCAGTCGTGGCGCAGGTGGAAGACTCTACCGGCCTTCGGTGTGTAACGGACGCAAACAACGAACCGTCGCCTTTCTATTCGATTGGTGCGGTAACAACGCGTCCGGATAAGTCTAAGACGATGTATCTAGACGTATTCACACTGCAGATACACGCCATTTCAAAGCCCGGCGAGACTCGCGAAGAGGTTTTTTCTATGCTCGATGCGCTCTCAGAAGCTATGAGTGTGCGCGTAGAGCTTGCGTGTCCGTACAGAGTTGTACGACAAGTCGATGACGGCGTGCAAACAATTAAACGAGACGAGACGGGGGAGTGGCACGCGATATCTGAGTTTGAGATTACTGTCTCGTATGGACTAATCATTAAATAAAAAGAAAGGGGCATATCATGCCAGAAGGAACACAATCTCCAACTGCATATGACAGTGGCGCGTACTGCGATACTGGAGCAGGTGGCGTAGCTGCTATTAACGGGGCAGATGTATTGCTCGGTCTCTTTAACGCTGACGGCAGCAAGCTGCTTGCCGTCTCCGGAGAAAAGGACCACAAAATCTCGCTTTCCGCAGACACTACGAGTGTCTCGTCTAAGGACGTAAAAGGAGCATGGAAGATTCAGCGCGCTTCTACGCGCTCTTTTGAGGTGTCTGTTGACACTATCGTCGTTAAGGATGCCGAGAGTGACAAACTGATTCGCCAAGCTTTCGAGGAAGGCACAGCGCTTTGCGTCAAGGAATTCTACGACGATAAGGACTTTACGCCTATTGGTGGCGGCGCTGTCATCGTTACCAAGTACGAGGCTGACTCGCCAACAGATGACGTACGCACTGCGTCTGCGTCTCTCACAGGTACAGGCAAGTGGACGTGGTTTGACATTGACGCAGCCGCCAAGGCTAAGGCTGTAGCCAAACCGTCTAATCGCACAGCCGCTAAGTAAGCGAAGTAACTATTCAACTAACAATTCGGGGTGCCTTAGGGCGCCCCGTTTTTCGTATAAGGAGTAAAAAATGGCAGAACCAACTACCTTTGAGGTTGAAGGCGTCCAATATGAGATTGTCTACGCGCTGAAGCGTATCGAGATGGCAGAAGCAGCAATGGGCAACAAGTCCATCATGGCTGTCTTTAATAGCGATTCTCCGACCATCAGAGAGCTTGTGACGATGCTCGCCTACGGCATTCGCGAGAGTGGCCGCGCGGTTTGGGTTAATCCCACAAAAGGCGTTGAGATTGCGGAGAAGCTTATCGAGACGAAAGAAGGCGGATACGTTGATGCAATCAACATGTTTGTTGATGCGGCACAGCGTGACTGCGCTTTTTTATTCCCGAAAGCCTAAAGCGCCCACGCTGGAAACGCCACGGCGAAAAGCCTAGCCAGTCACAGACTACAGAGCCTAAAGACGGTATAGATGAGTCAGAAAAGCTTTGGGCATGGGCGGCGGTACGCTTTGGGTGGCTCCCTTCGCAGTTTGCAGAGCTTACTCCTTCACAGCTCGTCTTGCTAAAACAAGCGCGTGAAGATTACGAGGTTTTAGCGGTATCTGCTGTGCGTGATGCGATAGGTAACGCGCTTGCGAATGCGTACCAGAAAAAGAGCTCAAAGCCGATTCCGCTTTTCGACGAAATCGACTATGACAAGCCGGCGCGCACTATGAGCACCGGTGAAGCAAAACAGAAGATGGCGGCTCTCGAGAGGATCGAGGGGCGCCGTAATTTTTTAGAGAGGGGGTAATACCCTCGTGAGTGATTACACTCTTAACGCAAAAATCACAGTAGATAACTCCCGCTTTGTAAAAGGTATGGAGGAAGCCAGGGCGGCTACCGAGCAGCTAAAGCAGAGTGTCGGCAAGACTTCGCAGCAGACATCAAGCGAAGCCGGCAAGATGGAGTCTTCTGTGTCCTCTAGCTGGGACAGGCTAAAAACGAAAGCACAGAATAGCTGGCAAAGCGTCTCTAGTGCAGCTGTAGGCGGTGTGTCTCGAGCATGGAATGCAGTACGCACGAATGCGTCAGAGCTTGTCGGTGTGATGGGCAATGTCGCAGGCGCAGGGGCCGCAGCAGTGGCGGGAATTGCTATCCAGGGCGGCTTTGATAGAGCTCTGGCCATCGATAATGCAAAGAAGAAGCTCGCTGGCTTTGGCCACGATGTGCAAGATATCGAGTCCATCATGAACTCGGCCACAACTGCTGTACGCGGTACAGCCTTCGGCCTTGGGGACGCAGCTACTACAGCTGCCACGCTTTCCGCAGCCGGCATTAAGTCCGGACAAGATATGACGAATTCCCTGCAATCTGTCGCCAATGTGGCATCTGCCGCAGGACGTGACTTTAACAGCGTCGGCACTATCTTTAGTTCCGTGGCTGCGCGTGGCAAACTCATGGGCGACGACATGCTGCAGCTGACAAGCTCAGGCGTACCGGTACTGCAGCTCCTTGGTAGCTATCTTGGTAAGACTTCCGCTGAAGTCTCCGATATGGTGTCTAAGGGTCAAATTGACTTCCAGACATTTTCAGATGCTATGCGCGTCGGTTTGGGCGATTCTGCCCAGGCTTCCGGAAACACATTTCAAGGAGCAGCAGCAAACGTCCGTGCGGCACTCTCGCGTATGACCGAGCCGCTTATGAACGGCGTTATTCAGACTGCTGTTGGAGTGTTTAAACAGCTCGCTCCGGCGATTGATGGCATTACCAAGGCAATCGGTCCTGTTATGCCTGCGCTCGCTCCGGTAATTGCTGGCTTTGTGGCTCTTAAGGGTCCGGCCGCTCTTGCCGGTGTCATTGCGCACGTACCTGTGCTCTCCGGAATGCTCGGACCTTTGTCCGGTGGTCTGTCGGCACTCTCTGGTCCTGTAGGTATCGCTGTAGCGGCTTTTCTTGCACTTGCGGCCACGAATACCGATGTGCAGAATGCGCTCGGTGAGATTGGCTCTGTGCTCGGTGCTATAGGCTCAGACATTGCGTCTGCGTGTGGTCCTGCCTTGCAGTCGCTCTGGGAGTCATTCCAGAAGATTGGTGATGTGGCCGGAGGTATCGTTGTAGCGACTCTGCAGGGTGTCGCGGATGTCCTCGGCAGGCTCTATGACAATGGCACTGTATCGACCGTTATCGGTGGTATTGCTAATGTGCTTGCTACCGTAGCTGATGCTGCGGCAAACTTCGCACAGACGGCAGCGCCATATATTACAGGTGCTATCGATGCGATTGCCGGAGCCTTTTCTAGCGTGGCTGATTTTATCGCGCCATTTATCGATTGGCTGACAAGTGCGCAAGGTACGGGGGAGACCTTTCAAGGGGTCTTCCAGGCTATCGCAGACTGGTTTTCTTCCACCTTTGCGCCTGTCTTCGATGCCATCCAGCCATCCATTCAGATGCTAAGCGACGCTTTTTCAAGCGTCGTGGATACAGTAAGCGGTGTTGTTATTCCGGCGCTTGAAATGGCGCAGCCGGCTTTTACTGCAATAGGGCAAGTGCTCCTTGGCATCGCTGAGACAATTGGCGGCTTTGTTCTGGTGCAGTTACAAACACTCGCCAATTTCATCGGCATAACACTGGGGACGGCTTTCACAGTAGCATCCTCGGTGATCTCCGGGGCCATGACGGCTATCTCCGGCATCATTCAGGCAGTAATTGGGACCATTCAAGCAGTGGTCGGTACTTTCGTCGGAATTTTTACAGGTAATTGGCAGATGGCGTCTACCGGTGCACAGAACATCATGAACGGCTTGTCCGGAGCGCTACGCGGTATTATGAATGGCATTCTAGGCGCAATAACAGGTGTACTTAACGGAATTGCAGGCGCTTTTTCAAGCATTCTAAATGGTGTTGCCAGTACGGTGTCAAGTACTTTCTCCAGTATCGCCAATACCATCAGCAATATCATTGGAAATGCTAAAAACACTGTGTCTAACGGGTTGAACGCTATTGCTGGATTCTTCCGTGGGCTGCATATCGAATTTCCGAAAATCAAGCTTCCGCATTTTCACATCTCAGGCAGTTTCTCGCTTGCCCCGCCAAGCGTCCCGACACTTGGTATCGAGTGGTATTCAAAGGGCGCTGTACTCACACAGCCGACTATCTTCGGCATGAATGGGTCTAATGCCATGGTTGGCGGAGAAGCAGGTCCAGAAGCAGTCGCGCCTATCGATACGCTGAAAGGATATATCGCTGATGCAGTGTCAGTAGATGATGCAGGGGCAATAACTCTGGTCGAGGAAGTGCGAGCTCTGCGCGAAGATGTGCGGAATCTAAAGCTCTATATGGATGGAGAAACGGTCGGCGGAGTTATCGCTCCGGAGATTGATAAACGTCTCGGCGAGTATAAGGTGGTGGCAAGCCGATGAAGTACGAAGGCTACGAGATTACAGTAGACGGTACACCACTGTGTGAGACGTATGGACTTGTGCTTGACAACTACTCTGACAAGCCGCCAGCACCTAAAACGGCCAAGGTGGCTATACCAGGGCGCGATGGTACTTTGGACTTGTCAGAGTGGCTTACAGGCGCTCCTATCTACAATGACAGGACGATAGAGTGCATCTTGTATCCAATCGAGACGTTTAATTGGCTGGATATCGAGGACTGTTTGACGCGCCTGCGCAATTTTTTACATGGTCGGCGCTTTAGCTTTGTCCCATCGTGGGACACCGACTACACCTATACGGGGCGCTTCAGTGTCGCCACGCAAAAGCTCTACGACCAGACAGTAGAAATCAAACTGCAGATTGCCTGTGAGCCGTATAAGTCAAAAGGCATCATTGAGTACATCCTCAATGGCGAGCTCGGCAAGACATACACGCTTGATGGCCCGGCAAAAGAGACGGTACCTATCGTCACATGCACGTCTCCTACCATTATCAACCTAAATGGTCAAAGCTTTGCTTTTGAGCCGGGGAAATGGACGAACGAAGACATGGTCTTGCACCATGGAAAGAATATCGTCCATGTAAATACAACTCTCGATTATGGCAAAGCTGTATGGACGGACTATACAGGTGATACGTGGGAAAAGTATGCAGGCTTCCGCCTGGGGTACCTCGTGCGAGCCGGCACTAATCGCCTGAAGTCTCTTAAATGGTCCGAGCTTAAAGCAAAGACATGGGACCAGCTACACGGTACATGGCGTGAAAGCATCTATGTAGGCGATACAGAAGCCCACGAAGGCAATGACGTAAAGCTTACATTCGAGTGGAAGGACATCTAATGTCATCGAAAACTAAAAATATGGGCTTAACCAAGCCCGATGTAACAGACGAAATCCAGCAAAGCATTAAAGATATCGCTAAGAACTTCGATTTGCTCGACGCAATGTGGCCGGTAGGTGCCATTTACCAGAGCACGAAGCCGACCGACCCGAGCACCTTTCTCGGGGGCACCTGGTCGCCTATCAATGGCGTCTTTTTGCTGGCACAGTCCCAGAAGCACCCCGTAGGCTCTACCGGCGGCGAAGAGGAGCACACGCTTACTGTGGCGGAGATGCCTTCGCACAACCACGACACATCCATGCACTATGGCACAGACTCTGGCGGTGGCTACCAGTGGACGGCGCGCTCTGCAGATACCTATACCAACTACCGCTTTAAGGTAGACCCCACCGGCGGCAATCAGCCCCATAACAACATGCCGCCCTATCGCTCGGTCTTCATGTGGGAGAGGACAGCGTAAATGTATGCCATGAACTATGTGGGACAAGTACTTCACAACCCGCGTACAAATATCCAAATTTTAAGTGGAGAGTTGAAAGAAGAGTCGGGACAATCCCCGACTCTTACTTTTAAGATTGCACCCACACACCCGCTTTGGAACGTCTTTAGCCATGATGCAGTCATGGCAGTTGAGCGCGAAGTAGAGTTGAAAGAGGTTGAGAGCGGTGAAGTGCTTTTTCGTGGCCGTGTGCGCTCGGTGGCTATGGCCATGGATGGCGCGAAGAAGATAGTCTGCGAAGGTTCACTCGCATATCTCAACGACACGACCGTACGGCCTTACAAGACCTACGATACAACTGAGATTGACTGTCCTATCAATGCACCGGCAGAAGCTGACAAGCTGTTTCTCTGGTTTGTCGACCAGCACAATGCACACGTCGCTAACCGCTGTGAGCGTTTCCGCGTCGGCATCAATGCCGGCATAAGCTACGGACGTTTGAGTCGTGGCACTGGCAGCCGTCCAACCACAATTAAAGAGATGCGTGATAAGCTTACGAAACTCTGTGGGGGCTATTTCCGCGTGCGATATGATGACTACGGCTCTTTGATTGATTGGCTGCCTTCTCGCGGTGCTGCGGAGTCTACACAGGCCGTAGAGCTCGGACAAAATCTTTTAGATCTCTCAACCAGCACTGACGGAAAAGACATCTTTACCGCTATTGTGCCGGTAGGCAAAGCCGGCGAAGGGGAGCATGAGCACGACGTTACCATCGATGACGGGGAGCAAGACGGCATCTATGTAGCTGTCAGTCCTGACTACTATATCCTTGGCGATGCTATTGTCGATAAGGACAAGGCCGAGCGCTATGGAGTCATCGAGAAAACAGTCCAGTATCGTGACATCTCAGATAAGAAGCAGCTAGCAGAGAAAGCCATGGCAGAGCTCGCAGCAGCGCGCTTTGATGACGCCATTGAGGTGTCGGCCTTTGATCTGCACTATGCAGATAAGGACATCCGGCCTATCAATTTCCTTGAACGCGTGAGTGTTGAAAGTAAACCTCATGGGCTGTCTCGCATGATGCTTTGCGTGGGTCGCACAATCGACGTTTGCGATCCCACTCATACCAAGTACAAGTTTGGTGCCATTGCATCCACTCTCACCAAGGATGGCACAGCAGCACAAGACGACACAGACGCTCAGCAGCGTCGCGTCACAGCACTCTCAGCGTCCACGCGCACCATCGCGGAGGATGCCAAGAAAACCACTATCAAGGTGGCAGAGGTGGATGATCGTGCGGTCAAGGCTGATGCCAAAGCTGAAGAAGCCAAGAAGACCGTCGTCAAAGTGGAAGAGCAAGTCACTACGGCGACTAAGAAGGCGGATGCCGCGGCGTCTAAAGTGGAAGAAGTAAGTATCAAAGCCGAGAAGACAGCGCAAGCCGTCACGACAGTTGTATCCGATGTTGCAGCAGTTAAAGTATCAGCTGCGGAAGCCAAAGAGACCGCAGACGCAGCCGGCCAAGAAGCACACGACGCTAAAGCCCAGGCGGCCACCGCAAGCGCACAGGCCGCCGCAGTAGACGGCAAGGCCACAGAAGCAAAGCAAATAGCCAGTGCAGCCGGTACAGTTGCCACACAAGCTGAAGAGACGGCTACAGCCGCTAAGCAAGCAGTAGATAAGCTCGGTAATGCCTTTTCGACCGATGCAGACGGTGCTCATGTAGGCAGTAAGGAGGGAGTACATTCGACTGTTGATAGCATGGGTTTTGCCATTAAAAATGGCTCAAAAGAGCTGGCAGTGTTTTCAGAAAATAACATCAAGCTCTCTAATGGTGACCTGTTAATTAGCTCAGGTTTTGTTCAAGACATATCTGCAAACGCGACCAAGCTAAGCTCGAAAAGTTTTGATTTTGAAAGCTCTGATATTGAGCTTCACCAGTCTAAAAACTTTGTTGTAAGCGTTTCTGAGGGCGAAGGCACAGCCAGGCGCAGGGCAGAGTATAACATCGACCCAACAAACCTCGTGGTAGCCACTAAAGGTGGCGAGGTATCCGTCAAAGTTGAAGATCTGATGAAATTGCTTAGATTCCAGCCGTGGACGACGCTGCATGATAACGGTACGTGCCGCGTGCGCTATTGCCTGCGTGGCGGATTTATGTATTTGGATTGCTATTTGGCAGCCGGTACATCGACATATACCACACCGGAGGAGTTGCCGAAGGACTTACTTCCGGCTATCGAGGGCTACTACTCGATGGGGACGCAAAGTGGCAATGACACTGCAAAGATTTGGATAGGCTCAGCCGACGGCGGCGATGGCCATATCTACCTTTATAACCACTCAAGTGGCTACGCTACTGGGCTTTTTACCTTTATCCCCAAAAGCTTTGAATAAGGAGGTGATGCCAATGGAGGACGAGAGTCTAAGCGCCACGCTTGCGGCGCTCAAAGGCAAGGATAGCGAGCTTGAGCAGCGTATACACACGCTTGAGGGGCGGGTGACAAAGCATGGGGTAGAGATTCAAGGCTTGCAGATTGGCACAGCTGAGCTGGACATAAAGCTGACCATGATGCAAAAGACACTCGACACGATGCAAGAGACGCTCAATCGCCTGAGCGACAAGGTAGACGCGCTCGCCAGTGTCCCCGGCGAGCACTGGAAAGATGTCACTAAGCAGGTAATCGCACTGCTTGTAGCCGCAGTAGCCGGCTTTTTAATTACTAAGATGATCGGCCAGTAGGCCGGGAAAAGGAGAAATCATTATGATCAATTTAACCGTACGTATGAAGAACAAAGCTTTCTGGCTGGCCATTGTGCCAGCTGTCCTACTTTTGGTGCAGGTATGCGCAGCTCCCTTTGGCTATAAGTGGGATTTTGTCGTACTGAACCGCCAGATTGCAGACATTATCAATGCCGCTTTTGCGGTGCTTTCCATCCTGGGCATCGTCAATGATCCAACTACACAAGGTCTCGGAGACTCTGCGCGTGCAATGACCTATACAAAGCCCGGTACATCCGATACAGCAGAGGGACGTGAATAGGATGAACTATCAGACCCTAGAAGCTGATGTCAATGCGTGGTGTAATTCTGCCTACTGGCAAGGTCGTGCAGGACACTCTATCTTTGGCGTCACGTGGCACCATCAAGCAGTCGTAGGTGGCATGGATCCTTACGCCATGGCTGCCATGTGGGACAGAAACGACAATGCAAGCGCACATTACTCCATCGACAAGAACGGTGTTGTCGCACAGCATATCTATGATGCTGATACGGCGTGGCACACCGGCACCTCACGAGGGAACCGTGGAACAATTGGTATCGAGTGCGCTAACTCAGGCGCGAATCCGTGGACAGTCTACGATGCAACCATTGAGAGCCTAGCCAAGCTTACCGCAGGTATCCTCATTAGATACAACTTGGGTTATCCCGAGTGGCTTGTCAACGTGTTTCCACACAACTACTGGGTATCAACACAGTGCCCTGGTGAGCTTGCACATTCACAGTGGCAACAAGCGTGGGACAGGACGCGCTACTGGTATGAGCAGATGGCAGATGGTAATTATGCAACCACATCAGCTGATGGTTGGCATGATGGCTGGAACATTTCGCAGAAATCACCTGACTATCAGTGTTATCGATACTCTGATGGTACGTGGGCATATGGCTGGAGATTCATCGATGGCACCTGGTACTACTTTGATGATGCGGGTTATGTAGTCTATGGCTGGAAGGCGCTTAAAACCTCTAGTGATGGTGTGTGGAGATGGTGGTACTTCTCACCCGTCCATGACGGGACGTTTGGAGCGATGCTCACCGGCTGGCAAAAGATAGGTGATAGTTGGTACTACCTTGAGCCTGATGATGGACCACTTCAAGGCTCTATGGTTGAGGGGCTGCGCGACATTAACGGTGAGACCTACTTCTTCACGCCAAATCAAGGCTCCATGATCACGGGCTGGTATCACGACAAGACAGAAGATAGAGACAACTGGTTCTTCTTCGATGATTCAGGTCACATGGTTAAAAATCGCGTGATTACGGTTACCACAGACGGTAAAACCTCCGCTTTTGCCGAAGATGGCAAGATGATAGAAGGTACAGCGACCATAACCACTGATGAAAACGGCTATATCACAGACATAAAACACGTTTAAAGTTAACCCCTTCTCGCTTCGCGGGAGGGGGTATTTTCATGTCCCAAGCGCGTCCTAAGTATCGGTTTTAGCGACTTTTTCGGCTTTTATGAAACATAAAACGGCAGCTAGAAAACTTTCAGAAGATAAAGAACACTGAAAACATTTATACTGGATAAGCAACCTGCTGTGGTTGTATGGTAGGTAATAACATACTGCGATAGGGGAGAAGTTATGTCAGCTTCCGTTCTTGTGGGCACTCAGTGGGGCGACGAAGGAAAAGGTAAAGTTACCGATCTTATTTCCGGAGATTTTGACGTTGTGTGCCGGTATGCCGGTGGTGCAAACGCAGGACATACGGTTATTGCCGGAGACACTAAGCTTGCGCTTCATCAGGTACCTTCTGGCGTTATGTATGAGAATACCTATCCCGTCATTGGCAATGGGTGCATCGTTGATCCTGAAATTCTCTTGGGCGAGATAGACATGCTGGAGGCACAGGGTATTTTGTGCGATGCGCTGAAGATTTCCGGTAATGCCCACATCGTGATGCCATATCACAAAGATTTGGACGGAGCTCACGAGAAGAAGCTTGGCAAGAATCTTATCGGCACCACCAAGCGCGGTGTAGGCCCTACGTATATGGATAAGATGAATCGTACGGGTCTGCGTATGCAGGACATGCTTGACGAGAAGATCTTCCGCAAGAAGCTTGACGCCGCACTTGAATACACAAACCCCATTCTTGAGCTGGTATACGGAATGCCTACCTATACGGTCGAGCAGATCTGCGAGACGTATTTACCTTATGCGGATCGTCTGCGTCCCTATATCGTCGAATCTTCTCTGTTTTTGAATGAGCAGCTTGAGGCCGGAAAGAACATTCTTTTTGAGGGCGCCCAAGCAACGATGCTTGATATCGATCATGGTACGTATCCGTTTGTAACGTCTTCCAACTGCACTGCCGGAGGTGCCGTTACGGGATCCGGCATCGGTCCAACCAACATTGACCGGGTACTTGGCATTGCCAAGGCATACCTTACGCGCGTGGGATCGGGTCCGTTCCCAACGGAACTTTTTGACGAAACGGGAGATCTTCTCGGTGAGGTTGGTCATGAATATGGTGTTACGACCGGCCGTAAACGGCGTTGTGGCTGGTACGATGCGGTGGTCGTGAATTATGCTGCCCGAGTCAACGGCCTTACCGACCTTGCAATTACCAAACTGGACGTGTTGGGATGTCTTCCCGAAATCAAGGTATGCGTGGCTTACGAGTGCGAAGGCAAGAGGTACGAAACCGTTCCGGAGCACCAGAGCGTGTTTTACCACGCAAAGCCCATCTACGAGACATTGCCCGGATGGGAATGCGACATTTCAGATGTCCGCAATTTCTATCAGCTCCCACGTGAGGCAAAAGATTACATTGACTTCTTGGAGCAGCTGGCAGGCGTGCGCATATCAATCATTACCGTTGGCCCCGAGCGTGAACAGACCATCGATCGCTACTGGAGGTAATACGTGAGTTCTGCCGTACAGCCACATGATCGCAAAACCTTTGCCCTCGTAGCCGACAACCCGTGCGGTTTGAGCCGTGCGGAGTTGGAGTCCCTTGGGGTACTTCTTATCCCCAGCAGGCTTAATGCGCGCGCCGAAGAAGTTGCCGCATTCTACCGCGCTCTTTTAGAGGAAGGATATACGGGCATTCTCTCCGTTCACGTTGGTTCTGAGCTTGCCCTTTCGTATAGAACCGCCGTTGACGCACGGGGAAATGTGGTCGGAGAAGGAATATCCAACCGCGACACGGATCGCAGAGTATCGGGCGAGAAGATCGTACTTCTCGACACGGAAAACGCACCTGCAGCTCAGGGTATTATTATGGAGCGTCTGAGTACCGCGCGTGCTGCCGGAGCCAGTCTTGCAGCCGTGGCGGCATATGGCAGAGAGCTGAGCGAAGCCGCAGGTACACTTTTTATCACCATGGACGGCGAAAAGTTGATTCGTCATCAAAAACGTCCCCATCGTTTTTCCTTACAGCAGCGCTTTGAACATGTGCGCAGGCGACTGTCTTCCGAGATGTATTTGTATTTGCTTGCAAAGGGAGTTTTTAAGGAGATTGGGCATAGTCACGATTTGTCCGATCTTACCGCGCGTATTTCAAGGTCTTTAAGTGCTGCTTACACGGTTGAAGGACCGCTCACGTATGTGATCACCTCTTCGGGAGACGGTCGTGCCGAGGCCGCACTTAAGAAGCCTTTGGATACCAATGAGTATGAAGCCGCCTTTCTCGCAGTGCGACCTGCATCAAAGGAGTTTTCCTTACATGTGGGCGCCACATCGGTGGGAGTCGCGTTTGTTCCTACGAAACTCTATGACAGGGCGGAAAAACTGGCCATGGAAAAAATTGATATCTTGCTGTTAGGGTCCGGCGGGCGTGAGTATGCAATATTAACCAAGCTCCGTGAGTCTCCGCATGCAGGAAAGATATATGTTGCTCCCGGTAACGGCGGCATGGTCACAATGGCCGAAGCGGTTGACGTTGATCAGAATAACCCCGAGGCAGTTGCGGCATTTGCCCGTCAAAAAGGTCTTGGACTTGTAGTTATCGGCCCTGAAGCTCCTTTGGTGGAAGGCGTTGCCGATGCGGTGCGATCTTCCGGCGTTGCCTGCTTTGGTCCAAGTAAAGAAGCCGCCCAAATGGAGGGTTCCAAAGCGTTTGCCAAACGCATCATGGAGAAGGCGGGGGTGCCCACTGCGGCATGGAAGTCTTTTACCGACAAAGCCGCCTGCGAGGAGTATGTTCGCAGCGTCGGAGCTCCTATAGTAGTTAAGGCGGACGGACTTGCTGCCGGTAAAGGCGTCATTGTAGCCGACACGCTTGAGCAGGCTCTTGAAGGCGTACACGAGTGTTTTTCCGGCCAGTTTGGGTCCGCCGGTACCACCGTTGTCATTGAGGAGTTTCTCGAGGGGCCGGAGTGCTCGCTTCTTGCGCTTACCGACGGTAAAACGTTAATTCCGCTTGCCACCGCCCAGGATCATAAGCGTGCGTTTGATGGTGACGCCGGTCCCAATACCGGCGGCATGGGCGTTTTTTCTCCCAGCCCACATGTTACGGACGAAGAATATGCCGATATGGTTGCAATCGAGAAGCGCGTTGTTGCAGAGCTTGCTTCTGAGGGGATCCCATATTCCGGTTGCCTGTATGGCGGTTTTATGCTGACAAAAGACGGCCCTCGGGTGCTTGAGTTTAATGCTCGGTTTGGAGATCCGGAAACGCAGGTTATCTTACCCAGGCTTAAAGGCGATCTTGTCGAGATTATGTGTGCCTGTGATGCGGGAACACTGGATACTCAAACAGTTGACTGGTCGGACGAAGTTGCCGTTTCCGTGGTGCTTGCAAGTGCCGGCTATCCGGGTTCTATTGAAAAAGGTAAAGAAATTACCGGAATTGAGGCTGCCGAGTGTGTTTCGGGAGTTTCGGTGAGCCATGCGGGCACGTCTCGCACCACTGATGGCCGACTGGTAACTGCAGGCGGTCGCGTTTTGAACGTAACCGCGCTAGCGGATGATTTTGAACAAGCACGCACGCGTGCATACGAAGCCGTCGATCAGATTCATTTTGACGGCAAACAATATAGAAGCGACATAGGTCTTAAGGCACTGCGTCCACGTGAGGCATAAAATGAATGACGAGAAAAAACCTGAGGTTGCAGGGGAGTTTGAACCCGAAATTATAGAGCCGGAAGTTGATATATGCGCAGATAATGTGGATTCCAATGAAGGTGTGACCGTTCTGGAAAATCACGATAATGATGCACGGACACAGGTTCAACGTGCTTTTGCCGATGCGGTTTCCGATTTACGAGCCACGGCCGATGTGCTGACGTATGACGGCAACTTTTCAGATATCAAAACCGGGGCACACCATACATCGGGTGAGCCCGTTAAACGGAAGTTTGTACTTGGCAGTAAAGACCCGCGTGACGCCGCTCTTGTCGAGAAACCTCTTTCGGAAGACGTTGCATGGACGGGTCGTATTTTTAACGTGAACCGCCTACGTGTTGAACTTCCCGATGGGCGAAAAGCCCTGAGAGATGTCGTACGGCATCCCGGAGCCGTTGCGGTGGTTGCTCTTACCGATGAAGGACGTATTTGCTTAGTCAGGCAGTATCGTACCGCGCTTGACCGGGTTACCGTTGAAATACCCGCAGGTAAACTGGACCCCGGTGAGGATCCTCTGGACTGTGCTCACCGTGAGCTTTTGGAAGAAACGGGTATGAAGGCGGAGAAGATGGCGTTTTTAACTACCATCGCAACATCCGACGGCTTTACGGACGAGCTCATTCATATCTATATGGCAACCGGTCTGACTTTTGCAGGTTCAAATCCTGATGCAGATGAGTTTATAAACGTGGATCTTATTAAGGTGCCCGAACTCATTGATGCGGTGCTTGACGGTCAGATTGAGGACGCAAAGACCGTGGTAGGAGCGCTTTTATGTGACTCAATCTCCCATCGGCTTCAAGCTTTTGAGTAACTCTTGGCAGAGAAGCTTTCAGTAAGAGAGCCTTCGGCAATTTTTCATACAGTAGTTTTGATGCCGTATTACATCCGTAGTGCGGCACTTCTTTCAACAGGCAGGATAGCTATGACAGACGGTATTTCTCGGCAGCAAAGCAAGCACGTGCGCGGCAGGCAACGCGGACGGATTGGGAATGGGGAACAAAACGGGCGCGTTGTTGGAAATGCCGCACCTCGAAAAAACATCTTTATGCGCTTTCTCTCCTATTATGTGGGGCAGCGCCATCTGTTTTTCATAGACATGGCGTGTGCGTTTGTGATTGCGGTGACCGAACTTGCGTTTCCGCAAATTTTACGGCAACTTGCATTCGGCCTGTTTACCGAAGGGGAAGACGCCATTTTAGGATCTCTTGTGTTTGTCGCCATCGGACTGATTGCAATGTATGCACTGCATTTCTTCTGCCGCGTCTTCGTAATCAGCTGGGGACATATTATGGGCGCTCGTATGGAAAGCCATATGCGCGAGGATCTGTTTGATGCCTACGAGCGCATGGGTTTCTCGTATTACGACCGTCATAAAACCGGCGATCTCATGAGCCGTCTGGTCTCCGATCTCTTTGATATTTCGGAAACGGCTCACCATGGCCCGGAATACCTCGTCATTGGCGTTATGGAGATCGTGGGTTCCTTTGTAATCCTCTCCTTCATTAATGTCCCGCTTACTCTTGTTATGGCTGCCATTGCCGTTGCTCTGGTCGTCTTTAATTTCTTTGCCAACGTGCATATGAGAGCCATCTTTCGCGAGAACCGCGTGCGCATTTCAAACGTCAATACCCAGCTTGAGGACTCGCTGGCTGGTATCCGCGTGGTCAAAGGTTTTGCTGCTGAAGATCACGAACGCGCTAAGTTCCGCAAAAGCAACGACGCCTATTTGGACTCCAAAGCGAGAATGTATTTTGCAATGGGTCGCTATCATGGTGCCATTGATTCGATGATGGGCATACTCAACACCACCATCGTGGTATTTGGCGGATGGATGATTGCGCATGGACAGATGCGCGCTGCGGATTTGGCAACGTTTGCACTGTATGTGTCGCTTTTTACCAATCCTATCTCAAACATTTTGAACTTTACGGAAACGTTCCAGAAAGGTCTGGCGGGCTTTCAGAGATTTGTGGAAATTCTTGATACGCGCCCTGATATCGAAGATGCACCAGGAGCTCCCGATTTGAGGGTATCTGCAGGTGAGATTATCTATGACGATGTCTGTTTTTCCTACGATGGTAGTGAGGAAGTTATCAAGGGTTTGAACCTTCATATTGAGCCGGGAAAAACGGTTGCTCTTGTCGGCCCATCGGGAGGAGGGAAGTCAACTACCTGCGCTTTATTGCCACGATTCTATGACGTTCAATCGGGCTCGATTTCCATTGACGGTCAGGATGTGCGCGGTGTGACACAGCATTCGCTTCGTGATGCCATTGGTTTGGTGCAACAAGACGTGTATCTCTTTGACGGAACCATTGCGGAAAATATTGCCTACGGGTGTCCCGGGGCAACTCGGCAAGAGATTGAAGAGGCGGCGCGGCGCGCCAATATTGCCGCCTTTGTGGAAGGCTTGCCTGACGGATATGACACGGAGGTCGGGCAGCGCGGCACACGTCTCTCGGGAGGACAGAAGCAGCGTATCTCCATTGCCCGTGTTTTTCTCAAGAATCCGCCGCTGCTCATTTTGGATGAAGCCACTTCGGCGTTGGATAACGAATCGGAGCGTGCGGTTCAAGAGTCTCTTTCCGAGTTGGCAAAGGATCGAACCACGCTTATCATTGCACACCGACTGTCAACCATTATGGGTGCGGATGAAATTATCACGATTGAAAATGGGCGAGTGGTTGAATGTGGCACTCATGACGAGCTTCTCGCAAAGGGAGGCACCTATGCAACGTATTATCGTATGCAGTTTGGAGTTGGCTTTGAAGGAGACGGCGCTGCGCGCAAAGGCTAGAGGAAGAAATCGCGTATAATCGTATCGTTGTGGATGAAAAGAGGATTATGGCAAAGACCCAAAGAAAAGAGTTTGCTCGAAAACAGCGCGGTGCGCTTGATGCAGATGCCGCTGAGGAGCTCTTTACCAAGGTTGATGAAACCGGACATCCCAACGAAGAACGAGCCGCAGCCGAACGCGCACGTCGCGCCGGCGGTGCCGAGGCCGTTGACATTGATCCTCTGAGCGGTAACGATCCTTCCGGATCAAATGTCGAGAAGGTCATTACCCGAACCGCGGTAATCTTTATGCTGGTGTTTCTCGCCGGCGTGGTTCTTTTGCAAGTGTCGTGCGGCTTTATTCGTCGAGCAAATACCGCAAATCTGACCGAATCGGTTACCGTCCGTACCGTGGCTTCCGCTTTACGTGGCGGTGTTGAGTGGGGAGACGGCTTTACGCAGTTTCCTGAAGATTTTTCCGTTCAGGAAGCCGACGAAAATACCGGTCGCGTTGAGGTTACCGTAACGGATACCAGCTCCGGCGATGTGTTGGAATGTTTGTCGGCATCCTCGGTCCAGGCGCAGGCATTTGCGTTTAACTGCCTGCTCAATCCTAAAATTAGTACGGTTGTCTATCATGTAAATACACATCGTGGCGATGAAGGTCATCTGAAAAAAGCGGAGCTCTTTGGCTTTTTGAAGCCAAGCGGAGACGCAACGCCGATCTTTACGTTTACCTATTCAAAAACTCAATCTGATGCCGGCGTCACCATTACCTGTGTTACCACAGGAGCCGATGACGAAACTCAGGAACAGTTGCGCAACCAGATTGCCACTTCGTTTACGCCGGTCCGCGTGCTGAGCAATATTGTGGGTGGGAATAGCAACGACACCGGCAGCACAAACAGCAAGAAGACAAACAACGGGTCAGGCAATGGCGCTTCTGTGGGAAGTTCTGGTGACAATAAAAAGAACGATGGCAACTCAAGCAGTGCGGAATCAAGCGAATCAAGCAGTGCAGAGGCAAGTGGCGGTTCGAGCAGTGGCTCAAGCAGTTCAAACTAATGCTTGCACAAACGCCAACTCCGCATAAGTCATACATCTTTTAACGAAAACCCACTCCAAAGTGCTTTGGAGTGGGTTTGTAATTTACAAGACCTGGCCAAATTGTGGGCACAATCCAAGTTTCGGACTGCGGCACGGACCAGAGGGCAGCCGCTATTTAAGGAGCTGCGTAATCTCACCGAGTACCGACTCAAAAGAGACGCCGCGCACCTCAAAGTCAGGTTGTTCGCGCGTAACTTTCATGGCGTCACGAACGAAGGTGCCGGCAAAAGTGCAGGCATCCGTGAGGCCTCGGCCACACATAAGGGCGGCAAGGAGAGCGGATGCAAAGAGGTCACCGGTGCCGTGGAGCATATATGGCAGCAGTTCGCTTGAAATCTCGGTCACGGAAGCGTCCTTCTCGCCGGAGACGGCTATGTAGTTTCGGATTTGTCCGTCACCTCGTACAACGCCCTTGAGCACAACGGTTTTTGCACCCATCGCGAGCAGGGCATCAAGGTATGCCTTGACCTGATCGTCCGATAAATCCTGACCCGCATACTCAATGCTGGTAAGAATGCTTGCTTCGGTGAGGTTTGGCGTGAGGACATCAGCGCCATCTACGAGGCCACGCATGGCATCGCAAAGCTCTTGGGTATAGGTGGGGTACATGGATCCGCCATCGCCCATAACCGGGTCAACAATGCGAAGCGCCTTGGGGTGCTCGCGGTAGAGACGCTGTATGCTTGCAACCTGTTCGGCAGCGCCAAGGAACCCCGAATAGACGGCATCAAGCTCAATACCCTCGTCAACCCAAGCGTCGAGGTAAGACGCAAGCATATCGGTAGTGTCATGCATGTAGAACTTGGGGAAACGTGTGTGTGCTGAGAAGAGCGACGTAGGAACGGGGCACACGTCGCATCCGGCGGCAGAAAGCACCGGAATTGCTACTCCCAGGGAGCATTTTCCGTACCCGCAGAGGTCGTGAACTGCGGCGACGCGAGGGATGTACGCGCCTTCTCGTTTGTACAAGACAGGATTAGCGTTATTCATAAAACTTCCTTTCACGTGGACTGATGGACCAACGCCAAAAACATGATAGCGAAAATATAGTGCTTATGTGTCCGTGACAAAGTATGCTGGTACTTCTTGCGAGGTAATTTATACTTATAGTAATTTTGCTTATACCAGACGGGTATGGCAGAAAAGGAACGTGAAAAGAACGTTTGGAGAAGAAACGATGGCAGAACAACCACTTGTAGGAGTCATTATGGGCTCTAAGTCAGACCTTCCTACGATGGAAGGATGTACGTCCGAGCTTGAGCGCTTGGGTGTTCCCTATGAGCTGGTTATTGCGTCTGCGCATCGTAACCCACAAAAGGTTCATGAATGGGCTCAAACGGCGGCAGACCGTGGTCTTAAGGTAATCATTGCCGCCGCAGGAAAGGCAGCGCATTTGGGCGGAGTCGTAGCGGCTTTTACCCCACTTCCCATCGTGGGGGTTCCAATGAAAACCAGCGATCTCGGTGGCATGGATTCGCTTTTGTCCATGGTGCAAATGCCTTCCGGTGTTCCCGTTGCCTGCGTAGCAATCGGTGGCGCAAAAAACGCCGCCATTTATGCGACGCAGATTCTAGGAGCATCGATTCCAAAATACCGCGAGAAGATCGTGCAGCTTAAGCACGATATGGCTGACGCATAAAGCAACGGCTTGGAGAGCTTATGCGGTGGCCGATAGAGTACGTCATTGCAAGTAGTGTGAGATAGGATGTTGGTATATGTCAGAAACACGCGGCAGACACTTTGCTGGGCAGGAAAGTTCTACAATCCAGCGCACTTCTGCTTCGGGTGTCACACAACCCAAGTCAGCTGTTCCTAACCGCAAAGATGCGCGGGACAAAAAGAAGGACGGCAAAAAGAAAAAGGGAGCCAAGAGGCAGCGTCATGTTGTTTCGGCAATACTGCTGCTCGTGGGTATTTTGCTCATTGCGGCTTCCGGCGTTCTTTTTGTGAAGTCGCAATGGGACTACCACCAGCAGGATGTGATTAACGAAGAGCTGGCTCAGTATGCAACGGTTCCTGAGAATAATGTTGAAGAAGCACCGGGAATTGATTGGGCGGGTCTGCGCGCAATCAACAAAGAGGTTGTTGGATGGATTCAGATTCCCAACTCACCGGTAAACTATCCGGTATACCAAACAACGGATAATGAGCATTACCTGCATACAAATGCAAAGGGAGAATACTCCGTTGGCGGTCAGATTTTCATGGATCATGAAAACGACCCCAGCGGCCTTGTTGACCAGCAGACCATTCTCTATGGACACCATATGAGAAACGGCTCGATGTTCCAATATATTGGCAAGATGAACGACAAGAGCGTTTTTGACAGTGTGACCACTATTTGGTATGAAACACCTGAAAAAAAGTATGAATTAGTTCCACTTTTTATCTATCATGCCAACGACGATGACGAATCAATCCGACAGTTTAACTTCTCATCGAAAGAGGAGTTCCATGAGTATCTTTTACAGAAGCTGAACATGTCGGTTAATGCTCGACCGGATGCTGCAGACATCATTGCACGAACGGATCACGTCATGACACTTATTACCTGCAATTACTCCGACCAATATGGTCGTGCGGCTTTGGTGTGCGTACAAAAATCGGACATTCAGAAATAGACTCACCCTTATATTGTTACGCGCTTCGAACAAATGGCGTTCGGAGCGCTTTTTCTTCTCGCGAGCGAGTACACTTACATACGTCATGTATCCTGCAGGGACGTGAGATACAGCGGGAAAGGAACCCATGGAGCTTCACGAGGAATGTGGTGTTTTTGGCGTATGGGCGCCGCAGCGTGATGTGGCGCGACTGACGTATTTTGCACTTCATGCTCTTCAACATCGAGGTCAAGACTCTGCCGGTATAGCGGTTGGTGATGGCCAGACCGTTTTGATTCGTAAGGATCTTGGCTTGGTGACCGAGGTTTTTACGAACTCGGATCTTGATGCAATGCCGGGTAAAGCAGCTGTCGGACATTGTCGCTATGGAACCGCCGGTGCCAAGGGGTGGGAAGCTGCTCAGCCGCACCTCTCGTCGATTGACGAGACGATCATTGCCTTGGCGCACAACGGTACGCTAGTTAATTTTGATACTCTGCGAAAAGAGCTGGCAACTCGAAATATTTCCTTCCGTTCCGATACCGACTCCGAGGTTGCGGCGCAGCTCATTGGGTATTTCACACAAAAGACGCATCGTCTTCGCTCGGGAATTGCGGCGACAATGCGCCTTATAGAAGGCGGATATGCAATGGTGCTGGTGCGGGAAAATGCCCTCTATGCGTTTAGGGATCCGCATGGAATACGTCCTTTGGTGCTCGGTCGTCTTGGCAGTCCTGAGGATAATTCGTGGGTTGTGGCTTCTGAGACGTGTGCGCTTGATATTGTGGGAGCAACGTATATCCGTGAGGTTGAACCGGGTGAAATTATCAAAATTTCAGACGACGGCTTGCGCTCTGAGCGAGGTCTCACCCACAGAGACCCTGCGGCGTGTATCTTTGAAGACGTGTACTTCTCACGACCCGATTCTGTGGTGGACGGAAGGTCGATTTACTGGGTGCGACATACCATGGGCCGACAACTTGCGCGCGAGACGAGCGTTGATGCTGATTTGGTCATTGGCGTGCCCGATTCCGGTGTTCCTGCGGCTGAAGGTTTTGCAGCCGAGCTTGGCATTCCGTTTGGTACCGGTCTTATTAAAAACCGCTACGTGGCACGTACGTTTATCCAACCAACGCAAGACTTACGGCGGCTTGGCGTTCGTTTGAAACTCAATGCGCTTGCCGATGTCGTACGTGGAAAGCGACTGGTAATGGTGGACGATTCCGTGGTGCGCGGAACTACGTCAAAACAGATCGTGCGCATGCTCCGAGATGCGGGGGCCTGTGAAGTGCATGTGCGAAGCGCCTCACCAAAAGTAATGTGGCCGTGCTTTTACGGTATTGATACGGCCGACCAGGATCAGCTGATTGCCGCATATAAAACGACGGAGGAAATCTGTGAATACATCGAAGCGGACTCGCTGGGATTTCTGAGCCTTGAAGGGCTTTTGGATTGTGTTCCCAAGCGCGGGTATTGTGCGGCTTGTTTTAACGGACACTATCCGGTGGAGATACCCGATGATTTTCATGAGCGCTTTGTATCGGGTGTGTGTCCGCATGCACTGAACTGCTCACATGCTCTAACATTTACTCAAGTAGAAACTCAGCTTGCGCGGAAAGGACCACAGGATGTCTGATGTGAGAAACGCGGTAGGCCAGGTAACTTATGCTGACGCAGGTGTCGATGTTGACGAGGGGGCGCGTGCCGTTGATGCCATCAAAGCGGCGGTTGCAACGACCGCTCGCCCCGAGGTTATCGGTGGGCTTGGCGGCTTTGGCTCCTGCTTTTCTGCGGCTGCGCTTAAAGACATGGACGATCCCGTGCTGGTGAGCGGCACCGATGGCGTGGGTACCAAGCTGGCCATTGCGCAGCTTCTTGGCCGCAACGATACGGTGGGCGAAGATCTTGTGGCCATGTGTGTGGACGACATAGTCCCGCTTGGTGCCGAGCCCCTGTTTTTTCTCGACTATGTTGCCGTGGGAAAGCTTAAGGCTGAAGCGGTGGCGGAAATTGTCGGCGGGATTGCGCGCGGTTGTCGCAAAAGCGGATGCGCGCTGGTTGGCGGAGAGATGGCCGAGCATCCGGGTGTCATGAATCCCGACGACTACGATCTTGCGGGCTTTGTGGTGGGTGTGGTTGACCGCCCAAAGATGCTGGGTCCAAAGAAGGTTTCTGCGGGCGATGTAATCCTGGGACTTCCTTCATCGGGAATCCATTCCAACGGATATTCTCTGGTCCGTAAGGTTGCCATTGAAGGCAAGACGGTTGAAGAGCTTAATGAACCGCGAGAAGAGCTTGCCGGCGAGTCTCTTGCCGACGCCGTTTTGCGTCCCACCACCATTTATGCGGGTGGATTGCTTGCTGCCCTTAGAGAAGGCGCTCCCATTAAGGCGATGGCGCATATTACCGGAGGCGGCATCACGGAGAACCTCAATCGTGCACTTCCCGGAAATGTTGATGCGCTGGTGGATCGCATGGGCGAGGCAGGAGGTCCGGGTTGGAACATTCCTCCCGTTATCTCTTATGTCTCCGAACAAGCGCATCTTACACTTGATGAGCAATATCGCACGTTTAATATGGGAGTAGGCATGGCGCTTATTGTCGATCCGGATGACGTTGACGATGTGGCAGAGAGCCTTTCCAAGCAGGGTTTTGAGCCCTTTGTGATGGGAGAGTGTGTTTCTGGTACCGGAAAGGTGGTTTACCGGGATGTCGCTTAAGCTGGGCGTACTCATTTCAGGTTCAGGCACCAATTTACAGGCATTGATCGATTGCATTAACAATGGTTCTTTGGACGCAACCATTGAGCTGGTTGTTTCTTCTCGCCCCTCTGCCCAAGGGCTCAAACGAGCTGAAGCTGCAGGTATTCAGACGCTCACACTTTCAAAAGAGATTTATGCAGACCCGCTGACAGCTGATATGGTCATTGCGTCAGAGCTCAAACGTATGGGCGTTGACTATGTGGTAATGGCCGGATATATGCGCAAAGTGGGAATGGCTCTTTTGGAGGCCTTTCCCAATCGAGTATTGAATATTCACCCTGCGCTTTTACCGAGTTTTCGCGGAGCACACGCCATCCAAGATGCCTACGATTACGGAGTAAAGGTAACAGGCGTGACGGTACATCTGGCCAACTTTGACTACGATCGTGGTCCCATCATTGCACAAGAGCCTGTTTTTGTGCAGGAGGGATGGGGCGTTGATGAGCTGGAAGCGGCTATACATGAAGTTGAGCACCGTCTCTATCCGAGGGTGATTCAAGCAATCGTCGAAGGTCGGATGCATGTTGAGGCCGGTCGCGTTCATATCGAGCCGTCCGTAGGGTAACTGCTTCAGCGTTTATGTGCGAGAAGATTGTGCTATCGAAAAGGAATATATGACTTCAATCAAGCTTCTGAAATTGCTGAATCGCGCGTTAACAATCTCAATCTCATGCGGTTTATAGCTGCTGTTTTTGTGATTATTTCTCACTGTTATGTTGTTACTCTCGGCGAAGATGCACCGGGGGACTTTATATCCAACCATACGTCAGGCCAACTTACCTTTGGCGGTATGGCGGTTGGTCTTTTCTTTGTATTTGGAGGATTTCTTATAGCCCGAAGTTGTGAACACCACAGCGAGGCAAAAGTTTTCTTTAAGCAACGTGTTTTGCGCTTGTTTCCGGAGCTCATTTTTGTGGTGGTAATGGTTGCTTTTGTTTTAGGACCCTGTCTGAGCTCTCTTTCCCCTGTGGAGTACTTCACAAATCCACAGACCTATATGTATTTGCTCAACGGCGTTCTTATTCTGGTGCATGAACTTCCGGGAGTTTTTACACACAACCCCATGGGAGATGCTGTTGTCAATGCGGCTCTATGGACATTACCTGTTGAATTTAGCTGCTACGTGCTCTGTTTTGTTGGATATAAAATCACAAAGTTTGACAAGAAACGGTTCCTGCTTATTTCCGTTCCCATTTTGCTTGTGGTCCTTCTATACTTCGTAAAGTTCTTTCCGCAGCAGCTCAGCGTTGTTCGAGCGGTAGTCCTTTTCTATATAGGGGTGGCATTTTGGATTTTCAAGGATGACGTGCGGCTGCACACCGCTGCAGGTATCATTTCGGTAGGTGTATTTTGTATCTTGGTGTTTTTGAGGCTTGATGTTATTGCGATGCTTTTGGTATTTCCCTATATCTGTTTTTGGCTTGGATATGGCACTGGCGGTCGCTTTAGCAATTTTGGAAAGAAATTTGAACTTTTGTATGGTATGTACTTATGGGCATTTCCGATTCAGCAGGCTCTCGCACAGCTATTTCCGGGCTTGTCGCCGTATGGTAATGCGGCCTGCGCAATAGTTCTTGCCATATGCGGCGCACTCCTTAATTACTTTGTTGTGGTGAAGCTGCCAAAACTGTGGAATCAACATCTTGCCTGCTCTTAAAACGAATCTCTTTTCGGCGATTTGGTATTTTTTTTGAGGCAGTGGGTCTCAAAGAACTGTATGCATAAATATCTATATTTCTATGTGATTATGCAAAATATTGAATACTCCATAAAACAGTCGCCGAGGTTGGTTTAATCTGCAACGTATACCTTAAGGACTTCGCCAATGTAGCGGGTGTGGAAGTCATGGAGCGGATAGTTCTGCTCGATGATGCTTTTGTCGACGAAGTTTTCCGGTATAAGGTCATTAACGTAAATTTTGCGGCATACAAACGTGAGCTCAGCTTCTTCAAATGTGGTTGTTCCATCGATAAATAAAGGGGTCAGTTGGGCGTGTGCAACTTTGTCTTCATCGCGTCCGGATTTTGTACCTAGGTATGCGAGTTTCTTCTTGTTGTCTTTTGTGTCAGGAAGAAATGAGAGGGTATAGATGTCGTGGCTATCCACGAAGGTCTTGGTGTAGCGTTGGGGTCGGATATAGCAGATGGTGGTATTCTTGGAACCTTCGCGTGAGCCAAAGAGGGTGCCAAAATGTCCCCAAGCTGCAGTCATGGTATTAAAGCCGTCTTCTTTATTGCCCGCGGTAATGAGCATCCATCGGTCTCCGATGAGTGACCACGGATTAAGCTGTAGGCTCTTGATGTCTACTTCGTGCATGATGTCCCCTTACCTCGTTCTTATGCGTATATGACATGTGTATCAAATTCCATGCCAGGCATACTCTCAGCTAAATCATATCGAATACGTTCAAGCGCTTCGAGGCGAATTTCAACAGAAGTATTTGCATTACCTTGAATGATAAAAATCGCATTTTTTGTTTCGTCGCTAAATTTGTAGTTTTCTCCGTCTCGAATGTCAAGCCACGCCATGATTCCCTTTGCATCACGATAGATATAATCCGTTTTGGCAACGTGTTTTTCCTTAGACAGAATTGGGAGGAAGGAATCTTCGTTGCCGCTGACGGTAAACTCTATCGAGCCATGTACTTTATCAAGATCATGGCCTCCAATTGCCAGCAGTGAATGCAGTGCTTCAACATTGTAAATATCGATAATACTGTTGATATGAGGCAGAGAACCCCGATGCCGGATATTTTGAATGAGCGCAGGAACGGTAGGAGGATTTCTTTTTATGCTTCGCCCTACGCTTTGTAATAAATCCGTATAGCCTTTGATGATTGGATGATCGAGAAGAGCGTCGATATCACAGCTCAGTGCCCACTTCTCCATTTTTTCTCGTTTTGCAAGAAATGCGTCCGAGAAAGGAGCCTGTGGATTTACATTGCGTGCGATGCCTATTACGACACTTTTGATTCCCAAGGCTGCAAGGCTACCATCAATAGTCATATCCACAAAAATCAACCCCCCAGTAATTACCCAAGTAGTGCATCTTTGCACAGAGCAGTTAAAGGTCAAGCAAACCCTTAAAGCAGCGCTGTAAGCGCAGCGATAATGCCGAAGATAACGCCGGGAACATTAGCAATTAAAACGGGAATGTCGCGATCTTTCTTAAAGTATGCGTATATAACCCAGCAAATACAGTTAACTGCAGCAACAGCCGGTTGAATGAAATTCCCTTTATGGCCTGCGAGGTTGTTCATGATCTGTGGAATGTAGGAGACATACATCAAGACAGAAAGTACGCTCGCGAATCGCCCAAGTTTGGAAATAAAGCCTTCTGACAGATGAGGACCTTCTGCGCTATCTGTGGACATGGTGTGCTCCTTTGAACGAAAACGAGAAACGAGACAGAGTGAATGACGTACGGATTTGTTGTGGTTAATAGATGATGTGCATGTGCGACGCTGTTGATACAAGTTCATAGCATACAGGAACAAGGAACAAAATTCCGAGTTGCCATACAACTGATGCAGTGATGTCGCTCAGAGTGGCAACATATCTATTGGTCGCCGCCGGTTGTTTGAGAGCCACGTGTATCAGTTTGGTAAGTATGGGACAGACGACAACATACCCCAAAGCGTAGGGGAGAAAAGCCGTCTTTGATTCCGGATATGACAGGGATTCGGCAAACACCATGCAAAGCTGCACAAATAGCAAGAGGCCGATAAGTCCCTTAAGCCCCATTTGAGGAACTTGCCAAATGGTGTTTTTGGCAAGCTTCTGCAGTTGCGGCCGCGCAAACCCAATAAACGCCAAGAGCGCTATCAACACAAAGCCAACGCCAATCAATAAAGTTAAAGCGTCGCGAGTCTCTGATAAGTCCATACTATTCCCCACAAACCAAGAAAAGCGAATCGAGAAGAACAAATCAAAAGGGCATGCCGAGAAGAACGTGCAGAGAAGGGAGTGCTGAGAAGCCCTATGCCCTAGAGGTGCTTATCTAGGGAAAACCATCTGAGCAATCGGCATGAAAATATTGGTTTGCCCAGCTAAATCTTCGATAATGATAGCCGCAGAGACAACAAAGATTAAACCGCTGCAGACCCCGAGCACCTTTTTCACGGCGGCATTGGAAGCATGCTTAGAAGATCGCTGGAGTAAGACGGAGATAATACACGCGATTGCGGTAACGACAACTACCTCGAAAAAAGCCTGAGGCATTGTTGCTTCTGTGTGGATGAGCGCGTTGATAAGGTAACCCATGGAAATCCAATCTGTTTGCACAATATGAAACAAAAGAATCATACATAAGATTATGACAAAGTGCTTAAACAGAGCTTGAGATTTTCCGTGAGTGTAGCGATGTCGTGTTCAACGTTTTGCGGATGCGCAAAGAGATCTTGGTAGAGGGTGGTAAGGGTTTTCTCAAAGTCCTGAGGAAGAGTGCGGGCCTGCTCGAGTGCAATTTGTATCATGCGTTTTTCGCCGGGATGAGTGAGTTCATTCATAGCAAAGATGATGTCGAAATATAATTCCATGTAGGCTGCGGTTCTATGGTTGACGCTGACGATGTCGTTTCTTTTCAGCGCTTTTATGATTTGCTTGTCGTACGACGGAAGATTTCCTGAAAGCAGCCGCATGTTGCGCTCAATAATGTTTTCTTTGAGTTGAGTGGGATAGGGAACGGTGTACTTCTCCTGTAGGTTACGAAATTTTCCTTCTCGGTCAAAGAGAATCTTGCTGTGAAGCAAATTGTGCCACATGCACGTGGTGTAGCCGTTATGTGCAACATGATCAACGACAACCGATGAAATATCTTTTGAGAATGCGTCCAGGCTGCGATGCAGGATATCAATGTCGATGCTATCTTTTAACGTGCAGTTATCCTCCAGCTCCCAAAAATGGTTACCGAGTTCTATGTAAGAGCAGCATTCCTTGAGAATGGGTAGACGTGTTTCTTCAGAAAGAGGGCTTTTCTCATATACATAGAGGTCGTAGTCGGATTTCTCGTCATAACGGGCGCCGGCGCGCGAACCTCCCAGAGCAATCGATTCGACCTCCGGCAGTTCAGACAAGTAGGCGCAAAGTTTCTCGAAATACATGGCTGCTCCGTATCGCTCCATGGCTGCTCTGACTTTGGTAAATTCTACAGATTTTTTCTGTTGATAATGAGTCCAAAAATGATCAGTATCCAAGCACAAATAAACAACACAGCTGCAAGCCATAGAGGAAGCCGATAAAGACATTGATCCGTTAGGATTACGCATGCGCCGAGGATGACGCCGAGTATGGTAATTTTGCTTATCGATCTTTTTCTTTTGGACTGTTCAGGAGTCGCATGGCATTTCTCTTGTAGCTTTTTGAGTACCCGCATCTTGGCCTTTTTGATTCTCGCTGCATGTTTCTGGGTAAAAATCACCCCTATGATAGTCATGCCAAAAGCAAGTCCCAGGCCAAAATCTCCCATAACTTCGTATGGCGCAATGGAGCCAAGATTCAACAACTGGATTGCGAGAAACGCTACAAACCCCAGAAGTCCAACGATAAAGAGCCAGTGCAGCCTTTGCAATAGCCGTTCCTTTTCGTCGTTACTGTAATCGGCGACTTCCAATACGGTCTCGCGTAATTCTTCGTCCATATGCTCACGCGTCCTTTCTCCGCATAAGATTTCTCGAAGGTCGACTGCGTAAAAATCAGACAATTCCATCAGGATGTCTAGGTCCGGCATGTTGCTGCCGGTTTCCCATCGAGAAACCGTTCTGCGCGCAACCCCCATTTGTTCTGCAAGCTGTTCCTGGGTAAGCCCTTTTTCTTTTCGCAACTCCTGAAGAACTTTTCCTATTTTTACGATATCCATTGGTTGGCGACCTCCCCTCGAACCCATCTTACCGTTGGCTGCTCTTACAAAACAGGACATAAAGTGAGCAATACTCTTTATGAGCTATATTGTCCACAGGACATGTTGTGTCCCTTATAAATAATAGGGTATAGTCTCGCTGTAAAACAAATCATAGGTAATTACCTTAGATAATCTAGCTCTTATCGCGTGCCGATAAATGAATCCACGCGGTCAGCTTTTTGCAAAACTCTTCCGGATGCAGCGTAAAAAACTCAGCATGATCCATTCCTGCATTTTCAATGATTTGTGCGTGGGGAAACATTTTGCGAATGTATGCGATGTCCCATTTTCGTGGCCTTTTCTCAGCAGAGCCGTACCAATATGCTATGCGGCAGTTAATGGATGGAGCGGATTTTGGCATGGAGTAATTATTGCAGGAGTAGAACGAGCGCCAGATGGTTTTTGCGCTCATGCCGGACATAGCCTCTTTGATGTATGCAACGTCGTTTTCCGTATATTTTTCAGGATCGAACATGCCTCGCAACGCCTTGATGCTCATGTGTTTACCGATTTCCAACATTATGAAATCGCGAATACCGATGAGGTATGTCAGTGGTTTCCAGAGTTGATAGGGGGTCATACCACCGTCTATTACGGCGCAGTCAACGGATATCTTTCTGGTGGCAAGCATTCGCGCTACAACGGCCCCACCCAAAGAGCAGCCATAGAGGCATGTAATGCTGTCGAGACCGTGATGCATAAGCCATGAGGCCATTTCGTCGGCAATCTGCTCCACACTGGTAAAGTCAGTTTTTGACATATCCGGGTCAAAGCCGGGTAGTGCAGGAATAACGAGGTGGTAGTGCTTTTGCAATGTTGGTATCACATAGTTGAAAATATCCCATCGCACACCAAGCGGATGGAACAACACAAGAACATCTTCGTTTTTCTCGCCAAACTCGTGAACGGTCATTGTTCTCCATATCTAGCAAGAGAATAGCGTCTTATACAACATTATATTTGAAGTATGGTGTCATTCGGTTTTTATACGTGCAATAATCAGGGCATGCAGCTTTACTTTTTTCGTACGACTTGCTGAACCCAGCGACTCAAGTAATTTTTGCGGATTCCGCAAAAATTACTTGAGTAACAAAACTATAGACAAGCTCAAATTTGTGAAGAGCTTGCTTTGCGATTTGTAAGAATAGAAACCACCAGACGTTGTACTTGCTTTGAGAAGTCAAGCAGAAATGTCAAGCCCTGTTGCAGAGAAGATTTCTTTGACAGTTTTACTAGTCATGCTAACTTTTCGAATAAATTTTTATTTATAAACTTCCCAATAGCCATTTTTACCTTTTCCAACGTATTTAATATAAGGGATTTCCTTTATATACCTTGAAATTGTCTTTTCATTAACTTTCAATTCTTCGGCCATAAATTTACGGCTAACCTTACTATCCTTTTTTATCATCTCAAAAATTTTACTCTTCAATTCTTCGGAGGACATTCGAGGGACATTTCGAGGGACATTTCGAGGGACATTTTCTCCGCCCACCTTTTGCGTTGCTATCTTCTTCAGAGGAATAATCGTTCTGAATATATCACCCTCCTCAAATAACGGATTTTGCCCTGAGTAAAGTTGTGTGTACTTGTAGGTATTTCGCATCCCTGATCCAAGTTCATCTGCAAGACCTATTTCTCTAAATACCTTTGATATAGCAGGGTTTTTAGGAAATGGCTCAAATTTCTGCAAATCCAATGCTCCCAGCCCGTGAGCTAAATTACTGTTTTCAACAGTAATTTTCTCGTCGTCAATGATCATCTTTGCCGGATAGCCGCTTGAATAATCCCTATGAGCCAGTGTATTGGAAACAATTTCTCTAAGTATCCTATCTCTCGCATTGACATTGACAATTCCATCCAAAACGAATAAGTCATTCAAATGCTTTTGTCCAAACTCTATAAGCCTGCCATAGCTATCAATCAGATTTGTTATGACAACATCTCTATCATCGTATCTATCCTTATTTTCAACCCTAAAGATTGCATCGGTCTTGTGTTGCGGGAGAACAGACATAATAGAGTTATCTTTTCCAAATAACAGAATAGCAGCTAATGTAATGCCTTCGCGCTTTGTCTCTGGATCTGTCAGAATCAAATTAGCGCTTCTAAGAAGCTCCTCATTGCTCATATTTTTCCAAACATGGTTTTTATTTCTGTCGGTAGCCATACTTTTGGCTTTAGCAATGATAGTGGCATCAAGAAAATCAATATCAAGATTCGGATATACTTTATTTACAAAATAGCTGCTCTGCTTCCTTGCGTATAGCTTATATACAAGCTCTGAGTGATCTGTGATATTGATGTCTCCTTCATAAGACCTATCCCAAATTCTTCCGTTATGTCTGCATACCTGATAGCCTTCAGGAACTCTTATATAAATAATCTGCTTACCTTCAATTTCAAAAATTTCCGGCAGCAGATAGAGTGGTGGGTATATCTTTTGCGGATTGTTGATTGCAGTAGTAAATTCCTTAATCACTTTATCTACTTTATCTTTACTAACGCCAACAATCTCTCTTTTATCATTTACACCAAGTAAAATATGTCCTCCATTTCTATTGTTGAAAGAACATACCGTATCAAAGACATCTTTGGTTAGAGTGTTCTTAGATTCTTTAAATTCGACATCTGTCTTTTCTCCATTTTGAATGAGGTACTTTATCTCCTTAGAATTCATATCTGCCCCCATATCCACTAAAAACCGTCTTTGATCATCTTAAAATACTTCAACGCATCAGAAATAGCTTCTTTCTTTTCAACTGGACATTGAAAAACTTTCTGATTCTCATTTTTTGAAATATTATAGTGTTCCCTAACGTCTAAACCGTGTTTTCTCTTAGCCTGCGCAATGTAAAGTGTCGATACCTTAAACCTAAACTACCTCGCTATCAAAGAGACTTTTTGTACAACTTCTTCATAAGAAGTTCCTTCCGAAATAATACTTTGTATTTCACTGATATGTATTTTCTTTTTAAACTCCTTTAATCTATTTTCATCATTGTTCAACTTTACTTTTTCCAAGTATCCGCCTCCTTTTGGCATACCAATAAGACCCTTACTCTCTTCAGTTTCTCTAATATATTTAAGACACCCAAGCAATATTTGTCTGTCTAATCCTGCCATTTCTGCAATATACATTATCAATTGAGGACACTTCAAACTATTATAACTTGGCTTTTTATCCGAGCGATTATTTTTTTCATTATCAATATAGTATTCAAAAAAATGAAATGCTTGTGAAGGCTCAGCCTTACTTCTATCAATTATTCTTTTATATTTAGAATATTTTGCAACTTCAAAATATCCGCCTACTGTTTGGCCAAGTCCTTCCTTGACCATCATATCGCAAACAAGCTCATCATCACTACGATTCCTATGCCCGCCATATTTTTTTATCGAATTCCAAAAATCTTTATTATTCATGTTATGGCTCCTTTTTCATCCATCTCAATTCTTCACTACACCTTATACATCAAGCAAACGCATTTCACATGGCACGAGACGTGAGAAACGATGTGGGTTGTGTGCGCACAGATGAAGGCAGTTTTTCGCCTGTTTACGTAAACATATCCGCCCTATGACTTGTTCCTCATGACTGGATGTGCGTGGATAATCTGATACCGTCTCGCCCCCTGTCAGCCATCTTGGATTCTCCTTGAGAGTCCAGAAATCCCCAAATCATCTTCTGCTTGTTTTTCGACCATTCAATCAGGCGTAAATAAACTTCCTCGGTTGACATCGTTACGAGAAGACATACCCGACTTTGTTTACGCCTATTACTCCTCGGCGCAGGACGGTGATGTCGATTGTCTCGTAGTCCGCTTTCTTTATTTCAGCCGCACCGATGGCGATCCTCGGTATCTCCGTGGTCTCGATTCTGGTGCGTGGTATCTCTATCGTCTCGACTCCCATCTCATGGAGTACGTCCTCTGGAAGCTCATAGTTCTGCTCTACCAGTCCAAAACAGGTGAAGCCGGTATCAACGCAGAACGAGATTAGCTGCTTCTTGCCGATGTTGTAGATGACGCAGAAGGATGTTCCTATCAGGCTGCCCAGCAGGTATCCGAGAACAGGAAGCTGGAATCCGAGTGCCTGACCTATGATACCTCCAATATGTGCCCCAACGAGGTATCCGCCGGACACAACGACCATATCCACGAATGCCGCACCCATCTGCTGTGTGGTCATCTTTCCTGCAGCGACGAGAATGCTGTTCTTTGTGGTCTGCAAAACCAGAGCAACAACGGTGCCGAGAAGCGTCGGGCTGATTCCCTTGAGGGCTTCGCCAAGCGCACCGCTCTCGCACATGATGAGAAGCGCAGACGATATCGAACCGCGAAGGAACCCTTCTGTACCTGCCGATATTCCTTTCTTACCCATGTGCTTGACTGTGGAAAGGTCGAGTTCTCCGTTCTTGATGAGGAAGTCGATGGCTTTATATATCTCCGGAGCAAGTTGAACGGCTACCGTTATGGCTGCCGTAGTGTATCCGGCTTTCAGAGCCTGCTTCAGCAGGTATTCCGTCTTGATCGCGCCCTCAGCTGTGACGCCATGCTCCTCTGCTTTGAACTCCTGCTTCTTGCTTTCCTTTGCCATCTTCTCGAGGTCTTTTCTGGAGGCAGATCTGGACTCCACACCCTCGTCGTTTGCAAGCTTGTCGGTCAGTCTCGACTCTGTCTCGCCGTAGGCTTTCGACACGTCCTCACGGATAGGTTCATTTCGGAGTGCTTCCCGATGTGCGGTCTGTTTTGCGGCATCGAGCTGATCTGACGGAACGAGCCTGCCCTGATTCTGATAGCTCGCCTGACCGGTGTCGGGATTGAAGCGAGCCTGTGCCTTGGCGGTCTGCTCGGCGGTTCCGTAGGACTTGGCACTGTAATCCGTGCCGGATTTCAGTTGAATGTCCACGGAGTCCTTCGCCGTGCTGTGAAGAACCGCTGCGCGGTCTGCCGAATCTGCCGCCACCGCATCAACGTTAAATGTGCCAGCTTCCCATTCCTCGAACATGTAGCCCTGCAGCTGCCCGATTCCAAGATTGCGGTACTGGTGGTTGTTGATATTATCTTCAAGCTGCTTAATTGCCGCTTCAACGGCACTGACGTATTCCGTGCCCATGTGGGCGGCTACGTCCGCTCCCATTATCGCTGCGGCAAATTCCCAGCCTTGTTGTACTTCGCTTTTCGTCTGCATCGATAGTTACCCTATTTGTTCATGAAGCTCTCAAGCTCATCTCTGTAAAGATGGACAGCCCCGTAGAAGAGCATCTGCCTTTTCATGAGGGATTTGTTCCTGAATATCTCTTCGGATTTGACTGCGACCTGCTCACTGACCTTCTCGAAGGCATCTGCTCCACTTTCGAGAATCTTCTTCGCCGCATTCAAGAAGGCAGGAGCCTTCTTCTCGCCGTCAGTCTCTTCTTGCTTGGCGATCTCTCCGACGGATTCCTCTCCGGCGTTCTCAACAATATCTTGCTTCATCGTCTTCAGGAAACTGGGAACTGGGAGGTCTGACAACTTCTTCAGAAACTCGTCGTAGCCCTCTCGGCTGGTCAAGGCTTCCGGCTCAACATAGAGGACAGCCTGATTGCCTGCCCATCCGTATTTGACGCCGCAGTCATCGAACTTCACGTCGATGACGGGGATGAGCTTGTCTGTTCCCTTGATGTCGCCGAGGAATAGGATCTTTCCTTGTATGTTTCCGGCCTTCTTATTACCGAGCCACACCTTCTCCGTCCAAGACACGACGTTGATGGAGTTGTCCCTTGTGCCGACAACCTCATTTTCAGCATCATCATGTGTCTCGATCATCTTCTTGAGCTGATTCATCAGAAGCTCGTCCTTGTAGACGACGATAAGCGTTTTCTTCGTTTCAAACATTGCAATATGTCTCCTGTTAACTCACGATGCAAACAATATGTGCCTCTATTCTACGTCCCGTAGAAGCGGAATGTAACACCTTCTATAAGTCTTTAAGTTTCACGCCTTCGTCTGTAATTCACATGATTTGCCGTTTGATTCGCCGCCTACGATGCATGCCGCTGCGGCAGATGGGCTGCTGAACGTCGTATCCTCTGTGAAAACACCGTCCTTAACCGTTCCGGCATCAATCAGTTCCTTGCGATGAATCTTTATCCATTCCCGACAGGATGCACATTCCTCCGGGCATATTTCCGAGCCCTTAAGCACGATAAAGGCATCCCCAGAAACGTATCCGTGCGCTACCGCTTTCTTGCCTGCAAGGTGAAGGATGATCGCATCACCAGCATCTTCGGATACCTTCGGCTTCCTTGCCGGTGCCTTTTTCTTTGCAGGAGGTGCATCCTCTGTCATCTCCTTTAGCAGGACTCCGTCGGCATTCTTCCATTCGATCAGCCCGTTTGAGTTCTTGCCGCATACGAACGATGACGCATACGAAGGGCTCCCGAAAGAAATGTCCTCTTGAAGGATGCCGGCCTTATTGATAATGGCCGCATGCTGTTCACGCGCCTTCTTCACTCCTGCAGGCAGGTAGTCTGCAGTTTCGGGATAAATGTAGCTTCCTTTCAGCACCCAGAAGCCATCATCCTCGAGCTTGCCCGTTGCCTTACCGCCTTTGCCATGACTCCGAGAGAAATAAAGAAGGTCTTCTTGTTTCTCGCCGTTGTCGTGTGAAGGCTGCGGTTCCAGAGCCTTATGTCCCAGCGCAGGCATGACGATCTGAGTGTTCATGATGAACTCTTCAAGAAGGTCTCGCGTCTTCTTGGGAAGCTGGGACTGAGTAGGTGTATTTGCGTTCTTGACAATGTATCGCTTCGCATCCGAGATGATCCCGTGGAAGCGATTCTCGAGGTACTTAATCTTGCCCTTGTCGAGGGTGTTGTCCGGCGTCACCAGAACAACGACCTCCGTCCAGAATGTGTCGCCTTTTTCGAACCCATGCGGCTGCATCAGCCTTTTGAGGACGTCGTCGCCTTCACCAACGTAAACGAACTGCCGGTTGGACTCGTCGTTACGACCGAACAGGAAATACACGCCCGGAGCATGAAGCTCCGGAAGGTCATCGCAGTTCTTCACGTCATCACGCGGAATCTTATATGCGATGCAATTCCAATTGGACAGTGTCGCCTGCCACCTTCCGGTGGCTGTTCCGTCCATCAAATATAAATCTATGCTCTTCCCAAGTGATGGCATCAATTCGTCCTCCTGTTATTCTTCTGGTGAACTACCGAGCAGCGGCACCTTGTGTTTTTTCAGTATTTCGTTTATCGCGTATATCGAATTATTGGAGCATGCACCAAGCACGCATTTGTAAATGTAGTCCTCTGTCTTCTTGGTGTTTGGTTTGAAGTCCGTCTTGCTGAATAGATCTTCCGCATCAGCTGGCGAAAGTCTCAATCCAACGCAGAGTGCAAGAACTGTCTGCTTGCTGGTCGGGTATTCCTCATCGTTGCGGAGTCGCTGTATGGTTTTCACGCCAACGAGTGATCTGTCCGAGAGAGCTTCGACCGTCATCTTCTGCTCCTTCATGAGCTGGACAAGCGATTCGGCAAACGACCCGGGGAGCTGTCTCTGCCTTGCAGCGTATTTCGCAGCATTCTCCATAACGGCATTAAGTGCCTTGTTGTGCGGATTGTTCTCATCGTCTGCGCCCACCCAATATGCCGAAAAATCGGTGCGCAGGGGCTGATGTTATCGTCTGTGCCTACCCGAGGTTTACTCATGTTTTCGCCTCGATAAGTTCCTATTCTCCTAATCTCGCGAGACCGATCCCTTCTCCACAAGAAGCAGCTATCGCCGAAAGCCCCTGTTACATGCGGGTTTCAGCCGCGTCACCCATCTGTGCGTGACATCAAGCAAACGCACTCTACATGCTTCGTATGCGGAAACATATCCACTGGTACAATGCGCTCTAGCTTATAGCCGCTGGCGAGAAGAACTTCTAGGTCGCGAGCCTGCGTTACGACATTGCACGATACGTACACTACCCGCTTCGGTGCCAGTTGCTCAACCGCCTTGAGGAAGGTTGGCGTGGAACCTGCACGCGGTGGATCAAGAACGACAACGTCATAGGAAGCTCCGCGCTTGGCCTCCTGTGCAATAAAATGCGTGGCATCGTCGCAGACAAATCGTGCGGAGACGGCATTGGCGCGGGCGTTTCTCTTGGCCATGGCGATGTTGTTTTCAACCTGGTCCACGCCGATAAGTTCAACGGGAATCCCGCGAGAGTCGGCTTCCTTTGCCGCACAGATGCCGATGGTTCCGGTGCCGCAATACGCATCAAGAATCCTGAGAGGGCTGCCGATAAGGGAATCCGTGCGGTCATGGCTTGTATGGCAGTTGGAACTTCCGCTGCTAAGACGCTCGTTGTCGTTTTTCTCGCGTACGCCGAAAACACCTTCAAGCGCCAGCCGATACAAGACCTCGGTCTGCTCAGGGTTGGTTTGGTAGAAGCTTGTGGGCCCAATCTCAAACGTGCAGTTTAAAAGCTTATCGTGCATGGTCGCTGCCCCTGCGAGCACGCGGGTTTCTCGCCCCAAAATGGCGTTCGTGCGTCTCTGATTGACATTGAGGACAATGCCGGTAATTTCGGGGTGTAGCCTCTGAAGTGAGGATACGAACTCCCGTTCATGTGGAAGACGCTGGCCGTTAACAACAAGTGTCAGAAGCATCTCGTCTGTGGCGTATCCCGTACGGATAACGGCATGCCGAAGCGTTCCTCGGCCGCGATCCTCGTCGTAGGCATGCACGCCAAAGCGAGAAGCAAGTCGCGCCACGTCGTTTAAGATATCGCGTGCACGCTGATCTTCTACGAGACACGCCTCACACGCCACAATACGATGAGTTCCTGCGGCATAAAAGCCTGACCGCACGCGGCCGCGTGTTCCCGGTGCAAAAGGAGTTGCAGCTTTATGCCTGAAGGCAAGCGGCTTCCTCATGCCGCGGATGTCCTCTACAGAAACGCCGAACTTCTCGCCAAGAGGTCCTAATAGCTCAACTACCTGCTGCTGTTTACGCTTGAGTTGAATGGGATAGGGGACCGATAACCACTCGCAGCCTCCGCAGGAGCGGGCAATAGGGCATGTGGGTGTGCGATATCCCATAAAATCCCCTCAATCTCCCCAAATGTATCCAGTTGATTGCAACATTACAAATCTTGCAAATTTTTCTGCAGAACATTGTAGGCTATTACGCAACAGCGCGCTGCAACGTCCGGCGTCGAGTACCACCGCTTGGCGATGTACAACGTGCAACGGTGCACTGCAACGCGTGAAACTCTCGGCACATTGGCGCCGTTGATACGAGGGGATGGGAAGACTATGGCACTGGTAAGCAAAATTGGCATCATCGGAACAGGTCACGTGGGAGCACATGTTGCAAATGCACTGCTGTTTAAGGGGCTTGCAACGGAGCTTTATCTGAGCGATCTCGATGAGGTTCTTTGTAAGGCCCAGGTAAACGATTTGCTTGACGCCATGCCCTTTTATCCGCATCCTGCTCGCATATTTGAGGTTGACACTCGCTACGAAGAACTCGCTGACTGCGACATCATTGTGAATGCGGCGGGGCATATTGAAGCTGCGGCAGCAAGTCGCGACGGCGAGCTTTTTGTCACTACCGACGAGGCCCGTACCTTCGCAAAGCGGATTTCCGATGCCGGCTTCAAAGGTATCTGGGTGAGCATTGCCAATCCGTGCGACGTTGTTTCTACCGAGATCCAGTACCTCACCGGCTGCGATCCCACACGAGTCATTGGCTCCGGCACTACGCTTGACTCCGCGCGCTTCCGCCATGCGCTTTCAGTAGCAACAGGCTATCCTGCAAGCTGTATTAACGCGTGGATGCTTGGTGAGCATGGCAACGGTCAGTTTGCCTTGTGGTCACACGTAACGTTTGGCTGCCTCACAGACAAAGAGGTTGAGGCTCAAACCGGCCTGAAGTTTGATCGCGCCCAGCTTGAGCAGGACGCTCGTATGGGCGGTTATGTTACCTACAAGGGCAAGCACTGCACCGAGTACTCCATTGCAAACGGAGCCGTCGAAGTTATCGGGGCCATCGTCAACGATACAAAGCTTGTAACTCCGGTATCCACGCAGCTTGACAATGTGTATGGAGCATCCGGGTTCTACTCTTCACTCCCGGCCGTCATTGGTAAAGACGGTGTCGAGAAGGTCCTTGTGCCCGAACTTTCCGATGACGAGATTGCGGCTTGGAAGAAGTCATGCGAGCACGTCAAGGGCAATATCGACCAGCTTGATTGGCTTAAGGTGGATGCTCGCGTGGAGTAGTGTGGCTTCTCCTTTGAAACGATGATTTTGCTTTAACCGCGTGTAAAACGGCGCCGTGATTTTGGTTGCGGCGCCGTTGGCACATCTTGCTGCCATATCTTATCGCTACGTCTTGCCACCACATCTTAAAACCTTGTTGTAAACTGTTTCTTCTTGATAGACATTCGTTTTTAGGAGATGGCGTGAGCACCGAGAAAATCATTCATTCCAAGAGTGGCTGGCTTATGTGTGGTATTTGCATAGTATTGTTCGCTCTTGCGGCATACCTTTTTGTCACTCTTATGACAACATTGGGAGGCGGTCATTCTTCAAGAGCAACGGTGTACCTGTTGGGAATCGTTTCCATTCGCTTGAGCATACTTCCCATTGTGCTTGCCGTTTGCTTTGTGGCGGGAATTTTCTGCATGAGTGGACTCTTCTCGCTTCAGCCCGGTCAAGCTCGTGTATGCGTGCTTTTTGGTAAGTATGTGGGAACCATTCGTGATGAGGGTCTTCGGTGGGCCAATCCGTTTTATGCAAAGTCGCTTGGCAATTCCAGCGGCGCAGGGGATCTTGCCGGAAGCTTTATCACTTCCGTTCGAAACCGAACTTCGGTAATCTCGACGCGTGCACGTACGCTGAACGGAGAGGTCCTTAAAGTTAATGATCGCATGGGCAATCCCATTGAAATTGCCGAGGTTGTTGTGTGGCGCGTGGATGATACCGCCAAGGCCGTTTTTGATGTTGATGATTACGAAAGCTATGTAAATATGACTGCCGAGACGGCCCTTCGCCATGTGGCAAGTATCTACAGCTACGATCACATGGAAGACGAATCTGAGTCGAGCAGTGCCATTACGCTGAGATCCAATATCGAAGAAATCTCTGAGGCGCTGAAGGCTGAGCTTTCTCGAAACCTTTCGGTAGCGGGGATTTCCGTTGATGACGCACGTCTGACGCACCTGTCCTATTCACCGGAGATTGCTCAGGCAATGCTGCGCCGCCAGCAAGCGGAAGCCATTATCGCTGCGCGCAAAAAGATTGTCGAAGGTGCCGTTTCAATGGTTGAGATGGCCCTTAAACAGCTTTCGGAAAACGGTGTCGTTGATTTTGACGATGATCGTAAAGCGGTTATGGCGTCAAATCTGATGGTGGTTTTGTGTGGTGAGTCGGAGGCACAGCCGGTGCTTAATACCGGCTCTCTTCAGCAGTAATACTCGATAAAAAGCCAGTAAAACTGAGCAGTATTTAAAAAAGTTTTTTTGACAGTCGGCGTACAAAACAGTACTGTTTTGTACGACAGATGTGATGTTGCCTATTGAGAGGTTAATTATGACCGATGTTATTTCCGGATCAGCAGAATCTGCAGCTCCTGTCTTAAACGTTCAGCACTTTACAAAGAAATACGGAAGCAAAGTGGCAGTCAATGATTTGACGCTTGATGTGTTGCCTGGGGATATCTATGGCTTTATCGGCCATAACGGCGCAGGAAAAACAACGCTCATCAAATGTATCGTTGGAGCACAGCCGTTTGAGGGCGGAGAGATTTACGTTGACGGCAAAAACGTCGTGAACGATTCAATCGCAACCAAGCAGCTTATTGCCTACGTGCCCGATAACCCGGATATCTATGAGTTTATGTCCGGCATCAAATATCTTAACTATGTTGCAGATATCTTTGGCGTCCCCGCGCAGGATCGCGTGGAGCGCATTACGGTGCTGGCAAATCGCTTGGGAATTACCGATTCTTTGGCTAACCCAATCTCCAGCTTCTCACATGGTATGAAGCAGAAACTTGTGCTTGTGAGCGCGCTTCTCCATGAGCCCAAGCTTCTTGTTTTGGACGAGCCGTTTGTGGGGCTTGATCCCGCCGCCAGCTTTGAGTTGAAAAAGATGCTGCACGAGCTTGCTTCTCGCGGATCTGCGGTGTTTTTCTCCAGCCACGTGCTTGAAGTTGTCGAGAAGCTCTGCAACAAGATTGCCATCATTCGTGAGGGCAAGCTTTTGGCTGCCGGCGAAACCGAGGAGATTCGCGGCAATTCTTCGCTTGAGGAAGTCTTCTTGGGCATGGAGGTCGGTGCACCTGGCGTGACCGATGAGTTGGCCGCGGATATGGCAGCTGCCGAGAAGACCACTGCGTCGGAAGCGCCTGCCGCACCGACGGCTGTTGCCGCACCGACGACCCCATCCGTGCCGGAGGTTCCTTCTCCCAAAGCTCCCGTCAATCAAGAAGGTGATCGGTAATGGCCGACTCAAGACCTCCCGTGCCGGGCGAGGAATTTGATGAGCTTCCGAAAGACGACTTTACTCCCGCAGAGGTAACGACGGCGGATGTAGCTCCGGCAAATCGTGAGAGTTTCAAGCTCCCCTCCAATCTCAAAGCGTTATGGCTCCTGTTGAAGGTGCAGATACTTTCGGTATGGACCAGCCAGAGATTGGGTCGTCGTCGCAACGGTAAGCATGGTGCCAACGGACTGACGATAGCCGTTCTTGTTTTTGCCATCATCGGCATTCTTGTGATGGCGGGCTATTTGTATGTCTTGGGCTTGGGACTTGCCACACTCGGCTTTGCCAAACTTGTGCCGCTTGCTGCGGTGCTTGTCGCCTCGCTTGCAGGTGTTGCGTTTACGTTTGCAAAGGCAAACGGCGTGTTGTTTGGTTACAAAGATTACGACTTTATTATGTCGTTGCCGGTTAAGAAAACGGTTATCATTGCCTCGCGCGTCGGCGCCATGTATTCGGTGGAGATGTTTTGGGCTCTTATCACCATGGTACCTTTGTATGCGGGCTACTTCTCGGTGATGGCCATAACACCGCTGCGTGTATTGGCGGCACTTTTGTCCGTTTTGCTTGCTCCCAACCTGGCAACGTCCGTGGCCATTTTGCTCTCATGGGCTCTGACGGCTCTCGGTGCAAAGTTGCACCTTAAAAACTTCAATACCATCATCGGTGGTATTTTTGGCATGGCGATTGCCGTTCTCTATATCGTGGGAGTGACATCGTTTTCCGGCATGATGGGTCGAGACGGCGGCGTTTCATACGCCATCGTTAACTATAGAGAAGTCATATTTAATGCAGCAAATACCGTTGGTGCCATTTATGTACCTTCGCTTCTGGTATCCAATGTCTTCGCTACCGGAAGCGTGTTGAGCCTGCTTATCTTTATCGTGTTTTCGGTGGGCTCCCCGGCACTTGTTATCGCGCTTCTCGCCAAATTCAACGACCGCGTCAACGCGTTGGTGGTAACTCAGGCTGCCAATAAGAAGTTTACCTCCACTCAGATTTCAACAAAAGAAAGCGGAGCGTTCCGAGCGATGATAATCAAAGAGTTCCGCACGCTTTTTGGATATCCCGCATACTTTTTCAATACGAGTTTTGGCATGGTTATTTGTGTGATTCTTGCTCTTGTGGTGGCATTTTTTGGGGTCGATGGATTTGTTACATCGATCGTTGAAGACGATGTTGATGTTGCCCGGCTGGTTGCACCGATTGTACGCATGATCTTTGGGTTTATGTCTACGTATTTTATATGCCTGTTCACGGCAGCAAGCTCTACGGCAGCGGCAGTATCCTACTCCATGGAAGGTCATTCCAACTGGCTTATGGCAACCATGCCGGTAACGGCACGACAGGTCTTTGGCTCAAAAATTGCGGCCAATATGCTCTATATTGTGGCAGGACTCCTGCTTTCAAATGGTATTTTGCTCATTTCCGGCAATATTGCTTTTGGTACGGCGGTGAGGAATTTTATTGTGCCGCTCTGCTTCTGCTTCTTCTCGGCAAATCTGGGCATGGCCATTGATGTGCGCCGTCCCAATTTTGACTGGACGAGTGTTACCGAGGTAACAAAGCGTGGTATGTCGGTCATGGTGTCTTCGCTTGTGAGTGTTTTCGGCTCCATGATCGTTTTGGGAGTAAATTTTGTGCTCTTTGCGCTTCCGTCGTTTGTCAGCATGATGAACGGTGGTCCTTTGATGAGTGAAACACCTCTTAATGTGGGCATGATATGCACGTCGCTTATCTTTGCCGGCATAGGAGCCATCCTCTTTTCAGATACCGTTCGCCGAGGAGTTGTAATTTAACTTTTTATTCCAAAACCCTTTTGATTTTTTAAGACGGACTTTCTACCAGCAATTATATGGCGAGAAGACCCCTTGGTCCAAAATTATAAGAACACCTGCACATCGCGTTCGGCGATACGCAGGTGTTTCTTTTATGGCAATGCATTAGGGTAGGGGTGCGAGAGGTTTTTGTCCGGCAGCTAGGGCATGTTTTGTGGAGGCACCTTTTAGTCTGCCATGAGTAGAGGAGGTCTATGGAGTAGAGGTGATATACGCGCGGACGTTATGCGCACCATGCACGTAGAGTTACGTATAAATCTGCAATAAATGGAGGAAAACCATGAAAGGAATTAGTGTGCGGAGTGAAGTCGCACCGCTTAAAAAGGTGTTGCTTCATCGCCCTGGTAGGGAACTTCTTAATCTCACCCCGGCGTCAATGGAAAGACTGCTCTTTGATGATATTCCATTCCTAAAAGTTGCACAGGAAGAGCATGACGCGTTTGCTCAGCTTCTTCGCGACAATGGTGTCGAAGTTGTGTATCTTGAAGACCTCATGACGGATGTCCTCAGGCTTCATCCTGAGCTTAAAGAGCAGTTCCTGATGCAATGGCTCGAAGAGGGCGGCATTCACACGGAAAAGTGGCAGCAGAAGCTACTCTCGTATTTGACTGAGAATTTTGAAGGCAAAGAACTCATCCTTAAGACGATGGAAGGAATCAATCTTAAGGAGTGCTACGACGTTGAGCGCAACCACTCACTGGTTGACATGGCTTCCTTTGAGCAGAAGCTGATTGTCGATCCGATGCCTAACCTGTACTTTACTCGCGATCCATTTGGTTCCATTGGATCGGGCATCTCGCTGAATAAGATGCGCTTCCCAACCCGTAACCGCGAGACGATTTATGCGGATTACATCTTCAAGTATCACCCTGATTACACAGGCACTCCGCTTTACACAAAGCGTACTGCGTTCTTTAACATTGAGGGCGGCGATATCCTTAACCTCAATGACAAGGTCTTGGCCGTTGGCGTTTCACAGCGCACAAGCCCCGAGGCTCTTGAAGCTCTTTCGATTAATCTTTTTGCGGATCCGGATTGTACGATTCGCACAGTTCTTGCATTTGCTATTCCTTCTTCCAGGGCATTCATGCACTTGGATACCGTCTTCACGGCAATTGACTACAACAAGTACACCGTTCACCCAGAGATCGTGGGACCGCTTCAGGTCTTCGAGATTACTCCGGGCACCAATGGTCACCGTCTGAACGTCCGTGAGGTCGACGCTACGCTGCATGATGTTCTCTGCAAATACACTGAAGTGGATGACGTGGATCTCATTACCTGCGGCGGAGACGATATGATCGCAGCCCAGCGTGAGCAGTGGAACGACGGTTCCAACACTTTGGCTATTGCGCCTGGTACCGTAGTGGTATACGAGCGCAATGACGTGACGAACCGCATCCTCCAGGAGCATGACGTTCATGTTCTGAGCATTCCAAGCGCCGAGCTGTCCCGTGGTCGTGGTGGCCCTCGCTGCATGTCAATGCCACTGGTTCGCGCCGAGTAAACTGCACGTATATTTATAAAAAGGGAGAATGTTATGGGAGTTAATGTTCGTGGCAGGAGTTTTCTGACACTACTTGACTATACGCCCGACGAGATTCGTTATCTCTTGGACTTATCGGTTGAGTTTAAGAACATGAAGCGCAACGGCGTAGACCACAGCTGGCTCAAGGGTCGCCAGGTTGTTCTTCTGTTCGAAAAGACTTCAACTCGTACACGCTGCGCTTTTGAAGTGGGTGCAAGGGATTTGGGCATGGGAGTCACCTTCCTTGACTCCGGCTCTTCTCAGATGGGCAAGAAGGAGTCTTTGGAAGATACCGCAAAGGTATTGGGCCGCATGTTTGACGGCATTGAGTATCGTGGTTTTGACCAGGAAGTTGTTAAGGATCTGGCAAAGTATTCCGGCGTTCCCGTCTGGAATGGCCTCACCGACGATTTCCATCCCACACAGATGCTCGCAGATATCATGACGGTTCAGGAAGAGTTTGGCGATGTCCGCGGACGTAAACTGACGTTCTTCGGTGACGCTCGCAATAACGTAGCCAACTCACTGATGGTTGTCTGTGCCAAGCTGGGTATGCATTTCTGCGCTTGTGGTCCAAAAGAGCTTATGCCTAAGCAGGAGCTTATCGACAAGTGCGAGGCAATCGCCAAAGAGACACACGCCGTCCTTGAGTTTACCGATGACGTTAAGGTTGGCGCCAAGGATGCGGATGTTTTGTACACCGACATCTGGCTGTCTATGGGTGAGCCTGAAGAGCTTTGGGCTCAGCGCATTGAGCTGCTTCGTCCGTATCAGGTCAACAAGGAGGTTATGGCAGCTGCTAAGCCAACGGCCATCTTCCTCCACTGCCTGCCAAGCTTCCACGATCGTCACACAACCATTGGCGAGAACATCTATCAGAAGTATGGTCTTGAGGCTATGGAAGTTACTGACGACGTGTTCCTGGGTCACCAGGCTCGTGAGTTTGAAGAGGCTGAAAATCGTATGCACACCATCAAGGCTGTGATGTACGCAACCTTGAAGTAACAACAGAACTACTGTGGTCGTGCTTGGGAGAATTGCTTTTGTAAGTCTCCCAAGCAACGACTCGAGGGAGATATGTGATTCATATGTCTGTACAACAAAAAACGAAGAAGCGCCTTGGCACATACGGCATACTTCTTCTTGTACTGCTCTTTGTTGCAATCTGCACGTGGCTTACCAACGGTCAGCCGTATATAACGGATGAGGGCGAGCAGGCTGCAGTTGCGGGAGCCACTTTCCAGCAAATTCTTATGGCTCCGATTGCTGGCTTCCATAATGCAGGCGAAGTCATTGGCTTCGTATTCTGCTTGGGTGCCTTCCTGGCCTTGGTTAATGCAACCGGCGCTCTGGAAACAGGAATCCATGTTCTTGTTAAGAAGCTCAAGGGCAAGGAGCTCGTCCTTGTGTGGGTTCTGATGTTCTTGTTCTCGGTAGGCGGAACAACCTACGGCATGGGTGAGGAAACCGTTGGTTTCTACATTCTGCTTGCGGCTACGATGACGGCCGCCGGAATGGATCCCGTGGTTGGTGCAGCTACCGTATTGCTCGGCGCCGGTTCAGGCGTTCTTGGCTCAACTATCAACCCCTTTGCTACCGGTGCTGCCGTTGACGCAGCACGTTCAGCGGGCGTTGAGGTTAACATGGGTATCCTCTATCTTGAGGGCGTCATTTTATGGCTTGGCACCTATCTGATTTCCGTAGTTGGTGTTACAAAATACGCAAGGCATGTTATTGAAACAAAGGGTTCAATCCTGACGGCCGATCAGCTTTCCGAATGTCAGAAAGCGTACGGCAATATGGAAATTAGCGATGAAGAGAAGCTTACCGGCAGGCAGAAAGTCTGCATGATTATTTTTGCGCTTACCTTTGTCGTCATGATCCTTGGCTTTATCCCTTGGGGCGACCTCAACGAGTCCATCGCAGACGGACTTGCGTGGACGTCTATCCTTACCGGCAATGCGCTTGGTTCTTGGTGGTTTGATGATGCGGCAACATGGTTTATGCTCATGGGCATCATCATTGGTATAGTCGGTATGACCGATCGCTCAAAGATGGCAACAACCATCATCTCCGGCATTGGCGACATGGTTTCCGTTAACGTTGTTATCGCACTTGCTCGTGCAACGGCGGTACTGATGTCACAGACAGGACTCGGCAGCTGGATGGTTCAGGCTTCGGTTACTGCTCTGACACAGTCCGGTATGCCTGCGGCACTCTTTGGGTTCTTGGATTACATCCTTCATATTGGCCTCAGCTTCCTGGTGCCGTCTTCTTCCGGTCTGGCCGCGCTTTCCGCACCGATTGTTTCACCAATCGTTTCCGGCCTCAACTGGTCGGTGGAGACCTCCATTATGTGCAACGTTGCAGCCAATGGTCTTGTAAACCTGTTTACACCAACCTGCGGCTTCATTATGGGCGGTCTTGCACTTGCTCGCATTCCATACGAGACATGGCTCAAGTGGGCAGCAAAACTTCTGGTTATCATCGGAGTCTTTGTCGCTGTCGTACTGACGGTCTTCATGCTGGTACTGAGCTAATAAAAGCTGCGTTTATATAAAACGCCGTTCATACGGTCGGTCGGGTTTCTCGGCCGGCCGTATTTTGCATGCTCGGCGTGCTTGCGCTCTGTTTGGGGCGAGAAGCCCCACTGAAGCGGTGTGTCGGTGGTATAATGAGCAAACCTGCGGCATACGAGTAAAGGAAACAAGATGCAGAAGTTTGTAACGGATAAAGATTTTTGGGATTTGTTTCCGGAAGCGGCGATTGCGGTTCTTTCCGTGCGTGGCCTCAAAGAGGACAATCTGACAGAGACTCAGAAAAACGAAATTAAAGACATACTTGCCGATGCAAATAAGCAGGCTGCAAAGTACGTTCCAAATGAGCCCATCTCCGCAAATGACGTGGTAAAAGTGTGGCGTCAGGCATATCAGAAGTTTCCCACCAAAAAAGGTGCTCGCTGTTCCATAGAGGCGCTGTTAAAGCGCGTACTGCATGAAACTCCTGTGGGGTCTATCGTCCCATCGGTAGACATTACAAATGCAATCTCGCTCAGGTATGCGTTTCCCATTGGTGTCGAGAATATCGATGCATTTGTGGGAGATCTGCACGTGGGTATTATGAAGGGCGATGAACCTTTCCGACCCATCGGATCTGATTGTGATGAGCCTCCGCTTCCAGGAGAGCTTGCATATTATGACGGCGAAGGCGTTGTGTGCAGGTGTTGGAACTGGCGCGATGGTCAGCGAACGCAGATGCAGGACAACACGCCAAATGCATTTATCGCCATGGAATGCATAGAGCAGGGGCGCAGAGAAGATCTTCGGAAGGCTTTGGACGATCTTGCAGAACTTCTGACAACATACTTGCATGCGGCAATTGTAGCCTCCGCAATCGTTACCAAAGACAATCCCGAGATTACTCTGAGGTAAGAATCCGCAACAGGACGCTCTTGATACGGCGCGTACCCCGCGCCGTATTTTTATCGCACATACCGTTCGCCGAGGAGTCGTGTTGCGGCTTGCAGCAAGAGGTTCTTGTCGCTCTTTCAAATACCATCTTCTACCAGCTAAGACACAGCGAGAAGAGCAAATTTTGGCAAAACTTTTTGACGAGGTGATTGTCACTCGTCGATATGTGGGTGCTTCCGGCGCGGCAATGCTTTACGGTAGAAAAGCTAGAGGTTTTCTTGTTCGGTGGTGTGCCGGCAGGTTTGCGTGTGGTCATAGCACGCGCCCTTCTCGGCTGCTACCGCAGTTAGAGGAGGCATCATGGCCGAAAAAGGTGTTGAGCGCGTTAAGAATGTGGTTTTGGTGGGCCAAGGCGGCGTGGGCAAGACCATGCTTGCGGAGGCAATGTTGCACCTGACGGGTACTACGACCCGTTTGGGCGGCCACGCAGGCACCAAGCCCACGCTTGATTACGATACCGAGGAATCCGAACGAGGATTTTCTATTTCCACCACCATTGCGCCCGTAGCTTGGAAAAATACGCGCATCAACGTATTGGACGCACCGTGCTATCCGGATTTTGTCGGTGACGCATATGCTGCGATGAGTGCCGGCGAGACCGCCGTTTTTGTCGTTGACGCGGCAAGTGGTCCCGGTACCATCACGACGCGGTTGTGGTATGCCGCCGAGAATCTTTCCCTGGCGCGCGCTATTTTTATCAACCGTCTTGATCGCCCGGATGCGGATCACAATACGGCCATGGAGCTCTTGCGTGAGCGCTTCGGCAACAAGCTGGGTTCCGTAACAATCCCCATGGGCTCCGGCGAGGCGTTTAGTGGCGTGATTGACGTTGTGCACCAGAAGGCTCGCCACCTGGTAGACGGGAAACCGGTAGTAGAAGATATACCCGAGGAATACGCTGCCGCCGCAGCCGATGCGCGCGCCGCTCTGACCGAGCTGGTGGTTGAAGCCGACGATGAGCTCATGATGCGCTATCTTGACGGCGGCGAAATCACTCAGGAAGAGCTTGAAGGTTTGCTCAATAAAGCGCTGGTTGATCGCGTATTTGTACCGGTATTTGCCGGATCGTGTGTACGCGAGGAAGGCGTTATCGCCTTTATGGACGCCGTTGAGGGTTGGTTCCCGCAGATGGCTGATTTTGGTCGCATTCCGTTGGTGAATGGCGAGCAACTCGATATTTCTCCGGATGACGAGCGCCCTGTTGCGTTTGCCTTCAAGTCGCTGCAGGATCCTCAGAACGGTCGTTTGACGTTCCTGAAAGTATTGGCGGGAACACTCCAACCGGGTGTTGAGCTCACCAATGCGCGCACACGTAAGGCCGAGCGTCTTTCGCATCTGTACCGCATGTGCGGCCGTGAGACCACCGACGTGGCCCGTGCTGCTGCGGGAGACATCGTGGTGGTTCCCAAGCTTGAGGCGCTGACGGGAGATACGCTTTCTGCGACGGGTAAGGTTGAAGCCGCGGCGTTCCGCTTCCCCAACTCGCTCTATCGCATTGCCATTGAGCCCGACGAGCGCGGTGCGGAGGGCAAACTCTTTGCGTTTCTGGAGAAGGCCGCTGCCGCAGATCCCACGCTTCGTATTGAGCGTGATGAGGATACCGGTCAGACGGTCGTCTCCGCCATTGGTGAAGCGCAGGTGGCCGTACTGCTTGATCGTCTGGAATCCCGTGCCGGTGTAGGCGCCCATAAAGTGGCGCTCCGCATCCCATATCGTGAGACCATCCGCCGCGTGGCAAGCGCGCAAGGCCGCCATAAGAAGCAAACCGGTGGTGCCGGACAGTATGGCGACTGCTGGCTTCGCGTTGAACCCAACCCTGATGCAGGATACGAGTTTGTGGATGAAGTGGTGGGAGGCCATATTCCACGCGGCTTCATTCCTGCCATCGACAAGGGCGTGCAGGAAACCATGCGTGAGGGCGTGCTGGCGGGATATCCCATGATCGACATCAAAGTTGCGGTATACGAAGGCAGCTATCACCCCGTTGACTCCAACGAGATGGCATTTAAGACGGCCGCCCGCATTGGTTTCCAAAAGGCTATCGATCAGGCAGAACCCGTACTTCTCGAGCCGATGGCACATCTTAAGATTACCGTTCCCGACAGCTATGCCGGATCTGTGATGGGTGACGTTTCTGCGTCTCGAGGCCGAGTGGAAGGCATGAATGCCGGTACGGGCACGGCGCTTGGGCAAACTACCATTGAGGCAACCGTCCCGTATGCCGAGGTAACCGATTACGCCACGCGCCTGCGCTCTCTTTCGCGTGGTACCGGTGAGTATGAGGTGGAACTCTCGGGGTATGAGCAGGTTCCTCACGACATCCAAGCCAAGTTGGCTACCGAGTATGCAGAGCGCCGCGCGGCGGGAGAGCGATAAGAGCGGGCCACGGGCTAAGAGCCAATTGCTTGCACCAGCGCCCAACACTCGCGCCGACGTCCAGCACCTATGCTAAGCCCGCAGCGAAGTAAAACGGCTGGTATCTGCGCTGAGCCTACATCAATACATAAACGACTCGATGGAGCATCCGGAAAACGGGTGCTCCATTCTTACGAAAACGTCACCTTTTTGTAAGTTAGTTCTATGGCACGTCCGCTCTTTGTGGCACATGATAAAAAACACTTGATACTCTCAGATGGCGAGAAGAGCCAAAGGGCTGGAAAAGAGCGTGGTGGTATGAGTCTGCTTTCAAAAATAGCAATCGGCAACGTGAGGCGTAATCTAAACGACTTTGGTGTGTACTTTGCCGCCCTTGCAGCGGGCGCTTGCCTCATGTACTCCTATGCCGCATCCGGAGACTACCTCTTCAAACTGGTTACGGATGAGTCGGTTCGGGGACTTTTCGTGGCAGAAGCGAATTACAGTTTGGCCTTTGGCATATTGCCGCTTTTGGTGTTTTTGAATGTCGCTTCGTATGCCAATAAGTTCCTCATTCGCCGCCGGCTGCCGGAGTTTGCCCTTTATGAGCTGGCCGGCCTTGAGAAGCGCAACGTTACAAGCGTGCTGCGGCTTGAGACCGCCATTGTTGCGGGAAGCGCACTTGCGGCCGGACTTATATTGGGCGTTCTCATTTCACCTTTCGTTGAGATGATTGTTGCATGGGCATATCGGTTGCCGGTGCGTTTTGTTATGGTCTTCTCGCCGCTTGGCACGGCAGTGACTATCGTCGTATTTGTATTGACGATTTTGGTACTGTCCCGGGGAAGTCGGCGCGTACTACGCAAGTCAACGCTTCTCCGGATGATGAGCGCAAAAAAGGAGAGTGATTCATCCAAACCCATTTCGGTTGGTCGGGCGATTGTGGATCTGATTTTTGGCGTTGCTTTGGTAAGCGTTGTGTATGTCGTTTGCGCAAACGTTCCCGTGGCCTTTTTGGGACTCATGATTCCGCTGGGTGCGTGCGCCATTTTTGGTTCGTTTTTTGTATTTCGAGCAACATTGGTGCTGCTGCCGCGTCTTATTAAGCACATTCCCGCTGTGTGGTACCGAGGCCTGACGGCGTTTACGGTGCGGCAGACCGAAGGCGTGGCACGTAATGCTTCAAAGGCGATGACTTGTTCGGCAGCTCTTTCTTCAGTTGGTATGTGCATGTTTGTGTTTGCAGTGGTCCTGCACGATCAGATTGGAGTTATGGCGTTTGAAGGCGGTGTGCAAACGGATGATATTCCGGGTATTTTTGGTGCATTTATCTTCACGTGTGCGTTTTATGCGGTCGTACTTTTGGTCTTCGCTTCGGTCATTTTGGCAATACAACAGCTGTCGCTGGCTGCCGATAACCGCGAGAGGTACCACAAGCTTGTTGAGTTGGGCGCCTCACCGCAAATGCTTTCAAAGAGCCTGCTTATGGGTGTGCTGTTTAACTTTATCTTGCCGGGAATCTTCACGGTTATTCACGCAATCTTTGGACTGAACGTTATCCGCTTTATGGGACAGGAGATGTTTCAAGCTGATATTGAGCCTGCCATCTGGCCTGTTGCAGCGCTGACTCTTGCGGGTTTTGTCGTTTATTTCCTTATCACATACGCAGGAGCCAAAAGAAACGCACTGGCATAAAGACACGTATAAAATGCAAGACGGTGGTTTGGCGCAAGAGCGTACGTACGAAAACGGTGATATGGTATGCGTATGAGGTAATGGAACCAAACAAACCGCGGAGAACGGACATGCGTATGCCGGGCATATTCAACTTTGGTCAAAACAAAGACGGGGATATGAGCTCTCGGGGCAACAATGACAAGCGACCCGACGGTCAGAAGCTCGTACCGGGAACACGCAGGTTGGCTCTGCGCTTTTGTGGAGAGGTCCAAGGCGTCGGTTTTCGTTGGACATCGCAGATAGTGGCAGACCGCGTGGGTTGTACCGGCTGGGTAAAAAACGAGTTCGACGGCAGTGTTTCCATGGAGCTGCAGGGAACGGACGAACAAATAGGCCTCTGGTTCAAAGGGTTTGCAAAGTCCTATGCGCATCGACCGCTTAGGTATCATATTGACGAGAAACACGAGCTTGCTCCCATAGCTGATGAGCGTCGTTTTGAAGTTCGATTTTGATTGTGCTTCAGGACCTTTCGTATAACGTAGCCGTATGTGGGGTACTAACCTTTAGCATCCCAGCATACAGAAAGGTCTCGCATGTATCTCGAGAAGATCAATAATCCTGAAGATGTTAAAAAACTTGATGCAACAGGCCGCCAAGGTCTTGTTGATGAAATCCGCGCAGCGCTTTTGAGCCGTGCGTCCAAGCATGGTGGTCACTTTGGTCCTAACTTTGGCATAGTAGAGGCTACCGTTGCACTGCATACGGTATTTGATTCTCCGCATGACCACATCGTCTACGATGTATCCCACCAAACGTATCCGCATAAGATGCTGACCGGTCGCAAAGAAGCGTTTACGGACCCTGAGCACTACGACGATGTCTCGCCTTATACGGACCCTGATGAGACTCCGCACGATCTCTTTAAGATAGGGCACACGTCTACTTCCGTCAGCCTTGCGCTTGGACTTGCAAAAGCCCGTGATTTGCGCGGCGGGCACGAGAATATCATTGCCGTAATTGGCGACGGCTCAATGTCTGGTGGAGAAGCGCTTGAAGGCTTGAATGTGGCCGGCGAGCTTGATTCAAATTTTATCGTTGTCTTCAACGATAACCAGCGCTCCATTGCCGAGAACCACGGCGGCATGTATGACCGGTTCAAAGAGTTGCGAGAATCCAACGGAGCCGCGCCTGACAACCTTTTCAAAGCTATGGGTCTCGATTATGTATATGTCAACGACGGAAACGACACCGAGGCTCTTATCGCCGCGTTTAAACAGGTAAGAGACATTGATCATCCTGTGGTGGTGCACATCAACACGCTCAAAGGCAAGGGATACGAGCCCGCCCTTAAAGACGAGGAGGCGTGGCATTGGCACGGTCCCTTTGACATTGCTACCGGTCAGAGTCTAAGCGACGGACCCACCCCTGAGTCATACGCCAATCTTGCCGGGGAGTATCTGCTCAAACGTGCTGAGACGGACGAGAATCTCCTGGTTGTTGCATCTGCCGTTCCGTTTGCGTTGGGCATGTCGCCTGAGCGCAGGGAGCGCATGGGCAAGCATTATCTTGATGTGGGTATTGCGGAAGAAACGGCCGTAGCGATTGCTTCCGGTGCAGCCCACGCGGGCGCGCACGTGGTGTGGGGTTCCTCAACCACCTTTCAACAGCGCGTATATGATCAGCTGAGCCAAGACCTTGCGGTCAACAACAACCCATCAGTAATCGTGGGCAATTCCGGCTCGGTGTGGGGTATGAGTGACGTGACGCATGCGTCGCTTTGGACGATTCCGATGATTGCCAACATTCCCAACATCACCTACCTTGCGCCAACGAATGCCGAAGAGTATCTTGCGATGCTTCATTGGGGTCTTGACCAAGAGAAGCACCCGGTCTTTATTCAGGTTCCCGGCGGCCCTGTCCGCCACGCCAAAGGCCCCGTGCGCAAGTCCTATGACGAGCTGCGCTCTGAGGTAGTGCGCCGTGGCTCTAAGATAGCAATTTTTGGTTTGGGAAGCCTCTTTGGCATGGGCGAGAAGACCGCTGATATCCTTCGTGAATCCCTCGGCTTTGAGATAACCCTGGTGAACCCGCTTTTTGCCTCCGGCCTCGACAGCGAGCTGCTTGATAATCTGGCGGTGAACCACGACATCTTTGTGACGCTTGAAGACGGACAGCTGGAAGGTGGCTGGGGCCAGACTCTCGCTTCCTACTTTGGCAATTCGGACAAACACGTGCTCAATTACGGCATCAAGAAGGACTTCTATGATCGCTTCAAGGCAGATAAGCTTCTGCATGAAAATCGCCTTGAGCCGGGACTTATTGTGGCTGATATCCGAGCGGCACTCCGGCGTTGCGCCAATTAGCGCGTCGCTGGTGTTGCTTTCCGAGCGCGCTTAAGACTTTGCTTTATATAGCGCCTGACTGCATGTGTGTAGTCAGGCGTTTTTTCTGACTGCTTAGAAGTACTTAGTTTTATAAGGACGTCAATTTCATATTTATCCGCAATCCAAACTTTAGCGTACAGAGCCAAAGTCATACCGTTCGCGGAAGCGTCTTTCCTGCTACTTGACAAAAATATGCGGGGGGGGGGTATCGTCAAAGAATCTTGCCCTAAAGATGTATAGGCCGGTGGGGTGGCGTATTTTTTGAGGAGGATGCTCAAGTGAGTAAAAAAGAAAACGAGGATGAGAATGATATAAAGTCAGTTTACCTTTGGTGGTATTTACTTATAGCAGCTTTGATAGTGGTTGCTATTGCTTGGGCATGGTTTGACAAAATGGACTTTGGGAAATCAACCAATACCGTAACTCCTGCACAGACTACAAGTTCTTCTTCCTCAACATCTCAAAAAAAGCAGGTTAATACGCCGACGGAAGATACTAAGCCAAAAGAGGAAAGTAAACCAGCAGAAGAGAATAAGCAGAAAGAAGAAAGTGAATCAGCTGATGATGACAAGAGAGTATTTGAGCCACAAGATGTATCGGATCAAACAATCGAATCCATACAGACATATGAAGACTACTTAAAGATGTACTACAAGATTATTGAGGATTATTTTGCCCAATATGAGGATGCGCTCAGAGATACCGTTCTCTTCAACGAAGAAACATTTCAGCAAGTGAAGGATACTCAGATAGAGTCATATAATCAGCAAAAGACTCAATTCGAGTCAATTAAAAACAAGAGGATTATTGGACGAGAAGACCTTATCAAATATCTTAAGGGACTTAGAGATAATCTCAAGAAGTATGTCGATGACCTTAAGGCCTCACTTCAATAGAGGACGAACAAGCTTTTAAGCGAAAACACAATTACCTAGTAGTAACTTCGGATAAGATTTCCATGCAAACTAGCAGAAGAGTTTTATCCGAAGCTGCTTTTGATACGCTTTTAGCTGTCTTATTGTACACATGCGTCTGTAAATGTAATACCATATTGGTATTACATTTACCGGTAAGATGTAGGAGTATGAAAGTATTGAGAGAGTGGGTGTTATGGATGTAATCGTTCATAAAAGAATCATGGAGCGTCATCCAGAGCTTACGGAACAGGATGTATTGGACGCTTGGGATAATGCGATCTATACAGCACCAAGAAAACACGCGCAATATCCTTTTGAGATGATTGTGCTGGGGTTTGACAGTAATTCGCGCCCAATTGAGATGTTCGTAGCGGCTCAAGAAAATGCTTGGGTTATATATCATGCTATGACACCACCAACAAAGAAATTTCTTTCAGCCATTAAGCGTGCTCCAAGAAAGGAGATTTAATGGGATACAAATTAGCTAACGGAAAGTATTTGTCCGATGATGAAATCGAAAAGATTGCTGATGAATATGAAAATGATCTTTGGGACGGAGAGCTTGATTTTATCGTTCCCGGTCGTCCCCCTCATCCAAATCAGGAATTGAAGCCGGTGACGGTCAAACTCCCTGTGGCGATGCTTCAGGCGATTGCGGCAAAAGGAGTTAATCGCTCAGATTTTATCCGTCGCGCTATTGCAGCTGCGCTATAAGCGAGTGCATCGATGCCAACTCAAGCAAACTGGCTGCGATAAAGCTCAGCGTATGTACCGTCGGCATCAAGAAGCTCGCTGTGCGTGCCCTGCTCGATAATGTCTCCGTGATCCATTACAAGGATGAGGTCGGCGTCTACAATCGTGGAGAGGCGATGAGCAATAACAAAGCTCGTTCGGTTCTCCATGATGGCCTCCATCGCTCGAACAATCGCCTGTTCGGTACGGGTATCGACCGATGAAGTTGCCTCATCAAGAATGAGGATTGCCGGATCGGTGAGCATGGCGCGTGCAATGGTAAGAAGCTGTCTTTGGCCTTGGCTTATGGTCTCCGCATCATTGGAGAGCTGCGTGTCGTAGCCATGAGGAAGTGTGCGTACAAAGAAATCTACGTGGGCAGCACGGGCGGCTGCTTCTATTTCTTCTCGAGTTGCATCGGGTTTCCCGTACGCGATGTTCTCGGCAATGGTGCCGTCAAAGAGCCACGTATCTTGCAAGACCATGCCAAACTGGCGCCGAAGATCGCTGCGAGCCAGATTGCGCGTGTCTATCCCGTCAAGCGTGATGCGTCCACCGTTTATCTCGTAGAAGCGCATCAGCAAGTTGATGAGGGTAGTCTTGCCGGCACCCGTTGCGCCAACGATGGCTATCTTCTGCCCCGGATGAGCTATGAGGTTAACATCGTGCATCAAGGGATTGTTCTTGTCGTATCCAAAACGAACGTGTTCAAAGGTAATGCGGCCGCGTGTGGGATCAGGTAAGGCGGCGGGAGTTGGTGGATCAGCCACAATTTCAGAAGTATCAAGAAGGTTGAAGACACGTTCTGCCGCGGCAAGAGCTCCCTGCAGCATATTTACCGTGAAAGAAAGCTGCGTAAGAGGCTCGGTTGCTTGGGTGAGGTATTGGAAGATAGCTTGGAACACACCCACGCTCAACTGGCCTGAAATGAGCATGCCTCCGGCAAAGAGTCCGATGACAACCTGCGCAAGGCGGGTCAGGAAGCGAATGGCCGGGCTGATTGCGTTGGTAATGAAGTCCGCACGTTCGCTGGCACGAGCAAGCGTTTCCGCGGCCGAGGCGATATCTTCGTAACTTGGCCTCTCATGTCCAAACGCTTTGATAACAAATCGTCCCGAAAAAGCTTCCTCAACACGACCGGTAAGCTCGCCGGTAGCTGCTTGCCGCTTGGCGGCTGCATGAAGCGTCTGGTTGCTGACAATCTTGGTGAGAAGAAAGCTCATTGCGGCAAAAATACAGAAAATACCGGCCACAAAGGGGCTGTAGAGGGTAAGCATGACGGTTGCGCCGATGAGGGTGGTCGTGGAAATAATAATCTGGAGAAGACCGCGTTGGAGCACTTCGGAGACTTTATCCAGATCATTTGTGGCACGCGAGATGGTGTCGCCGGGGCGATGAGCATCAAAGTACGAGAGCGGCAAACGCCCGATCTTCTCGGCAATTTGCTTACGAAGCACAAGATTGAGTCGTTCGGCAAAGCTTGCCATGACAAGGGACTGCGCCGTATAAAATGCCCACGCAAGAGTCCAGATGCTTAAGAATATGAGGATCTCCCGACCGCCGGTTTCAAAGGTAACCTGGTATGGTGTGCCTAAATCCCAGGCAGCCTGGATATTCTTCCAGAGGATATCTACGAGTTTTGCGGAGTAAGCGGGAGCCGCCAACGTAAAGAAGACGTATGCCAACGCGGAGAAGGCGGCGGTTATGAGGCGCCAGCGATTTCCGGCGGCAGCCTTCCAGAGGCGACGAGCTGTTTTTGCGGCGTCGGCGGGGATTTCAAGTTCTTCGTCAGGCACGCCGGTGGCTGCACCCAACGTATCCGCAGATGTATAAGTAACTTCGGCTTCACTGCGCTTCTCGTCAGACATGCTGTTCACCACCTCTGGTTTGAGAATCGGATATGTCTTTGTAGGTTTGGCACGTCCGCATAAGCTCATCATGGGTTCCCAAGCCGACGATGCAACCGTCGGAAAGGACAATGATCTGGTCGGCATTACGGATGGTACTCACTCGTTGTGCAACGATAAGCACTGCCGCATGAGCAAGCTCATCTTTGAGTGCATGTCGCAGAGCGGCATCGGTTTTATAGTCCAGCGCGGAAAATGAGTCGTCAAATATATAAAGGTCGGCATGGCGCGTCAAGGCTCGGGCAATAGCCAAGCGTTGGCGCTGACCGCCGGAGAAGTTTGTGCCGCCTTGCGCAACCGGTGTATCAAGGCCGTCTTCAAGTTCATGAACAAAGGCTCCCTGAGCCACGTCAATGGCGTGCCACAGATGAGCATCGTCTGCATGCTTATCACCAAAGCGCAGGTTTTCGGCAATGGTTCCCGAGAAGAGCCACGCTTTTTGCGGTACGTACGCAATGTGAGAGCGAAGTTCCGCCTGCGGAAGATCACGTATGTCGGCATCACCAAAGGTAAGGCGTCCTCCTGTTACGTCGCTAAAGCGAAGCAGCATCTTTGCGATGGTGGATTTTCCAGAGCCGGTGTTGCCAATGATTGCGGTGGTTTGACCACGCCTCAGCGAAAAACACAGGTCTTGCAGGGTATCTTCGTCGGCATCGTTGAAGCGGAGGCTTGCGTGATCAAAGCGAGCAACCTCGTCCGACTGGCCAAAAGATACCGTTTTAGACAACCCGTCCGTAATGGTGGGTTTCTGATCCAGGACCGCGGCTGAGCGCTCAAGACAGGCAAGAGCACGCGGAATCTCGAGCATGGCAAACTGAGCCATCATCATAAAGAACATGATCAGCATGGCGTATTCAATGAGAGCCGAGATAGAGCCAATCTGCATGGCATGAATACCCACTCGATTTGCACCGGCCCACATAACAAGAGATTCAACGGCGTTCATCAAGAAGAACGTCGTGCAATCCGTTACGGCAAAGATCAAATTTACGCGGATGGCACGACTTGCGTAGTCCTCAAACGTTTTTGTCATACGGGCTCGCTCGTATGCTTCCTTACCAAAAGCGCGGATTACGCGCACGCCGGTAATTGATTCTCTCAGACGAGCGTTTATCCCGTCGATAAAGTTCTGCATTACAACAAAGATGGGCGCCGATATCTTTACCGCAATGGCACTCACGATTAAGGACACCGCGATAACGGCGAGAAGAATCCATCCCATTGCGGCATCGGTTGAGAAGGCAAGAACGACAGATACGATGCAGGTAACCGGTACCGGGAACATCATGGTAAAACACATAAGAAAGGTTTGCTGAACCACGTTGGCATCGGAGAGAGTTCGAGTAATCATTGAACCTGTACCAAAGCGGTTGAAATCCGAACCCGAAAATTCAAGAGAGTGCTTGTATACGGCCATGCGCAGATCGCGACCAATGCGCGCAGCAAGCCGTGATGCAAGCCAGTAAGAGACGATACAACCGCCGGATCCCAAAAGAGCCGCCATAAACATACGGATACCGTGAGAGGTAAGCGCTACCATATCGTGATTGGTAACCGCCGCGTTTATAAGTGCCGACAACTCAGTAGGGATATAGAGCATTCCCACGATATCGCAGAGAAGGGTCAGCAAGGTAAGAATGGCTAAGCCCTTATATGGAGCAATCAGGGTGCCAAGAAGTTTCCAAGGAGATGTTCCGGTGACAGCATTCGTCTTTGCGGTAGTGTTGAAATGAGTAGATTTGGTAGACATCAGAAGCAACTCCTATAAAATTATCAGGTTTGCACAGGTTAGACTGAATTTGTATAAAAGTCAAAACATATGGCCGCTTCTCAAATGCTATGCTCAAAATAACAGAAATACGTAGCATAAGGCTATCCGCTACAATAGCAACAGCCACCCAAATCCTACGGAGGAGACCATATGTTGAGTGCAGTGCAAATTAAGCCTGATGTGTATGCCGTTGGTGCCATTGATTGGAACGCCCGAGAGTTCCATGGATATACCACTGAGCAGGGTATTACCTATAATGCGTATCTTATTTTGGACGAGAAGATCACGCTTATTGATACGGTCAAGTACACCATGACAGATGAACTTATCGAGCGCATCCAAAGCATTGTTGACCCGGCGAAGATTGACGTTGTGGTATGCAACCATATTGAGATGGATCACTCCAGCTCACTGCCAGCTATTCTCAAGGTGGCACCAAATGCTGCCGTGTATGCCTCGGCTCCGCAGGGCGTTAAAGAGCTTAAAGCGTTTTATGGAGAAGATCTTGAGGTCAACGGTGTAAAAACGGGAGACACCCTGAGCATTGGCAAGCGTACCCTCCACTTTGTGCAAACGCCGATGGTGCATTGGCCCGACAATATGGTTACCTACTCCGACGTCGATAAGATTCTCTTCTCCAACGATGCGTTTGGACAGCACTATGCTTCTTCCACACGCTTCGACGATGAAAGTGATTACTGCGAGGTTATGAAACAGGCGCGCAAGTACTACGCCAACATTGTGTTGCCGTACAGCCGTCAGGCAGACTCGGCGGTAACGGCGGTCAAAAAGCTTGGTTTGGAGAACATAGATATTATCGCCCCCGCTCATGGCGTTGCATGGCGCTCACACGTGAAAGACATTATCGATGCGTATGAGGGGTGGACATCCGGTGCACTGAAGGAAAAGGCACTGGTTGTCTATGATTCCATGTGGGGCTCAACCGATAAGATGGCCCATGCGCTGGTGGATGGCTTTTTGGCACAGGGCATTCCCGTACAGCTTTGCGACCTTAAAGAGACGCACGTCTCCAATGTGATGTATCACTTCCTTGATTCCAAGTATGTTTGCGTTGGATCTCCTACACTTAACTCCAAGTTCTTGCCCACGGTGAGTGCATTTTTGACATATATGACAGGCCTTTCTCCTAAAAATGAGCATCGTATTGGCTTTGCATTCGGCTCATACGGCTGGGCGCCGCTTGGCCCCAAGATGGTTGAAGAAGAGCTTGAGAAGGCCGAGTTTACTCTTCCATATGGCAAGGCATATACCATCGGTTGGCTGCCGTCTGAGGAAGATTTGAAGGACGTTCGCGCCCAGGTGGAAAAGCTCGTACAGTAAAAGCTTGGGGTAAAAGCCTGGGGCAAACGGCAAAGTGGAAAAGTCCGTGAATTAGTTACGCATTTATAAAGAATTGATCAGGAAATAGCCACGTAGAGTACAATACCTACGTGGCTTTTTAACTTCGATTAGGCAGGTGCCCATACCACATATGGACGTAGCGTTAAGTATTTTAGTGACACTGCTTCTGACCTTGGCAAATGGCTACTTCTCGGCTTCCGAGATGGCCGTGGTCAGTGCAAGGAGGACGTCGCTTGAGCCTGAGGCCGAGGAGGGCGATGAGCGCGCTCGCGCGGTTCTCGACCTCACCAATGACTCCGGGCCGTTTTTGGCAACGATTCAGGTGGCCATTACGCTGGTGGGTTTTGCATCGTCTGCTTTTGCCGCAACAAGCCTTTCCACTCCGCTTGGCAGCTGGCTTGCGAGTATGGGCGTACCTTCGGATTTTTCGCACCCTACCGCCGTGGTGGTTATTACGCTGATACTCTCGTATGTTTCAACGGTTATCGGAGAGTTGGTGCCAAAGCAGATCGCCCTTGCCAATGCGGAAAATGTTTCCAAGGCAGTTGTTGGCCCCATCCGTTTCTTCATGACGCTGGCAAAACCCATTGTTATTTTGAACTCAGCTTCCGCAAACGGCATCGCAAAACTTTTGGGTATTGACGTGCATGAAGATCACCAGGATTTTTCTGAGGAGGAGCTCCGCTATATTGTCAAAGATTCCGACGAGCTCTCCGAAGAAGAAAAGTCGATGATCCATGAGGTTATCGACATGGGTGATACGGTTGCGCGCGAGGTTATGGTGCCGCGCGTTGACCTTACTACCATGGAAGACATCTCCACGTTGTCCGAGGTCCTTACGGTTATGCGCAAGACCGGCTATTCTCGCATTCCCATCTACCACGACAACGTTGACCGTATTGTGGGAATCGCACACATCAAAGATATTATCGAGCCCATTCTTGAAGAACACGCGGGCGAGAAGCACATCGCACAGTATGTCCGCGCGGCAAATTACATTCCCGATACGAAAGACATCATTCCGCTTCTCTCCGAGATGCAATCTTCTCGCGATCAAATGGTGATTGTCGTTGACGAATATGGTGGCACTGCGGGTGCCATTACGGTTGAAGACATTGTCGAGGAGATTGTCGGTGAAATTGCCGATGAATTTGATCCCGACAACAAGTATCTTACGCAGTTAAGCGATAGGGAATGGCTGGTTGACGGCCGCTTCTCGCTTGATGATGCCGTAGAGCTTGGATGGCCGGTTGAGGACTCGGAAGAGTATGAGACCATTGCGGGGTTCGTGCTTGAGCTTGCCGACAGGCTTCCGCGGCCGGGCGACACGTTTGAGAAGGACGGTTGGCAGTTCCGCGTGCAGATGATGCGCAGGCGCAGGCTTTCGCTCTTGCGGGTGATTGCACCGGAGCCGCAGCAAACTTTGGAGAAAAAGACCGGCGTACATGAAGACACTGCGGAAAAAACGACCGCTAACGGATGAGCTATATATAAATTGCAGTTTTTGACTAAAATATGATGAGTAATTCTCTCATTTGAGCAGGAAGAGGACGAGACATGGCAGAGCTGATTCACATCAAAAAGGTTGTCGTAGGACCAAGAAACCTTGACGCTACGATTCAGCTTTCAGATGATGCACCACGTATGACCTCTGATGATGCTATTGGCACGCGGCGTGTTGTGGATCTCCTTCCGGGGGTCGAGAAGCACGCGTGTCTTGGTGATACGGCGCCTCAGTTTGGCGATGTCGTTTCCGATACGGAAGTGGCACACCTCCTTGAGCATGTGGCGGTGGAGCTTCTCGCTCTTACAAACAAGGCAGGAGATATTGCGTCCGGTCGTACGACAACGCTTGACGAGAAACTCGGTCTGTTTGAGGTAAGCCTTGCATGCCCCGATGACGTGCTGGTGGCCGGAGCTCTTTCCAGCGCAGCGTGGATTTTGAGCTGGGCGTATGCTGACGGGGAAGATCCCAAACCAAACATCGAGGCAATTACGCAAGGTCTTGTGGCGCTTGTTAAAAGCGTTGACGGTGAGGATGCGTCTGAGGAAGACCTTTCGGAAGAAGATCAGCCTTCCGATGTTTTGGTCGGCGAGGAAGACGGATCTTTTGAGGGTTCTGAGAGAGACGAAGTTGCCGAGGAGTTTGCCGAGGGTGAGCTTGTAGATGAAGCGGCTTATGAGGCGTCCGGCGAGCATGATTATGACGTGGAAGACGTTGAGGACGCTTTCTACAACGAAGTGAACCCCAATGAGTTAACGCGCGCGACATTTTACGACGATCAATATAGAGAGGTTTCGTCTGATGCAGAAGATGGCGCCGTTGAGGATGATTGGTACGATGACGAGCAGCTCGATTCCCCTGCGGAAGATGTTGAAGACCGGAGTTTTGATGAAACGTATGATCATCCATACGTGGAGGAAGATGAAGATGCGCCAACTGCGGATGCCACCGATGCCGCCGCTTCCGATGCTGAGGATGATTCTACGTCTGCAGAGCATGTGGATGCCGCGGATTCGCACAAAGGTACATCGTTTGACGATGGCTTGCCCGATGACTGGAGTATGATTAACGTACCGAGGCCACGACCTGTAAGATAGGCGTGAGCGGTACGTTTCGGAAGAGCAGTACACACTGCTCTGATAGGAGGTTCCCATGAGCAAGAAGTCTGCCGGATTTTTAGCCGGAGCTATTTTTGGTGCAGCAGCCGGTGCAGCTGCAGGTCTGTTTTTGGCACCGCGACCAGGTGAGGAAACCCGTGCAATGGCGGCTGACGCAGTAAATGACGCGTGGGATTCCGCACTTGATTCCTATGAGCGTACTTCTCGCGTGGTAAGCGATAAGATCGACGAGGTGCGTCCAACGGTTGATGCCAAGACCGATGAGCTCCGTGCAAAGGTTGATCTGGCTCGTGAGCGCATGGATCAGCTCCGCGAATCGCTTTCCGATGCGGTCGCTTCCGCTTCTGAGCAGGTGCAGAACGGCGCTGAGGCTGTGGCGGATTCCGTTTCGGCTCAGGTTGCCTCAAGCCCTTCCGAGGCCGAAGGGGTAACCATTGAAACCGTTGCCGGCGAAGAGCACGAAGCCGAGCATACTGAGTTTTAGGGTTTAACCGGCTCAAGGAGTATGTACTGGAACGGGACGTCCATGGACGCCCCGTTTTTGTCGAAAGGGTTTGCGTGAAAACAAACGAGCTTATAGGTATTAAGGTATACCTTCCAAAAAAGCAGAATAAAAAGGATAAGGAAGCCGGACAACAGCGTTCGTCAAAACTTGGGCGCATCCATGTGATTGTGTTTGACTCTGACCTTCCGCAGGTGGTGGGCGTAATGGTCAAACGTCCCGATATTGTGGGTATGGTAAAGCGCAACGACGTGTTCGTTGCTTTTGATGCACTCACCACATTTGACAAGGGGTTTCTGGTTGCCCGTCCTGAAGGAGCGTTGGACAAAAAGGCGATAGCACGTCTTGGCCTTGACTGGGATCGCTGCATCATGTGGCACGGTATGAAAGCCGTGACCGAATCAGGTAAAACGCTCGGTTTTGTCAGCGGTGCAGACTTCAATCCGGCTACCGGCCACGTCAATAACTTCCTGGTGGATAGCGGATCTTCTGCCGCAGCCCTTATCGGCTCGTTTGAAATTAAGCCCGAATGGGTGTTGGGCTATCGTGACGACGCCATGATCCTTACGGCCGACGCGGAGAGCGCGGCGCTTTCGGGAGGTCTTGCCGGTAAGGCGGGCGAAGGGTATGCCGCGGCCGTTGCCAAAGGTTCCGAGCTTGCCGAAAAAGCAGGTAAAGCAATGTCTCAGGCAAGCGTCAAAGGCGGGCGCTCGCTTGGACACATGATCGGCAAAGCAAAGCGAGCTCTTGAAGACGCCACCGAGCCCGAGGATGCTACCGAGCCGCGACCGGATCCGGTACCTGCCGAGGCCGTTGCGCTTGAAGAACCGAGCGCCGAGAAGAGCCTTGGCGGCACGGTGTCTCAGGAACCCGTGAAGACGTATGCGCCGACATCACAGAAGAGCTCATCGACAAAGAAGAAAGCCTCTTCTCAAGTGACATCCGATGACGCAGCAAAGAGCTTTGGTAAGCAGCTGGGGCGCATGGGCAAGATGTTCTCGTCCTTTAAGGATGAGTTTGATGAGGCAAGTAAGTAGCCGCAATGTTTTTTGACAACGAGGTCATAGAGCTCATTCTTTTCTTTATAGTCTTTGCTGCATTTAGCCTCTGTGTCATGGCTTTTGTGTTGCAGATCTCTTCCGTGCGTAAGAGATACAAGGAGCTTAGGGGGCAAGATTGCATCAAGAAAGCCGTTGAGGAAGTCTTTTCTCAGCGGTCGATGCTTCCGCGCCTGATTAAAAATATCGCAGCCTGCTTTTTTATAGCGGCACAACTCTTTGTTTTTAAAATGATCCTCAGGAGAATGCCGCTTGTTTGGGTTATGGGTTTGGCTTCGGTATATCTTGTCGTGTTTCTTACCTACGTAGTAATTTCCTCTAACGACAAACGTCGTAAGCGTTTTATCCGGCGCATTAGGCGGCTCTTTAAGCCGATGCAAAAAGAGAGACAGTCAGCAAAAGAGCGACAGGCTCAAAAGAAGCCCATCCGGAAGAAACCCTCTAAAGGAAGCCCATCTGCGAAAAAGTAATCCCTAGAGTCCCATGGCCTGCAAAACAAACATAACAATGGTCAAAATGATAACGGTGACGATAGTGAACCACGTGAGTAAGTTCCACGCACGTCCGTTGGCAAACGTTCCCATGATGTGCCTATCGGCTGCAATAACTACCATAAAGATGAGTAGGACGGGTAGCAGGATGCCGTTTATAACCTGGGCGACAAGCATGATTCCAAAGAGGCTTACACCCGGTATCAAAATGACTATGGCCGAGACAACCAAGACCAATGTGATAATGCCATGATAGAGCGGAGCTTCGGACCAGGTCCGATCTGCACCGCGTTCCCATCCAAATGCTTCGCAGATGGCGCTTGCCGTAATACCGGGCAAAACGCATGCGGCAAGAAACGATGCGCCTACCATGCCCAAGGCAAAGAGTGTAGAGGCATATTGACCTGCAAGCGGCACTAAAGCAGCCGCAGCTTCGGCGGCGGAATCTACGCGAATTCCCGCGGGAAAGAGAACCGTTCCCGTGGTGAGCATGATAAACCAGGTGATAATCTCCGCCAGGACAGCTCCGGCAACATTGTCGGCACGTTGCGCGGGAATGTCGCTGGTATCCAGGTTCTTCTCGACAACGTTTGATGCAACAAGAAACATCATGTATGGGCTGATGGTAGTACCGATATTCGCAACCAAAAGCGAAATATACGAAGGGTCGGTAGACATCTGTGGAATGGCGGTGACGCGGAGTGCTTCAAGCCAGTCGGGTTTTGCGAGGATGCCCGCCACTACATACGTAACAAAAATGCAGCTGATGGCTAGAAGGATCTTTTCGATACGGCGATATGATCCTCCTACGGTAAGAATCCAGACGAGAAGAGCACTGATAGGTACCGAAACATACGTTGGGATACCAAAAAGATCCATACTTGAAGCGATACCTGCGAACTCCGAGAATGTTACTGCAATGTTTGATATCAAAAGTGCAAACATTGCGAGGGCTGAGAGACGGATGCCAAAGCGCTCGCGTATGAGGGAAGCGAGGCCTTTGCCGGTGACGCAGCCCATGCGCGCCGAAGTTTCCTGCACCACGATGAGCAAAAAGCACATAATGGGCACGGTCCAGAGCTGCGTATAACCAAACGACGCACCGGCGCTGGAATACGTTGCAATGCCACCGGCGTCGTTACCTGCAAATGCCGCGAGCAGCCCCGGTCCCATAGCCATAAGGATATACTTCCAGCTGTTCTTGTTGACCTTTTTGGGTTCGGCTGAGGTGGGAGAGAGGTCTTGACTCAACGTTTTAGGTTCGGCGGAGGCAGACAGAGCGTTGTTCCTCTTGTTGTTCTCGCCATACATTAGAAGACCAGCCCGACAGAGGTTTGTAGAACAAAAAGACCGCCGGCGGCTGCCAGGTAAGTTACCACGGCAATGGCCATTGAGATGAGGGAGAGGGCGAAGCCTGAGGTTTCCTGGTTCTTCTCGTCACGGTGTCGAAGAATGGCAAGGTAGGCCGGGGTCAGGATGAATGAAATCAAGGCCGAGAGAGCGGCGGCACCGAATGCCGAGACCACGATGTGATGGATGATTGATCCCGCAGGCACCTCCATCAGCCAATTCATAATAACCGCGTCGAGGCCGGCTCCAAGTGCGGCAGTCACGCCCGAAACTAGAAGGCCCAAGAGCAGTGAGCGGAAACCAAAGCCCAGAATGGAGGGGGAGTCTTCGCTTCCGGGATCGTCCTCGAGGAAGAAGTTGGTGACGTAGCTGATGGTGTCGTCGGCGAGGATAAGCGCTACCGGCATGGCAAGGCAGGCGAGAAACACCAGCGTTGGAGCAATGTTTGTATTGAAGACGAGCGAGCTTGTAGCCGATGCGGCGCCCGTTGCGATAATCCAGAAGAAGATCCAGATGTTGCGATGGAAAAACCAAATGACGTCGCGGCTCCGCTCGCCCCCCTCGCCATCGGAGCTGCCGCCGGCAATTTGCAGGTCTTCGGCGTGCTCTTCTTCGAGGACGTCCAGTGCATCATCGACCGTGACGATGCCAAGCAGGCGCTGGTCATCCGAGACAACCGGCATGGCAAGCAGGTTGTATTTAGCGATGTTGCGCGCAACGTCTTCCTGGTCGTCTTCGGGCGACGCGGTAACGAGGTTCTTATTGGCAATCTCTTCGAGTTTTTGGGTTTGGTCGGAGACGATAAGCTGATTCAAGGTAACAATGCCTGAAAGGCGGCCGTCGGAATCCGTGAGGTAAAGGTAGCGAACCGTCTCAAAGTCCTCGTCAAGAGCGCGTAGCCGCTCGAACGCATACGCAACCGTTTGGTCTTCCGGCAGCGAGAGTGCCTCCGAGGTCATGATACGGCCGGCGGTGTCCTCACGATATCCCAGCAGCTGACGGATGGCGCGCTGTTCTTTAACGCCCATCAGGCGCAGGAGCTTCTCGGCACGGTCGTAACTCAACTCGGAAACCAGCTCGGCTGCGTCATCCGGATCCATTTCTGACAGGATGCGTGACGCCTCTTTTTCGTTCATGCCGCCGATGAGCTCAACGGCCATGGCGTCATCGTTGAATTCCGCCATTGCACCGGCGCGCTGCTCGTCATCGAGTTGGGCAAAGACTTGGCTCCGTAGACGGGAGTCCAGTCGCTCGATGATGTCTGCGACATCGGCGGGGTGCAGCTCATCGAGGGTTTTGTGTGAGACGGACAGCTTGACGTTGGAAAGATCGCGTTCCACCAAGTCCATGTAGCTCCACGCGATGATGCGCTCCGGTATGGGACGACCCATAGCGCGGGCAGCGCGGGTTACGATGGTTTCGAGTTTCGGCGACAGACTGCGCAAAAGCCCTCGCACACCCACCTCGGCGCCCAGCAGGCGAAGCTGCGTTGAGCTGGTGTCGGAGAGTTTGAGGTCATTGACGCGGACAACACGGATGCCGCGTGTATCAACGATTTGCTTATTGAGGATGTCGCGGGCGAGAAGGACCTCATTAGGTTGCAGGTACGAGAAGCGAATCTCAGTGGAAGGTACCTTCAGCGTAATGGTGTCTTCATCGTAGGATTCCACGTATTTGCGCCAGGATATCATGAGGGGCGTGCGACCGGGCCCCATAAAGGCAAGAGACGTGATGCGAGGGAAAACCTCGCCGGTGGCAATGCCAAGATCGGAAACAACGCCGATCTTCTCGCCCTGTGAATCCATTACGGGATTTCCAAGAAGTTGGGATAGGTAAATCATGTGTGCTCCTTTGTGCAGCTTGCACGCACGCAAGCAGCGAGTTTGCAATTACACCCCTGACGGTGTAATTGAGCACACCGCGAGGGGTCAGCGACTGTGAGGTCGGGGTTTCATGCTGACCTTTCTCCTTGTCTCTTTGGGTAGCGAAAGCCACTCATACCAAGAGCATTGTAGCAGCTAGAGGTTTCGTGAGAGGCGAGAAACTTTTGCGACTCTAAATTTTTTGGCAGGTTTTTTAATGGCTTTCCACCGGTAGCGTTGGATAAGCAAAACCGCGCCCGGCTAATAACCGGGCGCGGCAGGCGGACAGACGTAACAAAGCAAAGCGTTTAGAACTGCACCTTCGGAGCCTGACGAACTGCATCGTTTTCAACGGTGAAGCCCTGACGAGGCTTAAAGCGTGAACCGGCGATGAGGGAGTTGGGGAAGACAGCAATGACATTGTTGTAATCCATGACCACATCGTTGTAGCTCATGCGTGCATAGCTAATGCGATTCTCAGTATCGGTGAGCTCGGACTGAAGCTGCTGGAAATTCTCGTTTGCCTTAAGTTCAGGATAGCTTTCGGCAACCGCAAAAAGCGAGGTCAGCGCATTGGAAAGGGTACCCGAAGCCTCCATCTTTTCCTGAGGCGTGCGAGCAGATGCAACGGCTCCACGAGCTGCGATTACCGCCTCAAGCGTGCCGGACTCGTGCTTTGCATAGCCCTTGACGGTTTCAACAAGGTTTGGAATGAGGTCATTTCGACGCTGGAGCTGTGTGTCGATGGTCTGCCACGCGTTATCGACCTTATTGTTGGCTCGAATAATTTTGTTGTAGACCGAGATACCCCAGAGTACCAGCAAGACCACAAGAACGACAACAACAAGTATTGCGATTTCCATATCCAGTCCTTTCACGTGCGGCGATGAGCTAAGTGTCACTCACAACGTTTGATGTTTCAAGTGTACCCAAAATATGGGTCTGTTATCAAATCTAGAATGAATTTTGGCTCATTGCAATATGTCTTGTTAAGACGTCAAGATATATTTAGTGGATAAAAGACCTGGCTGTGGATTATGTCATAACAGTTTTTATTATCCTTGGCGTGTCATTGGTTTCCATCCGATAATTCTGTTTCTTACCTCTACAACAGGATTTGCATCGTCAGGAAGGGCTGACATGAGTTTTTCGGCTTTGGCACCATCGACTATAGCCATTGCACTCTTGGCATCTGAAGTGTACTCGAACTGTCCATTAATGCCATCAATAGAGAGTAGGTAGCGACTTTGTTGAGTGTATGGATCAGTCATTTTGATCCTATACCTTGGTGGAGTTAAGGCAGCTTTAATGCCGACAGCAATGGCAATTAGTGCAATTAGTTGAACTAAATCTTTCATGCTTTACCTTCCGTTTCCAAAGTTAATATTGAGTGTTGGTCTATAAACCAACACCAAACAAAGTTTAACACATAAGCTCATGACATGGAAGATTCATTCAAAAACAGTGAGCAATGGTATAGGCGACAGCTTGGCATCGCGATTAAGAGAGCTCGCGAAGCTCAAGGGCTCTCGCTGCGTTCGCTTGCTCTCATGTCAAATGTTGACTATAAGTATCTTTGGCGTATAGAGCATGGAAATGCTAATGTGACAGTCAATGTATTGATTAAGCTTGGAGCATCGCTAGAAAAGAAAGTCTCGGAGTTTTTCTCATTTGAAGCGGACGAAGAAAGACTATAACCGCGGTGCTTGTTTCTCTGCGTTCGTCCTGAATGAGAATAACTAGGATATAGAACTCAAAACGATATATTGCCTGAATATCAATTAGAATTACAGTACAGTTGTAATTCTTAAAGCAATAATCAATGAGGGATTTATGTATGAGTGGAAATGGCGGAGAGGGAGGGATTCGAACCCTCGGAACGGTGTTCCCGCTCAACGGTTTTCAAGACCGCCGCATTCAACCACTCTGCCACCTCTCCAAAGCGGTATTATCCTACCTCATAACGCAACTTTTTACGAGGAGACTGATGGATTATTTTACAAATACAGAGAGTTCTCAAGATTTTGGTGCCGATAACAAGAAAGACGGCGACAAGAATGGCGAGAAAAACAGCGAGAAGACTATCGTAAAGAGTGAGCAAAACAGTGCTGCATGTAACGAGAGTATTGCACGTGACGAGAAGTATATGCGACTTGCGCTCTCAGAAGCAGCCGCTGCTGCAGCCGAGGGAGAAGTGCCTATCGGAGCCGTCGTGGTGTGCGATGGAGAGGTGATCGCAAGCGCCCATAATCGACGCGAGGTTGATAATAGCCCATCGGCACACGCAGAGTTTCTCGCCATGGAAGAAGCATCGTGCGTGCTGAAACGCTGGCGGCTCACAGGCTGCACGGTATACGTGACGCTTGAGCCGTGCCTTATGTGTGCGGGCCTGATGGTTAATTCGCGCATAGACCGGTGTGTATTTGGAGCCTGCGATCCTAAAGGCGGAGCTCTCGGTACGCTTTATGACATAAGCTGCGATCCAAGATTGAATCACGAGTTTCAGGTGACATCGGGCGTGCTTGCCGATGAGGCAGCGGCACAGCTCAAAGCTTTCTTTCGGGAACGTCGCCGGTCAAATCGAGAGTGATACGCCAAGAGCCACGAATAGAACCACAACCCTTCTCGCTTGAATCGTGTTGCCCGTATCACGCTATTTCATGCAAGCTAAAAGTGCCTTCCGTAGCGACCGCCAAAGCCGCGGCCGCGTGCCTTCGAGCCTGAAAACATGGGGCGTACAGGTTTTGTAGCAGGTCGGTTTTGTGGCAATACGATGCGACCATCCTGATACCCAAAATTGGAGAGATCCCACGTCGCAATAAGCGATTTCGTAAAGTATTCAATCTCGCGGAGTGGAGTAATTTCATCCGGAGCCATAAACGTAAACGCTTGACCGGCGCTTCCCGCGCGACCGGTGCGCCCGATACGATGGACGTAATCCTCAGGATCCAGCGGTACGTCAAAATTGACCACGGCATCTATGCCCTGTACGTCAATGCCTCGGCTCATGACATCGGTTGCAACCAGAACTTGAATGCTGCCGTTACGAAACTTGGTCAGCGCTCGGGTGCGAGCACCTTGAGGCCGGTCGGCATGCATGACGTCAACCTTGAAACCGGCGTTGTTGAGCGCCGAATAAACACTGTCCACGCGGAGCTTCGTGCGACAAAAGACCAGGATTCGCTCGGGTGCAGGACGAAAAGAACGTATCAAAGATTCAAGTAATTTCACCTTTTGCCCCTGCACGACGGGGCACAGATGTTCCTCAACGGTGTCGGCAGTTTGCCCGGTTCGCGCAATTTCAATCATCGTGGGGTCGTGGAGCATATTGTCGATGGTTGAGGTGATTGACGGAGGTAGTGTTGCCGAGAAGAGCAACGTTTGACGCTTAGGCGGCAGCGTATTCATGATGCGGCGCACGCTGGGCCAAAATCCCATATCAAGCATGCGGTCTGCTTCGTCTAAAATAAAAACTTTGATGTTTTTCAGGTTGACCTGATGGTGTTCAATCAGATCCAGAAGGCGTCCGGGAGTAGCAACTAAAAGATCACAACCTGCCTGTACGGCAGAAATTTGTCGTTTAAGCTTTGCGCCGCCGGTAATAATAACCGCACGTTGACCGGTGCTTTTGCATATTGTGGTGGCAACGCGTTCAATTTGCGTGGCAAGTTCTCGGGTAGGCGTGACGATAAGCGCCTGCGGATTGCGAGTTCTGTTGCGCCTACGTTCGCCCCTACGTTGACGTTGGCGTTGGCTCTCCTGCTGCTGCGAGCTTTGCTGCTGCTCATCTTGCGGCTGGTATTGGACCTCGGGGCGATCGGTCTTCTCGCCCTCAGGGTCCGTATCGATAACCTGTAGCGCAGGCAGAACGAAGGCAGCGGTCTTGCCCGTACCGGTTTGTGCGGAGGCGACCACGTCTTTTCCCGCTAAAACGGCGGGGATTGCTGCGGCCTGTATGGGGGTCGGCGTGTCAAAACCAAGCGTCTCTACGCCCGTGCAAATGCGCTCGTTTAGCCCGAGCTCGGCAAAAGTAGTATCCATACATATAAGTATACTGTCTATACGTATACTGTCTGTTAAATTTTTGTAGCGCAAGACGCACAATTAACCGACTGGTCTATGATTATGCGGAATCATTATGGATTTGACTGTTAAACTGCTCGTGGCAGATGTTTTGTTAGGCGAGAAGTTCACTGAGCAAGTCAGGCAAGTCGGGTGAGATGGACAAACCGGGCGAGTCAAGCGAGTCAGACGAGGTAAGTGAGCTGAGCAAGGAGTCTTGCAGCTGATCTTGCCGTTAGGAAGAAAGTAGGGTAGGCGTGCCGATTAATATTCCGGATGGTTTGCCGGCTAAACACACACTTCATCAGGAGCGGATTTTTGCGCTGGAAGAAGAGGTCGCTGAACATCAGCAAATTCGTCCGCTTAAGATTGCCATTCTCAACCTTATGCCTACAAAGATTCAGACGGAAACGCAGATTTTGCGACTCATCTCGAAATCTCCTATACAGGTGAGCTGCGATTTTATGCGCATCTCAAGTCATGTTTCTAAACACACGCCCGAAGATCATCTGGTAACGTTCTACGATACGTTTGAGTCGTTTGAGCATAAAAACTACGACGGGCTGATTGTCACGGGAGCACCCCTCGAAGACATGCGCTATGAGGATGTTGACTATTGGGACGAGCTTTGTCGGATTATCGATTGGTCGCAGGAGCACTGTTTTTCAACGATGTACCTCTGCTGGGGTGCGCTTGCGGGGCTTTATTATCTTTACGGTATCCCCAAGAAACAGCTGGGCTCTAAGCTCTTTGGCATCTTTCCGCAGCGTCTCTGCGATGAATACTCGTTTTTGACAAATGGCTTCGATGAAGTGCACAGCATGCCACATTCTAGGCACGCTGCCATTGATACGGGAGAGCTTTCCAAGCACCCTGAGCTCGCCGTGCTTTCCGAGGGATTTGACTCTGGTCCGGCGCTTCTCGCCACGCGAGACTTCCACGAAATTTACGTTACCGGGCACTTTGAGTACGGTCGCGACACTCTTGCGGAGGAATACTGGCGGGACTTTCACAAGGGGCTGCCCATTCGGATTCCCGAGAACTATTTTCCCGAGGACGATCCTGAGCGCCAGCCGCTTTTTACGTGGCGCGCGCATGCCAATTTGCTGTATCGCAACTGGATTAACTGGGTGTATCAGATGACACCGTATGAGGTGGAAAAAATCCCGGAAGCCATCGCCGAACTGCGCAAACGCATTGCCACAGCGGATCCTGAGTCGAGAATGACCGGTCGGTTCTAAGGCGTTTTGTCGTATACGCTACTGTTTGTCCAGGTAGTCGGTATTCCATGAGGGGCTGTCTGAACTTACGGCAATATGCTTGCCTCCGTTTGAAGAGGTAATGGTAAACGGCTCGCTGGCAGAACTGACCTGACCGCCAAATGAAATTTGGGCGCTATTCTCATCACCCGTCCAGCTTCCGTTTGTAACCTTTGTTCCACCTTCGCGGTACACGACGCTGCCGTCACTGCCGAGTACAATTTCCAGCGAAAGCCCATCGGTACCCATTCCGGAATACGTACCAACCCACTTATCCTGCGCTTTCTTGCTTGGCGACCCGTTCTTCTCGGCATTATGAACAGAGGCTTGATTCTTTTTCTGCAGTTCCTTGGAGAACCTATTCCCGCGAGCAATCTGCTCAGTAATGCGATTAACATAGCTGGAGTAACTAGAACCTCTGCCGGTGTTGCCTCCCCAGATGACTCGCTCATTTTCAATGTCTGCCTGAAGGTTTTTGAGCGCACTGATTCTGGAGTCGATGGTTGCCTGATCAAGCGTATCGACGGAATCGGCTTCGTCAAAACTGTTGGCAGCAAGCCGCGTTTTATAGTCCGAAGAAAACCAGTCAACAATCTTTTCCCGCTTGTCAGAAATCGAACTTGTTACAGCTGCAAGATTGGGATCGTCGCTATCATCGGAGAGCTTGAATTTCCCGGCCGCTTGGTCGTCGTCAATTTTGCTTTGAATATCAGCAAGATCTTGATATGCGGAGAGAAGATCCGTGCGGCTACTGTCCTCAGTTGGCGACACATCAATGCCGTCTACTTGAGACTGGTAGGACTCTTCGAGCTTTTGCACCTCAGATTTTGTTGCACTGCTTTGCTGTGAGATAACTAACGACCAAATTCCGCTTGCAAGTGCAATGCAAAGCGTAGCAGCCAATACTGCAATACCGATAATCTTAATTGTCTTGTTTGGCAGAGGTATTTTAAAAGCTATGGGAGCGTTTGTATGTTCTGTCCCCGTACTGGCTGTTACTACGTTGAACTGTGAGTAGTCGATGTCTGACGTAAGACCTGGCCGGAAAATAGAACTGCCAAAGTCTTCTTCGATAAACGGTGACATGGTAGGTGGCGAGAAAACCGGTGGGTCATCAGACTCAGCCGTTGAGGAGTCGGCTTGTTCGTTGAGGTTGTCACCATCATCGGGCTCAGCTTCACTGCCGGAGTCATTATCTTCGTCGTCGTGCTTCACCTCACTGTCAGGACTGTCATTGTCCGGGAGCTCCGCTTCGTCATCGTAGCCTTCAGCATCAGTGGGGTCTACCGCGTCAGTAAGATTTCCCGTATCAGCGGACTCTGCTGCATCAGCAGAGTCCGCCACGCCAGTAAGGTCTTCCGTGTTGGTAGAATCCGTTTCGTGAGCGAAATCAGCGTCGTCCGCACCGTCTGTATTGTCAGTGCTCTCAACGCTACCAGCGTCGTCCGCATCACCCGTGCTATCGATGCCGTCAGCGCTTTCTGTACTATCAGCACTGTCTGTACTGTCAGACAGAGACTCGCTACAGTTTGAGCATATCGTTGATGTGTCAGGGTTTTCTGTTCCGCAGTGAGGACAGAGCATAAGGACTTCTCCTTAAATTCATGCGTAGGACTATTCGTTCGAGGGAGCTCCCGGAATCGGTGGTTGAGGACTGACGTGTGAGTCAGGACTTGAAGTCGGCGTTGGAGCCCCTGTTTGCGGTTGTGTGGGAGCCGAGACCGGCATTGGAGTTCCCGTTTGCGCCGTTTGCGGTTGTGCAGTGGTTATGGTTGGAACCGTAGGGACTACGGGTGTTGCTGGCGTTGTCACGGGAGCCGCGGTCTGCACCGGTGCCCCCGGAACAGCCACAGGAACGCTTCCGACAACCTTTCCGGTTGTTGGGTCAACAAGAACCTGCACTGCTACGGGCTTCTCGCGCTTTATAAAGAGGACAATGCTTACCACGACGGAAGCGAGGCACAAAAGAACGTAGAGATATCCGTACGGAGCCACACTAAGCACATACGAGTAGCCATTGCGTTGGTATGAATTCATCGTGTAAAATCCGTTCATCTGGGCGTTGAAGGCCGAGATATTTGAGTCAATCTGGTGATAGAACACGGAAAAACATACTAAGCATATAAGGGCTACTACTCCCGTAAGCCAAGAAACTTTTATAGTGCGGGGGAGTAAAGAAAGAAGAATACCCACAAGCGGCAGAATAAGGAAGAAGATAAGCATATAGAGTTCTTTAGCCGCATTCGCAAAAAGAATAAGTGACTGACCATTTAGTGACTGGGTGGCGCTGTAGGACTTCATAAAATCCTCTATAAGCTGTGCAAAGCCAAAGAATTGTCCGATTGAGAAGTGGATCAGATATTCGCCATTGGGCTGTACGATATCAAGCTTCATAACAGGAAGGATGAAAAGAATCGCTAAAAGACAGCATAAACCTACGTTAATGTAGCGAAGAATGGTGTTTGTTTTTGTGTTCATACTGTCTCCTAACGTGATACTACGTACTGTTGAAACAATGTGTGCAGACGGTGCGTGTTGCGGTGACGTTGCGGATAGAGGCACGGCGAGTTAAAGAATTCCGTGCTTATCGCTTGGTCAGATAGTCGGTTTGCCATGTACCACTGTCAGAGCTGACTGCGATGGTGCGGCCACCGTCTTTTGAGGTAATGGTAAACGGTTCGCTTCGTGTGCTTATCTTGCCACCGAAGCTGATCTTGATGGTATTCTCGTCACCGCTCCACGTTCCTTCGGTTACCTTGGTGTCGCCTTCCCGATACGTAACGCTGCCGTCGCTCTTCAGAACGATTTCAAGTTTTTTGTTATCGGTACCCATGCCGGAATATGTGCCGACCCATTTTTGCGTAGCAGCTTCGCTTGATCTTTTTTCTTTCTCGGCATCTTGCTTGTCTTTATCGGCCTTCTTTTTCAGATCCTTTTTAAGCGAGTTACCCTTTGTGAGCTGCTCTTTAACCTTGTTTACGTACGAGTCATAATCCGAGTCTTTGCTGGGATTATTCGTCCAGATAATCTTTTCGTCATCAAGATCGCTCTTGAGTTTGTTGAGCGCGTCAAGCTGGTTGTTGAGGGTCGTTTCGTCGATGGAATCCGCGGAAGCACTCTCGTCAAAACTGTTTGCTTTCAGGCGTGTTTTGTAATCGTTGTTGAACCAATCAAAAATCTTCTTCTGCTTGTCGGAAATCGAGCTGGTTACGGCTTCAAGACCGCTGTCATCGGAGCCGTCAGCAAGCTTGAACTTTCCGCTCTCTTGGTCTTTGGTGATCTTGTCTTGAAGATCGGCAAGTTGTTTGTATGAGTCGAGAAGCGCGGAGCGGTCGCTTTCGCTGGTGGGATTGACTTCGATGGCGTCAACCTGTGATTTGTAGGAATCTTCAAGTTTGACGACTTCGTCTTTGCGAGCGTTGTTCTTTTGGTTGGAGTTCCATGCCCACGCACCTATTCCGATACCCGCTCCAAGGACGATTGTGAGAAGGATAATTGCCACAATCTTGAACGCCTTGTGTGAAGAGCGTTTTTTATGCGGTGTAGGGGAGGCTGCACCTTCTGATACTACTTGGAATTGTGTAGGATCAGCATAAGTTTGTTGTGCTTGTGGAGCCGTATCATCAATGGGAGTGGTGGCGGTACTTGTTGGGGCAGGTATAACGGGCGGCATATACATGGTAGGCTCGGCAGGTTGCTGAGGTTCCGGTCCAGGAGCGGGCTGGTTTATGGTTTGCTCAGGTGTTGCAGCGTGCTTAAGATGTGAAGTTTGTTCGGATGTATCGAGAGCTGTATTCAGAGAGTCAGCGTTTCCCCCTTCAGATATCTCAGAAAGTTTTGTCCCGCAGCTTGTGCAGAATTTAGAACCATCGGGGTTTTCTGCGCCACAGTTTGGACAATGCATAAGAGTCTCCCTAATTTAATACGTTTCATACAAGGCCAGAACTTTTATTGTTAGACATTTTAGCATTTATTTGTGTCGTATTAGCTTTTTACTGTTGACAGGAGACTGATCAATATAAACCTTTAAGTAGAAAAGTATATGACATTTAAATATTGTATATAAATAAATCGAGGCCAAAATATCTATTCTGGCCTCGATTGTGTAGTATGTGTACTTTCTAGTGTAAGAAAGCTGACGCAGTACCTGCAATCGCTCCAATGATAGAAATTAAAACAATTATGTCGATGAAAGAGATTATCGTGCCAGCAATGGCTAGGCCGCGTGGTTCTTTAAAGCAGCCAATAATAGAAAAAATAGCGCCTAAAAACCAAACAACCCAGTTTACTCCAGGTGCCCAGCAAAAGAGGAAGGAGATGAGAGCAAAAACAAATCCTGCAGTACCAATGCCATTAGATTTAGTTTGTTGGATGTTGTTGATAACCGACACTTGCGGGTTATTGGGATATTGAGGCTGAGGTTGATTCTGCTGAATTTGCGTCTCTTGTGGGCTTACCGTTGTGGGCCGTGTTTCTGCTTCGGGGATAAACTCACCAGTGTTCTGATCGTACATACGTGCTTCCTTTCTTTTCTGCGAGCGCACTCGCATTTTGCTCAATGAGCTTCTTTCTGGTTTCTTTTCTAGCTACTTATAAGGACGAAAGATTGTTGCGAAGTGTTGCAATGTTTTGGAAGTTTTTTCAAATTCTTGAAAATAAAAAATCTCCCGACCGTTTTCAGTCGGGAGATTTCGATAGGCTAGAAGTAGCTATGTAATTTAGTTGATACTCGCTCCGCAATTACCACAGAATTTGGTTCCAGGTTCAATCTGATTACCACAGTTTGGGCAGAACTGAGGCTGTGATTCGGCCTGAGATTGATTTTCTGCTGCCTGTGGCTGGCTTGATGTGGGTGCGGCAGGTGCAGGGTTTGCGGTTGGATACTGTGGAGTGTTTGTTGACTGCATGGGAACCTGATATGCAGTCATAGGCATAGCCATGCCTGCAGCAGCCTTCTTTGCTTCATTGTTACGATACAGAATAAGGGCACCGATGAGAATTGCGGCAATCTGTCCAATAACGTAGATGTAGCCAAAGAAGTTGATAGAAACGAAGATACTACTGCTTCCAAAAATAGCAGAAGAGCTGGAATTGGGGTTGCTGGGCGAGAAGGCATTATAGGTCATAAAGAAAATAATGCAGTTTATCAGTGCAGGAATGCATGCAAATCCAGCGTATTTCTTAGCCTGTTTGATCAGAGGAAGCAGAGTTATAGCAAGTGAGAGGATCAGAGAAAATGAAATATATCCAACGAGAGCTCCGGCACCTGCATTTGAGCTAGAACTATATTGATATATTGCCCTAGCGAGCGATCCGAATGCTGCAAGAGAGGAAAGAGATAAGCCTATTGGCTTTTGCATAACATTTAAGTCAAAGAGAGGGACTATATAAAAGATACATGAGATGATACCAATCACAACGAGAATCGTAGCAAGAAGGGTGTTGTTGTACTTATCAAGCTTTGAAAGTGCTCCTTTAACGTCAAAGTTCTGTTCTGGTTGCATCTGACCTTGGGGATGTGTTTGCACTTGTGGCTGCGTTTGATTTTGGGTTTCCATATCGATCCTTTCTAATCAATAACCTGGGACATATACGTTGTAGCCTCAGGGGATTACCTGTTATGTAAAATCTAGTTAGTTTTTATCAACCTGATAAGTAACAGCGATTGGCTTTACCTCATAGGTATGGCCGTCCTGGTTAGAACCAAAAATTGAGCTTCCCTTAATATCTGCACTTGCGTCAGGTTTTACAAAACTTACCGAACTTGAATCTGATGACCTGAGTACATAATATCCATCCATTTCAGTGTGATAGTAAACCGTTGCAGATGACCATTTGTCTTGAGTGGTGTTAGTGACGGTTCCCGTGACGGTAGAACTAAATTGTTCAAAGGTACAAGAGAGGCTCACCTTTGCATCATCTGGAGTAAGAGCTTTTTTATTAGTGAACGATTTAAAAGGACATTCTTTGAGCTCTACGGAATCAACAGTTATATCGCCCTTGGCCAAAGAAAGGTTATTAGGCGTGCTATTAGATTGTTTTGTGGTAACGATATTAAATGTTGCGTCTGCCCCTTCTTTATGAGAGTTCTCATTATAGGAAGAACCATAAATATAGTAGGTAAACTCTTTTTTCTCATGAGGGGCGAGAAATATTGTCTCATTTTCAAATCCATCTGGAGTTTCCATTTGAGACTGAAGAATTGCGTCACCGCTTTGCTCGTCGCCATACTTATCTTTATAACTTACTTTAAAGATAAAAGAGGGCGATGCTTCTACATAATTATCGGTGGTATTTTCGATAGTGCCCTTAATACTATAGACATCGCGTATCTCTCTAGCGCTTACAGCTTGCGTCGTATCAAACGAGATGTCACTTACTTTAACCGTAGGCTTTTCATCGGCGTCTTTCTTTTTCTTTTTTGTATCTGCTGCGGAAGAATCGCTTGAGCCAGATGTAGTATCAGCGGTTTGTCCGGCTTCGCCCTGTTTGTCTAAAAGACCAAAACCATTGGTGAAATAAGTGGCAGCACCAACCCCACCAACAACAAGAACCAAAACAAGTGCAATAACAGCAATCATCTTCTTGTTGTGTTTATGAAGGTTTTGAGAACTACTAGGATTGGCAGAATTGTTTTGCGTCTGTGTAGCTGGCTGCGATATTGATGCTTTCTGAGTTGTTGCCACTACCTGAGTGGACTCCGGGGTCTTCTGAGTAACATTAGGATCCATAGCTTGAGACGGTTGGCTCAGGTGTTCAGCCGATTGAAGTGCTGTGCCACAATTCGTGCAGAACTTCTGGCCTTCTGGCATCTGCGTACCGCAGTTAGTACAAAACATCTTATTTCCTCCTCAAATCATAAACATGCGTTCTATTTCATATCAATTAATTGTTACTCGGGGCAATTTGTTCAAGACCACTCTTGTCCGTTGCTTCATGCCAGTCAATATCAATTTCTGAAGGATCTTCGGGACACTGATCTATTCTTCCTTCCCACTCGGTAGTAGATGAGATGTCATGTCCCGAAACAACATACCGATTAATCCATGTTTGACCAGTTCCAGATTGCCAGCTTGTTACTATCAATCCGCTTCCATCACTTGTTGCTTGTAAGGATGCTCTAGAACCGCCGGCGTGTGCAACACCTTCGGAAAGTGCTTGTGTTTGGATCACAAACGCTTGGTTGTCGTTTTTATCAAAGCTAAATATAGAAATGCGATCCATTTCGCCAGTATATTTTTGTTTTAAGAGCAGTTGTGGAATTTGAGGATTGTCAGGATCCATATATACCAATGAATATTCATACCGGGCAGACATGCCCGGAATTTCTAATTCGGGGACATAGCTTGATGCATTATCAATAATCTCTGAATACTGTTCATACATAGCTTGTCTCATCTGATCTTCTTCTGATACAGATTCTGGTTCATTGGAACTGTTTTGAATATCAGTTTGAGAAGGAGAATCATCTGCTTGCCGTTGCGTCTGAACCGTTTGTTCGTATGGTTTTGGAATAAATGGTATGAGCCCGTTGGTGCCTGCAAAATACACCCCACCAGCAGTGGCCCCCGCAATGGCGACAGTAGCAACACCGGCAGCAATCTTGCCACCTATGCTCATCTTGGCAACAGTTCCTGCTGCTTGCGTAGCCTTTGCTGTAGCAGAGGCAACCTTTGTGGCTGTGGATGCTCCTTTTGTACCGACAGACGCACTGCCGGTACTGGCGGCTGTGGCTCCAGTACTACTCGCAGAAGTTCCAGCACCACCTGCTGCTTGTGCGGCGCTTGTCTGTGCTGCCTGTGAGGTATGGGCAGCCGTGCTTTTGGCAAACTCGTCAATAAAAGGATTTGTATAGGGAGCTCCTTGCGCTGAGAGGCCCTTCTCGCCAAGAGCTTTAGTGACTTCACCAAGGCCTTGCATGGTCTCTTGGATAGTCGAGAAGAGCGACGGTGCATTGAGTGCAAGCGGGACGGGAACAAGATCGGCGTTGGTAAGAAGTGCAAAGACAGGTACGCTGCTGTAGGATGCCAGCTTGACACCGGTGCGCTCGGAGTAGGCAAGGATGCTCTCCTGAAGCGTCTTACGTGCGCGGCTGAGCTGACTGCGAACCGTACCTGCAGGAATACCGAACGTCTCGGCAATCTGGGCTGCATTCATCTCGGCAAAATAGCGCGCAACAAGAAACTTCTGTTGATCTTTGGGGAGCTCTTGGATAAATCCGCGAATAATCTGCTGCGTAGAGGTGTTTTCTACAACGTCTTCAGGCAACTCAAGCGTATCGTCTGTAAGAGACTCAATGTAGTCTGAGCTGTCGCTGGTATCGTTTGTATAATCTGCGTTGAGTATGGGGGCATTGTCTGCTTTGCGCATATGATCGATGGCTTTATTGGTGGCCGTCCGCTTGAACCACGCAAACGCCGCGCGGTTATCTTCCAGCGAGTCGAGTTTTTGGTAGGCCGTCAGATATACCTGCTGTACCACGTCTTCAACGTCGCGACCGTCCACACCCTGGTCACAGATTGCCTTAGTTACGATACCCTTGGTTTGCTCAAAGAGCGAAGAAAATGTACTCTGGTCGTGGGTTTCTTTAAAAGCCGCAATCGTCTTGGCAAGAGTGTCGATGTTTTTCTCGTAAGCCGCCTTGATGTCAATCTCACGTGAGGGCGCTGTCTTAAGCAGAGCAAGCTTGCACCCGCAGTATTTACAAAAGCGAGCTGACTGAGGTACTTCATTTCCGCAGTTAGGGCAAAACATCGAGACTCCTTACGTGTGTCGTCCAAAGACGTAGAGGCAAGAAGAACTTCTCGCCACTTTGTATGTACGTCCTAAAGGACGAGCGGTTCTCGTCAAGTGTTGCAATATTTGTGGAACTTTTTTATTGCAACGTTTGAGCGAGAAGAACGCACTATTTTGAGTTGGCCAGATCCTCAAGAGGCTTGAGGTCATCTGTGTTGTGCCACTCAATTTTTTCGGCACCCGAAATCTGAGCCATAACATCATCCTCGCTGGCGGAGGTGGTAAGGCTCATCTTTGTGGGATTTTTGTCGTTGTGAGCGACCTTGCCGTTCTTTGCGGTAATTGCGTAAAACTCAAGCGTTGAGCTGTTTTTCTGTGGTTGTGCGCGGAGAAGACCGCTGCCATTTTTATTCTTGAAGAAGTAGTGCGAGGTTGGAGAGTTCCAAACCAGCGGTTGTGTAAACGGAGCCGCATAGGAACCTTTACCTGCCGAATACGCAACGTATGTATAGTAGTCGGTTCCTGTCTTGATTTTGCCCCTCTCGGCACCAAACTGGGTTTGGATTTTGAGGATAAGGTCATCGGCACCGTCGCCGTTTGCATCAAAGAGTGCGTATTGGACGGTACCAAAGGTTGGCTGGAATACGGTGTAGGAGGGGTCATAAGAATAGATGAGACTTGCTGCGTCAAAGTTTTTGAGCCGGTCCGTATAGAGCATTGAGAGCTTTTGACCTTGTGAGGCACCTTTAAGACCCTTTGTGAGCTCGGCGTTATAGCCCTTGAAGTCGGCAAAGGTGTCTACGGCCTTGGTGTCATTTACCTGGTGCCATTCCAGGCCGCCAGGCATGGTAAAGTCATTTGGCTTGTTGCTGACAAAAGACATTGCTTTACCATCGGCATCGCACGTGTAAGCGTACGCGCAGTCGCCACTATTGGTGGGAACGCTGACAATGAGATCGGTGATGCCGTCTCCGTTGACATCTCCCAGTGCGTATTGGGCTGTTCCCTTTGACTTTACGCCGTCAGTGGTGCTGGCAAGCAGCCAATCCGCATTGAAGTTGCCAAGGTAGTTCTTGTAGAACTGACCGATTTTAAGGTTTGCGGGTTGGTCCGGGATGGTTGGCTCGGAGTTTTTGTCATCTTTTTCAGCAGATTCTTGGGTGTCTTTGGATTCTTCAGCGCCCTCAGCGGATGTTTCTTCCGGCTGTTCAGTTGGAGCTTCCTCGTGTTTTTCCCATGGGAGTTGGATGTAGCCTTGGGCTATGGCAAAGGCTGTACCGCCGATAAGAAGGCCGGCGAGAATGGCAACAATAGCGAGAATCGCAATCTTCGTCCCCGTCTTCATAGGCTTTTTGGTACGAGGTTGCTTTTGGTACTGAGAACGTACTTGGGTTTGAGGTTGGGTTTCGTCTGCGGTTGTGGATGATGGCACTATAGGTTGCAGAAGCGTTGTAGCCTCCGGTGTTGGTATGGGCTGCTGTGTTGACGCCGCTTGCTGCGTTGGCTCGGAGGCGGGTTGCTGTGCCGGCTCGGAAGCAGGTTGCTGTTCTGGTTTTGGCTTGGGAGCGACCTGCTGTTCTAATGTCGTGGATTGGTTGGTGAGCTGCGGCTTTTTTAAAGGAGTGCCGCAATACTTACAAAACAAGTCTGTGTCTTTATTTTCTTTTCCACAGTTGGTACAGAACATGACACTCCCCAGTAGCCAATAGTCAGTAATTCTCACCCGCCTGCACCATGATAAATATTAATAAATGTTTACAACAAAACTTATGGTAAATACATCGTTTCTGCACATTTGATGTACTGAAGGACAAAAATATAACAAATTGAAGTAAGGAGGTCGGACAGTTGTCATACGGTGAAGTAATGAGATCAGATAGTTGTCGCACGGTCTAAAGTTGTCGCATGGCTAAAATAATAGAGACTCAAATAAAAACAAACGGAGACTCATTCCGCAAGATATGCGCCAGATGGGTACTCTTTGAGAGAGGTTATATATGAAACTTATTATTGCTTCTGATATACACGGCGCTGCCGGTTGGGCGCGCAAACTTATGGAGCGTATTGAGGCAGAACAGCCCGACCGTGTGCTTCTTCTCGGCGACCTTCTCTACCACGGGCCGCGCAACAATCTCCCTGAGGACTATGCTCCAAAACAGGTTATCGAGATGCTCAATAGCATTGCCGATCAGGTGATTGCCGTGCGCGGCAACTGCGAGGCCGAGGTGGATCAAATGGTCCTTGATTTCCCGTGTATGGCTGACTACAACATTTTGGTTGATCCTTCCTGCCCGTCTGGCGAGAAGACCCTCTTTTTAACCCATGGACATATATATGGCCCGGGTCTGCATAACAGCGTTGACAGATGGCCAAAACTTCCCGAAAACTCAGCTTTCCTTTACGGGCACACGCACAAGAAAGTTAATGAGGTACTTGCTGGTCATCCTGGCGTAGTCGTATTTAATCCGGGATCTGTCGGGATTCCAAAGGATAATACCCACAGCTTCGGTATGTACGAGAACGGTGAGTTTAGGCACGTGCTTCTCTAATGCGGTTGTAGGACTGACGGTCTCAACAGGTCCAACAGCCCAGACAGCCCCAACAGGACTCATTCCGCCAAAACAGTGCTTATTCTGCCGATATGCACAAAATTCGACCGAAAAATGTGCTTAGATTGTACAAAATTCGGCCGAAAAATGTACAATATAAAGACTTAATGAGAAGACAGGAGGCTTAATGGAAAGATTGCTTTTAAAAGAGCTGGAATCTTGGCGTACGTCATCCGAAAGAAAGCCTCTTATCTTGCATGGGGCTCGTCAGGTAGGCAAGACGTGGCTTTTGAAGGAATTTGGCAAAAGATGTTTTGAAAACACGGCGTATGTGCGCCTTGAAGATAATGCTGCAATGATGCAGCTGTTTGAAGGTTCGCTTGACCCACAGCGTATTTTGAGAGGTATTGCGGCAGAGACAGGGGAGAAAATTAACCCTGAAACAACGCTTATTGTGCTTGATGAGGTTCAAGACGTACCACGAGCACTTACCGCTCTGAAGTATTTTTGTGAAGATGCCCCTGAGTATGTTGTGGCAGTGGCCGGATCGCTTTTAGGTGTTGCGTTGAATGCGGGTATTTCTTTTCCTGTGGGCAAGGTTACCTTTAAGACGTTGTATCCGTTAAGTTTTCGAGAGTTTTTGCTGGCAATGGGTCAGGACTCACTTGAGCAGGCTCTTTGCGATGCTGATTTTTCCTTGATGTCAATATTCTCCGAGCGGTTTGGGGATCTACTTCGCACGTATTACTTTGTAGGAGGTATGCCTGAGGCCGTTTCTCTTTTTTCGCAAAATTCCGATTTTGTGCAAGTTCGCCGAGTCCAAGAGGATATTCTGTCTGCTTATAGGAGAGATTTTGCTAAACATGCAGGCAACGTGGTAGGAGAACGCTGTAGGATGGTGTTTGAATCCCTACCGCGCCATCTTGCCAAAGAGAATAAAAAGTTTGTATACGGAGTGGTAAAGAAGGGCTTTCGAGGGCGTGAGCTCGACGATACGTTGCAATTTCTGCAAGACGCTGGGCTGGTAATAAAAGTGCCACGCATAAGCGCCCCAGGTATTCCCCTTTCTGCTTATGCGGATGAGGGGTCGTTCAAACTATTCTGTCTGGACGTAGGGCTTTTGGGGGCATTGGCAGGCGTAGAGAGTCAAACCATCCTTGAAGGAAACAGTCTGTTTACCCATTTTAAAGGCGCAATGGCCGAGCAATATGTCTGTCAGCAATTGGTAGGCGATTGTGGCTTTACTCCATACTACTGGTCTGCCGAGAAGAGCTCGGGCGAGATTGATTTTGTGGTACAGATCAACGGCGCTGTGGTTCCTATAGAAGTTAAAGCTGAGGAAAACCTAAAGGCAAAGAGCCTTGCAAGCTTCTGCAAGACACACGGTCTTACAAATGCCGTGCGCTTCTCGCTTTCAGGATATCGCGAGGAGTCGTGGATGACAAACGTACCTTTGTACGCAGTTCATTGCCTTGCTGCTTTGCGTTCATAGGCTCTACTTGGAAGAAGCATCACTATCTGAGCCGGGCAACCCTGCACCTGTGATGTACTTTTTCTGACCTGTGATGCACTTTAATGTGTCGAGAAGAGCGGTTTTCTCGCCAAATGTGCATCACAGCCTAGGATTTTGGAGCAGAAATGTACATCACAGCTTTCAGAATCTACCTCACAGGTTTACACCGCTTGGATGAGGCCTTCTCACACACGCGGTTCTCACTGTCCATGTAGGAATCAAAGCATGAAAATGTGCGTGCTATCATAGACAACATATAATTCCGCACCACTTGGAGGAATCTCATGCAAGAAAACGTAAAGAGAAACGTTTTGCTCAATCCCGGTCCATCTACGACGACTGATTCGGTCAAGTATGCACAGGTTGTTCCCGATATCTGCCCGCGCGAGAAAGAATTTGCGTCCATTATGGCACCGATGCGCGATGATTTGGTGCGGATTGTGCACGGAGATCCCAAAGAATATACGGCAGTGCTGTTCTGCGGTTCAGGAACCATTTGTATTGATGTTGTTTTGAACTCGCTGCTTGCAGAGGGTAAGCGAGCGCTTGTTGTGAACAACGGTTCTTATAGCCAGCGTGCCTGCGATGTACTCACGGCGTATCACATGCCGTTTGTTGAGGTGAAGCAGCCGGTTGATACTACGCCTGACCTCGACGTTATTGAAACGGCGCTTAAAGATAATCCTGATGTGGGATATGTGTATATGACCTTCCACGAGACGGGATCGGGTCTTTTGAATCCTGTCCGCGAGGTAGGCGCGCTTGCGCACAAGTACGGTGCGTTCTTTATTACAGATTCTACCTCGGCGTATGCGATGATTCCCATTAACGTGTACGAGGACAACATCGACTTTTGCATGGCGTCGGCGCAAAAGGGAATCCAAGCCATGACGGGCTTGTCGTATGTTATTGGCCGTCGCGACATCGTTGAAGCTTCTAAAGACTTCCCCGTGCGGTCGTATTACTGCAATTTGTATCTGCAGTACGAGTACTTTGAGACTACCGGCGAGATGCACTTTACACCTCCCGTTCAGACCATTTATGCGGCACGTCAGGGCATCAAAGAGTACTTCGAGGAGGGCGAGACCGCAAAGTGGGCTCGTCATCAGCGTGTGATGGCCGCCATCAGGCAGGGTATTGACCGTTTGGGTCTGAAAGAGGCTTTGAAGCGAGAAGTGCAGTCAGGGTTAGTGGCTGCGGTGCGTTACCCTGATGATCCGGCATGGGACTTTGAGAAGGTTCACGACTATTGCTACGAGCGAGGGTTTACCATCTATCCCGGTAAGATGCAAGGAGCCGGTACGTTTAGGCTCTGTGCCCTTGGCGCTCTCGACGAAGAAGACATCGTTGCATTTTGGGAAGTTTTCGAGCAGGCGCTTGCCGCAATCGGCGTTTCTACACCGGTAACCTATACAGAATAGAGCACGTCAGAATAAAGCATGTTCTAAAGGAGTTGTTATGCCAGTTGTCTATACCGCCCTTGGCACCGACGTTATTCATGAGGGACATCTGAACATTCTCAAGCATGCGCAGGAATACGGAACCGTGATCGTTGGAGCCCTGAGTGACAAAGCTCTCATTCGATACAGTCGGTTTCCGACGGTTTCCCAAGAAGAGCGCGTTAAGCTCTACGAGTCTCTTGAAGGTGTGAGTCGCGTCATTATCCAGGATGACTATCTTTACGATGACGTGATTGCAACGCTTAAACCCGATTACGTAGTACATGGTGACAACTGGCAAAACGGTCCCGAACGCGCCATCCGTAACAACATTGAGGGGCTTCTCGCCACATACGGCGGAACGCTCATAGAGGTGCCATATACCAGAAGCGAGCAGGCGCGCAAAATTGACCAGCAGCTCCGTGAGAAACTGGCCATGCCGGAATACCGCCGCCGTCGCTTGCGGCAGCTTTTGGCCATTTCACCGACGGTTAAGGTCATTGAGGCTCACGACGGACTTACCGGCCTTATTGCCGAGAAGACCGTTGTGGATCACAATGGCCGCCTTGATCAGTTTGACGGCATGTGGGTCAGCTCGCTTTGCGACAGCACTGAACGCGGCAAGCCTGACATTGAGCTTGTAGATATGTCCGCCCGCCTGCGCACCGTTGACGACATTATGGAAGTTACCACCAAACCCATCATTCTTGACGGGGATACCGGCGGCTTGACGGAACACTTTGTCTACAACGTGCGTACGCTGGAGCGCATGGGCGTTTCCGCTGTCATTATTGAGGACAAGACCGGCCTTAAAAAGAACTCCCTGTTCGGTACTGAGGTCAAGCAGACACAGGCATCCATTGAGGATTTTTGCGCAAAGATTTCCGCAGGTAAAAAGGTTCAGCTGACCGATGACTTTATGATTATCGCGCGCATTGAGAGCCTCATTCTTGAGCGCGGTATGGATGATGCCCTCACCAGAGCATTTGCCTTTAGAGATGCCGGTGCCGACGGCATTATGATCCACAGTCGCAAAAAAGATCCTGCCGAGATTTATGAGTTCTGCGACCGTTTCCGCGAGAAGGACACCACAACGCCGATTGTTGTTGTGCCCACGTCGTTTAACGGCGCCACGGAAGAAGAACTTGCGTCTCATGGCATCAACATCGTTATCTACGCCAACCAGCTGATTCGTGCAGCGTTCCCCGCCATGCAAGAGACGGCTCGCGGTATCCTGAGGGCACACCGCGCACTTGAGGTTGACGAGCAGCTCCTTCCGTTTAAGGAGATTATCCGCCTCATTGACGAGCTGTAGGTGACGGGGATGGCTTGTGCAAAAAGTTCAAATGCCGAGAAGACCAATGCGATTGTAATGGCGGCGGGGTTGGGAACACGTATGGCGCCTCTCACCAAAACCACACCCAAGCCGTTGATTTCGGTCAACGGAACGCCGATGATTGAAACGGTCATCAATGCGCTGGTTACGGCCGGCGTTGAGAGAATCTCTGTGGTTGTCGGGTATCTCAGAGAGCAGTTTTGCTATCTTGAGGAGCGCTATCCGGCTGTAGTGCTTGTTGAGAACATGGAGTATTTGGAGAAGAATAACATCTCATCAATATATGCCGCCGTTGACGTTCTTGAGCAGGGGGCTACGTTTATTTGCGAGGCTGACCTGGTTATTTCAGATGAGCATATTTTCCAACCATGGCCTTCTCGGTCGTGCTATTTTGGCCGTAAGTTTTCCGGCCATACGGACGACTGGGTGTTTGACCTTGACGATTCGGGAAAGATTGTCCGGGTTGGCAAAGGTGGCAGCGATACGTATGCCATGGTGGGGCTGTCGTACTTCTCGGCACCGGATGCAAAGCGTTTGGCACGGTTTATGCATGATGCCTACAAAGAGACCGGCCATGAGCAGCTCTTTTGGGATGACGTGGTGAACAACCATATTGTTGAATTAGATCTTTCAATTCGCCCCGTTGAGGCATGGCAAATTGCGGAGCTTGATAGCGTTGCGGAATTGGCGGCGTTTGACCACAGTTACGAATATCTTTTGAGGAGTTAGATTTAGAGGAGTTAGATTTATGCAGGTAAAAACATTTGTCGATACGCTTGGCGCTGATTTTTATACCGGTGTACCGGACTCCCAGCTTAAAGCGCTGTGCAATTACCTTATGAGTGTGTATGGCATTGATTCCGCGCATCACATTATTGCCGCTAACGAGGGAAACTGTACGGCTCTTGCCGCCGGATATCATCTGGCAACCGGTAAGGTTCCGGTGGTTTACCTGCAGAATAGTGGAGAGGGTAATATTATCAACCCCGTGGCTTCTCTTCTGAACGAGAAAGTCTATGCCATTCCGATGATATTTGTTGTTGGCTGGCGTGGAGAGCCGGGTGTTCATGACGAGCCCCAGCATATCTATCAGGGAGAAGTAACGCTGCGCTTGCTTGAGGATATGGGGATTCGCTCCTTTGTGGTAGGCCCGGAGACAACGGCAGACGAGTTGACGGCTGCTATGGGAGAGTTCCGCGAGCTTCTCAACGAAGGACATGACGTCGCGTTTGTCATCAGAAAAGGCGCGCTGACTTTTGACGGTACGGTTGCGTATAAAAACAACAACGCAATGGTGCGAGAAGATATCGTTTGTCATATTGCGCGTGCCGCCGGAGATGACCCCATCGTGTCAACGACCGGCAAGGCGAGCCGTGAGCTCTTTGAGATCCGCGAAGCTGCCGGTCAGAATCATGAGCGTGATTTTTTGACCGTGGGCTCCATGGGACACGCGTCCTCCATTGCCCTGGGTGTGGCACTGAGCAAGTCGGAACAAAAAGTGTGGTGTATTGACGGTGACGGCGCGGCTCTTATGCACATGGGAGCCATGGCAGTCATTGGCGCACAGAAGCCCGCCAACCTCGTGCACATTGTCATCAATAATGCCGCTCACGAGACGGTTGGCGGTATGCCGACGGTTGCCGGCACGGCTGATTTGGTAGGCGTTGCCAAGGCCTGCGGATATCCCCATGCGGTACGGGTAAATACCTTTGAAGACTTAGATGCTGAGCTCACAAAGGCACGTGGGCGAGAAGAACTTTCGTTCATTGAAGTGCCTTGCTCTATTGGATCTCGCGATGATTTGGGACGTCCCACAACTACTGCTCTTGAGAACAAGCAGAACTTCATGAGATATCTGAAGACGTTATAGGGCAGTACTTGGCGTACGAATAATAGATTAATATTTGGGATTCTCCACCTCTACCTTGTCAGATTCCTGGAAGGGTGCAAGGGTGGAGATCATGATCATGGTCTCGTCATAGGGATTATTGACATAGTGAACTTCTCCGGGCTCAATGTGAATGAAGTCACCCGCCGAGAGGGTATGTACCTCGCCGTCAACAACGATATCGACTTTTCCCTTAAGAATGTGGAAGTTCTCCTCCATGACATGATGATAGTGTGCCTGGAAGTTTTGTCCTGGCTGAAACTGTACAACGGCATAGTTCATGCGAGGGCCTTTCATAAGGTATTTGGGGCCGGAATCGCCAAATCGATAGGAAAAATCATTTTCATTTACTACAAACATAGAGATATCCTTTCGTGTGCAAATCATAAGTAAAGTAGGTACGCTGCAGATATGTTGATGCTTATGTGGACGGGCATATGTATGCCAAGACATATCGGATGGTGGAGTTTATACACCGGGCGCTCTCCACAACCCCTTAGTCTTTCCCGTCTCAGCAAGAGCCAGCTGAGCGTCGTATATTTCCCTCCACGTTGCATAGAGTTTGTCGTATACGTCAAAAACCTCAGAATTCGGCTCAAAAGTTTGCTCCCATTTGACAACACGATGAGCACCCTCGGCGATGCTGGGATAGAGGCCAACTCCATATCCGGCAAGGATTGCGGCTCCTAATGCGGTAGCTTCTTTAACTTGAGGCACGCGAACACGTTTATGACAGACATCCGCAAGAATCTGTGCCCAAAGAGGGCTTTTTGAAGCTCCTCCCGCAAATACCAATTCATCGGGTTCATTTCCGGTTGCATCTTTAACAAGCTCGATATGCCCGCGGACGAGAAGTGCGGTGTTCTCCAGGATTGCACGGTAGAAGGTATATTTGTTGAAGCGCTCGGGATCAAGCTCAAAGTTTGTAAAGGTTGGGCTCGCATGAGTCCAGTGAATGTAGTTCATGACGTCGCTAAAGCAGCATATCGTGCCATAACTTCCGGCGGGGACTTGGGCTGCTTTCTCGTTCAGGAGGTTGTAGACATCTACACCGCGCTTCTCGGCTTCCGCCTTTTCTGCCTGACAGAAACCGTCGCGGTACCAGCGCATGACAAGACCGGGCTTAAACGCGAGAGCCTCGTATTGCCAAACGTCAGGAATGGCGTGGCAGTTAACCCGAACGCGGCAGTCGGGGTCGGTGACTCCGCTGGCAGTATTGAATTCGTATTGCCAGAAACTGCCCCCAAACACACCGGCTTGGTTTGGCTCACATGCATCAACGCCAACCATTCCAAGTTGACAGTCTCCGCCACCTACGACAACGGGCGTTCCTTCGGCAAGGCCGGTTGCACGAGATCCTTCTACCGAAACAGTACCTAGAATCTGTCCACACTCGCGTACTTCACCAAAAAGGTTGTCGCGAAGGCCACAACGCTGTGCTATTTCGGGCTTCCAGGAGCGGCTCTTGAGATCCATGATGCCCGTAGTACTTCCGTTGCTGGGTTCAACTGCTAAAATGCCTGTGAGTTTATATGCCAGCCAATCGTTGAACATACCTATATGAGCTGCGCGCTCGTATACCTCAGGCATCTTATTTTTAACCCAAAGAAGGCGCGGCAGCGCTCCGAGTGCAAACGTCTGACCGCTTATATGGTAGAGTTCGCGTTCCAAATCAGCATCTAAGGCAATGAGTTGTGATACTTCGTCAACGCTTCGCGCATCAACGTTTGCACAGGCCCAAATTTCTTGACCTTGAGCATCGTAGAGAAGGATACCTTCGCGCATGCATGTGGTAGAAATGCCTGCGATGGAGCGCGGGTCAATGCCGGTTTTGCTTAGAACTTCTTGGATGCAAGAGACGGTAAGCTCCCAGTTGTAGCTCCAGTTAAAATCCATACTTCCTGGCCAGCGCGGGTCTTCTCGATGTTGCCATTCACGCTGAGCAACGCCGATTTGCTCTCCTTCGACGGAAAAAAGAACGGCACGTATGCTTCCGGTGCCCGCATCAAGTGCAAGAAGATAGGTATCCATTGGAGCCTCCTGACTTATAGGTCTGATGAGTGAGATGAAGACGCTGATGAAAGAAGAAGTTCCTCTGCTGTCTTTGAATCTGTAACCAAGACATTGAGGTAGCCGCCACGAAGAACTGCCTTTATTGCAGCAACTTTTTCCGATCCGCCCGCAACGCCAACGACGTTTTTCATGGTGCGAAGTTTCTCAATATCAGTGCTGATGGTGCGGTTTTCTATCTCAGTAGTAATAGGGTTGCCTTCGGAATCGTAGAAATGATTGAGCACATCTCCTACAGACCCCTGCATTTTCAGGATGGCAAGCTCTGATTCACGAATGATGCCGTTTCTCAGAACCGTTGCTCCTTCAACTGCGGCGCCGATTCCCACAACGCTCATATCTGCGTGTTCGGTCATGGCATAGATTTCTTGAATGCTCTTCTCGCCGAGAAGAGCGTCTCGAACTTCAGAAGAAGACACGATGAGAGGTGATGGTATAAGAAAGAGATGCATGGCATAGGCGGTAGAGCTTACGGAAGGAAGGTAATAGCTGACTCCGCCTGTCATACTTACAACGTTGATGGGGTCTTCGTGCTCTTTAGCAAGATATCCGAGCATGGAACTTACGGTGTCTCCGTAGCCGATATTGAGGTATCCGCCGGGCCGCAGGTGGTCGCTGACATAGAGTGCAGCGGCTCGAGAGATGGTGTGAGTGAGCGTGGCTTCATTGAGAGGAGTGGGAACTACAAAGGCATCATTAAGGCCGTATGCGGCGATAAGATTTTTTTCCAGACTTACACGGGTGGAATCGTCTTTTCTGAAATTAAATTGGATAATGCCGTCAGTTTTAGCATCTTCAAGAAGACGAATTACTTTTGCTCGAGAGAGGCCCATGGCTTCTGCAATTTGATGCTGAGTATAGTTTTCCATGTAGTAGTACCATGCTGCTTTTGTAGCCAAGGTATAAGTTTTCTCGTCCAACATATCCTCCTTAGTTGTTACTTTTGTTTATTATAGTTACAAAAGTAACAATTCACTATGGAAAAGATGTAATCCTTTGTCTGTAGTAACTACAGTTAGATATACCACAATTCACTTTCGGGACGCATATTACAGTAAAACAATAGTTCAACACTGTTACAAAATACCGTTTACCGGCAACTTACGACCGCTCGGCCCGCAAAAGCTATGACATATAAAAAATTGCCTATATCGTCAAAAGAGTAGTTACGTGCAACTGCCGGTTGTATAGGTGGGAGAATCAATGGATGAACTTTCAAACATCCAGCGTTCCAATGTTAGTGCGGATGTAGGTTATCCGGCTACGGTGAGAGCGTGTAAGGCGGATGGAAAGAGCAAGGAGCTTGATGCATCCGATACGCTTCTTTCTGTGCGGGGAATCCATAAGTCATTTGGCTCCAATGAAGTGCTTAAAGGGATTGACCTTGATCTGAGGCCTGGAGAGGTACTTGCACTTATCGGTGGCAACGGTTCTGGAAAATCAACGCTCATGAAAATTATCATGGGTATCTACTCGGCAGATGCCGGAGAGATATCCATCGATCGCGTGAAGGTTGATATTTCAAATCCAAAATCTGCCTTGGCACATAGCATTTATATGGTTCCGCAAGAGCCCATGCTCTTTCCAAACATGAGTGTGCGCGAGAACATCACCATTGGTTTTGAAGCTTCCCAATCTGAGCTTAGAGCACTTCTCGACGAGACAATGAGAGATATTGGATGGAAGCTTGATTTGGAACGTAAGGCGTCAACCCTTTCCATTGCTGAGCAGGGAATGGTTGAAATTCTAAGAGGCCTTATGCGCCGCTCTGAAATATTGATTTTGGATGAGCCTACGTCTGCATTAACGTTTGATGAAGTTAAAAGTCTCTTTTCAGTCATTCATGAGCTAAAACAAAAGAACATTGGCATCATTTACATTACACATCGTCTTGCAGAGGTATTTGACATTGCCACCAGTGTTGGTATTTTGCGTGATGGTGTAATGGCCATGCGCGGGGATGTGAAAGATTTTACGCGAGAAGATCTTGTGCGTGGATTGCTTCCGCCGGATGCTGCAGAGATTCGACGCGAAACGGCTCGGGAAAGTGCGCAAATTGACTATACGACAGAGCCTGTTTTTGAGTTGTCAGGATTTTCTGGATATGGGTTTGCCGATATCAACCTCTCCATTTATCCCGGTGAGATTGTGGGTCTTGCCGGCATTGTTGGAGCAGGTCGTTCTGAGATGGCAACAACAATTTATGGTATGGATAAAGCTCTGGGAGGTACCTGTTCGGTAGGTGGTAGAGACATTACCGGCAGGCCAACAAAGGAAGTCATTGCCGCCGGACTGAGTTATGTTCCGGAAGATCGCTTCAATGACGGTCTGTTTAGGATACGAGATGTTGCTGAGAATACAACAAGTTCCCTGTTGGGGAGTACTGTTTTAGGAAGAATGCTTCTTAATAAAAAGAAAGAGCAGACAATCTCTCAGACATATGTTGAGAATTTCCGCACAAAAATTACCGGTCTTACTCAAGAAGTTGGCGGTTTGTCGGGTGGCAATCAGCAAAAGATTGTTATCGGTCGAGCTTTTTCCATTAAACCCAAGGTAGTCATTTTGGACGAACCAACACGAGGGATAGACGCAGCTGCTCGAGCCGATGTGTATCTGGTAATTCAGGAGCTTCGTAGACAGGGTGTTTCGATTCTTTTGATTTCTTCTGATATGGAAGAAATCATCGAACTTGCAGATCGTGCGTTCACCATGTATCGCGGCCGCATTAATCATGAATTTAAAAAATCAGCTATTACTCAGGACAATTTGATGTCCGCTGCATTTGGCCTGTGAGGAGGTGCCCGATGAATATTGTAAAACGCCTCATGAAAGCTCGCGGACTCAGTAGCTTGATCTTTTTGATTGCCCTCTTTTTTGTAGTGGGTTCCATCAATCCGGCTTTTTTGACACCGGCTACCATTGCTGCCTGCTTCAACACTTCGGTTGTTTATACGCTGGTAGCGGTAGGAGTAGCTTTTACGCTTTTTATCGGTGAGATTGATGTGTCCGTTGGATCAAACCTTGGACTTGTTGCTGCTGTGGTTGGAACGATGCTCCGCGATGGACAGCCTCTTATCGCTGCGGTTGTCGTTGGCGTTGTCATTGGAGCGGCCATTGGCCTTATCAATGCATGGGGAGTCGCTGTCATGAAGGCTCCGTCACTTATTTTTACGCTGGGAGTGAACGGAATCCTTCGCGGCATCATATATGTGTATACCAATGGTGCGTGGGTTGAAAACTTGCCTAAAAGTTTCAAGGATTTCTCTGCGGTAACGGGCGTTGGTGACCTTACGGTCTATTACTGTGCGGTTATTGCACTTGTTGTTATTATCCATATGGTGCTCACCAAGACTCGTCGGGGCCGTTGGTTTGCGGCGGTTGGCGACAATGCAAACGGCGCTACACTCGTGGGCATTCCGACGCTTCGTACCAAGATTTTGGCATATGTGCTGTGCGGCGTGTTTGCTGCAGTGGGAGGAATCCTTTTCTGCAGTCGTATTGGTTTTGTGACACCGATGTCCGGCAATGGTTACGAGATGAAAGCCATTGCAGCATGCGTTCTTGGCGGAGTGAGCCTTCTGGGAGGAGTCGGCTCCGTACTCGGTGCCGCTGTTGGGTCTGTCATCATGGCGTCCATCAGCTATTTATTGGTCTTTATGGGCTTCTCGTCAAATTATGACAACGCCATTACGGGTGTTATTTTGATTGTCATTGTCGTTGTGGACGCGCTGCTTCAGCACCGCTCAATCGTTAAAAATCGACACGCTCGCCTGAATGCTCGCGTTGCCCAGAAGCCGGTTTCAGAGCAACTTGCCGAGCAGATTGCTGAATTTGGAGAAGAAGTCTTGGACTCCTCGGACACAAGGGGAGGTGAGCGCTGATGGGCGAGAAGATAAAACGGCTCCTGACTCACGGACAAACCAGTTGGAACCTCATCCTCGTAGCTCTTCTGGTGATTGAATTTGCTGTTTTTGGCTCTACCAATGCGAAGTTTTTGCGTCCGGCATTGCTGTTTACGAGTATTAACGACAATTTGCCTGTTTTTATGATTTCACTTTTTGTCACGCTGGTTATGGTGACAGGCGGTATTGACATCCAAGTGGCATCTCTTGTGGGACTTACGTCCATTACCATTGGCGTTGGTTGGCAGGATTTTGGCCTTCCTATTTGGGGCGCAGTGGCGGCTGCCGTTGTTTTAGTCGTTGCCTGTGGTGCGCTATCCGGTTTCTTTATTGCCTACTGCCGTGTTCAGGCTATGGTGGTTACATTGGGCGGAAGCTTCTTGTATTCAGGCCTGGCGCTTCTGATTTCTACGCTTTCAAAAACCGAAAGTTATCAAGGCATCGGTGGCTTTCCGTCCGAGTTTAAATTTGTAGCTAACTTTCAGCTCTTTGGCATCATTCCGTTCCAGCTGCTGATATATGTACTTATGCTTTGCATCGCTTTTATATTGCTGCATAAGACGAAGTATGGGCGGCGTATCACGCTTGTGGGTGTTAACCAAAGCGCTGCAGAGTTTTCAGGTATCAACAGTCGTCGCGTTATTATGTCCACCTATATGTTAAGTGCATTGTCGGCAGCTATTGCAGGTATTGTGCTGACGGCATATCTGGGAACCGCAAAATCAGATCTTGGTGCCGATCTGACCATGGATATCATTACGGCCGTTGTTTTGGGCGGCACGCTTTCCACCGGTGGCAAGGGATCCATCGTGGGTACTGCCCTTGCATCTTTTGTAATCGCATTTTTACGCTTTGGCTTACCACTGTGTTTCAAGGTGAGCCCGCAATACCTCAATATTCCTGTTGGCATTTTGCTTGTTGTCGTTATCGTGTTCCGCTCGGCGGCAAGCGGTATGCATATCGGTACGTTTTTACAATCGCTGCTCACGGGGAGTGGCAAATCAGCCGAGGCCTAACGCTTCGGGAAGCTCGTGTCTGGTGTGTGCCGGACACACGAAAGGGAGGTGCGACTATGCAAGATATGACTCGTCGCGGTTTTATTGGCGCAGCTGGTTTTACGGCGGTAACTGCCGGCCTCGCTCTTACGGGCTGTAACGGCGGTGGCGGTGAAACGAAGAAGGATGACGGTGATAAAAAGCAGTCCGGCGGCGGAGATGTCAAGGGCAAGACCGTGGCATTCATTCCGAAGGTTACCGGCAACGCATTCTTTGAGTCTGCCAACAAAGGCGCTCAGGAGAAGTCGAAGGAATGGGGATTTACCGTCGATTACATCGGCGATGCAACCGCATCCGTTTCCGCTCAGGTATCCGTCATTAATCAGGCGGTCGCCAATGGCGTGGATGCAATCAGCATTTCTACCGTAGATGCAAACGGTGTTTCCGACGCGCTCAAAAAAGCAACGGCTGCGGGCATTGTTGTAACCACATGGGACTCTGACTCCAACCCCGAGGATCGTACGTTGATGGTTTCTCAGGGTACCCCAGAGATCCTTGGTCAGATGCTTGTTGACATGAGCGTTGCTGGCCTCAAGGAGCGCGGCAAGGATCCAGAGAAGGACGAGATTACCTACGTCTGGCACTACTCCCAGGCAACCGTTACCGACCAGAACTCCTGGCAGGTAGCTGCACAGAAGATCATCAAGGAGAAGTATCCTAAGTGGAAGAACGTTCACGAGAACTACTACTCCAATCAGGATGCAGAGCAGGCAATTACCATTGGTGAGGCAATTCTTGACGCTTACCCAGATATTGACCTGATCATCTGCAACGACTCCACCGCTCTTCCTGGCCAGCTCCAGGCTGCAGAGAACAAGGGCTACGACGAAAAGAAGATCACCATCACTGGTTTTGCTTCTCCACAGTCCATCAAGTCCTACTGCGAGCACGGCACCATCTACAACTGGGGTCTCTGGGATTGCGCAGTTCAGGGCGCTATGGGCTGCTACGTTGCAGCATTCCTCGCAGCTGGTAACGAGGTCAAGGTTGGCGATACTATTTCCATTCCGAGCATCGGTGATGTCAAGGTGGAGGCCAATGACTCCATTGCCGAGGGTGCCAAGACTGCCGAGAAGAACAATGGCGTGGTACTTCTCCCCGAGCGCCTTGTGTTCACGAAAGAGAACATGAACAACTACGCATTCTAGAACTCGAGGCACTTTAAGAGGACGGCAAACTGTTCTCGTGTGTATTGGATGCAAACTTTGCTTCAGCTAGTTTCGTTGTAATTTCCTGTGCCGCGTCGATTACTGCCTCTATCGGCGCAGCACAGGTTCGTTTCAAAGAAAGGACGTATATGGCTGATCTTGATGGCCTTAAAGTTGCTAAGGATTATCACGTTGATACCCCCTTTGCCAATGATCAGGGATTTTATGTAAAGGGTGCCAACAATCTTGATTGGGGTATGCAAAAGCACCTCTCTAACATCTTTGATCCCAAAAGCGGCAACACGGTTATGTTTGCGTTTGACCATGGGTATTTCATGGGTTCAACCGCCGGTCTTGAGCGTCTTGACCTGTTGCTTCCAAAGCTTGCCCCCTATGTGGACTGCTTTATGGGTACGCGAGGCGCAATTCGCAGTTGCGTTCCTCCTCAGATTTCAAAAGGAATTGCGCTTCGCGTAACTTCGGGTTCCTCGATGCTTCAGGCAGATCTTTCTCATGAGGTTGTTGCCGTGGATATCGAAGATGCTATCCGCATGAATGCCGATTGCATGGCCGTTCAGACATTCATCGGCGGTGACGGCCAGCTTTCCAGCATCGACAATTTGAGTCAGGTAGTGAACGCCGGTTTTCATTACAGCATTCCGACGCTGGGTGTCTGTGCGGTTGGAAAGGATATGGAACGCACCGGTCGTTTCTTCAAATTGGCAACTCGTATTATTGCCGAGATGGGTGTACAGATTGTTAAGACCTACGACTGCGAGGACTTTGAAGAGGTTGTGGCAGCCTGTCCGGTACCGATTGTAGTTGCCGGAGGCAAGAAATTGCCCGAGCGTGATGCTTTACACCTTGCGTATGACGTTATCCGCAAGGGCGCTCGCGGCGTTGATATGGGACGCAATATTTTCCAGAGCACTCATCCTCTGCAAATGGCTGAGGCAGTCCGCAAGATTGTGCACGAAGGGGCAACCGATGTTGAAGCGTGGGAGTTCTTTGAGGATGTAACGCACTAACGGTGTCATTATGCTTTGGTGCAGTTATTTTATAGAGCGAGAAGTACTTGGATTTCAGGTACTTCTCGCTCTTGCTTTTGGAAATTTGTTACCTTTGTAGATTCTTAAACTTCAATTGTGTATAAGATGATTATGAAACCCGCAGTGTAAGGATAAACAGACCAAATCGGAGTTGGTGCAATTATGCAAACAGATACATTAATTTTGATCGTAGCTGCCGGAGCTTCTCTTGTCGCTGCTATTTTTGCAGGTATGTCGTGGAGCCGCACAAAAGACACTTCAAGTTCAGAGGCGGCTATCAATCAAAAAATCGACTCTGAGATGAGGCACACAAGAGAGCAATCGCAGGTGGCGGTTGACGGGCTTGACCGACGTCTTGTTACTATGACTAACAAGGTGGATAGTCTGGAACGCGCAATGGCCGACTTTCAGGCTAAGACATCAAAGGAGCTTGGAGACGTTCGCGTGGCCCAGGAAAAAGGTCGTGCCGACATGCAGACCGGCATTAGTACTACGCTGAAGGGTGTTCAGGACAGCGTTTCTCAGCAGCTCACCGCCATTCGAGAGGACAACGGCAAGAGTCTTGAGCAGATTCGTGCCACAGTTGACGATAAGCTCCAAAAGACCTTAAACGACCGTATCAGCAAGTCGTTTGAGATGGTGAACAATCAGCTCGAAGCCGTTTCCAAAGGTCTGGGAGAGATGCGCGGGATGGCGGAAAGTGTCGGCGACCTGCGTAAAGTTCTTTCCAACGTTAAGACCAGAGGTATTGTGGGTGAAGTCCAGCTTGGAGCAATTCTTGAGGAAGTACTTTCGCCCGAGCAATATGACACTAACGTTGCCACCGTTCCTGACAGCTCAAACAGGGTTGAGTTTGCCGTCAAGATCCCCGGCAAAGACGATGAGTTCGTGTATCTGCCCATTGATGCAAAGTTTCCCGGTGAAACCTATGGGCGCTTGGAAGATGCAAAGGACACAGGAGATGCCGCGTCCGTTGAGACTGCTTGGAAAGAGCTTGAGACCCGCCTAAAGAGCGAGGCAAAAGATATTCACGAGAAGTACGTTGCTCCGCCGGCCACTACCTCGTTTGCCATTCTGTTCCTTCCGTTTGAGGGCCTGTATGCCGAGGTGGTCAATCGCACGGGGCTGGTTGAGCAGATCCAGCGCGAATGGCACGTTAACGTCGCAGGGCCATCTACCATGGCAGCGCTGCTCAACGCCGTGCAAATGGGCTTTCAGACCGTGGCAATCCAAAAGCGTGCGGACGAGATACAGAAGGTACTTTCCGCAGTTAAAGCAGAGCTTCCTAAGTACCGAAGGGAGCTTGAGAAGGCGCAAAAGCAGCTCAGCACGGCTTCAAAGACCATTGACGGACTTGTTGGCACGCGTACGCGAGCAATGGAGCGCACTCTCAAGGGTGTGACGGCGATAGGCTCATTGAGTGAAGCCGACGAACTTCTCGGCATTGACGATGATGGCGATGAAGCTGAGGCCAAAGACGAATAAAAACAAAGCCGTCGGGCGTGTGACCGGCGGCTTTTCTCGTCATATGGTGCCCCCAGCGAGAATCGAACTCGCATTGCCGCCTTGAAAGGGCGATGTCCTAACCTTTAGACGATGGGGACGCAAAGAAAGAGTATAGCAAACGTGAGCCTCAATCGGGAGCAATTTTATTTATTCATCCAAATCAAATCCATTTGCCTCGGCGTATGCATCGGATGCGGCAGCAAATTCCGGGATGTTACCTGCCCATTCAACAAAATCCGGAACGTCAACAATGACAGGTTCCGCTTCATGAATGGCGAGAAGTGCTTCGTTAAAACTGCCGGTTTTTACTTCCGGTCTATCGGGGATGTATATATCAACGAAGGTAGGGTGCAGAAGGGCAAACGCTCCGCCCTCAGTGTTCATCTGGTAGCTCTTGAGCGCTCTTCTCGCGGAGCTGATACGTGAGAGCTTAAAGAGCAGGATGGCGCGAGCAAGCTCAATCCATGCATTGCTGTGGTGATTGAATCTGTCGTCAAGCCTGTTGAGCGCCGCCTCATCTTCGAGGCGCGCATACGTGAGAGCCAGCGTAAAGCGGGCTCCGACTGCATCAGAGGGAGATTCTTTCAAAAGTTGCTCGCAGGTTGCGGCGGCAAGCTTGAATCGAGCGGTATCTGCATACGTCCGGCCAATTGCTTCCTGTAGTCGTAATCGAGGCCGTGCAAAGACATCGGTCCACATGTCGTGGGGGACTGTTGCGGAGGTCTTTGAGTCTTCAAGATTGGAAGCACGTTTTGCTTCTTTTTCCGCCTGGTTTTGGATTGCAAGCAGTGCCTGGAGCAGGCTTTCGGGGTCGGATGTATGAATGAGTGCATCCATACGTAAGAGATCGGTGTTTTCACCGTACTTTTCGCGAATATTTTCGAGTGCGTGCAAAAACGTCTGGAGTCGTGTGATGCGAGCCTGCACGAACTCCTCGTCGGTGTAGGAATCGTCATTGAGCTGGGAGTCTTGGTATCGCTTAACCGCTTGCGCAAGGTGGTACATGGGGAGCTCATCGGTTTCGGAAGCGTACGACTTAAGGTCGGATTGAACCGCCAAAAGAAGCTCTTCATGGGCAGCGTCGGACATTGAGCCGATAGAGGCGCGTCGTTTGAGGGCGCATCTCTGAACCAGTTCCTCGGTGAGATTCATGAAAGATCCCCTCCGCCCTCTCCGAAGATAAGATTGTCTCCGAAATCAAAACCGTCTCCAAAATCGAGACCCTCTCCGAAGTCCGTTATGTCGCGCAAATCGTCTATGGTATGCAAAAAATCTGCTTGAAAGTCTTTAATGCGTGCGGGATAGCGCCGCTCAATCTCGCTGCCAAGCCAGCGTCCAAAAATGCCGCGACCCGTGAAATCATTGCCTTCCTGCAAAAGAACGGCTGCCTCAGAGACCGCAAGAATCAACTCATCCTCCGAATAGGGTTCGACATTCAGTCGGGCGTACTCACCCTCCGGGAGGTCTCGTTGCATAAAGAGCGTAAGCGCACCGGTTTCATAGCGTGCAAGCAGTTTATCTAGCAGGTCATTTGCATATTCACGGTTATTTTCCTTAAACGCAAGTGCCATCCGCGCCAGCATCATCCACGCATCATCCGGAGGTCGGGGAGGGAAAACGGTTGCATACTGTTTTTCCAACTTTGCCAAGCCATCGGCATCCTCAAGTTTTGCGTACGCAAGTGCAAGCGTAAAACGAATGTCGCCAAAGTCGGTTGGATCAAGCGAGAGGAGCTTCTGACCATAGGAAATGGCGGCCTTATTGCGGCCTGAAATAAGTGCCCTAGTTGCAAGAGCCGAAAGCCAGCGATAATAGGGGCGCATTGCGAGCTCAACGACAGCCTCCGCGAACTCTTCGGAGACACCCTTTGTGGCGGCAGTGCCCTTTTCGATACAGATCTGATGGACTTCCTCCTCTTGTTCAACGAGGTATTGGAAGTGATCCTCAAGTGCAGTACAAGCCATTGCTTGATGCATGCGGAGCGCGTCAAAGCAATGGGGGTCGAGCTCACAGGCACGCGCAAGGAGCTTTTGGCCGTCGAGTACAAAGGGCTTGCCTTCCGATTCATTTACAGTTGGCAGAAGATAGTCGATCTTCTCGACAGCTTGTGCCATAAGGTGGAATGCCTTGTCTTCATCCGAGGCTATCAGTGCGTCAGGATTGTCTGAGAAGTGCGCAACATAGGAGTTGAACTGCTGAGGATTGGGCGGTTCGGTAGCGCTTGTCTCTATCAAATGATGGATAAACAGGCGATCAAAGTCTTCCTTTTTTGGATCGAACGCCAAAGGCTCTCCTGTCGGTTGCAACTGTTTCGGATCAAGCGTCAGGCCATTTCTGTCTAAGATCGTGTTGGCAAGACCATACCGGCGGCATTTTTTGCATACCGTTGGCGTATTAACGTTATCAGTTTTTGCATATTTGTGATAGATTACGGAATGGTGTCTTGTATACATAAACGAGAAATCGTGTACAAAAAACGAGGAATTGAGTCCTCGTTTGTCCGCTATATATGGGATATGGTGGAAAAATAGAGAGAGGAAATGATATGGGACGTTTTACGAACCCGCGCGACCTGTACTTTGGTGAGGGCGCGCGCCACGAGGTCAAGAACCTTGCAGGCAAGAGGGCAATTATCGTCTCCGGTGGCAGCTCGATGCGTCGTGGCGGCTTCCTGGATGACGTCGAGAACGACCTGAAGTCCGCAGGCTTTGAGGTTGCTCACATTGAGGGCGTCGAGTCTGACCCGTCCGTTGAGACGGTTATGAAGGGCGCTGCTCAGATGTCTGAGTTCCAGCCTGACTGGATTATTGCCATCGGCGGTGGCTCGCCAATCGACGCCGCGAAGGCAATGTGGATCAAGTATGAGTATCCTGAGACAACCTTTGAGGATATGTGCAAGGTCTTTGGCCTTCCTGAGCTCCGCACCAAGGCTCACTTCTGCGCAATTTCCTCTACTTCCGGCACCGCAACCGAGGTCACGGCCTTCTCGATTATTACCGACTATCAGAAGGGCGTTAAGTATCCAATTGCTGACTTCCAGATTACTCCTGACGTCGCTATTGTTGACCCCGAGCTCACCTATGGCATGCCCGTGAAGCTCGTTGCTCATACCGGTATGGACGCATTGACCCACGCTATCGAGGCATACGTCTCCACTGCAGCTTCCATGTTTACCGATGCAGACGCTCTGCACGCAATTCGCGAGATTGTCGAGTGGCTTCCAAAGTCTTACAAGGGCGACAAAGAGGCACGTCAGCACATGCATGAAGCACAGTGCATCGCCGGCATTGCATTCTCCTCAGGCCTTTTGGGCATCGTTCACTCCATGGCTCACAAAACTGGCGCCGCATTCTCCGGCGGACATATCATCCATGGTTGCGCCAATGCCATGTATCTTGGCAAGGTTATCCAGTTCAACGCTCGTGATGCCCGCGCTAAGACTCGTTATGCCTACATTGCCAAGGAGATTTTGCATCTTGAGGGCGAGACCGAGGACGAGCTCGTAGCTGCATTGGTCCAGAAGATTCGCGACATCAACGATTCTTTGGACGTTCCACAGGGCATCAAGAATTACGGTGAGGGCGGCACTAAGTCCGAGACCTCTATCATTGATGAGAAGGAGTTCTTCGAGAAGGCTCCCGAAGTTGCACGTCTTGCTATCGAGGATGCTTGCACCCTTTCCAACCCGCGTAAGCCTACGCAGGAAGAGATGGAGCAGCTGCTCAAGTGCGTCTACTATGACCTGCCTGTTGAGTTCTAAGATTCATTCATTTGAATGATGTAGATGCCGGCCCGGGTCGCGTTGTGCGGCCCGGGCTTTTTGATATAAAACGTTTCCCGTAAACGGCCAAAAAGATTCGTTCGCCGAAGAGTTGGCTGCTTTTTGCCTGCGAGACGTACAATATATGTTTGTGTTTGTAATGCACAGTGTTTATGCATTATGTTGGATACGCCGAGAAAACGAGGATACGACTTCGTGATGTCACTGAGTGCGTTGAGGTGTGGCGCAGCTAGACGCAACGCAACGAGACCCAACCAAGATGGGGTTAAGGTGTATATCAAAGTCGTACGTACAGGAGGAAACATGGAGCTCAATGGTCTTATCGATCACACAAATCTCAAGCAAAATGCAACGGCTGAGGACATCAAGAAACTTTGCGCAGAGGCCCGCGAGTACCACTTTAAGACGGTGGCAATAAATAGCTGCTGGACGACGCTTGCCCACAAGGAACTTGAAGGGTCCGGCGTTGGCATCACAACGTGCATCGGCTTTCCTTTGGGAGCCTGCTCAACGGCGGCAAAGGTGGCGGAAGCCAGGCAGGCCGTTGCAGACAAGACAACCGAGATTGACATGGTCATTAACGGCGGTCACCTTGTTGCCGGTGACGACGACTACGTTATAGCTGATATAAAAGCCGTTGTTGAAGCTGCGGGTACCATTCCCGTTAAGGTTATTCTTGAGTGCTGCCTTTTGAATGACGAGCAGATCGTGCGCGCCTGTAAGGATTGCCTTGCAGCCGGCGCTGCATTCGTAAAGACAAGCACGGGATTTAGCACAGGCGGCGCAACCGTCCACGACGTTCAACTTATGCGCGAGACCGTAGGCAACGCGTGTCAGGTGAAGGCTGCCGGCGGTATTCACACCAAAGACGAGGCGCTTGCAATGGTTGAGGCCGGAGCCGATCGCCTTGGTGTTTCAAGTGGCATTGCAATCGTTTCTGAGTAGCTTCTAAGTAAGATTTCGTCAAAACCACCATTTCACCTGAGGTTTAAGATAAGATAAAAAACACCACCACCCTCAAGGGTGGTGGTGTTTTGTCCTATACGTGGGTATTTTTACAGGATGCTATGCAGAACTTTTGCAGAGCCATATCTCAGATCTTCTCGCATCGATCCTTGCCGTTATTACGCCTGCTTAAGCTTGCAAAGCTCAGCTGCAGTCTTTGCACCAAGGGCAACATTGTTGAAGACGAGCTGGATGTTTGCTTCAAGCGAATCGTTGCCGGTGATCTCGGCAACTTTTGCCAAGAGGAACGGGGTTGTTTCTTTGCCGTGGATACCCTGTACGACTGCGTCCGTAAGTGCTTTCTCTATAGCGGCATCAATGACGGCCTTGTCCATCGAATATTCTTCAGGAATGGGATTTCCTACCAACATTCCACCGGTAAGTCCCAGCTCACGCTTGACGTGGAAAATCTCAGCCAGCTCACGCGGCGAGTCAACTCTGCGATCAACGCTAAAACCACTCTTTCGCGTATAGAATGCGGGAAGTTCATCGGTCTGGTATCCAAGAACGGGAACGCCCTTGGTCTCAAGATATTCAAGCGTTAATCCAAGATCAAGAATGGATTTTGCACCGGCGCAGATAACCATAACGGGAGTCTGTGCAAGCTCTTCCAGGTCTGCGGAGATGTCCATCGTTGTTTCCGCTCCACGGTGAACACCTCCGACACCGCCGGTGGCAAAAACATCGATGCCGGCCATATGGGCAATAATCATGGTAGTGGTAACGGTAGTTGCTCCGTCGCCCTTCTCGGCGACAATAACCGGCAAGTCGCGACGGCTTACCTTGGCAACCTCGCGACCCTTCTTGCCCAGATAATCAATCTCATCCGCAGAAAGTCCGGCGCGCAGACGCCCATTGATGATTGCGATTGTTGCGGGCACGGCGCCGTTGTCGCGAATAATCTGCTCAACCTTGAGTGCGGTTTCCACGTTTTGCGGGTACGGCATTCCGTGAGAAATAATGGTTGACTCAAGTGCGACGACTGGCTTATGGGCAGCAAGCGCCTCGGCTACCTCAGGAGAAATCTCGAGAAATTCATTCATGGTTTCATTCATTTTTGGCATATCCATCCCATCGGCTTAATTCTTGATGCGGTGCAGTACGGCAGAACCGGTGAGTGCCGAATTGATGGTAGAGGCGCTCTCCGTTGCGATTTCAGCTGCGGCCAGGCCAATGCAACCCGTGCGCTTAAGCGAGGCTTTTTTGGTGAATGCCCATGCAATTCCGGCAACCATGGCATCTCCGGCTCCGGTCATGTTGACAACCTTTGTCTCGTGGAGAGGAAGCTTAAAGGCTTCGTTTTCGTCGGCGCAGTAAAGCCCGTCAGAGCCGAGAGAAATAAAGACGCGCTTAAGGCCTGTTTCGAGCAGCTCTTTGGCTGCGCGCTCAAGGGATGCGTCATCGTGGATGGTGATTCCGGAGAGCAATTCAGCCTCAAGACGGTTGGGCTTCAGCGTATGGAAACGACCAATCAGGTGACGGATTTTCTTGGCCTTTGTAGTGGAGACGGGATCGCAGATGATAGGAGCGCTGACGTGATCAGCGAGATAGCGGAGCGTTTCCTGAGGCAGGTTTGTGTCAATTACAACCGCGGCGGCATGGTCGATAAGATCCATGCGCTCTTCCATGCGCTCAGGCGTGAGGTATCTATAGATGTCCATATCGGCAATCGCAAGCTGCATCTCGCCATGCTCATTCATGATAAAGAGGTACGTAGATGTGGGCTCACCGGGAATGGTCATTGAAGGATCAATGTCAACATGAACGGCACAGCAGCCGTCTTTAAGTTCCTGAGCGTTTGCGTCTTGTCCGAATGCGGTAAGAAGACGTACCTTACTGCCGAGAAGGGCAAGGTTGTGAGCAATGTTTCTACCAACGCCACCGGCAGACATACGTACCGCACCGGGGTTTGAGTCGGAAGCGATGAGTTTTCCATCGGGACTTCCGGCAATATCCATATTGGCGGCACCGATTACCATGACATAGGGAGCGTCGCACAAGATATAGCGACGTCCAAGGACGGCTCCCTTACTGGTGAGATTGCTGATGTGTACGGATACTGATGAGCGAGAAATACCTGCTCGTTCGGCAATTTCTTTCTGGGTAATGGAAGGCTGCTCTTTGATCCAGTTGAAGATCTGCTGTTCTCTTTCTGTAAGCATACTATGATATCGCTTTCTTCTAGTCTGAACAAAATCTACATGATTTAGTGTACTGCAAGAATGCCGGTTTTTATATAGAAAAATTAAGACAAATAGCGATTCTCCCTTCTTTTATCTTGAGAATCTTCGGTGCGAGCGTGTTGTTGATTTCTATTTCGGTAGTAAGCAATTGCTTACTACCGTTTGCAGAATTAATTAAACGGTGACCGGTAAACCAAGCATGTCTGAGCCTGAGAGAAAAAAGAGTGTAATAAAATATAGTCTTGTACATTTGTGCGGTTGCTTTTTGATTTGTCCAAGAAGGAACCTGCAGAACAGGAGGTATCTATGGCAAAACGTGTGTTTGTCGTTGTACTTGATAGTTTTGGTATTGGAGAAGAGCCCGACGCTTCTGCATATGGAGATGAAGGCAGCAATACGCTGTGCGCCTGCGGCACAAGTCCTTGTTTGCATATCCCTCATATGACAGAGCTTGGTCTTCTGAATATTGATGGCGCGCTTGATTCGGTGTATAAGACAAATTTAGCTCCTATCGAGCATCCCACCGGTGCGTTTGCGCGTATGCAAGAGCGCTCGGCAGGAAAAGACACAACGGTAGGTCACTGGGAGATGGCAGGTGTTATATCACCTGAGCGTTTTCCAACATACCCAGAGGGTTTTCCAAAAGAAATCATCGAGGAGTTTGAGCGGCAGACCGGCCGTAAGGTTCTTTGCAATAAGCCCTATTCGGGAACTGAAGTCATAAAAGACTATGGTAAAGAGATGGTCGATACCGGAGCTCTTATCGTCTATACCTCAGCCGATTCCGTATTTCAAATTGCCGCTCATGAGGACGTTGTCCCCGTTGAGACGCTCTATGAGTATTGTCGCATTGCGCGCAAGATTCTTCAGGGCAAGCATGGCGTTGCTCGCGTGATTGCCCGTCCGTTTGAGGGCGAGTGGCCGTATGCACGCACCTCTCGCCGCCATGACTTCTCGCTTGAACCAACCGGCACCACCATGTTGGATCAGCTGAAGGATCACGGCTTTGATGTGCTTTCCATCGGTAAGATTTACGACATTTTTGCGCATCGTGGAACCACCGATCACGTATTCACCTCAGGCAATCCCGAGGGTATTGAAAAAACCATTGAGGCAACGCATAAAGATTTCCACGGTCTGTGTTTTACCAATCTGGTGGATACGGACATGATTTACGGTCACCGCAATGATGTGGACGGATATGCCAAGGCGCTTTCGTATTTTGACGAGAAGCTACCTGAGATTATGGCAGGTCTTGGCGAGGATGATTTGCTTATGATTACCGCCGACCACGGCTGTGATCCCGTGACGCCCTCGACCGACCATTCGCGTGAATATGTGCCATGGCTGATATGTGGTCCACGTGTGAAAGCCGGGGCAAACCTGCATACGCTCCCCACATTTGCCGATCTGGCGGAGACGGTTCTTGCGTATCTTGGCGCCCCTCAGCTGGGCGTGGGCACGTCGCATGTTTCTGAAATCTTGAAGGAGGATTAAATGTCTGCAACTCCTACCCCGCATAACGCGGCAGTTGAAGGCCAGATTGCAAAGACCGTGCTTATGCCGGGAGATCCACTTCGCGCAAAACTGCTTGCCGAGAAGTACCTCGAGAATGTTGAGCAGTTCAACACCGTGCGCAATATGTTCGGATACACCGGTACGTATCAGGGTCATCCTATTTCCGTTATGGGCTCGGGTATGGGCATGCCTTCTATCGGTATCTACTCATACGAACTCTTCAATTTCTATGATGTCGACAACATCATTCGCATTGGTTCTGCCGGCGGCTTAGCCGAGGGCGTTAAGCTGCGTGACATCGTGGTAGGCATGGGCGCCTGCACCGATTCAAACTATGCGGCCCAATTCAACCTGCCGGGAGCGTATGCGCCAATCGCTGATTACGGTTTGCTTTGCCGGGCGGTGAGCGGTGCAGAGAAACTCGGATATCCGGTGCGCGTGGGCAATGTTCTTTCCAGTGATACGTTCTACGGCGCGGATGAAACGGCTCTTTCCCGCTGGGCATCCATGGGTGTGCTTGCGGTTGAGATGGAATCCGCAGCACTCTATCTCAATGCCGTGCATGCAAAAAAGCATGCGCTGTGCCTTTTGACCATATCAGACCTTCCGCTGGCAGGGGAGTCCCTTTCGGCTGAAGAGCGTCAGACAAGCTTTACACAGATGATGGAAGTGGCGCTTTCGCTTGCCCTTCCTGAATCGCAGTAAGTTTTCAACGAGAATCACCGTATGTCCCAAGGTATTTGAGGAAAAGGTGCTTCTCGCCGTGTAGTTTAAACCATGTGAAGGATGCTTTTAAGGCAACTTCTCAGGTGATAGTAAAGGGGAAATGGTCCCCTTTAAGAGATCCCGGCACATGCGGGGATGGACAAAGGTAAGGAGAGTCCGATGAGCAATTCTGTTTCACGTCGTGGCTTTGTCGCTGGTGCTGCCGGTGCCGGTGCAATGGCTGTTCTTGCAGGTCTTACGGCTTGCGGCGGCTCAAAGAAAGACGACACCAAGAAGGACGCAGGCGACGACAGCAAGGCTACGACCAAGGCAAAGCTTGAGATGGTTACCGATACCGGTGGTGTCAATGACCAGTCATTCAACCAGCTTGCATGGGAAGGTATGCAGCAGCTTCAGAAAGAAGAGGGTTGGGACGTCAGCTATCTTGAGTCAAAGCAGGAGTCTGACTATGCTACCAACCTTGACAAGGCTGTTGACGATAAGTCTCAGCTTGTTTGGGGTGTAGGCTTTGCTATGGCAGACGCTATTGTTGAGGCTGCAAAGAAGAACTCCGACGTTCAGTTTGCCATTATCGACAACGGTAATGACGACAGCTCAATTTCCAACCTTACGGGCGTTACCTTCCGCGCTCAGGAGCCTTCGTTCCTCGTTGGTTACATTGCAGCTCGTACTACCAAAACAGGTAAGGTCGGCTTCGTTGGCGGTATAACCTCTGCCATCATCGACCAGTTTGAGTATGGCTACAGGGCCGGTGTTCTCTTTGCAAACAAAGAGCAGAGCCTGAACGTTGAGATTCAGTCCCAGTATGCCGACTCCTTCACCGATGCGGCAAAGGGCAAGTCCATCGCCGCAAAGATGTTCTCCGACGGCTGCGACGTTGTCTTCCACGCTGCCGGCGGTGTTGGCACCGGTGTTATCGAGGCCGCTAAGGATGCAGGCAAGTTTGCCATTGGCGTCGATAAGGATCAGGCGTACCTGGCACCCGAGAACGTTCTTACCTCTGCACTTAAGAAGGTTAACGTGGCCGTTGTTGACGTCTCCAAGAAGATTCTGAAAGACGGAGACAAGGGCGGCAAGACCGTTGAGCTGGGCTTTACTGATGACGCTGTCGGTATTCCTGAGGACCACAAGCTCATGGGCGACGAGGTCTACAAGGGTGCCATGGAAGCAGCCGACAAGATCAAGGCCGGCTCAATTGTGCCTCCTGCCAATAAGGACGATCTTGCAAAGTACGAGAAGAGCCTCGCATAAGGCGAGTAAGTATGTGGTGAGAGGCACCTAAGGCTTACGGCTTCTCACTTCGTGTAGTGAATGGTTTTACAGCCAAGGGGCCCTTTTGGGTCCCTTGGTGGTAAAGCGTGAGGGAAAAGGAGGTGGCTCGTGGAAGCTAACTCGGAATATGCCGTCCAAATGCATGGCATTACGAAAGTGTTTGGCACGTTCAAGGCGCTTGATGGCGTTGACTTGGATGTACGCAAACAATCCGTCCATGCCATCCTGGGTGAAAACGGCGCAGGTAAGAGTACCTTGATGAACGTGCTCTACGGCCTCTATTCTGCGGACGAGGGAGAAGTCTTCCTCAATGGCAAGCATGTAGACATCTCAAATCCAAATGATGCCATTGCACAGGGTATTGGCATGGTTCACCAGCACTTTATGCTGGTTGATAACTTTACGGTAACCGAGAATATCGTACTTGGCGATGAGGTCACGTCATTCGCGGGAGTTCTTGATCCAAAGAAGGCGCGTGAGAAGGTCCTCGAGATCGTTAACGAGTACGGTTTTGACGTTGATCCGGATGCAAAGATCGAAGACATTACGGTTGGTATGCAGCAGCGTGTTGAGATTCTAAAAGCGCTCTACCGTGGTGCCGACACGCTGATTCTTGATGAGCCAACCGCGGTGCTGACTCCGCAAGAGATTGAGAAACTCATTCAGATCATGCGAGATTTGGTGAGCAAAGGCAAAACCATCATTATTATTACGCACAAGCTGAAAGAGATTATGTCTTCGGCTGATGAGTGCACCATTATTCGTCGCGGTAAATACATGGGCACCGTTGACGTTTCAAAGACCAATGAAACGGAACTGGCGAATAAGATGGTTGGCCGCAATGTTAATTTGCACGTTGACAAGAAGTCCGCAAAGCCGGGAGAGGTACTGCTTTCCATCCGTGATCTTCACGTAAAGGATGAACGTGGTATCGAGCAGGTCAACGGCCTTAATTTGGAAGTTCGCGCCGGTGAGATTGTGGGTCTTGCCGGTATTGACGGCAACGGTCAGCGTGAGCTTGCCGATGCCATAAACGCTCTGGTGAAACCCGAGTCGGGTACCATTGCCATCCGCGGCGAAGAAATACAGGCCACAACGCCGCGCAATGTTATTAACCATTCGGTAGCAACAATCCCTTCGGATCGTCAACGCTGGGGCTTGGTGTTGCCCTTCTCGGTAGCCGAAAATACGGTGCTTGAACGCCATGGCGAAGAGCGGTTTGGCAAAGGAATTTCTTTGGATTATTCCAAGGTGAATGAGTTTGCCAAAGAGCTTGTTGAAGAGTTTGACATTAGGCCGGCAGGTTGTTTTGATCACGCTGCAGGAGGTCTTTCCGGAGGCAATCAGCAGAAAGTTATTATTGCGCGTGAAGTGTCCGGTGAACCTGATGTACTCATTGCCATTCAGCCAACACGAGGTCTTGACGTGGGCGCCATCGAGTTCGTTCATAAAGCGCTTATTCGTGAGCGTGACCGTGGTGCAGCCATTTTGCTCATCTCGCTTGAACTTGATGAGGTTATGGATGTGTCGGATCGCATTGCCGTTATTTATGCGGGTCAGATTGTCGGAGAGTTTGAGCAAGGTGCTATCACTGAGGAGCAGGCAGGCCTCCTCATGGCGGGAGGTGGTGCAGAGTGACTACTCTCACCAAAATAATGAGGAAGCCTATTACCTCAGCAATTGTGGCTATTTTATTTGGCTTCTTTGTGGCGACCATTGTTCTTGCGTCTGCAGGCTATGATCCGGTTGAAGCTTTTGGTGCGCTTATCGACGGAATGATCGGTAAGCCAAAGTACATCGCAAACGTTATCATCAAGGCAACTCCGCTGCTCTTTACCGGTGTAGCCGTCGCCTTTGCATTTCGCGTAGGTCTGTTTAATATCGGCGCCGAGGGTCAATATGTCTTTGGTACCGTTTTTGCCACGATCGTGGGCATTCTTCTCGACCTTCCGCCGGTATTACAGATTCCCGTAGTACTTTTGGTTGGTATGCTTGCAGGAGCTGCTGCAGGCGCACTTGTGGGCTGGTTGAAAGCTAAATTTGGTATTCATGAGGTTATTACCAGCATCATGCTTAACTGGATTAGTCTTTACTTCAACAACTTTGTGGTGAACTCAGAGGCATTCCATAAGGCCAATTCCACCAAATCACTTCCCATTAACTCATCCGGCTACACGATGCTCTTTACGGATATGAAATCGAGCCCAGACGGTCTTGCGGCTCTTAAAGACATTCCGATAGTGGGAGATGCCATTGCGCGAACCGACGCCAACGTTGGCATTATCGTCGCCATAATCGCAGCTATTTTTATCGGATGGCTGCTTATGCGCACAAAAGTGGGCTATGAGATGCGCGCCGTTGGCTTTAACCGCGATGCTGCTCAGTTTACCGGTATCAACGTTAAGCGCAATTTGGTACTTTGTATGGCCATCTCCGGAGCGCTGTGTGGTGTTGCGGGTGCTCTGAATATCACGGGCCTGAACCCGCATAGCATTTCAGTGCTTGCGGCATTTGAAAATTACGGCTTTAATGGCTTGTCCGTTGCGTTTATTGCAGGTTGCTCACCGGTTGGCTGCATTCCTGCATCCCTGCTCTTTGCGGGTCTTTTGTACGGAGGACAGTCGGTACAGCAGGTTGTGGGTGCTCCGTCCGAAATTATCAGTATCATCATCGGCACCATCGTCTTCTTTATGGCGCTTGGCGGTGTCATTCCGATGCTTGCCGAATATCTCGACCGTCGCCGTGCTAAACAGGCAAAGCTTGCCGAAGGAACCTTTGGAGCTGACGCAACGACCAATGATTCGGCTCAGGGGAAGGAGGCGAAGTAGAGATGGATATGACTGCTTTAATTAAGATCCTCGTGCTGCTGGTTGGCGGTACGCTTATGTACTCTACTCCGCTGGTATTCGGTGCGTTAGGTGGAGTTCTTTCCGAGCGTTCGGGTGTCGTGAACATTGGTATCGAAGGCATGATGAACGTTGGTGCCTTTGCCGGTGTTGCCGGCAGCTACCTTACGGGAAGTCCGTGGGTAGGTCTCCTCTGTGCAGGTATTGCCGGTGGTTTGGTTGCTCTTTTGCATGCGATTGCCTCTATTACCTTTAACGCGGACCAGACGGTTTCCGGCGTTGCCATCAACCTGTTGGCTCCCGGTATCGCACTGTTTGCCTGCGGCCATCTGTTTGAGGGCGCAAAGCAAACGCCGGCCGTAAATACGCTTCCCAAGTTGTTTGGCAACGGTGCCTTTAATGACACGCTCTTCTCGGCTTTGAATGTGGACATTACGGTACTTCTCGCGCTTATTACCTCGGCTGTCGTATGGTTTGTGCTGTATCGCACCAAATGGGGCCTGCGTATTCGCTCCGTTGGCGAGCATCCTCATGCGTCCGAGACGCTTGGCATTGGCGTTCGTCGCACACGCTACGTCTGCGTAATCATCTCCGGTATTCTTGCCGGTTTTGGTGGAGCATCCGTAACGCTGGCAATTATTTCCCAGTACACACAGACGGCCATTTCCGGCCAGGGCTTTATCGCGCTTGCTGCGGTCATCTTTGGTAAGTGGAAGCCGCAGGGAGCTTACGGCGCATGTCTGCTCTTTGGCTTTACGCAGGAGCTGGCTATTCTTCTGGGAGGAGGAGCTACGCCCATTCCGTCCGAGATCATCTCGATGCTTCCGTACATCATTACGATCATCACGCTCATACTCTTTGTGGGCCGGTCGGTAGCTCCAAAGGCTGACGGCGTTCCGTATGTTAAGGGAAGCCGATAAGATGGCTGCTGATTTTACGTTTAATGAGATGCCGGAGGCTCAGGTTCTCGTAGAGCTTGCAGTGAAAGCTCGCGAGAAGGCCTATGTGCCGTATTCTCATTTTGCAGTGGGAGCCGCTCTGCTCTGTGCCGACGGCTCCGTCTATGGTGGCGCAAACCTTGAAAATGCCGCATACACACCGACAAACTGCGCCGAAAGAACCGCGTTTTTCCGAGCCGTTTTTGAGGGCCATAGAAATTTCTCTGCGATTGCCGTGGTTGGTGGGCCTGAAGGACGTCCGGTGAGTGAGTGGTGCACGCCGTGCGGTGTGTGCCGTCAGGTAATTCGTGAGTGGTGTGACCCCGATACGTTCCGGGTGATTTTGGGTCGGGTTGGCTCAAAGCCACGCGAGTTTTTGCTCCGTGAGATTTTGCCCATGGGGTTTGGTCCTGAAGATTTAGGAGAAAGCGGTCCTTCGGGTAAGTCGGGCGGCGACTTCGTTGAGCGTGGAGACGCTTCAAGCGGTAAGTGCGGCCATTAACACATGTAGGTACAAGTGAACACACCCACTGGTGGACGCACCCACTGGTGGGTGTCGTTGGTAGGAAAGGACACATCTTATGCGCATGTACGATGTAATTGAGAAGAAACGTGACGGCGGCGAGCTTACCGATGAAGAGATTGATTTTTTCATCTCCGGGTATGTCTCCGGTGAGATTCCCGACTATCAGGCATCCGCGCTGGCAATGGCCATCTTTTATGAGGGCATGACGCCGCGTGAGACCGCCAAGCTTACCATGGCCATGGCCGAGTCGGGCGATATGATGGATCTCTCGGCTATTTCCGGCATCAAAGTCGATAAGCACTCAACCGGCGGTGTTGGCGATAAGACCACGCTGGTTGTTGCCCCGATCGTGGCATCGCTTGGCGTAAAAGTTGCCAAGATGAGTGGTCGCGGTTTGGGCCATACGGGCGGCACGCTGGACAAACTTGAGTCCATTCCCGGGCTTTCCGTTGAGATTTCCGAACCTGATTTCTTCAAACAGGTAGACGAGATTGGCGTTGCGGTGGCCGGACAAACAGGCAATCTGGTACCGGCGGACAAAAAACTGTATGCACTGCGTGACGTAACCGCCACGGTTGACAGTGTGCCTCTCATTGCATCATCCATCATGTCGAAGAAAATTGCCTCAGGTTCAAATTGCATTCTTCTGGATGTTAAATGCGGTTCCGGTGCCTTCATGAAGACAGTGGATTCGGCTGTCGAGCTTGCTCAGGCCATGGTTTCCATCGGCGAGCATGTAGGTCGTACAACTGCCGCTTTAATTACCGGCATGGATCGACCGCTGGGCAAAAATATTGGTAATGCACTGGAGGTTTCCGAAGCGGTGGCCACGCTTCGAGGCGAAGGTCCTGAGGATTTGACCGCCGTTTGTGTTGAGCTTGCAGCCAATATGCTGAATCTTGCAGGTAAGGGAAGCGTTGAGGAATGCCGGGATCTGGCTCGCGGCCAGATTGCTAACGGTGAGGGTTTGGCAAAGCTTGCAGACATGGTCGCTGCCCAGGGCGGAGATGCCGCGGTTATCTGGGATACTTCAAAGTTTGATGTGGCTCCGTTCCGTCGTGAGGTTTTGGCGGAAGAGTCCGGGTATATGAGTGCCATGAATGCCGAGCGCGTAGGCATCGCATCCGTAGCACTTGGTGCCGGCCGTGAGAAAAAGGGCGATTCCATTGATATGGCAGCCGGTATTATCCTTGAGCGCAAGACCGGGGATTATGTCGAGAAGGGAGAAGTGCTTGCAACGCTTCTGACTTCCGACGAGAAGCGCTTGGACGACGGTGAGCGTATTTTCCGCGAAGCACTTTCGTTTGGATCCGAGCAGCCTTCACGTGAACCTCTCTTCTTTGCTCGTGTTTCTCGCGACGGTGTGGAGAAGCTGGGATAAATTTGATATTGGGCACGATTCTGGGCTGTGAAATTTGCATCGATATGAACGGCATCTCTTACCAAAGAGGTGCCGTTTTTGATGAAAACCCGCTACGTTAAGCGGTCAAACAACGGTCAAATTACTTTGGTACGCTCAAAGTGGTTATCGGAGTAAGCCTGTGCCGGCGGCATCTCCTGAGGAAGGAGGTGAAGTCCATGGAAATACTCTTTTTGCTTTTGGAGCTAGCAGCAAAGCTGGTAACTTTAGCTGCAGAAACAGTAAAGTATTTGTCCGAAAGACACGACAGTAACTGCGATCATAAAGAGAGCCGTTAGCGACCACTAACGGCTTCTCAAATCGATGAAGCTGCCCGATCTGCAACAGGCAACTCCGGTAACTCAAGTATAGATGATATGACGCAGCTTGGAAAGCAAGCCTTTTCTTCATGAGATTTCGATACATTATAAAAACTGACAGATAGATGGATATATAAAGTATGCGGCAAATGAAACATACCTTCCGGCGTGGCGAAAACTTTGAAATCAGGCAAAGAATTCTTAAGTAAACGAGAATTCTCAAAATGATAAAACGCTTTACCACTTACACTGAGAGAAGAACATAAAAGAGGAGCGTTTGTGTTGCGTTATGCAAACACTACGTAAAGGAGGAATAATGGCTCAGCCTGTTATCGGAACACCTTGGCAAAGGCTCAATCAACCTGTCTCTGAGGATGAACTTTCCGGTGTCGATAAGTACTGGCGCACGGCAAACTATCTTTCCATTGGCCAGATTTATCTGCGCAGCAACCCTCTTATGAAGGAAGGATTTAACCGGGAGGACGTTAAGCATAGACTGGTAGGACACTGGGGAACGACACCTGGCTTGAATTTCCTGTTTGGCCATGTCAATCGCTTTATCCGCGATCACAATCAGAACACCATTTTTCTTATGGGACCCGGTCATGGCGGACCGGCCGGCACAGCCCAGTCGCTGCTTGACGGCACGTACCGCGAAACCTATCCGTTTATCACCAACGATGAGGCGGGTCTCCAGAAGTTCTTCCGCCGTTTCTCTTACCCCGGCGGCATTCCTTCTCACTATGCTCCTGAAACTCCCGGATCCATCCATGAAGGCGGCGAGCTCGGCTATACGCTGTCCCATGCCTATGGTGCGGTTCTTGACAATCCGTCACTTTTGGCCGTTGCCGTAGTGGGTGACGGCGAGTCTGAGACCGGTCCTCTTGCCACCAGCTGGCAGACGAACAAGTTCATGGATCCGCTTACCGATGGTATTGTGCTGCCGATTCTTCATCTGAACGGTTATAAGATTGCCAATCCAACCATTCTTTCGCGCATTTCCGACGGAGAGCGTGACGAGTTTTTCCGCGGTATGGGATATCATCCCTATACCTTTGTTGCCGGGTTCGATAACGAGGATCATGCATCCATCCATCGCCGCTTTGCCGCACTTTTCGAGGCGGTCTTTGACGAGATCTGCTCCATCAAGAGTCGCGCTGCTGCAGGTGATGCGTCCCGCCCGTACTACCCGATGATTATTTTCCGTACGCCCAAGGGTTGGACGTGCCCGCCCTATATTGACGGCAAGAAGACCGAGGGCTCATGGCGTGCACACCAGGTGCCTCTGGCGTCTGCCCGTGATACCGAGGCTCACTTCCAGATTCTGCGCGATTGGCTTGAGTCGTACAGACCCGAGCAGCTCTTTGATGAGAACGGTGCCATTCGTCCTGAGGTTACGTCCTTCATGCCCGCCGGTGAGCTTCGCCTGGGCGCTAATCCCAACGCCAATGGCGGCCTTCTTCGTCAGCCGCTTGACCTACCAGACGCCCGTGAGTATGAGATCCCCGTGGGCGAGAAGGGCCACGGCTTTGGAGCTACCGAGGCAACCCGCGTACTTGGTGAGTACACGGCCGATCTTATCAACAAGAACCGTTCCGACTTCCGAATTTTCGGTCCGGACGAGACGGCATCCAACCGCCTGCAACCCTCTTTCCAAGTAACAGACAAGCAGTGGTTTGGTGGCTTTAACGATGACTTTGAAAATGACGAGCACATTTCGCCCGTAGGCAACGTCATCGAGCAGCTTTCCGAGCATCAATGCGAAGGCTTGCTTGAGGGCTACGTGCTGACCGGCCGTTATGGTATCTGGTCCAGCTACGAGTCGTTCGTGCACATTGTGGACTCCATGATCAACCAGCACGCAAAGTGGCTTGAGGCAACGGTCCGCCATATCCCTTGGCGCAAGCCCATCTCGGCCGTCAATGTATTGCTTTCTAGCCACGTGTGGCGACAGGACCACAATGGCTTCTCTCACCAGGATCCGGGCTTTGTCGATGTTTTGCTCAACAAGTGCTACAACAACGATCACGTGGTAAACATCTATTATCCGGCCGATGCCAACCTTTTGCTGGCCGTGGGCGAGAAAGCTTACACCTCCACTAACTGCATCAACGCTATTTTCGCAGGCAAGCAGCCTGCGCCAACATGGGTTACCCTTGATGAGGCGCGAGAAGAACTCAAGCATGGAGCCGTTGAGTGGAAATGGGCTTCCAACGTGTCTGAAGGCGAGGACTACGATATCGTCCTTGCATCCTGCGGCGACGTACCTACCATGGAGCTCCTTGCAGCCCTTGATATGCTGAGCAAGCTGGGCATTAAGGCTCGCTTTGTCAATGTGCTTGAACTTCTCAAGATCCAGAATGCGGAGGAGAACGACCAAGCGCTTTCCGATGAGGAGTTCACCAAGCTCTTCTCGGCAGATAAGCCTGTCCTCTTTGCGTTCCATGCGTATGCAGGCACCATTCACCGTCTGATTTGGAACCGTCCGAACCACGACAACTTCAAGGTTCACGGATATGAGGAGCAGGGTTCGACGACTACGCCGTATGACATGCTCCGTCTGAACCATATGGATCGCTGGGCGCTGGCAGCCGATGCATTGCGCATGATTGATGCGGACAAGTGGTCCGAGCAGATTGTTGAGTGGGAGCAGTTCCGTACCGATGCGTTTAACTTTGCTGTCGAGAAGGGCTACGATCATCCGGCGTTTACCGATTGGGTATGGCCGGATGCGTCGGATGCCGGAGAATCGCTTTCGGCAACCAAGGCAACGGGTGGCGATAACGAGTAGTGATGGATAGGTAAGTAAAACAAAGAATTGCTAGAGAAAAATAGCATGCTCCTAAGATGGAACATGCTATTTTTTGATTTTTGTGTGAGATATCTGAGGCTCTTTGATTACTTTAATACTGGCAAGACAGTGCTGCCAAAAATGCGCCAAGTTGGGCCATCATAATAGTGCTGCCAAAAATGCGCCAAGTTGGTGCTGCCGGAACAGCGCTGCCAAACTTGCTGCAAGTATGGTTATAGCTGCCAAACTTGCTGCAAGTATGGTTCAAATATGCCAAACTTGCAGTAAGTATGGCAGTCTAAGCCATACTTGACGCATTTCCGGCAGCACTAGGCAGTATGAGCATGCTCGTAAGACCTTCTCGCTTTACTTTGTTGTAACCTTGCTGTGGCTGTTGAAATTACGGATCAACGCTGTCTGCAAATCCGCAGGCAGTTGTTCTACTTCAAGGCTTTAGCCTGTTGAGCGCGAGCAACACGCGAAACATAAAAACTACCTGTTATGCAAATAGTTTTGTTTAGTTACATAATGATATTTCAAAAAGTGCTGATAAATTATTAAAACTGACTTTCAAATTTTCTGATTTTAGGTGAAAGAATTTATTCAAATTTTCGGTCTCCGCATGCAATATTTCTCAGAGTGTGCAATAATGCTCACCGTGTGAAATAACGAGTGAAAGGTACGTATGACACAGTCCGGTATGATGCAGTCCGGCATGACGCAGCCTATGGAATTGGAAGTCGTTCGCCCGGCGACGCTCTTGCAGCTTGATCGCCGCTCCATGCGAACACGACTTGCACTCAGACGCGCGCTTGCGGAAGAGATTGACGCAGTCGGCGATCTTTCTCAAGTGACCGTTACGGCCGTTACCGACCGTGCGGGAGTGACGCGCCGTACGTTCTACTCCCATTTTAAAGACATCCCCAATCTGGTGGACCGGGTTGAACAAGATGCGCTTCAAGAGCTTATGCCCTATCTGTCAGCGCTTTCCGAGGTCAATCTTGAGCAACTGAAAGATGCGCTTGACTCATATAAGCCCTGTCCTGGCTCTGCCGAACTTCTCGGCGCCATTCGCAAACGCGGCTTTTATCTGCGGCCGCTCCTCGGCAAGGGTGGAGACCCTGCGTTTGCCGAGCGTCTTAAGCGGACGGCTCATGAAGCCATCGCAAAGCGCGTCCTTCACGATTTGAACCCGCGCGCCGTTGGGCCGTTCTTTGACTACTACCTGACTTTTGCCATTTCCGCCGAAGTCGGTGTTTTGGTGCGTTGGCTTGTCGGCGGTATGCGGGAAAGCGATGAACAGATGGCCGGCCTTATGACCGCACTTATGTTTGTGGCGCCGGGCGATCTTTACGGCAAGCCAATCAAGTTGGATATCCCTCGTTTTGCTTTAGCAACGTTGGTTCTTGGAGAGAGTAATAATGAATAACGAGAAAATCGAGCTCGTACACAACGGAGCGGAGCTTGCTCCTGCGCAACCTGTTGACCTGACTGATGCCCACCTTATGCTTGGCATTGACGTTGGCTCCACCACCGTCAAGCTTTCCATCATTGATGAAAACGGCACGTTGCTCTATGCCAACTACGAGCGCCACCACACTGACGTCCGAGCTACGGCTCGAGAGCTTTTTGAAAAGGCTCAACGTGTTATCAAGGATGCTCCTCTATATGCGGCCATTACCGGATCGGGCGGTATGTTGCTTGCCCAATGGCTTGATCTGGAGTTTGTTCAGGAAGTCATCGCGTCAAAGCGTGCGGTTGAGGCCCTTATCCCCAAGACCGACGTGGCCATTGAGCTTGGCGGCGAGGACGCAAAGATCATCTACTTTGACAACGGCATCGAGCAGCGCATGAATGGTACGTGCGCCGGCGGCACCGGTGCATTTATCGACCAGATGGCATCCTTGCTTAAAACAGATGCTACCGGCCTCAACGACCTTGCCAAGGATGCAAAGCAGATTTACCCGATAGCGTCTCGCTGCGGCGTGTTTGCAAAATCCGATGTCCAGCCCCTGTTGAACGAGGGCGCGGCGCCCGCCGATGTTGCGGCGTCTATTTTCCAGGCCGTCGCAAATCAGACGGTCTCCGGCCTTGCCTGTGGTCACCCCATCCGCGGATACGTTGCCTTCCTTGGTGGCCCCCTGCAGTACCTCTCTGAGCTGCGTCGCCGTTTCTATATCACGCTCAACTTGGACGACGAGCATATCATCGTGCCCGAGAACGCCCACCTCTTTGTTGCCACGGGAGCGGCTCTTGCCGGAGAGACCGAGCGCTCAACCACGCTTACCGAGCTCATCGGAGCCCTCGATAATCTTAAGGGAGCTCAGGGATCAGAGGTCGCCCGTCTTGACCCCCTGTTTGCAACGGAGGCCGACTATCAAGCCTTTAAGGAGCGGCACAACAAAGAAGTCGTTCCCAAAGGAGATCTCTCCGGCTACCATGGCCGTGTGTTTATCGGCATAGATGCCGGCTCAACCACCATGAAAGCCGCAGTTGTGGGCGAGAAGGGTGAGCTGCTCTATACCTGGTACGACAATAACAACGGCGACATCCTCGGCACCGCTCGCAAGATCATGGACTCCATCTACGACGCCATGCCAAAGGATTGCATCATAGGCCACGTGACCACGACGGGATACGGTGAAGGCATCCTGATTGAAGCACTCCGCGCGGATTCCGGTGAGATTGAGACAGTCGCCCACCTGCGCGGTGCCAAAGCGTTCGTGCCCGACGTTGACTTCATTCTTGACATCGGCGGTCAGGACATGAAGTGCTTGCAGGTGAAAGACGGTGTCATCGAGCACATCATGCTGAATGAAGCCTGCTCGGCGGGATGCGGTTCGTTCATCGCATCCTTTGCGGATTCCATGAAGATGGACGTTCGAGAATTTGCGCAGGTGGCAACCAAGGCGCACATGCCGGTTGACCTTGGATCGCGCTGCACCGTCTTCATGAACTCCCGCGTCAAGCAGGCGCAAAAAGAAGGAGCAACCATCGGCGACGTGGCTGCCGGTCTTTCTTACTCCGTCATCAAAAACGCCCTGTTCAAAGTCATTAAACTCCGCGATTTCAACGAAATCGGCGATCATTGCATCGTACAGGGCGGCACCTTTATGTCAGATGCAACGCTGCGTGCGTTTGAGCTGCTTACCGGTCGTGACGTCATCCGTCCGGACATTGCCGGCACGATGGGTGCGTACGGCGCGGCACTTCTCGCCCGCGATCGTGCGGGAACCACGGGGGTGTCCACGCTTCTGGACAAAGAGGCAATCGACAATCTTGAGGTTAAGCTCACCAATACGCACTGCCGCATCTGCCCCAATAGCTGCCTTCTGACGATCAATGATTTTGGTGGCGGTCATCGCTTTATCACCGGCAACCGCTGCGAGAAGGGCGCGGGCAGGAAACGCGGCAAGAAAAACGAGGCCCCCAACCTCTTTGCGTTCAAAAACAAGCTGCTCTTCGATCGTGAATCGCTACCAAAGGAGACGGCTCCGCGCGGCACCGTTGGCATTCCTCGTGCGCTCAACATGTACGAGAATTACCCGTTCTGGCATACGTTCTTTACTCGGCTGGGCTTCTCGGTCATTTTGTCGGACCAGACCACCGCGAAGACGTACGACAAAGGCATTGAGTCCATGCCGTCGGAATCGGCGTGCTATCCGGCCAAGCTTTCTCACGGGCATATCATGAACCTGTTGGAAAAAGACCCTGATTTCATCTGGATGCCCTGTATTCGCTGGGAGCGCAAGGAAGACGAGTCTGCGACCAATCATTACAACTGCCCGATTGTCATGAGTTATCCGCAGGCACTCGGCCTCAATGTAGACGAGCTGTCCGCGCCGAATGTCGAATACCTGGCACCCTTTATTCCCTACGATAAAAAGTCTGAGCTCAAGCGTCGTTTATACGAGCTTGTTTCCGAACAGCGCGAGAAGGACGCAGCGGCCGGCAAGGGACGTTTTTGCGGAGATCACATTACGCGCGCCGAAATTGATGCGGCGGTTGATGCGGCATGGCAGGCTGACATTGAATTCAAGGACGCCATGCACCGCGCCGGTGACGAGGCCCTTGCGTGGATTGAAGCGCATGACGCGCACGGCATCGTGCTTGCGGGTCGTCCGTACCACAACGATCCCGAGATAAACCATGCCATTCCCGAACTCGTGCACTCGTTTGGGTTTGCCGTGCTTACCGAGGACTCGGTGGCGCACAAAATGTTGCCGGAGCGCCCGATTCGCGTGGTTGACCAGTGGATGTTCCACTCACGTCTGTACCGTGCGGCTCGCTTTGTGGCATCCCGCAACGATCTTGACCTCATCCAGCCCTTCTCCTTCGGCTGCGGTCTTGACGCACTGACCACCGATCAGGTCCAGGAGATTCTGGAGGCTTCCGGCAAGATTTACACCATGCTCAAGGTTGATCAGGTCTCCAATCTTGGCGCGGCGCGTATCCGCATCCGCTCGCTCATGGCTGCTCTGAAAGAGCAGCGAGCGGAACTTGAACGCGCCACAGCGGCGGGGGAGATCGAAGAGGTTGCGCCCGTCGGTGTGCGCATGGCCGACGGTTCTCTGGAAAAGCTGCGGGACACGGGTTCTTCTCGCCGGAGTGTCTCCGAGGACACGACCGGTGTTGCCACTGTTTTTGACGGACGGAGCCGCAGGCGAATACCGGTGTATCGCGACGCAAAGAGCGCTGCATATGAGAAGGTGCGCTATACCAAAGAAATGCAGGAGGAAGGCTATACCATTCTGGCTCCGCAGATGGCGCCGATTCACTTTGAGCTGGTGGAGGAGCTGCTCAGGGGCGCGGGATATAACGTGGTGCTGCTGCCCTCGGTTGACCAGGGCGCCGTTGACACGGGTCTGCGCTATGTCAACAACGACATCTGCTATCCGTCAATCTTGGTTACCGGTCAGATTATGGAGGCGGTGCTTTCGGGCACATACGATTTGACGCATACGGCCGTGCTGATTTCCCAAACGGGCGGTGGCTGCCGAGCAACAAACTACATCGCGCTCATCCGCAAGGCGCTGAAGGACGCCGGCCATCCGGAGGTCCCCGTCATTTCCGTCTCCGCGGCCTCAGGCCTTGATGAAGATAATCCCGGCTTCAGACTTTTCAAGCCTGAACTTTTGATCCGTGCCGTGTACGGTCTTTTATATGGCGACCTCATCATGCAGCTTTTGTATCGCGTGCGCCCGTATGAGGCCGTGGCAGGGTCGGCAAACGAGCTTTATGACCAGCTTATGGCCGATGCACGTTCACGCATTTGCACCATTAACCGCAAAGGTTTCTACAAGATGTGCCAACATACCGTGGACGCCTTTGATGCGCTTCCGCTTACGCACGATCGAGAAAAGCCGCGCGTAGGCGTGGTAGGCGAGATTCTGGTCAAATTTCACCCGACCGCCAACAACGAGCTGGTCAAGGTCATTGAGGCAGAAGGATGCGAGGCCAATGTACCGGGGCTCGTGGATTTCTTCCTGTTTGGCATGACCAACGCCATTAACACAAACAAGGAACTCGGTACCAAGCTTAAGAGCCGCATCTCGCATATGGCCGGCATCAAGCTGGTCCAAGGACTCCGCGGTCCCATCAATACGATGCTGGAAAAGAGCGATCGTTTTGAGCCGTATCCCGACATCTTTGAGTTGGCCAAGAAGGCCGAGCAGATTCTCTCCCTCTGCAATACCATGGGCGAGGGTTGGCTGCTCACAGCCGAGATGTGCGATCTTATCGATACCGGCACGCCCAATATCGTATGCGCGCAGCCCTTTGCATGTCTGCCGAACCACGTGGTCGGAAAGGCTGTTATCAAACGCCTGCGACAAATGCACCCCGAGAGCAACATCGTGGCCGTTGACTATGACCCCGGCGCATCCGAGGTCAACCAGCTCAACCGCATCAAACTTATGATTTCGGTTGCCAAAGAGAATTACAAAAACGGAATTTCTTTGGGCACCGCTTCCGGTTCTGCCGATTTCAGGCTTGAAAACGAGTTTGATCCGGTGACTCATGAGGCAACTATGCCATACACAGGCCGCGATCGCTATGGCATGGATTCAATCGTGAACGAAGGTGCGGATCGCTCAGGTTGTGGAGGCGACCACGGCGCAGGAGCCATTCATCTTTCCGATGAACAGCTCGCTGCCATTGAGCGTGCCAAAGAAAAGGCAGGGGTAAAGTAAGCGTATTACTTGCACAGATAAAGACATACGGACAGTTTTGACGAGAAGGACTTGAATTTTTAAGTCCTTCTCGCTTTGTATATCAAAGTTTTTTCGGTTACTTAACAATGATTTAACACCCCTTCTGTTGTACTGGTTATCACAGGAGAAGGGAGAGCGTATGAAATCAAAACTTGCGTGTGTCAGAAATTGTCGCTTTCGATTCATACCAATCATGTTTTTGGTTTTGGGTGGCATATTCGTGGTGTACGGAGCTTCTCGAGGTGAAGTTCAGACCGTTTTCACAAAAGCGGTAAGAATTTGCCTTGAGTGTGTGGGTATTGGGTAGGTGCGTCCGTGAATAAGGTATGTACGGGAGCGCGGGCCCTCGGTAAGCGCGTATGGGGGTTTGTCAGCAGAAGAGGGGTTGTACAGGCGTGCGCGGCCTTCCTTACCAACCCTCACATTCCCAATTTTATAAAAGGAACCATCTACACCGGCTCGGCAAAGTCGGTTTGCGTACCAGGACTGAATTGTTATTCCTGCCCCGCGGCAACGGGCGCCTGCCCCATCGGAGCGTTTCAGGCGGTCGTGGGATCCTCAAAGTTTAGCTTTTCGTATTACATTACCGGCATTTTGATTTTGATCGGAACCTTGCTGGGCAGGTTTGTCTGCGGTTTTCTTTGTCCGTTTGGCTGGGTACAGGATTTGCTCAACAAGATTCCGTTTCCCAAGAAATTCAGCACCAAAAAGCTCAAATGGCTGCGGTATGTGAAATATGGCATTTTGATCGTGATGGTTTGGGCGCTTCCGGCATTGCTGCAAAATGCCGTGGGCATGGGAGATCCTTATTTTTGCAAGTACGTATGCCCGCAAGGCATACTTGAGGGAGCAATTCCTCTCTCGCTTGCGGATTCGAGTATCAAAGCGGCGCTTGGCACACTGTTTACGATGAAATTCAGTATTTTGGCAACAATCGTGCTTTTGAGCATCATGTTTTATCGTCCGTTCTGCAAGTGGATCTGCCCGCTGGGAGCCTTTTATTCACTGTTCAATCGAATTTCCATTTTGCAGTATCGCGTTGATAAAGACGCCTGCATCAAGTGTGGAAAGTGTGCTCGTACCTGCAAGATGGATGTGGATATTACCAAAAACAACGCTTCGCTTGAATGTATCCGGTGCGGAGAATGCATCAAGGCTTGCCCGGTGCACGCAATCGATTCCAAGCTCATGCTGATCAATCGCGAGATTGCAAAGTCGGAAAAGGTTGCAAAGGCAAAGACTGCGGCGGGCACGAAGGCTGCAATGAATACGAAGACTGCGGCGGATATGACAGCAAAGACCACAGCGAAGGCCGTACGGCACAAGTAAAGATATGAGCCGTCCAAGTAGGTCGGAAATCATATACAGGAAGTACTACAGATATGTAGGACATGAAGAAGAGAACGTTAGAAAGGAATTTAGTATGAAGAAGTTTGCGATGAAACCTTTGGTGTACGTGTTGGGAGTGCTTATGGTATTTGCCCTGGCCGGCTGTAATGCAAATGCCAAAAAGGACTCGGGAGCGGCTCCGTCAGCTTCAACTTCTGAACAGCAGCAAACCAGCTCGTCCGATGTTCCACCCGAGGCAGCATCTAAGATGCACCTGAAAGGCGGAGACACGTTCCCCACGTTTAAGGCAACCGATATTTCTTCCGGAGAAACGTACGACAACGAGACCTTCAAGAAGAACAAGGTTACCGTCTTGTCGTTCTGGTTCAACGGTTGTGCCGGCTGCATAAAGGAGATGCCGATGCTTCAGGAGCTTGCCGATAAGTACAAGGATAAGGGCGTGAACGTTTTGGGCGTAAATGCCGAGGCAGCGTATACCGACGATGCCAAGAAGGAAGCTCAGAATATCCTCACGAAGCAGGGTGTAACGTATGGCAATGTCGCTCTTGATCCCAAGAGCGAGGGAGGCAAAGTCATTGAGGGTCTGACGGCATTCCCCACGACAATGGTTATCGACCAGAACGGTAAGCTCGTAGGCGATCCCATTACCGGCGGTGCTGAAAAGCTCGATGGCAGCGAGCTGCAGAAGCGTGTTGAGCAGGCACTCGCTCAGAGTAAGTAACCATGAAACGTGTGTCGCCTTGCGACTCGGAACGCCTGCGGCACACTCTGTAATCGGTTAGTATGTGGAAAGGCTTTAGTGATTGCGCCTGAGTCGGGAGCCTGAGGGATTCTCGGCTCACGGCGCAACCTTAAAAGCTCCCAAGAGTTTGGGAACGATTTGTCAGCCGCGGCACGGTTGAGCCGGCTGCGCGGTATGGCTGAGCTTAGACGCGGCAAGGCTGTGGCACGGTTGAGCCGGCTGTGGTAAGCCGCAGTAAAGCTGTGGCACAAATAATGCGTGCGTGGAGGGAAGATTTGAAGATCCTTGTGGTAGAAGACGAGCGTGAACTTCTTACGTCCATTGGAGAAGGACTTGAGATTGATGGCTATTACGTTGATCTTATCGACAATGGAACGGAAGCGCTTGAAATGGCCCAGATTGAGCAGTACGACCTTATTTTGCTTGATCTCAATCTTCCGGGTGTTGATGGCTTGGATCTTCTGCGCACACTTCGCCAGGAGCATTCGGAAACGAAGGTGCTTATCCTTTCCGCCCGCTCGTCGGTGGCTGACCGTATTGTTGGTTTGGATGCGGGAGCCGATGACTATCTTGTAAAGCCGTTTGCGTTTGGTGAGCTTGAAGCACGTATTCGCAATCTGTTGCGGCGTGAATACACACACGGAGAGACGTCTCTCGTATCGGGAGAACTCCGGCTGGATACGGCGTCTCGACAAGTTTTTGCCAAGGGTTGCGAGGTCAATCTGACCAAAAAAGAAACGGCAATACTTGAATATCTCATGCGACACGCAGGTACCGTGGTAAGCAGTGAAGAGTTGCTTTCGCACGCATGGGACAGCAACGTAGATCCCTTCAGCAATTCCGTGCGAGTTCATATTTTTTCCGTAAGAAAAAAATTGCGAGAAGTACTTGGGTATGACCCAATTTCCAACAAGGTAGGAGAGGGCTATTACCTCAAGGAGGACAGTGATGATAAAGATGAGTGAGAAGGTTATGAAACCACTGCGGTCGGTTCGGGCGCAACTGACGCTTCTGATGGTGGCTCTTCTCGGCTGTTGCTGTGTTATTTTGACGTGGCTTGTATACCGTTCAACGGCAAAGTTGCTTGAAGTTGCGGCAGCAAACTCACTGAGGCAAGGAGGACTTTCCATTGTCTTGGACGTGGCCGGCATTGAGCGCTCAATCTTGTCTGATGCTTTGGTCATTTTAGTTTTCGTAATCATTGCGGGGAGCTGCGCCGCTTATCTTTTGGCAGGTCATTACACTAAGCCGATCAAGCAACTTTCTTCTCATATGCGTGAGCTTGCTCCGGACAGCCTTTCTCGCCCCATTGAGGTTGAGAGCGGTGGTGAAGAGATCCAAGAGCTGGTTAAGTCGTTTAATCAAATGACCGGCCAGCTGAGCGAAGCATTTGCAATGCAGAGCCGTTTTTCGGTGAGCGCGGCTCATGAGTTGAGAACGCCGCTTGCGGTACTTCGTACGAGGCTTGACGTATTCAAGAAAAAAGAGCGTGAGCAGAAAGAATATGACGATCTTGTACGGACGATGGAAACGTATGTGGATCGGCTTTCTTCTCTTATTTCCAATCTTTTGGAGCTTACCGAGACAGGAGAGCTGCCGGAAGTTGAAGATGTTTCACTTGATTCGGTAATTAAAACGGTAGTGAAGGATCTTGAGCCGGTTGCCCATGAGCATGCAGTTAACATCCATACCGATATAGAACCTCTTGTCGTACGAGGAAACGCCAGCCTTTTATATCGCGCCCTTTACAATCTGGTGGAAAATGCCATTCGCTATAACGAAAAAGAGGGATCAATAACCATTGACCTGAAAAATCAGGATTCGGCAGGCATGGTAAAAATTGCAGATACGGGGGTAGGCATCGCTCCCGAGGCACGAGAGCTTATATTTGAACCGTTCTATCGGGTAAATAAGTCCCGCTCACGTGAGTTTGGTGGCGCAGGTATCGGTCTTTCTCTTGTGAAGGCCATTTTGAAACGACATGGCGCTTTCATTGCGGTAGATGCGAATGAGCCGCAGGGGTCGGTGTTTACCATTACGTTCCCGAAGGACGGTTATGCCGATGGAGAGAAGTCCGTGGACGCAGAGGAAACACCTGTGGACGTGGAGGATGTATCCACGGAAGTTGCGGAGAATCCATTTGTGGATACAGAGGACTCATCGGCGGAAGCCGCAGAGGATTCATCTGCGGACGTAGTGGAAGCGTCCGCAGACGCAGAGAACCCGTCTGCGGAAGCCGCGGAGACAAACGAGCAGTCCGTTGCGCAAAACTAGGGTTCAAGCGGGTAGACGGAAGCGCTTAATACATCAAAGTTTGAACGGATTCGCAGTGTATTCTCTGCGGGGAACCAACGGGTAGAAAATACTTCCATGCCGTCATTGGCGTAGACTTCAACGCAGCTTGCATCAACAACAATACGAATATTGCGCAGGGTTTCAAGGCAGATAAATCGTTCGCTTCTGCCGGCTGCTGCCTCTTTTCCTGTAGCGGTTTCGGCAAAATGAATGCCAAACGTTCCGTGTTCAAAAGAGATGGCAAGCACCTCATTGAGCATAAGGCGACCTGTGGTTGTACGAATATCCGTAAGCTCAATGTCAGCGAGAAGTTCGTTTAATTCAAGAGTGGTGTCGTTTTTGAGAGACAGGGCTGCTTTCCGGCGTTCTTTCAGTTCTCGGACGGGGACCTGATGCAGCGTACCCTTCTTATCCGCATAAATCTCACGAGGGAGTGTCATAACATGGCAGCGATCCATACCTTTAGGAGCGCTTGTGTAGCTCGCATCAAATGTGCCCATCCAGCCAATGGAGATGGTGCGGCCGCGTCCATCCTCAAAGATTTGAGGCGCATAAAAATCAAAGCCGCAATCCCATTCGGTAAAGCTGTCAACGTTGACGGTTGTGGCATCGATGATCTTCTCGCCTTGTGGAAGAGGGAAGTATCCCGCCTGCCACATGTTATGCCAACGGAAGGTTTTTGAAGGAAGGCCCTGGGGGCATACCGCAAGGAATTCATAGCCGCCCAAACGGCAAAGATTGGGACATTCCCACATATATCCAAAGGGATGAGGATTTCCTTTGGCGTCCACGGGTCGGATGGTGGTGCACAGTTTCCAGCTTTCTCCGGAGTCGTTGGAGTCGTACACCAAAACGCAACCAAAATCGCCGCGCTCATCGATGTTTGGCGTGTCATTTACTCCGCGCTCACGGGCGCCAAGCAACATGTGAAGGGTGCCGTCTTGTTCCCAGACCTTGGGATCTCTGACGTGTAAAGTGCAGGTTTGGGGATAGTCGCTATTGCGCAAGAGCACCTTTTTTTCGGAGAAATGCACGCCGTCTTCGCTGGTGACCATAATTTCGTTGGCTTCTCTGCCTTCGTCGATTCGCTCGTCTATCGTGGTGTCGACAACGTTGCCCGTGTAGAAGACCCGCATGAGATCTTCGCCGTCAGGAGACGCACCGTGGTCAATCCATGCCGAGCCGGAGAACACACCGTTTTGATCCTCATTAATATCAGGGGAGAGTGCAATGCCTTGATCGCTCCAGTGCAAGAGGTCTTTACTGGTGCAGTGTCCCCAGTGCTTGAGCTCGTCTTGGGGCCACTCGGGAGCGTATTGATAGAAGGCATGGTAGGAGCCGTTGAATTCGCAAAGACCGTTGGGGTCATTGAGCCAACCGTTGCGAGGTTGAAGATGCAGGTGCGGGTTCCAAAACGATGTGGACATCATGCTCCTTTGGTGGTGACGGTATGCTGAACAAAGCATATTAGCGAATATTGCACCTCATGCAATGCGCATATAATTTTTGCACAAAAGTGCCACGACACACCCTGCGTATCGTGGCACTTCTCGCTTACAAATCTAAAAATCAGCAATTTTTGAACTGATAGCCGTCCATTTCGTATCCACTGTGGCGTGCCGAGAAGGTCGACGTCACATGGAGGGTATCAATGTCCATGGGGAACCAGCGGGTGGTGAGAGTGACTTCTCCACCATTAACAAACAGCTCGACGACGGACGTATCAACCATGAGACGGATGTCTTCAATCTTTCCCGCCGAAAGCGCCGAGAGCGGAAGGCGTCGCAGCGTGCGGAAACGACCTGCAGGTCCTAAAAACACGAGCTCAGCCGTATCTCCGTGTACAACGAACTCAAGATCCGCGTTCAGCAGGAGGCGACCCTCGCCTTGAATGTTTTCGATACGAACGTCGCAGGTTCCGCCGGCAAACGAAGCGCCGCAGGCACCGTCCATCGTAAACATGTCGTAGCTGGAAGAGCCCACAAAGCCGGAGGCTCCGTGCGCGGCTTCCGCGGTAAAGGAGACGGCTTTGCCATGGAGCGCATCCATCTCTTCCACGGGCCATTGGCATACGCGACCGGCCTCGTTGAGTGAAAGTACGCGCGGCATAGTGATGGTGTGTGCCCATTCACGCGTGGGAACGTCATACTGAAATTCAATGTCAGGTACGCCAACCCAACCAATCAGCAACGAGCGACCTTTGTCATCCGTAAAGACTTGCGGCGCGTAGAAATCAAAGCCATAGTCAAGTTCAATAAAGGTACGCTCATCGATGCAGCGATACGGGGACTCTGCATCCATGAGGCCCTTGTCGCCCGCCATAAGGTCAATGAGCTTTCCTTCGAGGGCAAAGTATCCTGAGTTGTGAATGTTTTGGAAACGCAGGTCCTCTTTTGATTTGCCTTGCGGGCAGACAAAAAGGAACTCGCGTCCGTCAAGCTGAACCAGATTCGGGCACTCCCACATATATCCAAAGGCCTCTTTGGAGAGCGACGTGCAACTGCCTTCCATCGTCCATGCGTGGCCATCGTCGGAGCGGTACAGCAACACGCAACCGTGGTCATCCATAGTGCGGGCACCCAAGAGCATGTGGAGCGCACCGTCCTGTTCCCAGACTTTGGGATCGCGGACGTGGTTTGAACAGTAGGCGGGATAGCCGGCATTGCCAAGCACCAGCTCCTTTGGGCCAAAGTTCAGACCGTCTTCGGTGACGGTGAGGGTTTCGTTGGCGCGACGACCGGAATAGTCGTAGTCGTGATCGCCTTCCTCAAGGAAGTTGCCCGTGTAGTAGCACCACATTTTGCCGTCTTTGATAAGCGCGCTGCCGGAGTATGATCCGTTCGCATCAAGCTCGCAATCAGGCATAATGGCGCCGCCGTGAAATGTCCAGGTAATGAGATCGGGGCTTGTCCAGTGACCCCAGCCGTGACCGCGTTTGGGCCAGCGGGGGACATACTGATGAAAGACGTGGTAGAGACCCTTAAAATAGCAGAGTCCGTTTGGATCGGTTATATTGCCGTTTGGTGCTTGTAGGTGATACTTCAAGCGCCAATTATGCTTTGCGTCAAGGTTAATGAGCATTGCCATACCGACATCTCTCTTTTCTCTACAAGAAAAAGGTTTTAGGAAAGAACGCTTTAAACAGCTTTCTGGCAGAACATATTAGGAAAGAACGCTTTCGACTTCATCAAGAGTAGGCATTGCAGGAATGCCTCCGCGCCTTCTGACGCACAGCGATGCCACGGCGTTTCCAAACCGCGCACACGCCTTAACATCTTCAAGCGAGATGTCCGCAACATTGACTCCACTGTCCAAGAGCGCACACAAGAAACCACCCCAAAATGAATCGCCTGCCCCGGTGGTGTCAACCGCCTCAACGGTGAAAGCGGGAACCATCGCAACACCCTCTTTGGTGGCCACGAGCACTCCTTCTCCACCGAGCGTCACGCAGGCCACCTTCACCCCCTTGGCGAGAAGTGCCTCAGCAGCTTGAGCAGGGTCATCATGCCCGGTGAGCAAAGTAGTTTCTTCCTCGTTGATCTTAACGAGGTCCATGTACTCGACAATGGATTGCATCTGTGCGCTTGCCACCTCCGGATTGTCCCAGAGGCTTGCGCGGTAATTTGGATCGTACGAAAGGATACAGCCGACGTTTTTTGCCGCTTTCAGGGCGGCAATGGTGGCGCTGCGCGCGGGTTCATCGGTGAGGGAGAGCGACCCTACGTGAAACACGCGGCTCTTCTCGATAATGTCCGTGCGAATTTCTTCCGGAGCAAGACGCGTGTCCGCGCCCGGTTTACGCGCGAAGGAAAACGTTCGCTCACCTTCTTCGGACAGCGCCACGAATGCGAGAGTGGTGAAGTAGTTGGGATCGGTAATAAGGCCGTCACAGTTAACGTCGGCGGTTACAAGAGTGGCGCGAAGAAAATCTCCGTGCATGTCGGCTCCTACTTTGCCGATAAACGCCGTGCTCTTGCCAAGACGCTCAAGCGCCACTAGTACGTTTGCAGGTGCACCTCCGGGATTGCGTTCAAAGAGCTTCTGGCCGGCCGGAGAGATACCCGCGTCGGTGAAGTCAATAAGCAACTCGCCCAAAGCTGTGACGGAAAACATAAATGATCCCTTTACCCTTCAGTTATGAAACGACCGGTCAGTGAGCTATGAAACGCTGATGAGCGTATCTCCTGCCTTGACGTCGGATCCCGTTTGACCTTCCACGGAGGCATAATCGTCGGTGTTGGTAATGACGACCATGGTGGTAGTGGGCAGATTGGCTGCCTTGATGGCGCCAAGGTCCACGTCCATAAGCAGAGCACCCTTCTTGACCTTATCGCCGGCTGCGCATTTGACGGTAAACGGAGCGCCCTTAAGCGTAACGGTGTCAATGCCGATGTGAATGAGTACTTCCGTACCGCTGTCGGAGAGCAAGCCGACGGCGTGTCCGGTTTCGGCGACCATGGTGATTGAGCCGTCAACGGGCGAGAAGACCTTGCCCTCGGTAGGCTCAATGGCGGCTCCTTTACCCATGGCTTCAGAGGCAAAGACGGGATCGGAAACTTCCGTCATGGCGATGGCCTTGCCGGACATGGGCGCGGCAATCGTGTCAGCGCCTGCAGACGGAACAACGCCCTGGTTGCTTTCGGCGACCGAAGTGGCAACGGCAGCGGTTTGCTTTGCCGTGGCGGCCGTTGTGGCAACGACCTTCTCGATATTGGGTTGTTGCTCTTCTTTGGTCTGAGTGATATCTTCTGCGTCCTTGTAAAGGGTCCAGGTAATTGCAAACGCTATGACCGCGGCCACAAGAATGCAGATGGCGTATGCCACGGAGTGTCCCGTGGTGATGAGGAAGCCAAAGATGCCCGTGATGCCGTATGCGATGGAAACAACGCCAAGAATGGAGACAAGTGCGCCACCGACGGCTCCGCCAATCATGGCGGCGATAAACGGCTTCATGCTGGGGAGGTTGACGCCGTAAATGGCCGGCTCAGTGATGCCGAGGAAGCCGGAGATACCGGAGGGGAGTGCAAGCTCCTTTTTCTTCATGCTGCGGGTCTTTACAAAGACCGCGAGACAGGCGGCGCCCTGTGCCACGTTGCAGCAGGAGATAATGGGGTTGAAGTTGTCGATTCCGGTATTGGCGATGAGGGTTGCCTCAAGAGCATTGAACATGTGATGTACGCCAAGAACAACGGTTGCGGGATAGATGGCACCAACCAATGCTCCGCCGAGACCAAAGGGTATGGCAAGCAGGAACTGGAAGCCAACCATGACGCCGTTTTCAATCCAAGAGAAGAGCGGGCCGATAACCGTAAGAGTGAGAACGCCGGTTACCAGTACGGTAACGAGAGGAGTTACAAAGAGATCGAGCATATCGGGTACATGCTTGTGGAGCCATTTCTCCAGCATGCACATGATGAAGACCGCGATGACCACGGGGATAACGTGTCCCTGGTACCCTTGCAGAGTAACGTTATAGAAGCCGAAGAGCTGTACCTGAGGAATGCCGCCTGCTGCCATGATGGCGCTTGCGGTGGCATGAGTTGCATCTACGGCGGTGCCGGTTACCGAAGTAAGCCAAGAAGCAGCAGATTCGGAACCAACAATCTTGTAGGCAGTATCACCAAACTGCTGAATGATATTGGGGATGCTCCAGGCATTCATAAGAGCCGTATGGTTCATGATCATGCCTATAACGCCACCGAGAAACTCGTTACCTCCAAAGACGCGGGCGGCAGAGAAGCCGATGAGAATCTGGAGAAATACGAAGGATGCGTTTGAGAACGTATGGATGAGAATGTACCAGCTGTTTGTTTCGAGTGCGCCGCCCATGGCATTGTTGATGCCTTCGGTGAGGCCCATGAGAAGTCCGGATGCAACGATAGCAGGGATGATAGGAACAAAGACATCACCCAAGGCCTTAACGGCACGTTGGAACGGATTTGCCTTTGCCATGGCCGCTTCTTTGGCGGTGTCTTTTGATGAAGCGGAAATGTGTCCTTGCGCTACAAACTCATCAAAGACTTTATTGACGGTGCCGGTTCCATAAATAACCTGGAGCTGACCTGCCGCTTGAAAGCTGCCTTTAGCTCCGACGGCGTTATCGACGGCCTCCTTGTTTACCTTTGAATCGTCTGCGACAACAAGGCGAAGACGAGTTGCACAGTGAGCGGCAGAAACGATGTTGTCTGCTCCACCGACCGCCTCCAAGATTTGCCGTGCCGCTTCTGCGTGATCAAGTGCCATGCGAGCCTCCTTGGTTGAACAATATATGGAATCGTTCCCATAGTTAAAATATAACAAATAATGAGCGTTTTTCATAGTACTTTCTTATATTTATGAAATCGTTCTCACATCAGAAATCAATATGATAAAAGCTTTGATAGCCTACCGAAACAGATGCCTGCAAAGAGGGCTATATGTAGGCGCACTTTAACGAGTCGAATTTCGCAAAAGAAGTTCATATCCCATTCGGATATCGCGGACAATCGTGTCTTCTTTGTCCATGGCTCCAATGAGCATCTTGGCGGCTTCCATGCCGGAGGTCTTGTAGTGGTGGTGTATGGTGGTAAGCGACGGAGTAATGACCTTGGAGAGGTCGGAGTCTCCAACGCCGGTAACCTGTACGTCTTCGGGGACGCTTCGCCCAAATTCTCTGAGACACGTAATGGCGCCAAAGGCGATTGAATCGCTTGCGCAAACGATGGTGTCCACTTCGGGATAAACATCAAGCAACCGTTCGCAGGCGAGATAGGCTGCGTCAACGGAGAAATCCGATTCCATCTGTGCTTTTTTGGGCACTTCAAGGTTTTTCTCGGCACACGCATCCAAGAACCCCGTGTGCCTGCTTTGACCTGCTGCGATATCAAGTTCGGTTACTCCGATGTAGGCGGGTTTGGTTCCGCGGTTGAGTATGTGGGAGGTAATTTCGCGCACGGCGTGGTAGTCGTCGTGATACACACAGGAAAATCCATCGAACGCCTGGCCAAGGACAATCAGCGGAATCCGGAGATTCTTCAAGGCGCGCTCATGTTCCGGTGTCAGGATTGTTCCAACCAAAATAATGCCGTCAACACGATCTTTTTCGGTAAAAATGCGCAGGTAATCAATCTCTTTGTTTTCACGGTTATCGGTATTTGCCAAAAGCATCTGGTACTGGGATTCGTTGAACACCGAGGAGAGGCCGGCGACCATACGGGATACCGATGCCGAGTTAATTTTCGGAATGATGACCCCAATGAGATTCGTCTTTCCGGTGCGGAGGATCTTTGCTTGTCGGGAGGGGATGTAGCCGGTTTCTTTTATGACGCGCGCAATGGCACGGCGCTTCTCGTCAGAGACATATCCGTCGTTGAGGTAGCGTGATACGGTAGCGCGGGAAACTCCTGCTAGTTTTGCTACGGTAGTGATGTCCATATATCCTCACAAACAATGCGGCTGCATAGGGCAGTAAGACGTGCCGGTTTGGTATGTCTTTTAGTATATAGTGAAGTGACAATAGAGATGAATGGAGACCATATGTCTGAATACGAATCCAAACCGCTGCCCGATGTCGTAGAGCGCTTTATGCGCTACGTGCAGATTGACTCGCAGTCCGATCCCGAGCATGATGACGTTACTCCCTCAACGCCTCGCCAGCATGAGATGGCCCGTTACCTGGGAGAAGAGCTTACGTCGCTCGGCTGCACGGACGTTACCGTTGACGAGCACGCGTATGTAACGGGAACGTTTCCCGCGTCGCCGGACGCTGAAAGTGCGCCTGCACTGATGCTCTGCTCGCACCTTGATTCCGTTATTGACGCACCCGCCGCGGGCATCAAACCCCACATCGTCCACTACGAGGGCGGTAATTTGGTAGCAGGGGTTGTTGCGGGCGAGAAGATCGAAACCACCCCGGAGCAAGTTCCTGACCTGGAGAAGTTCGTTGGCATGGACATCGTTTGCTCTGACGGCACCACGTTGCTTTCAGCTGACGATAAAGCGGGCGTGGCTGAAATCTGCGCATTGCTGAAGCGTCTGTCCGACAACCCTGAGCTCAAGCACCCAACGCTCAAGATCGCCTTTGTTCCGGACGAGGAGATTGGCCACGGCGCAGCCCTGCTCGACCTCAAAAAGCTTGGTGCGGCATACGGCTATACGGTAGACGGCGAAGCGCTCGGCGAGTTCAATTACGAGTGCTTTACGGCATCGCAGGCAGACATCACGTTCACGGGTGTGATGGTGCATCCGGGTAGTGCCAAGGACGTTATGGTCAACGCCATTACCGTGGCATCCGAGTTCCAGCAAATGGTGCCAGCCTTTGAGCGCCCCGAACACACCGAAGGTCGCGAGGGCTTCTATCACCCCATCAACATCGAAGGATCTGCCTCCAAGGTCAAACTTTCCTACATCATCCGCGATTTTGACTCGGATATTTTTGATCGTCGCGAGCAGACCCTACGTGATATCGCCGCCTTCCTCAATACGCGATATGGCGAGAATACCGTGCGCGTTGAGATTCATCAGCAGTATCGCAACATGGCGGAGAAGTTCAAGGGATACGAGTTCCTTATCGACTATGTACTTGCGGCAAATCGCGAGGTAGGCATTGAGCCGAATCCCGTACCCGCACGCGGAGGAACCGACGGAGCGCAGCTGACGTTCCGCGGACTGCCCTGTCCCAATATTGCGACGGGTGGATATAACGCACACTCCATCCGCGAGTTTATCCCGGTTCCGAGCATGGAGGCTACCGTTGATCTGCTGGTAGCGCTGGTGGCTAAATTTGCCGACCGTGCCGACCGCCAGGGTTAACCAAGACAACATTGCTTTTGGGACATCTTCCTACGAACGGTAGTAATTTAGCCGTGAGCGTTATGAAGATGTCATTCACAGCGTATTATGTACCGTTCACGCCCTCGTTCTTCCTGTTCAAGCATGGAGGAGCGAGGGTGTAGCATAATTTGAGTAAGTGTTTGTTCTTTTTTCCAACAAACGGGTAGACTGATTAACAAAAGGTAACTACCCTTGAGAAGAGAAAGGAAGCGTTGCCGTGCAAACCATAATTCTTGCGCTTGTCATCATTGCAGCACCAATTGTGGCCGCACTTATGGAACGGGTGAGCAACGCGGGCCTTTCGGAGAGGCGACATAGCCATCACGATACCTATGTCGTCCCTGCATCTCTTACGCGATCACTTGTTATTGACATGGCGCTTATGGCCATCATGGGCATTTCGCTCGGGGCTTTTTGTACCTGGGGAGTTTTTTCAGCGGATCCGTTTGTGGTCATGGCGTTTTTTGCAAGTTTCACGATGGTTATGTTTGTGGCATGGTTTTTGCTGTCCCGCTATAAAGTCCAACTTTTTGACGAGGAAATGATTGTCACCCCGTTTGTTGGTCCTGATATCACCGTGCAGTATTCAAACATCGAGCATATGGAATGGTCGGGAGCTCGCAAGGGTGCCGGGTTCAGGAATCTGTCAATCTGGATTGACAACGAACCGGTAACCACTCTGTCGGGAATCATTGGTCTGGATCAGGTGCTTCTACGCATTGATCGTTTTGATGTTTTGGCGCATGGGTCTACACTTTAGGTGTTCATACCGTTTGTGTGTTTATGCCAAAGGGGTTACCGGTGATTAAGCTTGTTCTTTCTGATATGGATAATACGCTCATTCCGTTTGGCAACAGGCATCCGTCCGCGCGTACAAGAGCGGCGATTCACGATCTTCTCGATATCGGAGTACTTTTTGGCCCCGACACGGGACGCGACTACGTAGAGCTCATGCGCCTTTTTGCCATGGACGAGGCTTGCTTTCAGACGGGCATCATTTCAACCGGCAAGCGTATTCGCGTGCGGGGAACCTATGTTTCGCAGACGATCATTCCGCACGACGTGTTGTGCGGAGTGCACCGGGCACTGCTCGATGAGGCCGATAAGTTCTTGGTGTGTTATCCCCTTGAGACCAATCTTTTGAACCCCGCGTATGCCATCGGAGACATCAATCCGGATGACCTGGCTTTTTGCGAGAAGCGCTTCACGTTTAACGGCGCCATTGTGCCCGAGGTTCCCGACATTGATTTTGTAGCCGCAACCATTGCGTGCATGGGTGGTCCAAAAGAGATGGAGCGAACACGTCGGATTATTGCTCAGGCGTGCCCCGCCATTGATTTGGTGAGCCCGGTACCAAATTGGTTCGACGTTTTGCCGAAAGGCGTTTCCAAGGCATCCGGCCTAGAAGTCCTTCTCAAGGCAACCGGCTTCGGCTACGATGAAGTTGTTATTTTTGGTGACGCCGAGAATGATCTTGAGATCCTCAAGAAAGTTCCGTACTCGGTTGCGGTTGCCAATGCAACGCCGGAGGTGCTCCGTACCGCAAATTACGTGGTGGGAGCCTCAGAAGACGATGGCGTTGCGTGCGCACTTGAGGAGATTACTCGCGCTACCAAGGCAGGGGAGATGCCTCGATTTTTGATGGGGGAGTAAAAATGATTAGGCTCATTGCATCAGACATGGACGGTACGCTTCTTGACGAGTTTGGAAATGTCCCGCCCGAGACGTTTGAACTCATTCATGCACTTCGCGAGAAGGGCATCCACTTTGTGGCTTCGTCCGGTCGCCGCTACGATACTCTGCGCTGGATGTTTGAGCCGGTTGCCCATGAGATAGATTACGTTGCGTCGCTTGGCACGCAGGTGTACGCCGATGATATCGTGCTCGATCGTGAGGTGTTTTCCACGGCTGCCATCAAGAAGCTCTTTGCATTCTCTCAGGAATTTGATTGCGTGCATCTTGTGGTATATGACCGCGATCACACCTATCTTCTGGATGACTATTCCGCATTCGTGCGTGAGCTTGACAAAGATCTTCCAAATGCGGAGCGTGTGTTTGACCCTCCCTCGCCGGACGTCAGTGTCATTAAGGCCGCGGTTTGTTGCGACACTCGCGTGAAATCCATGGACATGGCCATGATTCTTGAGCGCGAGCTGGGAGAGCGTTTCTCGTTTATGCCATCGGGTGATACGTGGATCGACGTGGTGCCACGCGGGGTCAACAAGGCAACGGGTCTTGAGCAAATTCGGCAATACTATGGTTTTAGGCGAGACGAAATTCTCGCCTTCGGCGACTCCATGAACGACTACGCTATGCTTCGCTATGCGGGAACTGCGGTTGTTATGGAAAATGCGCGTTATGCGCTCAAGCAAATTGCTTCGCGCGTGATCGGCTTCAATACCACGCAGGCCGTACAGGCAGAGATGAGAAAGATGCTTGAGAGCCTGCAGTAACATCGCGCTAAAATTCCATCAGATATATCGGTAATCGGTTTCTTTGAGCCGGTTACCGATTTTTAGGCATCGATTTTTTCATCAAAATCTAAATGACGGGTTTACGCCGTGGTTTTTCGCTATACTAGACCATGGATTATTGGCGCTATAGCAAATAACTTATCGATATATACAGAGAAGAGGAGTCAAAACATGAAGGAAGATCACAAGACATCGCGTCTGGTTCTTTCGGGTTTGCTTTCGCTCTCGCTGGCTACCGCATCGTTTCCGGCAGTAGCGTTTGGCGAGCAGACCGGCGTAGCAGAAACATCTGCCGCAACGGCACCCGCCGCAAGCTCGACGACGGAGGGCGCCTCCGCACCTTCCGCATCGGCATCGACGGAGGGGGGGTCCGCAACGGAAACTTCCCCGAGTGCGGCAACGGAGTCTACGGGCACCCAAGAGGCTCCCACGGCTTCCGAAACACCGACGGCCACATCTACGACACCTGCTGCTCCTGCAGCTCCGGCTCTTACGATGCTTGCCGTTCGTTCTCCGCTTGCGGCAACCGAGCTTTACGTTAATTCCGCAACCGGCGCGGATACCAACGACGGTTCCTCTGCGGCGCAGGCATTCAAGACCATCGAGAAGGCCGTTGCTGCCGCAAACGCAAGTCCTTCGGTGACTGCCATTCACGTTCAGGGTGACTTTACGCTGTCTTCCCGTCAGACGCTCACCAACGTTACGCTGAACTTCTCGGGTGATACCAACATCAAGGCCGTCAACGGTGCCGGCTTTGATCTCAAGGGCACGTCAAAGGTGAATGCGTCCGGTGCAACCGTTACCTTTGACGCTCCCAACGACGGCTACACCTTCCGTCTGTATGATTCCGCGGAGATCAATGACGGTCATTTTGTTTTCAAGTACGGCAACAACGGCTTTGCTTTCCATATGCCCGCCGGCAGCAACGGTGCGCTCAAGGGTTCTTCTCGCGGCGCTCTTTCCATGGACATCACAAACGGCATGTTCATGAACAATTCCCAGGGCAACATTATTGAGAATGCCAAGATTGACCAGCGCTATACCGGTAGCAAGTGGCAGCTTTATGAATGGAACGGCTTCAAGCTTGTGAACTCCGATCTCAGCGCAACCCGCCTTCCGTTTTACTTCAAGTCGCCCTTCTCCATGGATAACTCCACGTTTACCATTGATGCAAACGGAGTAAAGTGGCAGACCGGCCTGGCCATTCCTTCCGACGCAACTCCCGGAGAGATACTCATTACCAATAACTCCAAGCTTACCGTCAAGAATGCCAATGGCCATTGGCGCTCAAAAGGCATTACGATCGGTCAGTCGGGCGTAACTTTCCGCGTGAACAACGGCTCTGTCGTTGACGCATCGTCCGATACAAACGGCGGTCTTAATGTCAACGCGGGAACCGCCATCTTTGAGGACGGCGGAACCTTCCACGGCCAGGACAACTCCGGTGCCCAGGCGGGCGCACAAGCGGGTGCGCACCTCATTTTCAAGGGCGATTCGCTCTTTGACACGCTTGCCGGCGAGGAGCAGGACAACGGTCTTGGACAGTCTACCGGCGGATATGTGGTCATGGGCGGTACGCACCGCGTCAAGTACGATGACACATATCAAAGCGGCAAGGCCATTCCTACGACCGATGCCGACCACGGCAACGAGAAGCTCATGCTCTTTACCCTTACCGACACGTCAAAGACCGAGCTCACCGCAAAGCCCCTGACAGGCGGCGACTACACCTACAAGGTAAAGAACGCTTCTGCGGACGGCAAAAAGCACGTTTGGATGCCGTTTGCCAAGGTTTCCGTAACGCTCAACAACAATAACGCCACCTTTGCCGACGGTACGCGTGCCGACAAGAACACCGTTGTCATGCGCGGCAACAAGATTGACGACGCAACGCCGGAGAAGTCCGGCTATGATGCCGTTACGTCCGGCACTTTTGCGAATCCCACCGATCCTAACGGCATAACGTTCCTTGGCTGGTTCTATAAGGATTCCAACAATGTCGAGAAGCCCTTCTCGGCTGACGCAGCCATTGATACCGATACGACGGTTTACGCCAAGTGGGATGCCCACACCGTCGTCTACGATAACGGCAACGGCGTAACCTACACTCAGAACATCAAGGCCACCGAGGCGAGCGGAGCGCTCCGGAGCTACGACGACGTGGTGACCAACAAGCCTGAGTTCAAAGTTCCCGGCAAGACCTTTACCGGCTGGACCGTGACGCATGAAGACGGCTCTGTCTACGACGTTGCCGGCAAGCTTTTCCAGGCAAACGATTCCGTAACCTTTGGCAGCCAGGAGAAGGTCCTCCATGCCAAGGCCAACTACACGCAGGACGAGTACACGGTGCGCTTCTCGGCAAACGGCGGTACGTTTGCGGATGCGAGCGTCTTTAAGCAGCATCCCGAGCTCTTTGATGTCTCCACCGACGAGCTGGGTGGCGAAGTTGCCACCGTCAAGCAGAAGGCTCTGTACGACCAGAAGCTTTCCGCACTTCTCGACAAGACCATCCGCGAGCAGCTCTCGCCCGACGGCATCGCAACGCGCATGGGCTTTATCCCCGGTGATCGTCTGATGTGGTATGACACGCCGCTCTTCAACACCGGCGGATACAACTTCAAGGATCATACGAGCTGGTTCTGGACCACGCCTGGTGCCGATCCGGCAATCCAGAAAGACATGACGTTCTACCTCAAGTGGACTGAGGATCCAACGGTCCAGAAGGTTGAAGCAACGCTTGATCTTCCTTCCGATCTCTACGGTCCAAGCCAGGCGGATTCGCCCAATCCCTTTATGGTGGACGCCGATGGTTACAAGACCTTCTCGCTGACCGGCCTTATCAATATGAAGTCCGTCCAGGAGAAGATGCAGGAGATTGAGAACCTGTATCCAAACGATGCGGCACACCCCGAAAACATCAAGCTTTCCAGTACACAGTGCACCTTCAAGGCAGAGCTGACGCTTCCCGACGGCGTGACGGTTCCCGAGAACGCTTCCGCAAGCGTTGAGGGTCTTGGCGATAAGTTCGAGGTCAAAGAGACCAAGGTCGAGGGACAGAAAGTAACCGTGACCTTTGCGCTCAAGGGTGGCGACATTCACAATTACGCCGAGCTCAAGGCAGCCGTTGACTCCATGGGCGATGCCAATGGCGATGTCAAGGCAACCGTTGACGGGTTCAAGCTTGACCCCGACAAGGTTTCCAACGGCGATGAGCTTACGGCTGTAGGCAAGGTGTCGGGCACCTTTACGTCCTTTGCCCAGAACCCCGCCGGCACCACGAAGTTCTTTAACTTTACGTGGAACGGTAAGCAGCGCGACGAGGGCCGCAGCATTCTCTCCACTGACCAGGCCGCCATCGAGCAGACCATTGTTGCCAGAAAGGCCGAGCATAAGGACGTTAAGACCGATATGCTCATCAACGGCGACACCACCTCCGATCATGTGTATGAGGCCAAGAAGGGCGACACGCTGAAGTTTACCGCCCAGCTTGATGCAACGCCGATTCAGGACCAGATGAAGGCCATTGAGCAGAAGTACAACATTGATCCAAGTCGCTACGACCAGATCAGCATTCACGACCTTGGACCTGAGTGCACCTTCACCACAACCTTTACCGTTCCCGATGCGATGGCCGGCTACCTGACCGACAACGTTGCCGATTACAAGCTGACGGGCACGAACGCCTTCGACGTTACGAACGCGGTGCTTTCCAACGGTGGCAAGACGGTGACGCTGACCATGACGCTTAAGAGCGGGTACACCAACTACGCCGAGCTCCGTAAGGCAATCATCGATGAGACGCAGCCCAAGCTTGAGCTTGAACTTCCGGCGTATAAGGTTCCCGAGAGCGCCGCAACCGACACCAACTACTCGGTTTCCGGTACGGTTTCGGGTACGTTCCTGGCTCATGTGAACTTGGGCAACCACCAGAAGGACTTTGCCTTCACGTGGTCGGGTGTTCAGGATCCTGCCGGTAAGGACTCCATCCTTGCGGACGGCGACGAGACCATCCAGACAACCTATAAGGTAGCCGCAGATCCGACGACGCCTGACAATCCGACCAATCCCGATCAGCCCAAGCCCAACAAGCCCGGCAAGCCCGGCAAGCCCGGAAAGAAGCCTTCCAAGGGCAAGAAGTCCGCGGTTCCGTACATGGGTGACGCGGCGTCAATCGGTGGTATTGCAGCACTTGCAGCGAGCGGCCTTGCAGCTCTTTCGACGGCATTTGCAGTGAAGCGTCGTCGTCATAACGATTAAGCGAGAAGTTCTTCTCGTTGTGGTTGACTTTGTGCGTGTCGCGCGGTATAGTTCTTTCTCGCGCAACACGCGCTTCATAGTGCGGGGTGGAGCAGTCTGGTAGCTCGTCGGGCTCATAACCCGAAGGTCGTTGGTTCAAATCCAGCCCCCGCGACCAAAATTTCATCCCCCATCCGCGAAAGCGGGTGGGAGATTTTTTCTTGTTCAAGGCTTTAGCCTGTTGAGCGCGAGCAACGCGCGAAACATAAAACCGAGTCGTAATTAACCTGCGGAAGCGGTGCTTATATCCCCCCCCTCATTTCTGCTTTGAGATGCTTTGGGAGAATCAGTGTGCGAAGTTCTAGAAAATCTATTACTCAGATTCTTCTCATTTCGGTATTAATGAGAATGATATATTTTTGTAAAAAAATTGCATAAAAGTATAATATTCATTATACTTTGAGTTGTGAAAGGAGAAGAAGGTATGTATAAACTCATTTCGCTTACGGTAGGTAACTTTCGATCGTTTTACAACCCACAGACCCTTACTCTTGACGGTCGCAATGCTCATTCAGTGACTGCGATTTTCGGTCCCAATGCTGGGGGTAAATCCAATATTGCTAAGGCGCTTAGTGCTCTTATCAGTTGCATCAGGAGATCTTCCTATCCCAATTTTCGGCTTCCATACGAGCCTTTTTTACTTAAAGCAGGCGTAGACGAGAGGCCGTCTACGCTTGGCATAGCCTTTTCTTTGAATGAAAGACGTTACGAGTATTCTGTGAGCTTTCTGGCTCATAAAGTTATCCATGAGTTACTAAAAGAGCAATCCGATAATACAAATCGGATGAATAAGGTGTTCGAAAGAACGGATGATAAACTCAATCCTTACGCACGCCAGTACGGCTTTGGTAAGAGGCTTCTCGAAAGAACTCGTGAGGATACTCTGCTTATTACAAAGGGTCGTGAGGATAACAATGCGTACTCCAATATTATCTTTGGTCTCCTTGATCATATCAGTATTGTTTCTCCTAGTTCTGTTTCTCCTAGTTCTGGTGCACCAGCGCCTCTCTTCGTGGAAATGCTCAAGAGCGATGTGAATCTGCGCTCCAAGACTCTTGAGCTATTAAAGCGATGCGACTTTTCTATCAGAGACATTAAGTTTACCGAAACGGCCTTGCCTGAGGACATTTTCGATCAGCTGCCCGTTCAGATTCCTTCCGATATCAAGAGGGCAATGATAGAGCAAGGTACTACAACCTTTACCACGGTGCATGCTGTCCGCGATGAGGAACAAGAGATTGTTGGCTCGCGAGACCTCGACTTCTGGGCTCAAGAATCAATGGGTACTCAAAAGTTCTTTGAGGTAGCCGTTCCTATTATTGATGCGCTAGAGAATGGCAAGACCATCTTCATCGATGAATTCGGTACCTACATTCATCCAATGTTGACCCATGCCATCGTATCGTTGTTTGGAGATTCCAGCAGCGATGACGCCTACATGGTCCTTATGACTCACGGTACAACGATGTTGCGGGAGCTTGCACGCAATGAGATTGTACTTGTTGAGAAGAACTATGCCGAAGAATCCTTTATCACACCTCTAATTGATTTGGGAGTCCGCGACGGCGAGGCCTTTGAGAAACGCTATCTTGCCGGACTTTACGGTGGCGTTCCCATCATTGAGGGGTAGGAATGTGATGGTGAGCAAGAAAAACGGGAGAAGGTATCTGCTCATCTGCTGCGAAGGGAAGACGGAGAGGGAGTATTTTCTGATTCTCAGGAGGCTCTACCGTATTTCTGCGGCACAGGTTTCGGTTATTGGAGAAAAGGGTCAACACAAGATACTCATTGATAGAACGATTGAAGAACGCGATAAGCTTTGTAAAGACATGTGTATCAATCAGGACGAGGTCGAGTGTTGGGCAGTTTGCGATGATGACAACATGCCATTCTCCTATGCAGAGCTTAAGGATTACGCTGAGAAACGTGAGGTAAAACTTGCCTTCTCCCGTCCACAGTTCGAGGCGTATCTGCTTCAGCATTTCGAGCAGTCTTCGTTGTATGATCAGGAGGGGCTTTATGAGAGGCTTAGCGATTTCGCATCAAGCGTTGCTGATCAAAACAAGAAATACGATAAGGCGGATTTGAAGTGGCTAGGCGCATTAATTGATGCTAAGCCTAAGCTCGTGGACATCGCTCTCGTTAATGCCAACCAGAGAACAAAGCAGTCGAGAAGAGTTTTTCTTACTGTACAAAATCTTGTTAGGCGGATGAAGGAGCTCAGTAAACATTAGGTGCGTTTGACTTACTGAACGGGCATAAGCTTGCAGATATAAGATAATTTGAGCTTTTTGCTTAGTCAAATTCATTTTGATGAATCGAGTACATTTTTCTTGCATAATGATGAATTTCTGTCTGACAGAAAAGGGATGTTTGAAAACGCTCGAGGATAGTTTCTGGCTCTATACCTAAATGCAGCATAACTGCTCCATAACAAAGGACTTTAGTTGCCATGGCAAGAGAATAAAGTTCCTCATCAGAGAGTATATTCGATTTATCAAGTGCCGATGTCTGGTGTACATAGGCATTGCGACTTCTGCGGAGATCTTTAAGGAAACGAGATTTATCGGGAATAATGTAGTCGGCAAATGGACCTAGTTTTTCTACGAGAGAGTTTGCATAGTAGTTAGCTGGAGGGATGTTGTTATTAACCTTTTGAAGGATCCAGTGGATATCTACATCATCCTCAAAGCACTTCTCTATCTGAGCTTTAATTCTTTGAAGTCGATCACTTGCTATATCTTGAGTCTTTTCTCCTACGCGGGAAATGGCTTCAAAGGCACCTGAAACTGTAGTAAACATTGGATTGAGCCAATTGATTTCGTTATTATCGTGGATGCCAATTAGAGTTATTGCAGCACGCTTTGCATCACCATCTAGGTGTAGCCAACTTTCTAAGAAGTTTGTATGCAATTGTGAAATAAAGCTATAGGGTAGAGGCATGTGATTCAATTGGGCTTCACTGGGTTTTTCCTCTCCTTGTATCAAAGGGAGATAGTAGAGTGCACTTAAACCATCCTCTGTTTTAATTTCTATCTCATCTATTGAACATCTAAATCCCATACAAAAAGTGAGCATTTGCCACGTTGGAAAAACCCACTGATTCATGACATCGTTGAGAGGTTCCGCATGTTTAGTAAGTTCAATGTGCAGATATACATCACTTCTCATACTAAATTCCTGTAGAGGAAGATGGCCGCCTTTTTCGGTTATGACTGGCTGTAGGGATATGCTCACGTTGCTATTCACAAGCAAGGGCAGTTCCTCTAGGTCGTTACAGCACCAGATTCCGTTGGTTTTTACCCACTTGTTATTTTCATATGTGGATGTGATGTTTCCAAGGTTTGCTCCTGTCCAGTTCCAGAGGCCTGAAATTTGAAGTGTCAAACTTTGGATACTTGGGTTTGGTGGGATAAAGTTGGTTTTACACACCAATGCGGAGGTGGCTGTCAGATCTTCTCGTTTGGTTCCTGGCGCTGAAAAACTGGGACCGAATGTTGATAAATCTGTAAGGGTAATTCGTTCACCCGTCTGACAAAAACCAAAGGCCTCGGGTGTCTTGATTGGATCGGTACCATATGCAACCATCCCATTAATGGGAGTTTTTTCAAGAAGGCATCCTATAGGAATAGTGAGTTCAAGTCTTTTTCCGGTAAAGCGGGCGGTTCCTTGAACTCCTTCGTTTAGAAAGTTGGTGTTTTTGTTCAATACCCAAAGTGCTGATGAAAAATCCCTGCTTTTCAATTTGCCCTAACATCTCCTGTCATCTGAGCTAATGTACCTTTTTCTAATGGTAGAATTGACAAGTGTATTTAAGATGTATTTACCCATAAAAATAGATGTATGAGCTGGAGTCCTTGGAGCTGTATATATGAGTACGCTTGATAAAATTGTGAAGAGAAAACAGTAAGCAGTGGAACCCAATGGACAACATACTATAGGTTCTGGCTTCATCGAGAGCTTTGACTCTCGGTATCCAACACGGATTCTAGAGACACTTCTTCAAGATCGTACTACCGGTCGCAATATCATCTGGGCAGATAACGAATATGAAGCGCTTGGCGAGGGGTATATGGGAGATGACGAGATTACTGTTGACAAGATAACAGGTCTCTCCTCAGGTGTTATTAAGCCTCGTATTGCTAAGGAGCAAGAACACCAATCCAAGCGAACGAAGTCCCGTGCCGAGGTCTTCACCCCTTCTTGGCTTTGCAATCAGATGAACAACGATATCGACGCCGTCTGGTTCAGCAGGCGAGATGTTTTTAATATTGAAGACAATCAAGCATGGCATACTGGCCAGGAGCCAATCATCTTTCCCAAGAAAAAGGGTCACGGCTGGCATGCTTATATTGAGAGCCCACGTTTGGAGATAACCTGTGGCGAGGCTCCTTTTGTGTGCTCTCGTTATGATACTGTTACTGGCGAAACATTGCCTGTGGATAAACGCATTGGATTTCTCGATCGCAAGCTTCGCGTAGTGAGCGAGAAGACAAAAACTCGCAAGGAATGGGTGCGCTGGGCGCTTGCGGCGCTTAAGGTTTCCTATGGCTTCGAATATCAAGGAGACAACCTTCTTCTTGCGCGTATTAACGTATTTGAGACGTTCTGTGAACATCTGTACGAATGCTGGGGTGTGGGTGTATCTGACGAGGAGATAGACCAAGTTGCTTGGATTGTATCGTGGAATTTCTGGCAGATGAATGGTCTTACGTGTGCAGTACCTACCAACAAGATGGATACTATTATCCAATCAGCTTTCTTTGAGTACAAGGAACCTATACCCGAACCCGTTCAACCAACAATCTTTGACCTGCTCAACGATCCATCATTAGATGAATCAATTGGCAAAACCAAGATGGACATATCCGAAGAGATGGTTCCTTTTTGCGTTATATACAACTGGAAAGAAAATAAACCATTTGAATTTATGTCTTTGAAAGGCAAGGCATGCCCTATGAAGAAGTTTTATGCTGTGATTGGAAATCCACCGTATCAGATAGAAGGGACGGGTAACAAGACTTTCGCACCTCCCATCTATCATGAATTTATGGACGCAGCCTATGAGATTGGTGAGAAAGTCGAGTTGGTTACCCCCGCAAGATTTCTCTTCAATGCTGGCAGTACGCCCAAACCTTGGAACCAAAAGATGCTCAAGGACAGGCATTTCAAAGTCGAACATTACGAAGCAGACGCATCGAGGATGTTTCCAGGTACTGATATTAAAGGTGGCGTTGCAATAACTTACCGTGACGAAAGCAAAAATTTTGGAGCTATCGGAACATTCACTGCTTTTACTGAACTGGATTCAATCCTTCGAAAAACAGAACGGCATAATTTTGTTGGACTTGACTCAATCGTCACTAACAGGGGTGTGTATCGCTTCTCTCAGATTGTTTACGATGAAGAGCCTGAAGAAATGAAAAAGGTTACGGACAGTCGTATTCTGTCGGGAGCTTTTGAAAGATTTCCAAGGTTCTTTATCAAAAATAAGCCTAATGACGGCTATGAATATATTCTAATTTTTGGAAAGTATGAAGGACAGCGAGTTTATCGATGGATTCGAAAAGATTATGTGAAGGCAAACTCTAACCTTGAGAAATATAAAGTTATGGTTCCAAAAGCTAATGGCAGTGGTGCTTTGGGAGAAGTTCTTTCTACGCCGTTAATCGGCAAGCCGTTAATCGGCTTTACCGAAACGTTTATTTCAATTGGCGAAGTTAATACTTCTAGTGAAGCGGAGGCCATTCTAAAGTACGTAAAATCTAAATTTGCGCGCACTATGTTAGGAATTTTAAAGATAACTCAAGATAATACTAGACCTGTTTGGCGATTAGTTCCTCTCCAAGATTTTACTTCCTCCTCAGACATCGACTGGTCAAAGTCAATTCCTGAGATTGATCAACAGCTCTACGCGAAGTACGGACTAAGCCAAGAAGAAATCAACTTCATCGAATCTCATGTGAAGGAGATGAACTAGTCATGTCCTTCGCCGATATCAGTAAGCTCGTAAATACATCACATCCGGTACTACCTCAGATTTATGCTTATACCACGCCTGAGATTGCTCGTCATGATGGTTGGACCAAAATCGGCTATACGGAGCAGAGCGTTGATACGCGCCTTAAGCAGCAGACACATACTGCAGACGTTGAATATAAGCTTGAATGGCACGGTAACGCAACTTACGAGGATACAGGAGAGACTTTTCACGATACTGACTTTCATGGTTATCTTCGCAAACTTGACGTTGTGAGCAAGCCGGGAACTGAGTGGTTTGAAATAGAGCCCTCTCCTGCTCATCAGCGCTTCTACGAGTTTCGTGAAAATCATGGAATTGTGGGTGCGTCTACATCTGTTGAGTATCGACTGCGCGATGAGCAGGAGAGGGCTTTGAAGCAGACGGTCGATTATGCACACCTTCACGAGCATGGTGAGTTTCTCTGGAACGCGAAACCTCGCTTTGGTAAGACACTTACAAGCTACGATCTGTGTCGACGCTTGGGTGCACAGAAGGTTCTTATCGTCACTAATCGACCTGCAATCGCCAATTCCTGGTACGACGACTATGTAAAGTTCGTCGGATCTGAGTCGGGGTTAGCATTTATCAGCTCTGTAAGTGCGCTTCAAGGAAAGCCATATTGTCTTTCTCGCGAGCAGTATCGAGAAGGGCTTAATAACGGTGTTCCTAAGGGCTTTATTGAATTCGTGAGCCTGCAAGATCTCAAGGGCGCTATTGATTTTGGTGGAAAGTACGACAAGCTTGTCCATGTGGCAGAACTTGAGTGGAATGTTCTTATCATCGATGAGGCTCACGAGGGTGTAGATACCTTCAAGACTGATGTGGCGTTTGACCATATAAAGCGTAAGTTCACCTTGCACCTCTCAGGTACGCCCTTTAAGGCGATTGCTAACGAGAAGTTCTCTGAGGACGCTATCTTCAACTGGACCTATGCTGATGAGCAGAAGGCCAAGCGCGACTGGGATAACGAAGAGCTGGCGAATCCCTACACGGATCTTCCGCGTCTCAACATGTTTACCTATCAGATGTCCGACATTGTCCTAGATAAAGTCAAGCGTGGCATGAACATCGACGGCGAGAACGTTGAGTATGCCTTTGACTTGAATGAGTTTTTTGCTACGAACGAGAATGGCTATTTTCTACATAACAGTGACATCGATCGCTTCCTCGATGCGCTCACTACGCAGAAGAAGTTTCCATTTTCCACGTCTGAGCTTCGAGACATGCTGCGTCATACGTTTTGGATGCTCAACCGCGTTGACTCTGCCAAGGCGCTCGCAAGAAAGCTTAAGCAACATCCCGTATTCAAGGACTACGAAATTGTGTTGGCGGCCGGCGACGGCAGACTGGATGATGAGAACGAAAGCGTAAGGGCGTTCGATAAGGTGCGCAAGGCGATAGCCTCCCACGACCATACTATCACGCTCTCAGTAGGGCAATTGACCACCGGCATTACCGTCCCCGAGTGGACTGCTGTCCTCATGCTCTCTAACATGAAGAGTCCCGCGCTCTACATGCAAGCTGCCTTCCGTGCGCAGAATCCTTGTCTTTTCAATATTAACGGAAAGTTTCTACGCAAGGAGAACGCCTACGTATTTGATTTCGACCCTGCTCGAACGCTTACTATCTTTGAGGAGTTTGCGAACGACCTCTACACCGATACTGCTTCTGGTGGAGGCACCACAGACAATCGCAAGCAGCGTGTCCGTACACTCCTAAACTTCTTTCCAGTCATTGGCGAGGACGAAGATGGCGAGATGATTGAGCTCGATGCGGAGCGTGTACTCTCCATTCCGCGCAAGATTCGCTCGCAAGAAGTTGTACGTCGTGGTTTTATGAGCGACTTTTTATTCCAAAACATCGGCAATGTGTTCCGAGCACCAGCGGAAATACTCGAGGTTCTGCAGAAAATTGAGCCCTTCAAAGCGCCCAACAAGGAGCTGGGTATTCAGGAGGATACGGCTAGCAACCTCAGCCTTGACGAGAATGGCGAAGTGGTCATCCCGCAGGAACAGGTGATAGGGCTGGCCGATGGGATATTCGGCGATAAGGTATACGACAGCATCGTGGGGGACTTGGATGATGTCATTGACTCAATCACCGTCGATGAGTCAGGCGATCCTGATGATGTGTTCCTTGACAAGCTACAGGAGGTTTTTAGCAACAGCATCGCGAAGCCGCTCGTTGAGGCGGCCAATCGGAACTACGGCAGCGAGTTTAGGGCTTCTCAGCAGAAGAAGGTGGAACGTCGTATCAAGGCGGATGTGGATATTAAGCTTAACCGAGAGGTGGGCAACTTTACCATAGAGAAAAAGCGTATTGAGAAGGATCGTGCAAACCAACTTGAGATTGCACAGACGCAGGACGAAGCCGATGAAATCAACCGCGCTCACGACGCGCAGCTCGAGGATGCACGTCAGAGCCTCGTGGAGAGCCTCAAGGATTCGCGAGACGAACTGGTGAGAAGTGCCGGTGAAACCGTGGTACGCGAGGTGGAGACTGCTAAGAAAGAAAGCAAGAAGCAGACTATTGAAGGCAGCATCCGCGACCACCTGCGCGGTTTCTCTCGAACTATCCCATCGTTTCTCATGGCCTATGGCGACGAGAACACAACGCTAGCGACGTTTGACCAGATCATTCCAGCAGAGGTCTTCAAAGAGGTTACGAGCGTAACCGTGGAGCAGTTCCGTCTCTTGCGCGACGGTGGAGACGTGAGGGACTCCGAGACTGGTGAGGCTATCTACTTTGAAGGGCGACTGTTTGACCCAGTCGTCTTCGACGATTCGGTACGCGAATTTATTAGCCTGCGCGGCAAGCTTGCCAACTACTTCGATGATAGCCAGGTCGAAGATATCTTCGATTATGTGCCACCGCAGAAGACCAACCAGATCTTCACGCCTAGGAACGTGGTCACGAAGATGGTCAACCTGTTCGAGCAGGAGAATCCGGGATGCTTCGACGATCCTGATCATACCTTTGCCGACCTCTACATGAAGAGCGGCCTCTACATCACCGAGGTCATAAAACGCCTGTTCAACAGTGAGAAGATGCGCGAGCTGTTCCCAGATGAACGCGAGCGCCTCGACCATATCCTTGAGAAGCAAGTTTTTGGTATTGCTCCAACTGAAATTATCTATCAAATAGCTACGCATTACATTTTGGGCTGCAACGGCGAGATTGGTGGCAACTATGATGCGAACTTTGTGAAGGCTGATTCCGCTGAGCTAGCCAAGGAAGGAAAGCTTGCCAAGTTCGTCGAGCAAACGTTTGGAGGGAAGTTGTGAGCATGGGGCCCTATATGCAATGCTTAAGGCCGTGCTCGTCCTAGTGAAGATTAGCAAGATTGAGCAGCTAACCTTGAATAGCGTATGTATAATTTGAAACGTAACAGATATTTCGATACTGTTGTCTCAAAAGACGCTTTGTCATAGAAATGGGGGGGCTACGACGAGAAAGAAGTTCTTTTCTACGAGATTTTTTCAAAGTTAAGAATGTTGTAGGCTCGGAGCTTTTCTTCTTGGGCATGGACTCTGTGATTCCGCTCTTCTCTTCGTTTGAGGACGTACAGGTATATCAAAGTCACAGAAACGAAAGAAGAGGGCTTCAATCGTGTGATTGAAGAGTGGTCTGTAAAAGATGGCGTCTGGTTGCCAAGAGCTCGCAAGAACGCTTTGATAGCAGACGGTGTTTTTACAAAAGGCATGCTGATGCTCCCTCAACTGCAGTATGGGTGGCGCTCAGGCATCTGGCAAACGAATGGGCTGCTTGGCACGATAGTGAAAATAGAAACTATCGACTGATATAGAAAGGGTGGGCGAAGCTAGCGGTATGAACGGTCTCAATTTGCGTCAAGAGGCGGCACTTGCCATTGCGTGGATTCATCAGGATGAAGGAACAGCGAACTTCACGGACTTAGGGTTGTCTGACGCATTCGTTTCGCTCAAGAGTCTAGAGATGATAAAGCTCACTACAGATATGAGTGGTGAACTTGCATTCTTTCAGGGTATGGAGGTTGACGGTCTCAACCATTACGACGAAGCAAGGAAAGCCAGACGATGGTTTGAAGCAGTGAGCGACCACGCTGATGCTTTACTACTTATCCTTGCTGTTCAGGATACGGAAAAGAGAGCCACGTCAGATGCAATTCCGACGGTTTCGGGTGATTTAGGCCCTGTATTTCTTTATCAAGAACTCTCACGGCACGACCTTCTTAATGTGGTGTGGGCGGACAACAGCCCCTATATCGTGCAAGTTACCGACAAAGGCCGTAATTATGCGGAAGGATGGTTTCAAGATCAGATGAACAACAGAGCACAGAATATTACCATCGCACCTACGTTTAATAACAACGGTGCAGCAATCGCCTCTGCGACAATCAAGGATGTAACGCTCAGCCAGACAATCGGGACCATTGTTGATCTTAATATCGACGAACAGGTCAAGGACGAGGTACAGGAAGCAGTGCGTCAGCTGGATAGAGCAGCCAAGAACAAAGATAACATCGCTTTTGGAGAGAAATTGGAAAGCATTGCTAAGATCATCAAGAGTTCTGGTGAGATTGCTGCGGCAGTTCTTCCCTTTGTCACTGTAGCAATCAAAACCTTGTTGAGATAGCGACAGACGTGTCGAGAGTAACTATAAAAGTAGCAGTTAGATTTTGGTAGGTACACATGATTTCAAATGACCGAATAGTGCTTGAGCCAACAAAGATCGACTTGCACATACATTCAGCCGCATCCAAACACAAGGATGGCGCAAAGGTTAAAGATGACACCGTTGAAAACATCGGGGTACTCTTAGAGAAACTTGAAGAAAACAAGGTCAATATGGCAGCAATTACCGACCACGATGTTTTCTCCTATGAGATGTATGCAGCCCTCAAAGACAAGGTGAGCAACGCTCAATACTTAAAGCGCGTCCTTCCTGGCGTCGAGTTTACCGTTAGCTTCAATAACGGCAACGGTGATATACCCGTGCATGTGGTTACGCTATTTGATGATGCTGATCAAGAGAGAGTGAAATCCATCGGGACACTAATCCCAATGGATGATAGAGGTTATCCTGCATACGATATCAATGGCACTGCTTTTAGCGAAGATATGTTCTGGAAGATTATCCGATCAATAGGACTGGATATAGTCACTATTGCCCACCAGAAAGAGTCTCCAACTGCACCTAAACCGAGAAAAGACGATGCAAACTCTGTAGGGCCAGACCTATACAAGGAGTTTCTTAAGCTCGAATATTTCGAGGCCTACGAGTACAAGAACCGCAAGCATGAGCTGTTTAACAAGAGCTTTGCTTATTCCGAAGATCAGCTAGAGCAGTTGCGATTCATAACGGGCTCAGATTGCCATGTATGGAGTGTGTATCCCGCTGGAGATGATAAAAGTGACAAGAACCCCGATCATCCATTCACGTATCTCAAATGCCTACCGACGTTCAAGGGCCTTGCAATGGCCGTAACGGATATATCACGTATCAAGGTGGTCGACAGTTTCTTTAGCCGTTCCACTAAGACGCTCAAATCTATTGCGCTTACCCTTAATGGCAAAGATATTGACGTACCGCTGTCGCCTGGAATCAATGCGCTCATAGGCGATAACTCTATTGGAAAATCTTCTCTCCTCAATGCGTTGACCGACTTTCGCGAAGTAAACCAGAAAACCGCAAAGGGACAAAGGAAATATCTCGAAGAATCGCATTTTGCGCTACGGCAAGCTGTGGACGCAAGCTTTGTCTTGCAGTTTGACGGGCAGAATGCAATCAGGAGCGCCTTTGAGAATCTCAGTCAGGGTAAGGCTCAAAAGGAACTTGCTAAGCATTTTCCTACACCGGTAGAACCTGGTGCCTATAAAACTTTTGCGATGAATCAGCTTGAGCGTTACTTAAGTGCACTTCGAAAATCATGTGAATACCAAGCTGCCTTGACAGACCTCACTAAGTACAGTATGCCAAGAGAAGCTCCTCTAGTACAGCCGCAGAGCATTACATTTTCTGGGAGGGTGAAGGCTAAGGACGCTTCGCTCCAGCAACTACTAATCGACAAGGTTAAAGAAGTTCAAACGGAGATTCAAGGCATCGAGGATCAGTATCAAGCAATTATCGTAGAGGAAGATGTTAATGATTTTGATACAGTGCGCAAAGCCTTGGGCCGCATATCAACAAGGCATCAGCTGACAGCTAGAGCAATGGAACTCAAAGCAAAAGTTATAAATAGCGTCAATTCTGCTGTTACTAGCTGTGAGAATGAGCAGAGAAAATTCGTTATCGATGCTCAGAAAGAGCAGAGCGACCTCACGAAGAAGATTAATGATCTCGGCAACAATGTCGCTCGTGCAGTTGAGGCAGAACATAGAGTCGTTAGTGATTTCAAGTTTGACTTCAAGGCAATGCCAATTACGCCAAGAGTGAACCATGTTGGCGAGCTTCGCTTCGTATGCACACTGTCAACCGATGAGGTCACGTCACAACTACTTGACGAGCTCATAGAATCTGTGACCGCAAAAGGGAAGACTCCCAGTACAAAAGACTCTAGTTTTGAAAGTTTGAGGGACGCAATTCTTAGATATCCGGACGACATCGAGGATCCTATAGACGCCCTTAAGGGGAAGCTAGAAGACGCGCTTAATAAAAAGCTGAGCCCGAAGCAGGTGATAAACCGTGCAAAGGACAACGATGTGTCCAAAGAGCTTTCAAGTGGCTACAACGCTCAGATGTATTTTGCGCTTATGGCAGACACCAGCATGGGCGATGGAATCTACATGGTAGACCAGCCCGAAGATCAGATATCACAAAAAGCCATTAAGGATGTTGTCCTCAAGGACTTTCGCGATATCGCAGGCGCCCGACAGGTTATCCTCATCACGCATAATCCTCAATTCATCGTAAATCTCGATGTCGATAATGTCATCTACCTTGGCAAACGAAAAGATGGTACCCTCTACTTGCAGAGCGGTGCGCTAGAATATGAATGTGTTGGCTACAGGATGCTGGATACGGTTGCTGAAAACATCGAAGGTGGCCTCGACACTATTCGCAGGCGAATGAAGCGATACGACCAAGCAGGACTTCAATCATAGAAAGGCGCTGAAAATGAACGCAGAGGTTTACTTTGAAGAGTCCGAAGACAGCTACCAGTTCTCAAAGACCAAAGACGGTGGCGAGGCATTTGTCATCAAGAAAGACGATTTAATTTTCGAGACGAAGACATTCTACGAGTATTTTTTCGAGGGTTTAGTGGAGAGGCCGCAATATACTGTCGTAGATTTACACGAGAATGAGCCGGATCATAAGCTCGCTGGCCAGGCTAAGCATGTCTTTACCACAGTTGCTCAGGTGTTAAATAAGACTTGTGATGGCATTGCTGACGACTGGTTCAATGAGGAAGACGGCCAGGACGCCGATGCCCCTGGCTCTACCACAAGCGGAGCGTCTGCACCTGAGGATGAGTAACAAGAGGCAAACGTAAATTCAATACGCGTAAATGCCCTGTCTCGAGCCCGAAGGCCCGGGGCAGCTGCTTTGAGGTTACCTCCCGTCGTTGAGGACGTTCTTGTGGTGGCGCAGGAGTGCCTTCTCGGAACCCGTCACCCGGAGATTCATGATGTCCAGCAGATAGCTCAGGATTGTGAGGATACCGAACATGTTGTCCGACCTCACGCTGAAGGGCTCGTGCCATTCCGGATGCTTCGACCGCTTGGGAATGATTGGTCTGGTGCTGATGCCCCTGTTTCAGAGACGGCCATGGTATGCGCATATGTTACGCACCGTGTTTATGGTCAAGAGCCAAGATTCCAGCACGCGCGAGCTTACGTCCAAGTCGTTTGCGAGCTTGTTCCTAATTTCAGCTGGTGCACCGCTGAAGAGCCCGAGCATGGTGCCGAAGTCCATCAGGTTGACGAGTATCCAGTAGGGAGGAAACTCGTGTTCGTCACTATAGGCCTCTTTGAAGTGGAGGGCGAAGGGCTCACGTGAGTGTCTGAGCTCATCCTTGCAGCGCGCTATGAACTTGTCATATTCGCCCTGCTTGGACCTTGGCAGGTTGTTAGCATCGAGGAATCCGAAGGTGCCGGTCTCTCTAGCAAGTTCGTATGCGAGCTGTGTGCGGAAGTAGACCTCCACGCGCTCTATGGCATCGAGTACGACAAGCCTGAACTGTCGGTCGAAGATGTAGAAGCGCCAGATCTGGTCGAATGACGTTCCCTCGATGAAGCGCTCGCTCTGCATGTCATCCTTGTCGCCTTTTGGCTGGCGCTTAAAGATGTACCAGTATCCGCTCAAGCGGTAGTAACCGATGTTGGCGAGGTGTCTGATAAGATTGTCGCACTCATCAACGAGACCACGCTCGTTGATGAGAAGGTCTGCCTGCTACTCGAAGGATAGCCAAGGTCTCGTGCACGTTCCCACGGTGCTTATGTACCTCCAGACAAAGAAGACCCGCCAGTGTGCATGCTCGGAAGCAGAGGCCAGGCGGGTTTACTGACCATAGTGTATCACATCCATCGTGAGACGGCGCGGAAGAGCCAGTGCACGAAACGCCAGGTGATCCTAAAGACGCCATGGCCCACCTCCTTCTCCTCTGCGGCATCGAGCATTGCCTTTAGCTAGTCCACAGAGAAACTGAGCGCGTATACCTCGTCCATCACGGGTCGGCGTGTGAGAGGATTGTCTCCCATCGGTTACTGTTTCCCCGTCCCCTCAGGTTACGACTGGTGTAGGTAAGGTTTTGTACCTCTACTTCCTTCCACTCGGTTTTCAACAGCCGTTTCTGACCGACATTGTGACTGCCAAATGACCGCCAGAACGAGGTTGGAGATGCAGAAGAAGCAGATTCCTACAGAACAATGGAGACGTAAAAAACTCAAAACGACTACTCAGCGCAGTGCGTCCAGACGAGGTAGACGAGGGAGATTTTACGGAACCTCCAGCTTGACTCTCTTATAACCCGGAGGGCGTTGGTTCAAATCCAGCCCCTGTGACCAAAATCTCATCCCCTGCCTGCGAAAGAGGGTAGAGGATTTTTGTAAGGTTTTAGCCTATTGAGCGCGAGTAACGCGCGAAGTATAAAACCACTTGCTATGCGAGCGGTTGTTATTTTGTCTTACATTTTGTATTTACGAGATAAACCGTTACAACACAATCAATTGCAATGATACTACCCGCGATGAGCGCTGTTGCGGTTGTGATGTTTGGGTTTAATAGAGCTAAACAAAAGATTACTAGTGTACATACGAGCATACAAATACCCATTACAAAACAGAGTTTCTTTTCGTTTATTGTTTTCTTTTCATCCGCAGTCATTGTGTTAAATCCGGCAATTGAAGTAGTGCCATGTCCTGATAGAAGTACAAGCGACCAAATAGCGAGAATGACAGTTAAAGTCCACAATATGATTGAAGATGTCATAGTAACCACTCCGATTAAATATGCCATACTTTCTTCTAGTATAGATTTACCCAATCTGTTTGGTTAAGCTTGATAAATATCGTTTTCACTTAATATGTTCAGTTGAGAATGAAAATTAACCAGTAGAATTAGGTTCATTCCCGGTGCGTCGGTTTTTTGCATATATCTGTTGCATCAAATATCCTAGGCAAGAAATGTATCTGGTGCATTAGTTGTTGAATTCCATATCTTTGGAAATCCCCATGCCGTTAATAATCTCATAACTGATGGAAAATTATCTGGACATGCATTGCGTCCAGAACTTAAGAGGCAATCTCCATTTGAAGCAGCCTCAAATTTCCATATATATGGGCGCCTACCGTTTGTTGCAGTAGATTCATAGTTTTTCTCCCAATTGTGAACCCCCGCTTCAATAAAGCCTCTTATTAAGTTACTTGTAGGTCGATAATTTGCTTTGCATTTTTCGTAGGTTGTATCGTCTGGCCAATAGCCATACCAATCGAGAAGACCGAGCGACTGTTCTGTTTTCTCACCGAGTTTATAGAAACCATACCATCCTGCACCGTAGCACCCATCTCTTCGATTACGGTGCTCAATTCTCAGTTGGATGGTTTGGTTTGATTCACCTCCAACTGTTATCGAAAACAACAGTTGAGGGCTACAAAACAATATCGATTCTCGTCTTTCCATCTCGGGTGACTTGTTGAGCCATTCAGCCATTGACAGAATCGTTTCATGTTCTTCATCTGATTGTCCCCAACCTCTAAATTTGTGTTCATTCTTACTAGGCTCATACATTCGTTTAATAACGTACGGTGAGAAGACTTTCTGGCATCTAAAATTATGGATTAACTCTCTTTTCATAACAATTTTGATAAGTCCACGCTGTCCTCTATGTTTGCCCATTACAGCTATTTGCTCGTACCCATCGCCCCATTGACTTGGGAGGCAGTACACCTTGGTGCCTGGGGAGAAATGCCTCGTCCCATGGACAATTGTGTGATCTTCTCCAAAAGGATGAGTATCTATTACATTACCAACGAGGCACCAAATCCATTCTGGGTATGCATCTTCTTCAGAGAGATCCCAAAATGATCTCTCTGTACAAGGAGAACGTTGTTGCTCTGCTTCGTTTTTGTAGCCATAGACTGGATATGACATTTGCTCGATATCCTTTAGTTTTGCAAGGCATCTATCGAGAAGAGAACTTGCGGCTGCAGAATAGAGAAGTCCAACTCCTTTAGGATCTTCTGTGACACATTTGGTAATGATTGCGTATATACATTCCTTATTAAGAGTCAATGTGTTTACCTTGGTGAGCGTGTCTATGTTGTTTGTAATGACAATATCATGCTCGTCGATAATCTTTTGATATGCGCCATTTTCTTGCTTCTGAGCTGAAAAAGCATACCAGCTTGCAAATCCTTCAAGTGCCCCTGGGAGTTGGTAATGAGGGGTGTAGGATAAGCCTATTGGATCAACTATAAAGCTAGAAACATAGTGTAGTGCTGGGAAGTATTCATCCCAAGAAATGTCTGTTGCAAGGAACCATCCCGCGAATTTTGATAAATCGTATATATACATCAGATATCTCCAAGTAGATGTGTATAACTGTGATTATATTCCTGAAAGAGCAATTACACATATAAGCTTCCCAACAAGTTGCTCATGTTTAAGGAGTTTTAGATAGCATAAGCATTAATCGTTGTTGGCACTGTGATTGCCAAAAAATAAAGGGGTCACGCCGATGGATCTGCTGCTTACCGTATCTGCAATTATCCATTAAAATGTCACGAGGACATGTTGCACTCTATGAATATAGGAGAACCTATGAGTAAGAAACTGTTTACCCGTCGCTCGTTTACCGGATTGGCAGCAGTAACTACGATGAGCTTCTTTACCGGCTGCGACAAAGTAATGAAACAGGTTCTTAATGGATCAGATCAAGATGATGGCAAAGGAAGCAGCCAGACTCAAGGTAAAAACCAAGAGGATGAAAAAGAAAGAGTTCTTGCTGCTTGGAATGCAACGCCGTTTATAGAAAAGCCGGATAATCCAACACTGGACGGAGATATCAACAAAATTATCGTCGGTGTGTGGCAAATTGACACTGCTATCGGAGCCGGAGACAAAGCTGGTAAAACCTACGATCATGCAGGTATGCTTAACCAGGCATACCATGACGGTACCGTTCCTCACTACATTTTTAAGAGCGACGGCACCCATGAGCTGCACCATTTCGACGGTAAAGTAGATCATGGCAAATGGACTGCCAAAGGCGATTCAGCCATTTCTTGTGTCTATGAGGAAGATGGAACAACGGATGAGTGGATCTACGACAGGGAAGCGCAACGACTCAAGTTTGAAGGTAAATCCGCCATTTCAAGTTATCAAAAACTGAGCGACAACCCCAAAGATACCTCTCAAATTGCCTATATTGACGGTAACGTTGTCAATTTTGCTGCAACGATACCAGGCGTATGGGAGCTCGTAAGCCTCCATCGTATTAATTCGGATGAACCTGATTTAAGCACAGAGGATGTCAAATCTAATATTAAGAAGACCGGAACAAGCTATTTCTTCTCGGTACATAAAAATGGTTTCTGTGCTCTTTTCTATCCAAGTGGAAGAGTCTTGCCGGGAAGAATTGAGGCGGAGAGTTCTTCTGACGATAAGCAAACCTATCCGATGCTTGTTGCGGCGTCGGATCAATTTGAAAATGTTGAAGAGGCTTCTCTTCAGGCGCATCCAAAGCGTCCGACAACTGTTTACGTTAAGTTGAAAGAGGTAGAGCTGCTCTTTCAACATATAAACCATCGCGAAGATGACTTTGGCGATATTCCCTATGCCCCAAAAGCGTCGTTCCCGTGGCACCTCGATAAGCTCGGTAATCCAACGCCTGAATCGGGTGGCGATAATTCCTAGAATCGGCTGAAACCAACCAAAAAAGCCTTGCATTTGTCTTTCAGTTAGTGTCTAATATTCATATAAATAGTAATAGTTACTATTTATAAAGCGAGAGAAGAACGAAACGGGTAAGAAAGCACCAGAAGCAAACAAGAAAGTGCCGAACAGCACAGAAAGGAAAAGACAGTCGTTATGAGGTACAGTAAGCAGCGAGAAGCCATCCGGTCATATATGGAAGGCTGTCACGATCATCCGGCTGCCGACAGTGTATATGCAGCAGTTCGAGAAGAGCTTCCACATATCAGTTTGGGCACGGTTTACCGTAATCTCATGCAGCTTGTTGATGCCGGAGAATTACAGGTGGTCAATACGGGGGATAGTGTTTCTCGGTTTGATCCCATAACGCGCAAACACGCACACTTTCAGTGCAGAGAATGCGGCAAAGTTATGGATGTTAAGGGTCCGAGTCTTGCTGACCTAACGGCACTTGCAAAAAATTCGTGCGGCAAGATTGACTCATATGCGCTTTGCTTTACCGGTGTCTGTGATGACTGTCTTGCCCGTCGTTCTGAATCTCGTGTAAGTAGTAAGTAACCTTTGAAAGGAGTACGTATGATTAATGAGAAACTCAACCAGCTTTTGTCCGATTACGCAGTAGAGGCACACAAAACACATAATTTCCATTGGTATGTGAAGGGGCCAGCGTTTTTCCAAGTACACATGCTTCTCGATAGTGTGTATGGTGCTATGTATGACCAGATCGATGAGGTGGCCGAGCTCATTCTTATGAACGAAGGAACACCGTTGGGCTCTATGGCAGAGTATATCAAGAATTCACACCTTGAGGAGGCCGCGGACGGCTATAAAGATCCTGCAGAGATTTTCTCGGCAATCCTTGTTGATTACGAGAAGATTCGTAACTTTGCGGCAGAGATCAAAAAGGATGCAGACGCAGAGGACAACTACCTGGTGTCTGCCGCCATGGATGAGCACATTGCAGCTCTCTCCAAGACAATCTGGATGATTAAACAGTCCCAGAAGTAATAAAGGTTGTATCGTTATTGAAGATGCCATCGGCTTGTCCGGTGGCATTTTTCATTTACAACAAAAAATTTTGATTACGAGACAGGTAACTTGATATCAACGTATATAAACACGCGCGAATAAGCCAGTCTCATTTAGTTCATTAATTACGAAACAAATGGGCTTTGTTGCAGAATACTGGACTTTTATATCTTTATCATAGAGGAGGAAAAGCATGAACAATCGCGCGGAGTTGTTGTTTACCTTAGTATGCAAGCGTGCTGAGAGGGTTTCTGTTGAACAGTTTGCCCTGCAGCACGATGTCACTTCTCGCACGGTTTATAAGGATGTAGAACGTCTGAGTGCTCTTTTGCAGGCAAAAGGATATCCTCGTATAGACAATATACGAGGAATTTTAGAGTATAAGAGTCCTATTGATATTGACTTCTCGGGCCTACTTAAAAAGAACGATTTGTTCTATTTTGATCCTGAAATCAGAAGAAGGTACATAGCCGAGATGATTCTTCTGAGACCCGAGAAGGTTTCAGTAGCAAGCATACAGACTTTAACCGGCATTTCCAGAAATACTGTCCTGAGGGATTTGGATGAAATAAAAGAAATGCTTGCTGAAAAAGGTATTTTATTGGAATCAACACCTTTCGTAGGATATACGGTCGTTGGCGATGAGCTGACAATAAGAGCCGTCTTTGTGTCGCTTGTACAGCAAAATTGGCCGTATATATCTCTTATTGCAGATAAAGACATAAGCCTTCAGTACATCGCTAAGATACGGGAGTATATAGATGCTGTTGCTGGATTGCTATCAGTGGAATTTTCTGAAGAGGCGCAGAAAAGACTGATTACATATCTTATGGTGTCAGCAATCCGATTTAATGCCGGAAAACGTATAGACATCTCTTCCAAAAAGCTGAATGTCGGACGTGAGTCTGTCAGTCGCGAATATAGAGCCGTGTGTGATCGCATTGATCTGCTCGAAATTCTTTATAACTGCAGCAACATACCGGAAGAAGAGATTCGTTTTCTTGCGGCTAAGATGCAAGAGTCGACCGTTATTGGATACAAAGAGCTGTTGTCCGAAAACTGGATAAAAATCAATGTCTTGGTAAGTCGGTTCATACGTGAAATGGACAAACGTATTGCCTATGCACGGTTTGAAGATGACGAGAAGCTCTTCGAGAGCATAGTCAATCACTTGCGACCTGCATATTGGAGAGCCGTCAGCGGAGAGGTGATTCAAAATCCGCTTGCAGAATATGTCCTGGAAGAATATCAGGAGCTCTACGAAGCGACTGCTCAAGCGATTAAGCTCCTAGAGGAGGGTTTATCGGTTTCGTTTGCAGATGATGAGATTACTTTCATTACCCTGCTTTTTGCTGCATCGTTGGAGAGAGCTAAAAAATATATCGTCATAAAGCCGCGTGTCATTGTTGTATGTCATGCAGGTATATCGACTTCGGAAATAGTTTCCGCTCGACTTGAGTCCCTCTTTGAGGTGCAGGTTGTCGCAGCTTTTGGCGCAACCGAAGCGCAAAAATGGCTGAAAGAGAATCAGGTCGATTTTATTGTAAGCACGTTTCCCTTTACGTACGAATCGGTCAGGGTTATCGAGGTCACACCGCAATTTGATGAGGCGGATCAAAAGACAATTGCCAACTATATAAGGCACCATAAAAGAACAATCTCCCCTGATGAAATCATAAGTGTTATTAAAAATCACATCGCGATAAGTGCAACAGAAGAGCACGACATTAAAGCGGATCTTGGAGAGTTTCTCGGTTTTGCCCCTACAAAAACATTGAAAGAAAGGTATAGCCCAATGCTGGAAGAAGTTCTTACCGAAGATCTTGTAGAAACCCACTACAAAGCTGTTGACCGTGACGATGCAGTGAGGGAGGCAGGAAGACTGCTCGTTAAAAAGGGAGTGGCAAAAGAAGAATACATAGAGGCAATGATTGAAAACGTAAAGGTGAACGGGACATATATCGTTATTGCTCCCGGTATTGCCATGCCCCATGCGCGACCTGAGAAAGGAGCACAGGGAATCGGTTTTGCCCTTGTATCACTGGCAGATCCGGTTGTTTTTGGTCATCCGAAAAATGATCCCGTGCAACTGGTGATAGCCCTTTGTGCCATTGACCATCAGACCCATTTAAATGCTCTTTCCGATTTGGCAGAACTTCTGAGTGATCCGGTGAATGTGGAGAAGATACTGCAGGCAGATACGCCGGCAGAGGTACTTGAAGTGACGAATAGAAAGTAGGAAGAAATGACCAACATTGTAACGGTGTGTGGTGCGGGAGTTGGAAGCAGCATGATGCTTCGATTGTTTGCCCAACAGATTCTGGACGCTGAAGACATTGAAGCAACCGTGGATGCTTCAGACATAGGATCGGTTGATCCGTCTGCATATGACCTGATTATTACTACTTCAGATTTTGCAGACGCATTGCGCGATGCTTCAACGCCGATTATTCGTATCGACAACATGATGGATAAGGCTTTTCTCAAAGAACAGCTTTTACAGACAATCGCTGAGATTGGGAGGTAGCAAGATGGAGATTTTTCTCTATATCGTCAATCATTACCTGAGTCAGTCCGTTTTCATTATTGGTTTGGTTGTCGTGATCGGTATGATTGCGATGAAACGGCAGTGGAACCAGATTCTTCCCTCTGCCATTAAAGCCATGATCGGCTTTACGATGGTAAATGTGGGAGGTCAGACCCTTGGAACGGCGCTGCTTCCGCTGGCAACAATGATTGGTAAGGCGTTTGGTAACGGTGCATCCGCTGCAACAGACATTGGCGCGGCAAGTGCTGAATACATGACAGATTTGGGAACAGAGCTTGCGTTAATCTTTGCGTTTGGCTTCTTGATCAATCTTCTGCTCGCAAGGTTTACGAAGTTTAAGTTTGTGCATCTTTCCGCGCACGTTGCCTTTTTCTTCGCAGGCTTGATCGCGGCACTTCTGAAGTACAACACGGCTCTTTCGTTCTGGAGCATTGTTGGTGTTGGCTCTATTCTTCTTGGCTGCTACATGACCTTCTCGTGCGCATATGTAAACCACTGCATAAAGGGTGTTAAAGGTGGAGAAGAGATCACTTTGGCTCACTCCAGCTCTATTGGTCTTTTGGTTGCAACGTATCTGGCTAAGGCCTTTGGAAACAAAGAGCATGATCTTGAAGAGATTAAGATTCCAAAGAAATTTGCCTTTCTGCGTGAGATGACAATTGCGCTCACCCTTGTGATGACGCTTCTGTTTCTTTGTGTGAGCGTGGTTGCAGGTCCCGATTGGGTTATGAGTACCATTTCGGGTGGTCAAGACCTTCTCGTCTACTCCGTTTTACAGGGTATAAGTTTTGGTATGTGGATTACCGTTATCATTACGGGTGTTCGCATGATGCTTGCAGAGATTATTCCGGCGTTTCACGGAATTGCCGACAAGATCATTCCTGGTGCGAAGCCCGGCCTTGACGTGCCGCTTCTTTTTCCAAGTTATCCGACTTGCGTGATTGTTGGCTTTTTGTGCAGTTTGCTTTCCGGTTTAATTGGCATGGTGATTCTGGCTGCAGTTGGATATCCCGTTATTGTATTTCCCGCTTTGATTCCAACATTCTTTACGGGAGCTGCAACTGCGATATTTGGAGATGCTCATGGCGGAGCGAGAGGTGCAGTGATTGGTTCTCTGATCAATGGTTTCATTCTTATTTTTGGCCAAGCGTTGCTTCTTCCCTTTGTAGGCTCGTACGAACCGATTATGAGAATCCTCTCTGAAACCGACTATTGCGTGTATGGTCCGCTTTTGGGATTCATACTTCATACGCTGCCGTTCTAAGGACGCGAGCATGTCTTTGGAAATGTCCGCAATCCCACCTCTTGCACTACCATCTCTCCCAAGGAGATTGGCGCTCTATTTGACACTGGGTTATCCCAATTGGGAGACATTTTATCACGTGCTCAGGCTCATTGAAGAGGCTGGGGTGGGGTGCGTGGAGATAGGATTGCCGGTGAGTGATCCGTTCATGGACGGAGAGGTAATTCGCAAAAGTCACCTGTCGGTAGAATCCGGACTGACGGCAAAGAAGGCGTACGAAGAGCTTTCAAAAATACGAAAGGTCTTTTCGTCCCGTATCGTACTGATGACGTATGAGGAGGGATTAAAGAAATACGAGATACAGAAGCTGCCACGCTGGATATACGATGCTTTGCTCTGTGTGGATGGCGTGCAACAAATAGGGGACTATGCGGGTCTCGTACACATCTTTTCTCAGTCTCTTTCGGATGAAGAAATCCGGCAAGCCGTTGAAGAATCTGATCTGTTTGCCTACGTGGTGTCGAGTGAAGGGAAGACCGGCGGTACTATTTCCGGACGTAGTGGCTATGTTGAGACGATAACAAAGATTCGTGCATATTCCGCCATTCCTGCATATGTGGGCTTTGGGATCAAAAGTGCGCAAGATGTTGCTGAAGTGCTTGGGAACGGAGCCGACGGAGCAATCATTGGCTCCGAGCTTATCCGGAAGATCAACTCGGGGGATTTGAGACTGGTAGAGCAGTACCTAAAGTCTCTCTGCCAGAAGGTCTAAGCGAGAAGTGCGTTGTTAAAGGCATGCAGATTCAAGTGTGTATGTCTGTACGTTTAATGTGTAATGTAAGTAATTGGGAAAGTCCGGGATATATCCCGGACTTTCCCATGTTCAAGGCTTTAGCCTGTTGAGTGCGAGCAACGCAAATGCAACGCAAACGTTTGCGTTGCAAAGAAAACCAGAGAAATAGAATTTCTAAATCCATAAGACGCCGATGCTTCCAACACCGGCGTCTAACTTCTCTCCTAAATCAAGAAATTCTCATTATACTGAGTAAATTTACTCAGTATAATGAGAGAAATTACTCAGTACTGCAAGAAGTAGGAGAGTTTGATGTTCGAGCGAAGCTATGTAGATACAATCGTTGAACGAATTGCAGAAGAGAATAATCCGTTGATGCAGGTTGTTGTGGGTCCTCGTCAAACCGGAAAGAGCACCATGCTTGGACAGGCACTCGCCAAGATGGATATGGAGCAGTTCTTTGTAAGTGCAGATGACGCTATTGTTCCAACTGAAGAGTGGCTTCAGGTTGAGTGGCAACAAGCGCGCAACGCGACTCTTTCTGGATCTCGGACGGTAGTATTAGCAGTTGATGAGATACAAAAAGTTCCGCATTGGTCAGCTGTGGTAAAGGCACTTTATGATGCCGACCGACGCAACAATATGCCCGTTCGTGTTATCCTCAGCGGATCATCTTCGCTACTATTGCACAAAGGCCTAGAAGACTCGCTGATGGGGCGCTTCGAGATGATTCACTCTCCCCATTGGAGCTATGCGGAATGTTCGCAGGCGTTTGGATTCTCCCTTGACGACTATTTGTATTACGGTGGTTATCCGGGGGCAGCTCGATTTGCGGGTGATGATATACGTTGGGCTTTCTATGTGCGCGATGCAATTGTTGAACCCACCATTTCGCAGGATGTTCTTGCGTTGGAAGATGTCCGTAAACCCGCTCTTATGCGCTCTCTTTTTAGACTTGGTTCGACATACTCTGCACAGGAACTCTCCTTTAACAAAATGCTTGGGCAGCTTCAGGATGCTGGAAATACCGTAACAATTGCTCATTACCTAGACCTCCTGGGTAAATCAGGAATACTCTGCGGTATTCAAAAATATGACAAAAAGGCAATTGCGCGCAAAAAGAGCTCCCCACGTCTCATGGTATTTGATACTTCGCTTATGACCGCTGTATCCGGAATTGCAAAAGAACGCTATCTCAACGAGCCGGATTTACGTGGGCGTCTCATTGAATCAGCTGTTGGCGCAAGGCTTCTTGCGCGCTCAGCAGAGGAGGGCTTTGATGTGTTTTGGTGGCGAGAAGGATCAAAGGAGGTTGATTTTGTCATCTCGAAAGGTATGTCAGCTCTCTCCGCAATAGAAGTAAAAAGCGGTCACAAAAAAGAGCAAAGCGGTATGGCAACTTTTCTTTCTCTGCATCCAAATGCCAAGCGCCTTGTTGTTGGTGGTATTGCTGCCGGAGCTTGTGAAATCGAGAAGTTCCTGAAAGACGAAGTGCCGCTGTTTTATTAGGGGGGATCTAGGGAATGAGGTTTGGTCTAAAAGTTCCAAGTTCCAAACCCCGCCTCTTAGCAAACGGTAAACGTGGTTTGCAAAATCCCTATTTCGACCGAAAAAAACGGTTTGCAAAATCCGAATTACCATGTTTACCAGATGTTTCTCTAGGTCAGAGTTTTGCACTCTGAAACGTGCATTGAAGTAGTGGAATCTCATGCTTTGCCGATTACGTTGTGTTATTGTCGTTATCAGCTGAAGAATTTAGGAAAGATGTAAGTGAGCTTTACCGGCAAGGTTTTATCGCGATACTTTGTCGGAATCTAAAGATAGAGACGTAACCTTTTAAATCTAGATGCTGTAGAGAAAGGCTCTGTTATATGGCAAGCGACAAGAAGAAAGAATTAATTACACGTAGCTCTGCAGCAGAGTACTTGACGTTTGTTGCTTCCACTGGAAACAGCGATGCCATCTTTGAGATGCGATATGAAGACGAGAATATCTGGCTCACTCAAAAGATGATGGCAGAGCTTTATGGCGTAGGCCTCCCTACTATTAATGAACATATCAAAAAAATCTACAGTGATGGTGAGCTGATGGAAACAGCAACTATTCGGAAATTCCGAATAGTTCAAGATGAAGGTTCTCGTCAGGTTAATCGCGAGGTTATACACTATAACCTACAGCTGATTATTGCCGTAGGTTTTAAGGTAAACAATCAGCGTGCAGTACAGTTTCGCAAATGGGCCGGGCAGATTGTCAAAGACCATACTATTCAGGGCTGGACGATGGATGTCGATCGCCTGAAAAAAGGCCATATGTTTACCGATGAGTATTTTGAGCGACAGCTGCAGCAGATTCGGGAGATCCGCCTTTCGGAGCGTAAGTTCTATCAAAAAGTTACCGATCTGTATGCAACGGCCTTTGATTACGACAAGGACGCAAAGACTACCCGTCTGTTCTTCCAAACAGTACAGAATAAATTGCATTATGCGGTTCATCGTCATACTGCTGCGGAACTGATTGTGGAACGAGCAGATGCTACGAAAGAACACATGGGACTTACTACATGGGAAAATGCTCCAGAGGGAAAGATCCTGAAAGCAGATGTGTCGATTGCTAAGAACTACTTGAATGAGCAAGAGACGAACTATCTGGGAAGAATTGTTTCTCTCTACTTAGATTACGCAGAGTTGCAGGCGGAGCGCAAGATTCCCATGAGCATGGAGGACTGGGCAAAGCGTTTGGACGGTTTTCTCGAGTTCAATGGAAATGAGTTACTTATTGGTCCCGGTAAGATCAGTGCAGAGCAAGCAAAGCTCCATGCAGAAACTGAATATGAAAAATATAGGATTACACAGGATCGTTTGTATGAAAGTGATTTCGATCGGTTTCTTTTGCTGGAACAGGAGATAAACGATAAGGATAGAACTTAGCCTTAAGAGGTAAATATTTAATGAATGTTATATACATAAGCACAGGATTAATAAGAAGTTTTGAAAGTGATATTTGAATAAAACTATTATATAATAAAAGTGCTGTAATTTTTCAATTACAGCTTTAGCTAAATTACTTTAAGGACATGCGGAAACATAATATAAAATCAAGCGCTTTGAGATAATGAATGGACTTCGTATCGGAAGTTATTAGTTAGAATGGATGAGATTTTATGGATGACAAAAAGCTACCTAATTGGCAAAAATTCGCTCCATCAAATTTTTCTGATATACGAGGACTAATATCGTGTGCTGCTGCGTTCATTTCGGCGTCAATTATCGGACAAAGTATCTTAGAAGAATATACAAAAACCCTTTTTTATAAAATTGATTTTAGTCATATTGAAATTTCTTCGGAAAAACAAATTCCATTTTATATAGTAGTTATTCTGGTTGGATTTTTAGCGGTATTTACCAATTACTTTGCCTATTGTTCGTTTAAGTTTAATACTCAAGAAAGAGCAGAATCGGATACCTGTCAGTCTGATATTCATATGTTGAAAAGAAAAAACCATCCTTTCCTCTATCTCTCTTTTTCGTTGTTTATTGCTTATCATTTACCACTTATTTCACTATCTATTTCACAGTCTCTAATAGATACGCCTCTTTTTAAAAATCAAATATGTATGCGTATAGGTGTCCTTATAGTTGTAGTTGTCTTAGTACCCCTAGGAGCTTTATTCTGTCTTTATAAAAAGAGCAAGAGAGATTCATTTAAACTTTTATCAAAATGGTTGATTGTGAGTGAATTATTTCAGGTTGTAGTACTGATTATCATTATTTCTCGCTTAAATTGTCTGTTTGATTTTTTATACAGGAGTATTCTATTTCAATGGATAGAATTCTTTTCAGGTCTATATATGGTTTTTGTCTTTTTAGGCTTTATAGTTGGATTAATCAGCAGTCCTTCTGATAATTGTCAATTACAGAGAATTGATGATTTGCTGAAAGATTGCTTTAAACGTATAAAGAATAGGCCGGTAAAAACTTGTGTTACTATACTGTCATTCATTCTGCTTTTCATCTGCTTTGACTATGGGGTCTCTCTTTGGTCAGTTCCTGTTTATCAGACCTTGAGGTTTGATAGAGTCACAACTATTACACAAAAGGAGGGTTCCACCCAAGCATATTTTATAGCATATGAAACGGATGATAAGTACTGTCTAGAGCCGGCGGAGATTAATGAAGATGCAAAGAAGATAGTGGTTTATACAACCGTTCAAGTATGGATTGATAAAAATGGCATACTTACGACTCAGATTAGTTCAGAAGATAAGAGTAAATATACTATTGAAACGAGTGATGACAATCCATCTTTTAAGTTAGAAAAAATCTACCACATAGACACTTAGATTATGTATACAAACCAGACATAGGGGGAATAAGCAGAGACGTAAAGATGAAACACCGCAGATGCGGATGTCGTCAATACGTGCTCTGAACAGGTAGGACGCAAATAAGCACGTACTTCTCGCCAGCCGGGTCTGCATAGGAAAGGAACATGAACTATGGGAAAGATTCTTGGTATCGACCTCGGCACTACCAACTCGGCTATGGCTGTCCTTGAAGGCGGCGAGCCGACTATTATCGTTAACGCTGAGGGCGATCGCACCACTCCGTCGGTCGTGGGTTTCCGCGCTGACGGCGACCGCATTGTTGGTAAGGCAGCAAAGAACCAGGCTGTTACTAACCCTGTGAACACGGTATTCTCCATCAAGCGTTTCATGGGCCGCAAGTTTGACGAGGTCCAGTCCGAGATGAAGACCGTTCCGTACAAGGTCAAGTCCGGCACTGACGGTCGCGCCGTTGTGGAGATTGAGGGCACCGATTACACGCCTGAGCAGATCAGCGCCATGATCCTCTCTAAAATGAAGGCTGATGCCGAGAAGTACCTCGGTGAAAAAGTGACCGACGCCGTCATTACCGTCCCTGCGTACTTCAATGACTCCCAGCGTCAGGCGACCAAAGACGCCGGCAAGATCGCAGGCCTCAATGTCCAGCGTATCGTTAACGAGCCGACGGCGGCTGCTCTTGCTTACGGTCTTGATAAGAAAGACAAGGATCAGAAAGTCCTCGTCTTCGACCTCGGCGGCGGCACCTTTGACGTCTCGCTTCTTGACCTTGCCGACGGCGTTGTTGAGGTTCTTGCCACTAACGGCGACAACCACCTGGGTGGCGATGACTGGGATCAGCGCGTTATCGACTGGCTTGCCGATAAGTTCAACTCAGACAACGGCATTGACCTGCGCAAAGACGCTATGGCGCTTCAGCGTCTGAAGGAGGCTGCGGAGAATGCCAAGAAGGAGCTTTCCAGCGCCCAGCAAGCACAGATTAACCTACCGTTTATTACCGCTGACGCAACCGGTCCTAAACACCTTGACTATACGCTGACCCGCGCTGAGTTTGAGCGCATTACGCGTGATTTGCTCGACCGCTGCAAGACCCCGGTGACCAAGGCACTCCAGGACGCCGGTCTTCAGATTTCCAACGTTGACGAGGTTATTCTCGTCGGTGGCTCAACCCGTATGCCGGCCGTTCAGGATCTTGTGAAGACCATGACTGGCAAGCAGCCCAACATGTCCGTGAACCCGGACGAGGTCGTCGCTGACGGTGCGGCAGTTCAGGGCGGCGTTCTGACCGGCGATGTTTCCGGCATCCTGCTTCTGGACGTTACCCCGCTTTCCCTTGGCGTCGAGACCATGGGCGGCGTGATGACCAAGATGATCGACCGCAACACCACCATTCCAACGTCCAAGACGGAGATCTACTCCACTGCCGCCGACAACCAGACATCCGTTGAGATCAACGTCCTTCAGGGCGAGCGCGAGATGGCTGCGGACAACAAGTCGCTCGGCAAGTTCAACCTGACCGGCATTCCTGCAGCTCGTCGTGGCACTCCTCAGATTGAGGTTACCTTCGACATCGACGCCAACGGTATCGTGAAGGTCACCGCAAAGGATAAGGCAACGGGCAAGTCCCAGGAGATTACCATCTCCGGTTCCACCGCGCTTTCCGACGACGAAGTCGATCGCATGGTCAAGGACGCAGAGTCCCACGCCGAGGAAGACAAGAAGCGCAAGGATGAGATTGAGGTCCGCAACCAGACCGACTCTCTTGCGTACGGTACCGAGCAGACGCTGAAGGATCTTGGCGACAAGGTCCCCGAGGATCAGAAGAAGGCTACCGAGGAGGCCGTTGCCGAGGCTCGTAAGGCACTTGAAGGCACCGACATCGAGGCCATCAAGGCAGCCGGCGAGAAGCTCCAGGAAGTCGGACACAAACTTGCCGAAGTGGCGTACGCTGACGCTCAGGCTCAGACCGCGGGTACGGATGGCGCCTCTGCCGGCAACTCTTCCGACGGCGACGTTGAAGATGCTGATTACGAGGTTGTTGACGACGACAAGTCTCAGAACTAAGGTGCGAGCGGAAGGGCTTCTCGCCGTTGCCGTGCGCTAGAAGCAAACGGAAGTCAGAGAAGCAAGACGTTCGCATTGGGGAGGTGGTCGGCTTTGACCGGCTGCCTCCCTCGTACATAGAAGGAGGGTGACGTGAACGTGCCAATTGATGAGGGCAAAGACGCCGCTTTTGAAAATGAGAATAACGGAGATGCACAGGTGGGCGCCGCCGGTGTAGACGGAGATGACGCTGCCGGTGCTGTTGGCGCGGCTGCCGCTGATGACCTTGACGAGCAGGCCATGGTTGAAGAGGCTATTCGTCGGGGAGAAGAGCAGGCGGAGCGTGAGATTGCGGAGGATGTCAATAAGGTTCGCTCCGAGCGCGATGCTCTACAGGCTCAGCTTGATTCCGTGGCGGATCAGATTGAGGCCGCTAAAAAGGAAGCCGCAGAGGCCACTGATAGATTTGTGCGTCTGCAAGCAGACTGGGATAATTACCGTCGTCGCACGGCTCAGGAGCGCCTGGACGAGCGTGAGCGCGCAACGGAGAAGCTGGTAATTGAGCTCCTGCCGGTCATTGACGACTTGGAGCGTGCGATTGAGCACGCCGATAATCTGACGGATTCGCAGTCGGTACAGTTTGTCGAGGGCGTTTCGGCGGTGAAGAACAAGCTCGTAGGCGTACTGAACAAAGAGGGCGTCAACGTGATTGACCCTGCCGGTGAGGCGTTTGATCCGCTGTCGCATCAGGCGGTCGGCCGGGTTGAGGATGCCGAGGCATACGATGAAAGCGTTGCACAGGTATATCAGAAGGGCTATCGCATGGGCGGCAAGGTCATCCGTACCGCCATGGTGACGGTAACGCACGGCGGACCCAAGCGTCCCGAAGAGAGCGATAAAGATACGGGCGTCGGCAAGGATGTCGATATTGCTGATGATGCGAGCGACGGCGATACTGCTGATGCAGGCGGTGACAAGGACACCAAGTAAGTAAAACTTTTATGAGAGGAGGTCGTGCTTAGTCATGGCTGGTAAGAAAACATTTTATGACGTGTTAGGCGTGAAGCGCGACGCCTCGAAGAGCGACATCCAGAAAGCCTTTCGAAAGCTCGCTGCTAAATATCATCCTGATGCGGGCGGCGATGAGAATAAGTTCAAGGAGATTTCCGAGGCGTACAACACACTTTCAGACGAATCCAAGCGCAAGGAATACGACCAGATGCTTATGTTTGGTGGCATTCCGGGCTCGGGCTTTGGAGGTCGCGGCACGCAGGGCGGCTACACCTATACCACCAATGTCGACGGCGCTGATTTTGCCGATATCTTTGGCGGTATGGGAGGTATGGGAGGCTTCGACTTCTCATCTATTTTCGGTGGCGGTCGAGCTGCTGCTAACAGGCCATCTGCCGGCGGAGATTTGACGATGTCCGTTGAGGTGAGCTTTGATGAGGCGCTTAAAGGCACTTCTCGCAAAGCAACCTACCGTATTCCTTCGACGGGTGATGAACAAACGCTGACTATCAAGATACCTGCAGGTGCGTACGACGGCATGAAGCTCAGGTACAAGAAGCGCGGCGAATACGGAATTAACGGCGGACAGCGCGGTAACCTGGTGGTTTCCATCAAAGTTGATCCGCATCCGGTGTTCAAGCGTGATGGTGCTGACGTAAGGATGGAGTTGCCCATCAGTATGTATGAGGCCGCTCTTGGCGCAACGGTTGAAGTTCCTACGCCCGATGGCACGACGGTTCGCCTGAAGGTTCCCGCCGGTACACAGAACGGCAAGACGTTCCGCTTCCGCGAGCTCGGTGCGCCGCGCGTGAAAAACCCGGATTCTCGTGGAGCTTTGTATGTGTCGGTTGACGTGAAGGTTCCTACAAGACTGACCAAGAAGGAGCGCGAGGCGTTGGAGTCTCTGAAGGACGACGACGCTCGCAGCTACCGAAAGGATGTGTAAACGATGGCGCGCAAGAGCGACGAGAATCGCAAAAGTCGGGAGAGTCGCAACAAACCGCTCTACATGATTAGCGTTGCGGCTGAGCTTACGGGTATGCATCCACAGACCCTTCGCGTCTACGAACAGAAGGGTCTGGTCAATCCCGGCAGATCCCGCGGTAATACGCGTCTGTATTCGCGTGCAGATATCGACCGGCTGAACCTTGTGGCCAAGCTGACGGACGAGGGCATCAACCTTGCCGGCGTCGTGCGTATTCTCGACATGCGCGAGCGTGCTGTCGAGAAGGACGATGAAATCGACGAACTCCGCGCCCGCGTTCGCGAGCTTGAGGACGAGCTGCACGAGTACAAGATGCGTGAGCGTATTACCTCGCTTGCTCGTTACGAGGAGTCGAGTCCCGAGCAGATTATGCAGCGCCTTTTGGGCATGTCGTCAGATGCTGAAGATGTCGAAGACGATGCCGAGAAAGACGCGTAAAGAGGTAGACTATACAAATAACATCTAAGGCATCCAAGAGGGAGAAACACATGCTTAGGTATTTGTATTTCAATCAAAAAGGCAAACTAATCCTATTTATTGTCTTTTCCCTCTTAAGCAGTCTGTTTGAAATTGCGCTTTCATACGTGATGCTTCAGTCTATTGATCTTGCCATGAGCGGCAAACTCTCGGACGCCTTGAACTATGGACTTTGGTTTGGCTTGTATATTTTCTGCTACTTCTTCGTGGACCTGGTATGCAGGCGCCTGCGGTGGTCCGTACTCCGTGGCAGTCAGTCACACCTTCGTGATGATTTGATGAAGAAGATTCTTGGTCAGTCGATTCCTGAGTTCCATACGCAAAATACGAGTCATTGGCTCTCGGTACTTACCAATGACCTTGATTTGATCGATGAAACGTATTTCCGTGTTTTTATGGATACGCTGGTAGACATCTTCTCTGGCATAGTCAGTTTAGTGGTGCTTCTGTTTATCTCACCATGGCTTGTTTTATTCATTTTTGCCATGATTGCCATTCAGATGCTGATTCCCAAAGCCATGGCTCCACGTATTTCCAAAAGGCGAGCAGAACAGTCTAAGTCTGCAGAGCGTTTTACGGCTACCACCAATGAGCATCTTGAAGGTTTTGATCTTCTCAGAAGTTTCCACCTTACGGAAGCTTCGCGAGAAGCAATGAGTAAGGCAAACCAAAGCTGGGAAGAGAGTAAATTCCAAGCGCGTTATTTTGGTTCGTTGGCGCGTCTGCTTTCGTTTACCGTTGGCCAGATTATCTATATAGGTATCTATTTCATTGGTGCCATCCTGACCCTTCAGGGTTTGATGACGGTTGGCATGATGGTGGCTGCTTCTCAGCTTGTGGTCTATATTGCAAATCCCATTCAAAATGTAAGCGACGCCATTACCGATATGCGCGGTGCCGAAGAGATTATCAAAAAGTTCCGCGCTCTTCTCGATAAGAAAAGTGCTGTTGAAGATGGAACAAAAGATATTCCTCAGCGGTTTTCAAACCTTACCGTGGATCATGTGTCGTATAGCTATGACAAAGAACGTCCTATTCTGTCAGATGTGTGCCTCAGTTTAGAGCACGGTGGCAAGTATCTTCTTGAAGGCGATTCGGGAAGCGGTAAGACTACGCTGATACAGCTGCTTATCGATGCGATGAAGCCGGATGCAGGACGGATTCTTTTGGATGGACAGCCTATTGAGCAGTATAAAGCCGAACAGTATGCGCGTTTTATCATCCCATGTTCTCAGCAGACCTTTATTTTTAACGCGAGCATCAGGGATAATATCACGTTGTTCTGCAAAGACTTTACTGACGATGATGTAATTGTTGCCCTTAAGAAATCAGGTTTTGAAGAGATTCTTACTCGCTATTCGGATGGGCTTGATCACAAGATTGATCAGTCGGGGAGTAGTTTGTCCGGTGGAGAGCGACAAAGGCTGGCGCTGGCTCGGATTTTTCTGTTTGAACCCCAGATCGTGATTTATGACGAAAGCTTTGCGCATTTGGATGCCACATCAGTGGAGAGCCTGATTGATGCGGTTATGGAGGATACGGACAGAACCGTCATCATGACATCCCATCAAGTAACTCCAGAGATACACAATCGGTTCCAATCGCTCGTACTGAAAGACGGAAGCGTTCAGACGTGCGGCGGAAACGTATAGGCATAGGTGTCATAACTCAAGCCTTCTTGACCTATTTGTAATACATGAATACAATGGTATTTAGAGGTGTAAGGAGGGTTTATGGATAGCATTGTGACCGCTCGTGTTCCTGTGGAGGTAAAAAATCAGGTTTCCGTCGTTCTTGAGTCTCTTGGATTAAATACCACAAAGCTTATCAATGCAGCTTTTAACTACGTCCTTGTGACGGGTAAACTCCCTGATGCCAATGAGTCCATTCCATCCGAACGTTCTCAAAAAGAGACGGTTCGTAAACTGAGCGAGAAGGACAAAAAAGAGCTCGCGGAACTCTTTGGGAAGATTTCAATTCCTGCTTCCTCATCATTTTGGGATGAACTGGAAGATCATACCTATAAAGAAGCAATCAGCGAGTGGAGAATGAAAGATTATGAAGCTCTTGATTGATACCAATGTCTTCTTGGATATCTTTTTGTCGAGGGAGCAGTTTGTTGCTGATGCAAAAAGATTATTCGTCATGAAGCAATTCCGAGATGCTGAATTATGGATTGCGGCTCAGACATATACGGATTTGTTTTATATCGGCTCTAAAGTCCACGGCTCCAAGCGTATGCAAGACATACTGCGAGAAGTGTCTCCTTTGCTTAATGTCTGCTCCATAGATCACACAGACATTTCTCACGCGCTGTCTGCGCAATGGGAAGATTTTGAAGATTGTCTTATCTGGCGTGCTGCAAAGAAGATAAAAGCAGATTATATTGTTACGAGAAATACGCGTGATTTTGCCCAATCGGACATACCGGCACTCACACCTTCTGAGCTCTTCTCGACCATTAAATCCGATCTTCATCTCGTGTATGACGAAGTGGAGTTTTAGCGATTCTCATACCTCTAAGTAGCATTTGGTTTGTATGTTAACTTCAGAATCAATAGATTGAGTATCCATAAGTCAGAAAATCTACTAGTAACAGACTTAGATGTTGTATAAAAACCACGCTAGAGGGAATACTACTCACGATTAAAAATGATTTCCGGCACGTCTGTTACTGTGCTTGGCGATGGATCAAAGTCCAAGAGCCCAAGCTTATGGAAACGAAAGATTCTTCCAATCGTCATAGCCAGGCATGCCCGGAGAGGAAGGAATGATGCTATGAGAATTGATAAATGGGCGGTGACTGCCCAAGAAGCGCTGCAGGGAGCACTCGGTATTGCCGGGGACGCAGAGGCCGCAGAGATTGCTCCTCTTCATTTACTTAAGGCGCTGCTTGACAGCAATGAGCGTAATCTGCGCTCTATTTTGGAGAAGGTCGGTGCCGATGTCGAGGCCATTGAAGCTCAGGTAGATGATGCCATCGGTCGTGCGCCTCACGTAAGCGGGGGAGCTCAGATCGGCCTTGGGAATGACCTGATCAAGGTAACCAATGAAGCTGAGAAACTGGCTACAAAGCTGGGGGATTCCTATGTCACCTCCGAGCACCTGCTGACAGCACTTGCCAATGACAAGTCCGAAGCCGGTCGTATTCTGCGCGATGCCGGTGTGACCGCTAAGCGCGTGGAGGAAGTGTACAACGATCTTCGTGGTGATGAGCGCGTGACCTCGCAGGATGCAAAGCCTGAGTTTGAAGCGCTGGAGCATTACGGACGCAACGTCACGGATCTGGCGCGCCAAGGCAAGCTTGACCCGGTCATCGGTCGCGTTGAGGAAATCCGTCGTACCATTCAGGTACTCAGCCGTCGTACCAAAAACAATCCCGTGCTTATCGGCGAGCCGGGCGTCGGCAAGACCGCCATCGTGGAAGGTTTGGCGGAGCGTATGGTCTCCGGCGACGTCCCTTCAACACTGCGCGACAAGGAGCTCATTGAGCTTGACATGTCCGCGCTGGTGGCGGGCGCAAAATATCGCGGCGAATTTGAGGATCGTCTCAAGAGCGTCGTAAAGGAAGTCAGCAAGGCCAACGGTCGCATCATCCTCTTCATCGACGAACTGCACACCATTGTGGGCGCCGGTGCCACCGAGGGCTCCATGGATGCGGGCAACATTTTGAAGCCCGCACTTGCCCGCGGCGAGCTGCGTGCCATTGGTGCAACAACCTTGGACGAGTACCGCAAATATATCGAGAAGGACGCGGCGCTTGCCCGGCGTTTCCAAACCGTGCTGGTTTCCGAGCCGTCCGTTGAAGACACCATCTCCATTTTGCGTGGTCTGAAAGAAAAGTATGAGCAGCACCACCGCGTTCGTATCACGGACTCCGCGCTGGTAGCCGCTGCCGACCTTTCCAATCGCTACATCTCTGATCGCTTCATGCCTGATAAGGCCATTGACTTGGTAGATGAGGCTGCTTCTCGCCTTCGCATGGAGCTTGACTCGATGCCGTCAGACATTGACGCGGTGGATCGCCAGCTCACTCAGATGCAGATTGAAGAGCAGGCGCTCATGAAGGAAGAGGATGCCGCATCAAAGGAGCGTCTTGCGGCTCTGCGTGAGGAAATTGCCACAACGCGAGAAAAGCTTGACGGCATGAAAGCAAACTGGCAAAACGAACGCAGTGCCATCGATAAGGTCCAGGAGCTTAAAGCGCAAATGGAAGATGCTCGCACGCAGATGGATCGAGCTACGCGTGACGGAGATCTTGCGCGCGCGTCCGAGCTTCGCTACAGCACAATTCCTGAGCTTCAGCGTCAATATGATGAAGCCGAGAAAGCACTTCTCGCCAAACAGGAAGACGGGGGACTTCTGAAAGAGGAAGTTACCACGGATGAGATCGCCGAGGTGGTTTCTTCGTGGACCGGCGTGCCCGTGTCCAAGATGATGCAGGGCGAGATGGACAAGCTCAAGAACCTTGAGAGCCAACTTCACCTGCGCGTTATTGGCCAAGACGAAGCCGTGTCTGCGGTTGCTGCGGCAGTCCGCAGAAGTCGCGCGGGACTGGCCGACCCCAACCGTCCGCTGGGTAGTTTCTTCTTCCTGGGACCCACCGGTGTCGGTAAGACCGAGCTGGCAAAAGCGCTGGCCGAGCTCCTCTTTGACGATGAGCGTTCGTTGGTTCGTATTGACATGTCCGAGTACATGGAGAAGTTCTCGGTGCAGCGTTTGATCGGTGCTCCTCCCGGATATGTGGGATATGACGAGGGTGGCCAGCTGACCGAGGCCGTGCGGCGCCATCCGTACTCCGTGGTGCTCCTGGACGAGATGGAAAAGGCCCATCCGGATGTATTCAACGTGCTTTTGCAGGTGCTTGATGACGGTCGCCTGACGGACGGACAAGGTCGCGTGGTCAGCTTCAAGAATACGATCATCATCATGACCAGCAACGTCGGCTCTCAGTTCATTGCCGGCGCAGGTGCTTCCGGTTTGAACGAGGAGGCTCGCAAACAGGTTATGGATGCGCTGCGAGGCGCGTTCCGTCCGGAGTTCCTGAACCGCATTGACGACGTGGTCATCTTCCAGCCGCTTGGTCTTTCCGATATCGAGAAGATCGTGGATATCCAGCTCAAGGATGTTCGTGCACGTTTGGCTCGTGAGCGCATGACCTTGGAGCTTTCTGATGCTGCGGTGCAGTCGTTGGCACTGGACGGTCTGGATCCCGTGTACGGCGCGCGTCCCTTGAAGCGCCTGATTCAGCGGCGTGTAGTTGATCAGGTGGCAAATCTCATCATTGCCGGCGAGCTCCACGAGGGTGACACCGTCCTTATCGACACCGACGATGACGGTAACCTGGTGGCATGTCGTGCTCAGGGCGCTGCGGCAAGTACTGCAAGCACCGTGAACTAAGCGTTATACGCCGAGAAAAACGCCGTTGATTGCTGGTTGCCGGTTGCCGGCGGCAAGGCGAGGTAATGTTGCCGGCACCAATCACGACAGTTCCGTAACGGTATACAGCTGAGGCGGGGTGGCATAGAGTTCATCCCGCTTTGCTTGTGCCGCCGTATCATTTCGGTTTATGCTGAGAGCCACCCTGGAGTCCACGAATGACTCAAGCCAGGCAAAGTAGAGCCGGTCAAAGTCTTGCGCAGGTTTTACGAGGTACGACTTTGATTGGACGCTTTCGTCCGTAAAGGTTGCCTCTATAACGATTTCTGTTTTCGCGAGAATTTCCGAGAAGTGCTTCTCGGCAATAAGCAGCATTTTGTTGGTAAGGTGCTCTTGCTGCCTCAGAAGATCTTCTGAGGTCTCGCTTTCAGGAGAGTCGGCAATATGAAGATCGTTTATTTGATTACTCAGCGCTTGTAGCTCGCCATTGTCGTGAAAATGAACGGTAAGATTGCGCGTTATATCGTTTCTATCGGCGGAGTCAGTATCTGTTGTGCCGCTCTTCTCGCGTGCGTTTTTATCGGAAAGAGTGACGGAAAATTCTGTAGAAGGTGCTCCTGCGGTTTCATTTTCAGAAGGGTCATTTGCCAGCAAGTCAAAGAAGATTTTTTCCTCCGTAATATCTTCACCGTTGGGTCTTACGTACTCTCCTCTGAGCGAATAACTCAGCTGTTTGACTCTCACCGTAGTGCATGACAGATTCATGGTGTGGCTTATCGACCACATGGACGGATTGTCTCCACGGCTGAACGAGCTCCAATTTCCAATTGTTTTTATCGGCATGAGAGCCGTGCGATTTTTTTCAGGTTTGGAATCGTTCTCCCTCATTCCTTCGGCATAGGCTTTCAAAACGAATGAGTTTTCTTCGGAAATTTTTCCAAATGAGCCGCTAAAAGCCCTCAATCCTATGAATATCACACCTGCTGTTGCCGCAATGCCACTGGCGTATATAAATCTGCGTCGAGTGATTACCTGCGAGAACGCGTGTCGGTGATCTGTTTGCTGGGGAGAGTTCTCCGCTTTTGTTAGCACCGCTTCTTTTACATGGCTGGGAAGTTTGATTTCTGCAGCGATTGATCTGAGTTCTTTAAGGGCGTCCTTAGACATGAGTATCCTCCCAGTCTACGTGAAGTAATGGTTTCATTTCTTGAAGAGCGCGACGAAGGCGTGTGCGAATGGTTGCAGACGGACAGTTGAAAATGCGGGCAATCTCCTTTGTTGAGTAATTTTCCACATACCGAAGAAGCACAATTGCCCGGAGCTGTTCCGGTAGCGTCCCAATGGCCTGCCATATTTCGTTTTCTGCGAGCTTTTTGATGATTGCATCGGAGGGATCGGGTGTTGAGAGGGGATCCGTACCGGGAGCTGTGCCGTCTGAGGTATCCATGAGCTCGACTTTCTTTGCCCAAGGATGCCGATATAAATCATGGCATTTGTTGAGGGTTACACGAATGAGCCAAGCTTTAAGGTGTTGCTCGTCTGCAAATGTAGCGGATGAGTTTAAAAGCTGCATAAAAACGTCTTGGGAGATATCTTCAGCATCGGTGGGAGAGCGAGTTTGGTTAAGGGCGACGAGATAAACCGTGTCACCGTAGTCTTCCAAAACTTTGCCGATACGTTTTGCGTCGAAGCCCGTGTCGTCGCGAGACGTTTGTTTTTGATGGCTCACTGAAGCACCTCCTTATCTGTAATACGTTTGAGACCTTGAAAGTGTTTCATCTTTGGGCGCATTGCTATACTTGAGCTTATAACGTATCAGGCGAGAAGAGCGGTGAAATTGGAGCTCGGAGGCGGCGTATGGGCAATGATGGTATGAAAGACGATTCGATAAAAGATGATGCTACGCCTAGGGAAGCTCCTCTTAGTGCTGTTGCAGTTGGCAATGGCGAAGAGCGTACGGGCTTCTCGACACATGTTCCGATACAACCGATGCAAGACAAAAGCCCTTTGGAAAAGCCGAAACCATTACAAACGTCTGCCAAAGAGAAGCCCGCTGCCAAAAAGCTCGCCTCCAAAAAGACTGCTGCCAAAAAGCTCGCTCCCAAAAAATCAGCTCCCAAACAGTCGGAATTCATTCGTGCGGAAAACGAAGATGATGACGGCTATGATCCGTATTCCGATCGTCGTCCGGAAATTGAGCTGTTGTTTGAGCGCGATCCTTGGATGTAGAAGTATGTACTGTAAAAGTAGATACATTTACGTTATCATTAATACGAGGTGAGTATCATGCAAAAGTCGGCAACTCTTAATCTTCGTATTGATCCTGAGGTCAAGCAATCGGCAGAATCTGTGCTTTCACAGCTAGGACTCTCGATGTCTGCTGCTGTCGATCTCTTTTTACGTCAGATTTCACTTACAGGGAGTATTCCTTTTCGGGTAGCGCTCCCTGAGGCACCACGTTCGGTTGATAGTAATGCAATGAGTGATGAGGAGTTGAGAACAGCATTTATGAAGGGCTATCAAGAGGCTATTAAGGGTGATGTTGTTCCTGCTGTTTCGTCACTTTCGGCGTTGCATAGCGAGTTTTTTGATGCTTGAGTACAGTGTGGCAATAACACCTACTGCCCTTCAACAATTTCGTGAAATAATACGATATATTCGGAATGATCTTGCTATGCCTCGAGCAGCTGAATACCTTTTCAATGAGATAAGCAGGGGTATAGCAAATCTTTCAAGTATGCCAAAACGTTTTCACGTTGTGGATATTCAGGCATTCAATTCTAGTGAAATACGGCGTATGAACATACGCAGGTATTCATTTTTCTACCTTGTTGATGATAGTAAATTGCAGGTAAATATCTTTGCTATTTTTTACGGAAGTCCAACGAATGATCGGCTTCAGAGAGTGTTTAAGAGTTCGTTTGGACAGAAATGATGATTTTGTAAATGTAGGCTCTGTACCATAATTATGGTACAGAGCCAATTATTTCCAAGGGTGTCGATGCAAATCATGACACGCATTGAGGGTTACACGAATAAGCCATCGTTTGAGATGCTCCTCATTAGTAAATGTGGTTTCTAACGCGTCAAGGGAAGGAAGCCGTGTGAAAATATCTTGCGACACGTCCTCGGCATCTGCGGAAGAACGAGTCTGGTTGAGCGCTACAAGATAGACTGTATCTCCATACTTGTCTAGCGCATCTCGGATGAATGCTTTACGCTCCTGTATCGTTAACGCTGATTTGCCCACAATGGTTGCCTCCTTACCTTTAATACGTTAAGGGAAGTGAAATCGTTTCATATTCGAGCAAATCGAATTTTTGATTCGCTCAATTGTCAAAATCTGCTAAAGAATCGCCTACGGTTGGTGGGCTTGAGCCCTCTGCGAGGGGTTTGAGGGTCAGAACCCACAAACCGTTCAGCATTTTTAGCGGATTTTAGAAAAGACGACAAGTGCGTCTGAGGCGAGAAGAGCCTGAGATCATAAAGTCTGAGAGCTCAAGATATTGCCGTGGGTTGTAAGGTACGTGCTAAACAGTGAACACTTTGTAGGCATCTGTGAGTGCTCACTTGGGTATGTGAAACAATATATGCAGTATCTGTTACGCAAAGGCAGCGCGAGAAGAAACGAGGAGCAGCACGTGGAAATTGATATCGCAGAAAATGATCCGGCAAAGAAGTCAGCTGATAGGCTTGGCGGTTTGTCTGAAGAACCAGAGCCCAAAGACTCCAATTCGCAGAAAGGGACATTAAAGAAGAAGGCGAAATCCCCACAGCAGCCTTCACCAGAACGATCCGAATTTATTCGTGCTGAAAACGAGGACGATGACGGCTATGACCCGTATTCCGATCGACGTCCGGAAGCTGAGCCGTTGTTCGAACAGGATCCTTGGTTGTAAGAGTTCCCTTGGGATTCAGGATCCCAACAGGGTTTCGACGTATCTTCTCAATACTTTCTCAATAAGAAAAGCGGTTTCTCTGGCCATACAGGTCATCACGTATGCGGTCGATCTCCCATAGTTTTCTGCGAGAAGCTTCTATTTCCTCCTCGCATCCTGCCATGATCGTGCTGCGCAAATGCAATACCTCATCAATTTCCGAAGAGCTCAGGCCTGTGTGTTCCTGAGCATAAGCCATCTCAGTGATCGTTCCGATTGACCTATTGATATCCTCCATGTCAGCCTCAAGAGTTTGGATCTTATTTTTCAGGGAAGCTTCCTCTTCCTCAAGCCGTATAAGCTGCCCGTTAAAGGAAAAATCACTAGTATCGGCGTACATCATGAGATACTTTCTATGCTTGCCGCTGCCATCGCATCGGCTTCGGCGAGGGTTATACCGATCTGCCTGAAAGCTTCGGCATCGCGCTCCATTGAATCAGCGTAGGCGTTGCAATATGAGGATGCCGTGTCCGCTATGTCGTCATGGTTAGTAGGCGGAATGCCATCTGCAACGGATGTTGCACTATCGAGCTTAAACGAACGATACGTTTCAAGTCCGGTCATGAGGCGTACGGCGCTGGCGGCAGCTTCCGCCACGCTTGATACTATCTGATCCGATGGCATCGTTTCTCCCTTCACCCAGATACCATACTACCACGCATAAGGGCTGGTATAAGGATCCCAGCCTTCCCAGCTGGTGATGAGACGTATGCCAGCAGGAGAATCAAGGCCTGTAGTATGCCATCCGAAGCCTTTCGGGGCATCCCAGTCTGAATAGGGTATTACTTGGAGTTCACGAATACCTACTCTTGAGGGGTCATCACGGTCATATGTGCAATCTGTAATGTGTATCTGCCATTTTGTACCGTCAGGAGCTACTACTGTTGCCATACTAATAATGCGAATACTTCCGCTAGGGATATTTCCTTCACGTTCTCCGAAGTAGCTCTCTTCCAGAGTACCTCCACCCATAAGTGACATCACCTTTTCTGCTTTTGCAGCAAGCTCAGGATCGTTTGACCTTGCTTCCTCAGAAAAAGCAGCTACGAGGCCATCAGCATCGGAATTTCTAATGAGTTGCGAGACCTCTTCAAGGCAGGCAGCAGAAGCGTCTTTATCCCACATTGTTGAGCGAGGGCCATGCCCTGAGTTTATTCGGCATCCCGAAAGAGCGATCAGGATCGAGAACACTGCTGTCAGTAAAAGGACAAAGATAGAAGTTTTATTGAGAGTATGGGTGTACACGGTACCACTCTTCCCAATTTTCCACGATAGAGATGCCAGGATCGCTCATTTCACTACTTGAAGCATAGCTCTCGGGTTCATCAGGCCTATTAGCTGGGTATATGTCTATCGCCCAAAGGCCTACTCTTGACGGGTCATTCTTGTTGTATGTACAGTCTGTGACATGCAGCTCCCATACCGTTCCGTTTGGCGCAGTGATGGTAGCATGGCTCGTGATAAAGATAGTGCCAGATTTTATGCTGCCGAGTGTATGGATTGATGGATCCTTATCGATCGTTCCTCCACCAAGGAGATTCATGAACGAATTTGCTTGAGAATCAAGATGTGGATTAGTCGATCTTGCCTTCTCAGAAAAAGCTGCGACAAGACCGTCAACATCAGAGTTTTTGATGAGCTGCGAGACCTCTTCAAGACAGGCAGCGGAGGCGTCTCTATCCCACATTGTTGAACGAGGACCATGTCCTGAGTTTGAATAACAACATGAGAGGGAGACAACTGCTGAAAAAAGCAAAAAGAAGACAACAAAGGATGAGGATACCGGTTTATTTGAGATGTTGATCTTCATGATGGTACGCTCGGTAATTTCGAATTTGTGGCAGGATTCCAGTCATTCCAATTCATAATAAGACGAATTCCGTATGGCCATTGATCATCCGGAGCATACCAACTGAATCCCTTTGGAGCATCCCAGTCTGAATAGGGTATGATCTCGATCGACTTTAATCCTACTTTAGAAGGGTCCTCCTTATTGTACGTGCAGTCAATGATATGGACTTGCCATTTTGTACCATCAGGAGCCGTTATGACTGCAAGGCTAAGGACGTGGGTACTTATATTAGGAAAAATTTTTTGGCTTGATCCGAAGCCTTGCTCACTCATGGTGCCTCCACCCATAAGCGACATCACCTTTTCTGCTTTTGCGTTAAGCTCAGGATCGTCCGATTTTGCTTTCTCAGAAAAAGCAGCTACGAGGCCATCAGCATCGGAATTTCTAATGAGTTGCGAGACCTCTTTAAGGCAGGCAGCAGAGGCATCTTTATCCCACATGGTTGAACGAGGACCATGTCCTGAGTTTATTCGGCATCCTGAAAGAGTGATCAGGATTGAGAGAATCAGGACAGGTATTGGCAAGAAAAACCTGTGAGAGTTGCTGCTCATTGCTATGCGTCGCTCCCTTCTTACCACGTATACGGGCTGGTATAAGGATCCCAGCCTTTCCAGCTGGTGATGAGGCGGATACCGACGGGAAAATCATCACTCTCGGCATACCATCCAAATCCTTGAGGAGCATCTCGATCTGGATAGGGTATGATCTCGATTAATTTCAAACCGACTTGAGAGGGATCCTTCTTATTGTATGTACAGTCGGTAATATGGATCTGCCATTTTGTGCCGTCAGGAGCTGTTACTATAGCTGTACTAATTATGAATACATGGCCACTTCTTAAGTTTCCGAGACTTGACCAGAAGTCCTGCTCACTCATGGTACCTCCACCCATAAGCGACATCACTTTTTCTGCTTTTGCGTTAAGCTCAGGATCGTTTGACCTTGCTTCCTCAGAAAAAGCAGCCACAAGACCGTTAACATCAGAGTTTTTGATAAGCTGTGAGACCTCTTCAAGGCAGGCAGCAGAAGCGTCTTTATCCCACATTGTCGAGCGAGGACCATGTCCTGAATTTATCCGGCATCCCGAAAGAGCAATCAGGATTGAAATAATTGCAAATAAAGGCAGAATCAATCTGTTATTACCATGCATAGTACACCACCTTTCTCTTCTCATCGAAGCACCAGTGTTTCTTTTCGGAATACTTTGCATAGAATGCTTCCCACAACTCTTGATTTGCTGAGAAGTCTACTGACCCAAAGGCAATAAGGTCTTCTTGTCGTGCATCTTGAACATTGGGATTAAAACCTGTTATCCACCAGTTCGCTTGTTTGGGATCATAGACAAAGATGACATTACCATCTTTATTGTATAGATTGAGCTTCATATAAAGGTTTGTGCTGATTTTGGATTGCTGATGGAAATCATTACCCCCATAAATACCCGCTTCTGCTCCTGCACCCAAATTAAAGTAGTCCCCCTTCCAGAGCCAGAGGGTATGGTTAGTGTTACCTACAATGAAATCGAACTTATTTGGTTCAGCTGACGTAAGGCCCTTGAATATATAGTCGAAGAAATCGTTGTAACCAAAGGGTGCTTGCCAACATTCCTGTTTGGCGTGATATATCCCGTCCTCATCGCGGCTGAAGGACGCCAGATCAAGGGCCTGCTCGCCCAAAGGCGACATTGTGAAGGCAGCAGCTACATCGCTGAAATCATTGATGCCGACAAGTGATGGCACTGATCCAATAAGGTAGATCCATCCCGCAAGAGGCAGCGAGAACGGCGATGCTATGAGAGCTGGGACTACCGCCATGCTCTTAAAGTCAAGCTCAGCCATCCAGCGCAGGCCGCCTATGAAAAAAGTTCCCGCATCAGACACAAACTCTCTGACAGGCTGGGGGATGGGAAGAGCATCCCAAACAGCTTTTGCCCCATTGAAGAATCCCGTAACGCCCGTCTCTATGCCGTTGTAAATGTCTTGCGGTTGCGGCCAAAGACCATTGACATCAATGTATCCCAGCGGCGAGTTCCAACAGTAGGTGTATCTGTTGAGGGTCTGTGTGAATGCAGCAAGGCCCGCCTGCTGATCTCGTGCTATAAAGCGTCCGATATGCGGATTGTACTCTCGAGCCTCCGCAAACAGCAAGCCTGCTATCGGTTCCTGGCCGTAGGACGCAAAGCCAAGTCCTGAAGAAGCCAGCGGATCACCTGCTGTTACTTGGCCGAACTCATCATACATAACACGGCCGAGTGAGCTGCCGTCTGATCTGAGTGTCTCCAAGGGACTTCCCAGGTCATCGCAGGCAAACCAATTTGTCTCGGACCCTGAGAATGCTGCGACAGGTGAGTTGTCCCATACCAGGGATTCGTAGCTGCTCTCATCAGATCTCTGTAGCAGGCTCCTGCCTGTGTGCGTGAGGTCATATGTGTATTTGGTTGTTTTGGCAGTTGCCAGATCATTTTGGCTCGACAGGCACTGCGAGACGCGCCGCCCGAGACCGTTATAGCTATACTTTGCAGTCTGCTGCACCTCGTGATCGACCGCCTGGATAAGTCGATTAGCAGCATCGTATTCAAAGCTGTTAAGATCGCGGCCGTCTTGAGAGGTGGCGTGAAGATTCCCTCGTGCATCATATAAGAAGTCCGTGGCCATACCATCTTTTATCATACGAGTCAGACGGTCGGCTGCATCATAGGTATACGTTGTGCGTGCGCTGGCAGTTTCGTCCCACAGACGGTTTCCAAATGCGTCATATCCATAAGAACGCAAGATGTGGTCGTTGCGGCTGGCGCTTATAAGGCGGTTCAACTCATCATAGGCATACGCAAAATCGCCCGCGCATTCAGGCAGATTTCTGTTCCTCACGCTCTTGCGTACCCTGTTTCCCTCAGCGTCATAGCCAAAATCAAGACGGATAAGTTCCCCTTCACTATCAAGGTGCGTCATAGCTGTTATGCGTCTGCAGGCATCGTATTCGTAACGTGTCACAAGACCGTCGGAAGCGCTCTTACGTATAAGATGTGACAGCTGATCATATTCGTATGAAACCGATTTGTTCCTGGTTGCAAGGCGTGTAAGTCTGCCAAAATTATCGTATTCGTATGATGCACGTTCCCCATCAGGATATACAAGACTGGTAAGTTCTCCGGCAAGTCCTCGTTCGTAGCCCAATATGCTGCCTGAGGAGTCTTCCGTAGAGACGATACGTCCTGCCGCATCACGCTTGATTGCGGTAGTGCCTAGCCAGTCTTTGACGCTGGACAGCCGACCCAGGGCATCATAGCCGAAATCGACTGTTCGCCCGTCGTCGTAACCGATACTTTGCAGTGTTCCTGCCGGCGTATAACCATATGAAGTCGTATGACCCTCGGCATCAAAAACAGCTGCTAAGCGGCCAAGCTCGTTATAGGTATACCTTGTTTCTTGCCCGAGAGGATCGATGGCTTTTGTCATGTGGCCGAGAAGATCACGCTCGTAGCAAGTCTTTCGAAGAGAGCCTTCACTATCTGATCGGATAATACTTATCAGACTGCCCCGAGCATCGTAGTTAAATTCTGCGATGTTATTGAGCGCATCAATGGTCTGCGCAAGTTCTCCGAAGACATTTCTTTTATAACGAGTAAGATTGCCATTGGCATCCCGTACGGATGAGCACATGCCAAGCGCATCATACTCATAGTGCCTCGACCATCCGTCCTCTCCCTGAATAGTCGTAATGTGTCCCAAAAGATCACGTGTTAGAGACCATGATGCACTTTCACCTTGACGTATCTCTTTTATGCGTCCGCATGCATCATAGGCATACGACCATTCAATACCATCGACCATAAAAGATCGTGCGAGAAGACCTCCTGGCAGATATTCGTACCTGTTTTTCATGCCATACGGATTGGTGATAGCAGTTACCTGTCCCAGGGCATCATAGTCAAACAGGGTTTTTGCACCCATTTCGTCTGTTAGAGCAACAAGCTGTCCACCGTCATCGTACTCTGCAAGGCGCATATTCCCTGCAGCATCGATCACTTTGTCTACCTTTCCAAAACGGTTATAGGAAAAGCGTGTTACTGTGCCAGAACAATCTGTGACTTGTGTTATACGGCTCAGTTTATCGTACACAAAGTAAGCTTGTGGGCCGTTTGGATAAGTTACCTGCGTGCATCTGTCATCAGCGTCATAGTGATACTGTGTAGATGCTCCAAGAGCATTTGTTATGCTCGCCAGTCTTCCTGATGGATCGTATGCATATGTGGTTGAAGCGCCGAGCTGGTCAGTGATCTTGGTAAGCCTCCAGAGCTTGTCGTATTCAAAGGTACAGACGCCGCCCATTTTGTCTGTGGCGCTACGCAGCAAACCAAACACGTCATAGGAACGCTTTATAGAGAGTCCGTCATAATCGACCATCTCAACCATATTGTCGCACGCGTCGTAGCGATAACAGCGATGATGGCCCAGTGCATCAGTAATGCCTACAACATTGCTGCAAGCGTCATACTCGTAGCGTGTAACACCGCCGTCAGCATTTGTCTGGGAGATCACTCTGCCTAAGATGTCATACTCATAGCTCACCTGTATGTCAGGAGCTCCTTTAATGTGAATAACATTACCGTGTGCATCTCTCGTTAAGACAACGGTGCTGTTATCCGGCTGAGTTAATTCAATGAGCTTCCCTGTTTTGTCATATGAGAGCTGTATTGTTCTGCCGAGCGCATCTTTGCGTGAGGTCAGATGTCCCTGTTTGTCAAAGGTGTTGTGTGCGAGTACTTTACCTTCCAGTTCGATCTTCAGCGGCTGACCCGTTTCATTGCGCTCGAACGCAAGCGATTGGTTTTCAGCATTGATAATGGAGCTGATCCTGCCTGCCGTATCATGCAGAAAGCGCGTCTTGTATCCCTGTCTGCTTATATGACAGGTTCGTAGATTACGACGATCATATTCAAAACGTTCTGTACCGTCTGTACGTTCACAGGCGACCGTTCGGTATAATCCGTCGCTCTCGCAGACAGTCTTATGATCTTCCTGGTCGATGAGAGTAAGTTTATGTCCGGATTCGTCAAACTGATAGGAGATTGTAGAGCCGTTAGCAAACGACTGCTGTTTTACACGGCCCTGATCGTCATACTCATTTCTCAGCGTGATCTCAGCGTTGTGATTTGTGAGACTGCTCATCCTTCCGAAGTCATCATATTCGTAGCGCTGGGTATATCCGAGCTCATTGGTAAGAGCTACGAGTAAGTTTTCCTTGTGATCAAGCTGTATCGCTCTCTCGGCGGAATCACTTACCTTTACTAACAGATTATTCTCATAGAAGAAGTTGAGCCGCTCGCCGGAGATACTGATAACGCTTTCGAGAAGAGCTTCTTTAGTGTAGGAGAGATGAGCACTGCAACTACCCGCATCGCTTATCTGTATAAGAACTCCTCTGCTATCAAAGAGAAATCTGGTCGAAAGATTATCGGTATACTCCCAGCCTCCGTCTTTGTGGTGTGCAAGCACTCCTTCCGCAGTAGCTCCTGCATATTCTTTTCCTTCAGGGAAGAAGAGAACTTCGTGACCGTCAGCCATACGGAGACTTACCATTCCTGAGGCATGCTGTTGTATGCGCAGACCGAAGTTCTGGCTCCATCCCTTTCCGAGGACTTTCTCTCCTTCGTCCAGAGAGTTATAGACAAGTGAGAACGAAAGTGGGAACAATCCTCCCATCGTCAAAAAGTTGCGTTGGTGGATAAAGTTTCCCGTGGACAGATTAACAGGGTCACCGCCAAAGAGAGTGCTGTCGTTGGTACCCTTGAGCTCGTTAAGAATATAGGCGCGGATCGAGGGGAGCGCATTCTTGTTATTGAGAAAAAGATCGATGACAGACTGCCAGTATTTGCTTCGCATCTCGTCGCTGTTCCATGAGCCGTTAGTGACCTGGCTGAGATCATATATGTTTGTAGATGCGCTATAACTGACCTGCCCCAGTGCGTTTGTCGCCTCTTTCAGGCGAGATATCTCCTGGCTTGAATTTGAATAGATAGAGCTGTTGCTCGTGTAGCTGTTCAGGATCTGAAGCTTTTGTTGCAGTCTGTCCTGTGCTGTCCTATAGAGACTAATGAGCTGTTCCAATGAGTAGGCGAACGTCGGGCCCTTATCGACCGTGCCCCTCAACTTCTCTTCCAGGTTGCAGATAAGTTGGTCGTACATGGAGATCTTTGTTTCGAGTTCAGATGAGTCGAGCACTTCTCCCTCAAAGCTTGAAAGAGCTTCTATATCTGCATTGATATCGCTCATGAGGGCATCAAGAAAAATGACCTGACATTGAAGGGCGGGAAGTTTTACCTGGCTTAGGTAATCCCTCGCGCTGTCGTAGGCAGCTCCTTTTGCGGCGCTATCGGATTTAATGACATCGTATACAGCGTCTATTTGCGACTGACATGCGTTGGCCTGCTGCTGAATCTTTGACGTATCAGCCTGTAAGATCAACTGAAGGCTGTTTGGATCGACTCTCATGGCAGTCTCCCTAAAGGCGAGCGAGGCAAAGATCACTACGATGATACTTTGACCTCCGAGACAACATTTTTGCCTGCCGAATATCTGTCGAGAATATCTACCGGACGGCAGAACCCCAAGTAGCCGACATCCATGTCCAAAGGAAATAGGCAACAACGGCGATAATTGCAAGCACTACAACGGCTGCAATCAGAGAACCTGCGTGCATGCGGCGCTCTTTCTTTACAAAGATGTCGCGCTGCCCCTTGGGAACCTGCAAGTACTGACCATAATGAAGATCTTTTTTGAGCTGTGCAATCTCGGCTTTTGATCGACGCCAACTGCGACTGCCATGACCATGATGTGCCCTGCTAAGCGTAAATTCGGAGTCATGTGAGACGGCGGCTTCATCTTCCTCGTCGCGAGCAAAATCGTTGATGGGAGCTACGGTTTTATGCGCGCGGCGCTCACGGACGTACGGTGTATGCGTATGTCCATCACTCATGTGGCGCTCGTGATAAACGTGCTCATGAGATGATGCAACGTCATTCTCGGGATCTCCCTCAAAGGAGGTTTCACCAGAGAATGCCTCAACAGTCTCATACTCGCCTTCAACTGCCTGTGCGACCGCATCTGAATCTTTCATTTTGAGATGATTGCTTGAGGAGCTTGAGGAGCTTTCGCGAGCAATGTCCGTTGCGGCATCTGTTGCAATGTCCGTTGCAGCCGACTCATCGGCAGATACCTGATCTGATGTGTGGTCTGCTTCGAGGGGGAACTTCTCGTCAGAATATGTCGTCTGATCCACGTTAACCTCCGCGGTTGAGCGATTATTCGTTACATATTTTAGTCCATGTACGCATATCTGTCGCGTTGCGATGTAGATTGCTTGGAAAGAAAGTCTCAGTTGATGAACCTGGAAAGAATAAGCACATAGTATTCGCAGGAATATATGAGTCATAGACGCTTAGATAACATAAGTCTATAAAGCTAAGAAAATTTGAAAATAATGATTAAAATCAGATTGGGTGGGCATATACAACATCGAACAACGGAATGCCAGAAATGGCATACAAACAGTGAAGGAGTGGTTTTTTATGAACAGCATGGTTCCTTTTGATCGTTACGCACGTGGCCTGAGCAATTGGCCTTTTGGCGGCAGCTTAGAGAGCTTCTTTGATTCGCCTTTTTCATCCACAAGTTCTGAGGCGTTTCCGGTAAACGTTGAGGACGCTGGCGAGAAGTACGTGGTAACTGCAGAGCTCCCGGGTCTTTCTCGCGAAGACATTGATGTTGAGCTCAATGAGGGCCGTCTTTCGATTACGGCCGAGCGCAAAGAGTCCGATGAGGAGAAGGGCAAGAATTACCTGCATAAGGAATCCTCTGAGTGGCGTGCAACTCGTGGCGTGTATCTGAAAGATGCGGCTACACAGGGTTTGAGCGCAAAGCTTGACAATGGCGTACTGACTATTTCCGTTCCAAAGCAGGACGAAAAGGCAAACGTTACCAAGATCTCCATTGACTAAGTTGCTTCCATGCATTCCTTTCCCGTAAGTGAGAAAAAGCAGTTCGGAGTTTTACTCCGGGCTGCTTTTTTTAGAGAACGCTCATGGGCCAATCTTGGCTGGCGACAAGAACTTGCAAACCACCGGACGTTTTTGCTTGGGTATAAGTATCGTTTACCGGTTCTGCGCCCAGTGCGGCGGCAAGGGTTCGCACGGCAAGACTGGGTCGATTGTTTTCACGCGAAAGATGCATGCCGACGACTGTCCTTGTGTTAGGACGTATCAGCTCTGCAAGCGCAGAAGCTGCTTGCTCATTTGAGAGATGTCCATAAGGCCCGCCAACGCGCTCTTTAAGCACCTGCGGATACGGACCTGTGGCAAGCATATGCTTATCGTGGTTTGATTCAAGTGCCAAGATGCGGGTGCCTGCAAGCTTCGTAAGAGCATCGTCGGTCAGGATTCCCATATCGGTACAGTATCCGATGCTGTCTATCTCAAGGTTCTTCTCGCCAAGGAGGCTGAAACGAAAGCCTACGGGTTCGGCTACGTCGTGCGACGTGGAAAATGCTTGAACCGATATCTCTCCGAGACGCTTCTGTACATCCGTTGAAATCAAAGAAAATTCAACCCCATCCATGCTGCTGCGCTGGGAAAGGATGCGCGCGGTCCCTGAGGTGGCAAATATGGGGCCGTCGAAGTGCTTTGCGAACACACGGAGTCCGCCCACATGGTCCGAATGTTCATGGGTTATAAAAACCGCAGCTATACGATCCGTATCAATATCAAGTTCCTGGGAGCGACGGAGCAATTCTCGCCGGGAAAGTCCGCAGTCTATTAAAATACTCGTTTGAGGTCCTTCGACAATGGCCGCATTTCCGCTTGAACCGCTGGCAAGAATGTGAAGATGAATCTGTGGTGTCATAAGAGCCTTTCATGATTTACACTCAAAGTATCATAGTAGCTTGTTTGTGAGGTGCCGTGCCAACTGTTTCACACCGATATCACCCGTCTGTTCCAACGGCCGTGCCTGACGGAGCGCCTGTGGTGCTGATGGTTTCGGGAGGTGCCGATTCTACGGCACTTTTGGTTATGGCCGCAACGGATGTTTTGGATGTGCAAGACGGCCGAGGCCGTGCCAAGATAGCGCAAGATCGTCTGTGCGTGCTTCATATCAACCACCGGCTTCGCGGCGCAGATGCCGAGAAGGACGAGCAGTTTGTTCGCACGCTTTCCGCCAAATATGGCATCACGTGCGTGGTGCGCTCGCTCGATATTGCGTCCATTGCTGCGTCCGACCACTTAAACGTGGAGGATGCCGGCCGGCGCGTCCGGTATGAAGCGGCAAATCAGCTGGCAAATGAATTGTGCGAGCAGGCCGGCGTGCCGCGCGCTTCTGCCCGCATCGTGACGGCACACAACGCCAACGACCGTGCGGAAACCTTTCTTATGAATGTAACACGTGGTACGGGCACCTTGGGGCTTGCATCCATTCCGCGCCGCCGTAATCGCATCGTGCGTCCGCTTTTGGGGTTTACCCATCTTGAGCTGTGCAACTACCTTATTGAACGGGGCATTTCTTGGCGAGAAGACCTTACCAATGCCGATACATATTATCTGCGCTCATATATTCGCCATGAGATACTTCCACGTCTTGAAGTGAAAAATCCTCAGGTACTTTCTGCAATTTCAGGTGCCTGCGACATTGTGTCGGATGAAGATGCCTACGTAAGCGGTGTTGCTGCGCGCTGTTTGAGAAAGCTTACGGTTCGAGAGTACGATGGATATATGGTGCTTGATGCGGCACGCCTTGCGGCAACCGATGTGGTGATTGCTCGCCGCGTTATACGCTTGGCCGTAAAGCACCTGGCAGACGACCCGCGCCTTGAAGCACGTCATGTTGAGAGCGTTCTTATGGCGGTGGCAAACGGAAGAGGCGCGGTTAATTTGCCTCAGGATATCCAGGCGCGTCTCGAGTTTGGAACGCTCACCCTTGCCAAGGTATATCGTAAGGAACGCGCAGGTAATATTCCTGCAGGTGTTCATGATGCTCACACTCACATGTCAGAGGCTTCGTTTTCGGCGTGGCTCAGCGTGCCGGGAGAGCAGCGACTTACTCAAAATCGAAGACTTCGAGCGCGGCTTATCCCAGTGGAACACGGCCTTGATGTGGTGTCGTTCGCACGTGCGCATGGTCGCGAATGGTTGGGGGAGTCGGTGCTGTTGGATGCCGAAGCCGCGGGAATAGATGCCACGCACGGCGGAAGGCTTTGGATAGAGCCTCCCTGTGCGGGAGATGTTCTTTGTCCGTTGGGGATGCACGGACAGTCAAAAAAGCTTTCCGACCTGCTAAGTGCTTCTCGCCTCCCACTGGCCGAACGTAGAGGCGTGCCTGTTGTGCGTACATCCCCAAACGGTCGAATCGTGTGGGTTGCGGGAATTCGAGCGGACGAACGATCAAAATGCACACAAGATACAAAAGTGCTGCTAGAATTAAGCATCCACGAGAGTTTGATAACGGTGTCAGACAACTACGGTGGCTGAGAGGAGCCAATATGGCAGAAGCGCATCCTGATATTGAAAGCATTCTACTATCTGAAGAAGAAATCAAAGAAATCGTTGCGCGTATGGGCAAAGAGATTACACGCGATTACGCCGATAAGAACCCGCTGGTTATTGCAGTACTTCGCGGTGCCGTTGTGTTTATGGCGGACGTCATGCGAGCTATTACCTGCCCTATGTCCGTTGATTTTATGGCGGTTTCAAGCTATGCCGATGGGGTCAAAAGCTCCGGTGTCGTTCGCATCGTGAAAGATCTGGATACCAAAATTGAGGGCCGCAACGTATTGATTGTTGAGGACATTTTGGACTCCGGCCTTACGCTCTCATACCTTATGCGTATGCTGCAATCGCGCAACCCCGCGTCTATTGAGATTGCGGCCTTTGTGGTGAAAGATATTGAAGGGAAAAAGCCGGCGGTAGAGCCTCGTTATGTGGGGGCACATGTACCCAATGCGTTTGTGGTCGGTTACGGCCTTGATTATGCTGAACGGTATCGTAATTTACCGTATTTGGGCGTTTTGAAGCCATCGGTATACGAGTAGGTATGTCCTGCAAAGAAGGCAGTAGGTTTTATGGGCGTTTACGGACGCCCTGAGGTTCAATACAAGGAGTTGCCATGGGTATCAATCAAAAGAATCTAAATTACGGACAAGCAAAATCTGCCATTCGAGAAATCGCAGGATTTGCAGCTCGTCGCCGTGCTGAGATTGGTGCCGACAACGTCTTTGACTTCTCTATCGGAAACCCCTCCGTGCCTGCACCGTCTGCGGTGAAGGCATCCATCGAACATGCTTTGACGCTTCCGCCACAGGCAGTCCACTCCTATACGGCAGCCATCGGAACTCCTGCCACACGTGAGGCGGTGGCCGCATCACTGTGCCGTCGCTTTGGAGAAGGCACCGCAACGGCGTCCGATGTCATTATGACCTGCGGAGCTGCCGCTTCCGTTTCAATGGCGCTTCAGGCAGTCGTTAATCCGGGCGATGAGGTCATCGTTATCGCTCCGTATTTTCCTGAGTATAAAGTGTGGATTGAGCACGCCGGTGCCATCTGTGTTGAGGTTTTGGCTGACGAGAAGACCTTCCAAATCGATGCCGAACGTCTTTCTGCGGCCATAACTTCTCGCACGAAAGCCGTCATAGTAAATTCGCCTAACAATCCCGTGGGTGCGGTATATACACGAGAAACCCTTACGGCTCTTGCGGATGTTTTGCATACGCGCGGAACCGAGTTGGGAGAGCACATCTACCTCATCTCCGATGAGCCGTATCGAGAAATTGTGTACGGAGGCGTGGAGGTTCCTTGGATACCTGAGGTATATGACCGCACAATCGTGTGTTACTCCTACTCCAAGTCGCTGTCTCTGCCGGGAGAGCGTATCGGTTGGGTGCTTATTCCACCAACCAATCCTGAGCACGATGATTTATATGCGGCCTCTGCCGGTGCGGCTCGCGCTTTGGGCTTTGTATGCGCTCCGTCTCTGTTCCAGCTTGTATTGATTGACTGCGTTGATGAGCCTGCCGATATTGAGGCATACGCAAAGAATCGCGACGTGCTCACGCGTGGACTTTCGGATTTGGGTTATGAGTATATTCAGCCTGACGGAGCGTTCTATTTGTGGGTGAAGGCTCCCGGTGGTGATGCACAGGAGTTCTGCACGCGTGCTCGAGCGTATGAGCTGCTCCCGGTTCCCTCTGATTCGTTTGGATGTTCCGGTTGGCTTCGCGTGAGCTATTGTGTGTCCTACGATATCTGCGTCAATTCTCTTGACGCGTGGAAAAAGGTTGTCTCTTAATGCGCATTCTATGTGACGTTCATACGCATACCATGTACTCGCGCCATGCGTATTCTACGATGGAGGAAAATATCCGTGAGGCAGCATCTCAAGGGTTTGAACTCTTGGGATTAACGGATCATTTTTCTTCGATGTTGTATGAAGAGCAGACACTCAAGAACTTCCAGTTTTTTCTCAACCTGAATGTCATTCCGGAAGTTTGGCACGGTGTCCGTGTTTTGCATGGCTGCGAGGTAGACATCGTTGACCTTGAGGGCAACCTTTTTGGACACGATATTGTTGTGGATACGTCAATCAACGGCGACAAGCTCGCGCATCCGCGATACCTCGGTGACCTTGTTTTGTCCCGCTGCGATTATGCGGTGGCAAGCATCCACGGAAAAGACTGGGCGAGAAGTGCGACGCCGGCACAGGTGACACGGATGTATGTGAATGTGCTGGATAACCCTCACGTTCTCATCTTGGGGCATCTTGGGAGAAGCTTTCTTGACTTTGATGTGGATGCGTTGGTTCGTGAATGCCGTGACCGCGGTAAGCTCATCGAGATAAATGAAGCAACGTATGCGGAAGGGCATGCGGCAGAGCAACAGGACAGATGCCGTAGGATTGCGGAGCGCTGTGCTGAGCTGGGATGCATGGTTTCATTTGGCTCTGATGCGCACATTGCAACACGTATCGCGCATGCCGGTTGCGTATCCCGTCTGCTTGATGAAATCCACTTTCCGGAAGAGCTTATGGCATGTCGCGATGCCGCAACGTTTCTGAAGGTAAAAGAAGCGGCCGGGGTAGGTATACCTCACTGAAATGCGGTATACCACCGGATAAGCACTGCGCTATACCACCGGATAAGCACGCACGCGCAAGAAAACTACAGCTCTATGGTAAGTTCAACGGGGCAATGATCGCTGCCGTAGACTTCATTCAAGATGGTCGCACCGGTAATCTGTTGTGCTATGCGATTACTGACAAGGAAGTAGTCAATGCGCCAGCCGGCGTTGTTTTTACGGGCGTTAAAGCGATAGCTCCACCAGCTATAGGCGCCGGTTGCATCGGGATGCCGATAGCGGAACGTATCGGTAAATCCCGCGTCAAGAAGTTTCGTGAAGCTCTCGCGTTCTTCATCAGAAAATCCGGCGTTTTTGTGATTGCTACTGGGATTTTTGAGGTCAATCTCAGTGTGGGCAACATTGAAGTCTCCACAGGTAATGAGTGGTTTTTGTGCAGATAGCTCTGCAATGAAATCTCGATAGCACTCATCCCAAACCAGGCGCTCATCAAGGCGTGCAAGCTGTTCTTTTGAATTGGGCGTGTATACGTCAACAAACCAGAACCGATCAAATTCCAATGCACAGACGCGACCTTCATTGTCAGCAACCGGAGATCCAATTTGACGTATTACCTGCAGAGGTTCTTCTCGCGAGAAAACCGCCGTGCCCGAGTAACCCTTGCGCTCAGCATAGTTCCATGTTTGGAAATAACCGGGTATATCAAGGTCAACTTGGCCTTCCTGCAGCTTAGTTTCTTGAAGGGCAAAGATGTCGGCATCGATTGTTTCAAGAATCTCGGTAAACGAAGGATCTTTTTTTAAGACGGCTCGCAGTCCGTTAACGTTCCACGAGGCGAACTTGTATTCTTTGGCATCTGCAGTGTTTGAGCTGCAGGAAGTTTGAGAGACGGCGGTGTCGGACTTTTGTGTGTTATTTGTAGCACTCATGGTTTCTCACTTTCTCGGATGGTCATAGACCATGGTAAACGAGTAAGCGCGCAAAAACCTCTACAATAGATACGTTCACGACAAGCGCAATGAAGTTACATCGTGCTCGCGCAAGGAGGCCTTCATGCTGAGGCAAAGCTATACGACATGGCAATGTGGTACCCATACCCTTTCTCTTGCTCGTCCGCGAATCATGGGCATCTTAAACGTCACGCCCGATTCGTTTTCTGACGGAGGCAAGAATTTTGATGCGAAAGCAGCAATCAAGCGAGGTCTTCAGATGCTTGATGAGGGCGCGGACATTATAGACGTTGGCGGAGAGTCAACCAGACCCGGACATACGCCGGTGGATCCAAAAGAAGAGGCCGAGCGTGTGGTTCCCGTAGTCCGTGAGCTCCTTAAGGCCGGAGCGCTTGTTTCCATCGATACGCGCCATGCCGAGGTGGCACGCATGTGCGTCCGTTTGGGAGTGCAGATTATCAATGACGTTTCGGGCTTTACCGATCCTGAAATGGTGAAGGTGGCCGCGGATTCTAAGTGTGGCTGCATCGTGATGCACTGGAACAAGGAGGGCTTGGGAGCGCATGTTGAGCGCAAGCGCGTTGCCCTTGACGACAGTAGGCCGGCCCGTCCGGAAGCCGCTCGTTCTCTCACGTCACAGCGCCGTTTTACCCTGCCTGAAGAAGCGCCTATCATGCGTCAAATTATGGGTTTTTTAGGCGATCAAGCGCGTATTCTCATGCGAGCCGGCGTTTCTCATGATCGTATTTGCATCGATCCCGGCCCGGGCTTTGATAAGTTTTCCGATGAGGACATTGTTATTCAGCGGGCCACACGCTCCATGGTTTCCATGGGCTACCCGCTCATGTGCGCGGTATCGCGTAAACGCTTTGTGGGTGCGGTGTCGGGTGTGAGTACGGCGACGGATCGGGATGCAGCAACGCAGGCCATCTGTATTGCCGCCATCACTAACGGGGCCAGAATTCTCCGTGTGCATAATGTTGAGGGTGCCGCACAAGCCATTAATTCATTTTGGGCTATGACCGAAAAAGATTCGCGTCAGGGATTTGTGGCACTTGGCTCAAACGTGGGTGATCGCGTGGCGTATTTGGCTCGCGCAACACAGCTCATAGATGAGATTCCTTTGACGTGCGTGGTGTCTGTGAGCCATGCGTACGAGACAGAACCGGCCTACGGTATTGCAACGCCGGTTGCCAATACGGTGGCTGAAATCCGGACCGAGCTTCATCCGCTTGTACTTCTCGGCGAGTTGCTTAAAGTTGAAGACACGCTCGGCCGTATCCGCAAGCCGGGTGAGGAAGGCCATGGCCCGCGTACCATCGACTGCGATTTGCTTTGGGTTGAGGGAGAAGAGCACGCCGGCAGGCGCCTGACGCTTCCGCACCCGCTCCTCGGTGAGCGCGACTATGTGCTGGTTCCTATGGAAGACCTGATGCACGATCCGGTCCGCTTCCTTACCCACAGCGGTGTTGAAGTCGTCCCTTCCGATCAGCGTGTTGGTCATGTCACGGCCGACCTTGGCGAAGTTGTTTGGGAGTAGCTCCGTGAGTGTGTTTGATACGGTAGTTAAGCTGGCAGAAACCGGTGAGCAAGCAGGAGTTTTTCTTGCGGAAGACGGCAATGGAAAAAGCATCGGCCAAGGCGAGAAGCACGTTGAATGTGCGCTCATTCTGCGCCCCGATGTTCCCATGCAACAGGTAATGGGCATTCCGTACGTTGTGGCGTATGGTTTGGTGGAGGCTCTTGAAGATGCCGTACCGAACATTGGCATTGCGTGGCCCTATGGGATTGTCATTGGGGATACGCCTGTCACTTCCATACGAGCCCATGCGGGATATGCGGACGGTATGTTTGTCGTGTGCGGGTTGACATTTGATTTTGAAGAGTTTCCTGAAGTTGAGGAGCTTCTCGCCACAGGGGCATTGAGCCTTACAAATTTGACACAAAAGGCCATGGCTACGGTAGGTAGTTGGGCTGAAAATGTTAAGGCGGGTCGTGCGGCTGCAGGGCCGCTTGCACCCATCCTGAATGAGTATTTTGAGCGTGTAACGTTGCTTGGGCAGACGGTTGATGTGGTGTATCCCAATGGTAACGTGGCGTATACGGCGCATTTTGGTGGCGTTGACGTGTGGGGTCGTGCGATCATTGCGGATGGTGAGGGAAAAGAGACCGCCATTACACCTGAACAGGCATCTATCCGCGCTTCAAGATAACCGCTTATCCGTGCTGCTGTATGACGAGTGTGCGTATCATATTTTAGATGACCGTTTACCGATGTGTACTCATGTTACTTAAAAATAGTATCAAAATTATTTTAAAATATCCTTATTACGCGGTGTAAAACAAGGAGACGGCCATGTCTAGCGCATTGGTATATACGCGTTCTTCGTCAGAAATTTCAATCAATGCCGGACAAATTCAGGAATGCAGCGATGAGCTTGCGAATGCAATGGATGGGCTTGACGAGGATATTTTCACCTTAACGTACCCCGATTTTCCCGGCATTCCTACACAGATGCATGCCGCTATTGCTTTGACGTTTCAAAAAGCGCTCGCCACTCTTTCTCGTGGGGTGAAGCATGATGCAAAGGCGTTGATTGCCGCGAAGGATTCTTTTGTGCAGGCAGACACAAAAAGTGCTCATGCGATACAAGATATGGGCAGGTGATAACTTATGAAAGACTTTGATTATGAGACGAATAAAATCGTTGCCGCCTATCATGAGTCGCTCAGAAAGATTGAGTTCAAAGAGGAGCGCCTCCGCCGCGAACATCAGAAAAATGAAGAAGCACTTGAGCGGATTCGTATGATTTTTGCGGACATAGAAAGTCAGGCGTTCTATGCGCTTGGCTCCGATTCTTTATTGTATGGTCAACTTCGCTCCGGATTTGATGAGTCGTTCTACATTTGGCAGAATGCCTCAGAAGATGTTGAGAATTCTTTTCAGGCAGCACAGCGACAACTTCGACAAGCAGAGGAGGATGCTCATACCATCTTTGTGAAAGCATTGAGAGCGTTGGAAGCTGAAGAGAGGGCAAGCCGTGATTATTAGTCCTCAAGCTCTTATCGCCGCAATTGAGCACGACCTTTCGGTTGCAAAGAGTATCTACAATAAAACACAAGATGAAGCAAAAACGCTGGAGGAAGTTGCTTACTCTGATGCATTAGGCACCGGACAGGCAGCAACGGCGTTTCGTAGTCTCATACAAGAAGTACGGCTTCCTGCAGTCTATTGCATTCAAGATGCCGTGATGGAATATATAGAGGATATTAGAGCAAATGAATCTGCAGCAAAGGAGGCCTTCAGATTCTCCGGACTGGTAGTTGACTTAGAGCAAATGGAATTTCTTTTGCAGCTTTGTTACGACAGAATAAATGAATGTGCATACCTAAAAGAAGATACAAGTCTTGATCCGGGAGTAACCCGTGCCGCCGATAACACTCTGTTCAACCTTATGCAGTTGCGCTCACAGCTGGATATGGAGATTGCGGCAATAAAAGAGTATCTCAACAATTCATCGTTATATGTAATGAGCCAGGCATATATGACAGGGCTTGCACATGTTGAGGAATGTATAAGAAATGTTGCATACAATGCTCAGACCGGTACGTACAACCTTGATGGAGTTGACTTGAGTTGGCGTCCAAAGTTTGATGACGCATGGTGGAAAAAACACAACAGACGCATACTTGAACAGTACTTTATTCTTAGTAAAAATGGGGAGATTATCGGCATACAATCTGATGCCCTACCAAGGCTCTTGGAACTCAGTATGCTGATTCCAGAATGTCTGTTTAGCTCGGGTCTTCCTGAGAAGGTGGGTACTCTTACAGGGGCCGAGAAGTACGCTTTGTTGGTGCTTGTGTACAATCTTGCTCCAAGTATATATGGTGTTGAAAAAAGGAGCTGTTCATAGACTTACCAATAGCTCTGTGATAGGGGATAGAGTTTTCCAGCAACTTCCCTGGCATAAAGAGCTTAAAGAGATTCTTCAGGATTTGTACAATCATTCTTTGCGTATTGATCTTATGAAGAGCTTTACCTCCTTTTCGTTTGAGAATGGTCGATTTTTTACTTCGGACTCTCCCGGTAGTATCCAACACAGAAACGGCTTTGCGGATGTTTACGATAAGGGCGAGCAGTTCTTAGGAATGGATTTGGATACGTATATCACGACGTTTGAATATAACGGAAAGGAATATAGGATTCAGGAATGGGATGGTTCCTATATGGCAGGAATTGGTTATGGAGGCGAGATAGCCGTCTATTCTCGTGATATGTCCCCTAATGGGTATCGCGGCTACCGCCACATGGCCAATTCTCAGGTTGAGAGTAGACTAGACTGCCTCACGTCTCAAGAAGTCGAGAGTCAGTTCATCATGTATAAAGCTGTGCTTGGGGATCAGGTTCCTAAGATGCAAGTTACTGTTCATACTATTGATCCTATTGCTGATTCAAAATACAGAATAGATGGCAGTGAAGGTGATACGAGCTGGTCATTTAATGGGAAAGTGAGACCGGTTGACAGGTTTGGTAACCCTGTAAGTGAAGTTGCTAATGAGAATTTATACGTTACCGCAACAATGGACTTTAGGGGAGATTTAAGACTTGCACAAGCTGCCTACAATGCATTAAAAGAGGACGGGATTGAAGTACAGATAAAGAACTCGAAAGTTACGGTTTCATATAGTGCGAAAGGGAGAGATTAATGTATACCGAAAGACATATTCTCCTTACCCGAAAACACTTCCTTCAGGTAGTAGGACTCCTTAGCTGTGAGGCTCTTCTTTCTGGCTGCTCGAAGGGGATGTTGAAAATGGATTCGTTTTTTAACTTTACCAAAGGAGACAAAGTGTCTGATGAAATTATCTCTACAGAAAGTGATGCAATCAAAGTTACTTTGGATGAGCTTGAAGGGCGATATAAAGAGCATTTTAAATACATTACGAGCACCGAGATTAAAACATCCTTTTTTAATCAAACAAATGAAAATAGAATTGAAATGCTGGTTGCTCCTATTTTAAATAATAGCAATGTTTTTTCAGCCTATTTATACGTAAATGCCGAAACAAAAAAACAATCTCATCCAGTATTAGACAACTACCAGCAATATCTTTTTATGCCAATTGTCTGCAAACCCTTCGAGGAGTATTTTGCTAACTGTGAGGGTGTTGACGGATACTCAGCTTCTCTGTTCTACAACAAGATGGACAGCAAAGTTTGGACTGCCGATCAAGTAGAACAGTATATGGGGTTCGGTGTGGATGGAGATCCGGAAGTTTCAGTAATCATCATGCTTGCAAAGGATTCTACCGAAAACCTTGCACATCTTATCTACAAAGCACATATTGATTTGGCAAAGCTTAAAAGAAATATGAAATTCGTTTTCGGTATTAGTGGCTCCGATATGAAAAAGATAAATAATGCAGTCTATAGTACTCACGTTGACTATGAAATCTTCATAACCAGAAAAAGCGCTCAAATTAGCTACGAGAGTGTTCTTGATGAGGTCTCTTCAAACATCAAAAAGGTAACCGATGATGGTTGGGATGGAACGGTTGTCGTTGGTGATCTCGATAAAGTAATTCCATCAATTACCTGGAAACAGAAAAAGCAGTGATGAACGACAAAAGGTACATTCTCCTTACCCGAAAACACTTCCTTCAGGTAGTAGGACTCCTTAGCTGTGAGGCTCTTCTTTCTGGCTGCTCGAAGGAGACGCTGAAAATGGATTCGTTTTTTAACCTTACAAAAGGAGAGAAAGTGTCTGATATAGAGATTCCTGATAAGAAATCAGCGAAAGATTTTATTCTCAGTGAGTTAAATAAAAGATATGACGAGGATTTCATACAAGTCGATGGAACCGAAATCACCGCATACGATCCAGATGAAGATCGTGAGATATGCTATGAAATGCTTGTTGCTCCAAAAACTCAACCGAGTAAAGTATTTACCTCAATGGTTTATACAAATGTTGATACAAACAAACAAGTATTTCCAGTAATGGATAACTACCAGCAATATCTCTTTACCCCTATTGTCTGCAAACCCTTCGAGGAGTATCTGGTCAATCAAGACAGTATAGATGGATATGCTGTTAAGTTGACTTGGAACAAAATGGATGATGAGGTCTGGACTGCCGATCAAGTAGAACAGTATATGGGACTTGGTGTGGACGGTGATCCTGTAGTGGGAATGCTCATTATGGTTGCCCGCACTTCTCCTGAAGAGGTCGCTCAGATAATTTATGATGCTCATATTAGCTGCGCACAATTTAATAGAAATATGCGACTTGTCTTTGGCTTGACCGGCTGTGATATGAGAGACTCAAAAAACAATATCTATGGTACACATCTTGACTATATGTACTTCAATACTAGGAAAAATGCGAGTTTTCAATATACGGATATTGTTAAAGAAGTAGCCAATCAAATGAAAATAGTAAAAGAAACAGGCTGGGATGGGATAGGTAGAGTTGGAGATCCTAACAATGCTGTGTCTTCTGTTACTTGGAAACAGAAAAAGCAGTAATGAGCAGCAAAAGACATATTCTCCTTACCCGAAAACACTTCCTTCAGGTAGCAGGACTCCTTAGCTGTGAGGCTCTTCTTTCTGGCTGTTCGAAGGAGATGCTGAAAATGGATTCGTTTTTTAACTTCACCAAAGGAGACAAAGTGTCTGATATAGAGATTCCTGATACTGATACTGCGTGCTCACTTGCACTTGACTGCTTATATGAGAGATATAAAGAGTCATTCATCCGAGTAACCGATGTTGATATTGAAGTAGGAGATACTGACATTCCTGACAAAATAACGAGGTATGAAATACTGGTTGCTCCTGAAAAGTCTCCCAAGAAAATGTTTACTGTTTCTATAAAAAGAAGACAGGATAATCATAGACTATGGGGTCTGATTTGTGACAACTACCAGCAGTATCTCTTTACCCCCATTGTCTGCAAACCCTTCGAGGAGTATTTTGCTAACTGTGAGGGTGTCGACGGATACTCAGCTTCTCTGTTCTATAACAAAATGGATGATGAGGTATGGACTGTCGATCAAGTAGAACAGTATATGGGGTTTGGTGTGGACGGAGACCCTGAAGTCTCAGTATTTGCTCTACTCTCAAAGGATTCTACCGAAAATCTTGCACATCTTATCTACAAAGCACATATTGATTTAGCAAAGCTTAAAAGAAGCATGCAAATTAACTTTGCTCTTACCGGCTCTGATATACGTAGACCAAATAACATAATCTACTGCACTCACGTTGGCTATGAAATCTTCATAACCAGAAAAAGCGCTCAAATTAGCTACGAGAGTGTTCTTGATGAGGTCTCTTCAAACATCAAAAAGGTAACCGATGACGGTTGGGATGGAATCGGGACTGTTGGGGATCCTGATAGTGTCATCACATCAATTACCTGGAAACAACAGGATAAGTTATGAACGAGGGCAAGTTTATAGACTCGGAGCTGCAGGTATGTGTACTACTGTGATATCCGTATTTCGCATAGCTTCTGGGTCGTTTTTCTCGCTCCAAAAACGGTACCTGTGTAGTAATTTTCAAAAGCTGTGTAGTACTTTTTCTAGGCTCTGTTATATCTTCATTTTACAAATCACCAGCTAGTTAACTTGATCTACCGAGAAGACCGCTCTTTTCGCTACAAAAAACTACTACACAGCTTTTGAAGAACTACCTCACAGCCCCGAGTTTTGAAGCGTAATACCTTCTAGGGGATTTGGTGTGGACCGTGCTCTGACTTTTCAAAATCTGCTAAGGAATGGTCTACAGTTGGTGGGTCGCGCTAAGAAATCGTGAACGGTTGGTGGAAGAGAGGCCACGGGGCCGTCCAGAGCCCTAAATCCACCAACCGTTCGGCATTCCTTAGCAGATTTTGAAAAGCTCTCGTATGTCGACATAAAAGTCCATTTACGGGCATAGAAGGTCCTCGTGAGCTGGGACAAAAAGTCCTCGTGAGCTGGGGCAAAAAGTCCCCGTGCGCCGACTTCGTGCGCTAATCCCGCGCGCTGGCCTTGCGCACTGGCAGAGTCCTTGTGCACCAGCGTGCTTTGCTATCCGCGCTTCCAGATGAGATAAATACCACGCAAGGTGAGCTCTGGATCCACAACATCAAATACGTCTGTTGCAACGCTCACAGTCTTTGCAAGGCCACCCGTGGCAATGATTTTTGCACCACCAATACCAGGCTCTTGCAAAATGCGAGCTACAAGACCTTCTGCCTGTGCCGCCGCACCAATGACCAAACCCGATTGAACGGCACTTTCGGTGTCGTCACCCAAAGCCGATGCGGGAGCTTCTATGGGAATACTGGAAAGCTTGGCTGCGCGCTCAAAAAGTGCGTTTGCAGACAGCATAAGACCGGGAGAAATAGCGCCACCGCGATATGCACCCGAATCATCAACAACGTCGATATTAGTGGCCGTGCCAAAGTCAACTACCACCACGGGAGACCCATATCGATCGCGAGCAGCCACGGCATTGGCAATGCGGTCAGCGCCGACACGCTCCGGATGTGGCATGTGTACGGGTACCCCGGTATTGGAAGAGGCGCTGATTGTAACCAGCGGTCTCTTCAGAAGAACTTCAAAGCAACGCTTCCAAGCTCGGGAGATGGCAGGAACAACGCAGGCAATCCCTCCGGCGGAAATGTCGTCAAGCAAAAGCCCATCTTTCATGAAGAACGTAAACAGGCACCCATGCAGCATGTCTGCCGTGTCAACGGAGTTTGTCGACATGCGCCAGCCGTGAAGTATCCGGCCCTTCTCGTCAAAAAGTCCAAGGGTTGTTTGAGTATTGCCTACATCAATAGCTAAAAACATGTCGCCTCCGTGTAAAGCGGGGAATAGTTTGTTCTATCCTAGCGAAACCGTGCGGACTCTGCTATACTCATTCGGCTATTCCCTTGCTCTGGTCGGAAACCAGAGCCGATGTAAGGAGTCCTGTATGAAGCAAGGAATTCATCCTGAGTACGTTGAGTGCACCGTTCGCTGCACTTGTGGCAACACGTGGACCACACGCGCAACTGTTCCGGAAATGCGTGTTGACCTCTGCGATAAGTGCCACCCATTCTATACCGGTCAGCAGAAGCTCGTTGATACGGGCGGTCGTGTCCAGCGCTTCTCCAATAAGTTCGGTGAAGCTGCTTCCGCTCGTCTTGATGCCGCAAAGGCTGCCAAAGAGGCAAAGGCCGCAAAGGCCGCAGAGCAGGAAGCTGCTCGTAAGGCCGCTGCTGAGGCAAAGGCTGCCGAGAAGGCAAAGCGCGCCGCAGAGTTTGCCAAGAACGCTCCCGTTGAGGAGCCTGCCGCTCCGGCTGCGCCCGAAGCTCCGGCGGAGGAGTCAGCTGCTACTGAGACTCCGGCCGAGTAGTAGTTCGGCTTTTGGCATACAAAGCATAGTGATGAGGGAGCGGCTTCGGCTGCTCCTTTTTTCGTGAGGTTACATCCTGGCGAGAAGAACATAGGCCTGACGGGTATACTTAAATGCGTTCACTCGAGTGCGTCGGAGGACGTATGGAATCGTTATACACAAAGTATCGGCCGCAAACATTTGAGCAGGTTGTCGGTCAGAAGCATGTTGTCGGAACTTTGAAGCGCGCAGTGCTTGAAGGTAAGGTGAGTCATGCCTACCTGTTTTGCGGGCCCAGAGGAACCGGCAAGACAACCATGGCTCGTCTGTTGGCAAAAGCATTGCTTTGTCGTAAAGCTCCCGGGCAGCTTCCGGACGGAACTTGCGAAGAATGCCAGCTTATTGCGGCGGGTAATCATCCCGATGTGGTGGAGATAGACGCCGCATCCAATACCGGCGTTGATAATGTCCGAGAAGAGATTATTTCTCGCGCAAATTATGCGCCGGTACGGGGTAAAGGCAAGGTTTATATCATTGACGAAGTGCATATGTTGACCACTGCAGCCTTCAATGCCTTGCTCAAAACTCTTGAAGAACCTCCGGCTCATGTAACATTTATTTTATGTACGACAGATCCGCAAAAAGTATTGGGGACCGTTCTTTCGCGTGTGCAGCGCTTTGACTTTCACGCTATTGGCAACGAAGAAATGCTGAGTCACCTACAGCAGGTTTGCGAAGCCGAGAGTTTCCAGTATGATGCTCGTGCGCTTGAGTTGATTGTCCGTCATGCTCGCGGAGGCATGCGTGACGCGCTGACTTCTTTGGAGCAGCTGTCCGTGTTTGGCGATGGGGTGGTGTCGCTTGCCATTGCTCAGGACTTTTTGGGTGAAGCATCAGGGTCACTTCTCGCGCACGTCTCGACAGCCATTGCAAAGCGCGACGTCTCAACGCTTTTTGAGCAGGTTAACATGCTCGTTGATGAGGGTCGCGACGTACTGCAGTTTACGCGAGAGCTTGCGGCTCATATACGTAATGCTTATGTGATGGCAGCGGTTGGTCCCGATACGTCTGCGCTTACGATAACCGATGACGAGCGGACACAGCTTGCACAGGAGGTGCGTGAGTATCGTTCGGCTGACAGGCTTGCCCGAGCGCTCACAATACTGGGGGACGCTTCAAACCAGATGCGCACGGCGTCCAATCAGCGATTGGTTCTTGAGATTGCTTTTACGCGCCTTGCTCGCCCCACGTCCGATTTAACACTTGAATCTCTTGCTGAACGTATAGCGGATTTGGAGTATCAGCTAGCAAACGGCGTGGCGAGAAGTATATCTGATGTGGATACTTCTGCGGCAAGCGAAGTAGCCAAACCACCGCTTGGACCGACACCCGCGCCAGAGGTTGAGGCGTCTGCTCAAATGACACCTACGCCGGTAGTTGAGGTACCCGTTCAGCCGATGCCCACACCAGTGGTCGAGATGCCTGCTCAACCGACACCACTTACGCCACCTGTATCCGAACCTACTCCAGAGGTACCTTCCCAGGCCGAAACGTCCTCACATGGTACTTTCGCTCGTACTCCGAGTAATGCCGATGAGGCAACTCTCACACGGCGTTGGAAGCAGATTGTAAAGCAGTACCGAGAGAAGGCGCCTGCACACGGTTCGCTTCTCATGAACTCAACGCTTGCTTCAGATGATGGATCCAACCTGCTGGTTTTGCTGCCCAAGGGATCCGAGTTTGCCTCGGCGATGCTTGGACGAGAAGAGATTAAAAAGGAACTCCTTACGTTCATTGAGCCTGTTTTGGGTATGCGAACCGTTACATACGGGGAGTCATCGCTCCAAAATAAGGCCATTGCTGATGCGGAACGTGCGCTCAAACCGCAAGAGCCTCCGCATATACGCAAGAGAGACGCACAGCCACAAGGTTCAGCGGAGTCCGCAGTGAGCGCGGCACCTGTGCCGGTACCGGCATCAGCACCAGCGTCGGCACCAACGCCGGCGTCGGCACCAACACCAGTATCTGCGCCGGTACCAACGCCAGCTCCTGATATGGTACCGGCACCAGAGCCTGAGCCGGCACCAGCTCCCGATACGGCATCAGCGCTAGAGCCGATACCGGAACCGGAACAAACGCCAAAGACACGGCAGACACCAAAAGCAGCGCCCGGCTCACCTGAGGATGTAGCTGCTCAGTCGGCACTTCCAAAAGAACTTGCGAGTGTTGCGGCAATGCTTGAAGATGTATTTGGACCCGCACTATCGGTTTCATTTGAGTCAAAAAAGGACCAACCTAAGGACCAACCTATAGAGAACAAGGAGAGCTAATGGCTAAAGGCGGATTTAACAGAGGCGGCATGAACCGCAATCAAATGATGGCGCAGGCTCGTAAAATGCAGGAGCAGCTTTTGGCGGCTCAAGAAAAGGCTGCCCTTACCCTGCATACGGCAAGCGCTGGCGGCGGAGCCGTAAAGGTAACGGTTTCGGGCGATTTGCGCCTTACGGATCTCAAAATTGATCCCGAGGTTTTAGATCCCGAAGACGTTGAAATGCTTCAAGACATGATCATTGCGGCCACCAATGATGCGCTTGAGTCCGCTGAGAAAGCAGCAAGTCAAGCAATGAGTTCCGTTACGGGTGGCTTGAACATTCCGGGACTGTTTTAATGGCATTTGATCCAACAAATGACGGGCGAGCTCTTCAGCGTCTTCTCGATGAGCTTGGACGTCTTCCGGGCATCGGCCCTAAATCAGCGCAGCGCATTGCGTATTATCTGCTTGAAGCCGATTCCGAGGAAGCCCAGCGGCTGTCTCGTGCGATTCTTGAGGTAAAGCAGCAGGTTCATTTTTGCCCCATTTGCTTCAATTATGCAACACGTGATGAGTGCGACGTGTGCATGGACGCATCGCGGAACCGATCGGAAATTTGTGTAGTCTCTGAGCCGCGCGACGTGTCTGCCATTGAGCGTACCGGGGTTTACCATGGTCTCTATCACGTTCTTGGCGGTGTTATTTCACCGATGGATAAGATAGGTCCGGAGCAACTTCATGTACGAGAGTTACTTTCTCGTTTGGCAGACGGTATGGTACAAGAGGTTCTTCTCGCCACGAATCCTGATGTGGAAGGGGAGACTACGGCAACGTATCTCGCACGTACGATTGCGCCTTTAGGGGTAAAAGTTTCGCGGCTCGCAAGTGGTTTGCCAGTGGGTGGCGATTTGGAGTACGCTGATGAGGTGACACTTGGTCGTGCTATTGAAGCGCGCCGTGAGGTATAGGTGACAAAGGAGCTATGATGGCAAATCACATGTCGCATCATATGGATATTGAGCCGGATGACGAGAAGACTCCGCGTTCTTCCCCGATTAAATCGAGCGATATTTCTACCATTCATGCCGGTCAGGGTGTCCACATGGCCCGAGAGAAGATCACCGACGGACTGGAAGAGCAAAATCCACATACCCGGCGCAATATGATTGTGCTGGTTATTATCGCTCTTATAGCGCTTGTCGCCCTCTTTTGTATCGTTCGCTGTGTTGCGTCTTCGCATGAAGCCGCTCCGGAAAAAGAAACAAAACAAACCGAGTCTGCCTATTCCTCTGAGAAACAGCAGGATGAACAGGATGCACAGGGTAAAATTACCTATCAGGGCTCGACGTATGCCATCGAAAAGCAAGATGACGGTAAATATGGCATTACGCGTGATGGCGGATCAGGTAATAAAACGATTGTCTTTGAGGTTGACGGAACTCCAACCAACTTGGTGCTTTATAACGGAACCATTCTTGTTCCCGAGAACAACAACGGCAAGTGGGACGTTGTGGCCTATACCATCGGAGACGGTGCTCTTCCGGTACTTGTAGCAGACAAGAGCGGAAATACCGTTGGCGGAGAAGGAACCATTGCATCGGCGGTACTTGACGGAACGTCTTTGAAAGTAACCGACTCCAGCGGCAAGGTTACAAACGTTGCGCTTGAATAGGTTTTACCAGCGGTTTTTATGTCTGTTGCGTGTATCTTTTGGAAAAACTATAAATTCATAGGAAATCTTGCTAGACACGGACGGGTTTTCCCTGTAAACTTTCAATTCGCGCAAAGGCGTCCGGGGTATTAGCTCAGCTGGTTAGAGCGCCGGCCTGTCACGTCGGAGGTCGCGGGTTCGAGCCCCGCATATCCCGCCATGTGCAATTACAACCTCCTTCGGGAGGTTTTTTTATGGCGCGAGTTACAGGTATAATTTCTTGTCGGTAATGGGGACTTGCAGTATATGTGATGGCTGAAGCGTTTTGAGGGTATACACATGCACGTCTGCAAAAGGTGGTGAGGAAGTATGGAGTACGCAAACCAAGACACGACGACCGCTGCGCAAGTGGTTGTTTTTGACTTTGATGGAACCGTTATTGCGGGTCAGTCGGGTTTTCTATTTGCTGCGTATCTTTACCGCCAGCATATCTCATCCCTTATGCGCACAATCCGTCTCGCATGGTGGGGGATACGCTATAAGTTCCATCTTCCGCAACGCCAAGAAGAGGCCCGTGAGCTTGTTATGGGTGCACTGACCGAGATGGACGTTGCGCAGGCAAACCAAGTCATGCAGGCATTTTACCAGGACGTCATTGCATCGCGGTTTCGCCCCGAGGCACTTCTCGCCGCAAAACAGCATCATGATATGGGTCGCGTGGTACTTTTGGTTTCAGCAACGTTTGTCCCCATAGCGGAGCGCGCCGCAGAGTATTTGGGCGCCGATGACTTTATGGCCACACAAATGCAGGTTGCGGACGGTCACTATACCACGCGAGTGCTGGGATCCGTCGTTGAAGGTGTCGAGAAGCCCCGCGCCGTTGAAAACTGGTGCAACGAGCATCTTGGTACTGGGGCATGGGAGATTGTCGATGCGTATGGAGATCACTATTCTGATGTTCCTTTATTGGGTATGGCACAGAATGCTCATGCGGTTTGCCCCGGTCCAACGCTCGTAAAGATTGCTCGACAGCGCGGATGGGAGATATTGAATTGGTCTTCAGCCGAGGCGCCAAAACAACCGTCGGCTGGCTCTGTGTCGCATCAATCAATGGATTCACCGGTAGATGAGTCATCCGAGTTGCCAAAGAAGTGTAATCAATAAGAAGCGTGTGAGCTGAGTTTGATATGTGTGGCCTGTGAGAGGGCTGTCCTTATAGGAGGACTGAGGAGGACAAATACATGGAGGTTTCAAGAAAGACAGACTATGCTCTGCGTATTTTGAGTATTTTGGTCAAGAACCCCGATAAGGTCATTTCCGTAAGGGATGCGGCGCAGGCGAGCGATGTTCCTTACTCGTTTGCACGCGTTATTCAACATGATCTTGTCCGTTCACATATTGTCTCGTCTATGCGGGGTGCGCAAGGCGGCATGAGCTTGGCGGTCGATCCAAAAGAGATTACGCTGCTTGATGTAGTGGAAGCCATACAAGGCCCTATTTTAATCGCAGGGTGTGAATCTGCCGGTCCTGACAATACGCCATGCCCGCGTAAAGCGACCTGCTCCTTTAATCCCGTATGGTGTAATGCCGAGAAAATCCTCCGGTCGTATTTTGCGTTCGTAACATTAAGTCAGATTGTTGAGGAGGGTTTGGTACCCGAGTTATCCGGTAGCTTTCGGTTGGTAAAGAGCGAGAAGTCCCTCCGCAGCGATGAGTTTCAAAAACAAGTGGCTGATACTCTCAGGAATGCTCACACTCAAACGGCAGGTCAATGTGAATAATCGGCACCATGACCTTCTCGCGAGCAATGCGTCTGCAAACAAAAGTGATATCGCATTGAACCCAAACTCCGCTTCGATGGATCTTGAAGCGTTTTGTGCCTTGGTGCGGACCCGCGGTCGCGAACTGTATCGCGATTTGCCTTGGCGCAGAACATATGACCCGTATGCCATTTGGATCTCTGAAGTTATGCTTCAGCAGACACAGGTAAGTCGTGTCATGGATCGATGGCAGCGATGGCTTGAGCGTTTTCCTACGGTAGATGCGCTTGCGGCGGCTGCTCCCGCTGACGTGCTTGAAGAATGGCAGGGGCTTGGATACAATCGCCGCGCTCTTTTGGTGCATAAAGCCTCTCAGCTTATTTCTGAGTCGGGCGGAGTGTTTCCTCATGAGGTAAAAGAGCTTGTTTCCCTTCCCGGCATCGGACCTGCTACCGCAGCGGGTATCCGCGCCTTTTCTTGGAATCTGCATGGTGTGTACTTGGAGACCAATGTGCGGGCGGTATTTCTGCATGAGCTTTATCCTGACGCAGAGGGAGTGCCGGATTCCGAGTTGATTCCTCTTGTGGAAAAAACGTGCCCTTCCGATGATCCTTTCCGTGAGCGTCCGAATGACAATCCGCGCAGCTGGTATTACGCACTTTTGGACTATGGAGCGCAGCTTAAGAAGACCCTGCCCAATCCCGGCAGAAGGTCCAAGACTCATGTGCGCCAGTCAAAGTTTGAAGGATCGCACCGGCAGAAGAGGGCAACGCTTTTGCGACTCCTTTTGGCGCATAGAGACGCAGGAGGCACAACCGCCGAAACGCTTGCAAAAGAGCTTAATTCCGTTGAGGTTGCGGCAGGGCGAGAAGCTCTACATATGGGTGCTGTACTGGGGTTACTTGAAGAATTGGCAAAAGAAGGATTTTGTTACCTGCGCGGTGACATTTGGTGCGCATAGTGGGTATAATGAGCGACGTTGGTGAGGATTACCATACGGTAAGAACTCCGATGTTACGTAAAACCAAATAGGGGATGGTTTTGCTACAATGCAGGTACGTTTTGATCATCCGGTCAAAACAGGAGAGGAGAAAAAATGGCTGTTGATTTTGAGAACTCACAGACAAAGAAGAACCTTGAGGCCGCCTTTGCCGGTGAGTCCCAGGCATGCGTCAAGTATGGCTTCTATGCCAAGCAGGCTTCAAAAGACGGATATCAGCAAATTGCCGATATCTTCAATGAGACATCCGGTAACGAGAACGTTCACGCCAAGCTGTGGTTTAAGTATTTGCATGATGGCAAGGTTCCTGCGACTCCCGAGGCTCTGAAGGATGCCGCTGCAGGTGAGAACTACGAGTGGACCACCATGTATGCTGATTTTGCCAAGACTGCCGAGGAAGAGGGCTTCAAAGAGATCGCCGCTAAGATGCGTCTTGTTGGCGAGATTGAGAAAGCTCATGACGAGCGCTATAACAAGCTTCTTGAGCGCGTTGAGTCCGGCGAAGTCTTTGAGCGTCCCGGTGTCAAGGTTTGGCAGTGCCTCAAGTGCGGCCACCTGCATGTTGGCCCAACCGCACCAAAGGTATGCCCCGTATGTGGTCACCCACAGTCCTATTTCCAGGAGCGTGCTCTTAACTACTAGAGTGTCGTTGCACGGTTCTTCTCAACAAGAACCATTTCATTGCTTACAAAAAGAGGTGTCTTCACGGGAGGCACCTCTTTTGCATTAACGGAGAAAACATATCACCAAAGGCGAGAAGAACCTCGATACTTACGCGCCGGGTTCTTCCCGGTGCTCCTCATTTTCCCGATATCCCCTCATCAAGACTCTAACGTTTAGCGCTTTTCTTGCCGCCGCCTTTGAACCAGCGATTGGGCTGTCCGAAAGAAGGACAAATGTCCGAAAGGGGACAGGCGCTACACGTGGGATTTCGGGCGGTGCAGATATCACGACCAAAGTGGATCCACTCTTCGTTCACATCTTTCCAAAGTTCATGAGGTAAAAGAGAAAGAAGATCTTGTTCGGCAGCAAGCGGCGTGGCAGCAGAGGTAAGGCGCAAGCGGCTGGCAATGCGGTAGACGTGCGTGTCAACGGCGATACCGTCAACCGTGTTAAACATTTTATTGAGCACGATGTTTGCGGTTTTGCGTCCAACTCCGGGAAGTTTTACCAGCTCCTCCATGGTCTGAGGAACTTCTCCGCCATAATCAGTCATAAGTATTTGTGCCATCTCGGTGCAGTGGGCAGCTTTTGCGCGCCAAAAGCCGATGGTACGTATGCATTCACCAACCTCGTCTGAACGTGCGGATGCCATTGCCTCTGGGTTGGGCCAGCGTCTGAACAGTTCAGGTGTAACCTTGTTAACGGCGGCATCTGTGGTCTGTGCCGAAAGCATTACGGCTACAAGCAGCGTATATGCATTGTGATATTCAAGCGCACTTTCTACATGGGGATACAATGTATGTAAGCGCCGACACGTTTCGATGCCGCGTTCCTGTTTCAGTTTTTTACTTTCTCTGGGCATATCCTCTCCTTGGTGCAATCAAACTGTGCGCTTCAGGTGCACCTTATCATAGCGGAATCAGATTTAAAATCGGATTCTTCGGTGCGTATCTGAGAGAAAATCTGCCGATGTGTAAACATAGCCAATTTGGTTAATGTTATCCACCGAGGTAATACGACCGTTCACCTCGTTTATTGTTAACTCTTTTAAATAAATTAGTATGCTGTAATAAATACGCTGATACTAGCTTAGAATAAGAGTGCGTGACGTTTGGGGAAGTATCGGTGCCTCTTGGGGGCTGGAGGTCTCTATGAACGTGAAGGACAGTTCGCTGTATGTGACAAAAGATGACATTTACCTTTTTTGTAAGGGTGAATGGTATCAAAGTTACGAGAAGCTCGGAGCTCATCCTGCGGTGGCGGATGATGGTACAGAGGGTTATCACTTTGCCGTTTGGGCACCAAACGCGTTGTCCGTCTCCGTGGTGGGAGATTTTAACGATTGGAATGATCAAACCAATCAGATGACCCGTACAAAGACGGGAGGCATTTGGGAAACCTTTGTCCCGGGTGTGCCGGCGGAAGCGCTCTATAAGTATGCGGTTGAGTCATCCGGCGGAGAAATGACCCTCAAGGCAGATCCGTATGCATTCTATGCCGAGATACCTTCGGGAACTGCATCGCGGACAGCTGACCTTGCAGGATATACCTGGAATGATAAAAAGTGGCTGAACGCTCGTAAAAAGTCAGACTTCCTTGCAAGCCCCTTGAATATCTTTGAGGTACATCTTGGAAGCTGGAAGCGCCATGATGACGGACTCGACGGTAACGGTCCTGCAGGCGATACGCTGGAATCCAGTGGCGGTAGTTTCCTTACATACGACGAGCTTTCCGATGAGCTTGTATCATACGTTTCAAAGATGGGCTATACCCACATTGAGCTCTTGCCTGTTATGGAGCATCCCTACGACGGTTCATGGGGCTATCAGGTAACGGGGTACTATGCACCCACCTCCCGCTATGGAACTCCCCAGCAGTTCATGCACTTTATTGACACCTGTCATGAGGCGGGCATCGGCGTTATTCTCGACTGGGTTCCCGGCGGATTTTGTCGTGACGCGCACGGTCTTGCCCGCTTTGACGGCGAGAAGCTCTACGAGCGAGAAGAACATCCCAACTGGGGCACATATAAGTTTGATTACGGACGCGGGGAAGTGCGAAGCTTCCTCATCTCCAATCTCTTATGGTGGCTTTCAAGCTACCATGCGGATGGCATTCGCATGGATGGCGTTACCAGTATGCTGTACTTGAACTTTGGTATCGACGATCCTGCGCGTAAGCGCTTTAATGAAGAAGGCACCGAAGAAGACAAGCAGGCAATCGAATTTGTTCGCAGCTGCAACGTTACCGCACAAAAAAGGCATCCTGACGTGCTGATGATTGCGGAGGAGTCAACGGCGTGGCCGCTGGTAACCTATCCGCCTTCCGTGGGCGGTCTTGGGTTCCATCTGAAGTGGGATATGGGATGGATGAATGACACGCTGCATTATTGCCAGACGGACTTCCCCTTCCGCCCCGGTAACCATCGCCTTCTGACGTTTTCCACCATGTATCAGTTCAACGAGAACTTTGTGCTTCCGCTGAGCCATGATGAGGTGGTTCATGGTAAGTGCAGTCTCATTACCCGTATGCCGGGCGATTGGTGGCGCCAGTTTGCCGGCATGCGCGCCCTTGCGCTCTATCAGATGACACACTCGGGCGCTAAGCTCAACTTCATGGGCAATGAGATCGCACAGTTCATAGAGTGGCGCTATTACGAAGGCATTCAGTATTTCCTTACTGAGCAATACCACACGCACGCTGATCAACAGCACTTTATTGCCGCGCTTAACCATTTCTATACCAAGCATCCGGCGCTTTGGCAACATGCGTACGACGAGCTTGGTTTTGAGTGGATCGATGCCGACAACAACGATCAGTCTCTCATTACCTTTATTCGCCGTGGCGAGAAACCCAAGGATGACCTTGTGATTCTTTTGAACTTTGATGTTGCGGCACACGAAGATTTCCGTCTTGGCATGCCGCGTGCCGGACAATGGAGCGAAGTCTTCAACTCTGATGCGGAAGAGTTTGGCGGCTCCGGGGTCATCAATACCGCTACACTTACAACGGAGGATGAGCCGTGGAACGGTCGGGACCAATCGGTAGTGGTTCGTGTTCCCCCGCTCGGAGGTATGATTTTAGGATATAGCGGTCCTCTTCCCAAAAAGACCGGTCGAGGAAAGAAGGTTACGAGTTCAACTCACCGAAAAGTAACCAGCACTTCTCGCCGTAAGCCGAAAAAGAGAAAGTAAAGCGCGCATTTTTAGCCAAGGAGTGATACAACTAAAGATACATAACGTATTTGTTTGATAGTTATTTTTAGGAGTGGCATGGCACGAGATAAGATTTTTAAGGATACGCAGGATTTTAAGGAGCAATATCGCGCCTTGTGTGTGTCGGTATTGGGTAGGGAATTTGATAAATGTACCGATAAAGAGCGGTATTCTATGTTGGCGCGGCTCATTGCCGCTAAGTCTCGTGCCATTGAAGCGGAGTGCCATCCCAAAGAAGCCAAAAAGGTATATTACTTCTCGCTTGAGTTTTTGCTCGGACCGCTTTTGGATAACTACCTCCTAAATTATGGGCTTCGAGATCTTGTTGCCGATGGCATAAGCGAGATGGGATCTTCGCTTGACACCCTCATTAAACAGGAAGTCGATCCCGGTCTTGGTAACGGTGGACTTGGCCGTTTGGCGGCGTGTTTTTTGGATTCCATGGCGCATGAAGGAATGGCCGGTTTTGGCAATGGCATGCGTTACCGGTATGGCTTGTTCCGGCAAGAGATTGAAGACGGCCGTCAGGTAGAGTGCACGGACAACTGGCTTGAGGGTGGTTTTCCGTGGGAATCCCGCAAAGACGGATCAAGTGTTACCGTTCGCTTCGGTGGGGAAGTTGTCCGCCACCAGGATGAAACCGGCCGGTTCTGGTTTACCCAAGAGGGCGGCGAGTGTGTTCGCGCCGTTCCCTATGATGTGCCCATTGTCGGTTACGGTGGAAAAACCGTTAATAAACTTCGCCTGTGGTCCGCAGAACCCTGCGAGGAGGACTTTGACCTCGATGCGTTTAACGCAGGAGATTATGCGCGTGCCAACAAGTTTCGCTCGGACGTTGAGGCCATCTCAACCATTCTCTATCCCAATGATGCCGGTGAGCATGGCCGCATCTTGCGTCTCAAGCAGGAGTACCTCTTTGTTTCGGCGGGCCTTCAGTCGATTTTGCGCACGTATGAGCATGAGCATGGGCGCGATTGGGATCATTTCGCCGATCATGTATGCATTCATACCAACGATACGCACCCTGCCATGTGCGGACCCGAGCTTATGCGGCTTTTGGTTGATGTGTATGGCCTTGATTTTGACCAAGCCTTTAAGATTGCAAGCGCTTCAATTTCCTATACCAATCATACGGTTATGCCGGAAGCTCTTGAAAAATGGCCCATTGAGACGTTCCGTCATCTGCTGCCTCGGCTGTACATGTTTATTGAAGAGGTAGACAGACGCTATCGAGAAAATCTTATGCGTGAAGAGGTAAACGCCGATCTTTTGGCATCCACGGCAATTCTGTGGGACGGACAGGTGCGCATGGCAAACCTCTCCATTATCTTCAGTCATTCGGTCAACGGTGTTTCCGATCTTCACACCAGCATTCTTGAACAGACGGTTCTCCGCGATTTTTATCGCCTGAGGCCTGAGATTTTCAACAACAAGACAAACGGTGTCTGCCACCGTCGTTTCTTGGCGCAAGCAAACCCCCCATATGCAAAGCTTATTACCGATGCCATCGGAACAGGATGGCTGGATGATGCCACTGAGCTTGAGCGCCTTATCCCGTTTGAGAAAGATGCCGGCTTCTTGGACGCCATGGAAGCCGCAAAGAAGGCCGATAAAGAGAGGCTTGCGGCATACATAGAAGAAACTACACAGCTGCAAGTTGATACAAATACCATTTTTGACGTGCAGGTTAAGCGCTTCCATGCATATAAGCGCCAGCTCTTGAACGTCTTCAAGATTCTTGATCTTTATAACCGCATGCTGGATGATCCCACCTTCAAGCCCGCTCCTACAACCTTTATCTTCTCGGGTAAAGCGGCTCAGAGCTATGTGCTTGCAAAAGAGGTTATCCGTCTCATCAACTCGGTTGCGGACGTCATCAATAATGACGCACGTATCGACGGTCGCCTGAAGATTGCGTTTGTACCTAACTTTGCCGTTTCAAATGCACAGCTTATCTACCCGGCAACGGAGATTTCAGAGCAGATTTCAGTGGCAGGCGCAGAGGCATCCGGCACGTCAAATATGAAGCTCATGATGAATGCCGCTCTCACCCTTGGTACGTATGACGGATCTAATGTCGAGATTTCTCAGCTTGTGGGCGAGAAGAACATCAAGATCTTCGGTCTTCGCGCACAAGAGGTGGAAGACCTCTATGCGTCGGGTTCATACTTTGCGTGGAACCAGGTTAATTCGGATCCCGGTCGCCTGGGACGTATTGTTTCAATGCTTACGGATGGTTCGCTTGCGGGTCTTTCGGGTAATTTCGAGTCAATTCGAGATTATCTTATGGCCGGAAACGACCACGATCTTGTCCTGAAGGACTTCTATTCGTACGTCGATGCGTGGGAGGAGCTGACGGCTTTTTATGCCGATCGCCATGCGTGGAATGCCGCAGCTCTCCATAACACCGCAAAGGCAGGGTTCTTCTCGAGTGATCGTACGATTCGTGAGTATATGCATGACATTTGGAAGATTGAGTCGTAGAGTGAAAAAAGGGTTGTAAGGTACGGTTTTGGTAAGTGTCGCTCCCTGTACTTTTGGGGGATATGGGAGGAGATTGGCATGAAAAAGAAGGAATGTTTGGCAATGCTCTTGGCCGGCGGCCAAGGGAGTCGTCTTGGTGCGCTGACAAGCAACGTCGCCAAGCCGGCCGTGTCCTTTGGCGGGAAGTTCCGAATCATTGACTTTGCGCTTTCAAACTGCGTAAATTCAGGAATTTCAACCGTCGGTGTACTGACGCAGTACCGTCCGTACTTACTGCACTCCTACATTGGTACGGGCAGCGCGTGGGATTTGGACGATTTGGGCGGAGGAGTTTCAATCTTGCCACCGTTCGCCACGCAAAAGGGCGGTGCATGGTATGAGGGCACCGCTGACGCCGTAACCCAAAATATCGACTACATTGAACAAAATGACAGTGAGTATGTGCTGATTCTTTCCGGCGACCAGCTCTATCGCATGGATTACGGAGAGATGTTGGCATGTCATAAGGAGCACAATGCCGACCTCACCATTGCGGTCATGCCCGTGCCATGGGAAGAAGCTTCTCGCTTTGGCATCATTACCGTAGACGATGACGGCAGGATTACCAAATTTAGCGAGAAGCCCACGCACCCCGATTCCAACCTTGCATCGATGGGCATTTACATTTTCTCAACGGAGCTTTTGCTTAAGGCGTTGCAAGAAGATGCCCTTGATCAGCAATCAACTCATGACTTTGGCAAAGACGTTATCCCGCGCCTTTTGGAGGACGGCAAGCGTCTGTACTCATATCGCTTTGAGGGATTCTGGCGTGACGTGGGTACCATTTCGAGCTATCACGAAACCAGCATGGATTTACTGGGGCCGGAGCCGGCGTTTGATATCTTTACGTCGGATTTCCCCATCCTCTCAAACGCTTCCACAAGGCCTCCCGCGTACGTGGGACCGTATGGCAGGGTAGATGACTGTCTGATTGGAAACGGCTGCATTATCAATGGTACTGCTCGCCATTCAATCCTCTCAACCGATGCCGTCATTGAAGCGGGTGCCCGTGTCGTGGATTCGGTGCTTCTTCCGGGAGCTCATGTTAAGGCAGGAGCTCAGGTTGTTCGCGCCATCATGGGCGAGAATTCCACTATTGAAGAAAACGTTCATGTGGGAAGTGTTGATCAGACAAAGGACACTGCCGTTATTGGCAATGATGTTGTGGTAGGAAGGGGTGAGTAGCATGAAAAAAACTATCGGCTTGATTACATGCAACTACTCATCAAAAAATACTGAGATTTCAAACGATGTACGTCCCATTGCCTCTATGCCATTTCTTGGCCGGTATCGTCTGGTAGATTTTGCCCTCTCTAACCTTACGAACTGCGGTATTCGCACGGTTGGTATGATAATGCCATTTAATTATCGCTCGCTTATCGACCACATTGGTTCTGGTAAGGCATGGGGACTTGACCGCAAGAACGGTGGGCTTTTCATCCTTCCGGGTTCGGCGTTTGGCACCTCACGTACGGGAGCACGCTTCCTGCTCCGCGACCTCATGACAAATCGTGTCTATCTTGAGCGTTCTACTTCGGATTATGTGATATACAGCAGTGCAAACTTTGTCTACAACTTTGACCTCGACAAAATGGGCGAGTACCACATTGAGTCGGGTGCTGACATCACCGTACTGTGCAATGAAGCGCAGGGATACAATGCTGATGCCACGGCATTTGAAGTTGATGATGATGGTCGTGTCGTAGGGGTACACAATTCCGTAAACCATGGTGACGTACAATCGCTGGACTGCTTTATCATATCCCGCAAGAAGCTCATGGATATGCTCGATTGGTATGCAGCAACGGACTATCTGGACATCTTTGAGGCACTGAGGTCCGATTATGGGCATGTAAGGGTTCAGACCTATTTCTTTGATGGGTATGCGAGAGGCATTTTTGATAAGAACTCTCTTTATCAGGCAAATATGGATGCGCTTAATCCTGATATTGCCGCCAAGCTGTTCCCGGGTGGAAACATTAAGACAAAGGCTCATGATACGGCTCCCGCCAAGTTTGAGGTTGGCTCAAGTGTTACCAATTCCATGATCTCAGCCGGTTGCCGCATTTACGGCACCGTTACGGGTTCCGTTTTGGGGCGCAAGGTTATTGTCGAGCCGGGTGCCATCATCCGCGATTCTCTTGTGATGCAAAGCTGCATTGTTAAAAGCGGCGCCGTTGTTGACAGAGCCATTGTTGACCGAGATAACATCATTCCCAACGATACTGAGCTTCACGGTACACCGGAGAACATCTTTGTCCGTAAAAAGTACACGCAGTCATGACATGAAACATAACAACGAATGAAACTTTTATCTACCCCGGCTTTCGTCGGGGTAGTACGGTAAAATAGGTTCGATGCTATGAAAACAATAGTGAGGGGGGCCATTCATGGCACGCACGACCAGAAGAAGAAAACTTAAAGTTCTTTTTGCAGCCTCTGAGGTTGTTCCATTTTCAAAAACAGGCGGACTCGGTGATGTCGCCGGTTCGCTACCCAGTGCGCTTAAACACGTAGGCGCAAAGGTAGCCGTCATATCACCGCTCTATAAAACCATATCGTCCACATGGAAAGACAAGATGACCAAGGTGGGAGAGCTGTATGTTCCCCTCGCGTGGCGAGAAGCGTATTGCGGTATTTATCACCTGGTTCATGAAAATGTCGACTGTTATTTTATTGACAATGAGCAGTATTTTGGAAGAGACGGTCTCTACGGCTTTTTTGACGACGGAGAGAGGTTCGCGTTTTTCTCAAAAGCAATTTGCGAGGTAATTGCACACGTACCGGAGCTCGCCTGTGATATTTTGCATTGCAACGATTGGCAAACGGCGCTCGCTCCGGTATTTTTGCGCGAGTTTTATCGTGGCATTCCTGAATGCGATAACGTGCGCACGGTCTTCTCGATTCACAACGTTAAATTCCAGGGTCAGTTTACCGATGAAATGTTGGCGGACCCTCTTGGTTTGGATGGTATTCCTGCGGCGGCAGGTCAGCTTCGTTGCGACGATCATTCCATTAACTTCATGCAAGGAGCGCTGCTCTACTCAGATTATCTGAGTACGGTCAGTCCTACCTATGCACTTGAGCTGCAGATGCCGTTTTACGGAGAAGGAATGGATCCCATTTTCCGCCGTCGTCATGAGGCACTCCGTGGCATTTTGAACGGTATCGACACCGCTGCGTGGTCTCCCGCAAACGATCCTTATATTCCGGCGCACTTCTCGGCAAAGAAGTTTGAAGGCAAGGCGGAGTGCAAGCGTGCGTTGCAAGAAGAGCTGGGTCTTGAGGTAAATCCTGACATTCCTTTGGTGGTAATGGTGACGCGCCTGACCGATCAAAAGGGTATGGGGCTGGTAACCTACGCGATGGATCGGCTTATGAGTGCCGGTATGGAGGTTGCCATTTTAGGTACCGGTGATCAAAAATACGAAGATGCGCTTCGGTATTTTAACGATCGTTATGGCAACCACATGGCGGCTCGCCTGCAGTTTGATGTGGCTCTTTCGCACCGTATGTATGCAGGTGCCGATATGTTTTTAATGCCTTCTGAGTTTGAGCCCTGCGGCCTCTCTCAGATGATTTCCATGCGCTACGGCACGCTTCCTATTGTGCGTGAGACGGGCGGTCTGGCTGATTCCGTGCAAGCATACAATCAGTACACCCAGGAAGGCACCGGATTTAGCTTTGCCAACATGAACGCCGATGAAATGGCCGATGTGGTTTGTTATGCGTGCGACGTATATTGGAATCAAAAAGATGCGTGGAACGCGTTGGTCGCAAACGCAATGGCTGCCGACTTTAGTTGGCACACTGCAGCCAATGACTACCTCGACATGTATCATTGGCTTCATCCAGAGGTGATTCGATATACCCGTCGCAGGGATTGGTAATATGCAGGCTTTTCACAGTACGTCGCTCGCAACATATCGTCGGCCGTTTGGCGCGGTTCGTGAAGGAGAACAGGTCACTCTCTCCATTGCCGTTTGGGACGACGATGTCACTTCGTGTATCCTTCGCCTTTGGATTGAAGGAGACGGCGAGAAGAACCTCTCGATGCAGCGTGTCCAGCGTCCCGCATATACCGGTGAGGTCGGTCCTCAGGTTGTAGATACGCATTCCGGCGGTTTTGAAAGCGCTGCTTCTTCGGAAGTTCCTGCCGATGCGGCGCTCTTCTCGGTATCGTTTGTTCCCGAGACAACCGGTATTGTGTGGTATCGATTTGACATTACGGCATCCGACGGCGCGGTATGGAAGTACGGCGCTCGTGAGGGGTGGGTTACCGGAGTCGGTGCGTTTACCTTTGGAGATCCGCCGTCATTTCAGCTGACGGTATATACACCGCGCAGTATTCGTCCTGCGTGGTATGAAGAGGGCATCGCCTATCAGATTTTTCCGGATCGCTTTGCGAGAGGTGCCGATTGGCACGGCCGTGCGGAGCATGCTCTTGAGAAGCCGCGAAAAGGTCCAAAGCGTGAATTGGTAGAAGATTGGGACAGGGCTCCTAAATATGTACGTGATGAAAACGGGCGTATCCTGAAATGGGATTTTTATGGTGGTACCTTGGAAGGTATTACCGAAAAACTCGAGTATCTTCAGCGGCTTGGGATTACCATCATCTATCTGAATCCTATTTTTGAGGCCGCAAGCAACCATCGCTACGATACTGCCGATTATCTCTCGATAGATCCGATTCTGGGTGATGAAGAATCATTTAAGGCGCTGTGTCGCGAGGCTCAGGCGCGGGGCATCTCCATTATTTTGGATGGTGTTTTTAATCACACCGGGGCTGATTCTCGCTACTTTAATCGCGATGGCAATTATGCCGATGTGGGTGCTTGCCAGGGAAAAAGTTCTCCCTATGCCGATTGGTTCACGTTGGCGGAAGACGGATCGTATGCCAGCTGGTGGGGTGTTGATGACCTGCCGGACGTGAACGAGACAAGCGATTCGTTTAGGAATTTCATTTGCGGTGAAGACGGCGTGGTTCGCCGGTGGATTCGAGCCGGTGCTCGTGGGTGGCGCTTGGATGTTGCCGATGAGCTCTCTGACGAGTTTTTGGCCGAAATCCATAAAGCCGCGGTTGCCGAGCGTTCCGATGCCGTGGTAATCGGCGAGGTATGGGAAGACGCCAGCAACAAGCGGGCCTATGGTGAGTTGAAGCGCTACTTTGCCGATGATGAGCTTGATGGCACGATGAACTATCCGCTGCGTTCAGGAGTCTTGAAGTATCTACGTGGTGAGATTTCAGCGTCTGAGCTGTCGCATCGGCTTGAAGAGCTTCGTGAGAATTATCCCAAGCGTGCGTTCTTCTCGTCATTGAATTTGATGGGAAGCCATGATCGTGCACGGATTATGACCATTTTAAGTGGCGCTCCGTATTCGAGGACGGCTCCTGCGGAGACACAAGAGTTTCCTCTGTCATCCGATGAGCGCGGTTTGGGCAAGAGTCGTCTGTGGGCGGCTTGCGTTATTCAGATGACCATGCCGGGCGTGCCGTGCGTGTACTATGGGGATGAGCTGGGACTTGAAGGCAATCGTGATCCGTACAATCGCGCCACCATGCCGTGGGGACTAGCCGATGATGGCGTGCGCGGTGCTTCTCGCCCGGGCGATAAGGACTGCACGGCCATATACCGCAATTCGATTGCGCTGCGTAAGGTGCTGCCGGTGCTTACGAGCGGCGAATTTGAGCCGTTCGCGCCCAATGATGACGTGTTTGGTTTTTGGCGCTACAACGGTACGCGTGAACAACATGCAGATGTTCTGCATGATCCCGATGAGCGTATTTGCGTGCTTATCAACAGGAGTCTCTCAAAGGTACAGAATATTCATGTTCCGGTGGCTCCCGGTATGCTTGTGAGCGATATCATTACCGGTCAGGTTCTTGAAACAAAAAATGGTGCCGTTGACGTTTTTATGTGGCCTCTTGGTACGGTGGTTCTTCATATACATCGTCCTCATCGCTTGCAGCGTCCCATGCAGCGCGGTATGGGCATACTTGCACACATTACCTCACTGCCTCAAAGGCCCGGTGAGGCTCTCTCCGCCAAAACAAAGAAAACAAGTCATGCGGGAACGATTGGCGCAAATGCCCATGACTTCGTTGATTGGCTGGAAGAAGCAGGGCAAAAATACTGGCAGATTTTACCTATAAATCCGACGGATGGATTTGGTTCTCCGTATGCGGGACTTTCGGCGTTCGCCGGAAATGCCGAGCTGCTTGACGGGGGAGCCGACGGTGCGCTTGCGCGTTTTGAAGCGCTGGCACATAACACGTTCTTTCGATATCAATACCAGGAGTTCTGTAAAAAGAATGCGTTTTGGCTTGAACCTTATGCGGCTTTTCGCGCATTGAAAGACCACTTTGGTACTGCGGTGTGTTGGCAGGAGTGGCCGGAAGAATATAAGACGTATACACCAGAGCTGGTGGCTCGTGCCGGAGTAAGAGAAGGCGCCGAGCGCAGGCGCCGTATACAGTTTATGTTTGAGCGAGAATGGCATGAGCTTAAAGAGTATGCGCATAAGCATGGGGTTCGAATTATCGGCGACATGCCCATGTTTGTTTCAGCGGATTCGGCCGATGTGTGGGCCCATCCGGAGATTTTTGATCTTGATGCAGACGGCTATCCGTCTTCCCAGCCAGGTATTCCACCTGATTCTTTCGCTCCTCAAGGTCAGTTGTGGGGAAATCCTGTTTATAAGTGGGATGTCTTAAAGCAACAAGAATATGCGTGGTGGCTGCAGCGCTTTGAGCGCTCCTTTGACCTGTATGATTTTACACGTCTTGATCATTTTATAGGCTTTACCTCGTTCTATGATGTTCAAAGCGGTCATGCGGCTTCGGAGGGAAGCGATGTTTTTGGGCCGGGGCTCGATCTTTTCCGTGTTGCGTTCCAGCACTTTGGCGCGCTACCATTGATTGCCGAAGATCTTGGTTCCATTACGCCTGCGGTGCGGGCTCTTTTGGCTGAGACGGGTATACCGGGTATGTCGGTGGCGGTATTCTCAAATCAAGATCCACGAGAACGTTTTGAGGCAAACCTCGAGACGATCGTGTATACCTCAACGCATGATACGCCTACGCTTGCAGGGTATCTGAAGCGGCGCTTTATCTATCCGGATAATGAGGACGCCTGGTGTGACGGATCTTTCGACGAGAAGACCCATGAGGCTTTTGAGCGAGTACTCAAAAACGTGTTGACGCTGCCCAATGATGTGGCCGTCATACCCCTGCAAGACATCCTTGAACTTGACGACTCTGCCCGCATGAATGTCCCCGGAACCGTTGAGGGGAATTGGGCGTGGTGTTGTCCGTCCGGGATGCTTACTTCCGCCGTGGCAGAAAAGCTGCGCGCATTGGCAAAACATGTAGCTCGGTAAGAAAAAAACTACTGGCTGCTAAACCGGTGGTCGGAAACGGCTATACTAGCACTCAGATTGAATCAGTTACAGCCCGCGTGTTTATGCACGTGGGCTTTTAGTGCGTCAAGGAGTTTTAGTGTTTATCAACCGAGTTGCTTCTCGCCTTTTATCCGCCCCGGAACTCACTGCTTTTTCTCGACAGCTCTTTTCGGGCTTTGATGTTACCCTGGCCGTTGCTCAAGGTGCGCGCCCTCTGGTTTTGGCCTCGATATGGGCTCAATGTCCGCGTCCTACCATGTTGGTGGTAGCGGGCGAGGAGGCAGCCGATCGTACGGCTCGTGCGCTGGCAGCGTGGCTTGGAAATGATGTGGTGTCGCGCTATCCCGATAGACGTGATTATCCGTGGTCAGACGCCACGCCTGATGATGCGTGTATCGGTATGCGCTGCAATGCCGTTGCACGCCTTGCGGCGGGCGAGAAGTGCATTGTGGTTGCGAGCGCGCACGCACTTCTGCGCCGTGTTCCGCCTGTTGGATCGGGCTATTTTGTACCAAGTACCTTTTCTGTGGGGGACGAGGTGTCTTTTGAAGAGGTGCCGGCGCTTCTTGTGGGTATGGGATATGTCGATACCGGAGAAGTTGATGTTCCCGGTTCGTTTCACGTACATGGCGATACGGTTGACGTGTTCCCGGCTCAGTCTACAAGTGCGGTGCGCCTTGAGTTTTTTGGCGATGAGATTGATCGTATCCGTCGCATGGTTGCTGCAACCGGCCAGACCATCGGTGAGCTTGAGTCGGTGACCGTGGTACCGTGTCGAGAGCTGGCCTTTACCTCAGAGACTATTCGAAACGCCGAACGGGCACTCTACAATCGTGCCCAGGAAAATTCTGCGGTTGCCGCCGATCTTGAGCTCATTCAACGAGGTGCTTCCGCACCGGCGCTTGAGCGCTATCTGCCCATTTTGTACGGCAAAACAGCAAGTCCGCTTGAACACATATCTCCGGAAACCCTTGTGGTGCTCGCAGAGCCACGCTCTCTTTTTGACGACTGCCAGCACGCTATGGATGATATTGAAGCTGCGGCACAGACGGCAAAAGTTAAGACCGAGGGGCTCTATACCATGCCGCGAGAGCTGGACTTTGGTTCACAGCAGCGGCTTTCGTTTGCTTCTCTTTTGCGGGTGGGAGGGCAGGTTACCGCAGAACTCGCAGTCCATCAGCCCTCCATTGCGGGCTCTGATGCCAAGCTGATTGGCCGTGTTCGTCAGCTCGTAAACGATAACGACGTGGTTGTTTTTGCCGTTCCCGATCGAGCGGCACGTGAGCATCTGATGGGTCATTTTAGTGATGAAAATATTCCATTTGAGGTGTCTTTGGGCACGTCAGAGGAGAATATCCCAAATTGGGATATTTCAGATACCTCATACAAGCCGCTTAAACGGGGGCGGGTAACATTTACCGACGCTCCGGTTCCGGCCGGTATCGTGATACCTTCGGCACATCTTGCCGTTCTTTCCGTCTCCGACCTTACGATTCGTTCTGCTCGCAAAAAACACCGTTCCAAGCGCATTGATCCCACGAGTGTTACGTTCCCCTTCAAGCCGGGTGATTATGTTGTCCACGCAAAGCATGGCATTGCGTACTTTAAGGAGATTGTGCGTGAAGAAGCCGCCGGTAAAATGCGTGATTACTTCCTGCTTGAATACGCTCATGGCGATAAGCTCTATGTCCCGTTTGAACAGGTGGACCGGTTAACGCGCTATGTAGGACCTGATGGCGCAGCACCAAGACTGACACGGCTGAGCACTGCCGATTGGTCGCGTGCGACAGCCAAGGCGCGCAAGTCCGCAAAAAAGTTGGCGTTTGACCTGGTTGACTTGTATACTCGTCGCGCTTCTGTGCCGGGTTATGCGTTTTCGTTTGATACTCCGGAACAAGAAGAGATGGAGGCTACCTTCCCATATCAGATGACGCCCGATCAAGAAAGCGCACTTGCGGATATTAAGCTTGATATGGAAGCTCGCAAGCCGATGGACCGCCTGCTTTGCGGAGACGTCGGCTTTGGTAAGACCGAGGTCGCATTGCGTGCCGCATTCAAGGCATGCCAGGATGGTCGCCAGGTTATGATCTTGTGTCCTACCACCATTTTGGCGCAGCAGCATTTTGAGACGTTCTTCTCGCGCTTTGCACCGTTTGATTTGCAAGTGGCCGTGCTTTCCCGTTTTGTTACGCCTGCGCTACAGCGCAAGGCGCTGGAAGGCTTTGCTGACGGCTCGGTAAACGTGCTGGTGGGAACCCATCGGCTGCTCTCGGCGGACGTGAACCCTCATGATTTGGGTCTCGTGATCGTTGATGAGGAGCAGCGCTTTGGGGTTCAGCATAAAGAGCAGCTTAAAAACATGCGTGAGCAGGTTGACGTGCTGACACTTTCCGCAACGCCTATTCCGCGCACGATGCAGATGGCCATGAGCGGCGTGCGTGATATGAGCCTCATCATGACGCCACCTCCGGGAAGAAAGCCGGTTAAGGTGACGGTGGGAGAGTACGATCCCAATCTTGTATCCGCCGCCATCAGAGCCGAGCTTGCACGTAAAGGCCAGGTATATTACGTCTCAAATCGCGTTACGACTATTGATGATGCGGTGAGTCGTGTGAATGAGGCGGCGCCGGAAGCGCGCGTGGGGGTGGCGCACGGACAGATGAGCGCCCGCGAGGTGGAAGACGTGATGTTGCGTTTTCAGGAGCATGAGATAGATGTCTTGGTGGCAACCACCATCATTGAATCGGGTATCGACAATCCCCATACCAACACGCTGATCATTGAAGATTCGGAGCGCTTGGGACTTGCTCAGCTGTATCAGCTTAAGGGGCGCGTGGGCCGTGGTCGGCAACAGGCGTATGCGTACTTTATGTTCCCGGCGGAGATGCCGCTTACCGAAGAGGCAACGGCACGTCTGACTGCCATCAACGAGTATCAGGATTTGGGCAGTGGCATGAAGATTGCCATGCGTGACTTGGAGATTCGCGGAGCAGGCTCACTCATGGGTGCTGAACAACACGGCAATCTTTCCGGCGTTGGCTTTGACCTCTTCACGCAGATGCTGGGCGAGGCGGTCGCGGAGGCCCGCGGTGAAACGCCCGATGTTGAGCAATCGGAAGTCACTCTCAATCTGCCTGCCGACTTCTTCCTGGATGAGGAATATCTCCCGGAAGTTGATCGGCGTGTACTGGTGTATCGCCGACTTGCGGCGGCTCAGGATCTGGCGGATGTAGACGAGATACAGCAAGAGACAGAGGAGCGCTTTGGTGCTTTGCCGCTTGCGGGTAAAAACCTCTTCGACCGCGCTCGCGTGCGCATCCGTGCCGAGCGACTTGGCCTGTCTTCGATTTCGCTTACCGGAGGGCGCCTTGTATATCAGGGGGTCAAAATTCCTCGCGAGCAGGCACTTACGTTCAAGGCGCGCGGTGCCATCTACTATCCCAAGTCAGAAAAGCTTGGCTATCCGTTCCGTCACAAAGATGAGCAACTTATGCCTGCGGCTCTGGGCGTTCTTGAAGAGCTTGGAGGAGATGACGAGGAGCTGAGTGACGAGGCGGAAGCATAACGCGTATCCGCCCACCTGAATAGGAGTATCCATCAGAGGGTATCCCGATATATGGTGTGAAACGTTTTTTGAAAGCCTGTTTGTGGAACAGGCAATGCTGACAATACTGTGGCAACTTAAGAACCGAAAGGAGTCCTCTACCTATGAAGCAATTTAAGACCGAAAGCAAGAAGCTGCTTGATCTCATGATCAACTCCATCTATACCAATCGCGAGATCTTCCTGCGCGAGCTCATTTCCAACGCTTCGGACGCGCTTGACAAACTCTCCTTTGAGAGCCTTATCAAAAAGGACGTCAATGTAACGGACGCTTTGGCAATCAACCTTGCGTTTGATAGAGACGCTCGAACCATCACCGTCAGCGACAACGGCATCGGCATGACAAAAGACGAGCTCGATAAAAACCTCGGCACGATTGCACATTCCGGATCTGAGCAGTTCAAGGAAGAGAATGCCAATCACCAGGGCGACAACATCGATATTATCGGCCAGTTTGGCGTTGGCTTTTATTCCAGCTTCATGATTGCCCAAAATGTTCGCGTAGTCAGCCGCGCGTATGGCGAGAAGTGCGCCTATATGTGGGAGTCTGACGGTGTACACGGGTATAGCGTTGCGGAAGCAACGGATGTCGAACTCCCTGAATCTTTACGCGCCGACGACTCTCACGGTACGTCCATAACGTTGTTCCTTCGCCCCTCCACGGAGACGGAGGACACCGACCAGTTCCTCTCGGAGTGGAAACTGCGCGAGCTTGTACGCCATTACTCAAACTATGTGCGCTATCCCATTCAAATGATGGTCGAGAAGAGCCGCGAGCTTCCCAAGCCGGAAGATGCGGGCGAGGACTATACGCCGCAGTATGAGCAGTACCAAGAGCTTGAGACCTTGAACTCCATGACGCCCATCTGGAAGAAGCGTTCGAGTGAGGTGGAACAAAGCGATTACGACGAGTTCTACAAGACCACCTTCCACGACTGGGAGAACCCCGCGCGTACGGTGTCGTTCCACGCCGAGGGGGCGCTCTCATATGACGCATTGCTCTTTATTCCCGGACGCGTGCCGTTTGACCTCTACAGCAAGGATTACGAGAAGGGTCTGGCGCTTTATACCTCCAACGTTCTCATCCAGGAGAAATGCGCTGATCTTCTGCCCGATTGCTACAACTTTGTACGCGGCGTCGTTGACTCTCCCGATGTGACGCTCAATATTTCCCGCGAGACGCTGCAGCAGAACTCTCAGTTAAAAGCGATTGCTCGGCGTGTTGAAAAGAAGATCACGTCCGAGCTTGAAACCATGCGTGACAATGACCGCGCCGCCTACGAGCAGTTCTTTGAGAACTTTGGCAGGGGACTCAAGTTTGGAATCTACAGTTCCTATGGCGCCAAAGCGGACGAGCTCGCCGATCTTTTGCTGTTCTGGTCTGCACGTGAAAAGAAGCTTGTAACGCTTAAAGAGTATGCGCAGGGCCGGAGTGAGGGCCAGGATAAGATTTACTATGCCGCAGGTAGCGATCGTGAGCGTCTTGCCAATATGCCGGTTGTGAAGAATGCCCTTGCCCACGGCTACGACGTGCTTCTCTGCACGCAGGACGTGGACGAATTCATGTTCCAGGTTATGCGGTCGTACAAGGCTGAAGCCCTTGTGCCTGCGGACGCAAAGGAGTCTGGTGCCGCCGACTCTGACGGTTCCGCCGACGAAAACGCTACCTCCGAAAACGCTGCCTCTGAGCCTTCACTCTGCGACCTCGAATTCACCAATGTTTCCGCCGCTGATCTCAACCTTGCAAGCGAGAAGGAACAGGAAGAGGCAAAGACGGCAGGCGAGAAGCACAAAGATCTTCTCGAGGCGTTGACAAAAGCACTTGACGGAAAAGTAACGAGCGTTACAACCTCGGCTTCTTTGGGAGAGGCTCCGGCTCGGGTAGCGGCAGAAGGACCCGTCTCACTTGAAATGGAACGTGTAATGGAACAGGGTCCCGATGCAGGTCAGATGCCTAAGGCACAACGAGTGCTTGAGATCAATCCGCAGCACCCGGTGTTCCAAAAGCTTGTTGCGGCACAGGCCTCAAAGGAAGAGGACAGACTTGCACTCTACGCAAGTCTTCTCTACGACCAGGCTTTGCTTGTCGAAGGACTTCCCGTGGATGATCCTGTCCAGTTTGCCAAGAATGTTACTGAATTGATGTAGCAATGGCGAGTCTGCGCGGGTGTATGCAGGCAGACGCGTGTGCGTGAATCACTCGGCACAAGGAGGCTTCATGTATCGGGAAAAGAAGGGCTCGTTATTTACAGCTCCACAGCTGCGCTGGGGTGTTATCGGCTGCGGCGTTATTGCTAACCAGATGGCAGAGGCGCTTGCGGCGGAGGGTCGTCATATTGACGGCGTAGCCAATCGCACCCATGAGAAGGCAGTGGCGTTTGCGGACAAACATGGTGTGGCACGGGTGTATGACACCATTGACGACCTTATCGCCACTCCTGACATTGATGTGCTCTACCTTACAACGCCTCACAACACGCACATTACGTATTTGCGGAAGGCCCTTGCAGCCGGTAAGCACGTGCTTTGCGAGAAGTCCATTACGCTCAACTCCGCCGAGCTTGCCGAGGCGCGTGAGCTGTCCTCTGCGCATGGCGTTCAGCTCATGGATGCCTGCACCATTTTGCATATGCCGCTGTACAAGGAGTTGCAACGACGCATTGACGCAGGAGATTTTGGTCGGGTTAACCTCATACAGGAGAATTTTGGCAGCTATAAGGAATACGACATGAAGAATCGCTTCTTCAATCCTGAGCTGGCGGGCGGAGCGCTTCTCGATATTGGCGTGTATTCCCTTACCCTTGCCCGCCTCTTCCTTAAAAGCCAACCACATGAGGCACTTTCGATGATGAACCCTGCGCCTACGGGAACCGATGAGACCGAAGGTATTTTATTGCGCAACGCCGAAGGTCAGATGGTCGTGCTTTCCCTTACCATGCACTCAAAGCAGCCAAAGCGGGCCATGATTTCTGCGGATAAGGCCTATCTTGAAATTATGGAATATCCCAGGGCCGATCGGGCGTCCATCGTTTGGACAGAGACCGGCGCGCGAGAAGAGCTGCGGGTTGGCAATACGACACAAGCACTGAGCTATGTGTTGGCGGATATGGAACGCGCTGTTGCGGGAGACGAATATGCGCGTGCACAGCTCGGGACTTCGGCTGATGTGATGGAGCTTATGACCAACCTTCGTGCCGATTGGAATTTCAAGTATCCCGAGGAGTTGTGATGGTCAATAAAACCAATCAAACCAATCAAACCGAGCAAAGCGTGAGTGCAACAGGGATTACGAGACTTGCAGATTTGGTTGATGCACAGACACGGCATCGCCTTGGTGCCCCTATGGGACATCCTGAGTTTGACCGCTTGGTGCGCACCATCTGGCGCCTTCGTCAAAGTGACGGTTGTCCGTGGGACAAGGCACAGACACATGATTCCATTACCAAGAACATGGTCGAAGAGGCCTACGAGGCCGCTGAGGCTATCAAGGAAGGTTCCTCCGAACACCTCCAAGAAGAGCTGGGAGACGTGCTTGAGCAGGTACTGCTTCATTCACAGATTGAGTCGGACGATGGCGGGTTCGATATCGACGATGTGTGCCGCGCTCTTAACGAGAAGCTCGTCCGTCGCCATCCGCACGTATTTGGACCCGAGGCAGGAAACGCACACGATGCCGATGCCGCACTTGACGCGTGGGACAGTGTGAAAGCTGCTGAGCGTGCCAATGAAGAAGACCGCGTGCATACCGAGGGCCTTCTCGATAGCGTTCCGTACTCGTTGCCGGCGCTCATGCAGGCGCAAAAGCTCTCCAAGCGTGTGGCAAAAGTGGGGTTTGACTGGGATTCCGCTGAAGACGTCTGGCAGAAGGTTGCCGAAGAGCGCGCGGAATATGAGGCTGAAGCACCGGGCTCCGAGGCTCGTGCGGAAGAGTTTGGCGACCTCCTTTTTGTCATGGTACAGCTGGCTCGATGGGACGGAATCGATGCAGAGGAGGCGCTTGCCTCGGCCAATCGTAAGATGCGCCATCGCTGGTCGCGCATGGAGGAGCTTGCGGGTCAGAAGGGCTTCTCGCTTGAAGACCACCCCGAGGTGCTTGAAGACTTGTGGCAACAGGCGAAGTCGGAAGAGAACGTCAAAGAGTAGAGGCAAAACGTCGAGTCAAAGCAAATGAAATTTTTGCGAGAAGCTCGCTGAGAGTGTCAAGCTTGCTATAGTCTGCCATACTAAGAGGACGCCTTGCACCAATAACGAACTAGAAACGAGTAGGCGATGAGTTTAAGCTCTACGGACAAGACAGCTTCGCAAAATTCTCAACCTGTGTCTGGACGCACGGGAGGTCGTGCACCTGTGCAGACCATAGGATCCGTCTCACGACGTGGGATGGATACCTCTGATGAGCAGGCGAGAAGGACTTCAGGCCAAACCACAACCACGCGTCAAAGTGTTGGGGCACGTAAGGGCACAGGAGTGCGTCAAGGGGCGACGGCGCGCTCTGCGAGCAACGCAGAGCGTAACGCCAGTCAAAATCGTCACAAGACGCACGAGAAAAAACAGATCGCTAACATGCCTGAGCGGATTCGCACTATTTTGCGTGCGCATAAGAAGCTGACTGTTTTTATATGCATTGTCGGAGTTTTGATGATTGGCTTTTATGGACCCGTCCAAGGCTACTATCGTGCCATACGAGACGCACAGGAATTGCAAATAACGCAGCAAGAGGTTGAGAAAGAGCATAAAAATCTTAACGAAGACGTCAATCGTTTGCAGACGCAGGAAGGCATTCAGGATAAGGCGCATGAGCGTGGGTATGTTTCTGAGGGCGAGACGAGCGTCTCGGTTGAAGGTGTCGGAAATACCACCACTGACAACAAGCCAAAAGAGCAAAAGCGGCCAGAAAATCCCTGGTATATAAAGTTTTTGGATTTTGTTTTTGGATATGTGCCAACTGATACACAGAATTGATTTGGAAACTCGCAGATGATTGCAGTAATTGATATTGGTACGGTAACGGTTCGACTGGCTGTCGCAGAAGTTGCCGGTGGTCGCGTACTGCGGATGGCCAAACACTCTGAAATCTGCAACCTTGGTGTCGGTGTCGATGCAACCGGTTTGCTTGACACCGATGCCATCAAGCGTGTGTATATGACAGCGGCCTCGTATGTGGAAGCCGCAAAAGAAGCCGGCGCGCAGGCCATCGTGTGCACGCTTACCTCGGCCGCGCGCGATGCAAAAAATGCACCCGACCTTGGCATGGCTCTCGCTTCTTTAGGCCTTGAACCCATGATTATTCCCGGAGAAATCGAAGCCGCACTTACTTTTCTCGGGGTTGCACAAGACTTTGGCGGTCGACAGATTCTTGTGGCCGATAGTGGTGGCGGCTCTACGGAATTAGCGCTGGGAAATGTTACCAACAACATCATCAACCTGCCGTTTATTCGTTCGCTTGATGTTGGGTGCAGGCGCGTAACAGACCGCTTTTTATCTGAGGGCAATATTCCTGCACCTGCCCATCTTGAGGCCGCCCATGCCTTTGCTTCCCGACTCATGCGAGATGCGCTTGCGGCTCTCGAGTATCAAGAGGCCATACGGCCGGAAGTGCTTGTGGCAACGGGAGGTACGGCTACCAGCCTTATTGCCATGAATGCTCAGCTTGAGCCCTACGATCCCGCTTTCGTGCACTTAAGAGGCATTTCGGTTGAGGATGTGCAGAAACTTGAAGAACTTCTCGCCAAATTGCCGGTGGAGGAGCGCGCAAAGCTTCCGGGACTTCAGGAAAAACGTGCACCGGTAATACTGGGCGGGACAATCGTACTTTTTGAGCTTATGCAGGCAACGGGCTTTACTACGATGATTGCCAGCGAAAGCGACTTACTTTTTGGACTTCTCATCACTGCGGCAGCCGTGCAGGAAGGAAGGCCTTCTCCAGTGGTTTGGAAGCCGATTTTGAAACCGCTTGACAAGGCGCTTGGAGGACCGTCCAAAAAACCGTTTAAGGAGAAATGAAACTTTTAGTGCACGTGAGGGCTACATCGTGCGATAATATCGATGCATTCGGGGGCGTGGCGGAATTGGCAGACGCAGGGGACTTAAAATCCCTCGACTTCGGTTGTGTGGGTTCGAGTCCCACCGCCCCTACCAGGTATTTTGTGAATTATGTAGACGTTTAAATGGGATTTTATAAAATCTCAAAAGTTCAATTTGTCTGAACGTTACAATTTGTATGTAATGCCTGAACAGGGCTTTACATTTCTGTAGTTTTGGGTATAGTAAAGACAGTGATATGTTCCGTTGTATTTTACGAAACCGGAACCAAAAGATAGCTGCTTCGCGTAGCTATCTTTTTTTGATTGGATTAAAAGATGGATAAACCGTTTCTTACTATTGATGAACAAATTGAGTTGCTAAAGAGCAGGGGCGTAGAGCCAAACAATGATACTTATAGATTGTTGCTATGCGAAGGTTATTACTCTCTAATCAACGGCTACAAAGATCCTTTTCTTGACAGTGAGAAAACGAAGCTGGCATCTGACGATAGATACAAAGAAGGAACAACATTTGAGGATATATATCGGCTGTTCAAGTTTGACAGAGAGCTTAGATATGTAACTTTCCATTACTTGACAAAAATAGAGGTGATGATACGTACAATCTGTTGTTATACGTTTTGCGAAAATCATCAAAAAGAAAATGCCTATCTTGATATCAACAACTTTTCGGAAGCAAAAGACTATATGCCCGGTGAACAGTATTTTATTAGTGATTTTTCAAAATTCCAAAGTAAGTTGAATTTTATAATCCAGGGAAAGACGAAGTTTAACTTTGTTGAACATTATAGGAACAAATATGATAACGTTCCGTTATGGGTAATTGCCAATGCAATGACTTTTGGAAATGTTGAGCATCTATACGATCTTATGAAGCCCAATGAACAAAATAAGGCTTGCTCTCGAATTATCAGAACGATAGGTAAAGAGCATTCTTCTGAAAAGCTTATGTCGCGTCAAGATCTTAGAAAGTACTTAAATAATCTGGTTAAAATACGTAATATTTGTGCACATGATGAAAGGCTCTATTGTGCTTCCGTTTATGGAAGAAATCAGTCAAGGTATATTGACATAATGGATATGGCCATAGAACTACTTTCGGAGGAAGATGTCAATGAGTTTGCTCTTAAGCTAGCAGAAATTATTATTACTTACAGTGAAGAAAACAAGATAATACAGAGCACTTTGTACGATAACGGTCTGATTCAGTTTGCTTCTCGGTGGATTAGACAGCAAGGAGATAAATCTTGATTGAAAAGACTTCTGCTGGCTTTTAGTTATAAGCACCGCAAAGATATGGAAAAGTGGACATTGGTTCCGAAAAAGTGGACATTGACTGTAAAAAAGTGGACATTGAAAGTTTACTTTCCGGGAAAACAGAGGGCTTCTCGAATAAAACGGTTCTTCATATCAAAACTTTATATGAGAGTTTTGGCGATAACAAGGTTTTTGGAAGAAATGCAGTTATGGAACTTCTCGGCCTAAAGAGTTCGAGAGCATCCAAGTTAATTTCCAATTTGGTGCAGGCGGGCATTATTGAGTCTGTATCAGGTTATGGAAAAGGAAAATATAGATTCAGAATTTAATCAGGTGGCTTTCAGCGATCCTCTTTTTCAAAATCTGCTAAAGAATGCTGAACAGTTGGTGGATTTGACCTTCTAGAGGCCTGCTTAGAGACCAAAACCAACAACTGTTCACGATTCCTTAGCACAAGACACCAACTGTAGGCTGTTTCTTCGCAGGTTTTGAAAAAAGCGAGAAGGACGCCCAGTTGCGAAAGTGCGATTGTTGCAGCTTTCGCAAGCGAGAAGGACGGCAGGGCTATAGTACTAAATCTCAGAGATGGGGAACATTGCATCCTTAAAGCTGAGAGCCAGGTAGGCAGGTGAGCGGACTGAATCCCAAGGAGGGCGGCTCTACCATCTTGCCTTGTTGTAGTATGATATCAATCAAGTATTCAGCTATGAGGCAGATTGGCGTATATGCCCCGGCTGATCGTGATAGCTCTAGGTTCGTTTGTTTTCTGGTAACAGGAAAAGGCATTGTTATGAGGATCAGTAGGCGAGCGTTTCTTCTTATTGCAGCATATGCCGTATCTCTTATTGGAATGCCAAAAACTGCGTTTGCATCTAAGAAAAAAGAATCGGATACAGTTCAGTTTACGGAAGAGATGGCGCTTGAGTTCGCTGATACGTTCGTTCAGGGTGTAGGAGAAACTTCCGGCCTTGTACCTTCTGAAACAACGAAGATATATGATCCTGCCTTGGGTGCTATCGGCTACATTGTTGATATAGTTGATGCCTTTGGGAGTCCTCACGGTTATGTTATCTATGACGTAACTGATGACAGCTTGATATCGGAGTATTCTTTGGAACCCGGCGCAATAAGTCCGTATGCATCAGTCACTCAAGATATTCCCATGCTGTATCGTGATGATGATTCTTCAGTCATTGCTCTTAAGACGGAACCGTTCTTTTATGTTGCTGCTGAGAGGGACTCTGGGATAGTTTTAAGTGCTCCAGAGACCTATGGATACGATATGGATACGTCCATTCCTTTAAGCAGTACTCCTGATTCCGGTAGCTGGGATGATATATTCTTTGATAATAACCTTGCTCGGAATTCAAAGTATCAAATTACTGAGCATGTGCTGGTTTCCACTCAAGAATTTATGCCATTTGCCGAAAAGCCTGTGGAAGCGCAAACAGGAAGTTATGCCTGTGCAGTTTCAGCCCTTCTATGCTGCACTCGCTTCTATATATCATCTAGTTTATTCTATAAGGACTTTTCTCTAGGGAATGGACTGAAGCGTCACTATGATGCCCTTTGGTCGCTTTCAGGTACCGAGGAGATTTATATAAAAGATGAGGTTAGATATGGATCCACTCCTAATAATAGGATCGGTCCCGCTCTCGTCTCATATTGCTCTCAGTATGGCAAAAGTGTTACCAGCAATTTTATTACCTCCCTTTCGTTCCCTTTATTCCGTAGTACGGTTAAGCGGGGCGACATGGGGGTATTTTGCTGCGGGATCAATCTGAGTGGAAAAATACATTCACATGCGATGGCTGTTGGCGGATGTTTGGTGGCACAGCCAAAGGGTACTTCAAAACCTTCGATGCATGCTCTTGTAGTTGCCGATGGTTGGAATGGCTATGCGCGATATGTCAATGTAGGATATACAAAATATACTTACAATGACAGTGTCTTTTTCTCCAGATGAGATAGGGGGTCTGTTTGTATGTCTGTCTTAATAAAGAGAAAAGGTTTTATCATTTTTTCAGGAGTCCTGCTATTTGGAGGGATTGCCTTGGCTATATCAACCTCAAAAGAGAGCAGCAAAGAGGATACCAAAGAGGGTACCAAAGAGAATAGCAAAGAGAAGGCTATTTATGGTACAGATGACAACCATGCTTCATTTTCGTATATGCTTTTTTTGACAGGTCATATTGTCAGTATTGATGAGGAAACTAATACCTTCCGATTGCATGTGATCGTTGAAGATGATTCCGAGAGAACCTTGGAAGTTCATTTTGGTGAAAAACCTGCGAGCGGTGTTTTGGTGAATGTCTCCGATTACAAGGTCGGCGATCACGTTACGATAGCGTACTTTCCCTATGATCGCAAAGGATCGTATATCAATGCCGATTCTGTCGACATATTCCATGAAGGTTACGATCGAGTACGGAAGGATGATCGCATACCGGAATACATCTATTGAGGCGGTCATAAGATGGCACCCCATACACCTATAGGTATTCTTTTCACGATAGCCGGTGAGGTTATGAGCGTTTGAAGAGGTATTTTTCTGGTCGTGGTCGTTTTTATGCTCTACAAAAAGGCTGATGAAGAGAGGAATGCCAGTCAGGGAGTAGGAGATGTATACAGGCTCTAAAGGGTCTCTTTCTACCAACCGTAGGCGATTCTTTAGCGTAACCCACCAACCGTTCAGTGTTTCTTAGCAGATTCTTGAAAATGAAGGAGTGCGCGCAGAAGGCGACAAGCACAACTGGCTAGGCGAGAAATACCATGGACTCTCTACCTGCGTATATGTCCCATACCATCTTCCGATGCTATCCGGCGCGCACCCTCCATGGCGTTCTATCTGGCACAACCTTTCTATAACTTGTATACTACTTGTCTATAATCGTGACCATCCGGTTTGTCGATTTTATACGTTAGAAGGTTAAAGTGTGCAAAAAGGCTACAAACGACAATCGAATATATCCTCATTTTCCCACACCGGAAAAGCTCACCAGTCAAGATAAACCGGCAAAAGCTTTGATTACCAGCAGCGCCACATCGCTCCACTCGCAGCTGGCCGATCAAATCAGGGAAATGATTTATTCACGCGAGCTGGTCTCCGGAGAAAAGATTCTTTCGGAGCATGAGCTGATGAGCCGGTTTGGTATCAGTCGAGGAACCGTGCGGCATGCGATTGAAACGCTGGTTAACGAAGGTCTTTTATTTCGCGTTCACGGAAAGGGTACGTATGTCGCGGAAGAAGGACTGTCCCATCCGGCGGGAGTTCGACCGCTTTCGTTTGCCGAGTCTCTTAAGAACCAAGGAATGGCATTTGAAACAAAGGTCCTGGAAAAGAAAGTTTTACCCGCTCCTGAAAACGTAAAAAATGAGCTGCAAGCGTCGCCCTCAGACCTTATTTGTTTTTTGCGCAGAGTCAGATATGTTGATGGCGAGCCTATTTTATGTCAGGAAAGCTGGACGAACTTATCGGAGTGTCCCGGCTACGAAAAAGCGGATTTCCGAGTAGAGCCTGCCTTTTCAGCTGCGGAAAGATGCAGCGGAAAGAAGATCGCGTATTCAAAGATCCGCTATACGGCGCGCGCGGCAGGAGTGGAACACGGTCGCTATTTACATTGTGATGAGAATTCACCGATTCTGGTTCTTGAACAAACAATCAGATTTGCCGATAAGACCCCCTTTGAGTGGAGTCTTACGTGGCTTACATCAGGGCAGGCGGTAGTGGGGGATGCAATTCAACCCCGAAATGCGCGCGCTCACCGATAAAATTCATCGACAAACTATCTTGTATATAAAATTGTGTACAAGTTGATATATACTGCTTATATTGAACTTGTCGTTTTGTATTCATGCTTTGGATAGAGGGGATCTGTATGGAAAAGTACAAGTTGAGAAGCCCATTTTTTGTAGTTAATCCAAAGTCGTATTTGTATGGTGAGGAGCTTCGCAAGCTTGCCGTCAAGGCGGATGAACTTTGCGAGAAGTACGATTTTGATTGCCTCTTTACGGCTCAGCTGATTGATCTCGCATGGGTTGCCGAGCATTGCACGCATCTTATTCCGTGCGCTCAAAACATGGAAAGCTTGAGGCCCGGTCGCGGTATGGGTCATATCTTGCCTGAGGCGCTCGCGGCGGCGGGAGTGAAGGCTACATTTTTGAATCATGCCGAGAACCCCATGACTGTCCATGAGCTTGCTTCAACCATAGCTCGCGCTAATGAGGTGGGGATTCTTACCTGTGTGTGCGCGGATTCCGTCGAAGAGGCAAAAGCCATTGCAGAGTTGCATCCCGATATTATGACCTGCGAGCTTACGAGCCTTATCGGAACCGGACAAATTGCTGGTGAAGATTATATGCGCGCTTCGACCGAGGCGGTAAAGGCCATCTCTCCTGCCACTAAGGTACTGCAGGCGGCAGGTATCAGTTCCGGAGAAAATGTGTACGACGCCATCAAATACGGCGCCGATGCAACTGGAGGAACCTCGGGTATTGTTGCGGCCGACGATCCGTTTGCAATGCTTGACGAGATGTTTGAAGCGCTTGATCGAGCCCGTACTGACTTTGCAGAGTAAGAGAAGGTTGGAGAAGAGATATATGGCTGTTTATCAAGATACGATTACGGTATCCACTGCAGCAGGCCGTCCTGATTTTATCGATATCAAGCAGCAGGTGATTGATATCATTGCTGCATCCGGAATCTCAAACGGTACTGTGACGTGCCAAACGACACATACTACCTGCTCGGTTATTTTTGAGGAGTATGTGCATGATACGAATTGGCAGGGGCAGGAGTTTCTCCAGGGAGACCTTATTCGTTTCGTGGACAAGATGATTCCCCGTGAGGTTGAAGAGGATCGAGACTATCGTTATCCGGGACCAAAACACGTTCAATTTCTTGTGGACTACCACAATGAGCATCCCGAGTTTCCGGGAGAGGCAAATACGATTTTGAACGGAGATGCACATCTGAGGGCATCGCTCTTTGGCAGCAGCCAAACTTTTGTCGTTACTGACGGCATGCCCGCAACCGGAGAATTTGGTCACATTTACTTGGTTGACTGGGATCAGAACAGGGAGCGTAACCGCAAAGTCAAAGTTTGCGTAATTGGTGAGTAGTTTGTAAGAACAGAAAACGACCATTTATCAAAAAGCCACCGGATATGTATTCGGTGGCTTTACCTGATTTGAGGCTCGTGAGCCTGCCCTGCGTGCTTCGCACACAGGGCAAAAAACCACCCGCTATGCGGGTGGATGACACTGATGCTATGCAACAAAACTCCTTTCCCTCTAGGATGGTGATTGTTCAGGTCGCCGGCCGCGAGGGAAAGGAGAACACCATGGCACAGAAA
>JAILNA010000006.1:0-80983 GCA_024691995.1 Atopobiaceae bacterium | reverse complement strand
TTGAGCTTCTTTGCTTTTTCCAAGCCTTTTAGCAAGCTTTCTGAGTTGAGGAACGCGTACACCAATGATGGATTCTCTTGGGATATTGGGTGTGAGTTTACTTTGAAAAGCAGCATATTCTGTATCTTGAAGTGCAAAGAGCTCATCTTGAATCATCGGCGCTCTCCCTTGTTTTGCGCGGGTGTATGGCGCGAGCATGACGCGTGGGCACGCCTTTATTCTACTTGACTTTGCAGATTGTCGAGAAGAACCTCTAAAGAGTAATCCAATATCTTTGAGTGAGAATACCATCCTCGTCTAGGACTTCATTTTCCAGGATTCCACCGTTATTGATAATGGACTTTGCCGAGCCAATATTGTCCTTGCGGCAGCACATTAAGACGCGGTCAATCCCCAGTTTCTTGCATTCCTGTAGCGCAAGAGCAATCATTGCTGTTGCATATCCCTTTCTTCTTTCACTTGGGCGGATACCGTCTCCAATGTGTCCGCCACTTAACAGAAGTCCTTCATTGAGGTAATGGCGGATATCAATTGCTCCAACAAAGATGTTTCTATCACAGTCAAAGCAGAAGAGGGTCGTGCTCGGAACTCTTCCGTCCAAGGGTGTCTCTTTGGTATCTAGGTGTTCTAAATACCGCTCAAAATCATGATAGTCATACAGAAAAATTCTTCGGGGAGAAGAGTTTGTGTGGTTTGTCTCAATGTCTTGCGCCCACTCTTCAAGCATGTCAAAGAGCTGTGCTTTGTTCTTCTCGCTTGGTTTTATGAGGGCGATGTTCATGTAGCTCCTTTAGACCTTTGAACGTTTCGTGTCCAATGTAAGATTAGCTAAGCATTCTACTGCAACGGCCTGCTATATTGAGAGAGAAGAAACGAACAAGATACAGATATGGAGCGGCGATGGAAGACTATCTTGTGGCGCGGGTCTCTGATTTTTCTGATGTGTGTGCGTTCTACAAAACGGTATGCGAGCGACAGGCAGATGACGAGTATGGCGCCGACTGGCACTACGGCATTTATCCGGCTGAAGACGATTTGAAGAAGAGCTTGGAGAAGTCGGAGATTCATATTTGCAAAATTGATGGCAGGGTAGTGTCGGCTGTGGTGCTGGAGGAGTCCGCTGATCCGATGTATCGTGACGTGAACTGGAAGATTGCATGCCCCGATAATGAGGTGCTGACAATACATCTGTTTGCCGTTCACCCGGATTTTCGCGGACGACAAATTTCGGGAAAAATGATGCGCTACATGTTTGAGTACGGTAAAAAGAAAGGATTCAAGTCCGTTCAGCTTGATGTCTTGAAGGGCAATGTTCCGGCCGAGAAGCTCTATATCAAGAACGACTTTTGCTTTGTGGAAGAACGACCGGTCTGGTATGAGGATATTGGAGATCAGGTTGCTCGTCTTTACGAGAAGAGCCTCGGATAGATAGCACTATCTTATGGTACGGCGAGGTTAAAGTATCTCTATCTTAACAACCTGCATGTGCATTATGTTGTCGCCCATGTGTGCTAGAAGGCGATGGATGCTTTTGATGCCCCGTGATTTCATATCGTAGTAGCCAAGCATGTATCCTTTGGACGAAACGACAATCTTATCTGACCAGGTGGAGAGATCTTTCACGGCATCGTTGGTGTAAAACAGGTTGCCAAAATCGTTCATCCCATGCTTTTTTAGGATGGCTTTCATCATAAGCTTATAGCCTAAAGTTCCAACCGTATCAAAGACGAGTCTGCACCCAGGGAAGAGCTCGGTCATTTTTAAGACAATGGCTTTGACGTCCTCTTTTTTCAGATAGTGAAAGACACCTGCTGCGTAAAAAACAGCGCCATTGTGCGCATCGACTTGATCCATCCAAGAGAGATTCGTCAAGTCGGAGACAATGTTGGTCTCCCTCTGATCGGTACCTGCCAGTTCTTCTCGCATGGCGATAACATCCGGAAAGTCCACGTTGAATATTCTATTCTGTTGGTTTCCACATCTCCTGGGGTCAAGGTCGAGCCCGCATCCAAGACAGACGATCGAGGCGTTTGGATGACTATTCAGGTAATCGTTTATTTCATACATCATGTCGAGCTGTCGCATGGCGCCTTCTAGTGCACCAAATTCATAGAGGGCTGTGTCATATTTCTTGTCGAGCTCTGAGAAATCGTAGTCCAGTCTGTCACAAATTTCTGCTGCTGCAGGATCTGCATAGAGTTCAGGGAACTTGTCGCCACATTTCTTTCGGGCATAAAGCGGAATGATGAGTGTTTCTTGCGCCGTTCCGGGTCGTATCTGTAGCTTGTCGTCCATTGCAGGTTCCTTTTGAGAGAACTATTCATATTCGTCATATAAGTTAACCTCATCATACCTTTTGCTCTTCTAGCGTGCATTCGGCATAGCAGAGGGGTATTCTCGCTGAGATGTTTTTGTGGAAAGTCAGCTTCCACCCTTGAGATGCAAGATAGTGAAGGTAGGTGTCTTCTGTCCAGTGATGTTCGAAACTGACCCCGACGGTTTTAAGAATAAACGTCCAGAGCGAGCCGACCTTGGCATGATTGACAAAGTTTGGAGCGATCAATATCCCGTCTTTCTTTAACACGCGCCTGATCTCTGCTAAGGCTCTGTCCGGATCCTTCATGATATGAAGCGCATTTGCAATGATGACAACATCAAAAGCGTGATCCGCATAGGGGAGGTCGGTCGCATCCGCGACTTCAAAGCTCAGATTCTTTGGATTCTCTCCTTTTTGCGCTTCTCGGATCATACCGGCTGAATAATCTGTAGCCGTAATGTGTTTTGTCGCAGGAGCAATGTGTTTTGCCAAAAGTCCCGGCCCTGTTGCGATCTCAAGAACAAGCTTATCCTTCACAACTTGTGAAATACGGTCATACATATATTGGTACGACTTTTTATCGGGGAGCATGGCCCGTTTGTAGAAGGGGGCATACCAATCCCAGATCGTCTTTTTCATAGAAAGTGCTCTCCATTCAGATGCGGCAGGAAGGGCGAGAATTAATATTTGGCTACATGGTCAATAACGGGCGTTTTTATTCAGCCCTTTTCTTCTGTGCTGGCTATCAATCGGTCAAAGTCACTCTGGTATAGTTGATCCTGAATGATACGGTATTGCTCAAACTCACTCTCCGCAAAGACTCTTGCAATGGCAGCAGTGACCTTTCCTTTATCCCGCAGAATTTCCGCATCGTTGAATTGAAGAAAAGCATCCAGTTTGGAGGCCCAGTCTTCCATGGTCATGGGAATATGCCGTCTGGCTTGTCGGATAGCATAGTCCAGATACATGGTGACGATTTCGTTCAACTCCTGCATTTCATCTATAGATAAGTAATTCTTTGCAACAGAAACATCTGCCTTAACGATCTTGCCATCAGGAGCGTTCTTCCATGAGGTCAGGCCCATGTACTCCTTGGTATGATCGGCTCGTGTCATAATGACCTCTGCTGCTGTGCTGCCATGGACGGCATAGTGCATCTTGTTCTGAACTGTGGCAAAGAAATCCTTTGTGGTTTGGCTATCGAGGGAGTAGTCCACAGCGGTAGTATAAATATCTGTGATTTTCTGGTAAAAGCGCCGCTCACTGGCTCGAATCTCCTGAATCTCGGAAATCAGGTGGTCGAAGTAGTCCTCATCAAAGATTTGTCCATTGATGAGCCTGCTCTTGTCCAGTACATAGCCCTGCTTGGTGAAGGTGTCTAGTACTTTGGTTGCCCACTGGCGGAACTGCGTGGCTCTGCCGGAGTTGATCCGATAGCCTACGGCAATGATGGCGGATAGAGAGTAGAACTTGTAGTGATAGGTTTTCCCATTATCCGCAACTTGTGCAAAATTTGCACAAGTTGCATCTTCAGGCAATTCGCCACTTTCATATACGTTTTTTAGGTGCTTTGTCACAACGCTCCGGTCTACATCAAAAAGCTGTGCAATGGCCTTTTGTGTCAGCCAAACATCGTGATCCTGTACCCGTACCTCAATGCTATCCTCATGGGCGTCTTTCGTGAACACGAGAAAATCTATCGTGCTGTTACGGATTTGCAGTTTATCCTTCTTGATGTCTGCCATGTCGTTTCACCTCAATCCTCCTTGCTGTTTTCCCTCCACAGCTCTTATAGACATTATATTGATTCCTGCACCGGGGATGCAAAAAGCGGAATTGGAACTGCTGCTCAGAAGTACCTTCTGGCATGCTTACATAGTCACGGGAGCTCTCCTCATACACCAGCATAGAGCTGAACATCATCTAGATACCCAGTAGTAGAGAGTGAAAGTTCCAATAGATGGTCGGCTTATGTCCAGCAGCTCAATCTACATTCAGATGCGACAGGCGGGGGGCGAGAATGTATATTTTCCCTCTAAACGTAGGGTTTATATTCTTGCACGAGAAGTACGGTTTGCCTCTCAGACAGTAATTTCAATTTGGTTGCCTTCAAGGGCAATAATGCAACTTTCATAATAGCCGTCTCCGGTTGTCCTTGGTCCGCTGATGACTTCATAGCCGTCTGCTTTCAACTTTGCAGTGAGGGTATCTACCTTTTCTTTACTTCCGACACTAAACGCAATATGTGCATATCCTGTGCGGTTGATCTCTTTTGACAGATCCGACATGTTAGGTTTGTTCATGATTTCAAGTCGTGCGCCGTTATCGAAGGAGAGGAAGTGCGAGCGAAAATCCGTTTGAGGATTATGATAGCCGTCGTTAGATGTTGCTCCAAAGTACTTCACAAAAAACTGTTGGGCACCCTTTATATCGTTTACATACAATGCGATATGTTCAATTCTCATGGCTGTCTCCGAAAAAATCTATAGTTGCCTGATACTTTTTGTAGCTCACCTCCTAAATACGTCGAGAAGAACGAATCAATATTGTCTCTAATTAGAATTGTAGTATTGATTTGTTATCATTTTGTTCTTCTAGTCAATAACGTCCAGCGTAATCACTCTTTGCTACAGTAGTCCATTTTCTAATGAACTTTGTTTTAGCCTCTGTATAAGCATCTCTATTGTGTTCAAATTGTTTCCATAAACCCAATTTCAAAGTTTCGTATTCTTTTGCAATCTGTGGATGGTCTTTCAGGTAATCTCGAAAATACAGTTCATCGTTATCTCCGATATATCGAAGATGAATGTGAAAGACCTTATCGGCAAACCCGTTTTTAGTATAACCAGAGTTCAAAGATATTCTGTAATCTTCCGTTGACATTCGCAGAAACCCGTTACGCTCGATAAGCTGAGCAATACATTCGATATTAGAATCCATTGAAATTTCAACAAGAACGTCGACTATATCTTTTGCGCATATTCCAGGAACTGCGGTACTACCAATATGACTAATCCTCTTTATAGAGTGTTTAGGTAAAATATATTGTAGCTTGGCTTCCATTTCACTATAAAATGCACCCCATTTGTCATTGTGCTCGACAAGAAATATTGGGAAAAGTTCCCATAATTCGTTCAGAGACATTTCTGACAGATCTTTTTCTACTTTCATAGTTTTCTTTTCCTTCTTTGATAGTCTCCTAAATTTGTCTTGATATATTACTTTTTCCTCGCCACAAAGTAGTATCGATGAATTTTTCCCTTGATTACGCCATCTTGCTCAATAATTTTCTGAGCTTTAAAGAGGTTCTCTTGGTATTTTTTGACTTCAAAGTATGGGAATTCCCAGTCAATGATTCTTGCAAACCAAACAAGAGCACCTACATCATAAAATTCTATGGGCCTATAGGCTTCAGCTTCCTCAATAATGTCAAATCCATTGTCTATGAACTCTTGTCTGGCAATACTTAAATAAGCTTTAGGAAAGGGAAGCTCGATATCTCCTAGTAGAAGCTCTACCAGGTCTCTGTCATTCTCAGCGCCAACCTGTTGCGTAAGAAACATACCTCCACTTTTAAGAATTCTTTTTAGTTCTTGTATGTTGTATTTACCGTGTCTGTTGGTGACAAGATCGAAGTAATCATCTTCAAACGGAAGCTCATCTCCTCCGTCAGCTGCCTTAAAATCTATCCCTAAAGGAAGAAGTCTTTCTTCACATAGTTTGATGTTTGGAGCATAACCTTCGATTGCCGCAGTATGTTCAGGATTGGCGAGAAAAGACAAAAGAAATTCTCCGCCGCCCGTTTCCATATCTAATAGATAATCAGTATCGTGTAGATAGGATTTGATGATATTTCCAAAGTCCCATGGAAGATCATCCTCTTCTTTATATCTGTCCCTAATGTGAGAGAAATCCCACCCCTTGATATGAGCGATCTCTTGTTCATGTAGCCATTGGGTGAGAAGTGCTTGTTTTTCCATAGGTTTCCCAACTTTTGTGGACTGGTTCTGAATATCAATGTAATCAAAAGGGCTTGGTGTCTGCTGAAGTATAACACCCAGCTAAAATAATTCGTCAGAAGAGTCAAAAAATAATCAATGCATTGCGTAATAACTACTTGCAATTGCTTGCAATATCTTGCGTTGTTTTAGTAAAATGGGAGCAGAAAGGAGCGTAATTCTTATGGCAAATACCAATGCTGTTTATGCACGAATTGACCACAATCTCAAAGAAAATGCGGAAAGTATTTTGAGCCAACTTGGAATTTCTCCATCCTCGGCAATACAAATGCTTTATAGCCAAATTGTCCTTCAAAAAGGGATGCCTTTTGATCTTCGCATACCCGTTCATACACCTGTCGCAATGGGTGGTTTAACACGAGAAGAACTTGATTCAGAACTGCAAAAAGGTGTTGACTCTCTTGCAAGAGGAAAGTCTTATAGTGCAGATGAAGTAGACCAGCTGTTCTCTAAGGAATACGGTATATGAGTAATCACTATAAAGTGACTTATACTCCACAAGCGCTACAGGATCTTACTGAACTATATGAATATATTTGCTTTATTTTACGAGCTCCTAAAGCAGCAGAAAATCAGTCATCTCGTATCAGAAGGATTATTCGTTCACTTGATACAATGCCCATGCGACATTCACTTGTTCCACGGGAGCCTTGGTATTCTATGGGGATTCGTAAAGTATCTATTGATAACTACATGGCTTTTTACTGCGTTGATAAAGAGAAAGGTGTTGTAACTGTTATTCGTATTTTCTATTCAGGCAGAAACATTAAAGACATAATTAAAAATACGAGCAACAGTTTATAGAAGCAAAATATCGCCGTGGGTTAAGACTACTGTTGAAATAAACAGGTGTACATACCATTTTGCAAAAGGGCTAATCAGTCTTCTTAACCCTCGACATCAGACAGACATTCTCCACATGAAACGTTTGGGGGAAAAGATCAACGGGCGTGACGCTTACGGGCTTAAACGTTCCTACATCAACAAAGCGACGCAGGTCACGCGCAAGGGTTGCCGGATCACACGAGACATAGGCGATTGCACGAGCACTCTGCTCAGAGAGCTGCTTCACAACATCAGAAGCAAGTCCCGCACGCGGCGGGTCAACTACGATGATATCCGCGTCGGTGTCGGGAAACGAACGTCCCGCATCTCCGCCGATGGCATCAACGTTACTCAAGCCGGCGTCCTCCAGATTGCGCCGCAAGTCGCGCACAGCCGGGCCGTATGATTCAACCGCAGAGACAAATCCGGCGCGAAGGGCAAGCGGCAGCGTAAACGTACCGGCACCGCAATAGAGATCCATGGCCTCATCGTTATTCCGCACGTCAAGCGCAGAGAGTACCAGCTCCACGAGCTTCTCGGCACCTTTGGTGTTGACTTGAAAAAACGATGGGGCAGAGACGTGCATGCGCTCGTCGCCGATAAGCTCTGACCAAGAGCCTGCGCCGGATAGTCGCTCAACGCCTGCAATACGTCGAGCCTTGCTCGGTCCTTTTGCCATCACGCGCACGATGCTTGTGGCGCCCGTGGCATCTCCCAGCACGCGTGCAACCTGCGCTCGGGGAAAGCTGCCGGGAGCCGTCCATAGCGCCACTTCAAGGTCTTTCGTGCGGTGAGAAACGCGAATGCCAATGCGCTCAATGTCAAGCTCGTGGGAGCCGGAAAGGTAGGAGAGGGCGCCGCTCACTGCGCCGACGATCTTTTCATGAGCCTTGTCTAAAAGCGGACAATCTTTGATGCGAACGATATCTTGGCCGTTTGGTGCATACATGCCCACAAGCGTTTTGCGCCCGACTCGTTTAAAAGCAAGTTCAATCTTATTGCGATATCCCCAGGGTTCTCCCGGAGCTACGATATCGCGCACCAGCTCGGAAGTCTCTTTCGGCGAGAAGTGCCCGATGCGCTCGAGTGCCGAGACAACTCCGGCCTTCTTCTCGCGAAGCTGGGATTCGTAGGTCATATTGCCCCAGGGAGCGGCGCCTGTAAGCGCGACAAAAGGAAGGGGACTTGTGATGCGCTCGGGCGACGGCTCAAGAATCTCCATGAGCGTGGCGCGAGAAAAACGCTCACCGTCATCGGTCAGTCTTGCGCGTACAACGTCTCCCGGAACGGAGCCGCCGGAGACAAAAACCGTCTTGCCATCGGCGGTGTGTGCTATGGCATCCGCACCATAGCTCATGCGCTCAATGGTGAGCTCAAGTTCAACCGCTGGAGCTGCGCCGTTGCGAGCGCAGGTAGAAGCGTCTGAGGCAGCGCTATTGTGAAAATGAGCAAAAGTATCCACGCTAGTAAACCATACCCATAGCGCTTCGCACCTCGTCCAAGGTAGCATTTGCAATTTCATTTGCACGACGATTACCCTCATGGAGCGCTTCACGCACATGGTCGGGATGCTCTGCAATCTCTGCGCGCTTCTCGCGAATTGGTGCAAAGTAGCTGTTTACGGCTTCGGTGACATACGCTTTGAGAGCACCGCCGCCGCCCATGCCAATTTCGTTGGCAATCTCTTTAGGATCGCGACCAGTGCAGATGGCAGCCGTGGTGAGAAGCGCCGAAACACCGGGGCGCATCTCGGGATCAAAGGTAATCATGCGCTCGGAGTCGGTCTTGGATTTCTTGATGAGCTTGGCGGTTTCTTCTGCCGTCATGGAAAGGGAGATGGCATTGCCGTAGGACTTGCTCATCTTGCGGCCGTCAAGTCCCGGAATCAATGGAGTAGAGGTCAGAAGGCCTGAAACCTCAGAAAAAACTTTTCCGTAGCGCTCGTTGAAGCGGCGGGCAATCTTGCCGGTAAGTTCAATATGCGGCAGCTGATCGCGGCCGACGGGCACAATGTTGCCCTTGCAGAAGAGGATGTCGCAAGCCTGATGAACGGGATAGGTAAGCAAAAGCCCGGTAAGTGCATGACCGGAGGCTTCCTGCTCGGCTTTGACGGTGGGGTTACGGAGCAACTCTGCCTCGGTGACCAGCGACAAAAACGGCAGCATAAGTTGGTTGAGCGCCGGTACGGCTGAGTGCGTGAAGATCATGGTCTTCTTGGGGTCAATGCCGCAGGCAAGGTAGTCAACAACCATGTTGTAGACGTTGTCGGCAATATGCTCGGTGGTGTCGCGGTCAGTAATGACCTGGTAGTCGGCGATGATTACGTTGGTGTGTACGCCAAGGTTCTGCAGGCGCACGCGCTCAACGATGGTGCCAAAGTAATGGCCCAAGTGCAGTCTGCCCGTAGGGCGATCTCCGGTAAGCATGGTGTAGTTTCCGGGATGTTCTGGCAGATCTGCTTGAATCTCATTTGAGCGACGGAGCGCCGCCTCGTAGCTGCCCTCATTTGGCATAAAAACTCCCAAACTTTCAAGTTCGTGCGCGGCGCCTCACTGAGACGGCCGCGTTCTCTAGTCAACAGTGCTTATTCTATCGCAAAGACGGCCGAGCGCCTTTGAGGCTGGCACAGACTTCTTTCCAGTTGGGGTAAAAGGTGGCGAGAAGTGCATAGAATTTGCGGTTGTGTCCGCGAACGTAGAGGTGGGTGAGTTCGTGAGCGATAACGTACTTCAGGGCTTCTTTGTCATGTTCGGCGAGTTCAAGGTTAAGCGTGATGGTGCCTGTTTTGATGTTGCAGGATCCCCAACAGCTTTTCATGCGGCGTATTTTATACCGTGAGGCGTGCTTTTGAGCTCTTGTTTCCATGGCGACGGTGAGTTCAGGCAGAACCGTGCGCATCTCTTGGGCGAGAAACTCATCAAATGTTTTACGAATAGCTTGCTGTGAAGCTTCGGAAGCAAGGTCGTCCAGGTAGCGGTTGGGAAGCGTGATAACAACGTCGTGTGCAGAGATGCGTGCCGTCCGCTTGGGCCCGTGAATGATGCGCAGGTTGTACGGGTGTCCCCAAACGCTTACCGTATGTCCGGAGACTATGGGAGTGGAAGCCCCGAGGTTCTTCTCGCCAAGTGAAGAGATGCGAGAAAGAGCGGTATGGATCCAATCAGATTTTGATTCGACGAAGGCGATTGCGGCCGCTTCGGAAGTGTGCCACGGATAGCTCACGTCAACGCGACCTTCTCGACTAACGCGCAGATTGATGTTCTTGACGGCCTTGCGCGTGAGTTGTACGGAAATGCCTGCTATCTGTACGGTCTTTGTGGCCACATGAGTCCTTACCGTGATTTGGCTGATGGTGCGTACATAGTATGACACGCATGTGACGCAGGGAATAGGGAAGTAGCATGGATAGATTGGCCCTGCGTGTCTGAAAGCAAAGCTTACAGATTATGAAGATAGTGTGTTGATACTGTAAAAATTTGCGATATTTCCCTATAACAGTGCGACTTGTTATCCGATAGTTTATATATAAATTATGAAGATTTCTTTGTAAAGTTATTTAGGAGGCACCATGAAAAGGAAAGGCGCAATTTCAAGGATTGTTCTTGCGGCGCTCGTGGTATTTTCAATGTCTATGCCGGCTCCTGCGCTTGCGGAGATGAGCGCAGAGTTTGGGAGTACTCCGGCACAGGGGTCTGCAGAAGCAGCCGGTATCACAGCTCCTGCAGAAGCGGAGAAGAACAACGGTTTATCTACTGAGTCATCCGCTGAGTCGAATGAGTCGAAGGATGATAACGTCAAGCATGAAGAAGCTCGGGGGGGGGGTGGATTCCACAGCAGAGGCGTCTGCAAGCGATTCTTCCGAAAGTTCCACTAACTCTCAAACAGAACCTGAAAAAACTCAAGTTCAGACTCAGGCCAAGGAAGACTCTCAGAAGAACCTTACCCAAGAGACTTGGACAACAACTGCTTCTGACGGCACTCAGATAACGGTCTCGGGAAAGCTTCCTTCCGGCGGTAGCGTGTCTGCTGTTCCGACAAGTGCCTCCATCAAAGGTCAGACAACACTTCTCGCCTTTGATATCACCATTCGCGATGCCCATGGAACAAAATGGGAGCCGGCCGGCTCGCCAATCGCCGTAAGCATTTCCTCCTCCCGCATTTCCGGCAACTCCGTCTCGGTCTGGCATGTTTCTGACAGTTCATCCGTAGAGCAGGTGAGCAGCCCTACATCTGCTGTAGGCTCCGTGTCTTTTACGGCAAAAGGTTTTTCGGTCTATGCTGTAACTACACCTGATACACACTTCACAAAAACCTATCGTTTCCATGTAATAGATGCATCCGGTACCGATTCCATTGTGTCAACTCAGAAACTCTCTGATGATGAGCGCTTGATAGAGCCTGCCACTCCGTCCGGAGACGGAACGTTCAGCGGATGGAAGACTTCTTCGGGATCTACCTTTACCGATTTTGGAAAAACTGCCGCAGAGCTTAACGGCGCTGCTCTTGATGCTGCGGCTGAGGCATCCCCAGTTGATCTGTATGCATCTTTTACCGCATCCAATCGTTATGTCGTTTATTTCATGTCTGCTACCGATTCAAACCGTGTGCTCAGTGCGGTGACGTATGCAGATGGTGACACCATCCAAGGCAGCAGTGTTCTTCCGCTCGTAAACACCGGCAATCCTGAAACACAGGCCGTGGGCTGGTCTCGCACAAAAGGAGCAACCCAGCCGGATGCAAGTCTCGGTACCGTCAATGGTCAGGATGTCTATCTTTGGCCTGTTGTCAAAGCCGGACATAGCATCACCTTTGATAGCGCCGGCGGATCTTCCGTAGCCACCGAGTATGTTGATACTGACGATGTAACCGTTGCGCCGAGTAATCCAACAAGAACCGGATATACCTTTGCAGGTTGGAAGACTTCCGATGGCGCAGCCTTCACTTTTGGCTCAAAACTTACCCAATCTATCCGCCTTACCGCTTCATGGACGCCGAACGCCAATACGGTCTATCATGTGAACTACTGGGTGCAGAAACCTACTGATCCTTATAATGCGGCTGCAGCCGATAAGACCTATACTTTATATGCCGTCCAAGGTTATACGGCCGCCACTGACGCTACCATCTCTCCTGCAACTACAGATGTTGCATCAAAAATTACTGCCATCAATGGCCAGTATTATGGGCATTTATTCCTTGATACCGAGCGGAGCGACAGCTCGGCTACGGTTGCCGCAGATGGTAGCACAACGCTAAACGTATACCTTGATCGCTCGCTGGTACGTGTTAATTTTTACAATAGCAAGACTGACTATACCAATGACGCCGATAAAACAGGGGTTGAAAACTACTCAGGTAATGCTGCTCATACGTTCTTAGGGCTCTATGGTGCAACATTTACGCCTGTTGAACCGGAAGCAGGATATCGCTGGTTTGATGGCACTTATTGGTCTGCCATAAATCCTTCTAGCTTTGACTCAACAAGTGTTACCAATCGTTTAGCGAACCGCTTCAACTATTATCCTTACAAGGTAAACCTGACCAAAAATATTATTAGATTTATTGATAAAGCTGATGGGAATGGTTACAGTGCACAAGATTCTTCTTGGATACTCGTCGCTGGTGATGAAAAACTTAGTTTCCCTCCAAATCTGGCAATGTATTCTTACGTCAGATACGGCTATTACACACCTTCCGGAACTCCCAAAGACCCAAGTGATTTGGATCTAGATACTGACATTACTCAGTGGTTTGATATTTCTAAGGGAGAAGGTCCTGCGAAGTATAATCCCGCTAACGGAACCGTTGTCTTTGATCCTCTGCCTACAAAATATCTCGTCATGGTCAAAAAGCGCGCTATCTATAATCTGACTCTCAAAAACGCGGCAACTTCCGTTACCTCTGAAACCACAATCTCAACTGAACAGCGTAAATATGGAGCTTCGTTAGCCGACATCTCAAACTCAACGCCAAGTCGTCCCGCCGGATTGCCACAGTACTACCGGTTTGCCGGCTGGTATCGAGACGCTCAGCTGACCATGCCGCTCACCTCCGATAACTCCATGCCCTCAAGTGATACTTCTCTGTATGCCAAATGGGAGCCGGTACCCGTTAATGTTACGTATGTGTACAACAACGGAACACCTAACAAGACCGTGTCAGTACCTGCGCAAACAACCCTCGATGAACCGACAGGGATAACGCGCGATGGCTATGTTCTTGTCGCATGGCTCCAAAACGATGGAAAGCCGTATCGTTTTGGAAGTCCCGTGACGGAAGACATTACCCTTACGGCCAAATGGGTTCCGATAAACCAGACGCATACCATCACTTACGATCTTGCCGGTGGTACAGGCTCTGTTTCAGATCCGATGCACTATGCCGAAGGCTCTGATATTCGTGTGCTTGATGCTTCCGGTGTGACTCCTCCTGCAGGCTCCCGTGGATTCATTTGCTGGGTTGCAAGTGACGGAACGCGCTACTATCCGGGGGATTTGATTCCGATGGGAACCTCGGATATTTCCCTTCGCGCCGTATGGGCAAACTCCAATGCCGTACGTCTTGCGTATGATCTCAACTACGAAGGCGCTCCCGGTCGTACGTACTCAGATTTCGTTGAGTCAAACGATACTCTTACCATTGATGCGGCAGATCCGGTGCGCGCGGGATATCGCTTCTTAGGCTGGTCCATCTCAAAAGAGGGCGGAGAGCTGCTCCATCGGGGCGATAAGGTAGAAGTTGACACCATAAATGCAGAGGGAAATGTCCTTTATGCTCAGTGGGAACGTATTGATGAGCCGATGCCTGCTGAAAATAAGACTGCTTCAACAAAAGCTGCCGGCATACTTCCCGATACGGGAGATAATTCGTCTGCCATGATTTTCTCGCTTGCTGCTACCGGTCTGCTTGTGCTTGTGGCATCCATTCTGCATCGTCGTCGCACAGAGCCTCAGGCATAGAGCTGCGATTACGATTCAGTGGTTACGGACAAGCAGTAGTAAGAAGATAGCGATAACAGTTGAGAAGGGCGCAGCAAAAACGCTGTGCCCTTTTTGTGGTGCGCTTGGCGGCGCCTGTGTCATTGTTGTTTGGCGGTGATGTTTAGTCACATTGCCTCAACTGTACATATCTTCCCTTTGCAAATGCTTGTTTCAGAGCTGTAATACCAACGGTGAGAAGCAAGAGAACAAGCGACCACACTGTCAGAACAATGAGCGCAGCCATAGGCTTCAGATTGACATCTTTTAATATTTGATGTGTGGGCCAGATCCCAAAATAACCAACAATGTTTCTCACATCAAAATATGTCATAGGAAGAAAACGAATCAGGGAGGTGTTGAAGTCTCTTACCGAGAAGTACCTCGGATAGAGAGGCAAATATACCAACACTGCTGTTACTGCGCAAGCGATGAGAGAGGATGTTAAAAGATGTTTGATGGCACTGTAGACACAATGTGCACATAGGGTAATAAAAATCGCAGAACAGAGTACGATTAGCAATCCTCCCAAGAAACACTCCAGTGCATTGATTGAAACTATTTCTCCTGCTCTACGAAATACGATGGGATAAGCTATAACGCCAACTCCATTTTTAACCAGCGCAAAAAGAAGTGTTGGAAGCAAGGCGGTCAGTATTAGAAGCACACTTGCAATGCAGCTTGTTGCCGCCTGTAGAAGCAAGCGCTTCGTGTTGCCAATAACAGTAATTCCCAACAGTTTTTTCTCACCTGTTGTGAGATACACCAGTAAAGATACGATTATCGCAGAACCAATAAGCAGCAGTGGTGTACGAACTTCAAAGAGACTGGCTCCCATTTCTATAAGGGGATAGTTTTTGCTGTTTGGGTAGTTTGCTGCATCTCCGAGCTCGCTCATTGCCATGCAGTACAGGAGTTTTGCTTGTAGATCGTATGGAGATTCGGATGCAATTGAGCGGCCCGATTGAAGTTGATCCAGTTCAGTCTCAATGAGCTTAACATTGTTATCAAAGTACTCTGCTGATGTAGTTGATTCGTAAATATTCCTTTTCAGCTCAAGAAGCTGTTTTTCAGTCTCAAGATTTCGTGCAAAAGATGGATTTTCAAGTGCAAACTCGTAGTTTGTCTTTGCATTTTCGTAGTCCTCTTTGCTTTGTTCACGTGTTATTTCGTCCAGTATCCAAGCAGGGCGAAGTGGTTCATAAACCGGAGCAGCAAAAACAGCGGCTAAAATTATGGTCAATATCCAGATAATCGGATTTTTCAACAATACTTTTAAGGCGCTTTTGATATACCACATAGTCAACCTCTTTTGGTTTCATTGACGTCGTTTCATTGATGTATCAGTCGTATCGGGTATGGCTAGCCGTAATACCGGTAATAGATGTCTCTGCAAGAAGTCGTCAGGGGAGCATGGATCAATTTATTATCTCTGACCAAGAGCAAATTATCACAGACCCTATCAAGTTCTTCCGGCATGTGTGAAGAAACAATGACTGAAGCGCCATCTTGTGCCATGCTTCGCATCAACTTTCCAGCCATTTCAGTTCGGGTGAGATCAAGGGCTGTAAAAGGCTCGTCTAGCAGGAAGTATTTTGCACCGGAGATATACGCCATGGCCAGAAGTAACTGAACTTTCATACCCTGAGAATACTTTCTTACCGGTAGCTTCTTAAGTTCCTGAGCGCCAAGCTTTTCCAGTGCTTCATCAATGTTGCGGTTAGATTTCCAGATCTTCTTGATCGTTTCCAAGTGAAATTTACCATTCATCGTCTTATAAAAAAGTGAGTCATCGCCGGGGGCAAAAAATATCTGAGGTTGATAGTGTTTTGAATCTATGATCTCAATAGAGTTGGCCTCAATGGCTCCTGATTGCAATAGTTTTAGATCGCCTGCCATTGTTTTGAAAAGCGTGCTTTTTCCATAGCCGTTTGGAGCCATAAGACCATAGACGACCCCTGGTTTGAACGAGGTAGAAATATCGGTGAGGACTACCTTGTTTCTGTAACCGATTGTTACGTTTGTCAACTCAAGCATGGTCTGTCCTTCTTTCATATCCAAGCACTGTACATGCCCTTTTGAATTCCAAGATCAGGCAATCCATAAGATAGGTGCCAAAAGTCCACGAAATCAAAACACATAGACCACCAAGGGGGTCGAGAAGAGCTATGGGTGTTTTGGAAAAACCGAAGGATGTATCTCCAACGTAACCAACGACCTTGGTTGTATCAAAGAAACCGACCGGCAGATATTCAAGCCATCCTCGCAGATATTGATGCTCTCCGGATATGAAAGGGATCTTCGCAGCGTATATAAGGGCAAGCCCAAGAAAAACGGATACAAATTCATTTCTTACCAGTGCGTTGAGGCTCAAGGTAAAGGTAGCGAGAAATACGTTCGCTAGGGTCATAAGTGATAGTGACCAAATCGCACATTCAAGAGCGGTAAGCTCAATGACACGGTTTGCCTGAATCAAGACGACCGGATAGGTGGGGTTACCTATGCCGTTACGGATATATGCGGCCGCAAAGAGCGGTAGAAATGCAAGGATGCTTAAGGTTGCTGTCAATATCGAAGCAACGCATATCTGATCTAAGAGGCGCCTGAAAGATACAAAGCCCTTCTCGCCAAAAAGACGTTCACGTTGAACCGAGCGTCCTATGACAAAGCTCACAATCAAAGCGGGTAAGAAACGGATGTAATCAGGTGTGTAGTGCAGCGTCTCGGAAATCGCATGAAGAGCCGGAAGTTTGCCTTCTGAATCATAAAACGACGCTCGATCCAGTTTGCTGAGCTTATTTGATAGAGCCTTATGTGCCCCATAATATGAGTATCCGTATTTTGCCTCTCTGCCGACATCAAATCTTTTGAGCATATACTCATGGTAGAGATTGTATTTTTCAAAGAAGGTCGGCGGGACGGCTGAAATATTTACGTCTCCGAGCAAGTCGATTTGACGGGAAATATCAAGGAATTCCTCGGAGGTTCGAGCGTCTTTTTGATAGGCACCGGCCTTTTTACAGAGGTCATCGTATTCATTGCCGGTTTCATAGGCTCTTGTGTAGCTCATACCGTAAATATCGGCATTCAGAAATAGCGGGATTGTCAATACAGCCGCAAGGATAATATAGGACGCCCATACGAGGGGCTCTTTTATAATCACCTGAAACAATTTTTTGCAATACCACATATCTCCTCCCGGCCGCAGTGGGAAAAGAACACAGTGGACGTCGCTACTGTCTCTTTACAACAAATCTATTATATTTTAATAACCATGTCTATACTACTTTTCTTATTTAACCATTTTGAAATGATTTTAATTGTCAGATTAATTGTCATGGTCGATATCAATCCATCGAGTTGCCCAACGGCTCTAAGGGTAACTTGCTCCAATGTAAAATATTTAAGTATAAGAATATTTCACAAATATCAAAATAGGAGTAAACTGGAAAATAACAGGTGAGACGTGTGTTTTTGGCAACCTGATAGGAGGAATGATGTTTAAGAAAACAGTAAGGCGCTTAGGTATTGTATTCTCCGTATTGGCTGTGTTTGGAGCTATTGCTTTAGGTGGTCAAAAGATTGTACTTGCTTCTGAGTTGGATTCTGATTCAATTGAGCCAACGGAACTGACTGAGCTTCTGTATATGAAGCAGTTTCAGGATGTCGATCATACTTTCCAGATTTTTGTCTACGACAGTGGAGGTTCAACAGGGAGAATTAACCTAACAACAAAGAGGATTTACTTTAATTACACTTACACGGGTTACGGTCCCATTCAAACCAATCGAGTACGTGGTACGTATAATGGTGGAACCGGCTACATGTATACCTACATGTACTACTACGTGTGCAATTAATGACTGATTTTCACGTCTCACCTTAAATTGCTACCAGCAGCTAAATGGGCTGCTGGTAGTTTTTATGAAAGTCGTTTGCGTTCAAGAGCGCGGGCGATAAGAATCTGCTTGCGGATCTCAGGGATACGCTTGGGATCCATGGCAGGCACGCCGGAGAGACGATAGGGTATGCCAAGCTCTTCGTATTTCTTGGTGCCCATGGTGTGATAGGGGAGCACGTCAAGGCCAATGACGTTGCTCCAGCGGGCCATAATGCGGCCCACGCCGGCAAGCTCTGCGGGGGAGTCAGTGTATCCCGGTACGACAACATGGCGAATGAGTACGGGAATCTTACGCCGAGCCAACTCGTTGCCAAAGGCAAGCGGTCGTTCCGGTCCTACTTCACAGAGCGCGTGGTGTCCTTTTGGATCCGAGTGTTTGATGTCGAGAAGTACCAGGTCAGTATTGGACAGCAGCCGCTCAAACAGTTCCGGATGGCGCGGGTCATACGAGATGCCGGAGGAATCCAGACAGGTGTGAATGCGTCCTTTAGGATCGGTGTGAGCGGCTTCAAACAGCGCACCAACAAATGCGACTTGAGCCAGCGGTTCGCCGCCCGTTGCGGTAATGCCGCCTTTACGGTAAAAGGGTCGGTTGCGGTCGTAGAGTGCGAGTATATCGGCCACGCTCTTCTCGTGTCCAATGCCAAACTTCCACGTATCGGGATTATGACAGTAGGCGCAGCGCATGGGGCAGCCCTGCATGAAGACCACCAAGCGCGTGCCGGGGCCGTCCACCGTGCCGAACGTTTCAATGGAATGAACCCGCCCACGCACGGTGAGCGGGTTCTGATCTGCAGATTGTTCGCATGAATTGTCTGGGGTATGTTGCGATTCAGACATGAGAGAAACGGATCCTTGTGCTTGGAAAATCCTACAGTGCCTCGTGGAAGGTGCGGGAAATAACGTCGTCCTGCTGCTCTTTGGTAAGCGAGTTGAACTTGACGGCATATCCGGAAACACGAATGGTAAGCTGCGGATACTTCTCCGGATGTGCCTGAGCATCAAGCAAGGTGTCTTTAGTGAACACGTTGACGTTGAGGTGATGTCCACCCTTCTCGGCATAGCCGTCAATCATGCTGACAAGGTTATCTACCTGCTCTGGTGCTACTTCGTTTGCTTTCATGGTTTCTCCTTTGAGAGTATGTGGCGAGAAGCACGGCACTTCTCGCCAAGTTGTTATGAACGGTCTTCGGCGCCTTCCGGTGCGGACGGATCCGCCTCACAGGCGCAGTCAACGTGGTTTTCGATGCCGACATTGCTGAGGTCAAGATCGGAAAAATCAATGCCGTCGAGGTTGAGCTCATCTTCGTGGAAGAGGATGTCGTTGCCCTTGCCAAGCGCATTGGGGATGATTGAGAACGTGTTGGAGATGCCGTCCTGGGCGTCTCCGAAGGGGAGCTTTGCCACGGAGGCCAAGGATGCGACGGCACCGTGCGTATCGCGACGGTGCATGGGATTGGCGCCCGGTGCAAAGGGAGCGCCGGCACGACGTCCGTCAGGGGTATTGCCGGTTGCCTTGCCGTAGACCACGTTTGAGGTGATGGTCAGAATGGAGGTGGTGGGTACGGAATCGCGGTAGGTACCGGTTTCGCGGACAAACTTCATGAAGACCTCAACGATATCGTGGGCGATGGTATCCACACGGTCGTCATCGTTGCCGTACTTGGGGAAGTCTCCCTCGATCTCGTAGTCAACGACCAGGCCGTCATCGTTTCTGATGGCTTTGACCTTGGCATACTTGATGGCGGAAAGCGAGTCTGCAACAACGGAAAGACCTGCGATGCCCGTAGCAAACCAGCGGTGTACGTGCTCGTCGTGGAGCGCCATCTGAATGCGCTCATAGCTGTACTTGTCGTGCATATAGTGGATGGCGTTCAAGGTGTTGACATACACGCCTGCAAGCCAGTTCATCATGTCCAGGTACTTACTCATAACGTCGTCGAAGTCAAGGTAGTCTCCTTCGACGGGCTGAAAACGAGGGCCAATCTGGTCGCCGGTTTTCTCGTCACGGCCGCCGTTGATGGCGTAAAGCAAACACTTTGCAAGGTTGGCGCGAGCGCCGAAGAACTGCATCTCTTTGCCGATGCGCATGGAGCTGACGCAGCAGGCAATGGCGTAATCATCGCCGTGATAGACGCGCATGAGATCGTCGTTTTCGTACTGGATGGAGCTGGTGGTGATGGAAATCTTGGCGCAGTAGCGCTTGAAGTTTTCCGGCAGGCGTACCGACCAAAGTACCGTAAGGTTTGGCTCGGGGCTGGTACCCATGTTCTCAAGCGTGTGAAGCCAGCGGAAAGCCGACTTGGTAACCTGCGGGCGACCGTCAACACCCATACCGCCGATGGATTCGGTTACCCACTGAGGATCTCCCGAGAAGAGCTCGTTGTATTCAGGGGTACGCGCAAACTTCACCATGCGGAGCTTCATGACCAAATGGTCAACAAACTCCTGGATCTCGGACTCGGTGAAGGTACCTTCGGCAAGATCGCGCTCGGCATAAATGTCGAGGAAGGTGGTGTTGCGGCCGATGGACATGGCAGCGCCGTTTTGCTCTTTAACCGAGGCAAGGTAGCCCATGTAGAGCCACTGTACTGCCTCCTGGAAGTTGCGAGCAGGACGTCCAAGCTCCAAGCCGTAAATGTCACCGAGCTTTCGCAACTCACCGAGGGCGCGAATCTGCTCCGAGAGCTCCTCGCGGTGACGAATGGTCTTCTCGTCCATGGTCTTATGCGTACCGGCTTTTTCGGCCTTCTTTTCCTCGATAAGCGCATCGACACCGTAAAGGGCGACGCGGCGGTAATCGCCGATGATGCGGCCACGGCCGTATGCATCCGGAAGACCGGTGATGATGTGGGAATGACGGCAGGCACGCATCTCATCCGTGTAGACGTCAAAGACACCGGCGTTGTGGGTCTTGCGGCGGTTGGTATAGAAGTCAACGATTTCGGGGTCAACTTCATAGCCGTAAGCTTTACAGGCGGCCACGGCCATACGGATGCCACCGTCAACCATAAGGGCACGTTTCAGTGGCTTGTCCGTCTGAAGACCGACAATCTTCTCAAGAGACTGATCGATATAGCCTGCTTTGTGTGAGGTGATGGTGGAGACCACCTTGGTATCCATATCGATAACCCCGCCGTTTGCCGTCTCTTGTGCAAAAAGATTCATGACATCGGCCCAAAGCTTGGTGGTTGCTTCGGTGGGGCCGGCCAAAAACGACTCGTCACCCTCGTAGGGGGTATAGTTTTTCTGGATGAAATCGCGGACATCAATAGCGTGGTTCCAGTTACCGTGGGTAAAGTTACGCCATGCGATTGATTGGTCTTCTGTGAGGACAACTTCTGCGCCTATTTGCATAACACACTCCTCTTTTGCAGCTCCGATGACGGGCGCTGCCTTGGGCCGGAAATTACGGTGGCAAAACTCCTCTTTTTGCCACTTCCAGCAATTACTACAACGTTCGTTTTCAGACCACTGGGTTTGTGTATAGCAAGTACCTGACACACACAATAAGCGCACAAAAGGCATTTCCTAAGACACTTGGCCAGTGCTTAACTCTACACTACATATAGTGTGTGATGCAAGTAATTCTTACAACATTTGGCGGTTTTTGGATAAGAAGGAGCGATGCTCGTAGCGTATTGACATACGCACATCACTATAAAATGTGAATTAGAAGTCAGAATGGTGTATACGACAAGTATGAAGTCATAAAAGTGATACCCTTTATTTGCTGAGATTCACTGAGGTATTTGTCAGATAGATGACGTACGTAAAGGCTGGTGGCATGGGTAGTACCTGCGGAACAGATGCTGGAAAAACCGCACTTCGCAAAGAACAACGCAAGGTAAGGGATTTTGTGCCTGAGCGTGTTCGCGCCACCTTGGACGCTCGCATTTTGGCCAATCTTCAAGCGTCTTCTGAATATCAGGATGCTGATTTAGTCTTGACGTATGTCTCTATGGACTCCGAGGTGGATACACGTACCATTATTGCCGAGGCACTAAAATCGGGTAAGCGTGTTGCCATTCCTCGCTGTACTGCCGAGAAGACCCTTGAATTTGTAGAGATTTCTTCTCTTCAAGGTCTTCATCAAAGCAGGTTTGGCATGCTTGAGCCTGATGCTTCTCTACCTGCATTGAAAACACCGGAATTTGTAGGATCTATTTGCTTGGTGCCCGGACTGGTATTTGATGGATTAGGTAATCGCATTGGGTATGGTGGTGGATACTACGATCGTTTTCTTGCATTTTACCCAGGCCATAAGATTGCACTGACTCGCACACGGCAGCTAAGCTGCAATGAGCTCCCGCATGAAGCTCATGACATCGCCGTTGATCTTCTGGTTACCGATCAGCGTATTTGGCGTGTAAATAACAATTTCAAATAACGCGAGCTAATGTGAGCTAACGTGAGGACTACGCTTCTGTAAGGTGTTGCGCGAGCAATGCAATACCTTCTCGATAGCTCTCAAATCCCTTACCACAGCAGACACCTATGCAAGCATCTTTAAGGTAGGAAACGCGGCGATACTCTTCGCGTTCATTGATGTCGGTAAGATGCACCTCAACCATTGGAATCTGTACGGATAGCGCGGCATCAAGCAGGGCTATTGAGGTGTGCGTGTATGCTGCGGGGTTAATAAGGATGGCATCGTAGGTTCCAAGCGCATCTTGAATGGCACTTACCAGATCTCCTTCATAGTTGGACTGATAGCACACGCAATCAATAAATCCCTGTCTATCCGCTTCCTCTTTGCATATTTTGATAAGTGTGCGGTAGTCTTGCTTTCCGTAAAGCTCCGGCTCACGGATACCGAGCATATTGATGTTGGGGCCGTTAATAATCAAAAGCCGCAATCCCTGCTCATCTTGAGTCAGTTCTTCATTGACCACAGATTCTTCTTTTGGGTCGGTGTCAAAAGTCCCGGTATGAGAGAGATTGTCAACCGAAAGATCAACGTTGCGCAAAAGAGATATCAGCTGCTCAACTTCCTTCTCGTCGGAGGTGGAACCATCTTCAGGTATAGGTATGACTTGAGATGCTTGCGTATGATTTCGGCAAGCAGTGATTGCAGCATTTACCTGCTGTGCAATATTTGGTCCAAAGACAACTTCAATGCCATTGACACCTCTGCCCACAATGCCAAGAACGCCTTGCAGGTTTCCAAGTTGTTCAGTATCGATACGGGTAGGATCAGTAACGGTGAGACGCAACCGCGTCATACAGACTTCGTTACTTACAAGATTATCCGAACCTCCGATTGCCAAAAGAACATTTTGTGCCGCTTGCTGCGAATCCATCATGCACCTTTCGTAGGTATAGACGCCGTTAATGGATTCCTCATAATCCATTAAAAATTTTATGAAAGGGGAGTGAGCTTTCAAGCTATATGCTCACAAGAAAACGACCCCTTATTTGAGACACACAGTATACGGCGAGAAAATCCATGAGTCCCGCAGGTCTACCATTCGCTCGGTAGGCGGAGAGATATACGAGGTAAAAGGTCTGGAGATATCCGTGAGCGGTTGGCTGAAGTTGTTATAGCAAGAAGAGAGACTTGAGCGCGCGGGCATCCGTGAGAGGGGAACCCGTACAGGTAAAGTACGTATCTTTCCAGGCACGATAGAGCGGCATACGTCTTTGCGCTATCTCTTTGAGATCGTACAGGGCACTGAGCGGTCGATCTTTTATGGAGAGACCTTCAATGGGGCGGTCAAGAAAGACCAGGTGTCCATTTTGCTTCAGATAGTCGTAGTTGACATCCCGCACAACCACACCTCCACCGCACGCAATAATGGATCCTGTTTTAGAGCCCACATGCCGGGTAATTTTTGATTCAATGTCTCTAAAGTACGCCTCGCCATAGGTACGCAAGATTTCCGATGACGTTTTCCCTGTTTCATCGTGTATAGCGACGTCAATATCAACGCAAGGTCTTCCGCAGAGTTTTGCAAGTTCAACTGCCGTACTTGTTTTGCCGACACCGGGCATACCGATAAGTACGATGTTTTGCATCTTTTGGGCAAGAGCGCTCTCAATGGCTTCAATTCTTTTAGAGTCCATCTGTTGAAGCGCTATCGTGGTGCGCGTGGCGCGTGCGAGCGCGTTTGGTGCCTGAAAGAGCGTATGCGCCGCGTATGCTTGGGCAACAAGCATACCAAGACCATTTTCCGTAGCTACACCGCACCTTTGTGCTTCAAGAATAAGGCCGCTTCTCAACGGATTATAGATAAGGTCAATAACACCACTGAGTTTGGGAAACGACGTAAGCATGTCATGAGGAAGCGGACTTTTTGGGCAGGCAGGATACATGCCGACGGGCGTACAGTTTACGATGAGAAATACATGGCGGCTACAATCAGACATGGGGTTCTCGGTAAGGTCTTGATAGGTAATCCAGTCATTGCAGAGAGCATGTCGAGAAAAGAGAGAAGTACTTCTCGACACGCCAACGACATGCGCACCAAGTTTTGCACAGAGATAGCTTACGGCGCGACCTGCGCCACCGGTGGCACCCAGCACCAAAACGGTCTTTTTGTTTAAGAAGTCGTGGGCAGAAAGACCCGTTGTAAAACGGGCAAACCGCTCTAAAAGCCAGTGAAATCCTATTGCGTCAGTATTTTCGGCAAAGACGGTGTTGCCGTATCGCACAAGCGTGTTAGCTGCTCCTATGGCACGTGCCGCTTCACTTGCAACATTGGCGCCAAGAAGTGCTTTTTGCTTGTATGGGATCGTAACGTTAAGCCCTTTCCAATTCTGGCTTGTAAGTACGTCATCAACCTCGTCAAAGGAAGCTTCGATAAGAGCATAGGAGTCGGTCCCTAACAGCGCATGAATCTCCGGCGACCAACTGTGCGCAAGATGTTCTCCTAAAAGGCCGTATGATGCGGGGATTTCTTTCATGAGAGGTGACTCTGCCGTGATTTGGCCGCATCCATTAAAACGTGCATGAGCAAGACCGTAGACGGTTTGAGATACTCAGGGACGGATGCCTGTGCCATCTCAATCTTTTGCCGCTCACGGCTTGGATCCGGTATTGAAAGGTTGTGTTTGCGTTTATACACACCAATTTGTGCCGCCAGACTTGTACGTTTGGCAAAGAGATCAAGAATCTGTGCATCGATCACATCGATTTGCGCGCGTAGTTCCTCAAGCGTGTCTGTACTCATAGTCCCACCTCGTATGGATTGCGTTTTGATTCTTGCGGCCAGGAAAGCTCTGCATCGAGAAGGGCGAGGGCACATACGGCCTCCACCACAGGAACGGCTCTGAGAGCAGCGCAGGTATCATGACGTCCGTGAACCTCAAGAGTTGTCTGGGTATTTGAAGACAGGTCAACTGAGTGCTGGGGGAGCGAAATACTTGAGATGGGTTTGAATGCGCATGTAAAGAAAAGAGGCGCTCCGGTTGAAATACCCCCAAGAATGCCACCTGCATTGTTTGTTGCGGGTTGCACTTCACCGTCTTGTACAACGTAAGGATCATTATTTTTACTACCACGGGTGCGCGCGGCTTCAAAACCAAGGCCAAACTCAATGCCTTTAACTGCAGGGATACTAAAAATGGCATGCGCTATGGTGCTTTCGAGTCCTTCAAAGAGCGGAGAGCCCATGCCGGCGGGAATGCCCGTTGCCACACACTCAACAAGGCCTCCGACACTGTCGCCCGCATTGCGTGCCTCCCGTATGGTCGAGAGGATCTTCTCGCCCGCCAAATCATTGAGAACGGGCAACCCTTGTTTGGCATGGAGATGGGAAATTTGCTTGGATAAGAGCAGCCGTGAAGCAGGGGAGGCATCAAAAACCGCTAGCGTGTCGTCTTTTATTCCGGCCACTTCTTTAAGATGTGCGGCAATATGAATTCCTTGCGTGGAAAGCGCCTGGATGGCAATGCCTCCGGCAAGGCAAAGCGCTGCCGTAAGGCGTCCGGAAAATTGTCCGCCGCCTGAGGTGTCCTGGCGCCCGTGCCACTTGCACCAGGCTGCAAAATCAGCATGTCCCGGCCGGGGAATGGTACTGAGATAGTTGTAATCGCCCGTGCGTACGTCGGTATTTTCAATGATGGCTGCAAGGGGAGCTCCACACGTTGTTCCCTTGGAAGTAAGCCCGGAGAGAATATGGAATGAATCTCTTTCATGGCGCGGGGTATCTCCCGAAAACGAGCCGGGTGTGCGTCTGGCAATAAAGTGTGTAAGTGCATTCATATCAAGGTGCAAACCCGACGGTAAACCATCAAGAACGCAACCAATCGCTTCAGAGTGGGATTGCCCGAAAACGGTAACGCGCAACGTTGTTCCAAATGTTGAAGGCATACGTACCTGCTATTCCGTTGTGTCCGTAAGTTCCACATTGCCACCGAGTACACGGAAATCCTCAAAGAAGGTAGGGTAGGATTTGGCGATTGCTTCCGCGTGTGTGATGGTAGTTGGATCGTTCGCAAAGGAGGCGGCAACGGAGGCCATCATAACAATGCGATGATCGCTCTTGCCATCGACGCTTCCTCCGTCAAGAGAGCCGTGACCTTCAATAACGAGAGTGTCATCGCCCTCAATATATGCCTGAGCTCCAAGAGCGCCTATGGCAGCGGTAATGCTCTGCAACCGATCGGACTCTTTTAAGCGAAGCCTTTGAACGCCAATAAATTTCGATGTACCTTCCGCAAAGGCCGCAACAATGGCAAGCGGCGGCACCAGATCGGGCGTATCGGCAACGTTGAGTTGAATGGCCCGGAGATGATCGTACATGGTCGCGGCAGTACTTCCGTGACGAGAAACACGTGCGCCCACGAGTGAAAGCGCAGCCAATATGGTGCGATCACCCTGTTTGCTTTGCATGTTGAGGTTCGTAACTTCCACACCGGAACCAAGGGCGCCTGCAGTAAGCCAAAAGGCTGCATTTGACCAGTCACCTTCAACTTCGAGAAGGCCAGGGGTTTGATAGCAGACATTTTCGGAAACATAGAATCTGAGGTATTCGGTATCGTTTTCTGTTACGTGGGTCTTCTCGACACCCACGCCGAACTTGGCAAGGACCGAGCAGGTAAGATCTATATACGGTGCAGACTCAACCGGTTCAGTTACCAGTACTTCAAGATCTTGCTCCATAAGCGGAGCTGCCATAAGAAGTCCGCTTACAAACTGGGAGGAAATATTGCCCGGTAATACAAAGCGACCGCCTTTAATCTGTCCGGAAGCCGAAAGAGGATAGGAGCCTTCCGGGGACAAGCGTGCCCCGTGGGACACAAGTTCCTCGTAGAAAGGGGTAAGAGGTCGATGGGCGAGCGTGCCTTCAACATGAAGTTCAACCTTACGTCCAAGGGCACAGACTAAGGGAAGGAGAAAGCGCAGGGTTGAGGCAGACTCACCACAGTTGAGATCAAATCGGCGCAGGTTAAAGAGGACGCGTTTGGGCTTTTTGATGGGCGAAACGCGATAGCCTTTTTTTGTTTTGGCAAAGTGAGCGCCAAGCGTTTCCAAGCACGCAATGGTAGCGTCAATGTCTTTTGATGCGGTATGGCAGGTAATGTCCGTAATACCGTCGGCAAAAGCCGCACAGATGAAACTTCGGTGAGCCTCGGATTTTGAGGCGACACTACCAATACTTCCTGAAAGCTCATGTGGAATAATAGTTGCTAACACGGTGTACTCCTAAAGAGTCTTGAGCGGCTGAAACTAAATAATATGAGAGGCTTCACATGGACGCAAGTTTTGGTTTAGTTACACAGATATTACGTGGATATACCTATGAACAGGTACGGACGGTTGCCTCTGTGCTTGTGGGAAGTAAGGTACGAAACGTAGAAATAACGTTAAACTCCGATGATCCGTACACGACTCTCAACAAAATTTCGGCTGAGTTTTCTGATTCTCTCCATATTGGTGCCGGTACTGTCCTTACGCCAGACGCCTTGAAGCGTGCGGCGGATGTAGGAGCCACTTTTGTGCTCTCGCCAACAATGATGACAAAGGAAATGCTCGATTTCTGTAAGGAGTCTGAAATACTCAGTATTCCGGGAGCATTTACTCCCTCTGAAATCCGGCAGTGTTTTTTGGACGGTGCAGATATTGTTAAGGTTTTTCCGGCTCAGGAGGTTTCGTATACCTATGCCGCTAAAGTTTTGGAGCCGCTTGGCGCGCACCCCTTGATGGCGGTCGGCGGCGTGACGGCTTCCAACGTAAAAGAAGTCTTTCTCGGCGGTTACTCGTATGCCGGAACGGCGGGCGGAATCTTCAAAAAGAAGGACATTATAGAGATGAATGTCAAAGCTCTTAAAGAAGAGCTGCATGCTTTTGAAGAAAATCTCGCGTAAGTTTTGCGCCGCTTTGCCTAGGCAAGCTTGATCAGATCCGAAAGCGTCTCAAAAGAAACGGACATCACTGACGATATGCCGATGGATGTTGGAACGATAATGTTTAGGGCATGGTCGGTTCGTTTTTTGTCTTGTTTGAGGTATGCGAGAAGCTCTTCGGATTGATAGGGAGACTCCGTGGGCAGGTTATATGCCCTCACGCAGTTCTCTATGGCACAAGCGGTTTCTTTGCTGCACCAGCCTTTCTTCTGGCTTATACGCCCCATCATACAAAGGCCGGCTGCCACGCTGTGCCCGTGAGGAAGCGTGTAGTTACTTGCGGCCTCGATTGCATGGCCGAATGTATGTCCTAGGTTCAGCCGAATACGAATCCCACGTGTATCAAAAGGATCCTGCTCAACAAGGGTCTTTTTGATGTTGACGCACGTTATAACGATATTGGTCAGCCGGTCTAGGTTCTTCTCGTGTATTGCAAGGTCACTTCCCAAAGGAGCGTGGTCCAGTAATTGAGAGAACAGGGTTTTATCGGACATAACGGCACACTTTATTATCTCCGCAAACCCTTCTTCTATATCTTGTGCTGAGAGAGTTTGCAAAAGAGACGTGTCGGCGATAACGAAACTTGGCTGCCAGAAAGTTCCCGCCTGGTTTTTACCGGATGCCAAGTTAATCGCTGTTTTTCCTCCGACAGAAGCGTCAACCATGGAGAGAAGAGTCGTTGGCATGATGACGTAGCGTATGCCTCGAAGATAGGTAGCGGCAGCAAATCCCGCAGTGTCGCTGACCACGCCTCCGCCAAATGCAATGACGCAGGAGTTTCTCGTGAGTTCGTTTTGCGCAAAGTCAGACCAAAGCATCTGTAAAGTTTCAGGCGATTTTGTGTGCTCACCGCAGGGGAGGATAGTTTGGGAGATATTTGAGAAATGCCGGCAAAGCACCGATTTCAGTTGGTTCAGGTAGAGCTTTGATACGGTTGTGTCAGAAACAATATGCAGATGTGTGTCAGAGTCCATCCAAGGGGTCAATAGGTTGGCGCTTTCGGCAAGCATATCTTTGCCAATAATGATTTCAGAAGAATTTTCAAATTGGTATTTTGAGAGGTCAAGGCTTAGTTTTGAATACGTCATATATGTCCTCATCTTGTGCTTTAGCGTGTGTTGTAGTGAGTCTAACATGGTGAGTATCTTGTGCGTATAAATTTTCAACTTGAATTAGGGTAGGGATGCTCGCTATACTTACCAACCATGGCCCCGTAGCTCAGTGGATGAGAGCGTTTGCCTCCGGAGCAAAAGGTCGTGGGTTCGAGCCCCACCGGGGTCACCATGTATGAAGCACTGATATCTGCTGCATTCATGCTGACAAGAAGTGCTGGCCTGGCATATATGCCTTGAGATACGTGCCAAATTTTGGCTGGAGAATGATGATAAACGCTACAAAAGAGCAGGATAGCGTAACTTTACAAGGTTTAAGTTCAACAGAAGTTGCCAAACGGGTTGCAGATGGTCGCGTCAATACCAATACAGATGTAAAAACAAAGTCTATTCCTGCCATCATTAAAGACAATGCACTAACGCTTTTTAACGTAGTAAACATTGCGATGGCATGTTTAGTGCTTCTAACGGGTGAGTTGCGAAACGTCCTTTTTATGGTGGTAGTTTTTGCAAATTTGTTGATTGGTATCGTACAAGAGGTGCGCGCCAAGCTCATGGTAGACCGCCTGAGCCTTTTAGCGGCTCAAAATGTGACGGTTATTCGCAATGGTCATGATAAGGCCATAGCTCCCTCTGAACTTGTAGTGGATGATCTCATTCGGCTTCGTACGGGAGACCAGGTTCCGGCTGATTGCACATTGGTTGAAGGATTACCGACGATTGACGAAAGCCTGCTTACGGGTGAGAGTAAGCCTGTCGAGAAGAAACAAGGAGACGAACTCCTCAGTGGAAGCTTCATAGATTCAGGCAGTTTAGTGGCTTGCATCACACGTGTGGGACAGGATGGTTATGCCGCACGTATTAATGCCGAAGCAAAATACGTTAAACCCATAAATTCAGAAATTATGCAGACGGTTAACTCAATCATCCGCACAGGTTCAATTGCCCTGATACCGCTTGGAATAGGGCTTTTTTTGCGTACCTACCTGCACGCACCAAACGATGTTTCTGCCGCCATCTTATCTTCGGTTGCCGCCGTTATCGGTATGATTCCGCAGGGTTTGGTACTTCTGACCTCTTCGGTTTTGGCCATTGCCACCGCCCGTCTTGCGTTTAAGAAAGTGCTTATCCAACAAACGTACTGCATTGAGACGCTTGCCCGCATTGATACGCTCTGTTTGGATAAGACCGGAACAATTACTACGGGAAATATGGAAGTTGCTCATATAGTTGACGCTGACCTAAACCCTCAATCGGATGTCTCACATGTCATAGAGGCACTCGCCGCCATTACGGATGCCAATAGGCATGATGCGAACGACACCGCTCAGGCAATCCTTACCCATCTTGCGGCGCATGATGTACGGCCTCCACGTATTTCTCGCGCCATTCCGTTTACCTCGGCACGTAAATATTCAGGTTGCATAACGGATGATGGTATATGTTATGTTATGGGTGCGGCTCAGTTTATTATGAACCCGGAGGTTGCACAGCGCTCTCTCGCGTCGGGTATCTTCGATGAACTTGAACGCGTGCTTGTGGTGTGCCGGGTGGAGGGCATATCTGAAGACAACGCCATTATTGGCACGCCGCAACTCTTGGGTTTTGTCGGTATCCAAGACCAGATCAGACAAACCGCTCCGGAAACAATCCAATACTTCATACAGCAAGGAGTTGACCTGCGCGTTATTTCCGGTGATGATCCACGTACCGTTGCTGCCATTGCACGGCGAGCCTGCATTCCTCATGCGGATGCGTGGGTCGATGCGACAACACTGAAAGACGAGAAGGACATTGCGCACGCGGTTGCAACCGCTCACGTATTTGGCCGGGTCACCCCGCAGCAAAAGCGTCTTTTGGTGCAGGCACTCCAGGCTGAGGGGCATACGGTAGCAATGACGGGTGATGGCGTAAATGACATTCTCGCGCTGAGAGAATCGGATTGTTCAATATCCATGGCATCAGGATCTGCTGCGGCTCGAAATGTTTCCGAGATTGTTTTGGTTGACAACGATTTTGCTCATATGCCTGAGGTTGTGGCAGAAGGACGGCGCTCAATCAATAACCTGCAGCGTTCTGCATCACTTTTCTTGGTAAAAACGGTATTTACTGCAGCACTTGCTCTTTTTTGCATCATTATGCCGCCGTATCCGTTTATTCCTATTCAGATGTCTCTTCTCTCCTTTGCAACAGTGGGATTTCCGTCTTTCGTGCTTGCGCTTGAAGCGAATCACGATCGCGTACAGGGCAACTTTCTCAAAAACGTACTCAAACGTTCACTTCCTGCTTCGGCGGCAATTACCGTTTCTTTGGCGCTGGCCATTGTATGCGGACGCCTGATGGGGGTATCGCGTGCTGAGGTATCCACGGTCTGCCTTATGGTGACCGGAGTTATTGGAGTTTTGCTCATTTATCGCATTTCGCTTCCGCTCAATACGCTCCGTAGAACTTTACTTGCCGCAGTGAGCTTGATGGTTATATTGGGATGTACGGTTTTTAGATCGTTTTTCCGCATTGTCTGGCTGATGCCCAATGTGTATGGACTTCTCGCTCTTGCACTTCTCGTCTCACTTTGTATTTTCAATCGACTCTATACCTTCCTTCAAGATCGCAGCAATCAAAGTCGGATATTTGCAGTTTTTGTTCGTGTTTTTGGTGGGAAAAATAATATGCATACGCCAAGCGATGCATAAAGAGTACTATAGCTGAGACGATTACACGGAAAGGGGAGCGTATGCGTTGTCCAAAATGCGGAGCCATTGTTCCTGACGGAACACCAAAGTGCCCGCATTGCCATGCGGATTTTGGCCATACGCAGCGAATCCCCGTAACGGATGCACAGTGGTGCCCGCATTGCGGAGCACTTGTGGAAAAGGATATGGAGCTGTGTCCTAAGTGTGGTGTGCCGCTTCCTAAAGCACTCCGTCAAAGTACCGCTCCCAATCCAATTCGCCCGCAAAGAAACCTTCGACTTCCTGAGATAGAAGAAGAGTTATATGGAACCAAGCGGGGAAAAGTAACCGTTTTAGGTGCAGATGGAGCATCCGGCGAGAAGAACATCTCTGCTCAGGAAAGCCCAGATCCGCACGCGTCTGAAACTTTTGCCAAAACAACGTCTGAATTTGATGGCACACATACACTCGATCCCGATTCCACTGCCGTGGTAACTCTCAATGAACGGCAGCCGGCACCTCGTTTTGAAAGTGCCATTCCTTCAGAGCCTTCCCACAACGGAGACAGTGAAAGGGCCGAAGGTATGCCCGGTTTACGTGTCGTTGTTTTTACGGCAATCCTGGCTCTTATCGTGGTGGGAGGCAGCGTGCTCTTCATCACGCATCCATGGGATCCTTCTGGTAATGAAGAAAAAACAATACAGGGTACCGATCTTTCAAAACAGGGATTTCCGGGTGTCGTTGAAAAGCTTAAGGGTCAAGATAATAGTGATACGTCAGCTCCAAGTACCGACAGCGACCCTTCATTTGACGCGATGGAAGCGGATTACAAGAAATTATCCGAGCTTGAAGAGCGCTTGAACAGCAATGAGGCTACCTTTGATACCGTTGCCATTAGCGCCTCAAAAGAAGATCGACAGAAAGCCGCAGATGACGCTCAGCAAACGGCTCTCGAAATCAGTAATTTAATTGACGATATCAATAACATTGATGACGCGGCCGGTGTGTATAGAACCCAACTGGACAATCTTGCCAAATTGGGCAATTGGCTGCGCAACCGTTCGGACGCACTTGAGAAAGGCTGGAGTCTTTCACTTGCCGCCGAAGACCCAAAGAGTGCCAAAGACCGAATTTTAGAACCGGTAGACGGTATGCGCGATGCGTCCGGAAAAAGTGAATATCAGCAGCTCTTCGAGAAGAATTACGATTCTTGGAAACCCACAAAAAAACAATAAATGCCATCGTTTTGTTTGCCGAAACTATGAAAACTGTTGACAACTGCTAAAATAACAAAGTTATGACATGTTTCCACCATAGTGTGGAAGGCAGGAGGACAAAACATGGGCTTTGGGCTTGATCCGCTTTATACCCCAAAACGTCACGTTACCGGCACGGAGATAGCGGTCTTCGATACTTCAAAGGGCACCATTCGTGTCCGGCTTGACGGTGTAGGTGCGCCAATTCATGTTGCAAATTTTTGCGAACTTGCTGAGTCGGGCTTTTATGACGATACAAAGTTTCACCGCTATGTTCCGGGGTTTGTCATCCAAGGAGGAGATCCTTACACGCGTGAGATGAACCCAGCCGATGTAGCCGCAGGTCGTCCGGGTGCGGATGGAATTCCGGGAACCGGAGGTCCGGGGTATCGCATTAAAGCTGAGTTTGCCAGCAATCCTCATAATTTGCATGACGATGGAGCTCTTGCAATGGCTCGCTCTTCTGATCCGGATTCTGCGGGCTCTCAGTTTTACTTCTGTCTTGGATCTCAGCACGGATTGGATTCAGGATACACTGTCTTTGGTAAGACGCTTGAAGGTAAAGCCGTTATCGCTGAACTTCGAGCAGGAGATGTACTGCATTCCGTTCGTATTGAGGCCGCATAATTCTTTTGCATAGATGATAAAGTTGGAGGAAACCGTGAAACAGCAGGCATATGAACAAGGAAAGGCTGCCTATCAGTCAGGTGATTGGTTACGAGCCGTGACGCAGCTTGGTCAGGTAAAAGAAGCTGGCGAGAAGAACGGTGAAGTTGACCATCTACTTGGCAATGCATACATGAAGCTGGGTCAGTTTGAATCCGCAGCATATGCATACAACTCGGCACTTGAAGACGTGGCATACGGAAAAGTTGGCGCTCTTCTCACAAATAGAGGTCGCGCTCTTTTGGCTGCCGGTCGGACGCAAAACGCCATTGACGTACTTTCAAAGGCCGTTCAAGATCCGTCATATCTCACCCCATACAAGGCCTATCTTGCTTTGGGCTCAGCGTATGAGCAGCTTGGAGACACGAGAAATGCCGGTATTGCGTATCGTAATGCCGCGGTTGACGAAGCAAATCCACATCCCTCAGGAGCTCTTCGGAGCCTGGGTAAGAGCTTCATGGGGCTTGGCCGTCCGGTTGATGCCGTTGAGGCATATCGTACCGCGCTTGATTTTCTGACACCCCTTGAGAGCCAGGCTGAAGTTTACTGTGAGCTTGGTCTTGCCTATGTGGCGGCCAACCGTATGTCCGAGGCTGTGGATGCATTTTCACACGCAACTTCCGATGCTTCCTTTGTCATGCCAGATGACGCGCGAGCCGCATATGAAGCTGCGCAGAACGCCGTTGCAAGGATCCGCTCCCGTAAGCCTTCCGAGACCGATGCATTCTTGCAGGCTGCAGGATACGGTAATTACGATCCGCTTGATCCCATGGGTGAATCCGGTGAACTTATTCCTTCTGCGGAAGACACCGGGTTCTTCTCGCTTTCCGAGGAAGACATTCTTGCGCAGGATAAAAAAGACAGAAAAGTTCGTCGTAAACACCGACATACCGGACTTAAGGTTTTCCTTGTCATCTTAATTCTTCTTGCGGCGCTTTGCGGAGGCGGTGTCTTTGCCTATACGCAAGGATATGGCTGGCCGACTCAGCAATCAGTGATAGAAGGCATTTTCTCCGCCAAAGCACAGGGTACCAGCGGAAATATCAAGCAGTATATTACCGGCACTGTTGATGACAAAAAGGTGCAGGAGATTAGCAATACGCTGCCGTCCTCGGGCACTCCCACCATTTCCGACCTCACTAAGACGGCGACAACCTCAACGGCACACGTTACGGTTAATACGGGAAGTAACGGCAACATTGAGTACACCATTGCACTTGTACGCGACGGTATTGGCTGGAAGGTCTCAGACGTTGTAACCAACTATGTACCAAGCAACGGTCAGCAGCAGACAAGCAATACCCAAACAAATGGTCAGCAGCAGACGGACAACAATCAGCAAACAAATGGCCAGACTCAAACACAGTCTCAGTCCGGAACCACAAACACCGAGCAAACACAGACAACGCAAACCGGTCAGACACAGTCTACGCAGACAACACAAACAGAGAACAACTCGAATTCATCTCATTCATCTAACTAAGTTGTGAACTTCTCAGCCGTCCCGTGCATGCGGAACGGCTGAGCGTTACACTAGAGACACTGTTGGGAAAGAACCGGATGCACAAACCATCCGATAGATGATTGGAAACCATGTCTATCTTCGATTCGCTCTTCGGAGAATACGGCGGAGACCTCGCAATTGACTTGGGAACCGCAAACACGCTGGTTGCCGTCCGCGGCCAGGGCATTGTCATTAACGAACCTTCTGTTGTTGCTATCGACAAGAGCGAGAGTCGCGTTTTGGCAGTAGGTGCAGATGCAAAACGCATGATTGGTCGTACACCCGGCTCAATCATTGCCGAACGCCCACTCAAAGATGGCGTTATTGCAGACTTTGACGTCACCGAAGTGATGCTTCGGTACTTCATTGAGAAGGCGCGCGAACGCAAATATCCGTGGTCGCCGCGGCCGCGTGTCGTTGTGTGTGTTCCTTCAGGCGTTACGTCTGTCGAGAAGCGCGCCGTCTTTGAGGCAACCATCCAGGCGGGTGCTCGTCAGGCATATCTTATTGAAGAGCCTATGGCGGCTGCGATCGGTGCCGATCTTCCCATTGAAGATCCTACGGGATCCATGGTTGTTGACATCGGCGGCGGTACGACCGAGGTAGCGGTCATCTCCATGGGAGGCATTGTTGTCTCGCAGTCAATCCGTACCGCAGGCGATGAATTTGATCAAACGATTCTTGAGCACGTACGTGATGCATATAACCTTTCAATCGGAGAGCGCACCGCGGAGGACATCAAAATCAAAGTTGGCTCTGCGGCACCTTTGGCGGAAGAGCTTGACGTTGAGGTAAACGGCCGCGATGTCATGAGCGGTCTTCCTAAAACGGTTCGTATTGAGTCGGAAGAGATTCGTCGCGCTTTGGATCGCCCGCTTGATGAGGTCACCAAAGCAGTAAAAGATGCTCTCGATGTTACGCCGCCTGATTTGGCGTCCGATCTGATGTATTACGGTATCCTTCTTACCGGCGGCGGCGGATTACTCCGCGGCCTTGATCAGCGGCTTCGTGAAGAAACAGGAGTTCCGGTTAACGTGAGCCCTACCGCTCTTGAAAATGTTGTTACCGGCTGCGCAAAAGTACTTGAAGCCAATGCTCTTTCCGGTGGGTTTGTTCAAAGCGCAGGCCAATAGGAATGCCGTTTACTAACGGAGCAAGAGGACTCTCATCCGGCCTCAAAGACAATTCAACAAAGCATACCGGCGGTAGGACGTTTATCATCCTGTCGATTCTATCTGCCGTGCTTCTGACGGTAGGGGTACGCCTTGGTGAGACGGGACCGATTGCGATGGTCCGTGGGGGCTTTAATACCATCACCATGCCCATTCGCGTTATCGGCTCTGCAGTGACCGCTCCTTTCCAAGGAGTCGGCAATATCTTTGTGAACCTGACAGCAAACCAGGAAACACTGACGCAGCTCCGTGAAGAGAACGAGCAGCTTCGTTCCCGTAACGCAGAGCTTGAAGAAGCCAATACGTCCGTGCAGAGACTGCAAGGGCTTCTCGATCTTCAAAATACATACAACCTCAAATCCACGGGTGCGCGCGTAATTTCCGGATCGAGTGATTCGTGGAGTTCCACCATTACCATAGATAAAGGTTCCATCTCCGGACTTGCGGTTGGTATGCCGGTAACCGACAGTTCCGCGGCAATCGGACAGATTATTTCCGTCAGTCCAACCAGCTCAACGGTGCGGCTTATCACCGATGAGCACTCTGGGGTGGCTGCGATGGTGCAGTCAAGCAGGGCACAGGGAATTTTGATGGGATCGGCCTCGGGACAGCTGACACTCAACCAAGTCCGCACGGACCAAACGGTCAAGGTGGGGGATACCATCGTGGCAAGCGGTTTGGGCGGCGTATTTCCCAAAGGGCTTCCCTTGGGAAAGGTAACGAGTGTTGAGACAAACCCCGGTGCTCTGTATTACACCATTGTGGTTGAACCCATCGGGCATGTGACAAACAACGAAGAGGTCATGGTCGTTACTTCTCTTACCGAAGAACAAAAGGCAACGGCAGAAGACATTGCTGAGGCAGATACGCAAAATACGGGAGGAAATACGTCTTCAGGCGCAAGTTCAGGCTCAGGATCAGATGGCAACGACAAGAACAAATCTGATTCGTCCTCAAACTCCACCTCAAATGACAATGCTCAAACGTCTCTTCCTGCTCCTTCCAATACCACCCAGCACAATCAGACAAGCCGGACGGACTAGGGGAGCATTATGCGTCTAACGGACAGAAACAGAGATGTGCACAACATCGTTCTTCTCGCCATAGTGTGCTTGGTTCTTCAGCTTGCACTTGCTCCAAACATTGCTCTTTTGCAAGGACATGCTAACTTTGCTTGTATTTTTGCGATGTTGATTGCTTTGAGTATAGGTGGGCGCACGGGAACCATCTGCGGCTTTGTTGCGGGAATCCTCTACGATCTTTCGTCCACAAGTCCCATTGGATTGATGGCGCTCCTTTTAACGGTTATGTCGTATATCCTTGGGCGAGAAGTACACAACCGCTTGTCCGGAAACTTTGGATCAAGTGTTGGGAAAATAACGATTTCGGTTACTGTGATATCAGTGGTGCAACAAGTTTTTTCGTCTATTTTGGGACAGACTACAAATCTCATGGAAGCGCTTGGGTTTATTGCGTTTCCGACCATTATCCTGACGGTCGTGTTTTCTCTACCATTTGCGTATCGCTATTCTCGCTCTCAAAGCTCAAATACATCCTTGGGAAAAGAACGTAATTTTCGCGGCGTAAAACGCGCAGCTAAGCATCTGAGGTAGCGTTTCTATGAATATGACGTTGATAATTCTCGCGGTCTGTCTTTTGATCGCCGTCGGACTCATAACTGTCTACTTTATATTTGGACGCAAGAACTCTCCTTTCAAGTTTGATATCGGCGGAGGTTCTCCGCGTGCGGCCGGCGGAGCCGATGCGTCGCCGGAAAAGACACTGTCTTCACGGCTTGTGGGATTGAGCGTAGCCGTGGGAGCGGTATTTGCCACCTTGTTTGCACGGCTCTGGTCCATGCAGTTGGTATCGAGTGATGAGTATCAAAAGCAGGCGGACAGTAATCGCACCCGAACGGTAACCACCGCCGCTCCTCGTGGACGTATCCTTGATCGCAACGGCGTGGAACTTGTGACCAATCGTCCAAGCCCAACGGTAGTGGCAAAGTCCAATGTTGCCGATGATGACGTAGAGATGCAGGTGTTGGCAAATCTGCTTGGCATGCCCAAAAGAGCCGTTTACAGAAAGATCATTGATACGTCGGAGGGTGCGCAAAGTCTGCGTACCGTTGCAATCGATGTTTCTCGCCACGTCGTAGCTGCCATTTATGCTCATCCGGGCGTGTTTGACGGTGTCAGCATAGAAGAAAGAACACAGCGCTCATATCCCAACGGCACTCTTGCGGCGCATATCGTGGGATATACCGGCACGGTTACGCAAGAACAACTGGAAAACAGTAAAACAGCCGACGGTGGTTTTGTGTATGCGCACGGTGATATCGTGGGTCAAACCGGGGTAGAGTTGCAGTACGAATCGGCACTGCAGGGCGTTCGTGGCGAGCAGACCGTCTATGTTGATGCCAGCGGACAGGTGCTTGACCACAGCACATCCATTGAGCCGCAAAGCGGTTCCGACGTTGTTTTGACCATTGATGCAAAGGTGCAGAAGGCAGCTGAAGACGCACTGGTTGATGCAATTAAAGTTTCTCGTGCGGCAGGCTTTTTGGGCAAAGCGGCATCCGTCGTTGCCCTTGATGTAACAAACGGTGAAGTCATTGCCATGGCAAGCTACCCGACCTTCTCACCAAGCGTTTTTGTCGGTGGCATTTCATCGGCCGACTGGGAGAGTTTACAGTCCGAAGATGCCAATTATCCGCTGATGAATCGTGCCATCGCAGGACAATATCCATCCGGTTCCGTAATCAAGGCGCTTACCACGTTTGCCGGTCTTGACTTTGGCGTATGTACGCCGGAATCCTCGTGGTACTGCACGGGCTTTTGGACCGGTTTTGGTGAGGCATACGGTATGCACTGTTGGAAGTTATCCGGCCATGGTACGGTTAACCTTGTTACTGGCATCATCAACTCCTGCGACATCGTCTTTTATGAGATCGGTAAGGGCTTTTTCTACAACAACGAACACCCCGAAGGCATGCAGGAAATCTTCCGCAAATTTGGCCTTGGTGCGCTCTCCGGTATCGATTTGCCCGAAGAGGCCTCCGGCAGAGTCCCTGACGCTAAGTGGAAGTGGGACTACTACTCAAGTTCACCGGACGATGCGCGCGCATGGCAGGGCGGAGACAACTGCAACCTTTCCATCGGCCAGGGCGATCTTTTGGTTACGTGTTTGCAGATGGCAAATGCGTATTCGGGCATTGCCACGCGCGGACAGATTTGGAAGCCCCATGTGTTAAAGAGCATCAATGCCCGCTCGGGTAATGGTTCGGTCATCGAATACAAAAATGAAGCTATCATTGAGTGTAAAGAGTCGGATACAAACTACGACATTGTAACCCGCGGTCTTCATGGCATGGTATATGAGGAAGACCCCGCCTATACCGCTCACTGGACAAGTCTTGACGTTCAGGTTGAAGGTAAGACCGGTACGGCACAGCAGATTACCGTAGGCGATCCGGTGGGTTGGTTTGTTGGTTATGCGCCGGCCGACAACCCCAAGTATTGCGTCTGCGCCAATGTCGATTGCGCGCCGTCGGGTGCAGGCTCCGCAATGTATGTTGTCCGCGATGTCTTTGGTGCTATTTATGGCCAAAAAGACACTGCTTCACGATAGGAGGCGAGAAGAACCATGGCACTTGATACATCGGCCGTTACCAAACAGCGAGGGTTTTCTCGCTTCAAAAAAATAAGCTCTCCCAAAGGACTTACGGTCAATGGCAAAAAGTCTGACGGTAAGCGGGACATTCTTGGCAACTTGTATTTGCCACAGCTCATACCTGCATGTCTTTTGATTCTTATTGGCATTGTGGTTATCTATACCGCATCGCTTAACATCTCCGAGGCAAACTTCCCACGTCATCTTGCGGGTATTGCCATTGGTGCAGTTGTTGCAATTTTGATGTGGCGCTATGATTACCGCAGTCTTGCTAACATGTCTACATTGCTTCTGGTGGTAGTTTCACTTTTGATGATTTTACCGCGCGTTCCCGGCCTCGGTGTATCCGCGAAAGGTATGACCGGATGGGTCAAAATTCCCTTTTTACCGCTTCGTTTTCAGCCGTCCGAAATTGGCAAGATCGGTCTTATTTTTCTGATGGCCGCCGTGGGTGCAGAATATCACGGTAAGGTGGAGACCCTTAAAGACTACGTCAAACTCTGCAGCACGCTTCTCGTTCCTTTTGGCTGTATTATGCTTTTGCCTGACTTGGGAACCGGTCTTATTCTTTTGGCCATTGGTGCTACGATCATCATTTGCTCGGGGGCAAAAAAATCGTGGATTGCAATAACGTTCATACTGCTCGTTGCGGTTGTAACCTTGGTTGTTGCCACGTCTCTTATCCCGGGTATTCCACACATCTTAAAGGACTATCAGATTAAGAGACTGACGGTATTTGTGGATCCTTCAATCGATCCCTCAGGAGACGGATATAACCTACAACAGGCAAAAATTGCCGTTGGGTCCGGAGGTCTTTTTGGCAAAGGGGCAGGCAATGCCACCCAGGCAAGCGGTCGCTTTCTCCCCGAAGCACACACCGATTTCGTATTTGCGCTTTTTGCGGAAGAGTTTGGTTTCGTCGGATCTTTGATTATGCTGGCGCTCTTTGCATGGATGATTTTCTCGACGGTGCTTCTTGCGATGCGCCTTGACAATCCCTTTGCCAAGCTCACCCTTGTGGGCTGTGTTGCCATGTGGACGTTTCAAATGCTTCAAAATATTGGCATGTGCATTGGTATCATGCCAATTACGGGTATTCCTCTGCCATTCATCAGTTTTGGCTCCACTTCGATGATTGCGCAGATACTTGCCGTTGGCGTTGTACAATCCGTCTGGCGACATCGGCAAAAATCAGCTTAGGGGGTGCCATGGCTCACAGTACATCTACGGCAAAGATTGTCAATTCTTTAGTACACGGCCTCGGAGGCGATTTTGACCAGTTCGAAGCGGTATCCGTAAGCGTTTTCGTAGATCGGACGTGCCCTTCATATCTGGTGCAAGCACTACGGCAAGCCCTTGTTCCCGCGCGCACCAACGCCTCCGTTAACGTATTCGACATAGATATGGCAAATGCACAGACTTCTCTCATGAAAGCCTCCGATGTGGTGCTTTTTCTCTCCGGCGGGAGCCGGCAGGTGGGCGAGAAGTGCGCCGAGTTTGCATCGCACAAAATTCCCACGGCAATTATCGTTGAATCTGCCGTTGAAGCTCCGCAGATACAAGTTCCCACCGAAGTGGCTGCATACATCACCATTCTTGCAGGCACCTCATCGGAGGCATTGCTTGAGCGCCTGGCTGCCTGGCTTTGCTCTGCCACCGATAAGGGTGTTTCATTTGCCGCGTCGTTTCCGTTTTGTCGGGAGACGTGCATTGCATCACTTGTAGCCCAGTGTGCTGCCACGAATGCCGCCATCGGTGCCGTGAGTTTGCTTCCCGGCTCCGATATGGCCCTTATGACTGCCTCACAGATACGTTTGGCACTTGACATCGCCGCTTCCTATGGACTGACTTCACGCATTGAGCGCATTCCGGAACTTGCCGGCGTTATCGGCGCCGGTCTTGTGTATCGATCTGCGGCTCGCTCCATGGCAAGTGCAATACCCGTTTTTGGCTGGTTCATTAAAGCGTCTTTGGGCTATTTTGGCACGAAGGCAACCGCACGCGCCATCAAAGAGCGTATTGAGCTTCTAAAACGCTCTGAGGGTCAGCCGCAGGTAGAAGGATAAAAATAGAAAATCCATAGTTTTATCGGGCAATCTCACAGTTTTGTGCTAAACTGCTTTGAGCTGTATTTCTCGCCGAGGGACATGGGGCATCGATACGTTTCCCGCGAATGCCACAGGTCACGGTCTGAAAGCCTTTGCTCGGGCTTTGGAAACCAGTGTTCAAATAATCGTTGCAAGATCCGGCAATGAAGGGTTACATACATGTACGCAATCGTAGCAACTGGCGGCAAGCAGTACAAAGTTGCCAAAGATGATGTTATCGCTGTCGAGAAGCTTGATGCTCAGGTTGGCGATAAGGTTAAGCTTGATGTTCTTATGCTTAACGATGGCAAGAAGACCATCGTTGATTCTAAAACGCTTTCTTCTAAAAAGGTAACGTGCGAAGTCCTTGAGCAGTTCAAAGATCAGAAGGTTCTTGTGTTCAAGCTTCATAAGCGTAAGCGTTATCGTCGTACTAACGGCCACCGTCAGCAGCTTACCAAGCTGAAAGTGACATCTCTTCCCACTACTCGCAAGGCCGCAACTAAAACAACCGACGAGTCCGCTGAGTAAAATCGGTTTGGTTTTTTGTATATTGTTACTACAACAATTTCTGATACCAACCACTTCTAAGATAGGCAGGTAGTACTTATGGCACACAAGAAAGGTCTCGGCTCATCTCGTAACGGCCGCGATTCCCAGGCGCAACGCCTTGGCACCAAAATTTACGGTGGTCAGTCTATTAAGGCTGGTCAGATCATTGTTCGTCAGCGTGGCACCCACATTACCCCAGGTGTCAATGTAGGACGTGGCAAAGATGATACCCTCTTTGCACTCGTTGACGGAGTTGTTGAGTTTAAGCAGGGCGTTAAGCACGTTGTCAATGTCGTTGAGGCCAAGGCATAAGCTCACCATACGTTATATCGGTATACACAAGGAGCCCTTCGGGGCTCCTTTTTTGTGACGTGTTTTATGACGCCCACATGTACGCCTTACGTTTCGGAATTGTTTCAAGTTTTATTTTGGCTGGCGTATCAAATCCGTCCCTGTTATCCTTAAATACATTCAATAGGTTTTTGGAAGGAGGACACATGAAACACGGTCTTACAACAACTTCTCACACACAGTGGTGGTGGCACAATTGGTCTTCCTTCGGTCGATGGTGAGTCATTTTTGCTGTATATCTCGTACAAGGGCTCCCGGAAAGACCGGGGCTTTTTATTATGAATTTGTTTTTTTACTTTGTATCAGACCTTCTTTAATCATTCGTGAAAGGATATATCCATGTCATCCGAACACAAGGACTTCACTTCCACTTCTACTTCTACTTCCGACTCTACACCTGTCCAACCCCGCACGGTTGCCCAAACAAAGTCTCAGGGTGCCCTTGATGTGACATCGCTGGTAACCGTAGCAGTACTTATCGCAGCCGGGTTGATTCTTGATCTCACCGTAGGAAAGGCAATCAGCGCCATTGGTATTGGACCGGAGTTTGTTATCGCGTCATTTTGCCTTGCAATCATAGTGCTTAAGCCTCGTGCGGTTCAGTCCATTATCATTGGGCTTATCGCTGGCGCGGTCATACAAATTACCACATCTCTTCCCGGAGCCGACCTTGTTGCCGAGCCTATTGCGGCGCTCGTCATGTTTGCATTTGTTTCAGGTTCATTTGCAAAAAGCAAGATCATGCCTTTTGTCGGCTCTTTTGTTACCACTACTGTCTCCGGTCTTATTTTTGCCGCCATTGCCATTCCCGCAAAACATGCCGGCTTTGATCTGTTTTTAGTCATGGTTCCCGTTATCTTGGGTACGGCGCTCTTCAACGCCATTGTGGTACAGGCGCTTGCAGCTCCGCTTACGCAAGTTACAAACCACCAATAGCTTTTAAAAAATCCCGGTCTATTTTGTGAACCTCAGTCGATACCAAATGCTAGAAATTGAGTTTTTTACAAAAAACTTGCGTGCCACCAAATTCTCGTTGGCTGGCACGCGATTCTTGTATACACTCAAAGTGCCGTCGGAAAAACAACCTTAAACGAACCAATGGATGGCGAGAAGAACATGCAGCCCGTACTTGATTTTCAAAATGTAGTGTTTTGCTATCCAAATGGCAAAACTCCCGCACTCTCAGATATAGACTTTAAGCTTAACAAAGGCGAGTTTCTTGGCATTATCGGGCCTTCCGGAGCAGGCAAGACAACCCTTACCTCATTGATGTCCGGAGCTATCCCGCATCACTATCAGGGAACGTTCTACGGTGCCGTTCTTGTTGAGGGACATGATACCTGCGAGATGACCTTAACGGATATCTCACGCCTTGTGGGCCTTATTCTGCAAGACATTGACGCTCAGATGGTTGCTACCATTGTTGAAGATGAGCTGCTCTACGGACTTGAGAATTTTGGAGTTCCGCATGAGTGCATTATGGAACGTCTTGACTTTGCGATAGAGGCCGTAGGTATAGAGAGCTTGCGGTATAGAGAAATTGCAACGCTTTCCGGAGGGCAAAAGCAACGTGTGGCCATTGCCGCAATCATGGCGCTTCAGCCGGAGGTTATGGTGCTTGATGAACCTACGGCGGCACTTGATCCCGTATCATCACAGGCGGTGTTTGAAACGCTTGCCCAGCTTAACCGTTCCAAAGGCATTACGATTGTAGTAGTGGAGCAAAAAGTTGCGCTTCTCGCCGAATTCTGCTCTCGTATGTTGGTGCTGGCAGATGGAAAAATTGCAGATGAAGGAAGTCCCGAGGAGGTATTTTCTCATTCTGCGGAGCTCAGGGAGTTGGGTGTTGATAGTCCTCGTACGGCCCGCATTTCAAACTACCTTTACAAACTTGGTCTTTCAAGCCAAAAGAACGTCTCGCTCAGCGTTCGTGATACCTGCGCTTCTATCGGCTGTATTGTGGGGGAGAGTAGAAACGTTACGTACGAAACTCCGCTTCATATAGAAAACCACATCCAAAAAGACGCACTTCAACCATCCTATTTGCCGGTTATTGATGGTCCCGTTATGGCGTCTGCCACAGGACCTTTTGGAAGAATATCGACAGAAACTCAAGAGAAGGCTCCTTCGCTTGAGGTGATTGACGTATCGTTTCGCTACGACGTGAGCAACGATGGCGTCAACCACATTACGTTTACGGTTGAGCCCGGTGAGCTTGTGGCTCTTATCGGACAAAACGGCGCCGGTAAAACAACGGTTACCAAGCTGGTTAATGGTCTTCTTCGTCCGCAAGACGGAGACGTGCTCATTATGGGATCTTCAACTAAATCCAAAAAAATCAGCGAAATCGCACGTCATGTGAGTACGCTGTTCCAAAATCCTGATTATCAAATTTGCAAAGAGACCGTACTTGAAGAAGTGGCTTTTGGTCTTGAGCTCAAAGGTATCGCTTCCAAAGAAGCCACCGAGCGCGCGCATAAGACCCTTGAGCACTTCAATCTTGATCCGGAGGCATCTCCGTTTTTGCTTTCGCGCGGCCAGCGCCAGATTGTTGCTCTGGCCTCCGTGGTGGTTTGCGAGCCGGACATACTCATTTTGGATGAGCCTACCTGCGGACTTGACTATAAGGAATGCATGGTTGTCATGCAAGCCGTTGAAGAGCTTCGCGAGAAGGGCTGTGCGGTTCTTATGGTGTGTCATGACATGGAAGTGGTTTCCGATTTTGCCACTCGCCTGATAGTTATGACGCAAGGCTCAATCATTGCCGACGGCCCGCTCGCTGACGTATTTGCCCAAGACGATATTATGAGAGCGGCTGCGGTTATGCCCCCACAGGTAACGCAGGTTGCCCGTGTTCTTTCTAGACATGTTGATCCTGCCTATACCGGTCTTACCAAGGTATCCGAGATAGCAAAAATGACCGAGCGTATTGTACGTGATGCCAAGAATCGCTCGGCAGCCGCTCGTTTTGTTGAAGCGGCCACTGCAGAACATGCCCAGAAAAACCGCAGACAAAATCAGGCGACTACGGATACGTTCGAGGAGATGCCGAATGACAAATAGCGTGATTGACTATACCGAAGGCTCAAGCTTTCTTCATAAGGCAAATCCAATCACCAAGGTATTTCTCGCCATTGAACTTTTTGCGGCAGGTATCCTTGCACCCAACTTCCCGGCGATTTGCTTTGTCATCATATTGACACTTTTCATCAACATCATCTCGGGTAACGCTAAAAAAGCGCTTAAGCTTCTGGGAGCATTTAGCGTTATCGGCGCCTTCATGTTTGTGGTTCAGGCTCTCATTGCACGATCGGGAGAGCCCGTGTGGTATTTCATTACCGACCAAGGTCTTATAACGGCAGGAAACGTGGCTTTGAGAACCATTGCCCTGGCGCTTCCGTTGCTCTCGATGCTTGCCCTTACTCGTATGGAAGACCTTACCGGTGCGTGTGTGGAGGTTTTGCACATTCCGTACCGCTATGCGTTTACCGTCACAACCGCACTGCGTTTTGTTCCGATATTTTTGCAGGAAATGACGAAAATAAAAGAAGCACAGACGGCGCGCGGCATTGAATTTGACTCCAAAAATCCCTTTCGCCGGCTCCAACTGCAGCTTCCCTTCATCGTTCCTTTGATAGTCTCATCGGTGAAAAAAGCAGACGCTACTGCGCTTTCGGCGGAGCAGCGAGGCTTTTATTTGCGTACAAGAAAGTCTTCACTTAAGCGCTATCCCATGCAACTCTCTGATATTGCAGTCCTTCTTTTAGGATTTGTAGTGCTTATCGCGATAGCTCTTTGGTAGCTTTAAATCATCACAAATCGAGCATTTCGTTTACAGGACGTTGACGTTTCGCGTACCATATAAGCTGCTTAAGAGGAGGCTTTGTGGATACATTTACGGATTTATGCCATATTAATGTCAAGGGTGGCGACGGCGGTGCCGGTTGTATGTCGTTTCGGCGTGAGGCATTCGTCCCCAAAGGCGGACCTGACGGCGGAGACGGCGGACATGGAGGCAATGTTGTCGTTGTCGCCGATCCACAGCTTTCGTCGCTTATTGATTACCGATATAAGCATCACTTTAAAGCCGCACGAGGCATACACGGGAAAGGCGCCCGCAGGCACGGTGCGGACGGCGCGGACCTTGAGCTTCGCGTGCCGCTTGGTACGGTTGTGCGCGAGCTTGATCCAACAACGCAAGAGCCCCTCTATGAAATTGCAGATCTCACGTCTCCGCATGAGCGCGTGATTGTCGCGTCAGGCGGCAGGGGAGGCCTCGGCAATACGCACTTTGTAACCTCAGTGCGCCGTGCTCCCGCCTTTGCTGAGAAGGGTGAGCCGGCCCAAGATCACTGGATTGAACTTGAAATGAAACTTATGGCCGACGTTGCTCTTGTCGGGATGCCTTCCGTAGGGAAGAGCTCCCTCATTGCCCGTATCAGCGCAGCCCGGCCAAAAATCGCCGACTATCCGTTTACGACGCTGATACCAAATCTTGGTGTCGTGCGCGCAAAAGACGGACAGTCATTCGTATGCGCCGACATTCCCGGGCTTATCGAAGGCGCAAGCGAGGGCAAAGGGCTTGGACATCAATTTTTGCGCCATATTGAGCGGACTGCTTTGCTCGCCCATATGGTTGACGTAACCGGTGGCTTTGAGGGACGAGATCCTATTGACGACTATCGCATTATCAACCGTGAGCTTGAGGCGTATGCGCCCGAACTGTCCCGGCGCCCGATGGTTGTTCTCGCAAACAAATGCGACATGCCAAACACGGAAGAGAAGGTAGAGGAGCTTCGCCGTATGGCAGAGGCGGACGGTCACCAATTCTTTGCAATCTCTACGGTTACCGGACAAAATCTTGATGAGTTGGTTGTTTGGTGTGCCTCTACCGTCGCCGAACTTCGTCAGGAGCTGGCGCTCACAGAGCCTACGGAAGACCGCTCGGAGTTTTGGGAGAGCCTTCGTAAGCGTCGCGACAATCACCTCACGATTGAGCGAGAAGAGCGCCACGTATGGCGTGTTTCAGGCACCGCGATTGAGCGTATGGTCATTCAAACCGACTGGGATAATGATGAGGCCGTTGCGTATTTACAGCACAGGTTTGACCGTATAGGCCTTGACGACCAGCTTATAAAGGCAGGCGCTCGCAATGGCGATGAAATCCGTATTCTCGGTTTTGCCTTTAGCTTTGAAGCTGCGGGTGCACAAGAAATTGACGAGGAAGAAGAAGTCCCCTCGGATGCAACCTCTCTTTCTGAGACGCTGGATGATTCTGACGTTACCGTCGTAGACAAGGATTGATATGTCTGAGGTACCTCACATACTTCCCGGCCTTCCTCATTTGGGCTCCGATGCATCAAGAACGTATCGGATGGGCATCATGGGCGGTACGTTTGATCCCATCCACTACGGACACCTCGTAGCGGCTGAGACAGCTTTTGATGAACTTAATCTTGATGTTGTGGTGTTTATGCCGGCAGGAAAACCTGCGTTTAAGCAAAATCAACCGGTTTCCGCTGCCGAGGATCGCTATGCCATGACACTGCTTGCAACCTCAGATAACCCGCACTTTGTTTCAACGCGTTTTGAGATTGACCACCAGGGCATCACGTATACGGCAGAAACGCTTTCCCGTCTGAGGGATCTCTATCCAAAAAACGTGGAGTTTTACTTCATAACCGGTGCCGATGCCATCGCGAGCATTATTTCCTGGAAGGACACGGGTAAGGTGGCGCGTCTTGCTCATTTTGTTGCGGCAACTCGACCCGGTTACAATCTTGAAGGGGCGAGAAGTGCGCTTGAAGCATCGTCTTATGATTTTGACGTTACCTACTTAGAGGTTCCGGCATTGGCGATTTCTTCGAGCTATCTCCGCAGGCGCGTGGCACAGGCGCAGAGCCTGCGCTATCTGACACCGGATAGCGTTGCCGGCTATGTACACAAGCATGGCTTATATGGAGCAGATTCAACGCCTCTTACGGCACGAGGGGAGCGCTCTTGAGCCAAAGTAGCATTACGTTCATAACACCTTCATATACACCCGAGCAGCAAAAGGTCATAGACCGGCTTGAGGGTGATCTGCATACCCATATGTATGAGATTAAACCCAAACGGTTTGCCCACAGCATTTCGGTGGGCCATATGGCTGAAACGATGGCACTTGTCTATGACGCCAATCCTTTTTATGCGCGTATTGCCGGCATTTTACATGACTGGGACAAAGTTCTTTCAACAAAGGAAACTCTTGCACGTGCACGCGCGTGCAAGCTTGATATGGAGGGCGCTCCATATCAAAACGTTGCGGGTCTCATCCACGGACCTCTTGCCGCATGCGAGTTGCCAAAGTACTATCCATGGCTTCCGCAAGAGGTTCTCGGCGCTATTTCCAGGCACACAACCGCCGACCTTAAAATGTCGGATTTGGATAAAATTGTCTATGTTGCCGATCTTATCGAGCCGGGACGTCCTGAGTTTTCCGGTATTGCGCAGGTGAGAAACCTTTTTAAGAAAGGCGCCTCTTTGGACGAGCTCTATCAGACAAGTTTTATGGAGACCTTATCGTATGTGGTAGCATCGAGAAAATATCTCTATCCAAAGTCCGTTGCCATATATAACGCCATGATAGAAAACACACACGCCAAAGAACAGCATTAAGGCGCATACGAGTAGTTCTTGTTGATTGAAAGGATTTGGAGCGTACATGTCAGTAACCCCATTTGAACTTGCGACAATTGCAGCCACTGCGGCAGACGATAAAAAAGCGCACGATATTTGCGTATTGGACCTTACTGAGCTCAGCGACGTCTGTGATTACTTTGTTATCTGTACCGGTGATAATGCTCCCATGGTTGACGCCATTGTGGACGAGGTGCGCGAGAAGGTCCGCAAAAATACCGGAATCAACCCTCTTTCAACTGAAGGTCGGGCAAATCTGAAGTGGATACTTGTTGACTTTGGCTCAGTGGTAGTACACGTATTTCAACCTGAGACAAGGGATTACTACCGTCTTGAACATCTATGGGCGCAAGCACCTCAGGTAAAACTTGACCTTGAAGGTGCCCTGTAGCCTACGTATTGTCTTTACCGGTAGGCATTGTGTCCGAGACACGGCCTTCAAAACGAAGATCACGGCCAAATCGCACGGCATCGGCTCCGTATTTGTCTTTCAAAGCATCGGTAACTGCGGAAAGAGAAGGACGGTGAGGAAGTGTGCGCGCACGGGGATGTTGAGAGGCATTCGTATCGTCAAAGGTATTCTCGTCAAAAAGAGTTGGCTGAGTAGGCTTTATATAAACTTCGGAAAATCCGCTTATACCGACACCAATCAGACGCACGGGCTGGCCAAAATGCCACACTTCACCGAGAAGCTCTTCGGCAACGTCGCTAAATTCATCTTCTTGATCCGTTCTAATATCGAGCGTTCTTTGCGCGGTATGCGAAGAGGTAACCGAGTTTTTTATTTTGAGGGTGACCGTATGCCCCTTGAGATGCTTCTTTCTTAGTCTTCTGCCTACGATTCCACATATATGTTTGATTGCGGCGCGTATTTCATGCTCATCGGTAAGATCCGTATCAAAGGTACGCTCATTGGAAATCGACTTTACTTCACGAGGGCAGGCCGCTTCTCGTACGTGGGAAACCTCACGACCGGAGGCTCGTATGACAAGACGCGGTCCGGCGATACCAAATAAACTTTCCATTTGTAAGACATCGGCACGCGAGAGCTGACCCAACGTTTTAATGCCGCGTGAATGCAGTTTTCGCGCGGTTGAGGGGCCGATGCCGCTCATGGCTTCAATCGGCAGCGGAGCGAGAAACCTTTGCTCGCTTCCGGGAACGACAACGGTGAGTCCACGGGGTTTCTCGCGCTCAGACGCAATTTTTGCTACGGTCTTATTGCAGCCAATGCCGATTGAGCAGGTTACTCCCAGTTCAGCAACGCGGCATTGGATGCGCTGACAGATATGTACGGGACTCTCGTGAGAATACCGACCGGGCGTAATGTCAAAAAACGCCTCGTCAATAGATACCTGTTCTACAAGAGGAGTCTCACTGCTCAGGATATCCATCACGGCTTTGCTCATCTCTTGATACCGTCTGTAGTTTCCGGACGTCCAAATGGCTTTGGGGCAGAGCTTTTGAGCGGTAAGAGAAGGCATTGCGGAATGAACGCCGAACTTTCGCGCTTCGTATGAAGCCGTTGATACAACGCCGCGCTTATCGGGAGATCCGCCGACAATAACAGGCTTGCCGCGCCACTTAGGATGGTCGAGTTGCTCGACCGACGCAAAAAAAGCATCCAAATCCAGAAGGCCGATGGCGGCACCTTGCCAGATATTTTTGTCAAACGGCGAGGTGTCACCCGCAGGAGATGCGTGAGAACAAGATATGTCGGAGTGCATATTCATACAGCTAGTATAGTACATTTAGAATAAAACGGAACAAATGTTTCGCTATCTGAAAAACGTGCACATTTTGCGAGGTTAAAAATATATCTTGCGAGGTGAACGCATTGCTGTAAACTAGTAAAGCGTTTATGGCTTTGCGGTGCAGCCAATCAATCCAACCGATGCACCGCTTGACTGAAGGAGTTTTCATTGGCAGTTAAGATTCGTCTGGCCCGTCACGGTGCCAAAAAGCGTCCGTACTATCGTGTTGTCGTCGCCGATGGCCGTATGCCTCGCGATGGTCGCTATATTGAGGAGATTGGTCGCTACAATCCACTGACCAACCCCAAGACGATTGACATCAACCTCGAGAAGGTCGATGAGTGGATTTCAAAGGGCGCTCAGCCTTCAAACACTGTTTCTCACTTGGTAGAGATTGTTCGCAATGGCGCTCCCGTTGTGGAAAAGAAGGCAAAACTTTCCAAGAAGGCTCAGGCTAAAGCTGCCGCCGCTGCTGAGGCTGCCGCAGAAGAAGCTGCAGCGGCAGAGGCTTCTGCAGATGCTCCTGAAGCAGAAGCTGAGTAAACCGTGGCAGATACTATTGAATCTGTAACGGATACCACCTCTGAATCGCTTGCAGAAATGCCTTCCGATAAGGTTGCCGACCTTGTTGAATACATAGTGTGCGGCCTTGTTGATAACGAGGATGCCATTTCTCTTGATGTAACGGATCGTGAGGATGGAGCCCTTATCGAGGTGTCATGCTCCGAGCAAGATGCCGGTCGCATTATTGGGCGCAAGGGTCGTACCATCAAGGCCATCCGCACGCTTGCGCGCGCCCTTGGTCAACGTGTTGGCACTGCGGTAGATGTTGAGGTTGTAGGCTAAGGCGTGCGCGAACAATATCGGGCTGTAGCCTATGTGGTAAAGACGCATGGTAAACAGGGGGAGGTTGTGATAACACCCATTCACAACCTTCCCTCTGTCATAGCTAGGGACATGACCGTTATACCGGTACCGCCGGCACTCGCGGGTCCTCGGAGCCTTGAGGTTACCAAGGTTGTCTCCGATACACGTCACGGCAGTTTGGTATCGTTTGCTGACATAGATTCTCTCGGAGACGCAAAGAACTTGGTGGGAAAGACGCTTTTGGTACGCCAGGCGGATTTGCCTCAAAACTTTGCACTGCATGACGTGAATTCGCTTTTAGACAGAGAAGTTATTGACGCTCACTTTGGGCTTCTCGGCACGCTCTCAGAAGTGCTCTTTACACCGGCACACGATGTGTGGGTCGTCAAAGGCACAAAGAAAGACATTCTTATTCCCGTGGTTGGTGCATACATACGTGAAGTACCTTCTGCGGGCGCTCTATACGTTGAGGTACCGGCGGGTTTTGTAGGCGAGAAGAACGAGGAGGACGCATGATGCATTTTGACATACTGTCGGTCTTCCCTGAGGTTTTTGCCCCATATCTTGATGCGTCCATTATGGGTCGCGCTCAAAAAGCAGGTATTTTTGACTTTACGGCACATGATTTGCGCAAATGGACCCACGACCGTCATCACAGTGTAGATGATGCACCGTTTGGCGGCGGCCAAGGTATGCTGATGAAACCGGCTCCCATATTTGAGGCGGTTCGAGACATTGCTTCTCAGGCGTCCGCAAAGCCATATACGGTGTTTTTCTCGCCTGCAGGCAAGCCCTATACGCAAAAAGTGGCAGAGCACCTCTCTTCCCAAGAGCGTATTCTCTTTATGTGTGGTCGCTACGAGGGTATGGACGAGCGCTGCTACGAGCTTGCCGATGAGAGTATCTCTTTGGGCGACTATGTACTTACGGGCGGAGAACTTGCCGCGCTTGTGGTAATCGATTCAATCGTTCGTCTGCTTCCGGGAGCTCTCGGAGATGAAATGAGCTCGCGTGACGAGTCTTTTTCCGAAGGTCTTTTGGAGTATGCTCAATATACGCGACCGGCGGATTTTGAGGGCAGGCTCGTTCCGGAAGTACTCCTTTCGGGAGATCACGCTGCCGTTGCCGGATGGCGCAGGAAGTCCTCGCTTGAACGTACTGCCACCATGCGAGAAGATCTTCTCGCAAATGTATCGCTCAGTGCTGAAGAGCAGGCATTTATTGAAGACATACGGGCGCATAAAAAAGCGTTCGGTATTCAATCCGGCGGAAAAGGGGAGGATGAATGTAATGACACACACTGAAAATTCTTCTCACCACACGTCCAGCGCAGTGCTTGAGTATGTATGGATTATCCTTGGCGCATTGGCTCTTACGTTTGTTTTAAGAACTTTTGTTTTCAATGTGTTTACCGTTCCAACGGGCTCCATGCTGAATACCATTCAAGAAGGAGACCTTTTGGTGGGGGAGAAGGTTACTCTTCTCTGGGACCAGCCAAAGCGCGGAGATGTGGTAACGTTTCGCAGCCCTGCCGACGAAGAAACTCTTTTGGTAAAACGAGTCATTGCCACCGCAGGACAAACAGTGGATTTACGCGACGGTGCCGTATATGTTGACGGCGAGAAGCTCGATGAACCGTATACGGAAGGCAAGCCAAGCACGTCTCTCGCGTCTCAGCCCGGTGCAAAAATTACCGACTATCCCTATACTGTTCCTGACGGATGCATTTTTGTCATGGGAGATAATCGCACCAATTCTCTTGACTCTCGCTTTTTTGGACCCGTTCCTCTGAAGAACGTCACCACAAAGACACTGTTTATTTTTTGGCCCATCAACCATGCCCGAGGACTTTAATGCTCGAGCCTAAGAGAAAGATGGATATGAGCACTACACCACTTACTTTCCAAGATATGATTCTGGCTCTGGAACACTACTGGGCAGATAAGGGCTGCACCGTTATGCAGCCCTATGACTCTGAGGTCGGCGCTGGTACGTTCCATACGGCTACCATTTTGCGCTCACTCGGGCCCGATGCCTGGCGCACCTGCTATCCTCAGCCCTGTCGTCGACCTGCCGACGGCCGCTATGGCGAGAACCCCAACCGTCTGCAGCATTACTATCAGTTCCAGGTGCTCATTAAGCCGTCGCCGGCAGATTCACAGGACTTGTACCTCGGCTCTCTTGCGGCCATCGGACTTGATCCAAAAGATCATGACGTGCGCTTTGTTGAGGACGACTGGGAAAGCCCTACGCTCGGTGCCTGGGGCCTTGGTTGGGAAGTCTGGCTCAACGGCATGGAGGTAACTCAGTTCACCTATTTCCAGCAGGTAGGAGGCATTGAAGTTGATCCCGTTCCTGTTGAGATTACTTATGGCCTTGAGCGCATTGCCATGTATGCCCAAGGGGTTGACTCCGTTTTTGACCTTGTATGGAGTTATCTGCCCGACGGCACTCCGATGACCTATGGAGAAGTCTTTTTAGAGAACGAGCGCGAGTTCTCGATCTATAACTTTGAAGTGGCTAACGTAGAGCTTATGCGCGAGAAGTTCGATGAATACGAGGCAGAATGCCATAGCTGCCTTGAGCGCAAGCTACCGCTGCCTGCATACGACTGCGTCATGAAGTGCTCTCATGCCTTTAACCTGCTTGATTCTCGTGGTGCTCTTTCGGCAGTAGAGCGCGCGAACTATATCCTACGTGTGCGGACGGTTGCCAAGGCTTGTTGTGAATCGTATCTCAGCGAAGTTGCCGCTAAAAAAGATGACAACAACCAAGATAATGCTCAGAAAAAGGAAGTGGCCTAAATGGGGGAAACCAAGGATTTTTTGCTTGAAATTGGCACCGAAGAAATGCCTTCCGCACCTCTTTTGAAGGCCGTCGCACAGTATAAGAAGCTCATTGTTTCTGGACTCGATGAGGCCGGACTTGCTCATGGTGAGGCACGTATTATCTCAACTCCACGTCGCCTGAGCGCCTATGTCAAAGACGTTGCCTTGGCAACCGAAGAGATCAACGAAGTTATGCGTGGCCCTAAGTGTGAAATAGCCTTTGACGCGGAAGGAAATCCTACGAAGGCTGCCTTGGGTTTTGCACGCAAAGCCGGTATGGACTCCTCAGAGCTTACCCGTCGCGTTGATGATGACGGCCATGAGTACGTCTTTGCACAGCGTATCATTCCCAGCGTTTCTGCCATCAAGATTTTATCCGAGCTCTCTGAGCGTATCATTCCCGCAATCGATTGGCCTCGCAGCCAAAGGTGGGGTTCCACGCATGAGCGCTTTGTCCGTCCAATCCGCTGGATCTGTGCTCTTCTCGGCACTGAAGTCGTACCGGTAACCTACGCAGACGTTACCGGCTCAAACACGACGCAGGGTCATCGCGTCCTTGGGAGTGGTGCCCATGTGGTAAACGAGCCGTCACACTACGAGCAGGTACTTGAGGCGGCATACGTACTCTCCGCAGAGCGCCGCCGCAGCGTTATTTTGGACGGTATTGCACGTATTGAAGAAGAGCGTCCTGGTTTTCATGTGGATACACCCCAGAAGGTTCTTGATGAGGTCATCAACCTTACTGAGTGGCCAAGCGTTTTGGTGGGCACCTTTGATGAAGAGTTTCTCAAGGTTCCCCATGAAATCATCACCGAGTCCATGCTTTCAAACCAGCGCTATTTCCCCATATATGATGCAAACGGCGAGCTTACCCGTGAGTTTGTCATTGTCTCCAACGGAAATCCGGCGTGTTCACAGCAAGTCATTGACGGTAACGAGCGCGTTGTGCGTGCCCGTCTGGACGATGCCAAGTTCTTCTTTGAAGAAGACCTTAAACATTCACTTGACGAATTTACGAGCGAACTTTCCAACGTTGTTTTTCAGGAAAAACTAGGAACTGTCCTTCAAAAGGTTGAACGTATCGAGAAGATCGCTGCGTTTCTCGCGCAGGCTGATTCCGACAACGACGACACGGTTGTTGAGCATGCCCGCCGAGCTGCACATCTTTCCAAGGCCGACCTGGTAAGTCAGGCCGTTGTTGAGTTTACCAGCCAGCAAGGTGTCATGGGTGGCTATTACGCAAAGGCCGCCGGTGAAAGCCCTGATGTAGCAGATGCCATTCGCGAACACTATCGTCCGCGCTTTGCAGGAGATGAGCTTCCTTCCGGACCTATTGGCTGCTATGTTGCCTCAGCAGATAAGCTTGACACCATCTGCGGTCTTTTTGCCATCAATGAGCCGCCAACCAGCTCTTCCGATCCGTATGCCGTGCGCCGGGCAGCCATTGGCGTCATTGCTTTGCTCCGGACAATGCCCAACGTACGCCTTAAAGATTGCATCCGCTATGCGCTTGATCTCTATACGGAACAAGGCTTGCAATTTGATACGGTAAAGGTTCAAAGGGAGGTTGAAGCGTACTTCCTTGGACGTTTGGTTACCATTGCACGAGATGAGAAGATCTCCCAAGAGGCCATTGATGCCGTCGCACACATTAACGTCATAGACCCAGAGGAGTTTTTGCGCCGCACGCGTGCACTTGACGATGCCCGCATTGAAGACCCTGAAAACTTTGAGAACCTTGCGATTGCCTACAATCGTGCCTCTAAGCTCGGCGACATGTCGCTTGGAACCAACGTCAATGAGTCTATTTTGACTGCTTCAGAGCAGGCGCTTCTCGATGCGTGTAAAGAAGGCGAGAAGAACGTTCAAGATGCACTGACGGATAACGACTTCAGAAGTGCGACGCGTGCACTTGGAAAACTTCGCAAACCGATAGATAAATTCTTTGACGATGTGCTTGTTATGGACGACGATACTACCGTTCGCGGAAATCGTTTACGTCTTTTGAACAGATTTACGCAGGTATTTGAACACGTCGCCGATATTGGTGCACTTTCGCGTAAAAAGTAAGGTAAGCTGTAAGATGTTATGGTATAAGCAATACTATCAGTGACTTACTACTGAAAGGACTTACGATGATACCTCTCGATCTTGACAATGATATCTTTGATACCGGCGTACCTATTTTGTATGTAATGTCTGACGCTCGTGGCGATACGGGCATTGCGGTTGTCCGCGCAGCTGCGGCTCAGTTTGACGGCCTTGAGATTGAGGTCATTCGCGTTCCTAACGTGAAGAATGTCGATCAGTTGCGTGAGTACTTTGATGGCAGAAACGACGGTAAGCGGCCACGTGCGGTCTTCCACACCTTTGCCGATGCGGCGCTTCGCCGTGAAATTCGCCGTGAGCTTGATGCCCGTAAGATTCCTTCCATTGACCTGTTGGGACCTTCCGTTACCATTTTGTCAACGCTCACGGGTGAAGAGCCAAGCAGAGCCATTGGCGCAACCTTTAAGGGAACTATTGAAAAATAATGTGGCTGTGGTCAGTGGTGTAGTTGCGGTTGTGGAAGTAGTTCCTTTAACTGATGATAAGTAACTATGTGTACCCTGTTACATATGTAGCGGGGTACAATGTTTGGGAGGTAGATAACTGATGGCTATTATTCTTGGTATACTTGTAATAACATTGGGTATGTTTAACATACGAACTAAAAATCCAATTCTATTACATTCCTATCATAGAAAGAATGTTAGCGGTGTTAAATCAGAAAGTTTAGCTATACAATCTGGGATTGGATTAATCCTTGTAGGAATTTCTGTAGTTATCATTGGGTTTTTTCATCAGATTTATATAAACCAAATTGGAACTGTACTAGGAATAATACTTCTAGCAATTGGTATTTTATATCTCTGCTTTTCAATAATAAAGTACAATGGAAAACTATTTTCTTAAAGAATGATGGCTTGGCATGAATAGATCAAACTGGACACTTTACTGGTTAAAGATATATGACAATTCATCTAACGTGAAGTCAGAAGCTATGTGTTAACACGCTGGTCTAACAGAGCTTTATTTTGTTCCTAGATTCATTGCTCCTCATGTTTTCATGCAATGTACTCACGTTTATCAAAATAAATTGTACACAACATATTATTACTTGATAGATTTGGATGTTGAAGGAAGGGGAGTTGGGTATATGTGCATTGTGTAAATGATATGAGATTGGAGCCAGCTATGGCGAATGTAATAGACAAGGATCTTGTTATTGTTGGCGGTGGTCCTGCGGGTCTTTCTGCTGGAATTTATGCGACACGAGCACTTCTCGATACGGTCATTCTTGAGAAAGAGGCCATAGGAGGCCAGACCATCTTAACAACCGAGATTGACAACTATCCGGGCATGCCGCATACCGATGGCTTTACCATTGCCGATACCATGCAAAAGCAAGCCGAAGATCTTGGTGCTCAGGTGGTAATGGGCAATGTGGTAGCTCTTAAGCATGACGGTACTACGGGTCTGTTTGAAGTTGTCACTCCTGAGGTGACCTACAAGGCCCGCTCGGTTATTGTTTCCGGAGGCGCAACACCTCGCCACGCCGGTTTTGAAGGAGAAGAGCGGTTTACGGGGCATGGTGTTTCGTACTGCGCAACCTGTGACGGAATGTTTTATCGAGGAAAACACGTCTTTGTTATTGGCGGCGGTAATACGGCAGTTGAAGAATCGCTGTTCTTGACTCGATTTGCCGATAAGGTAACGCTTGTTGTCCGTAAGGATCATCTCCGCGCCGCAAAATATGCCATTGAGCAATTTGAAGCGCATCCTAAAACAGAGATACGGTATCTGACGAGCATTACAAAAGTCGATGGCAATGACCTTTTGAACTCCGTGACGTTCCGGAACAATGAGACGGGCGAAGAACATACGGAGACCTATGAGGAAGGATCGTTTGGCATTTTTGTTCTCGTAGGACGCGTACCGTCAACCGAGCTTCTCGATGGACTTGCGGACGTAACTCCACAGGGTTATGTCGTGGCCAATCCAACCATGGCAACCAAAACACCCGGTCTTTTTACCGCAGGAGATTTAAACGAGAAGCCCCTGCGCCAGATTATTACCGCAGCGTCTGATGGAGCAGTGGCAGCAGCCTCTGCGGCTCTGTATCTCGGACAGGCTATTGACGGTTAACGTTGATTCACAAGTTTAGTGTGCAAGATACCTACAAATACCATATCTATCTGCGGATATATTATATATCAGCAGGTAGATTGCTTGTTTTAGTGAAACAGGGGAGTCAAAGTTCTAAACAACATGGATAAGGCAGTTTTTTTGAACCTGTGATGTAGTTTTATCTGACGAAAAGAACGGTTTTCTCGCCAAATATGCATCACAGCCTAGGGTTTTGAAGCAAAAATGTACATCACAGCTTTTAGCATCTAGCTTTCAGAATCGCCTCACAAATTGAAATCGCGGTTTTGCCGCTTGAATGAAAGTCTTTCTAATACCGTCATGGTATTACTGTCTGTACTGAAATAAAAACATGAATTACATTATTGCGCCGATGCAGGTAATTCATGGTGTTCAGAATTTACGAGGTATAATTACTCCAGTGGGTATGTTCTGATTGCTTAAAACGGCTCTCAGAGCCTCGTTTTTGAGATGTTTCTAAGGGGTTCGTATTGCCAATCTCGCATTTGACTTAACGTTCGTTCTTCTCGCTATAAAAGTCTGATAATCGATATTATGTAAAGTAGATATGATGAAGTCAATCTGAACTCACAAGATAAGTCACAAGAGTCGAGAATCACCTCACCCTCGCCCTGTTACGGCTATCGGTAAGGAATTCTTATCGAACGTCTCGGCTTATTGCCCGCTTTTTTCTCTAACGTTCAAGGCTTCATTACTTACGGCCGCGAACTCGGATGATGGTGCAACAGATCAGACGCTGCCCGGGTCATGAGATCAAGTTTCAGACAGACATCATCTTCATAGGCCTCATCGAGAATGACCAAAATTGAGTCAAATGCCTGAAGTCGTGTATTGCCGGTTGGAATAAGTTCTTTGCCGGCACGCTCTATGGTAACAATGCGAATTTTATCCGGCCATGGCACATCTTTAACGTACATGCCTTCAATGCGGCTACCCGCCCCAAGCGTATATTCTTGAAGAATCTTCTCGCCGCCTATTGGTCGGTTTGTATCCGACGGTGCATCAAAATGTATGGGTAGCGCATTTAAAAGTTGCGCAAGCAAATGGTCGTAAAATGGGTCCACTCGTAATACATTTGCAACGGTATATGAAATGACCGAAACGGCTGTCATGGCGGCAAGCGCTTCCAGTGAGCCCGTAAGTTCAAACACGAGTACGACGGCCGTTACAGGAGCTCGTATAACGCTTGCAAAGACCCCTGCCACACCCATCGCAACGAAATTTGGCACGTATGCCATGGGGATGCCAAAAAGATGCGACACGCAAAGTCCCATAAATGTTCCCAAAAGGGTCCCCATGACTACCAAGGGAAAAAGTGTTCCTCCCGGGGTTCCCGCACTGAAACAGACGGTTGTGAAGGCATACTTCCCCACCAAAAGCGCAAGAACGCTAAATTCCGTAAGAGTTGCAGGTTCTTTGATCTTTTCGATAAGAGCGTCCCCGCCACAAAGCAAATCGGGTGCGCTCAATGCAACAAAGCCTGCAATTATGAACGGAATTATGAGACGAGCGTACGGCACGCATACGTTAATCTTGCCGTATGCTTTCTGCAAAGAAAACATGCCCTTGTTGTGGAGTGCCCCTAAAACGCCGCATATAATACCAACAAAGAGGACGAAAACATAATCAATGTGCGGCAGAGGCTGCACGTAATCGAGTCGTATAACCGGCTTCATGCCAAATACGTTAGAAACCAAAAAATCAGCCACAACCGATGAAGTCATAGCAGAGATGATAAGCGGCGCGTGAAATTCTTTTTGAATCTCTTCGACGGCAAACAAAGTCCCGGTAAGCGGTGCATGAAACGCCGCTGACATGCCGGCAGCGGCACCACACGTTACAAGCAAATGCTCTTCTCCCCTTTTAAGATGCAAAAGTTTTGAGATCGCTTTACCGGACATGCCGCCTAACTGCACGGATGGACCTTCTCGACCCATTGAAAGACCGCCGAAGGCGACAAGGACACCTTCAATAAACTTTGCGGGCAAAACTCGATACCACGGGGCATTCAGGTGACCTATGACCTCGGCATTTGTTTGCGGTATACCGGATCCCGAGGTAAGCGGCTCCCATTTGACAAGGCGACCGACGCAAATGCTCAGGATAACGAGAAGCAAAAACCAGAGGGCAACAAAAGGGAGATTTCCCGAAATAAGACCTGTTATACCACGCATTTCCTTTTCTGCATACGAAAGAGACAGTCGATAGAGCGTTACGACTCCCCCGCCAAGAAGACCCACAAGCGCACCCTCACCTACAAGAGCAACTTGAAATCGCCGCGAGAAATGTCGCTCAACTGTGGAGGTGTCTTGCCGTGTATCAGGGTTCATGCCTAGTATCTCCTCGTATCTTATATAGAAAAGCACGTAAACCGTAGTTTGATTGTACGCTTTACGTGCTGCTAATTCAAAATATACGAGAAGAGCATCTGACTGTAACGCAAACAGACGTCTCAAACAAGCTCAAGACTTCTGTTTTCGATACTACCCGCTAAAGGGTCCACCGCCATAGAAGGCCCAGACAGACCCAATACAGACACCAAGAGCCTCGTTTGCGGCGTGTATCATCTGTCCGTTGCCGATATAGATGCCTATGTGATTGTATCCGGGGCGTGTAAAGACGCAATCGCCATAAGAAAGCTCATCCATTGAATCTTTCCAGTTTCCTGCGGCTTTAATATTGCGTCCAATGGTACCTGCAGAGCCGGCTCGATATCCCAAGAAGCAGTAATACACGAGACCGCCGCAGTCAAAACCACCTTGGCTCGGACTTGCTCCTCCCCACACATACGGCCAACCTAAACAAGAATAGGCAGATCCAACGCCACCACACGGATATGGGCTTCCACTACCGGAGCCGCCGGAGCCACTGTTGGAGTTACCCGAATTTGTGTTACTGGGGGTATTGTTATTGTTATTGGAATCGTTGTTGCTCGGCGTTTGATTATTGTTGGTATTGTCGTCTTCTTCTTGGTTGTTTTGGTTTCCATTATCAGGAGTGGAAGGCGTTTCATTGGTGGCATAGTTGATGGCCGTAGAAATATTGCTGTTCTTGTTATTTTCTGCGGCAGCCTGCTCTTCAAGCTGCTTTTTTACCTCAGCATCAAGAGAGTCGTAATAGGATTTTGCCTCAGCAATTTGCGCTTTTACGTCGTCGGCCTGAGATTTCATGGCGGCAACCTGCTCTTGCAGCTGGGTTTGCTGAGCCTCAAGCTCATTTCTTTGCTGCGTGAGCTGATCTCCCAGCGTCCGTACCTGATTGATTGAGTCGGACTGCTTTTTGTTGGTGCGATCCATATAATACACACGGCTGATAAAGTCATCAGGACTTGAAGCGCCCAAAATAAAGTCAAGTGCCTCTTGAGGTCCTGTCTTATAGGAACTTCTCATGGCAGCGGCGAGAATACCCCGCTGAATCTTCAACTTATCTTCTGTTTCAGAAATCTGCTCTTGTACGTCAACAATCTTGTTGTTGGTGTCATCCAAGGCGTAGGTTTTCTCGTTAAGATCTTCTTCAGCCTGAGCAAGCTCAGCGCCCAAAGAATCTAACTTAGCAGAAGCCGCTTCCAAATCGGATTGAGGGTCTGCATATACAACATGAGAGGTTAGCCCTGCAAAGATGGCAGAAGCAGACAGTGTAAGCATGGCACGACGTGTGATGTTGCGGTTAAAATTCATATATGTCCTTTCAGCACTCGCAACAACTATGGTAACGCTTTTACCCAAATAGGTCGACTGTCTATACATAAAACTGCTCGTAGATGACGCGATAAAAAAGGTGAATCTCAGAAATTCTGGGATTCACCTGTGTGTTTATCGAGTTCTAATAAGTTTGTGAAAATGTATTTGAAAAAAGAAACCTACTGTTTTACCTTGATAAGCGTATATACCTCAGTGTTGGGAAAATACTTTGAAATGGTTGTGCGAGGATCGAGGTAGCACAGTTCAAGTGCAAACGTAAAGCCTTCCACCCTTGCTCCCGCCTGTTCTGCAAGACGAGCAGAAGCTACGCAGGTTCCGCCCGTAGCCACAAGATCATCGGCAATAAGAACAACGTCGTCTTTGTTGAGAGCGTCTTTGTGAATCTGCAACTCGTCGGTGCCATACTCAAGATCATAGGACTGAGTAAACACCTCGCGAGGAAGTTTTCCGGGTTTGCGAGCAGGAATGAAGCCGGCACCAAGCGCATATGCTACAGGAGCACCAATCAAAAAACCACGCGCTTCTGCACCAATGACCTTGGTAATTCCACAGTTTGCAAAATGTCCCGCAATGTCATCAACAAGGGCTTTAAAACACGTTGGATCTTTAAACAAAGGTGTAACGTCCTTGAAGATGATTCCTGGCTCCGGGTAATCCGGAATGCTGATAACGTGGCTTTCATAGTCATAATTAGGCAATTTTGTCCCCTTCAGACGTGTGGAGCCCAATGGACACCAAAAAAACAATACCGACGTAGTGCTCTGTATAACCTAAGTAGAGTTGATTTCCATATCTTTAAAAGAATCACTCACAAGACGCGTAATAAGTTCGTTTCTCATGGCATTGGTAAGGCCGAGCATACGTGTCAAAGCTTGCGTAAATTTACGGCGCGTCTCTGAGTTTGCCTCTACTTCAACTCCTCCACCTTTTTTTGCATACACGACCAGTGATTTTGCAAACATACTTGATTCGCGGTTTGCGGCCATGACATACTGACGCAAATTTTTGGGTTCAAATCCAAAATGACGCAGCTCGTGAGCCAGACGAATAAGCGTAAGATCGTGACCGTCAACAAGATCTCTGCCATGAGGCGAACGCTTAAGTGTGATTACACCAACCTCGGAAAGCTGACGAACAAAACCTACGGAAGCGCCCACAAGATCCGGCATACGGTCGATTGAGTGGAACTTCTCGACAGTTTTTTGATCGTCAATAGGTACGACAATGGCGTCAGCGTTACCGGCACCAATAATGGGAGCACTTGCTTGTCGGTGAGTTTCCGCTTGGGTACTTGGATGGTTGTCATTGCGAGAAATACTCCCGACCGAATTCTTACCTTGGTCTTGCCGCTCAAGTTCTTCTCGGATGACCGAAAGGGGCATAAAGCGGCTCTTTTGGAGATACAGAATGGTTTCCAACCGCTGAACGTCACGTTGAGAGTATTGTCGATACCCGCCTGAGGAACGCGAAGGTTCAAGGAGACCTTCATCTTCAAGGTAACGTACCTTTGAGATTGTAAGGTCGGGATAGTTCTCTTTCAGCTTATCGACAACCTTACCGATGGTAAGAAAGCTTGTATCAGCCATACGAGCTTCTTATGCACGAGGTTTGCTGGTATGAAATACCATACGGAAGGTGCCGATTTGGATGGTTGATCCATCCTGAAGGGTTGCCTTATTGATAATGGCACCGTCAACCCATGTTCCGTTCAACGAATTAAGATCCTCGATGGTGGCATACCCAAGGCCAAGATTGGAAAGATCGATCTGTGCATGATGGCGAGAAACCGTCATGTCGTTCAAAAAAACGCTGTTCTTGGGATCTCGTCCCAACGAAATATGTGTGGAATCAAGCTCAAACGTCTCACCCGTCTGAGGTCCTTTAACAATCGTGAGTACAGGATGAGAGGGGCGGTCTTTACTCATCAAATCAGGAACCGTTGCATCTGCCGAAGGCATATGGAAAATCTCTGTTTTACCGGGTTGCTGGTTATATGTTGGGGCCATAAATACCTCTCCTTTATAGTTTTGCCGTCTCTATAATACCGCTAACGGCACGCAATACAGTCCATTTCAACTAAGGCGTCCAAAGGAAGTCGCGAAACCTCTACAACATTTCTTGCCGGCGCAGGAGTAGTAAAACGCTGTGCATATACTTCGTTTACCGCATCCAAGTCATTGAGATTGGCAAGATAAAGCGTTGTTTGGGCAACGTCGGAAAGAGTGCAGCCTGCTTCCGCCAAGATGCTTTGAATGAGATCAATCACTCGTTCGGTTTGCTCCGTTATGCCTCCCGCTACCAACTCCTTATTGTTTTGAGCGGAAATCGGAAGTTGTCCTGAGGCAAATACCAACCGTCCTGCGGTGGTCCCTTGGGAATAAGGTCCAATGGCTGCCGGAACGCCTTGGGCATTGATTGAATATTTCATATTCTCCCCCTCAGGTTGAGGCTTAGAGATTAATAGCGCACGGATACAAGCCGTATATATTACTGTAACGCTTGTCCGCCTATAAAATCGCGAGACGAACGAACAAAACCGTGAACGTTATGTACATCTTGAGAGACTGATGTTTCATCGACATTGTGAGACGCGGGCAGCCACGGCAGCTCATATGAAAGAATCTGTATAAGGTCCGCTTCTCCGATTGGCACTACCATGGGAAATGAAAGAAGACTTCTCCAGAGTATTTGAACCTGCTGCGGATTGACCAAAACGATATACGCATCAAGGTCTTTAAGAGGTACGTGACCAATAAGTGCCGCAATCCTCGCATCGAGTAAACAAAACGACAGCTTTCCTATCGGAGGAAGGGCTGACTGCGCGTCATTGAGATAATCGCTGAGCACTTCATGCGCACGGGGCCCTGCCAAAAAAAGCGGAACCAGAAGTTGGTCGGCATCTTCAAGTGAAACCTTCTCAGACGAAACTCCGTGCTGTTTCTTTTCAAAGAGGTATTTCGCAATCCACGATGAAAGAAGTCCGCCGTGATTTGATATATCAAGATAGAAATATTCATTGTCTCCGGAGCGAGCGACAAGGGCTACCGACACCACAGCACCGTCACCTGTAAAAACAGGCTGAAATGAAAGATCTCCTATGTCAAGAATGGGTCCTGCAAATATATCAGAAACAAGAGACGGAGCCAAAGATCCGCTGATGAGTTGATACGTGTGACCCGATACGTCAAAAAGACAGCACTCAGCCTCTGAGGCCTTATCGCCTGCCGCGAATGCAGGTGCGCCATACGAGATGGGAATCTCGTATCCCGTTTGCGGATTTATGTCAAAAACAGCTCCGAGAAGTTCATGTTCTGCGTGCAGGATTGTATGCTTGACCATGTTATTCCACCGTAAAAAGATATGGCGCAACGGAGGCAATATCAAAGATGTTATATAAGGGAACCGTCTGCGGAATCGTGCATGCCTGATAGAAAACAGTTCCGGCATCTCTTTTGCCTTGCGACCAGGCAATGGTTCCAATCATTTGATTATTTGCTGCCGGCAAGCCTGAACTCAGTGTGGTAATGGTATAGCTCATGTCTCCCGCACCAGGCCAGGCAAGCACCGAACGTGAAGCGTATGGCCGCACGACGGAGGTCATCATAAAGTTGTCAATATAGGGTCTCGTTTCAACAATATTCGAGACATTACATGCGGGTATCCGAGTGAAGTGAGCGTATCCCCAGTCATACATAATCCTGGTATCCGCAAAACGTCCGGAGTCGGTGGCACATCCAAGAACGCAGCTATACAGCGTAACGCCATTGCGCCGTGCCGCGCCTAAAAAGGCCGTTCCGCTGTCTTCGGATCCCGTCTTGAGGCCAAGCATACCCGGATAGGTGCTCAAGAGCTTATCGGTAGAAGGCCATGTAACTTCTTCTCCTTGTACCGTAGCGGTCACAGATGTCATGGAAACGGTGCTTGCAAGAAACGGGTAGTGTTCACGCGCATAACGAGCCATGAGTACCAAATCACGAGCGGTAGAATAGTGATCATCCGCATCAAGACCATGGGGATTTGAGAAGTGCGTGTTGGTCATGCCAATTTCAGCGGCTTTTTTGTTCATGAGGTCTGCAAATGCCTCCTGAGAGCCTGCAACATTGATGGCAATGTTATATGCCACGTCATTGGCTGAGTGTACCAACAGTACCTGAAGGAGCTCTCTGAGCGTTGGATGTTCGCTCGTTGAGTAATTTGCGAGTACGGAACCCTCCTCCAGATCAACCGACACGATATTGCATGGCTTATCAAGATCTATCCCCGAATCCAGAGCAACTATGGCAGTCATAACTTTGGTAATGGAAGCCATGCCCATCTTGCGATCAGGATCTTTGCTCCAAAGAACGTTTCCTTGGTCGTCTTCGAGAATGGCGGATTGTGCCTCTGTAATCTCAGGCTCTGTAGCAGTATCGTCTGCTGCATAGGCATACTGCGAGATACCAAGGGCGAGAGGAGCCGTCGACATGACGGCGACAAGCAGAAACACCCAAACTACCCTTACAACCCACCTGCTGCGAGGCTGGTACATACGTTTATCATACGGATGAGAAGTTCTTCCAAGCGTGCATTTGTGTGGGGCAGTCGCAAAATTTTGCACCGTAAACCTCATTCATCTTCCTCGACTGCACGGATGATGCGGGCAGCCTGAACGGTATAAACAACGGCAGTTGCAGCGGAAAAAAGGACACCTACGTACACAAAGAGAATACCAAAACCACCCGGCTGGCTATTGAGAACCGGAAGCCATGAAACACGTACAAGACCCAAACCGTCCACCACGGGCATACCCAGCAGTAAAAATGAGAACCCCGTCATAAGACAGGCGGTTGCAATTTTTCCGATATAGACCACGTCGATCGGCCGCCGACGGAAATGACGGGTAATCAATGCGCCACAGGTCAGATAGGCATCACGTCCAATGACAAAAAGAGGAATCCAAAGCGGTAACTCCCCTGTAACAAGGAGGCCAAGCACGCCCGTAAACAACAAAACGCGATCCATAATGGGATCCATAACTTTGCCTACCCAACTGACGGTTTGGGTACGTCGCGCTACCTGTCCGTCAAGAAAATCCGTAACGGCAGCAACAACATAGCAGGTAAGTGCAACCCACCGATTTCCGTGCATACAAAAGATATAAAGAAAGACAAACGTAAGAATAAGACGGCAAAATGTAATGACATTAGCTACGGTGAATACTTGGTTAGAAGGATTATCAGGTGTTCCAATGGGAGCAGTAACCGTACCGGCACCCTGAGCACGTGCGGCCGTTGCATCGGTGATGTCTTTTACCTGTGTGGTTGCCTTGCTCACCTGTGTTGTAACCTGTGACTTTATGCGATTCGTTCTATCTGACACGTTCTTTTACTCCCGACTTCCATACTGGGACATTTCGTTTGCGTATATGCACCGTCTAGTGTATCGCTTGTATTGCTTTTTTGGCGAGAAGACCTATCCGGCCATACATTTTATAAAATCGATAAGCACTCGGATTCCTTGCATATATACACGCTTGGCAATGCGCTCATTAATGCCATGAACGCCAGTAACCTCGTCTTCCGGGGTAGGACGAAACGGGCTGATACGCAAGATGGAGTCACATATGGATTCATAGCGGATGGAGTCGGTTCCCCCGCACACAAAGGATGGAACAAACTCCACCTTTGGATAATAATGCTCAAGCACTTCTTTCAGCTCTTGATATCCGGCCTTGTCCGTCTTGTCCATCCGTCCCGCCGGTGTCGTGTGCAAAGCCTCAACCTCAACGTCAAGTTCACCGAGAGCCTTGTGAATATGGTCAAGTACATCCTCTGCGGTTGTGCCGGGAAGCATCCGAAAATTAATCGTAGCCTGCACGTCACCGGGCATAACATTTGCAGCGCTGCTCCCGCCTTCAAGCATGTTGACAGCCATGGTTGTATTCACAAACGGATACAGTTCACGGACGGTGCTTGCGGCCTCTGCGAGCTTCTCGCCTGAGGCGGGAAGATCTTTTACAAGAATTGCAAACGGCTCTTCAGTAATATGAGGAGCAAGCACCTGAAAAGTCTCGCACACAATGGCGTTGAGTTGCGGCGGAAACGGATGCTTTGCAAGGCGCGACAAGGCGGTGCACATATGCTCCAGTGAGGTGCCCCCGAAGGGGTTTGATGAATGACCTCCGCATCCGCGTACCGTTAAGCGTACGTTTAAAAAGCCTTTTTGCGAGATGCAGATGTCTGAAAGAATGGTCCCCGGCGCTCCGTATACCGAACCGTCAAAAAACGTGGTTGTACCTTCGTCCAAGAGACATTCTGCACGAATCCCCCGCTCTTCCATACAGGCTGCTATCCGTGTTGCCCCACACGAATCCACCTCTTCGTCTTCACCGAAAGCCAAATAAATGCTACGCCGTGGCGAGAAGCCCTGTGCAAGCAAAAACTCGACGGCTTCAAGCTCTCCCATCAGCATGTCTTTGATATCAAGTGCTCCACGGCCCCAGATAAACTCATCGTCGACAACACCATCAAAGGCTCCGTGAATCCACCTGTCCTTCGTACCTGCCACCACGGGTACGACATCTTGGTGTGCAATGAGCATCACACCGGAAAGGCCAGGCTCAGAGCCTGGGATGGTTATTAAAACCGAGTGTCCGATACGTTCAAGACCCTGCGACGACGCTGCAAGAACGTGAGGAAATTCGGTTTCCATTAATTTCTGCAGTCGATCAAATTGTGAAAAGTCGGTGTTCTTCTCGCCGGCATAGACCGTCTTACACCGGATGGCTTGTGCAAGACGGCCTGCAATCTTTTCTGTGTCAAGCTGTGGATGCTCGTCTTCATGGGCAAAGTGATCGTATATGTTGATGTGAGATGCCTGCTTTTGCAAAGCAGCAGTTGTTAATGTCATAAAACCTCCCTTGATGTATGTATGGTATCGGTTTTGTGAATCTTTATGCGCTACAATCACTCTTGTTATTGCAATTGAAACACCTGAGGAATTCTATGATTAAACTTGTGCTTTCCGATATGGATGAGACGCTCAAACGGGCAAATGAACCGCTGGTACCTAAGCGTACACTGAAAGCAATTACTGCTCTGAAAGAGGCTGGCATTGATTTTGGTCCGGCTACCGGACGCTCTGCCTATGACGCGCTCCCCTTCTATGGTTTTGATGCGCGCTATCTGCAAACGGCTATCTGTGGCTCGGGTAAGGTGGTTTACGGTAAGGGCGCACTTGTTGCCAAGCGAGTGCTCTCCGCAAAGACGCTTGAGCGAATCCTTCAGGTTATCGCAAGGTACAAGGATACCTACCTGGCATATTTTGATGAAGGACCAGCGGAGCCTCCGCTTGATGTATCCATCAGGCCTGCATGGATGATTTTTGGAGTCACCCAGGCGCAGGTTGATTATATCAACGCACACTACGATTCTTTTACGGCAGCTCAAGGTCCCAACACGGTGCCTCACGACAAGGACTTTATTTCGGTCGGTATATTGGCACCTCAGGATCAGCTGGCCCGTGAAGCCATGTTTGACGACGTATTGACACAAATTCCGGAGATTGATCTGGTGAGTCCTTATACCGGCTGGTATGACGTCAATCCTAAAGGTTTCAGCAAAGCGGACGGTTTTAAGATTCTTCTTGAATATCTGAATTTAGCCCCTGATGAAGTGGTATTTTGCGGCGATTCTGGCAACGATTTGACGCTTCTTGAACTTTCACCTCACTCGTTTTGTGTTGGCAACGGATCCGATGAGGCAAAGGCGGCGGCAACCTACACTTTGAATGGCACGGTTGACGAAGAAATTGTTGCACAGCTCATGGAAGCGCTCGTGGCCGACGGAGGAGACATCAACGGCTCGCATGTACAGGCACTTATCGAGCGTTGATGTCTCCCCGCCTTTAATCTGAGGGTTGTACATCGTTACGCTTTTTTGGAAGCCTTTGCAATGGCTGCCATGGCGGCAGATCCAATGTAGTTCACAGGGTTGGTAAAGTTTGGCTGGAACAAAAGGTCCACACCGGCAAGAGCGTCAATGGTCATGTGATTGGCAATGGCTACGGAAACTACATTTGCCGCTTGGGCCACATCATCATGTGTCGAGAAGAACTGCGCGCCCTTAACTTCTCGCGTAGACGGTTCCCAAACCAACGTCACCGTCACGGGTTCGGTGGTGAGCATAAACTCTGGACGGTAATTCTCGGTAACGGTAACAGAGTCATACTCATAGCCACGAGCCTTGCCGCTGTCTACCGTGAGACCCGTGGCGGACATCGAGTACTCATACAGCTGGACGGCATTTGTCGCCTGTGTACCGGCATAGGGCAAAGTTGGCTCAACCATGTTGGGACCCACGTGCAAACCCTGACGTACCGCGTTTGTTGCCAGCGGGATGTAGTCATCTTTGCCGGTAACGTTGAAAAGAATGGAAGCGGAATCTCCAGCAGCAAAGACGCCGGGAGCAGAAGTGCGCAGATACTCATCAACCTTGATGGCGCCGTTTTGTGCCATGTCAAGCTGGCCGACAAAAAGATCGGTACGCGGTAGAAAACCAATACCCAAGATGGCATAGTCGGCGGTATAGGATCCCTTATCGGTTACCACACTCACCGCATCACCGGTATCTTTAAAGGAGACGACCTTCTCGCCAAGGGCAAGCGTGACGCCGTGTTTGCGATAAGCGTTTTCAACTTGATCGGTAATTTCGGCATCAAAATTCTTGGCCAACACACGCGGCATCATGTCGATAAGAGTTACCTGCTTGTTGCGCTCGGAAAGTTGCTCGGCAAGCTCTGCGCCGATGTAGCCCGCCCCAATGATAACTGCGGAAGCGGCGTTGCCCATAGCATCGTGAATACGCTTGCCATCAGCCCAATTCTTGCACTGAAGGACACGTAGGCCGTCGATACCGGGCAGCGATGGCACAATAGGCTTGGAACCGGTAGTTACCACGAGGTAATCAAAGTCATCTTCATGCGACTTTCCCGTTGTGAGATTGGTCCACACCACATGTTTTGTCCGTACGTCGGCAGACGTTACATCGGACTTCATGTGAACATGTGCGCCTGCCTGTTCAAGAGCCGCGGGCGAGCTGTAGAACATCTTGTTGGGGTCACTGACGTGATCTCCTACCCACAACGCAATGCCGCATGACAGAAACGACACGGTGTCGTTGCGCTCAAAAACGTGGACTTCCCAATCAGGATGCGCCGCCAAGATTGACGTGGTGGCAAAAACGCCCGCATGCGTGCATCCGATTACTGCAACTTTAGCCATGACCTCTCCCCTTTAGTTGGTTTCATAAATGCTACTAAGTTAGTAGCTATTTTGCCACAAGTGCAAAGAATTGAAGACGAGAAGACTACAAAGAAAATCGATTTTATTTTTTAAGTTGTATCACATAGTCGTGACGATCATAAATCTGTGCAATTATGCAATAAGCTTCCGTAAATGAAAGAAATCCTCTATGTAATCATCAATTACATAGAGGATTTTAAGCAAAACATAAAAATTACTTATGCCAGCATCTTCGCAAGATCCTCAGACGCTTCACCAATCGGGGCAATACCATAGTTCTCAACGAGGATATTGAGGACATTAGGACTAATAAAAGCAGGAAGCGTTGGTCCAAGCTTGATGTTCTTGATACCGAGGTGCAAAAGGGTTAAAAGCACACAAACAGCCTTCTGTTCGTACCAAGAAAGTACAAAGCTCAGAGGTAGATCGTTAACGTTACAGTCAAACGCTTTTGCAAGTGCAAGCGCAATCTGTACTGCACCATATGCATCATTGCACTGACCAACATCCAAAATACGTGGAATACCACCAATAGTTCCCAGGTCAAGATCATTAAAGCGGAACTTACCGCAAGCAACAGTAAGAACCACAGAGTCTGTTGGAGTCTGCTCAACAAGCTCAGTATAGTAGTTGCGGCCTGGTCGTGCGCCATCGCAACCACCAACTACAAAAAAGTGCTTGATGGCACCTGACTTAACAGCATCAATAATCTTATCTGCAATACTTAAAACGGCACCGTGGGAGAAGCCTGTCATGACTTTATGTCCACCATTGATGCCAGTAAACTCTTGGGTGGTTTCATATCCTCCCAGCTCGAGCGCTTTATTAATAACGGGAGTGAAGTCCTTCTCGCCATTAACCTCATCAATATGAACAAGCTCAGGGAAGGCAACAAGCTCTGTTGTAAAAATGCGATCTTTATAACTGGGGCGTGGTGGCATTAGGCAGTTAGTGGTAAAGACAACGGGAGCCGGAATATTTTTAAATTCCTTCTGTTGATTTTGCCATGCAGTACCAAAATTTCCCTTGAGGTGCGGATATTTACGAAGCTCGGGATATCCATGAGCAGGAAGCATCTCGCCGTGAGTATAGACGTTAATGCCTTTGCTTTCAGTCTGCTTGAGAATTGTCTCCAAATCACGCAAATCATGTCCAGAAACCACAATAAAAGGTCCGGATTCAACAGTGAGAGTAACTTCGGTTGGTGTCGGAGTACCATAAGCACCGGTATTTGCGCCGTCCAAAAGACCCATGCAAATGAGATTGACCTCTCCTACTTCAAGCGTCAGAGACAAAAGCGTGTCAACAGAGGACTCGGTAGCCAAAGCAGCCAGCGCCTTAACGAAGAATCCATCAATACGCTCGTCTGTTTTACCGAGCACGCGGGCATGATAGGCATACGCCGCCATGCCGCGCAGGCCAAAGAGAATGAGCGATTTCAGAGAACGAATATCCTCATTGTCAGTCCAAACGCCACCTAGTGGCAAATCAGCTGCAGCGCTTATACCAGCTTCTGCGGCAAGACGGTTCTTTTCGCTTTGAACCTGCGTTGTAATTGCATCAACAGCCTTTTTGTCAAAGTTAACATTAGTGACGCAGGTAAAGAGTCCATTAACGATAAGTTCGTCAGCGCGACGGGTGCGCTTGTGAACTACCAGTTCTGTCTGAGCCAATCCTACGAGCGCTCCGGTAAGTTCATCTTGAGCAAAAGCAACATCAAAGGGCTTACCACAAACGCCAGCTTTACCGGTACATGCTGTACACGTTGCGGTTTGCTCGCATTGAAAACAAAACATCTTGTCTTCCATAACATCCTCTCCAAATTCCGAATCGTCTTTCGACTTTTCTATAGTGCTCCCACTATGTAATGATGTATGTTGTAATTACAACATTTGATGATTTTTAGCGATAAGGACGTGCTGTGGCTAGTTTTGGCATTGATTACAACCTGCTTTCAAAGACGAAAGCGTTTGCAGGAGTAGGCAAAAACGATTTTGAAGCGCTTCTCGCCCACCTCAAGGCAAAGGTACGGAGCTATCAACGCGAAGAGACAATCTTTTGTGCAGGTCAGAAGTCGCACCAGTTTGGAATTGTGCTTCAAGGTTCCGTCCATGTTGAGGGATCCGACGCGCAGGGAAACATTTCTGTCATGGGTGCATTTCATGCAGGCGAGATGTTCGGCGAAGCGTATGCGGTACTGGGCAACGTGCCTCTGCTGACGAGCGTCGTGGCATCGGAAACATCCGAGGTGCTCCTTTTGGACGTGCGACAGCTTACGACACACGTATGTGCAGTATGTGCGGGACTCGATCGTCTGACCACCAATCTTTTGCAATCGGTTGCCGAGAAAAACGTCATGCTGTCACGACGTATTCAAGATGCTGCCCCTAAAAGCATTCGCGGTAAATTGCTTGCATACCTAAACACGCGAGCCCAGATGGAACGCTCGCGTGAGTTTGACATTCCGTTCAATCGGCAGCAGCTTGCCGACTACCTTGGAGTTGATCGCAGTGCGCTAAGCGCCGTTATCTCTTCTTTGGCTCGTCAAGGCATCATTAAGGTGCACCGAAGTCATTTTGAGATGCTGTAGTACTTACTATTAAATATCTTCGTTTAACTGACCTTTTTGTTCAATTACTGCATCTGGTTCTTTATCATCAACGTCAATGAACTCAGGATCAATCTCAATAGATGAAGATGAGTAAATAGTACTATCTGCAAGGGGTGTTGTTTGGAGATATTTTTCCAGTTTCTTTGCCATGGGATAATAAGTACCCAGTGTAATTCCTCCTGAAACTGCAGCACCAATAAGTGGAACGATTTTTGATACACCTTTTGCAAAGACGTCCTTTGTCATCTTTACACCAATAAACGCCGCCACTTTCTTTACCACGGGATACACAACACCTTTAGTAAGAGCCTTTTGTGGTAACTTTTTCGCTACTTGTTTTGCCATTTGCTCGGCAATTTTTCCAATAGCTTCGTTTGCTACACCGGCACCAAACATAACGCCCATAAAGAGTATGAGCATATTCTTTGTTGCTTCATCAATTTCACTAGTATTTTCATCAAAGAAATCTGGCCATCCATAGAGATATGCAAGCTTTTGTGAAATTCTCATAGCATGAACGACATACTGTGCCAAGTCAGCAGGAATTGTTGCAGCCACCGCAAGACCTCCGGGAGCACCGGCCGCCGCTGAAAGTGCGGTAACTTTTGCTGTCTCAAACTTAATCGAACCTTCTGAAGCTTCATCTATTACTCGTATGCTTACGCCAGCCTTCTCTGGAGATGTATCTATAATTTTCTGTAATGTTTTTTCATCAACTTTAGTCTTAAATGATGCCCTAAGAAACTCCTCACGATTTATTCGGGCTCCCGGTAGCTTTACTGCTGTTATGAGACCTCAGAGGGTATCTATGTCGTTCCGATTACGGACTTAACAGCCTAAGGTAGACTTACGCTATTGAGATACAGTAACGATATAGCCATGGTGGTTTCGAGCGATGGGAGTGTGAGTATGGATAAGCAGATCTTTGCTGATGCAGCCCGAGGCTGCCTTGTGGGCGGAGCCATTGGAGACGCGCTTGGCGTACCCGTGGAGTTTCTCACCACAGAAGAAATATTCAAGCACTATGGTTCTGCAGGTATCCAGGAATTTGACCTCGACGCCGCAACAGGCAAGGCTCTCATCAGCGACGATACTCAGATGACGCTTTTCACGGCTAACGGCCTGCTCTTTGGCTATACCAGAGCACTCTATCGTGGGATTTCCGCCGCTCCAAGCGTGTATATTAGAGATGCTTACCTGGACTGGCTCCATACGCAAGTACCCGCCTATGCCAACACCCCTCTTCCCTCTTGGCTGCTTGAAGTTCCTGAACTCCATGCGTGGCGAGCTCCCGGTCGCACCTGTCTGACTGCTCTTGCCAATGGGGCGAATGGAAGTCTTGATAACGTTATTAACAACAGCAAGGGCTGCGGCGGAGTCATGCGTGTGGCTCCTTTGGGAATTTTTAATGAAGATCCGGTCCAGGCTGCCCAAAACGCCGCCGAAGCAGCCGCCATCACCCATACGCATCCGCTTGGCTTCATCTCTGCCGCAGTACTTGCTTTTCTTGTTTCGACGTTTACCCATCGAGACAACCTGCAGGTCACAAAAGATGACTTCAAAGAAGCACTTCTCGCGTGCTACACAATGCTTAAAGAAAAGTTTTCCGGGTTCAAAGAGGATGTCGAAACGCAGATAGCCTTACTAAAACAAACCATTGACCTTGCTGAATCTGGCGAGAAGGACTTGGATGCCGTACTCTCGCTCGGAGAAGGCTGGGTAGGTGAAGAGACCATTGCGATTGCCGTGTACTGCGCATGCAGACACCTCGACGACTTTGACGCAGCGGTGCGCGCGGCAGTCAATCATGGCGGCGACAGCGATTCCACCGGAGCGGTCACGGGCAATCTTATAGGCTCAATTGTCGGCTTCAATCGCATTGACACACGCTGGATTAAAAACCTTGAACTTGCGGATGTTATCCTTGAGATGGCAGATGATCTTGTAACTTCACGCTACAATGGTTTTTCGGAATGGAATGTCAAGCCCAGTGAGGCTGAACTTCGCTGGCAAAACAAGTACATCAAGGGGAAACGTCTCCGATAAGCTCTGCGAAAAATGCCCCGGCTCAGTTCTTTTGAACGCATCGTTGAAGCAAAGGATGGCACCTATGAACAAAAATGCTTTTATCTTTGATATGGACGGCCTGCTTACCGACAGTGAGATTGTCTCGTATGCCATCTTTCGTGACGTGCTTGCCGAAGCTGATGTCAAACTTACAAAGCAGGAATACGCAACGCATTGTTGCGGACAGCCGGCCGAGCCCAGCATTCATTATCTGAAAGAACGCTATGGACTGCCTTGGACCGAGCAAGAGCTGGCTGATAAGCTTCACCGGTTGGAGTTTGAGCGAGCGGGAGAGATCGTTGCAAAACCCGGAGCTCAAGAAATCCTTTCCTACCTTAAAGACCAGGGATCAAAACTCGCCCTTGCCACTTCCAGTAAAGTTCCTCGTGCGGAGATCATCCTGACAAACAATCGTCTGCGTGATTTTTTTAATGAACTCACGTTCAGCCATGAGGTCAAACATGGCAAACCCGCTCCCGATATCTTTTTGAAAGCTGCGTCAAAGCTTGGCGAGAAGCCCGGTGAATGCGTCGTGTTTGAAGACTCCGAAGCTGGCGTTCGCGCTGCTCATGCAGCGGCCATCCCTGTTATCTGTATTCCGGACTTAAAGCAGCCAAGCGATGAGGTGCGTGCACTTGCCTGGCGCATTGAGCCATCGCTTCTCAGTGCGTTGGAGTTTCTGCGTCAAAGCTAGCCTCTAAAAAGATCGTCATGCTTGCCTGTCCGTTGAAATGAGACACGAGTTGCATCGGATCGCCAAATTAAAAGCCAATCTCCTGTATTAGCAATATGACATTCATGACTACCTAGCCATTCCCCTGAGAGTCGGTGCATATTATGTCGTTGTCTGAGAGTTGCAAGGCTTTCGTCTGAGTTATCAACAACAAGACGCATCACTTCTTTGAGAAGTTCCATATCAACATGTTTCTTCTTTAACTTCTTATAATCGCGCGCGAATTGAGAAGTAATATCAGCCTGTAAGCGAGTCATTTACGCATCAAGCTCTTTGAAAAGTTTTTCAATGTCAGTATAGCCTGGTTTATTACTATTAAGAAAATCTTCAGCTTCCTGAATAGACCTCAGAGATTCTTCATTCGGCAGTGGAGTGGTAACATCCAGCGGAATTCTTCTTTCACGAGCCATTTGTTTCCAAAATGCTCGGGTTATAGTTGAAAGATCAAACCCAAAGTCAGCAGCGACTTCAGCAGCTTTTTTCTTAGTGGTTTCATCAACGCGAACAGTTACCGTAGTCATAACAACCCTCCTTAGCGTACTAATAATGTAGCACAATATCAGTACGTTTGATAGGATTAAATATGGACATGGGTTTCAAATGAAGAGCTTCCCTTATTCAAGCTTCCAGTACGAAAGGCTAAATGCCGGCAACTTCACAGTACCTGACAGGTCAGCAGACTCTCCCGTAAGTAACTCTTGCACCGCTCCCCCATTGAGCGGTACGTCAAAGTCGCATTCGTCAGCGTTGACGGCAACCCAGATTTTCTCGCCATCACACGCACGCTCAAAAACCAACTGTCGGTTGGTAAGAAAGACCTGTCGATAACCACCATATTGAAGCGCTTTTTGTTTGCGATGAAGCTCTGCGAGCCGCGAAATCAACGCGGTAAGCTCATTCCATTCAGGCTCGGGATAGCTCATACGCAGCGCGTCGTCTCCGTCGTGCTTATCGCCTATGGCACCCCACTCGCTGCCATAATACACACAGGGAATGCCCGGCATGCCAAAGAGAATTCCATAGAGTGCCGGCAGGTGACGTTTATCTTTGAGTATTGTTGCGACGCGCGTAACGTCGTGATTGTCGGCAAACGACAAAAGATGTGTGTTTTGGTATATGCCGCCATCGCCAAACTGCCGATTGAGGGAATAGTTAATTTCAAACAGGTTAAGGTCGTTAAAGCTGGAATACAGCCCCTTTTGACATTCGTAGTTTGTGCAGCTCTCAAGCATGTCGGGATTGACGATGCGCTTGTAGTCTCCACCGAGGATCTCTCCAAGCAGCAAGAAATCAGGTTTCAGGCTGTCACACAACGAACGCAGCTGTCGCAAAAAGCCCTCATCAAGCAGATATGCCACATCAAGACGGAGTCCATCTATGTCAAATTGCTCAGTCCATAACCGGATAGACTCAAAGAGATGCTGTACTACCTCAGGATTATGCAGGTTCAGTTTTACCAGGTCATAGTGGCCTTCCCAACCCTCATACCATAGGTTGTCCCCATAGGCATCGTTGCCGCCAAAGTCTATGAAAAACCAATCTTTGTAACGGGATTGCTCTCGCTTTTCCAGCACGTCCTGAAATGCCCAAAAGCCACGGCCAACGTGATTAAACACACCGTCAAGCACCACACGAATACCCGCTTCATGAAGTGCTGCATACACATGGGCAAAGTCCTCGTTCGTTCCCAAGCGCACATCGATTTTTTGATAATCACGCGTATCGTAACCATGCCTATCCGACTCAAATACGGGCGAGAAGTACACGGCATTGCAGCCAAGCCTCGTCAGATGGGGTATCCAGTCAATGACCTTGAGAATTCTATGTTCAAGCACACCGTCATTCTCGCGTGGTGCACCGCAAAACCCAATGGGATAAATTTGGTAGAAAACGCTCTCGTTTGCCCAATTGATCGAATTGTTGTCAGCCATAACCCGCTCTCTTCTGATTGCTTTGTACTCACCATGAATATGGTACATATTCAGTTTAGCTTTAAGGTCTTACTTTTGAGGTTTATGTAGCCAAGTAATAGCCACATCGCTATCGTTTGGATCTCCCACTTCTCCAGATCCATCCCATCGTTCAGGTTTCATCTGCTTGTTTCTGAACTGATAATTACCAATAGACTCTTTGATTTCTTCGTATTCTGGCGGATTACCTCTTGTGATTAAATTCTCTTTATCAACAGGTGTGTTGTAGATAGTTCCACAATCAAAACTTAGTCCGCTTATTGCAGCAAGAATGTGCATATTACGTTTGAGTGGCCAAAGACCCTTTTGAACTTCATATACTGTTTGAGCCATAGCTTCAACTGAATCTTCAGCAATCATAATAACGATGAAAATCTCAGGATCTCCCTGTGCACCTTTTCCCATATACTCTTCAACTTGTTCTTTCTTCCAAACCTTGCTATCCATCTTGTTCCAAGAAAGCTGAACAGAGTACCCGTCTATTCCTTCAACCGTATGTAGATACTCTCTAAATGGAGTACAGACAATTGGATCAAAGATATGTTGTTGGTAGTTGTCAAGAATGTTGCCTGACTGACGGGAAGTATCTTCCCGTACGTACACCCGAGCAGTAAAAATCTTACTTTCATCAGTGGAAGGATTGAGTAAAAAGTCGTACTTCTTTTCACCTTTTTCCGGATATGCTTTTTCAACCACCTGAGTTCCATGTGTTTGATGAAACTTTTCACCATAGCGCTTTTCAAGCTCTTCCAAAATAGCACTAAGAGCTGTTTCTTTATCAGGAATCTCTCTAGCAAACATACATCCTCCAAGAATTGTATTTCCAAATGAAAGAGTCGCGAGAGCAATGGC
>JAILNA010000001.1:0-140891 GCA_024691995.1 Atopobiaceae bacterium | reverse complement strand
ACACAGCCCGTTTGACGGGCACGCCACGAGTCAAGCGGCCATCAGGCCTGAACGAAGTGAAGGCCAGGGACTTGAGTCCCTGGCCGGTCTTTTAGGGTTATACCCTAAGAGCAAACCACCCGCTACGCGGGTGGTCATGATTATTTGGTATCGGCATTCTTACGGCCGATGAGAGTTGCAGTATATTCCTAGTTAGTCTTGAGAAGCGGTCTCAAATTGCATAAATTCCTTATGCGTTTCTGAAATTGCCATTTCCAAATTAGCATTTCTCTCAAAGAGTCCTCGTCCTAGAACTAAAGCATCAGCTCCGGCGTCAAAGAGACTCTTGAAATTTGATTGATTACAACCTCCATCAACAGTAATCATGTATCTAGAAGAAGATGCGTCTCTGAGGGATTTCGCATCAGCAATTTTTTTAAATGTTCCTTTGACGAAGTCTTGTCCACTAAAACCTGGATCAACAGATAACAGAATCAGCTGATCAAGTACATCTGAGTATTGCTGTATTTCGCTTACAGACTGGGAGGGATTAAGAAATACTCCTACTTTTGCTTTATGATCATGTATAAGTTTACCGAAGCGATGTATTGACCGTCCAACAATATCCGAAGGCATTGTGATGATGTCTGCACCACATCGCAAGCAATAACCTATCAAATCTTCTTCTAAGTTGTCTACATAAAGGTGAGCCTCTATAGGCCTATTTGTTACTTTCCTGATTTCCTTAATGACTTGAGGAGAAAGGCACATATTTTTGACATAATGCCAGTCAAGAATGTCTGCATGATAAAAATCAGCATAGGGGTCTAACTGTTTGATATCCTCTTCTACGTGGAGTAAGCCCATGTTCATGAGTGAAGGTGCGATCTTCATATATTGACTGCCTCCTTTAAGTTGAATACGTTTCTTTGTACAATCATAACTATTGAACGCGAATGGTCTACAAAGAAAATCAACTGAACGGGGAACGGTATGAACAAGAACGTTAAGAGGACGACAAGAATGAGCAGAAATATAAAGCAACAAGATAACTTTGTGTCACGTAGAGATAGTGCGCAAAATAACACAAGGGAAAATATATCCCGCGGTGTGATATACATTGTGATAACGGGTCTAGTTCTCTTTGCACTACTCTATGTGTTTCCTGTGATGTTGAATTTTGACATTTCGGCATTTCTCCAAGGGGAGAAGCAACTTGGGATCATGAGAGCTATTCTTGGTGTTGTGCTTCTCACTATTTTATGTATAAGTCTAGTGAGAATTGTGCATGCAAATACACTTGATGGAGAATCTTTTTTTGAAGGCTTGAGAAATGCATTTATTGGTGGACAGATCTCGAGAAATCTCCTTTCGATTGTGATATTAGCCATTGGCGGAATAGTACTTATTGTGTGGGGGATTACAGGTATCATGTTATAGGAAAAGTTCCAACATAATTAGGCAAGAAGTTTTTCGGAGGTAAAGGTGACACAACAGCTTTTTAAAGAAGAATCCAAACCTTTGCATATACAGGTGTCAGACTTTATCCGTGAAAAGATATACTCAAAAGAATGGGGTGTACATACAAAAATTCCATCTGAGTACAGCCTAGTAAAGGAGCTTGGAGTTAGCAGAGGGACTGTTCAAAAAGGCATTAGAGCTTTAGCTGGGGAAGGGCTTCTGACTCAGATCCGCGGGAAGGGAACTTTTGTTACTGAACCCAGTCTATATCATCCTGCAGGAGGTAACCTTCTTTCATTTGCTGAGTCCCTAAGGATGCAGGGTATATTTTTTGTTACAAAAGTTGTGACTAAAGAAATCGTTGAAACAGATGAGATTACGAGTGAAAAACTTCAAGTACCTCTTGGATCTCCGATTCTTTTTTTAAGACGGCTTCGTCTTGTTAACGATGAACCAGCCTTGCTTATGGAAAGTAAAATGAGCTTGCTTACATGTCCGAAGCTTGACGCATATGATTTTACAAAGGCAACATTGTTCAGTGCAATTGAAGAGACATCAAAAAGAAGAATAGGATTTGCTAAGCAATGGCATGGAGCACGTGTTGCAGGGAGCGAAAGAGGGGCGTTGCTGCGCTGTGATGAAGCCTCCCCTGTATTAAATATTGATCAGATATGTTATCTGGAGAACAACGTTCCTGCTGAATGGGGAAATATCTGGCTTCCTGCGAATCGATATGTTCTAAGTTCTGTTTTACAGAGAGCTTAATACCTGATTCAAGTTAAGGTATATAAGGTAAAGTGATATGTTATATAGTTGCATCTATTTTTGTATGCAACTATATAACAGTATATAGAGAAGTGAAACAGAGGGGCTCTTTTAGTTAGATTAGAAATAGTATTCAATTTATAGTTAAAAAAGAGCTGGATTTATTCTGCACTAATTGCTGTTAAAAGCTATATTTTTAGTAATCATACCGTTTACGGCAAATTTTATCCGTTCACGGAATGGATAAGTTGACTAGATATTTCTATCTATCTTTTTGGATATCATGGTGGAAAGAGAGAGGAGTCAACTTATGATTGGTATAGTAATAATAGGTCATGCTGATTTCCCAAAAGGAATTAAAAGTGCTGTAGAGTTGTTGGCAGGAAACCCTCCTCAATTTGAAACGCTTGGCCTCTATCCGGGGGACGATCCACTGGAATTTAAAAATAAAGTGATTAGGACAATTGACTCGGTGAATACAGGCAATGGAGTTCTTGTCCTTATTGATTTATTCGGCGGAACGCCATGCAATACGACAGCTCAGCTTCTTGAATCAAAAGATATTTACGCTGTTGCTGGGGCTAATCTGCCCATGACAATACAGGCAGTCTTTACTAGAGATGAAATGACCATTGAAGAATTGGTTGAAGATATTCTCAAAACAGGCAACGCCTCATTGGTTGATGTCCGAACCCACTACCAAGTGATTTCGGAGAATGACGACGAAGAGAACTTTTAGGAGGTTTTGGAATGGATGTACAGGGAATGAAAAACATCGTGCTTACCCGAGTGGACGACAGGCTTGTCCATGGGCAGGTGATGACCTCTTGGTCAAAGGCCACTAATGCGAATAAGTTTATGGTTATTGACGATGAAGTTGCCGCAAACGACTTAATGAAAACCGTGTTAAAAGGTGTTATTCCCGGCAATATAAAGCTTGGTATTTTTACCATAGCTAAAGCCACCGATCGCCTCACAAAAGGTTTTAAGCCTGATGATCGCGTCATTATTCTTGTTAAGACGCCGATTACTATCCTCAAGTTACAAAAAATGGGGATTAGCTTCAAACATTTAAACATAGGCGGTATTGGCACTCGTTCTGATCGTGAGACTCTTTGGAGAAATATTGCCGTTACTGCAGATGAAAAACAGGCAATTAGGGAGTTGATTGCAGAGGGGACCGAAGTTTTCATACAGATTACTGCGGATGATTCGAAAGTTGATGTAGCGAAATTGATTGGTTAATGGATTGGAGGAAGAACAATGCAAATTACGTTATTACAAGCTTTTCTGATTGGAGTGATCTATTACTTTGGCTTTGTAGGAACTCCGTGGTTCCTTCTTCTGGGCGGGATCTCTATTGTTCAGAAGCCTTTGGTCGCAGGTGTATTGGTGGGGATAATTCTTGGCAATCCGGTCCAGGGAGCTATTGTAGGCGCGGCTGTTCAGATGCCATTTATTGCGTATATATTTGCAGGAGGTGCACAGCCAAATGATCCTGGGCTTGCAGGAACCTTAGGCGTTGCTCTGGCTCTTGCTGCAAATCTTGATCCTGAGTCCGCAGTAGCCATTTCTGTTCCAATTGCGCTCATCGGAACAATTATCAACGTTGTGCGAATGACCCTTGACGTAACGTTTGTGCATATGATTGATGCTGCTGCAGCGCGAGGGAATATGAAACAAGCTGTATTTCTACACATAGTGCCGCCGCAGATTCTTTGCTTCGTTCTTTGTGTAGTCCCTGTCACTCTTGGATGTTATTACGGCGTCGGTGCTGTCTCTAATATTATTAACATTATGCAGGGCAGACCCCTATATACGTTGCAGGTCATAGGAGGAGTCTTGCCGGCTCTCGGTATTGCGATGAACCTTCGCACTCTGGACCGTCCAGGTACTCTAATTTGGTTTATTTTCGGGTTTATATTGAGTGCCTATTTAGGATTGGGTGCGATGCCTATTGCAATTATTGGTTTTGTCATTGCATTCTTCTACGTGCAGCTTGAAATGAAAGCAGAGGAAGGCAAGGCCGTTCCTGCACTTGCGTCCTCAGGTGGCGTTGTATCACCAGCTACATCAGATATTGCTTCTGATAATTCTGATGACGATTTCGAGTAAAGGAAGCGATAGTTATGACTAAAAATGACGATACAAAAGCCACCGCAACGATAAATGAGAAGCACTTGACAAAAAAAGATGCGACTCTTGCATGGTTTAAGTGGATTGCTCTATCAAATTGTAATTATAACTATGAACGCTTGATGGCTTCTGCCCTGTTATCCTCTTTTTCGCACATTCCTGAAAAGCTTTATCCTGGTGACAAGCAGAAGAGAATCGAATTCATGCAAAGGCAGATGGAGTTTTACAATACAGAACCCCATTTCGGCTGTATTATCAATGGCCTTGCCCTTTCAATGGAAGAGGAGATGGCAAGTAACCCAGCTGTTACACCAGAAGCTATTACTGCGGTTAAGACTGGATTGATGGGGCCTTTTGCAGGTATTGGAGATACTCTCTGGCAAGGAACCCTAACACCGATTCTTTTAGCGATATGTATGCCACTAGCCAGTTCGGGTAATCCATTGGCTGCATTACTGTATGCGGTTCTAATGTACGCAATTATGGTGCCTATATCTCATTTCATGTTCTTTACTGGTTACAATCAGGGTAAAGAAGGCGTTGAGAACATGATGGCCTCTGGGTCAATGAAGAGACTCATTGCCACTGCCTCAACAATGGGAGCAATCGTATTGGGATGTCTTGCAAACCAGTATGTCTCTTTAACCTCATACCTTTCCATTCCGGTAGGTGAAGGGGCTATTGATTTACAAGCAACCCTTGACTCGATTCTGAAAGGCGGAGTTCCTTTAGCAATTACTATTTTAAGCTGGTATTTGCTTAAAAAGAAAAACGTCAATTCAACAGTTGTTCTCTTAATCTTGGTTGCAATTGGCATATTACTTGGGGCAACTGGTCTATTTGGAGGAGTAGCTGCATAAGCTCATAAATCATGTATCCCCTCCTTTCGAGTGGTCCTTGTAAAAAGAGGACCACTTTTTTCTAGTCAAATATATGAGATTTAGCGAGAGTTTGCAGTACTATATGAAGGGACGAGCTAATAGTTTGCGCTAGCAGGGTGTAACTATCAAATCAGCTCGAAAGGAGAACACAATGAAGGAAATTGTAATTGCTTGTGGTTCTGGTATTGCGACCTCCACTGCTGTTGCAGCGAAGATTGCTGAACTTTTGGATTCAAATGGCTTCAATGGTCAGTATCACCTGCAGCAGTGCTCCATTGCAGAGGCAGTTGGCAAATCAAAGGGGGCTGATCTAATTATTGCGACTACAGCTAAGCCTGATGGAATTGAGTGTCCTTTTATTTCCGGCATTGCTTTTTTGACTGGAATGGGAAAAGCAGCAGTTGAACAGCAAATTGTTGATTTCATGAAAGAATAGGCTGGAGAGTAGCTTTTTAAGACGGTACCTTTGAAAGCGCAATGATTTTAAATAGTACCCGTCGGTCTTCTTGGTCGTTACTATGAAGGGAGCGCGTCTCGTGGATTTCATCGTTGGATTCTTTGGCGGTCTTTCAAGTCTTGGAGTTTCAGTTGTCATGCCTATTGTGCTGACAATTATTGGTGTTTTGTTTGGTGCCGGTTTTGGAAAAAGTCTTAAAGCAGGTCTCACCGTAGGCATTGGCTTTATTGGTCTAAACCTGGTTATTAATCAACTTATGGGTACTGACCTTGCAGGAGCTGTGACAGCAATGGTCACACGCTTTGGTTTGGGTCTTTCCGTCTTGGATGTTGGTTGGCCTGCGGCTTCTGCAATTGCTATGGGATCAATTGTAGGGACAATTATTATCCCGCTTGGACTCGTGGTTAATATCGTTATGCTTCTGACCAATACGACCCAAACTGCAGATGTTGATATATGGAACTACTGGCACTTTGCCTTTACCGGTGCTCTTGTTGCCATTGTTACCAACAATGTCATGTTGGGCATCTGTGCTGCAATTATCAACGAGGTTATTGTGCTTATTATTGGTGATGTTACTGCACCTCTTGTTGAGAAATCGCTTGGTCTTCCAGGAGTTTCCATTCCACATGGATTTTCTGGAGCTTATGTTCCTATTGCATTTGCCGTCGATTGGATTTTGGATAAAATTCCTGGAATCAAAGATATCAATATCGATATTCGTGGTCTTCAAAAGCAGTTTGGTGTTTTTGGTGATCCGGTTCTTCTCGGATCCATCATTGGCTTAATCATAGGTATTCTTGCCGGTTACGGTTTTCTTCCCCAGAAAGGTGCTGACGGAACAACTACTCCCGGCTTTTTGGCAATTGCAGTTTCTATGGGCGCTGTTATGGTGTTGATTCCGAGAATGGCAGCTCTGTTAATGGAAGGTCTTCTCCCTATTTCTGACGCTGCTTCAGCCTTTATACAAAAGCATTTTTCACATCGCGGCAAGATTTATATCGGTCTTGATTCAGCGGTTGGTACCGGCCATCCCGTTACGTTGACTCTCGCGCTTATTTTGGTGCCGGTTGCTGTTTTTCTGGCTGTTATTCTTCCCGGCAATAAGGTTGTACCGCTTGCCGATCTTGCATGCATTCCCTATATGTTGGTTCTTGTTACTCCAATCGTTCGTGAGAACGGATTTAGAGGTCTTATAGTCGGTATCGTTGTTCTGGCTGTTGGTTTTTATATTGCGACCGATCTTTCGCCTCTCATTACAACTGCTGCTGCAAATGTTAGCTTTGACATGAACGGCGCTGCGGCAATTTCATCAATCTGTGATGGCGCAAACCCGCTCAGCTGGCTTATTGTCCGCCTTGGTACTCTCGGGGTGTTTGCAGGTATGATTATTCTTGCGGTAGGTGCAGTTGCTTTAGCGATTTGGAACCGCAGTAGAATTCTTAAGCAAGCTGCTGAGCTTCATGAAACATCCGATGCAAAGACGGCGTAGGATTTCGGATTGCATTCGGTTTTAAGATAAAGATGGGCTCTGTATAGTGATATGCGGAGCCCATTCTATATTGGGAGGCTTATGGCTGGCAAAAGAAAAGCAGTGGATGTTTCCAATACGAAAGTCAGGGAGGATATCGCAAGTCAACTTGTGGAGAGTGCTGACGGCAGCCACGAGGATAGTAAGACATACATGTATAACCCCGGACGTTTTACTTGGGAAGTCACTATACAGGGTATTATTTGTATTGTTCTTGCCATTATGAGCATCATTCTTATAGTGAGGTGGAATTGGCCGGCAGGTCTGATGGTTGTTGTCTGTCTTGTTTCTCTCTATGGTGCCCTCAAGACGTTTATCTCAAAGTCTTATCCGAGTAGTGTAACAATTACGAGTAAATCAATTAGTTTTTCGTGTTATGGCTCTACGGTTACTTACCAATTGGCAGATTTAAATGATATGCGAGTTCGAGAATATCCGGCAGACTTGCGCATGTATGTCCGAATGGACGGGGATACTTTTTTGCAAGGTAGGTATTGGATTAGAGGTCGTTGGTTTAGTGACGGAGAAGAGCTATTCAAACGTATATGTGATTTGGAGCTTAAGATAAACCCCGATAGCCTCAAAGCACAGGCTCGGCGCAGTTAAAAACTCCGATCTCAATTTGGTACTTGAGGTCGGAGTTCTTCTGCATTTTTACGCTATACCACAGAGTAACGTTATGCCACAGGATTAGCTCCGTTTGCAAACACCTGGATAACGTGGGTGAAGTCTGTGAGCATGCGCTCATAGGCAGTTGTGGTCATGTCGTGCCAGTAGACAGTCTCGCCGTTCTTCTCGCCAATAAGCTTCTCTACGGCTTCACCGGCATACTTTACGCCGTATGTGTAGTAGTTGATTTTACGGATACCGGCATTGATGGCCTTGGCGTAGTCGGCATCAGATACGCCTGAACCGCCGTGCATGACAAGCGGAGTCTGAGAGAGCTTCCTGATTTTATGGAGTACGTCAAAGTTCAGGTGCGGCTCGCCTTTGTAAATGCCGTGAACCGTTCCGAACGAACATGCGAGAATATCAAGACCGGTTGATTGGATGAAATCGAGTGCTTGATCGGGATCGGTATAAATTGCACCGGATTCTTCCGCCGTTGCGCCTTCCTCGCGTTCGCCAAATTCACGAGCCCCCATTGAGCCGAGCTCGCATTCAAGACCGGCGTCAAAGCTTGCGCACATGTCGGCAGCGCGTTGGGAATTCTCGACGTTCTTTTCGTAGGACTGATAAGAGCCGTCATACATAATGCCGTTAAATCCCATTTCAAGGGCTCGACACAGGTAGGAGAGGCTTTCTCCATGATCAAGATGTACGCAGACCAAGGCACTGGAACGCTCTGCAAGAGCAACCATTGCAGGGCCGATCTTGTCGAGAGGAGCAAAGGGCTCATGGCCTTCTGCATGAGCAATGATAACGGGATAACCGGTTTTCTCGGCAGCGTCGATTGCAGCACGTAGTGCTTCCATACTCGGTACATTGAAGGAGGGGATTGCCATGTTATTCTGCTCGGCAATGGCACAGATATCGCGAAGATTTACCAGCATGATGAACTCCTTTTCTATAGGTGTCCGGTGCAGTTATGATATGGGTGTGTTCTACGGTGCCGTATGCCGATAATTTGACGACAACCTAGTGACATTACCTATAAAAACTGCTACAACTTGTACATATAATTATATACAAGCTTTGGAGTGAGGGCGTGAGAAACTGGAAATCTTGATTTGTTGTGAATGAGCCGCCTGTAAGGTTTCTATAGTTTGTGCAGATGGAAAGGAAACATAATGATTCTGAAGAAAGAACTTATCAAACTTGCCGTTGAAGCCACTGATTCTGAGGAAGCCCTGCGCACTGTTGCCCAAGGTTTTGTGGATAACGGATATGCAAAAGATACTTATCCCCAGGCCATCGTTGAGCGTGAGCGCGTCTTTGCAACGGGACTTCCTGCACCTGCTTTTGATATTGCCATTCCGCATTGCGATAGCGAACACGTAATCAAGCCCGGAATCGGCATTGCAACGCTGAAAGATCCGGTTGCATTTCAAATGATGGGTGACCCCGAAACGATCTTGCATCCAAAAGTCCTTTTCATGCTTGCTCTCACCGAGCCCCACGGCCAACTTGAAATGCTTCAGAAGCTTATCGGAGTCATTCAGGATGCGGAACTTCTTGAAAAGATAGGCGCATGCAAAGATGTCAATGCACTGTATGAGCTTATGGCTCCCGTATTGGGGTGAGTTCGGGAGCCTCAATCCGTCTCAAATTAATGAGTGTTTATATGGTGTCTTCGGAGTAGTTCAACCGTGCGTGCTGGATTAGATCTCTTCTTCACTACTCCGGGGGTATTCCTGTCTGTCACGATAAAATGAACCGGAGCGAGTATTTGATAAATTGTCTAACCTTTTCTCTGCGATACTTATAAAATATCCATGTAGACGTTTTTGATTCGTAGAGTAGAGAGAAGTGCTATGAGCCAGATCAAAGATATGCTCAAACTCGAAAACGTTCAGGTTGTCGATTCGGTACGGGACTGGGAAGACGCCGTTCGCATTGCAGTTACCCCTCTGGTAAAAGGGGGATATGTTGAAGAACGTTATATTGACGGTATCATCGACAACGCCCATGAGCTCGGTCCATATTTTGTTCTTGTTCCAAATCTTGCTCTTCTCCATGCCCGCCCTGAACAGGGCGTTATTAAAAAACAGCTTGCGCTTACTATTTTGCGCAAGGGTGTTGTATTCAAAGAAGGGCAAACCCCTACGAGCGTGCTGCTAACGCTTGCCGCTGAGGACTCAAATTCGCACATTGAAGTAATGCGAGAGCTGGCTGCGCTACTGGCAGATCCGAAAAACATTGAAGCTCTCGCTCAATCTCAGAATGCAGATGAAGCGTATTGCCATATGGCGGTTGGCTCCTAAACCGAAGAGTCCATTGGCAACCTGTCCGATGGAACGTATTTTGTGCACAAAGGTATACAGGCCTTTTGCAATAGTGTCTTACGTTGGTTACCTACGTGGAAGGAGTACGTAATATGCCAGTTATAGACTTTATCGTTAACGTGCTATCAACGCCTGCAATTCTTGTTGGCCTTGTAGCCCTTCTCGGTCTGGTGCTTCAGAAGAAACCGATTGAGGAACTTGTAAAAGGAACTCTGAAGACCATTGTTGGCTTCTTGGTTCTTTCTGCCGGAGCGAGTTTCCTTCAGTCGGGGTCACTGCTTGCATTTGGTGAGATTTTTAATTATGCCTTCAATATGCAGGGAGTTGTTCCCAACAACGAGGCAGTCGTCTCGATGGCGCTTCAGGACTTTGGCCAAGCCACTGCAATCATTATGTGTCTGGGTATGGTCCTCAACATTGTCCTTGCACGTTTTTCTCGCATACACTATATCTTCCTGACAGGTCACCATACGCTTTATATGGCAGCTATGCTCGCCATCATTTTGCACATCGGAGGCCTTGACGGTTGGATGCTCTACATTTCAGGTGCGTGTCTCTTGGGTCTCATCATGGTTCTCTCGCCAGCATATTGCCAGCCGACCATGCGTAAGGTCACAGGCAGTGATTCCGTTGCTCTTGGTCACTTTGGCGGTGTTGGATATTGGCTTTCCGGAATGGTTGGTAAACTTTTTGCGTCTGATCGCGAAAATAGTACCGAGAAGCTCCAGTTCTCCAAGCGGCTGATCTTCCTGCGTGACAATACGGTTTCCATTGGTCTTACGATGATAATCATGTTCCTTATTATTACCGGTGTTGCGGTTGGCCGCGGTCTTTTGGGTGCTGTTCCCGCTGGTATTTCTGCTGCCGAGTTTGCTTCAAATCCTGCATATGCAGGTTTCCAGCATCTAGGCGATTTGCTTAACGTCGGTACTGAGACCACCACAAACTGGGTAGTCTGGGCATTTCTGCGCGGTCTTTCTTTTGCCGGTGGCGTGTATATCATTCTTTCCGGCGTTCGCCTCATCATTGGTGAGATTGTTCCTGCATTTAAGGGCATTGCCGAGAAGCTCGTCCCTGGTGCAAAGCCTGCGCTCGATTGCCCTATCGCGTTTACCTATGCACCAAATGCCGTTATTCTCGGGTTTTTGTCTTCCTTTGTTGGAGGAATTCTTGGTTTGATCTTGCTGGGTCTCATTAACGCAAGCCTCATTCCTCTCGCTCTTATTCTTCCTGGCGTTGTGCCTCACTTCTTCTGTGGTGCTACAGCCGGTGTCTTTGGTAATGCTGAAGGTGGTATAAAGGGCTGTGTTGCCGGCGCGTTTGCTCATGGTCTGCTTATTACCTTCCTTCCCGCATTTTGTATGCCGGTCTTTACGAGCATGGGCTTTACGTCCGCAACGTTCTCTGACGCCGACTTCTCGGTCATGGCGCTTATTTTTGGTAACGTTGCGCTTAATGCACAGGGACTCATTCTTACGATCATCTGCATCGTTTGCTTCTTGCTCCCAATTCTCTACAACCTTGTTGCTCCCAAGCACGAGGTATCTGAGACAGCAGAGAAGACAACAAAGTAAGACATCTTTCACGCTCCTTGGACATAGGCATCAAGGAGCGTGATGTGCTCGTGAAATCTGCACCGGCATATGCCAATTATAGAAGGAGAAAAAATGGCAATTCAGAAGATTCTTTGCTGCTGCGGCAGTGGCCTTGGTTCAAGTCTCATGGTTGAAATGAACGTTCAGGATGTCCTTAAAGATCTCGGTGTTGATGGCGTTGAGGTTGAGCACTCAACCGTTTCCGACGTTATGCCCGGAGCTGCTGATTTGTTTATCGTCGGCCGCGATCTTGGCGATTTTATTGCAGGCGTTCCTGATAACGAAAAGGTTGTTCTCGACAACATTCTCGATAAAGAAGAGCTGAAAGCTAAGCTCAGCGAGAAGTTCAGTGCATAGTGCGTTTGAATACGGAGGTATCATGACCAATACGGAACTGGAACATGTTGCCCGTGAAGTCCGCAAGGACATTCTTGTTGCAACGCATGCCGCAAAATCAGGGCACCCGGGAGGGTCGCTTTCCGCGGCTGATATCCTGACCTATCTCTATTTTGAAGAAATGAATGTGGATCCGGCAGATCCACACAAAGCCAACCGGGACCGCTTTGTACTGTCAAAGGGTCATGTGACCCCTGCGCTCTACGGGGTCCTTGCTGAGCGCGGTTTCTTTCCAAAAGAAGAACTCAAGACGTTCCGCCATTTGAATACCCGCTTGCAGGGTCATCCCAATATGAACGACACGCCGGGTGTTGACATGAGTACCGGATCTCTTGGTCAGGGCGTTTCAACGGCCGTTGGCATGGCGCTTGCTGCAAAGAAATTTGGCGACGCCTATCGTACGTACGCGCTTCTTGGTGACGGAGAGATTGAGGAGGGTCAAGTTTGGGAGGCGGCGATGTTTGCCGGCAATCATGAACTTGATAACCTTACGCTCATCATTGACAACAACGGCCTCCAGCTTGACGGACCGCTTGAGCAAATCAACTCACCGGTTCCTATTGGCGAGAAGTTCCGGGCGTTCAAATTCCACGTTATCGAGGTTGCCGATGGCAGCGACTTTGACCAACTCTGCGCAGCCTTTTCCGAAGCTCGTACCGTGAAGGGTTATCCCACCGTTATTGTTGCCCACACCGTTAAGGGCAAGGGTGTTTCATTTATGGAAGGCCAAGTTGGCTGGCACGGCAAGGCACCCAACGATGAGCAGTTTGCCCAAGGGATGGCTGAACTTGAGAAGGAGGCCGAGTAACCATGGCAGAAGTCAAAAAAATCGCTACGCGTGACGCGTATGGCAAGGCTCTTGTAGAGCTTGGCCATGACCATGACGATCTTCTCGTGTTCGACGCTGACCTTGCGGAAGCTACGCGTTCGGGTAAGTTTGGCGAGGCATATCCGGAGCGCTTTATTGACTGCGGCATTGCCGAGGCCAACATGATTGGTATGGCCGCAGGTGTTGCCGCTACCGGCCGTACGGTCTTTGCCACTTCGTTTGCCATGTTTGCGTCGGGCCGAGCTTTTGAGCAAATCAGAAATTCCGTTGGCTATCCTCACCTGAACGTTAAGATTGGCGCCACGCACGGTGGCCTTTCCGTGGGTGAAGATGGAGCCACACATCAGTGTAATGAAGATTTCGCCGTGATGAGCACCATTCCCGGTATGACGGTCATCAGTCCCTCTGATGCCATTGAAGCGGAAGCGGCCGTTCATGCCGCGTATGAAATCGACGGCCCCGTGTACATGCGTTTTGGGCGTCTCCCGGTTCCTATCATCAACGACCGTCCTGATTATACGTTTGAGGTAGGTAAGGGCATCGTGCTTCGCGAGGGAACCGACGTCACTCTCGTTGCAACCGGCCTCATGGTTGGCACCGTTTTGGAAGTTGCTGAGGAGCTTGCGCGCGTGGGGATAAGTGCCGAGGTCATCAATATTCACACAATCAAGCCGATTGATGCCGATCTTCTCGTTGCGTCCGCACAAAAGACCGGCAGGGTTGTGACGGTTGAGGAGCACTCCGTTATTGGTGGTTTGGGAAGTGCGGTATGTAAGGCGCTTTCCGAGCACGCTCCCGTATCCGTGAAAGTTATCGGCGTTGAGGACACGTTTGGTGAGTCCGGTCCCGCTCTTGAGGTGCTCACAAAGTACGGCCTTGACAAAGCAAGTGTTTTGGCAAAAGTGCAGGAGTTCTGCAGATAACAGCAGTTTTAAGGGCTATCGGCAGTGCGCTACGCCAGTCTCTCAGGAAGCTTGCTTGGCGTATTTTCGGTAGACATAAGCTGGCTTACACAGACTGGCTTATACAGACCTGTGATGCACTTTTGAAAAGCTGTGAGGTACTTTTGCAGAGCTGTGATGTACTTTTTTATGGCGAGAAGACCGGTTTTCTCGCCATATGTGCATCACAGCCCCCTGTTTTGAAGCAGAAAAGTACATCACAGGTCGCAGGATGTGCATCACAGGTCGCAAGAAGTACATCACAGCTTGGCAGATCTACCTCACAGGTCCATTTGGTCTATACCGTAGAACTCAGCCACCTTACCGTGCAGGGAAGGACCTTTTGAACTGGGGGAGTCTCCGGATCTTTTAATTTGTGCAGGAGCATTTCACAGGCAAGATGACCTTCCTCATAGACCGGTTCGATAATGGTTGAAATCGGGTATTGAGTGAGATCTGTCCAGTCCGTGTTATTAAACCCGAGAAGCCCGACTCGGTCGGGGATCATATAGCCCTGCTCAATAATGGTAAGGTAGACGTCACGCAGCGCCCATTGGTTGGGCACGTAGATTAACGTGCGCCGTGCAGGATACAGGTGGCCTTTCAACCAGGCGGCGATTTGAGAGCGCTGCAGGTGAGAACTATCGACAGTCAAACGTTCATAGGTAAATCCGGCAGATGAAAGGGCGTCCGCAAAGCCGGATTCGCGTTCCGTTCGCGTTCGGCCCGTTGGTTCGCCGCCGATGGCTATGAAACTTTCATATCCCTGTTCGATACACTGAGAAATTGCGGAGTACACTCCGTCATAAAGATTGGATTTGATCCAGCTGGTATTGAAGTCAAATAAGTCGCAGTCATAATATACAACGGGTCTTTTAACCTTGGTGATTCGCCGGTCGAGTGCTCGGAATTGATTTGTTGGCTGGATTAAGAGACCGTCTACGCCAATGGAGAGCATCTTTTCAACCCAAGCCGACTCCGTTTGAGGATTAAATCGTGAGTTGCAGATGACGGTGTGATAACCGGCAGCAAGCGCTGCATCTTCGATACCCCGTGTGAGCTGTGCGGCCCATGCGTTGGTGTTATCGAGGATAAGAACCGCAATGATGCCGGTGCTTTTGCCCGTGAGTGCCTGAGCTTGTGCGCTGGGAATATACCCAAGCATCTCGATAGCTTTTCTGATTGATTCTTTAGTGCTCGGCGCCATCTTCTCGTAGTGTTCGTTGAGATAGTTTGATACCGTTGCCGTGGAAACTCCGGCCTTTTTGGCAACGTCGACGATAGTTATGCGACTCATGTATCCTCCCATCATCCAGAGGCTTAGTGATAGCGCCTCGCCGAATTTACAACTTTATACTTGAAATAAATCTCAAGCTGTGATTCCGCAGTATTAAATGTTGGTAAAACGTTTAACAAAAAACAGTATATCACGAGGTCATGAGAACGTTTGCCGAAATTTGCTTCCATAAAACTATATTCAAAGTCAAAGTGACAGTACGTGATGGTGAAGCGTATCGCACTATGCGTTGTGATGCGGACTGTCTGCGGGAGAGGAGTTCGTTATGAAAGTTGTCGCAGTTTGTGCTTGTACCGTCGGGATTGCTCACACCTGGATGGCAAAAGAGGCCATAGAAAAGGAGTGCGAGCGCCGAGGTTTTGAGTACAAGGTGGAAGCTCAGGGCGGCTATGGTATCGAGAATGAACTTGAGGAAGAAGAAATCGCCGAAGCCGATGCCGTTCTTCTCGCCATTGCCATTGGCATTGAAGGGGATGAGCGTTTTGACGAGAAGCGCGATGAAGGTCGCGTTCTTACCTTGGATCCTTCGCTTGCCATTGCCGATCCTGCAAAGGTAATCGATCAGGTAGTGGCTCTGACCCAGTAGCTTTTGTTTGATATTTGATGAAACGATTCTTTTAGAAGTTTCGTAGTTGTAACTGTTTTTATGCACGTTTGTCGAGAGGAGAGATTATGGTAGAGGACAAGAAACCTTCGGCTCTAAGTACGGTAGGAAAAGATCTGATCAAGGCATTTAATACCGGTGTTTCATATTTTATTCCGATTGTTGTTATCGGTGGCGTGTTCTTGGCGTTTTCGCTAGCTACAGGCACCGCAGGGAAAGACGGTATTGAAGTTACCAATCCTGTGATGCAGAGCTTAAATCTTATTGGTATGGCCGGCATCAAGATGATGATTCCGGCTCTGGCGGCCTATATCGCATATTCGCTCGGTGGAAAGCCTGCTCTGGCGCCTGGTTTTGTGCTGGGTTATCTTGCAAACAATCCGGTCCCTTCCGGAGATACGCAGGTTTCAACAGGGTTCTTAGGCGCTATGGTGCTCGGCGTTGCTGCCGGTTATTTTGTCAAGTGGATGAAGACTTGGAAAGTCAATAGCACCATTCGTACCATCATGCCCATCTTGATCATCCCGACGCTATCCTCGCTGGTACTCGGTATGGTCTACATCTATGTGCTTGCAACGCCTCTCGGTGCGTTTATGGACTGGCTTACCGGTCTGCTTTCCAGCTTGCAGGGAGGATCTGCGGTTGTTCTGGGTATCGTTATTGGTCTGATGACAGCCTTTGATATGGGTGGTCCAGTTAATAAGACTGCCTCTACGTTTACCATGGCTCTTATGACTGCCGGTGTGTATGGTCCTAACGGAGCATTTCGTGTTGCAGTCGCAGTTCCTCCACTGGTTTGCGGAATCGCTTCACTCATTGCACGCAGTAAGTTTGACGACGCTGACAGACAGATGGGTATTTCCGCTATTTTTATGGGACTCATTGGCATTACCGAAGGAGCCATTCCCTTTGCGGTCAAGGACCTGGCTCATACCCTTCCTGCCATCATGATCGGATCTGCCGTTGGCGGAGGACTTGCGGCGTGGCATGGTGTTGAGTGCTTTGTGCCCCACGGCGGCATGATCGTTGCTGCGGCAACTAATAACATTGCGCTCTTTACTCTGGACATGGCAATTGGTGTCATCGTTGGCGTGGCGATTCTTGTGCTTATCAAGCCCGGTCTTGCTGACAAATCAACGAAGAAATCCGCTTAGAAACAACGTTTATACATGGGGCGCAAGTACTTCTTGCGCCCTTTTGATTACCGGATGCTCTTGCATTCGGAAAGGAGGAGTCTTATGCAAAAATTGCCCATCAAACGAATCGTTGAGGGGCTCCTTAGGCTGCAGGATACTGGCACATCGGCGACGCTTCTCGGCATCGGACCCATGTCTTCCAATCTCCTTCAGGCAGCCTTTGAACTTGGTCGTGATGACGACTTTCCGCTGATGTTCATTGCATCGCGCAATCAGGTTGACTGCGACGATTTGGGAGGTGGATATGTTAACGGCTGGGATCAGAAGCGTTTCTCGGCAGATATTGCGGCGATAGCTCAAAAGGTTGGCTTTGATGGCCTGTATTATCTGTGCCGAGATCATGGCGGTCCGTGGCAAAGGGACGAGGAGCGCAATGCCCATCTGCCTGAAAACGAAGCTATGGAGCTCGCTCGCAAGTCGTATTTGGCAGATATGCTTAACGGCTTTGACCTCCTGATGATTGATCCGACTAAGGATCCCTTTGAAATTGGCAAGGTCATTCCGTTGGATGTTGTTCTTCGGCGTACGGTTGATTTGATTGAATGGTGCGAGAAGGAGCGTGTTGCCCGCGGTCTTCCCGAGATTGGCTATGAGGTTGGTACCGAGGAGACCAATGGCGGACTGACATCGACGGATAAGTATCACACCTTTATTGAGCGGCTGAAAGACGAACTTGTTGCCTGTGGCCTGCCAATGCCGACATTCATCGTGGGGCAGACAGGCACGCTCACGCGGCTTACCAAGCAGGTCGGTCATTACGATTTTGAAGCGGCTTACAGTCTTGCGAAGATGGCGCGCTCCTATGGTGTTGGGCTTAAGGAACATAATGCTGATTATCTTGATGATGTGACACTGCTTGAACATACACCGGCGAACGTGACCGCTTCCAATGTGGCTCCGCAGTACGGAACCGAGGAGACACGGGCATATCTCAAGCTTTGCGATGTAGAAGATCTTCTCGTCCACGAAGGATTACTTGCTTCGGACAAGGTTTCCGGCTTACGTAAGACCTTGCTGGTAAAAGCCATCGAGACCGAGCGGTGGCGCAAGTGGATGGTGGGAGATCAGGTCAACCTCAGCGTTGAGGAGATCCTTGCCAACGAGAAGCTCTCTTTGGATATTCTGGATATTTCAGGGCACTATGCGTTTAATGATCCCGAGGTCAAAGCGGCAACCGAGAAACTCTATGCAAACCTTGCGGCTCAAAATATCGACGGCCAGCGTTTTGTGGTCGATCATATCAAACGACCGCTGCGCCAATACGTTGAATGCTACCGTCTTAAAGGAGCGACTTCGCGTATTTTGGAAGCGCTTGCCAAGTAGGTCATGTATCATGGAAGCATAGTACGGCGCGTGATAATTTATCAATAAACTGCAGGTAAAATGAGATTGAGAATGCAAGATGAAGGGAGCGGAAATGAAGTTTTTTATTGATACGGCAAATCTCGACGAGATTGCTGAAGCAAAGAGTTGGGGATGTCTTGCAGGAGTCACCACAAATCCCAGCCTGTATGCAAAAACAGGAGGCAAGCTTGAGGATTTTGAACCTCATATGGTAAAGATTGCTAAACTTTGCGAGGGCCTTCCTGTTTCCGCTGAATCAACGGCTGAAACCACAGAAGAGATGATTGCCGAAGGTCGTCGTCTTGCTGCTCTTGCTCCAAACATCGTGGTAAAACTTCCCATTTGCCCGGAAGCACTTGCCGCCACTCATACTCTTGCGGCAGAGGGTATCCGTGTAAACATGACGCTCATCTTTTCTGCCCCGCAGGCGCTTCTCGCCGCAAACGCGGGAGCTCGCTACGTGTCGCCGTTCTTGGGCCGCTTTGATGACATCGGAGAAGACGGCGTGGCACAGCTGGCTGACGTGGTAGAAGTTATCCAGAATTACGACTGGTCCGGCAAGAATGTGGATAATCAGGTTGAGATCATTTCGGCCTCCATCCGCACGCCGTACCACGTAACCCAGGCAGCCCGCCTTGGCGCCGATATCGCAACCATTCCCTTTGCGGCACTTAAAAAGTGCGTTCAGCATCCGCTTACCGACAAGGGTCTTGCCAGCTTTAAGGCGGATTGGGAGAAGGTAAAGGCTGCACAGTAAGCAACGATTTGCCCAGATATGGCTCATGACCTCGTTAGGAGCCGAGAAGCTTGGTAAAGGTCAAGAAGCTCAGTAAAGGTCGAGAAGAACGTTCAGTTTTTGATATTATCACTTCAATAAAAGGTACTGTTTGTATCAAGCAGTGCCTTTTTGTTGTCGATTGAGCTGCCGATTAAGCGGTACTTTTTGTTGTCGACTGCCGCATCAGATGCATGAAGGGTATTTTACCTACCAGAAAGTGCATCTCAGGTATACGCCAAATGGCTTGCGCACAGTACCGTATATCCTAGAGACACCTTAAGGTATGAGTAATAAACATCGTTCAGTGTTGGGATGCAAGATGGACATTCGCGTTGTAGAAGAAAAAGGCCGGTCGCAAATTGAGGTAACCATTTTAAGTGGTCCTGACGATCAGCGCGTCTCGGGAATCGTCCGCCAGCTGCAGATGGCGGACGGAAAACTCTCGGGATATGTTCCCGGAACCATCAAGCGGCGCGTGGTATTTCTTGCCGATATTACGTGGATCGAAACCGGCGAGCACACGGCCATAATTCATCTCGCAACAGGTGAGGTGCTTGAAAGCGACAGTCGCCTCTTTGAGCTGGAAGAGGCCCTGAGAGGAACGGAGTTTGTCCGCGCTTCTCGCCAAGAACTGGTGAATTTGGATTATGTGACGGGAATCAGCCCGGCAGGATCCGGTCGCATACTTCTTTCACTGAGCGAGAATAACTTGGTTGCATCAAGAAAATACGCGTCGGATATCAAGAAACGTATCGGCATTTTGTAGGGCAGCAAACGATACCGACAGAAGGGAATATCATGAAACTCGAACAAACACACACTCAACAAGACTTTCATAAAAATAACAGCGAAAATACAGACAACGCTGCCTGCAAGACTCTCAAGGAGAGCCTCGAAAAAAGCCTTTTCGTGGGGGCACTGTATTTTATGGGCATCTCACTTGTTTACGCCATAGTGGCACTGCTCGCTCACTTGGGAGACACGCAGAAGAATATTCTCATATTGACGCTTATCGTTGCGGGGATTGGAGCCGGCCTGTTCCAGCAAATCTGGTTCAATTACCAGCCGATTATTCTGCGCCTGAGCTATTTCAAACGCTATATGGCCTTTAACGGGTGCCTGTTTCCCATGCTCGTTGTTTTAGCGTTGTTGGGGAGCTGGCTCCCCAACATCCTTGAGGCATGGATTTCGTTTGTAGGAACCTACCTCGTGATTCTTCTGGTGATGACCCTGCTTTTCAATCAGCGGTTCAAGCACGCAAACGCACAGTACCAAGAGGCGTTCAAAAAGTATCAAGCGTCCCGCCGCGCATGAGGGTACACTTCTGTAAAGCAGAACTCGGAGGTTTTATGAAAACGCGTGGCGAGAAGAACAATCTTGTGGATACGGCATTGCAACAAGAGGTCGCGCACGGCGCAAGTGATACACGCGCCGTGCGTGTTGCGTGTCAGCCCGACGCCGCGCACCAACCCAACGCCACATCCCAACCCGACACTGCCCTTATTCTCGAAGGAGGCAGTTTCCGAGGTATTTTTACCGCCGGTGTTTTGGATGTCTTGCTTGAGCACGGTATTGTTGACTTCACTGGCGTATGGGGAACCTCCGCGGGTGCCATCAATGCGGTGAGCTTCAAATCTCGACAGATTGGCCGAGCCATGCGCGTGATGCTTGCGTTCAGAGATGACCGCAGGTTCATGTCGTTTTGGTCGCTCGCTACAACAGGAAACATTGCGGGCAGTGAGTTCATGTATGAGGAAATCCAAAATCACTTGGATCCGTGTGACTGCGATACCTTCAACGCCAATCCCATGCAAATGTATGCCGTTGCTTCTGACGTGACGTTTGGAACTCCTGCGTATCTGCACGTACAGTCTCTGCCGGAAGATATTTGGAAAGTGCAGGCTTCGGCATCGATGCCACTGGTTTCAAAAACGGTCGAGCAAGAAGGACATCGCTATCTTGACGGTGGCACTGCCGACTCCATTCCCTTCGCATCTGCTCTACGGTTACCGGGCTCGCGGTTTCGCGCAGACTATCCCGTATCAAAGCGGGCGCTGGTGATTGTGACGCAGGACCGCAATTACGTAAAAGGGACGACAAACGAGCAGATGACCATCCGCTCGCATCGCTATGACGCATTTCCGTATTATCTCGAGGCGCTTGAGACAAGGGCAGACCGGTATAACGCATGCCGAGAGCAGCTCTGGCAGCTGGAGCGAGAAGGGCAATGTTTGGTGATAGCCCCTCCAAAACCGGTAGAGGTTAAAGTCAATGAGCGCTCGGGAGAAGCACTTCTCACCCTGTACCTACAAGGTCGTCAGAAGGCGGAAGAACGCTTTGAAGAGATTCGTACCTTTGTTGCGGGTAAATAAGTGTTGAGTGTATTCCTATGAAAATGCAATGAATATATATTCGTTGCAAATTATATTACAATGATTACTATATTGTTGTATAATATCCTCACATATCACGGCAGGAAGGAGGAGTCGTGACGGGGGAGTATACGAGTCTTTTTGACTCCAAAATTCCGGGTCAGGAATCTGCAACGGTTGAGTTTAAAGTATCGATCACGCGGTCTTTTCTCAAAACGGTAAGTGCCTATGCAAACTATGCAGCAGGAAAAATCGTGTTTGGGATATCAGATGCAGGAGAAGTTCTTGGTCTGAGCGGTAAAGATACAGATCTTTCAGATGCTGCCTTACGCATTGAAAATATGATCAATGATAGTTTGAGTCCAAGGCCAACGTTTAGCCTCGTACTTGATGACATACATAAGGTCATTACACTTAACGTGACGGAAGGGTTTGACAAACCCTATTTATATCAAGGAAAGGCTTTTTGTAGGCGTAGTACTTCTACGGTGGAAGTTGATCGTTTAGAACTGAAACATCTTGTCCTTGACGGTAGCAATATGACCTTTGATGGTCTGAAATGTGATCAAAAATCATTTTCGTTTACCTACCTTGAAGCACAGTTGGTTAATCGTCTTGGTATCAAGGCATGTGATGATGATGTCCTTAAATCACTTGGCCTTCTTAATAGAACGGGTAGTTTCACTAATGCGGCAGCGCTCCTGGCGGACACTAATGCATTTCATGGATTAGATATCGTCCGTTTTGGCAAGAGCGAAGATATTGTCCGTGATCGCGTCATACTTGAGGGCATGTCGATATTGCGGCAGTTTGATGAGGCTGTCAAAGAATTTATAAAGTATTACACTTATGAGATTATTGAGGGTGTTACCAGAAAACAAGTTGAATCGGTACCCTTAGAGGCGTTTAGGGAAGCGCTGGCAAATGCTCTTGTACACAGTGAATGGGATAGCCCGGCTAGTGTAGCAGTAAGGTTCTATGAAGATAAGGTTACAGTTACATCTCCCGGTGGTCTACCATATCACATGACAGAGTCAGATTTTCTTAATCGAAATATCTCAAATCCCAGAAATCCTGTTCTTGCTGGTATCTTTTTCAGACTTGGTCTTATTGAGAAGTTGGGTATTGGAGTTGCAAGGATCCGGCGCGTGTACAGTACTCTTTCGGTAGACCCTCAATTTGAAGTAGGGGATTCAGCCATAACGGTCACGCTGCCTACTTCAGAGGTACAAAAGCCTTTAAGTTCTGATGAAGTGATCATGATTGAACAAATAGAAAATTATCGTGTCTATTCCAGAAGTGAAATTCAAAAAAGATCCGGTTTTAGCAAAGATAAAACTATCCGTGTGCTCAATTCTCTCGTAGAAAAAGGAGTTGTACGCAGAGACGGCGGCGGAAGAAGTGTGCGTTATCTATTCAGATAGTGTTATTTTAGGCGTTAAACTTGACCTTTTCAAGAAGCGAGTCTACAACGGAGCGCAGAGCGCTTGCGTACCAGATTCCATGACGTTAGCGACTCCTGTTGCCATAGTAAGGTGCAGCGTATCCTCAAGGGAAAGACCTTTGTTTTCAGTATAGGCAAAAGCAGCTACTACGGAGTCTTCCGCACTGACGGTGCTTCCCACGGGTGTATGCGCGGGATATGCATAACAGGCTTGTTCTTTGGTGACATAGACGGCGCTCTTGCCACTCATGGAGATATAGAACGTTTTAAGGGCATTTGAAATAATCATTGCTGCGGCATCGGCAATGTCGTCGACCGTTTCAAGGTTGCGGCCTATGAGCCCAGAGAGTTCGTGGTCGTTGGTTTTTTTGGTGTAGTAGCGCTTCTCGGCAAGGCCGGCCTGAGGGGAACAGCCATGGAAGTTCCGCCCAGCTTGACTATCACCTTAGATACGTTGAAGCCTTAGCCGCCCGCGTCCTGGCGGACCTCAGTAATGCGATTGACCTGGCAACGGTGAAATGTGGGATTTGACGGTCTTGTCGAGGCAGGGTTCAAGATAACGGTGTAAATCAGCAGCAACCTCCGATGGGTGGAATATCACTGATGATACTGGGTTTGCTGACGAACAACGCGTAAAAGTCTGATATGTTTAGAGACCGGAGACACCGCGAGAGCGTGTGAACCAAAGGTTGAGAGCCGTTGTAAGGAGGAACAATGGATGTCGAACGCTGCAAAGAATTCGTTGTGCTTGCTCAGACTCGGAATTTCCTAGAAGCGAGCAATCAGCTTTTCATTTCTCAATCATCGCTCTCAAAGCATATAAAGTCTCTTGAAAACGAGCTTGGGGTCACACTTCTTGATCGGTCGACTCGTAAAGTTGAATTGAGTTCGATCGGACGCGTGTTTCTACCGTATGCAAAACGTATTGCCCGGACAAATTATGAGTTGCAAACAGCTCTTTTTGACCAGCTCGAAAATGAGCGCATGATACTTACCATTGGCTCTATTCCGGTTATGGCGCCCTATGGAATCACTAATATTCTTGCCCTTTTTGAGCATGATAATGCCGGTCATCATCTTCAGCTTTTTGAGGGCGACGCCGACGAACTCAAGGAGATGTTGCGACGCGATAAACTGGAACTTGCGTTTATCCGGGAATGGGACGGCGATGTGCGGAGGGATTCCGGAGACGAGGAGTTCAGCACGGTTCCATATGCCAACGATCATCTGGTGGCGGTATTGCCCAACGAGCACAAACTTGCCGTCAGAGAGCGCATCCGTCTGAGTGAATTGGCGCATGAGGAGTTCTTGTTACTTCCAAAAGGCTCTGTCATGCATGCACTCATTTTGGATGCCTGCGCTGTGGAAGGATTTGTTCCGCAGATTCGCTATCAAGGGAATAGGGCTGAAAACATTATTGATTTGGTTGCCCGTGGCATGGGCGTTTCTCTCCTTATGCAGAAACCCGTGGCATACCTTGCTACAAGTGACATTGCATTGGTGGATGTAGAACCAACAATCGATACGCAGATCAAGGTGTATTTCAGAAAAGGAGAAGAACTTTCTCCGGCGGCGAAGCAATTTCTTGAATACGTTCGTCTCTTTAGTAAGTCCAATATGGAATAAATAATCAGATCATTTGAATTGAATTGGAATAAAAGACCCTGTAGGTTGTCTTTATAAGCTACAGGGGAGGTTCAAGTGATTGTTGACGCAAACATGTATTGGTTTCCCGAGGAATTCTTTACTGATCAAGAAGCTCTTGAGGAGTTTATTGAGCTGGCACCGCGTATCTATGATACGAATGTGTATGCAACGCAGTCTGACGGGATTAAACAGATAATTGTCGAGAAGCCCGTGGGGTTTCCGAGCCTCAATTATGCACAAGGCGATTACGTTCTTGAACGCATGCTTTCCGATATGGATGAAGCCTCGATTGACAAGTCCGTTTTAAAAGTCCCTGGCTGCAACGAGTGGATGTCATTTGATATGTGCAAACGTTTCAATGACGGTATGGCGGCATACGCACAAGCGTCAGAGGGTCGCTTGATACCTCTTGCAGTCGTCCCCGCCATAGGGGACCAACGTGTGGAGCATGAAATAGATCGCTGTCTTGATGATTTGAACTTTGCAGGTGTTCAGCTTTGCGCACACTATGGGAAGCGTTATCTTGATGACCCTTTGTTTGCTCCTCTCTTTGAGAAACTGAATGAGAAAAAAGCGACTGTATATGTGCATCATGTTCCTGTTCCTGTGGATTCCACATCACTCGTTGATTACAATAATCTACGCCGTTCTTATGGGCGTTGTGTAGATCAGACGACCGCTGTGGGCCGCGAGCTCTTCTCGGATTTCTTTGAACGGTATCCAAATTTAACCATGGTGCATTCGATGCTTGGCGGTGGATTCTTTTCCATCGCGGAGATGCTTCTTCCCACGGCGAGCAAGCGTACGGATACCGTCCAGCGATTTGCGACGAATACCAGGGAGTATGCTGAACGTCTAAAGAAACATATCTTCTTTGAGATGTCGCATGCCCAGCCTTGGGGGAAAGCTTCTTTGGAGTGTGCCGTTAAAGTCCTTGGTGCCGATCATATACTTTTTGGAACATCATATCCCGTGCGTCGCGAATGGCTGCTTGATGGTCCATCGTTCATACAGATCTTGGATATTTCGCAAGAAGAAAAAGATCTCATGCTTGCGGGAAATGCAAGACGTCTCTATCACATTGAGTAGAGAGTAGGGGGAGTGACGATGTTGGCAGGAGCAGGAAAAGCGACGCTTGCCTTTGGGGATATCTTGCCGTTTGACGGATTTGACGGAGTCTTACATCCTCTGTACGTACGCGTTCTCGTTCTTGAGACACAAAACTCGGTTCAGGCACGAAGTCGCGTTTGCCTTGTTTCTGTTGAGGCCACCTCTCTCAAGCAGCCTGCTGTTACATCTTTAAGGAGTATAGCGGCTCAGATAGCACAATGCGGTATTGAAAGTGTTTGGGTCTGCGTGACGCATACGTTCTCCGCTCCGCATATAAGGACGCCGGAACATCTTATCTCACAAGAGGACGGCGAGAAGAATGACAGACTCATACGGACATATAAAATTGCCGTAAAAAAAGCAGTTATACAGGCTGTCGGGTCTATGCAAAAGGCTCGATTTTCATGGGGAATAGCGCCGGCTGAAATAAATGTCAATCGTGATATTAAGACGCCGGCAGGTTGGTGGCTGGGCGCTGATTCTGAGGGCTACTCAAATCATGAGGTAAGAGTTCTGACGGTGATGGCGCAAAAAAGTGGCAGACCTCTTGCGATAATCTTTTCCGCCGACGTTCAGTCGTCGGTTCTCGATCATTCCGTTACCTCAGAGGGTAAACACCTTGTGAGTGGAGACCTTGCGGGCTTTGCGGCATCTGCGATTGAGCATACTTATGCAGATTCCGTAGCGCTTTTCTTGGTCGGGTGTGCAGGTGATCAGGCCCCTCTTAAAAAAGCCGTTGTGCAGAAGGTGGATACAGACGGTTGCATTACGTCAACAGATATTCATGAAAAGGCATATAAGGCGATACAACAGCTTGGGAATATTTTGGCGTGTGCGGTTCAACAGGTGGTGCATCAGGGTATGCCGTTCAAGGTTGAAACTGTTTGGACAGAATCCCACACCCTGATGCTTCCCGGACAACAAAAGATAGACTTCGATGCGCTTGGTCCGACCGAACGCATGACGTTTGAATCGTCCGATTCGCGGGTGACAGAAATTTTTTATATGAGGCTTGGAGAGATGGTCCTTCTCGGCATCAAACCCGAGATCTCAAGTGCCCTTGGAGAAAAGATACGTGACGCTTGTGACAAACGTTCTCTTTTGATAGTCACTATGGTAAACGGGGCGCAAAAGTATCTTCCGGATGCCGATGCGTATGAGAAGATAACGTATGAGGCTATGAATTCGTATTTTGCGCAAGGTTCCGATGAGCTTTTAGTCCAGGATGCAATAAAGACCATCATGAGGAATGCCTAGGGGGAATATATATGAATGTAGGACATGCCCGCCGTGACCTTACTCCTGAGGGAGATATCTATCTTATCGGTTATCGGGACTTGCCCAATCGTCTGAAACCGGCGACCGGCATTCACGATCATGTATTTGCAAATGCGCTGCTTTTTCAACAGGAAGGCAAAGAGGTCTTTATCTTCAATGCCGACGTGCTTGAATTTGAAGAAGCAATGGCGGAAGAGGTGAAGACGCTTCTGCAGGCAAAATACGGCATCGATCGAGACTGCGTGCTTCTTTCTGCAACGCATAACCATACCTCTATCGTTGCGTATCACCGCGCATGGTGGACGGGTAAGTTCAATCAGGCGTACTACGACTGGATGATGCAGACCATCTGCGATTGCCTTGAAGAATGCAGAGAGAATGCTCGGAAGGCAACGGCACGAATGGGCAAACAAATCATCACGGGATTTTTTGATAATCGTATCGTGCCGGGACGTCTTGCAGACAATGAAGTCATTGTGGTCTCTTTTTATGATATGAGTGGGATTCCTTTTGCAGGGCTTGTCAATTGGGCGGTTCATTCCTCGGTGGTCGGAGCTGACTGTACGGAACTCACCAGTGAACTCGCGGGTTTAACGGGCAAAAAGCTTGCTGAGACACTTGGCTTTTATCCGGCGATGATAGTTGGTGCTGCGGGAGACTGCAGCGATCGAAATTTTCGTCAGGGAAGAGGGATCGCTGAAGTGGAAAGGGTGTCAACGGAGCTTGCCGAAGCAATTTCAAAAATCACACTTGCGGATGAGATCCCGCTAACAGAGATTCGTGTACAGACTCTATATCACACGGTGGCTCACGATAGTTTTCATTTGGATATTCACGGAGCAGTCATAAGTTTGGGCGGCTTTCATCTGTTTGTATTTCCTAGTGAACTTGGCTCCGATTTTGGCATTGAGATGAAAAAGTACTGTCCCGTCCAGGGTCTTGTTTTTGGATATACCAACGGCTATTTTGAGTACTTTTTGCCGGAATGGGAGTATGGCCTGTCATTTGAAACGAGGCATACTCAGATTCCGAAAGGAGAGCCGGAAAAGATTTGCGAGAAGTATGTCCAGGCATCGAAACTACTGGGAACATAGGATGTCCGGCTGGTGGAAGCAGGGGTATCTGCCCATCGGTCTTCTCGACTTTAATTAGTCTCTAATGGAATAAATACGTATCCATTATGAATTGAAATGGAATAAATAAGTTTGTACACTGTGGTTGTAAATCGGAGGTGCACTATCTCCGCGTCCAAGGTCTTACGGGCGATCCTCCCGACGTCGACTTAGGGAGCCACAACCTTCGGCCACGAGACGACTGTATCGGCATCACCTCTAAGGGGAGGGAACGATGAAGTATCAGACTCTCTGTACTGAAATTATCGAAAAGGTCGGCGGTAAGGAAAACGTTCGGGATGTGAGTCATTGCATCACGCGACTACGTTTTCACTTGGTCGATGAAGCAAAGGCTGACACAGAGGTGCTTAAGGCTACAAAAGGCGTTATTGACGTCATTCAAGCGGGAGGACAATATCAGGTTGTCGTCGGTTCTGCGGTTGATGGCATTTATGCCGACCTTGTTGAGCTTGGCGGCTTTGCCACACAGCCGAAACTTCAGACGAACGAAGACGTAGGAAACGATTCTGAGGTTAGCAAGAAGCAGAAACAGGATCCGTTTACGCGGCTTTTGGGCGTCATTTCAGAGATCCTTCAGCCCATTCTCGGCATCCTTATGGCAGGTGGTTTTATCAAGTCGCTCTTGGCGCTTGCCTCTGTCGCCGGATGGCTCGCAAAGGACAGTTCAACGTATGTTGCGCTTTCTGCAATCGGCGATTCGGTTTTCTATTACTTTCCGCTGATCATTGGCTGGACGTCGGCTAAGAAATTCGGGTTGAAGCCCGTGCTGGGAATGGCTTTGGGCGGTGTGCTCGTCTATCCTACACTTGTAGCGTTGATGGCGGGAGAGCCCCTGTATGTCATAGGGGCCGGAACCATTTTTGAGTCCAAGGTCTTTGGCGATATTTTCGGCATCCCCTTGGTCATGCAGGGATATGCATCCACTATTATTCCGGCTATCTTTGTGGTATGGATTGCTTCCAAGCTCCACAAGGCTCTTATAAAGACACTTCCTTCTGTGGTAGCAACGTTTTTTTCAAATATCATCACACTTTTTGTCTGCGGCGTTTTGGGGCTGCTTATTGTAGGACCAATCACAACGATCCTTTCTAATGTTGTTGCGGCCATTATTATGTTCCTGATCAACTTCCAGCCTGCCGTCGCCGGCTTTGTGATCGGTACTTTCTGGAGCTTGCTTGTTATGTTTGGATTGCACTGGGGTATCATTCCCCTGTGGTTCTTGGACGTTGCCACCTATGGCTACGATCTCATCAATCCTCTCGTATACGCTGGCGGCTGCGCCATCATAGGAGCCGTAGTTGGCACGATGATTCGCACAAAGAATGCAGAAGAAAATGCAGATATTAATCTCCCAGCGCTTATCTCGTCCATTTTTGGTGTCAACGAACCGGCCCTTTACGCAGTTCTTATTCCGCGAAAAAAGCTTATGTGGTCTACGTTTGTTTCCGGAGGAATCGGTGGTGCCATTGCCGGTCTTGCGGGAGCAAAGCTTTACTCATTTGGTGCATCCGGTCCACTGGGATTCCCAAGCTTTATCAATCCTTCGGGAATCGACGTGGGTTTTATCGGATTAGTGATCTCCGGTATTGTTGCTCTTGTATGCGCCCTTGTGGCGGCGCTGTTTCTCGGGGCCCAGAAAGATGTGGGCAATAAGGGCTTCAATGTAAAGGTTGAGTAGACGAAACGGTACACCGGCTAAAGGCATCGGGTGGAGCCCAGATTTACAATGAACAATTTGGTAGGGCAGGTTATCGTTAGGTCGGTGGCCTGCCTTTATGTAAAGGATATAATATGAAAATACATACTGTTACATATATTTTTACTTTGCTTTTGGTATTTGTTTTGAGCGTTTTTGTGTAATGAGCCGCGATACATCGCATCGTTTGCAGTCTCAACAAGCGGATCAGACGCAAGACGAAAAAAAGGGAAAGTTCAGAAGTGACGCTTGAGGAAATCAAAGCTGATTTCAATATAATGCCTGACACTAATGCTCTTTCGGCTGAAGAATTGCTTGCACGTGGTAAACAATACGAAAACGGCGAGGGGTGCCCGTATGGTATTCCATGGCACAACTTTATTGTGAGGCGGCGCAGAGAGCAGGTAGTCCGGATGCGCAAACAGCTTTGGATAATCTTTCAAGATTGCGAGGAAGTGTGCTCGCACAAAGTGAAAATGCACAGGGAGAGCTTTTTTATCCGTTACCGTGCTGGGGTGACGGCAGGCCAAAATGGCGATTACGCTCCTGCGTATGCAAGTGCCTACGATAATGTATTTTTCTTCAATGATCCTGAAAACGAGGTCTTGGCAGTATTGCGGAACTCCTTAAAGACAGCAGAGGTATTGAGCAAGATGTAGACGAAGCCGTTAAAATTTTTACATTTATGGCAGTTGAACTGGGAAAGGGAAACGGATATACGGAACTGGGGCATATGTACGGCGCTCCTGATGGAACGTATCCGGGCATCAAACATAGTAATGACAAGGCATAGGAGAATTACCTGAAGTCCTATGAGACTAATACCCCCAAAGAGGCTGATTTTAAGGGTTCGCGTTATGCTGGAGATCTGTATGATGTTGGCCATACCCATGATGACGGCAGCATAGCGGCTTCAGATTATGTAAAAGCAGTTTCAGATAAGAATATCCATGCGACCATGCTTGGTATTCCTCAGGAATATCTTTCGCTTAGTTGATTTTACGAATATGGATAAGGTGTCGAAAAGAACGTCGAAAAGGCGATATCGTACTATCAAAAGGCGCTTGAAGCGGCTGATGAAAACCTTGTACTTAAAGAAGCTGCTGGTAACAAAGATATGCGACGGGTACATGATGAGGCAGCGGAAGCACTGGACAGGTTTCACTAAGATATATGTCTCTAACATATTTTAAAGATCATTACACGGTAGAGTGATTGAATGAATAAAGCGATGTGTACACTTCAGGTGATAATCAAACCGCAATAAAATGCCCGTAGTCAAATGCAAAAATTCATCGTGTTGCTGACGCCTAAGTGGAGTATACTTTTAAGGCTTTTCCACAGAGCCCCGTAATCTCTGATAAAAAAGCAGCGGTAACTTGTCCAGAAGTTGCCATTTTGTACATTTGTAGGAGGAGTCAAGTGAAGAAGTCGACTCAGTTTGCCAAGGCTGGCGAGGTAGAGCGCAAATGGGTGCTCATCGACGCCGAGGGTGCTACGCTCGGTCGTTTGGCTACGAAGGCAGCAATGATTCTTCGTGGTAAGAACAAGCCACAGTACACGCCCAATGCCGACACAGGTGACTTTGTTGTCATCATCAATGCAGATAAGGTAGTTTTAACCGGCGTTAAAGCTGACCACAAAGAGTACTGGCGTCATTCCGGATATCTCGGTGGTCTGAAGATCGAGTCCTTCCAGGAGGCTATGGAAAAGCATCCGGAGCGTGTGGTTGAGCACGCCGTCAAAGGTATGCTTCCAAAAACCACTCTTGGTCGCAAGCAGGGTATGAAGCTTAAGGTGTATACCGGCGCCGAGCACCCGCATGCCGCACAAAATCCCGTTAAGATTGAGCTGGAGGACTAACGATGGCTGATAAAACTGCAGTTTATACCGGCACCGGTCGTCGTAAAGAGGCTGTTGCTCGTGTTCGTCTTATTCCCGGTACCGGTAAAGTAACCGTCAACGGTCGCGAGGCAACCACATACTTTGGTCGCCAGCAGCTTGTTGATAACGCAGTGGCTCCACTGCGCATCACCGATACCCTTGGTCATTTTGACGTTTTTGCCAATTGCGATGGCGGTGGCATCAACGGTCAGTCCGGCGCTCTGCGCCTGGGTATCGCACGTGCACTTCTCGAGGCAGGCGAGTATCGCGATGACCTCAAGAAGGCCGGCTACCTCACCCGCGATTCTCGTGCGGTCGAGCGTAAGAAGTACGGTTTGAAGAAGGCACGTAAGCGCCCGCAGTTCTCAAAGCGTTAAGGTTTTGGGAGCAAGTTTTGCTCAAAGTACACAAGGGTCTGTCGTTTTTACGACGGACCCTTTTTTGTGTCTCCGAAGTGTCATTTTCACGTAAAATATATATACCGCTGTGCTGTTTATGCACGGGGTAAAAGCGAGAAGAACATGCAGGTATCGCCGTGTCGTATACGGCACGGTGGCGTGACATGAAATATAGCAAGGAGCTGCTATGAAGTATTTTGGTACCGATGGCTTTAGAGGGCGCGCAAACGAGGGGCTCAATGTTGACCATGCGTATAAGATCGGCCGTTTCATTGGCTGGTATTACGGACTCCGCCAGGCTCGACGTGCCCGCGTGATTTTGGGAAAGGATACGCGCCGTTCCAGTTATATGTTTGAATCCGCACTGGTCTCGGGCCTTGTTGCCTCCGGAGCAGACGCATATATCTTGCACGTTATCCCAACGCCGGGTGTGAGCTATGAGGTTGTTGACGGGGCCTTTGATTGCGGCGTTATGATTACCGCTTCGCACAATCCCTTTACCGACAACGGCATCAAGTTGGTAAACAAAGACGGCTATAAAATGGAAGAGGAAATCCTTGAGCAGCTTGAGAATTATATCGACAACGAGTTTGAGGTTCCTCTCGCCACCGGAGAGCAAATCGGATGCACCGTTGATTACATGCAGGGTCGCAACCGATATATCTCCAGCTTGATTGCGTCATGTGGCTTCAGTCTTCAGGGCATGAAGATTGGTCTCGATTGTGCCAACGGTGCCGCTTCAAGCGTTGCTCGCCCTGTTTTTGACGCGCTGGGCGCAGAAACGCACGTTATCAACAATGCACCCAACGGCCTGAATATCAACGTAGACTGCGGCTCCACGCATATCGACCAGCTGCAGCGCTTTGTCGTACAAAATGGACTTGACGTGGGTTTTGCCTACGACGGTGATGCCGACCGTTGTCTTGCGGTTGACGAGCGCGGCCATGTGGTTGACGGCGACCTTATCCTGTATGTATGCGGCTGCTATCTGAATAAATATGGCCGTCTTGCAAAGCAGACAGTTGTTACCACCGTTATGAGCAACTTTGGGCTGTTCAAAGCCTTCGAGGACGCGGGACTTTCCTACGAAAAGACCGACGTGGGCGACAAAAACGTCTATGCGTGCATGAATGAGCACGAGTATAGCCTTGGCGGCGAGCAGTCCGGCCATATTATTTTTGGCGATCTTGAAAAGACTGGCGACGGCATCATGACCAGCCTTCGTATCATGGAAGTTCTTCGTGCCGAGCGCGAGAAACTCTCCGAGCTTATCCGTCCCGTTCGCCTGTATCCGCAGCAGCTGGTAAACGTTCGGGTGACGGATAAAAATGCCGCCATTGGTTCCACCTCCGTTACCGCAGCCATAGCTGCTGCCGAGAAGCACTTGGAGGGTGACGGCCGCGTTCTCGTGCGTGCATCCGGTACCGAGCCGCTTATTCGAGTGCTTGCGGAGGCATCATCGGAGCGGCTTTGCCAAGAGGCGAACGACATTGTTCTGAAGTCGCTTGAACCCTTCAAATGTATGGCATAGCGCAGGTGTTGTATGACTCTTGCAGGTATTGGCGTTGATATGCTGGAGATTGCGCGGATGCAGCACGCTCTTGATGAACGGCCATATTTTATTCGCCGTCTGTTTACGGAAGACGAGCGTATGTATTGCGAACATACCGCACGACCGGCCGAGCACTATGCCGGTCGTTTTGCCGCACGCGAAGCCGTGCTTAAAGCACTCGGTTTGGGCTTTGGCAATGGCGTCGGAATAGGAGACGTCTCGGTGGTGCGGGATGATTCGGGGCGTCCGCGCGTACTTCTCGCCGGTCGTGCAGCCGAAATTGCACGCGAGCAGGGAGTTCGTGAAGTGGCTTTGTCCATTTCGCATACGCATGACGTTGCGGTAGCAAATGCGGTTGCCGTGACGGATGTGGTGCGCCCGAAACCTGACGAAAAAGAAGATGCAGCTAAAGCGCTTGCAGTGTCATTCAAAGAAGCCCGCTCGGTAATCGACGAGTTGGAGCGCGTGCAAGAAACTATAATGGATACCGTTGATGAGGCATGAGGAGTAAAACATGCAGCCTGTTTTGAACGTTGAAGACATTAAACGTGTTGAGGTATCTCTCACCCGTGTGGGCGTAAGCGTATCCGAGCTTATGCATCGTGCCGGGTATGCGGCAGCTCAGGAAGTTTTGAACTTGGGCGGATCCATTGATAATGTGGTAGTTCTTGCCGGCATGGGCAACAACGGCGGCGATGGATGGGTGGCCGCCGAAGCGCTGCGTTCTCGCAACGTAAACGTGAAAGTCATCACCCCCATTGAGCCCGATCAGATTTCGGGAGATCTTGCGCGCCAGATGGCACAGCGTGCGGTTCGCTCCGGGGTATCGGTGCTTGTGGGGCCTCCAAAAACCGAGCTTGCAGATTTGCTTTCAACAACCGATGCCGTTTTGGATTGTATGTTGGGAACTGGCTTTCGCGGAAAAGTCCGCGCTCCCTTTGACATTTGGATTGAGACGCTTAACGAATCGGGCGCACGGGTGCTTGCGGTGGATGTACCGTCGGGCTTGAACTCCCAGACGGGCCACGCGGAGGGTGCGTGTGTCATTGCGGATATGACCGTTACCATGATTGCTCTCAAGCCGGGTCTTTTGGCCGATGCGGGCCGTGACGTGTGCGGCTCCATTGTGGTGGCGCCGCTTGCGGAACAAACCGAGCGCTTGGTCGTCGATGCGGATCCCGTGGCATGGCGAACCGATCTTGAGGATTATCTCACCAATATTCCGGCACAGCTTAGTGATGTCGATAAGTTCTCGCGTGGTTCGGTACTTGTGGTAGGAGGTTCTTCTCGCTTCCCGGGAGCGGTCGTGATGGCCGCTCGCTCTGCCGCACGCGCGGGAGCAGGATATGTAACCTTGGCGGTTCCGGAAGCCATTGTACCCATCGTGCAGATTCAATGCCCCGAGATTCCCGTGGTGGGATTGCCATGCGACGCCGAGGGCGTACTGACGGAGGACGCCGTTTCTTCTGTGGCAGAGCTTGCCGGTATGCGTACGGTGACTTTGGTCGGTCCCGGTATGCGCGTGTCGGGCGGTACGGTGGCGGTGACGTCTTCGCTTATTGACTCCGGGCTTCCGCTGGTTGTCGATGCGGACGCGCTCAATTGCATTGCACGTTTGACCAACAATAACCTTCCTGATTTTCCCGAGGTAACCCGTAGATCAGCTCCGCTCATTCTGACACCGCATCGTCGCGAGCTTGGCCGTTTGGTGGGCATGCTTGACACGCCGCCGGCAAGCCTTGTTGAGCAGCTTGATGCGTCTCGTAAAATCATCTGGGCCGACGGTGGCTCTGAACTTGTGGTTGTTGCAAAGAGCGCGGCAACCGCGTGCGTGGGTGTTCAGAAAGCGGTTTTGCCCAAGCCCGGTCCGGCCACGCTTGCAACGGCAGGTTCAGGCGACGTGCTTTCGGGCATCATTGCCGGTCGTTTGGCGCTTGCAGGCGGCGCTTCCGATGATCTTCCGGTTTTTTGTGCTCTTGCGTGCGAAGTTCATGCCTATGCGGGACAGCTTGCGGCCGAGAAGTTTGGTACGCGCGGGGTTTTGGCATCTGATATTTCGGATACCATTGGACTTGCCGCTGATACTATTGAGGAACAAATTGCGTTTCCGGTGGATACGATGGCAGAGTAGGCATATATGGGGCTTCCAAATAACAGGTGGGCGTGGGCAGAAATTGACCTTGGAGCGCTCAGACGCAATGCAAAGGCGTTTAAGGCACAGCTGGCGCGCGGCGTAAAATTCATGGCGATAGTCAAGGCCGACGCGTACGGTCATGGTGCCGCTGCCTGTGCAAAAGCTCTGCGCAGTGTAGGTGCCGATCAGTTTGGGGTGGCAACGGTCGATGAGGGAATTGCGCTGCGCCAATCGGGTATTGAAGACCCCATTCTTGTACTCAACCAGCCGCCTCTTGAGAGCATCGATGACCTTGTGACCTTTGATTTAATGCCGTCGATCTATGAGATAGATTTTGCGCTTGGTTTTGGCGAGGCGTCTTCTGCCGCGGGTAAAGTCGGCAAATACCACCTGGCCATTGACAGCGGAATGACCCGTATTGGCGTGAGGCGAGAAGAAGCCCTTGAGCTGAGACGCGCCATTGATTTCCACCGCGGTCTTGAATGTGCAGGTACGTTTACGCATTTTGCGACGGCGGATCTGCTCGACGACTGGGATTTTGCGCTGCAGGTAAACCGCTTTACCGAGGCGGTGTCCGTCATTCATGAGGCGGGCCTTGAGACCGGTCTTGTGCATGCGGATAATACGCCGGGCACGATTCTTCATCCCGATGTGCAGTTTGACATGTGCCGGATAGGTATTGGACTGTACGGTCTGCATCCTGCAGAAAACACGGTACCGCGTATTGCTCTTGAACCCGTGATGAGCGTTCGCGGTCGAGTTACCCGGGCAATCTATCCCAACGTCGGCGATGGCGTGGGGTACGGTTTGACGTGGCGTGTTCCTCGGAAGAACATTCAGGTGGCAACGGTTCCCATTGGGTATGCCGACGGTCTTGCGCGTTGCCTCTCCAACCGGATGGACGTGCTGGTTGATGGCATGCGTGTGCGTCAGGTGGGCAATATCTGCATGGATCAGTTCATGTTTGCCGTCGACGTTAATAGGGCACGCTCGTATCGCCCCGGATATGAAGTTATGGAAGGCGACATGGTGACCATTATGGGCGCCGACGGCGATGAGTATATTTCAGCCGATGAGATTGCCAAGCTGAGAGGTACCATAAACTATGAGGTGGTATGCGATTTTGGCATGCGCCTTGATAAAGTTTACCTTTAATGAAATGCAGGAAGAACGATGCGGTTAGTGCAGCGTGATGAGCGCACTGACGTTTGTCCGATTATGGTTGATTGAAAAGTGGTTAAAAAGATGTCCGAGAATCCGTCTCAACACGTTTCGCCCGTTACGCTTGAAGAGGTTCGCGAGCAGATGAGGGATTGTCGTCTCTGTCGACTTTGCGAAGGACGCAACACCATTGTCTTTGGTGACGGTAACCCCCACGCGCGCGTTATGTTTATCGGCGAAGGACCCGGTAAAAATGAAGACCTCGGCGGAAGACCGTTTATCGGTGCGGCGGGCAAGAAGCTCGATGGCTATCTTGCGGCAGCGGGCCTTTCTCGCGACGACATCTTCATTACCAATGTGGTTAAATGCCGACCGCCCTCAAACAGAAATCCCCGTCCTGAGGAGATTGAGGCGTGTGCCCCGTACCTGCGCAATCAGGTTCGCGCTATCTGGCCCGATGCGATTGTGTGCCTGGGTAACTTTGCGTCCCAGTTTATCCTGCGTACCGAGAAAGGTGTGACGTCTCTGCGTGGACGCCTGTATCAGACGGGTCACTTTGTTGTGCTGCCGACGTTTCATCCGGCGGCGACCATCTACCATCCCGCGTGGGAGCCGCTCTTGACCGATGACTTACGTCTTTTGGGTCAGTGGCTCCGGGAACACCCGAAGGGACAGGAGACTTCTCAAGGGCAGGGGATATCTGCGGAGCAAGGGGCTCCCCAAGGGCAGGGGATATCTGCGGAGCAGGCATTTTCTCAGGAACAGGAGGCCTCACATGAGTAAGCTCCCTCGCATGGTTGACTTTGGTACTTTCGTATCTTCGTCCACTGCCGAGACGATTGCTCTTGGCGAGAAGTGCGGAGAGCTTCTCGCAGCCGGCGACGTGCTGGTGTTGACAGGTGATCTTGGAGCGGGGAAGACACAGTTCACCAAAGGTATTGCGCGGGGTATGGGTATCACGGCGGATGTGACAAGCCCTACCTTTACGATAGAGATGGTGTATGAGGGCGGCGTGATGCCGCTCTATCACTTTGATTTGTATCGGCTGAATGACTCAAGCCAGTTAGATGATATCGGCTTGTTTGATGCCATGGAATCCGATGGCCCTACGGTGATTGAGTGGGGCGAGCAGTTTGCCGATGACATTGGTGACGAGCGTGTTGATGTTTTTATTTCTCGTCTTGAAGGAGCTGGTGATACTGGCGGTGATTGCCAGCGGCAGCTTTCTAAAGGCGGCGATGACGCTACTGCTGGCCTCAGCGCAGACGATGCCGGTGACATTTCTTCTAGCAGCGCTGAACCCCTGCGAGAGATCCGCTTTGTGGCGCATAACAAGCGAGGTCGAGAGCTGATTGAGGGGCTTGTATAAAAGCGAGTTTTGTTGTAAAACTCGTCTAAGGTGAAGTAGCGGTTTGGAATTATTGGGATTGTCGCACGTAGACATAACATTGGGAGTAGACAATGATTTATACCCTTACAACCAATCCTGCAGTAGATGTAAACATTACCAGCGACGATTTACGCTCTGATAAAATCAATCGCACTCGTGACGCGGTATATTCCCCCAATGGTAAAGGACTTAATGTGTCCTTTACGCTGGCTCATTATGGCGTAGACTCTCAAATTCTGGGTTTCTTTGGAGGCTTTACCGGAAACTATATTGTAGAGGGTGCCTCTAAGATTTGCCCGGTCAAGCCTGTGTGGATTGATGGCATCACGCGCCTTAACGTGTTTCTTAAGGTTGGCGATAAAGAATACGATCAGGTAAATGCGGGAGCACCTGTAAGTCGAGAAGCCCAGCTACAGATGCTTGAACTTATCGACAACCTCGATGACCTGGATTGCTTGATTATCTCCGGCAGCCTGCCTCCCCATATAGATCCGAGCTACTATGATGAGCTTATTGATATAGTTCAGGCCAAGGGTGCAGAGTTTGTATTAGATATTTCTCATCCCTGCTTGGCTCATTTAATAGAGCGCAAACCATTGCTTATTAAGCCAAATGACGATGAGCTTGCCGATATCTTTGGTGTAAATGTCAGCTCTGAACAGGATTTTGTTGCCGCTCTTCATATGCTTCATGAGCGAGGCGCACAAAATATTTTGCTTACACTTGGTGCTGCTGGTGCATATTTTTATGACGGGCAGCAGGTGTACCATGCAACAGCTGTTAAGGTTCCCGTACTTTCGACAGCATGTGCGGGTGATGCAACTCTTGCAAGTTTCTTGTCCGTTTGGAAGGACAGGCGTAGTAAGGTTGAGGACGCTTTATCTCGCGCCATGGCAACGGGTGCTAATGTTGCCATGAGTGCTGGTTTGGGAGATTTTGCTTTGGTGGATGAGCTGTCCACCCAGATTAAGGTTTCCCAAATAGGATAGAGGGATCGCGCGTGAGCGCAAGGGGCGTGTCATATGGCACACAGGAAGGAAGGAGTTGCATATGGCTGAAGACGTACAGGTCTATGACATCATTGCAGCTACTGGTTGTCCAACAGGCATTGCGCATACCTTTATGGCCAAAAAGGCTTTGGAGGATGCTGCGGCTGCAAGAGGTCTTACCATTAAGGTAGAGACTCACGGTCAGGTAGGCATTGAGAACGAGGTCACTCCGGCAGAGATTAAAGCCGCAAGAGCTGTAATTGTCGCTGCCGATAAAGATGTCAATGCTGAGCGTTTTGCCGGCAAACCTATGGTTTCTGTCGGCGTGAGTAAAGCTATCAAAAAGGAGGATGCAGAAGCTCTTATCGAGCAAGCATTGACCGCAAAGGCTTCCGGTGAGATGACCGCTGAGGTTGCAGGCTCTGACTCCACGACTCATACTCCAGAAAAAGAGTCAATCGGTCACCAGATTTACAAGCACCTCATGAACGGCGTAAGCCACATGTTGGTCTTTGTCGTCGCTGGTGGTGTTTTGACTGCGGTGTCCTTCCTTTGGGGCATTACCTCATTTGATTCTACGGCCGCCGACTATAATTCCTTTGCTGCCTTACTTAAGACTATCGGTGGCATTTGCATGAGCATGATGGTTCCGGTGTTGGCTGCCTACATTGCTGAATCCATCGGCAAGCGTCCTGCTCTTGTACCTGGTTTTCTCGCGGGCATGATTGCTATTCAAGGTCTTCCTATATCTCCGAAAACCGGTCTTATTGATGCCGGTGGTGCCGGCGTTGGTTTTGGCTTCTTGGGTGGCATTATTGGTGGTTTCTTGGCTGGCTATACCATTCTTCTTTTGGAGAAGGTCTTTGCTAAGCTTCCTGAGAACCTCAATGGTCTTAAGGCGATGTTTTTATATCCTTTGTGCTCCGCCTTTATTGTTGGCTTGATTATGCTTGGTATTTCCGGTCCTATGGCATCAATCAACATCGCTATGATGAACTTCCTCAAGGGTCTTTCTGCGTCTGGTCCTATTGTGTTGGGCCTTGCCATTGGTTGCATGTGCGCATTTGACATGGGCGGCCCAGTAAACAAAGCTGCCTACGTGACGGGTACCGCCATGCTTACTGAGGCTTTGGCTGCCGGTGTTGGAACCTCTACGTACAATTTTGGTACCAACTTTATGGCTGCAGTTTCTGCCGCATGCATTGTTCCTCCACTGATTACCACCTTTGCCGTCCTTTTTGGCAAGAAGTACTTTACGCAAGAAGATCATGATGCCGGCCTGGTTAACTTCATTTTGGGTTGCACTCATATTACTGAAGGTGCAATTCCCTTTATGACCAAGAACATTTGGCCTGTCATGCCCATCATGATGCTTGGTTCTTCTATTGGCGCCATTCTTACCATCTTCTTTGGGGTACACGATCCGGCTCCTCATGGTGGTTTTTTGGTACTGCCCGTAGTTGATGGTGGCCTGATGTGGGTTGTGGCAATCCTTATTGGTACTATTGTGGGTGGCCTGCTGTTCTTGCTCTTTAAGCGCAGTCAATACGTGAAGAATGGTAACAAGGTTATTGAGTAGCTTGGTTTAATCTCGCCCGCGTTTTCTACGTTTTCTTAGGAAGATCATGTAGTCTATCCCGGTAAAGCTTTTATCAAAGGAAACTCAGCTTATTGCAAGTTGAGTTTCCTTTTTTGTTTTGATATCACTTTTGAGGCACAACTACTCTTGCTTAGTTATATGACAATTAGGCGGGAAATCGAGCGTGTTCGTTACGGAATAAATGATGCCTATCGCCGAATAAACTTGACAGAAGAGTTAATGCGCAAAATATCCGCGTAGACTAATCAATGGGCAAGAAAAAAAACCTTCCAAACAGGAAGGTTTTTGACAAGTCAAAGTGCCACCTACGTGGCGTTACCCAAATGGATAACATTTTTGGCAAAGCCGTATTTTGACTCGCAGTGTTGTCCTGACTGGTAATCAAACGACGAACACGGCCGTGCCGACATCGACTACGACAAGTGCGTCTCCTGCGGGCAGTGCCTGGTGAACTGCCCCTTCGGCGCCATCGCCGACAAGAGCCAGATATTCCAAGTTATCACCGCGATCAACCAGGGTCACGAGGTCATCGCGACGGTCGCGCCGTCCTTCGTGGGTCAGTTCGGCAAGGGCGGCGTCGGCAGGCTCCGCGCGGCGTTCAAGCAGCTCGGCTTCGCAGGCCTCGAGGAGGTCGCCACCGCCGTGGTCAACGCCATCCATGACAGACACCTGGACCTCGAGGTCAACGTCATGGCCGCCGAAGGCCTCGACAACTGCCGTGCCATGATGAAGGATGCCGTGAAGGGCAAGTATCCGGGCTACCTGCTCGAGGGTATGGCCTGTCCGGGGGGGGGATGCGTGGCGGGTGCCGGGACGCTCTCGCTATCAACCGCACCTCTGCGGCGGTCAAGCGCTACGCCAAGACGGCGGCGATGGACGTCGCCACCGAGAACGAGTACAACCCGCTTATCCCAGAGCTTGCGGGGTCCGTCTCGCCTGAGATCGAGATCGCCGAGGTCAGGGAGGTCCAGAACCCCAAGGGGAGGTAGGCGGGTCGTCTGCGGGCGTCAGTCCTAGACGGAGGATTGCCGTTACCGTCTCGTGCCCGTGTCATAGACAGGCTCGACGACGGTACCGCTGAAGGGGAGGACCCTGACCGCCCGGATCCCGTCGACCGAGGCCGACGTCACGTTGAACGTGTAGTCGCGCCCGTCGGCACCATGGCAGGTCGCCACGTAGGTGGTCGTCGTCACCATGTCATGCGAGGTAATCGGGTAGTCGGTCCTCTCGACCACATGGGCCTCCTGAACGGAGACCTCCTCGGGGGAAAGTACGAACGGGAGGTCGAGGATGGGCGGGAGTACCTTGGCGAAAAAGACGGTGCCGGAGAGTGCCAGGGCGACTGTCAGGACCAGTGCCGCGCCGATGCCGTTCGCCTTCATCCACCGACGGGCGTAGTCGGCGATTCTCTGGCCGAGCGGTGTAGGATGCCGCCGGAATTCCCGGTCTGCCTGGCCGCTCCCGCCATCGTCTCCGACGGCATAGCGTGCGGCGACGAGGATCGTCGGCAGAAGCATCGCGATGACCCACAGCGGCCAGGCCAGGTAGAGGTTGGCGACGGCGCTCAGGCCGGTCAGGACGCCTAGCTGGTTTCCGATGAAGAGCGTGAAGAGGGCGACCGCGTATATGGCAGCGACGGCGACAAGGACTTTCGTGCGCGGTCGGAGTCCCTTCTCACCCTTCCCGTTGACCCGGCCGACGTCCGATTCGTCGGCGTTTGACCCGGTGGGCGTAGGGGAGAGGCGGTCGGCTCTGCTGTGGCCCAGCTTGAAGGCAAAGGCGACCGAGGCGCCGACGAGGATGAACAGGGTGACGACCACCAGGACGAGGGACAGCGATTCCGTGGTGGCGAACCGGTTGAGCGTGCGGCTGTAGAAGGGGCTGCTCGGATCGAAGCATGCGTCGACGAGGAGTTTGAGGATTCCCACCCAGAGCAGTGTGTCGAGGAGGAGGGCAATCCAGCCTGCTTGGCCGTGGAGCTTGTCCCGCCCGTCGTTGTCAGGAACGGCTTGTCTGTCGTCGGGGACTTTCCGCCTGTCGTCGTCAAGATCGCCGTGATTCTCGTCCTGGGCCATGTCTGTACTCTTCCCGCATCGAAACGTCCTGTGCCTATACCTTACTACCCACCAAAGTGTTTGTCTGTCCTCCGATTCTGAGTTTCGATGTTTGTCTGTACATTTTCCGGCTGTCGAGAAGATCTTTCCTGTGGTTTTGTGAAAGGCGTTATAGACAAACGCGGTTTTTGTCGCTCCACAGGACAGACAAGGCAGAGATTTTGACAAAGCAGACGGTGCCATTGTCCATCGGTGGCGCAAGGCAAACGGCGGATAGGTGGCAGGTAGCAGACTTTTCAGCGTGATCTTCCTGCTGGGCGAATGGTACGACGAGGTAAGCGAAGATGACATCAAAGATGCGATCGCAAATAGAACTGTGCCTGTCTTATCGCGACTGAGGCCCATGCGGGGCAGACCGATAAGGCCGAAGACCGTATATCGAGCATATTTGGTACGCACGGCAGACGGTTATGCTACCGAGATACAATACTCCCCGTACACTTAGGAATGTTTACAGAGAGCATAGGAATTGTTCGTGTTATTCAAGGTAAGCTTGAGGAAATTAGAGGGTTTTGGAGCAGTGTCATTCTGACTGGTAATCAAACCTATTGCTAATAAGGTTATAGACGCAGGTGTTTTGGAGCAGTATCATTCTGACTGGTAATCAAACCGCATCTCGTGGGGAGTCCCTTGCCCCCACGTCGGCGTGGAAGACAATGAAGGACAGGTAAGGAGCATGATGAGACTACAGAAGGTTGGCGCCGTGCTCGCAGGCGCCGTGCTGGTGTTCGCACTTTCGGGCTGCAATCTGTTCGCCCCGCAGGTCACCAACGACAATCCCGGTTCGACCCAGACGACGGGGAAGGAGGAGACGAAATCCGACGACTCGAAGACGAAGTCCGAGGACTATGCTACCAAGCTCGCCGGCACCTATGAGCTGGACAATGAGGACTTCACGGAGAAGGACGGCAAGGTGACGCATGTCTCGAACGAGGACTACCAGGCCACGGTCGACCAGACGGGACTGCGCTTCACCCTCGACCTCAAGAGCGACGGCACCGGCATCCTGACGTCGCCCGACATCACGAACAAGAGGCAGCGCACGGCCTCGCTCACGTGGAAGACCGATGACGGCAAGAGCATTACCTTCTCGGGCTCCACGGCGGACGACAAGATGGCAGGCCAGATCGACGGGGACGGCAACATCACCCTCGAGCTCTCCCAGGGCGGCGAGAAGGGCACCTTGGTGTTCAAGAAGATAAGCGACAAGCCCGGTTACTACGGCGGATCCTCCAAGTAGGCTCCACCACGGTCGGGTTTTACGCCCGAGTCCCAGTCGGCCCTCCGCCGGCTGGGATTTTCCTTTGCCGGGCGATTCTCCTATCATAGAGGCAGCCGTCATCGAGGAGATACCCATGTAAACCAGCAAGCTCGTCGCACGCTTGTCCGCTTGCGTCCTTGCCGTGGCTCTCATGTGCCTGGTCGGCTGTACCGCGGCATCGGGGCAAAAGGGGGCGGAGACCCCGACTGAACAATCGTTGGGCGTACCGGTCGTCGGCACATGGCAGGCGACCCGCCTCGACTGGAAGGACCCGGACGGGGACGACATGGACGAGACGGCCTTGGAGGAGCGCCAGAAGCAGTCCGAGTCGGGCTTCTACATCACGTTCAAGGCCGACGGCACCGGGGCCTTCTATGCGGAGGATCTGGAGTACTAGGTGAGTTGGAAGTCCTCCGGCGACGCCGTCACCTTTCCTCTGGTTTTGGAGCAGTATCATTCTGACTGGTAATCAACCAAACACTGCAGATGAGAATAGCGACATTGTACGACCAGATATTTTATTTTCATCAAGCATTGACACTCCTGAAGAATTGGCATTCTACCAGGAGTTCTTCTCGCAAGAGATGTAGTTACAGCCATAAGCCTATTATTTTAATTTACTCTTAAGCCACTTCTTGAGCACTACAGCGTTGTTGTATTTAGTGTCTTTGTCCGAGAAAAGCAGCGTCACGGTAGTTGAATCAAGCTTTTTGAGCTGTTTAACAAAGGTTTCTGCGTCGGGATTGCTGTTAAGCTCGGCCGTATACATAGACACAAAGTTGTCAAAACGCTCTGGATCGTGGTTGAATGCTTTTCTACACTCAGTGGTAGGAGCAATAGTTTTAGCCCATTCATCAGCGTTTAAGTTCTCTTTTTTGATGCCACGAGGCCATAGTCTATCGACAAGCACGCGATACCCATCGTTAGCTTCTGGCGCTTCGTAAGTCCTCTTGAGTTTGATATTCATTGTTGCTCCCTTCAGCTCATGTACGTTATACCGCAAAATAACTATTCGGTTACAAACTATTTGATATGGCAAGGTATTCAAATTTGCACGTTTAAGATGGAGTTCATTCTTTGAAACCCATGGAGAAAGGAAAGCCATGGCAAACTCAGTGGAGAAGAAAGACATCGATTGGACATCGCTTGGCTTCGCATATACGCAGTGTGATTACAGTTACGTTGCCCACTACAAAGATGGTGCTTGGGATGAAGGTGGACTTACTAGTTTTGGAGCAGTATCATTCTGACTGGCAATCAAACTATCCCCGGCATCTTGCCAGTGGGGATGTGAACTGCAGTAGGCGAGGACATGCGTGAGGAGAAGACATGCTGTTTGGAAGGCGGAAAGTTGTCGACAAGGTAACCCAGAACGATGATGGGACCACGATCGTCGAGATGCATGATCCAACAAAGGTGGAGATGACTACCGACGGCAAAGTCGGTGTCAATCTCTTCGACAAGGAGGTCGTGAAGGGCAAGACAGTCGGTACCGAGAAGGAGGTCTCCATCGACCTGAAGTCGCTGTTCCGTCGTAAGAAGAAGTAACGGACAAGGGTTCTTCCAGTCCTTTAGGCCAGGACAGACGTTCGTGTTTGAGATCGTGTGCAAAAAGGTATTCGTTTGGGACTGGAGGTATTTTGTTGAAGGCTTCCGGAGGCTCGCGGCTCTATCCCAGTCTTACAAACGCCCAGTTGGCGTCCTCCTGCGTAGGATCCTGAGGCCAAGTCCGAATCAGTGTGTAAATTCGCAACCGTCCCCCTCAGGCCACCATCTTCAGCCGCCGTTGGTTCTCGGCTATCCCGGCGAGGTGGCCCGCCCCCGCTTCGAGCGCCTCCCGCGACGGCCTGTAGTAGCGCTGCCTTGAGTGTTTTGGAGCAGTGTCATTCTGACTGGTAATCAAACGGTCTTGGGGCTGAACATCAGTTTGGGGTCTTGGGTGATTCCGCCTTTCGGCTTTGTCTCCTCGTCCACACCTTCAGTCAATTTGCCTGGCATAAAACCAATCCTTTCAGCCTTTGCAGGCCCTTTTCCTGCACTGAAAGGATTATCTTAGGCTAGTAACGAGCAAAGAAAAAGCCCCATTGCTGGGGCTTTGAAAGTTTGAGTTTTTACTTTTCAAGCAAAGGAGTAAGTTCTTTTTCGGCCTTTTCGGTGGGACCATTCCAAGTGAAATACTCAGGATGAGATTTATATAATTTTCTATAACGAATTATTGCAATCTGCTCATCACTTGGAAGGCTCATGTAGATAGCCATATTTTTCTTTACATCAAGCTTTTTGCCATATTTTTATATAGCTTTTTATGTTTACGTGTATAGGAATTGCTTCCCCGTGTTAAAGCATTATGAGAAATATCAAGTGAGCTACAGAGAACATCAAAATCAATTACCACGAGAGAGCCTCCCTTATCATAATGTCGGCAATTTTGTTCTTTCCAAAACCATTTACAGCAACAAATCTGAGGGATTCAGCAAGAAGTTCTGAACTTGATTCATCGCCTAATTTATTATACCCCTTCATGTAGGGTTCTCCGCATAGGTGGGATGATTCCTCTGGAGGTCAATGTGGCGATGACAAAGTAGTGTTCCACGCGTAGGCGGGGGGGGTAATCTAAGGTTTCTAAAGGTATAATCAAAAATACCCAGAAGAAATGCAGTATGTGCGGATGGAATCAGATTTATATATGGAAGAAGCAATCCACATGAATTTTTGTAGAAGCTTTTGCCAACGCGCATAACACAAGACCTAATGCAGTAGGACTCGCAATGAGAGACTATCTAAAAGAGCAAGGATACTAGAAAGGAGATTTCAATGTTACGAGAGATGCCGTATTTTATGGAAAATGAAGATTGGTATGAAACTCCGCCAGAGTCAAGCGGCTCTCCATGGTTTCCTGATGGTCGTGGTTATCACATTAAGGATAGCGCTCCTGAAAAAGCAAAGAAAAGCTATGAGGAGTACTACCGAAAAGAGAAAGATTTGCAGGGAAGAGAAAGCATTTAGCAACGTAGTACTGATTTAGTTCAAATTTTGTTCTAATACTTCTAGCCACCTTAGAGCAGCTTTTTATTGTGGCTTTTGGTGCTGGTATTGCTTCAAGACACTACCTAGTTTTATAAACCTTACTTCTGTGGTTTACTTCAACTACGAGAATAACGAGTACTGCATCTTCGATATCGCAGATTATGCGGTAATCACCTACTCGATATCTCCAAAACCTGGTTTCCACCTTAAAGACAAGCTGTTGCAAGAAAAGAAAACGTGTAGAATCAACGGGCAAATAGCCAAGCTCTTGAGGAGGATGTATGCTTATTAAATCTCGCGGTGCGTCATGCGCGTTTAAGTTGTTCATCGCTATTGTGGGAACGATGGCTCTTGTCAACTCAATTGGGCTGTTTAAGCTAACGTTTCACGGCAATTTCTTTCTGTACTTTACCAATATCTCAAACCTCGCAACGGTGCTGTATTACTGGTGCAATATCGTGCATATCCACCAAAATCGAGAGCTTGGACAGAAACCGTGGCTTCCAAAGCTCAAGCACACCCTTATGCTTGGCATTACGGTAACCGGACTTGTGGCGTATTTCTTGCTCGATCACGGCGGCGTTTTTAAGAATGGCGTTTTTAATCCGAATAACTTTGTCCTGCACGACCTTATTCCGCTCTGCGCTGTTCTCGACTGGCTTATTTTCGATGAAAAACCAACCATGAAAATACAAGAACCCCTGCTGTGGCCCTTATATCCGCTGGCATACTTTGCCTACATTACAATACTCGTGAGCCTGTGCGGTGTACGAGTGCAGGAAACCACGCGCTGGCCTTATGGGTTTATGGATTTTGACAAGCTCGGTATCCCAACGGTGCTTGCGACCATTGGAGTTCTTCTCGTCATTTTTATAATTATCGGATACATATATGTTCTCATTGATCGTGTGTGTGGCAAAAAGGCATCAAAGTAAGGCGAGAAGGTCTCATGAATCAAGACATCATTGCACATGCAATCGACTATGTAAAAGACGTCTTTGCGGGTGATGCAAGCGGACACGATTATTTCCATACGCTGCGGGTCTATAAAATGGCGATTCGACTGGCTCAGGAAGAAGGCGCTGACGAGCAGATCGTGGCACTGGCAGCTCTTCTCCATGATGTCGATGACCGAAAGCTTTCGCCCGAGACTGCCAAGGACAAAGACCGTGCAAGGGCATTTCTGCGCGCAGAGGGTACTTCGGAAGAAGAGCTTTGCGCTATCGTAAGAGCAATTGACGAGGTATCGTATGCCGGAGTGGATTCCGTGAAGCCGTCAACGATTGAGGGCGCCTGCGTGCAGGACGCCGACCGCCTTGACGCTCTGGGAGCTATCGGGATTGCGCGTACGTTTGCGTACGGTGGCAGCCATAACCGCGCGTTATACGATCCGGATGAGGCGCCTATGCCGGACATGAGCGGCGAGGAATATCGCAATCACGTCTCGAGTTCGCTGAACCACTTTTACGAGAAGCTCTTTAATTTGGTGCCACTGCTCAATACCCGGTCGGCGCGCAAAATCGGCAGCGCCCGCGAAGCGTATATGAAGGAGTTCGTTGACAGGTTTCTGGCAGAGTGGGATGGCATGAGGTAGAGGATGGGTGCGCGTTGTAAGGCGCCAGCCTTTTTGATTTGAGCTCCGTGCGGTATCCTTAGAAGAAAATAACTGGAGTTTTGAAGAAACAGCTTTGAGGCAATGACCGAAGCTTAGGGCACCAAAGTTGAATTCGCAAGTTTCTAAGCGTAAGGAGGTTACATGGAGCGCATCGCAAGCTTTTCCGTTGATCATCGGGTCCTTGAACCGGGCGTCTATGTTTCTCGTCGCGATGTTGACGAGAAAACCGGAGCAGTAGTAACTACCTTTGATTTGCGCCTTACGGCCCCGAACCGCGAGCCTGTTATGGATACCGCTGCGGTACACGCCCTTGAGCACCTAGGAGCGACCTTTTTACGCAATGATCCCGCGTGGTCTTCTCGCATTATTTACTTTGGGCCAATGGGCTGTCGTACAGGGTTTTACCTTGTGGTATTTGGTGAGGCGGAGCCGATGGATGTAGCGGATCTGCTCGTACGTCTTTTTGAGTTTGCCCGTGATTATGAGGGTGAGATTCCCGGTGCACGTCCTGAAGAATGCGGGAATTGGCATGATGCCGACCTTGTGCAGGCACAGTGGTGGGCACGTCGATATCTGGAAAAAACGCTGTATTGTCTCGATGATGCCCATATACATTATCCGGCGCTGTTAAGTTGAGCGGAGGCTGATATGTCCCGGCGTAAGGTTTTTTCAACATCGGTATCACTTTCAACATCACTGTTACTTATGGCATGTCTTATGCTCTTTCCGCTTATTGCTCGTGCGGATACGATACCCGAGCCCGAATGGGAATCTCCTATCCATAGGGTCACCGAGACGATTGCGCAAACCAACGGTGCCGGTAACACACTTGTCGTTATAGTGCCGGTGCTTATTCTCGCATTTGCAATCATTGCGGTTGTTGCCATTATAAAAAGTAAAAAATAGCGCGCGTATTTGTTGGGGGTGATAGGGATGAGTGCAGCGGACGCGGCATACACGATGTCCCATACGGCACATGAAGGAGAGGTTTCTGTTCCTGAACCGACGGCAGTAGGATCTATGGTTTTTACCTATGCCATCTGCCATTTTGTTGTGGATCTTGCCTGTGTGTCCACGATACTCGGAGCGGTGAGCGCAACGCTGAATCTTGCCGGCATGTCAAGTCAGCTAAGTCCGTTTGCGGTGTTTTTCGCAATCCTCTTATATGACATGCTTGCCTTTGCACTGCAGCTCCCCATAGGTGCGCTTCTTGACCGTGTCGACAAGAACCAGCGCGCGGCATTGGTTTCTTTTGCTCTTATTACGTTTGGCATCGTCGTCTCTCTGGTTCCTTTGGGAGTTTGTGTCTGGATTGCGGTGTGTTTCTTGGCCATAGGGAATGCGGTATTTCACTGTGCTGGCGGCATTGACGTACTGAATGTTTCCGAGAAGCGCGCGGCGCCGTCCGGCATTTTTATTTCAACCGGAGCGGCGGGAGTTTTTCTGGCTACGCTCTTGATCCAAAGAAACAAACTTCTGGTTGCGTTTACGTTGTTGACGTTGCTTTTGATTTGCGCCGCCATGGTTTTTGCCCTCTGTCGTATGAACGTAAAGCACTGGCAAAAGCACAATTTGCCTTTTATGGTGCCAATATTTACGCGCGCTCGGACGATAGCGGTAGTTCTTTTGGCGGCAACCGTACTTCTCCGTAGTTATGCAGGCATGGTAATGGCGTTTCCCTGGAAGGCAGATCCGCTTCTTGCGGCTTTTGCGGTGGGAGGCGTGGTCGTTGGAAAGGCTTGCGGTGGTGTGATTGCCGACAAATATGGACTGCGTTTGACGTCTGCCGTCTCTCTTGCAACTTCGATGTTCTTGTTTCTGTTTGCGTGGGAATATCCGGTAGCGGGGCTTCTCGCGGTGTTTTTATTTAACTTTACGATGCCGATTACGTTGTCCGTCCTTGCCCGACTTTTGCCCTGCGCCAAGGGTACGGCCTTTGGGATTGCTTCGTTTTCGTTGGCGGTAGGCTCACTGCCGGCGCTTTTGGGGTTTGTTTTGTCGAGTCCGCTTATGCTTGCAGCGTTGGCAGCCGTATCGCTCGCGTTACTTCTTGGAGGGCTTTACTGTGCCGATCAGGCTGATGCTTATGGAGCGTAGCGTCGGCCTCGTCCAAGAGATGCTTTTTGTTTTTGTCCGAAGCCTGACGGTAACGGTTGCCGTCGAGCTTGTTGTTGCTGCGTTTCTGTTTCATATTCAGGACATGCGTCGGCTGTTGGTTGTGGCTCTTGCTCAAGTGGCTACGAATCCGCTTGTGGTGTACCTGTCCCTTCTTGTGGCAGGCCTTACGCAGGATTTTGTGCTTTATTATATTGCGGTGGGTTTCTTGGAATTGAGCGCAATCGTTGTCGAGAGTGTTCTCTATCGGGCAACACATCGCTTTGAATATCCGGTAGAACTTTCGCTGGTGGCTAACACGTGCTCCTTTGCCGGTGGTTTTTTGTTGCATACGGTTTGTAGTCTTTAAGGTGATACGCATATGGATTCAAAAGTCATTCTCATAACGGGAGCAAGCGGCGGCATGGGCTACAGGGCTGCGGAAGCTCTTGCCAAGCAGGGCCATATTGTTTACGGTGCCGCTCGACGTGTCGAGAAAATCGCGCCGTTGATCTCGTGTGGCGTTCACCCCCTGCGTCTGGATGTTACCGATGCTGACTCCTGCACTGCCGTGGTTAAGCGGGTGATCAGCGAGCAGGGACGCATTGACGTATTGATAAACAATGCAGGCTATGGTTCATTTGGAGCCATTGAAGATGTGACTTCTGACGAAGCGCACCACCAATTTGAGGTCAATGTCTTTGGCTTGGCTGAGCTTACCAAAAAGGTTCTTCCGTATATGCGTATGAAGGGCTGTGGTCGGATCATCAATATCGGCTCGGTGGGAGGCCGTTTGGTGAGCTATCTTGGTGGTTGGTATCATGCCACCAAGTATTCTGTGGAGGCGCTTTCTGATGCCCTGCGTATGGAGCTGGGTGATTTTGGTATTGACGTGGTTCTTATTGAGCCGGGTTTCATAAAAACCAACTGGCCCTATATTGCGGCTGACCACCTGGAGGCATCTTCTCGCGGTGGCGTATATGAACATCGCGCCGTCGAAACCGCCCGCAACATACGGGGGATTTATAACGGACCGATTGCGAGCAGACCGAGTGTGGTGGTGAAGGCCATCCTTAAGGCGGTAAACGTGCGCAGACCGAAACCTCGGTATCTTGTAGGAGCAGGGGCACACGCTGGTGTTTTCTGGCACTCGGTGCTTCCCACGCGGGTATTTGATTTCATTATCAAGCGTATGATGTAGGGCATGATGTAGCGCATTGATACGGCACAAAAAAGCTGCACCAAACATGTGGCACAGCTTTTATGGGGAGATATGTACCTACCGGATACTGAGAATCGATAAAATCAAAGCTCCACACGCAATTCCAATGGCACTGCGGAGGCCTGCTGTAAGCTGTCGGTTCAGTGCCCGCTCAGCTCTCGGAATATACGTGGAAGCGAGAATAGACGTGTTCAGCATGGATCCTCCTTTCGTTGCTTATCTTGTTCAGTATATCCCCATAAGTTAGCCTTAGTAAACATATATCTTGAAACGTATGAACTGAACATCCATTCGGGGGCGCTTTTGCTCCACTTACCGCATATCCGCAAAGGATTCTTGTTTATAAGTTTGCCTAGGCTTACTATTCAGGTAGGCCATGTGTCTGTACTGCAAAAACCAGGCAGACGGAGTCAGAGGAGGATGTGAGAAGTATGAGTAAGCATGCTTTTGTGGGTGGGAAGCTCGTTGACGGAACCGGTGCCGCTCCCGTTGAAGATTCCGTTGTTCTTGTCGACGACAAAACGATTACGTACGCAGGGCCCCGCACCGAAGTGCCCGACGGCTATGAAGTCCATGATGCAACCGGTCATACGGTTATGCCGGGATTGATAGATTCTCACCTGCACTTTTCAGGCAATCTTACCGACAACGACAATGACTGGGTCATCGAATCCGTGGCTCAAAAGCAGGCGTGTGCCGTAAAGCAAGCCTATGATGCTCTTACGCATGGCCTGACTACCGTCGTTGAGATTGGGCGCAACGGTATTGCCATTCGTGACCTGGTGAATATGGGCATTATGGCGGGGCCGCGTATCTTTGCCACCGGTCTTGGCTTCTGCCGCGTTGCCGGCCATGGTGACTCTCATCACCTGCCGCTACAGATTTCCAAAGACGGTCATCCATGGGGCGATCAGGTTGACGGTCCGTGGGAGCTTCGTAAGGCAATCCGTCGTCGGCTCCGTGAGAACCCCGACGGCATCAAGATTTGGGCTACCGGTGGCGGTATCTGGCGTTGGGATTCTGACCGCCTGCAGCTCTTCTCGACAGAAGAGATCAAGGCCATTGCCGATGAGTGCAAGCTGGTGGGAATTCCTCTGTATGCGCACTCATATAACAACTTTGATGCCGCATACGATTGCGTGCGTTTTGGCTGCACGCAGCTTATCCACGGTTTTGAGCTTGACGAGCGTACGATGAAGCTCATGGCGGAGCAGGGGACATTCTTTACGCCTACTATCGGTTTTCTGCCCACGTGGTATTCCACCTATCCGCCTGACTGGACTCCCGAACTTGACGCATTTCCCGGCGAGACGGTTGTCGAGAAGGGCCTTGCGCGCACATACGAGAACCTTCGCAAAGCCTATGAGCTGGGTATTACCATCACCATCGGGTCCGATTCCTTCAGCTTTGTAACGCCGTATGGCTATGTCACCATCGACGAGATGTATGACTTTGTCGATAAAGTTGGCGTTTCCATCCTGGATACCATCTCCGCTGCGACTTATAACGGTGCAAAAATGCTCGGTAAAGAGGATGAATTCGGTGCCGTTAAGGAAGGTCTTTCTGCCGACCTTTTGGTTGTGAAGGGTGATGTTGCTTCCAACATTCATGACCTCACGCCGGAAAACATGGACGTGATTATGAAGGAAGGCACTATCATTACCCGCGGTAGTTTCTAAGGTATATTGGAACGTACAGCGGAACCCCGACTTTCGGGCTGGGGTTCCACTTTATGGTCAGTGGCGGCGGCTCGTGATGACGGGACATTATGGCGGTTTGTAATGGGAGTTTGTGATGGCCGCCAGTGACGGTAGCTCGTGATGGGAGTTTGTGATGGCCGATTCCAAAGAAGTCAAAATTGCCCTGCTTACCGGGTATCTCGGTGCAGGAAAAACAACCATTTTGAATCATATCCTTTCCAATACCCAAGGTATTCACGCTGCCGTTATCGTGAATGACATTGGTGAGATTAACGTGGATGCCAGCTTGATCCGAGACGGTGGATATGCAAAAGAGGGCGATGTCATCCCGCTGACAAATGGCTGTCTTTGCTGCACACTTTCAAATGACCTTGCCTTGCAGCTTGGCGATTTGGCCGATACCGGGGAGTTTGATTACATCATTATCGAGGCATCCGGCATTTGTGAGCCTATCCCCATCACCTATAACATCTCGGCATTCTGCAATCAGAGTCAGCACTCCTCCAAGCACTCTCACGTAAGCCTTGACAATATCATTGCCGTGGTCGATTGCGCGCGCATGTACGACGAGTTCAACGGCGGAAAAGCTCTTCTCGCCAGCGATATAGAAGAAGACGATATTGAGAGCCTTTTGATTCAGCAGATTGAATTTTGTTCAACGTTGATTCTGAATAAGACCGATCTGGTGACTGAGGAACGGCTGACGGAACTCAAGGCTCTGGTGCGCGGGTTGCAAAGAGATGCGGTTATCGTTGAGGCTCAAAACGGCAACATTCCTCTCACCGAGCTTATCAACACCGGCCGTTTTGATTTTGATAAGGCCTATGCGTCGGCTGCGTGGATGGATGCAATGGAGCATCCGGAAGAGCATGAAGATCCCGAGGTGCTGGAATACGAGATTACAACCTTTGTGTACAAGCGCCGCAAGCCCTTTGACCTCAAAAAACTGAATGAGTTTGTGTCCGGATGGCCCAAGAGCATCATTCGCGTGAAGGGGTCGCTTTGGGTGGCGCAAGATCCCGATATGAGCTATGTGTTTGAACAGGCCGGTAAGCAGGTGCAATTTTACGAGAATGGTCTCTTTTATGATTCCATGCCGCCCGAGGCTCGTGAAACATTGCTTGACGAGAAGCCCGAGCTGCGCGAAGACTGGGATCCCAAACTGGGGGATCGTCAAACAAAGCTCTGCTTCATCGGTCGGCACATGGACCATGAAGAGCTTAAAGCCGGTCTGGATGCGTGCCTCACCGAGTATGTTCCCGAGGTCTAGACGATAGGCAAGCTGCGAACAAGCAACGTATAGGCGACGAACAAGCAACAGACAGGCGTAGTCGGACACAATCAATCGTTTTCGGTAGATATATCTTGATAGACACCGCGCTTTACCAACTGCCTGACAAAATCCGTTGCGGGTTTATGGAAAATTTCGTGAGGCGTTCCATATTGCTGAATCTCTCCTGCATTCATGACTAGCACTTTTGTACCTAACTTGAGTGCTTCGGAAATATCATGAGTGACAAAGAGGACGGTAATGTTCGTTTCGTTGTGGATACGCTTGATTTCTTCTTGGAGCTGGTTGCGGGTAATCTCGTCAACCGCGCCAAAAGGTTCATCCATAAGCAGAATGCCTGGCGATGCCGCAAGAGAGCGGGCAATACCTACGCGTTGTGCCTGGCCTCCGGAGAGTTCGGCAGGATAGTGATCTTTAAGCTCTTCGTCAAGACCTACGATTTGCATCCATTTGGTAACGGCATCTTTGGTTCGCTTGGTATCCTTTTTATTAAGGAGATTAGGTACGTAGGCAATGTTTTGCTCAACGGTCATGTGTGGAAACAAGACACTGCCTTGGATGGCGTAACCGATGTTTCTCCTCAGCTCAATGAGGTTCTTCTCGCGAATGTCTTCTCCATCAACAAGAACGCTTCCTCTGGTGGGCATGGTAAGGCCATTGACCATTTTAAGAAGAGTCGTCTTACCGCAACCCGAAGACCCAATGAACGTGACAAATTCACCTTGCTCAATCGTAAGAGACAAATCGCTGATGATGATTTTCTCGCCATAGGCTTTGTGAATGTGTTTGAATTCGATTGCAGTTGCCATGGGTATTACCTCCTACACGAGACCCTTGGACACAAGGTATTCATGGGCCACGTCTTTGGGTTCCCTGCCGTTGGTTTCAACTTCGTAATTCATACGGGCCATGTCCTCGTTGGTGATGGTGTTGGTAAGGCTGTCGAGAAGATCCTTGAGCTCAGGATGTTTTTGCAAGACCTCGCTTCGCACCACATTACCTGCCTGATATGAAGCAAAGAAGTGGCGATCATCTTTTAGAACGACGACATTGGCAGTATTGAGTTTACCGTCAGTAGTAAAGACTATCATGGCGTCGATCTTTCCCTGGCTCATGGCTTCATATTTAAGACCGATGTCTAAATCAACGGTCTTTTTGAAGGTCATTCCATATGCTGTGCAAAGGGCGGTATAGCCGTCTTCGCGTTCAAAAAAGTCATATTCTCCGCCAAAGGTAAGTTGGTCTGAGACGCGTGCAAGATCGGAATAGGTCTGCAGGTTATATTTTTGGGCAATGTCTTTCCTGACGGCAAGGCCAAAGGTGTTCTCAAATCCGTACATACCCAGCCAGTCCATATTGTATTTTTGCCGGTATTCGCTCTGAAGTTGTGAGAACTTGTCGTTGGAATAGAAATCGGTATTTTTTAGGACCAGGTTCCATCCGGTACCCGTATATTCCGGATAGATATCAAACGAGCCCTTCTCCATACCGGGCTGAATGTTTGAAGTGCCGCCACCGACTCCCTGCGTAAGATTTACTTTGAGGTTTGTTTTGTGTTCGATAAGTTCTTTGAGCGCCTCGCCAAGTATGTACTGCTCAGTCATTGGTTTGGTTGCAATATTGATAGTCTCTTTTTGACCAAAAGGCAAAAAGAGCGCAACGGCAGTGATGACGGTAAGGATGACGCCCACAATACCTGCAATTTTATTATGTTTGTGCGCCTCGGCGCTTCTGAGCTTCATGCGCTTTTCGATACATCCAAGCAAAAAATCTACGGTTAAAGCGAGAAAGGCAATAAGGAGACTGCCGTCCATGGTCATGGCTGAATTATTGGTGGTAATACCTCGGTAAATGGCAACGCCCAAGCCTCCCGCACCGATGAAGGATGCGATACCGCCAAGCGCAATGGTCATGACGGTCATGCTGCGAATGCCCGACATGATAACAGGAAGTGCCAGAGGGATTTTGATTTTGACAAGCGTTTGTAGAGTAGTACTGCCCATGCCTTCAGCAGCTTCAACGAGCAGCGGATCGATATTGGTGAGTCCGGTATGCGTATTGATGACCATGGGAAGCAGCGCGTAAACTGTCAGAGCGATGATGGCGGTGGCGTTGCCGATTCCTGAGAATGGGATCAAAAAACCAAGCATGGAGATGGATGGGATGGTGTAGAGGAAGTTAATGACGGCAAGCGTGGGCTTTGCGGTTCTTTGAAAGTGGCTTATGAGAATGCCGGTTATACCACCTACGATGATGGCAATAATAACTGCCGCAAAAGAAATCTTGATATGTTCAAGAAGCAGTCCACCAAAGAAATCCCAGCGAGAGGTAAGGAGTGCCCACATGTTTTGCAACATACTCATGCTAGTCTCCATGCCGAAGACCTGGTTTACCGAATGAAGTAAACCAGGCCGAAGTTTTTATCGTGATATGTCCTTACCCGGATGGAAGCTTTCTAAACACGTGCTACAGAAGGCAGACTCCTGATAACAAAAATAATGCAAAAGATGACTCCAAGGGTGAGGCCGATCATGCCGCCGGATGAAGCGTCGAAATAGTAGCTGCCGGTAATGCCTACAAGCACGCTCACGATGGCAATAAGCGGGGAGATCCACAGCATGTGGCGCATGCGGTTCGTAAGGAGCCGTGCGCACGCTCCCGGAACGATTAAAAGCGAAACGGAGAGAATGACGCCTACTGCCTGCAGTGATATCACGATAGCCAAGGCAAGAGCAATCAGCAACAGCGAAGTCAACCACCGCACGGAAAGCCCGATTGCCTGTGCATGGGTAGGATCGAACGCCAAGAGCGTGAGGTCTCTGTTTTTAAGCACAAGAACAAGCGCGATGGGAAGGCCGATGAGAAGTACCTGCAGCATGTCGGGAACGGTGACGCCAAGCAAGTTGCCAAAGAGGATGTGCGAAAGGTTGATTTGGCTGGGTACCTTGGATATCAGGACGGTGCCGAGAGCAAAAAACGTTGTGAAGACGATGCCTATGGCTGTGTCTGGTTTGACAATCTGGCTCTTCTTGACCTGCCCGACCAGTATGACCGTAATAAGTGCAAAAACCAGAGCGCCTACCAGGTACGGCAGCCCCACAAGATGAGAAATGACTACGCCGGGAAGGATGGAGTGCGAAATGGCGTCTCCCATCAGCGACCATCCCATGTGCGTAATCCAGCAACTCAAAAGGCCGCATACGAGTGCGGTGGCAAGACCCGTTACCAAGGCGCGCTGCATGAACGCGTATTTGAGGATTTCGATCTCAGGCATGAGGCACCTCCTCGATATGTCCGTGTTCGCTAAGTCCCAGGCTGGCGAGAAGCTCCGTGCTTCTCAAAACATCGGACGCAAGACCCTGGGCGGTTATCGTCTTGTTGATAACCAGACAATCCTGGAAATTCTCCCGGGCCGAATGGATGTCGTGGATGGAAACAAGCAGCGTGCGTCCCTCTTCTGCAAGAAGGCGGAGCTGCTGGGTGATAATTGCTTCGGATTTTGCATCGACTCCGGCAAACGGCTCGTCCAGCAGCAACAGCTCGGCTTTCTGGGCAATGCCGCGTGCCACGAAAACGCGCTTACGTTGTCCGCCGGAAAGCTGTGAAAGCGGTCGGTCTATCAGCTCCAAAAGCCCTACTCGCCCCAGAGCCTGAGCTACGAGTGTGCGGTCTTCTTGCGAAGGGACGCGGAACCAGCCCTGATGACAGTAGCGTCCCTGCATAACCACGTCCTCCACCAGCAGCGGAAATGAGGCATCGATGGCTTCTGTTTGCGGTACGTATCCAATGAGCCCCTGGCGACGCGCTTCGCGGAAGGGCCGCCCGTTCCACGTGATGGACCCGCTGAAAGGAATGAGTTCCATCAGAGCCTTGAACAGCGTTGACTTGCCGGCTCCGTTGACGCCCACCAGGGCACAGAGCCTGCCGCTTTTGAGCGTGAAGGTGATGTCGTGGATGACGGGTGTTTTGTCTTGGCTTCCCTCATACCAGGCGGATACCTCTGAAACGTTAAGTGACATGTTAGTTCGCACTCTTTCCCGTAAGTCCTTCAACGATGACATCCGCATCGTGTTTAAGAAGGTCAAGATACGTAGGTACCGGTCCTGCTGCTTCGGAAAGCGAATCCACATAGAGCATGTGAGCTTCGTCCGTCTTGAGAATGGCTCCCGTTTCGTCGGCGACTTGCTGCATGGCTTTGGGGCTGACGGTCGATTCGCAGAAGATGGAGCGTACCTGCTGTTTCTTGACCTCTTCAACTACCTTTGCAATCTGCTGCGGAGTACCTTCCTCGGACGCGTTGACCGGCCAAAGGTAGATCTCATTCAAACCGGTATCGCGGCAAAGATACGAGAAAGCTCCTTCGCACGTTACCAGCGTGCGTTGGTTTTGAGGCAGGGAAGAGAGTTCTTCCGTGAGATCCGAGGAGATCTTTTGGAGCTTATCTTTGTACGTCTCGCCGTTTTTTGCAAAGTCATCTGCATGATCGGGAACCAAAGCGCTCAAGCCCTTTACAATGTTGTCGACGTAGATTTGGCCATTTGCGGGAGACATCCATGCGTGTGGATTGGCTTCTCCCGCATACTCTCCTTCAGAGATGTTCATAGGAGTAACCCCTTGGCTCAGGTCTACGCGCTCAGCTGCCGAGTCGGCGACAAAACGCTCAAACCAGCGCTCAAGTCCAAGACCATTGTTGAGGATCAGGTTGGCTTTTTGGGCAAGCTTAAGGTCTTCGGGCGTTGGTTCGTAATCGTGAATCTCCGCTCCCGCCTTTGTGATGGATTGCACGTCGCAAAAGTCGCCCGCAATATTTGCGGCCATGTCCTGGATGACCGTAAACGTGGTAAGTACGAGCGGCTTTTTTACTTCTTTTGATTCAGGAGTAGGAGAGGTATTGTTTGTGCAGCCTGCAAAAGACGCAGTGGCTAAGGTGCCGAGAAGAGCTATGGCTTGTCGGCGTGTAAAAGACGATGCTGAGAAACGGTACATGTAAACCTCTTTTCCGGTTTGTTGTTCATCACTGTCATTCTAGTCCATAGAGTTAGCCTTGTCTAACTATTTTTGCTTCAATTAAAACTGCCTGAACAAGTGTCGTATTGGTTGAACTTTGTAGCGCTGCCGGAAGTGCCAGTGCTGTCAGGGCTGCCGAAACTTTGTAGTGCTGCCGAAGCTGCCGGAGCTGTCGGAATTTTGTAGTGCTTTGTAGTGCTGCCGGAAATGCGCCAAGTTGGGTACGAGCTGCCAAACTTTCAGCAAGTTTGGTTAATATATGCCAAACTTGCAGTAAATATGGCAATCCAAGCCATACTTGGTGTATTTCCGGCAGTACCAACTTGGCGTCATTTTGGCAGCGCTATTCCAACAGCGCCATCCGGAGCATCAACCAAATTGCCCTCTGGAGCGGGGCGCTGCCGTTGAGGTGTATTGGTATATGCTTGGACATGAACGCATGTGGGGGGCAAGGAGGCAGTATGAGCGATATGGCCAAAAGATACGACGAGTTCGATGCAACTGAAAAACAGGTTGCGAACAGTGCCATACAACAGCTCAAACGATGGATTGATGAGGCGTCTCATCTTGTCTTTTTTGGAGGAGCTGGGGTTTCCACGGAAAGCGGCATTCCTGACTTCAGGGGAAAGAACGGACTGTATCGCCAAGGCGGCATCAAAGTCGGTTCTATGACCGTTGGCTGTAGCGCTTCAGACGGAGAAGCTTCTTCTGACTCCGGTAACGATGCACTTGTTGATCCGGAAGCCGAATCTTTGGGACATACGGGAGAAGAGCCTGACTTTACCCTTGAGGAGATCTTTTCGCGTGACGTGTTTGACGATACTCCCGAGGCATATTACACCTATTTCAGAAATTCTCACCATCTTGGTGAAGCAAAGCCCAATATTGCCCACCGTAAGCTCGCCGAGTGGGAGCGTGCGGGCAAGCTTTCGGCGGTGATAACGCAAAATATTGACGGGCTCCATCAGGCTGCCGGCTCCAGGATGGTGTTTGAGCTGCATGGTAACGAGACTCGGTTTTACTGCTCCGATTGCGGACATGCGTATACGTTAGATGAGGTGGAAGCCTCTTCGGCGCTGGTGCCGCTGTGTTCATGCGGAGGGGTTATCAGACCGGATATTGTGTTTTACGGCGAGGGTCTCAACATGAATGTCTTTTACGGTGCGCTTGAGGCCATTGCCGCCGCTGACGTGTTGATTGTTGCGGGAAGCTCGCTGGTGGTGTATCCGGCAGCCGGTCTTCTCGATTATTACACGGGGGAGCGGATGGTTATTATTAATGACATGCCAACTCCGTATGACAGAAGAGCCAATCTGGTGATTCGCCGTAAGATCGGAGAGGTTTTTTCGCAACTTTAGCGGTATGCGAGGATGTAGGCTTTAAGTGAGAAGTACCGACCGGCATAAATAAAAAAATAGGCATTTATGCTTTTATAGATGCCTGTTTTCGGCTAGTATAGACGCCGTTGTTTAAGCGGTTCTTTAGGCTTCTAATCACTTCTTAACGTAAGTTAAAAAATGACTGAAAGGTGCGGAGCCGCGTAGGTTCTGTGGTCGATATCAGCCACAGCTAAACGTTGAGGAGTGGGACGTATGGCATTTGATTTCACCGGAAAAATTGCGCTGGTTACCGGCGGCTCTGCGGGCATTGGAGCAGAGATTTCCAAAGGCATCGTTGCGGGCGGCGGCCATGTGGTGGTTTGCGCTCGTAATGAAGAGGCAGGTAAGAAGTTTGTCGAGGAGCTGGGAGAAGGAAACTACTTCTATAAGATGGACATCTCCGATGCCGAGGGTGTTAAGGTTACTATCGCAAAGATTCTTGAAGAGGTCGGCGATGTCTCCGTCCTTATCAACAATGCGGGACGAATCAGCTCTGTTCAGTTTGATCAGGTAGACGATACAGAGTGGAATAACACCATCAACACCAACCTTACCGGCACCTATAACGTGACGCATGCTCTTTGGCAGCATTTTAAGGATCGCGGCGGTGCACGCATCGTAAACGTCTCTTCCGTCGCAGGTAAGATTGGCGGCGGCCTGCTGGGAACCGTTGCCTACGCTTCCTCCAAAGCGGGAGTAAACGGCTTCACCAAGGCTATTGCCAAAGAAGGCGGCAAGTTTGGTATTTCCTGCAATGCCGTTTGCCCTTCTTTCACCATTACCGACATGACCGATGCACTTTCCAATGATCCCGAGAAGTACAAGAAAGTCGTCGGCATCATTCCTCTGGGACGTCCTGCTCAGGCATCCGAGCCGGCACAGATGGTGCTTTTCTTTGCATCTGACCTTGCCAGTTTTGTCAACGGAGAAGTTGGCGACTGCGACGGCGGAATCGTGATGGACTAGGTGAGACTTGTGGCAACTGCAAAATCAACAACAAAAGAACCGATTTCCATCCAGCATCCCTTTAAGGCACTTGGCAGACTTCCGGGTGCAAACATCCTTGTGCCCTTGCTGCTAGGCTGCTTTATCAATACGTTTTTTCCTAATGTGCTCCCTACACTAGGAAGCTTTACCAAGGCCATGAGCGTTTCGGGAACAGGAGCTTTGGTCGGTGCCTTTATGCTTTGCGTTGGTACGACCATTTCTTTCAAGAGTGCCCCGAAAGCAGCCCTTCGCGGAGCCGTTATCATCATTTCAAAGGTGATCTTCTGCGTTGCTCTTGCAATGGCCGTTCTGTTCCTTTTGGGCGACAATCTTTTTGGTTTGTCGGCCATGGTTATTCTCGCCGCATGCTCAGGCGCAAACAATGCGATGTATTCGGGTCTGATGGCTGACTATGGCAATGAGTACGAGCAGGGAGCGGTTGCAATTACCACGCTTATTGTTGGTCCTCCCGTTACCATGATTGCCCTTGGTGCTGCCGGCCAGGCCCCTATCGGCTGGTCGCTTTTGGGTGCCGTGCTCCCAATCATCGTCGGTATCATTTTCGGTAATTGCTTCCCAAGTCTGAAGAAAATGTTTTCTTCCGCGCTTCCGGGAATCATTGTTATGACGTTTTTTGCCATGGGCACCACGATGAAATTTGACCAGCTTCTCGCGGCCGGTCCCTCCGGAATTCTGCTGGGCATCATTTGCTCCTGCCTTGGTGGATGCATAAACTTCTTTGTTGATCGTGCAACCGGAGGAACGGGTGTTGCCGGCGTTGGCATTTCTAGCTGTGCGGGTGCAAATGCTCTAACCCCCGCTGCAATGGCTGAAGCTAATCCGGCCGTGTATGGTGGCGCTGTTCTTGCGGCAGCGACGGCTCAGGTAGCAGCGGCCGTTATCGTGACCGCGATTTTGACGCCGCTCATAACGGCATACGTGTTTAATCACTTTGCCGCGAAAAGCGAGGAAAACGCGGCGTAGCGGCTGTCAAAACGCAGCGTAGAAGCCGTTGCTGAATACACGAGACGTGCAGTTGCTGTTGAGTGACAGCTCTTCCAAACCACGTCAAAATGTATCAAAAGGACGAACGGTAGGTATTTGAGTGCAGAGCGTCAATCGCGATGCACCGACCTATCGTTCGTTTTTTGACAAGCTGCTTTTTGTGAGAAGGATGTCCTTGTCGCGCCCGGATGATAGGGGGAATGTCCGCCCACACCGTCAGATTGAGACGTCCTTGTCGCGCGGGGGCGATAAGCTTGTTACAATAGGCCTGTTACATATATCGTCAGGGGGTAGAGATGCCATCGTCAAACCTTCCGGAGCGAGATCTCAGTGATTTAGAGATTGAGCTCGCAGCCAATTCGATGCGTCGCAATATTATTACGATGCTCGAAAAGAGTAAGTCGGGACATCCCGGCGGATCACTCAGCTCAGCGGACATTGTGGCCACGTTATTTTTTTCAGGTGCTATGAAATACAATCACAACAATCCCGAAGATCACACGCAAGATCGGTTCTTTCTCTCCAAAGGACACGTTGCGCCTGTGGTTTATGCAGCGTATTACCTGCTTGGATGGCTGCATGACGACGACATGATGACATTGCGCCAGCTGGGCAGCCGCTTGCAGGGACATCCCGACAATCACGCCTGCCCCGGCTTTGAGGTGTGTTCAGGTTCGCTTGGCCAGGGGCTTTCGGTGGCTGCAGGCTGTGCCTTAGGGCTTAAACTAACCTCTCTTGAAACCGGTGAGCGGTCTCCCAAAGTGTTCGTATTGCTTGGTGACGGCGAGTTGCAAGAAGGCTCCAACTGGGAGGCACTCATGTTTGCCGCTCATCACAAGCTTGACAATCTTATCGCCATTGTTGACTTCAATAACCTGCAGATAGATGGCCATGTAACCGATGTATGTTCGTTGGGGGACCTTGGCGAGAAGCTCCGCGCATTCGGATGGAACGTCATTCGCATCAATGGACACGATGTCCTGGAGGTTCGCAAGGCACTTCTCGCCGCGCGAGATGGCAAGGAGGCAGGCAACACCGCCCCAACTGCGATTATTTGCACTACCGTCAAGGGCAAGGGCGTCTCGTTTATGGAAGACAAGGTCAACTGGCATGGAGTTGCTCCGAGTGAGGCGCAGGCCGAGCAGGCGCGAGAAGAACTTGACGCAGCGCGAGAGTTGCTGTTGATTCAGGCCGAAAGCACAAAGGAGGTTGCGAATGTCTAGAGCAACCCGTGAGGCATATGGCGAGACACTGGTCGAGCTGGTTCGTGAGGGTCATGACATCATGGCAGTCGACGCCGACCTTGCCGGTTCCACAAAGCTTGCCGACCTTCAGAAGGCATTTCCCAAGCGTTTTGTCGACGTGGGCATTGCCGAGCAGGACATGGTCGGCGTCGCGGCCGGCCTGTCTCTGACAGGACGTACCGTATTTACCGGCTCGTTTGCGATATTTGCTACCGGTCGTGCCTATGACCAGATCCGCAATACCGTATGCGACTCCGGTCTCAATGTGAAGATATGTCCCACGCATGCCGGTATTACGGTGGGCGAGGACGGGGCTACCCATCAGTCACTTGAGGATATCGGCATGATGCGGGCGCTTCCACAGATGCGCGTGTTGGTCCCTGCAGACTATTGGGCTACGAAGGCGGCGTTGCGCCTTGCCGCTGAGGCAGACGGTCCCTTTTATGTGCGCATGGGCCGCCATAAGGTACCGGAGATCTATGACGAGACGTTTAAGGGCGGTGTGCCGCACGCTACGGTTTTACGGGAAGGCAGTGATATAACCCTGGTTGCGTGTGGGGTGGAGGTTGTCCAGTCTCTTGCCGCCGCCGATATTTTGGCACAGGAGGGTATTTCTGCAGAGGTCATCGATGTGTTTTCTGTCAAACCCCTCGACGAGGACGCTATTCTGGCATCTGCCGCCAAGACGGGGCGTGTGGTGAGCGTGGAGGAGCATAACGTGGCAACGGGCCTTGGCGCTGCGGTAGCGGAGCTTTTGGCCGAGAAGCTCCCTACGCCGATGCGCTTTGCAGGCATGCGTACCTTTGGCACATCGGCGCCGGGAGATGTGTTGCTTTCGCACTTTGGTTTGGACGGAGAGGGTATCGCCTCCCGCGTGCGGGAATTCGTGCTGGCGTAGAGGCATCGGGTTAGAGGATGTCAGCTTTGACTATGGATTTTGCCGAGGTTAGGGATAATTTCTCTGAAGTAGCTGACGAAGTCAACAAGAGCGGCCGTTCCGTTACCGTACTCAGGAACAACCGACCTTGGGTTGTTATCCGACCTGCTTCGGCGGCGAGAAATGCTGTTGATGTTGCGGCAGATTTTATGGATGAGTACGTCGATGTTTTCGAGGAACTCGCTGAATGACGCCAAAGTTTCCTTTTTCCTTAATCGGTGTACTTGCTGCTGATGTCCTCAAGCCAGACTCGGTAATCCTCACGTAGGCTCTTTGGGGTAAGTATCTCTACACCCGTACCGAGCATAGCAAGCCATCCATAAAAAACAGGACTCTCCCGCACAGTCACATGTACCTCAGCAGCAGAGCCGCCGTCCACAGCCTTTGATGAAACATCTTTACCGAAGCGATCAATAACCACGTTCATAAGGTCGGCATTTACCCTGAGTTTCGCGGTTATGCGTTTGCCATCGTACATACTGAAAGCGCACTTGCCAATTTCTTCGGGATCATAGGAGCTGATAAGTTCGTTATGCTCTGCCGGTTCTTTGCTCTTCTCGATATACTCCATGCGATCTACGCGATAATTGCGGATCTCTTTATCATCTTCACTGTATGCAACCAGGTAGTAGTTGCCGTCAGAATAGGTGAGGTTCATCGGTGTCACTAAATGGTCCGCTCCGGCCCTTCGCGCCACACGTGTCTTGTTCGCGTCGTACTTGAAATAGCGGAAGGAGACTTTCCGCTTGTCGGCGATTGCGTCCTGGAGCTTGTCGACCGCGATGAAGTCGGACTGGTTCTGGCGACTTGGTCGGCCGTGCACATGGACCTGCTTGTCCAAGGCATCTTGTTCGGACGTTGAGGCAAGCAGCTTGATTGACTTTACCAACGCTCGAGAAGCGCCGTCCGAGAGGAATTTGCTCGATTGAACTGCGTCTACCAGCAGCGTCAGTTGGGACAGCTCGAAATCCCTCTCAGCCAAACAGTACTGTACCGGTTGCTTTCGCAATGTGCGGATATCCATACCAAAGTCTCGCAGCGCTTCGATGTCCCGGTACAGACTTTTACGCTCTGCCGGGAGGCTCTGCTCGGCGAGCTTTTCGATAAGCTGCGGCATCGTGAGGCCATGTTCTGGATCCGTTTCCGTGCGTAGGATGTCCATGAGGTGGAGGAGCTTCAGCTTCTGTTTATTGTTTGTTGCCATGATTGTCCTTTAGGAGAATGTCTTAGCTGTACCAAAAAAAACCCACTTGTGTATAGAAAACCACGTAAAGTGAGGACTGTCAAGAAGAGTTGTTGAAAGGAGAAAGTCATGCCTGAGAGATCAAAGAGCTTTGTTGACTTCCATATTGCAGGCTTTAAACATTGGGACGGTATCTTTATGTTGTCAAGCCTGAAGGTCGGCCAGAAGCTGGAGCTGAGGTCGGAATTCGACAACCCGATGGATCCAAACGCCGTGGCTATCTACTTGGAGAGGACTAAGCTCGGTTACATCCCACGTGAATACAACTCTGTCATTGCTCAACTTATGTATTTTGGGCATGAGGACGTTTTCGAAGCTTTTGTCCTAGGCGTTGACCCTGAGACCGAGCCGTGGAAACAAGTTCGTGTAGGTGTACGGGTGAGGGATGTGAGGGGATAGATAAGAGAAGAAAATACTCGTAGTCTTGTGCTGTGCAGCTTTACTGTACACATATATAGTGGTGATACAGAAGGGAGGAATATGTGGGAGTATGTGATTGACATTATCGAGGCGATATCAGGATCTGCAGTGGCTGCAAACCTTATTATCACTTGGCGTCAAATCAAAGCTGATAAGGCCATCCGAAAAAGGGAAGAGGAAATCAGCCAAGCACAGTATATTGCAGCATGGCGGGACTCTAGCACCAATCGGCGCAAAGGTCCTGATGGCAGTAACTGTTGCTATTCTCCTACAGTGCTTCAGAATAGCAGTACGTTGCCAGTCTATGAAGTGATTGTTTCTTGTGTGGGTCAGTATGGGGCGGGACCGGCTATGCATGGTGAGGATAATGATGGGAATTGTTTCGAATGGCGGACACAAGTTTCCCTATTGCCTCCTGGGAAGTGGCTTGTGTGGTTGCCAACCTGTGGAAATGGGATGGGAGTGGTCACATCTGTGGAAATCGCTTTTGTTGATGCCGCGGGACGTAGTTGGGTCAGGCGCGGGAACGGTTCTCTTGAGTCTCTATCGGAGAGACCGATTACATTCTTCTCCGTAACCCAGCCCTGTGCTTGGGAGAGCATCACAAGGTACGAATAAGCAGAAGAACTTGAATTGGTTTTTTGTTTGAGAGTATCTTTGATCCTTCCGGGTGAGGCATTTGATGAATGGATGCATTTCTAACTGTATGTATGAACCTAACCATCGTAGAGTATTTGAAATCCAAACAACAAGGAGGAACCGTGTCATTTTTAGACCGCCTATTTGGTTTTGGAGAAGAATCTGGGTCTGACAAGCGACTTTCGGATGACGTCCAGACTGTTCGTACGGAGAGCACACTTTCCGCAATCAGCCCGGGGGAACTGTCAATTATAGAGAGCTCCATTTCCCATTCGATTACCCTTGGGATGGAGCAGCAAATGGGTACGGCGCTCAATGCTCTCGTCCCCCTTGCGGCAAACGCTGGCCAGGCGGTGAGTACCTTTGGCATGGCCATCGTCAAGTTTCCAGAGGGCGTTGGTTGGGCCGATTTGTGTGTGCGTCACAAAGATGGCTGGAATCTCCTTTCCAATTTCAAAGGTGGGCGTTTTAATGAAATGGCCGGCATCAAACAGGCGGGACTCCAGCCAGCGGCGGTAGCCAATATTGCACTTCAGGGTGCAGCGGTGGCTGTAGGTCAAGCGTATATGACGCAGATCAATGATAAGCTCGAGAGTATCGATGCGGGTATCTCGGAGATTCAACACATCATGGAGCGTGAGCGTGATGCCACACTTAAAGGTGCATATGACAAGTTGAAGAGGTTGGCACTTAAATATGAGGAATTTGGCACAAAGCCCGAGAAACATGCTACTGCGCTACTAATTATCGAGGATGCTACGAGTGCCGCTGAGGTGGCCTGGAACTATCAGCTTGCTGCTATCCGTGACTGTACCTCTGAAGTCGCTTCAAAAAAGAGTCTTAATCCCAATCAGATTGAAGAGGAGTTTACCAAGTTGTCCGCTATGGAGAAGCGGGCTTCTGTTGCTTTTCAGCTAATTGTAGCTTCACAGCAAATGGGTATGAGATTTGAGAACGATTATACGAAGGGCAGAATTGAGACCGATACCAAGCTCATTGAGGATATGGCAATCGAGTACAGTTTTGTAAGGGGAGATGCTCACACCAAACTTGCAGAGAAGATCTCGAAGATTAAGGGCGCCCCATTTGCTCTTGCTGATCCGGATGAAGGTAACTATGAATCAGTAAATCCTGTTCTCGATGTACTTCATGCTGGAGTGGTGAGTGTGGGAAGAGTGAACCCCATGAGGATGCGCGAAGCAGCCAAGAATAGTCTATTACGGAAAAAGGCATCCCTTCAAGACATAATAAGTACAGAGAACACTGTTAGATCAATAGCGGACGCTCATGAAGCGGAGCTTTCTGAGCTCAGCTTCGCATTCAATGAAGCTGATACGATGCTTATCGAAGGTGATACTGTTCGTCTCTTGTCCACAGGGACATATGAACCAGGAGTTAAAGAATAGAGCGGAGCGTCCGCTGTCTAAGGCTTCACGTTTTCAGTGGGGTCAATATAGATGGTAGTCAGTAGTCTTTTTCCTAATATGGTATACTTTGTATGATTTTGTATACCGAAGGGATTTATTATGGCACAGATAGCAATGGCGCCCATATCGGCAAAACTCAGACAAGATGAGAAGGACGTCTTTCAGAGAACATGTGAGGCGATAGGTACATCTCCGAGCAATGCGATCCGTATGTTCGTCTCGGCATTCAACAGGCGCGGCGGTTTTCCGTTCGACCCAGCAAATCCGTATGGGTTTAATGCCGAGACGCTTGAGGCAATGAATGATGCGGTGACGGGAAACGATGTGTCTGGGCCTTTTGATACTGTCGAGGAGATGTTCTCGTCTCTAGAAGAGGATTAATCTGTGCTAAGGGTAAGATATACCTCGAAATTCAAGAGAGACTATAAGCTCATAAAACGCCAAAATTGGACGTGACTACAACACGCTGCTCAAGACTGCATGGAGAGATTCGAAATCATGGGTCTCAAGGAGCTCCTTTTGCAGACTCTGTTCCTCGATTATGCGGACCAGAAGGTCGTAGAGGTGTTCCATTCCTCTTTGGTCGCCTTTGCCAACAGCAAGAAGAAAGACGATCCGTATATCCGTGCTGTGCTTGTTCCAAGCAAGGGGGCTTTTCAGAATGGCGACAGCGGTCTTCGTCTCCAGAGCAATCGGTTTCATCGTGTGGGGTATAGCGATGAGGTCGTTTATTGCAGTGTTCGAGAGTTCTTCTCGTTCCTGTACGGAAGCATAGAAGTTTGCAGGTACAACGCCACCGTTTTCCAGTTGTCCGCACATGTCTTTGAGAAGCGCGTCCTTCTCGACAGGCCTCGGATAGTAGGCAAATGTATCCGGTGAGAAGAATCGGTCAACCAGCTTGAGTCGGTCGTTTTCAACGGTTTGGATCATGCGGGATATGGCTTTGATATCCCCGGATGTCAATGCGAAATCAATGAGCACACTTGGCAGGGGGCTGTTATTGAGGGGTACCGTTGAGACGATGAAGGACTTGTCTTTGAAGTCCTCAGAAGACATCGCAAGGTATTCCTGGTGGGAGATGCAAGTAATGCTCCCCACTGAAGAGGCAAAGAAATTCCGTATTCTTTGGACAAGCGAGTTGCCGGCGGTTCTTCCGTAGCTGCAGACAAGCAAAACTTTGAGATGCCGATTCCTCTCGGTGCCTGAACGCAGTATTGCAGCCCCGATATGCAGCGCAATGTAACCCACATCATCTTCAGAGAGGACAAGGGGCTTCTGGGAGAAGACCTTCTGGGTGGATACAAGAGCAATCTCAAACTGAAGGGGAAAACTCCGTTTGATAGTGTTGATGAGGGGGTTTCGAATTGGGCTGTCGAGATTGATTGCCCGAAAGACGGAACTGAGATGGCTGGCCAGATTTTGCCGGAGTTCTTGGTCGCTTCGTAGATCGTAGGAATAGTCTTGCGCTATGACTTCAAGAATATCCTCGATCTTCTCGTCTATCCAAACGGTGCTTATCTGTCCGTCAGGCAGCTTCGCATTCATTGCCAGGTGCCTTGCGATATAGGAGTACTCGGAGTCCGGGACCTCGATGTCATATTCGTTCTCAAGGACAGAGCATATTGTGGTGACAAAACCATAGGCTTCTTCAGGGAGATTCACATCGGCGGAGGTTTGGGAGGAAAAGCCGTGTTTGATACGTGAGACCATCAATGCAAGGTGTACCAGAATGTTCTTAAACCCATAGTCGGTCATATTGATATGGCTTTCGGCTATGGCATTTTTCACATCGACCGTGAGGCGCTGCAGGTCGACACCCTCAAAGAGTAGTTGTTCGTCAGCTGTGAACCCCGTTGCGTAGGATGCATAGTTCTTGTTGATTACCTCATTGGCAAAACACTCACGACGGATGTCCTCTCGCCCAAACACACGGATTCCGGCTTTGCGGCGTATGACGTATTCGATCCCATATGAACTGAGAATCTCCTTGGCATTACGTAGATATCCTTGGATGGCGCTGTCGCTTATGGCAATCGTGCGGGCGAGCTCATCGATAGGAATATAGGAGGTGCTCTCCAAGAGTGTCTTCAACAACAGTCGAAACCGGTCATCGCTTGAGGAGATATCGGGAAAATCCGATCCCTTGAGGTAGTCTGTGAGAAATAGCCGGTAAGGTTCCTCATCATGGATGTCAAGGTAATACCCGACATTGCGGCGGAGCTTGATCTTTGCGCCATGTTTCTCGAGGGAGTTGTTAAGGATGGATATGTCGTGACGCAAGGTCCTGTCGGTGATTTTGAAGAAGTCGCAAAGTTGTGCCACGGTGGTGTATGTAGCACCAGAGACCATCTCAAAAATCCTGTCAAGCCTGCGATACTCAAACATTCGGATCCTTTTGCTACGAGTGGTTTGTGCGTGAAGTGTAGAGAGTCCGTTTTGTACAGACCCATTTATCATACCTTCCAACTGAGATCCTTGAGGATATTTGACCCGAGTATCGCCAGTTCGTTTTTCCGATTCGAATCGGAAATGAGATGTGTTGAGCAGTGCCCTTTCGGATGCAAAACTAGAGATAGAGCAAGGAGGTAAGGGATGTCTGACGAGTTGCTTCATGAGCACGATGTCTTTCTTAATGTCGAAGCCCATTCGAAGGGGGAGCTCTTCTCCTTTATCGCCCAACAGGCAAAGAAACTGGGGGTGACAAAAGATGCTGCAGCCCTTGAGACCGATTTAATGTGCCGAGAAGAGCAGATGACTACAGGGCTTACAGACTGCTTTGCAATCCCTCATACCAAAAGCGCACATGTGGAGCGCGTAGAAGTCTTTTACATCGTCACCAAGGAGCCGCTTTCTTGGGAGACCATGGACGGCGATAAGGCACAGTATTTTTTCGTGCTGCTTGTCCCTGAGGAAAATGAAGGCAATATCCACCTGCAGATGATTTCAGCTCTTGCGGTCTGTCTTTTGGAAGACGAGTTCACCCAGTATATCAAGGCCAGCACTGATGCCAGTGAGCTTATAGACTATATCAATTTGCAGATACACCTATAAGTCGACGAAGGCCCGTCTCTTGCAGTAAGGCAACGGACTGAAAGCAGCGGACCGAGGAGGCGACTGATTGAGGAAGCAACGGACCAAGGAAAGGGGAGACGTTATGAAAGTCGTAGGAGTATCGGCTTGTCCGGCAGGACTCGCCCACACGCCCATGGCCGCCAAGGCCCTTATGAGGGCCGGGGAGAAACTCGGCTGGGATGTGAAGATCGAACAGCAGAGTGCGATGGGAACCATCAATGGGGTCACCCGAGAGGAAGCGCTTGCCTCTGACTTCGTCCTTATCGCTTCAGACCAAAAGATCAAGGACATGGACCGTTTTGAGGGAAAGCCGACCATCCGCGTCGATATCAACATGTGCATCAAGGCACCGGAGGCAGTGCTGAAAAAATGCGGTGCGGCAGTTGAAAGCAAGAAACAGCAGTAAGAAAAAGGAGACTGTTATGAAAAAGTTTTTGAAGGAGGCGCGCGGGCATCTGATGACCGGCATCGGCTACATGCTGCCTATGATCATCGGATCGTCGCTCATCGTTGCCATTCCACAACTTATCGCCCTTGCCATAGGCGTTCCCTTACTCTCTGAGGATCTTACCGGTTTCCCGGGATTTCTGTACCAGTTCCAACAGGTCGGTTGGACCGGAATCGGTCTCGTGAACACGGTGCTGGCAGCATTTGTCGGCTATTCGATTGCCGATAAACCCGGTCTTGCCGCCGGTTTTGTGGGCGGTGCGATCGCCACCTCTACCAAGGCCGGCTTCATCGGGGCAATCATCTATGCCTTTTTGGGCGGCTACCTCGCCCGCTGGGCAATCAAGAACATCAAGGTACCTGAGAAGTATATGCAGATCATGCCTAACGTCGTACTTCCCTTTATGGCCACCTTCGTCGTCGCCCTTGTCGCCGTCCTGCTTGCCGGCCCTCTTGCCGCAATCAACAACGGGATAGTCGATTGGTTGAAGGTCATGTGCTCCACCAATACCAACAAGATCATCATGGCCCTCATACTTGGTGCCATGATCGGCTTCGATATGGGCGGCCCTGTCAACAAGGCGGCATGGATGGCCGGCAATATCTTGCTTACCGAGGGCATCTTCACACCAAATGTCTTTATCAACTGCGCTATCACTATCCCGCCTCTGGGATACGCCATCGCGGCGGCCATCAAGGGCGATAAATTCTCCAAGACGCTTAGAGAGTCTGCGTCCGGAAACTGGGTGATGAGTTTCATCGGTATTACCGAGGGCGCAATTCCTTTCACTCTGGTGAAGCCGACGCGCCTCATTCCCATCAACGTCATTGGCTCGGCGCTTGGTGCAGGGGTTGCGGCGCTTCTTGGGGCTGATGCGGTCATTCCTCCCCTTGGTGGATGGTACGGTGCCGTCACCATGCAGAATCCGTGGGGCTATCTGATCGGCATCGCTGTCGGCGGTCTGTTTATCGCCTTTGCGGCCACTGCGCTTGTCGACTTCAATGTCTCCGATGATATGGAGGAAAAGGTAAACGTAGACGATATCGAAATCAACTTCGAGTAGGTTTCCCGTCATTCGCAGCCGCCTAAACTGCCACCGGTTTGGGCGGCTCGCTTTCTAGGGCCGCCTGGTCTGGTCAGGATTATTGCAGACTTGTCTGGAATCGAGGACACATGAGTAAGGACATACATGTCGTCGCCCACTCGCATTGGGATCGTGAATGGTATTTTACGACCTCCCGATCGAAGATATACCTTCAAAAAGACCTTGAAGACGTGATGGACACCCTTGAGTCAAATCCGGAGTTCACTTCGTTCATGCTGGATGGCCAGTCCTGCCTTATAGATGACTACCTTGCCTGGAAGCCTGAAGACCGGCATCGTATGGAGCGTCTTGTGAAAAGTGGCCGTCTGATCGTCGGACCCTGGTATACGCAGACGGACCAGATGGTTATCAGCGGCGAGAGCATTGTCCGTAACATGTATTACGGTATGCGGCGTGCCGATGAGCTGGGAGGGCATATGAACGTAGGGTATGTCCCTGACTCCTTCGGTCAGGCCGGCAACATGCCGCAAATCTACCGTGCATTCGGTATCGACTCCACCTTGTTTTGGCGCGGCGTCTCTGATGATATGGCAAAGAAGACTGACTTTATCTGGCGGGGTGACGATGGGTCAACGGTGCTCGCCTCTCAGATTCCACATGGTTACTATGTCGGAGGCAATATCCCGGAGGCCGAACCGGAGGCCGGTCGGTTCTGGCAGGATCAGTGCTTGGAGAAGTCCGGTGGGCGGGCAGCGACAGACAACGTGTATTTCCCTGTCGGGTTCGATCAGGCTCCTATTCGCACAAATCTGCCTCAGATCATAAAGGATCGGCAGAAGGCAGACCCTGAAAACACATACCGCATATCAAGCTTGTCTGAGTTCATCTCAGACCTTAAAAAGGCGATAAAAGATATCGAGCTTGAAGAAGTGGGCGGAGAGTTGCTTATCGGCAAGCATATGCGCATCCATCGTTCGATCTTCTCGTCACGCTCAGATTTGAAGGCGCTCAACACCCAGCTGCAAAACTATGTAATCAATATCCTGGAACCCATCCTGTTGATCTCCCGCACCTTCGGCAATGCGTATCCGCATGGGGCTGTCGCCGACCTATGGAAGCTGCTGTTTGAGAATGCCGCGCATGACTCGATCGGCTCTTCTGTCAACGACTCTGTCAACGAGGATGTATATCTTCGTTACAAGCAGGTCCACGATATTGCTTTCAACCTGGTCGAACTACACGAGCGTTTGATCGCCACCTCGCTCAAGCGTGCCGAGCAGCTCCATACCGCGACAATCTTCAACACATTGCCACGGCGCCGTTCAGGTGTGGTGTTGAAGAAGATGTATCTGCCTGGAGATGAATTTGCGTTTGTGAATGAGAGGGGTGAAGAGGTCGCTTACAGCGTCGTCGCAAGCCGAGACCTCACCGATTACGTGAAGACGCAGATCATTCGCCTCAACCCGAGTGTGCCTATCGACATCCCTGACCGCGTCCTTGAGGCAACGGTAGCCATAGATGTCTGCGATGTCCCTTCCATGGGATTCGACCGTCTGACGCTTGTCGAAGGAAAGAACAGTCGAGAAGAGACAGGCTCCCTCACGGTACTTGAAAATGAGTTCTGGACTATTTCCGTCAACAGCGACGGTACCCTGCGGGTTGAGTCTAAGGCCGACGGTAGGGTATATGGAAGGGAAGCGATTCTTGTTGAGTCCGGCGACGACGGCGACAGCTTCAATTACTCGCCGCCGCGCCAAGACCGTGTGATTCGTTCGACTGACTTCACACCGCACGTTGCCATCGAGGGCTCTAGCCTTTGGCAACAGGCCCGTATCTCCTTTGACATGCTGGTTCCACACGACCTTGAGGAACGTGCGAGAGGGGTATGTTCGACCAAGTTCCCTGTCACACTTGAAGTCACGCTCACAAAAGGCTCGCCCGTCATTGCGATAAAGGTTACGGCAGACAATCGCGGCCCGCTTTCGCACCGTCTGTGCATCCTGTTTGACTCGCAGCTCTCTACCAAGGTGAATTATGCCGACCAGCAGTTCGGGAGTATCGTACGGGAGAATGTCCACACACATGACATGGAGCTGTATCGTAGGAGCGTCGGTGTTGTCGAGCCCTCTGCAACCGATATCGCCGGCGGCATGCCGGCCAATTGGGTCCAGACCGAGGGTTCGTGGCAGGAGCCTCCCATTGCCATTGAGCCGACACAGTCATATGTGGCCCTGTTTGACGAGGAGGGCGGTTTGGCCGTGTTTCCACAGGGTGTCCGCGAATATGAGATCGTCGACGATGGTCTCGCTGCGGGCGGCAGGGGTAACGTCATCTGTCTGACACTGTTCCGGACCTATGGGTTTATGGGCAAGGAAGACCTCCTCTATCGCCCTGGACGTGCGTCAGGCGAGAAGACCATGGAGACACCGGACGCCCAGCTTCAAAAGAAAATGAGCTATACACTGGGCTTTACAGCTTTTAGTTGCGGGTTCAACGAGGCGGATGTCTCCAATGTCGCGCGCGATTTCAACACTCCGATGGATGCGTACGAATATGCACCATTCCTTAACGGACGCCTGATCTTCTCGCAGATGGAGAAAGAGGGGACGAATCACCCACAGACGTCGCTCTTCTCCATGGACGGCGGACTGACTGTAAGCGCCATCAAACCTGCTGAGGAGCGTTCCGGTATGGTTATCCGCCTCTATAACGGCCTCAACCACAAAGATGCCGAGGCAGTGTTGCATTTCGAGCGAAAGGTCACTTTTGCCACATATGTTGACCTCCGCGAACAGGATGCCAAGCCAATACTATTTGATGAACATGGCGTTACGGTTGATACTATAGGTCACTGCAAGTTTGTCTCGATATACATCGAGTTCGAATAGGAAGGGTGAGACATGAGACTGGGGGCAATCGAAGCGGGAGGCACCAAGATGGTGCTTGCCATCGGTACCGAAGATGGGATGGTTCTAGAGCGGGAGGTCCTTCCAACTACGGCTCCCGAAGTCGTTGTCCCACAAATCATCTCATGGTTTTCCGACCGTGACATCAGTGCATTGGGCGTTGGTGCCTTTGGGCCAACCGGCGTCAATCCCAATTCCTCGGACTTCGGACGTGTGCTTGATACCCCTAAGCCCGGCTGGAAGAACTACGATTTTCGCGGGGCACTGTTTGATGGGTTGTCTGTGCCTGTGGGATACGATACTGACGTCAATGCTGCCTGCCTTGGCGAGGTGACGTTTGGCGCTGCAAAGGGCCTCGATGTTGTCGTGTATCTCACCGTAGGCACAGGCATCGGTGCCGGTGTCATGGTCGGCGGCGGACTTCTCCACGGCATGCTACATCCCGAGGCAGGTCACATGCTTGTCACCAAGCGCGCAGATGATACCGCCACCAGCGTTTGCCCTTATCATGAGAGCTGCCTTGAGGGGCTTGCCTCTGGACCTGCCATCGAAAAGCGATGGGGCCTCCCGGCGGCGGAACTCGTGGAGTCTGAGAAGGTCTGGGAGCTTGAGGCTGACTATCTTGCCCAGGCACTTACCAACTATACGCTGTGCTATTCTCCCCAACGCATCATCTTGGGTGGGGGAGTCATGCATCAACAACAGCTGTTTCCGCTCATTCGCAAGAAGATGGTAGCCAACCTCGGTGGATATCTCAGGACATCTGAGATTGCCGATATCGATTCATATATCGTTCCCAGTTCGCTCGATGGTGACCAAGGCATCTTGGGTGCCCTTGAGCTTGCCCGTAGGGCAGAAGTTCTCGAAGATGTGCATGACCATCGGATTTCCTGTGAGAGTGTCACAAGGCTTGAGAATCTTGAGGCGCGGTAGCAGGCTCTCTCAGGAGAGGGCGAGAGCTTCGAGTCCGTCGATGGGCTGATGTCGGACCTTCATGTTTGAGTCGATCCGCCGTACCCCGCGCTTTAAGCGCGACTACCAGGCGCTTGTGAGGAAGTATCAAGGAGCCAACAACGGCATGAGTCATGTGAGCTATCGTGGGAGGTCATGCCTGTAAAGTTATAAACAGAAGAAAAGGAAAGATATGACAGGGCCTGGCTTTCGACACATAAAAATCCTCTATTACTAGTGTTATCATATGGAATGTGGTTAACTTTGCAATCATCAAGGCCAAGGGTACCCGTAGGTTTGGGCTGCACCCGAAGTCTGAGGTTTGAGTCATATCCGGATCATCGAGCATCATATGTGCCGGGATAATTATCCGCGCCCAAGCTCCCTCTTCGCCGCATCCATGATGGTACCGTAGAGCCTCTTGGCCATAAAGCCTGCGAAGGCGGTCCCCATACCGGCGTCGATGTCGATAGTCCAGGTGACAAGGGTTTCCCCGTCGTCCCAGTCCGAGAGGAACACGATGGAGGACTTTGACCTGTGTCAAGATTTCGGACACGAAAAATCCGGGGTTTATGCCGCCCGCAACACCTCCCTCGGCTCCGACAACGCACTCTCGAAGCGCTCGAAGGACTCCTCCATCACGTCGGCCGGCACCCTGTAGCCGATTGTCGGGTGGGGGTGCCTGCGGTTGTAGCAGGACTCTATGAAGCCGATCACGGCGAAGATCGCCTCCTCGCGCGTGGCAGACGGGCGGCGGCAGTACATCTCGCTTCTGAGGGTCGCGAAGAAGGACTCTGCCGGCGCGTTGCCGTGGCAGCTGCCGGTGACACCGCACGAGGGCCCCACGTCGTCTTCCCTGGCCCACGACGCCAGCATCCTCGAGGTGTGCTGGCTGTTGCGGTCGCTGTGGGAGATGGCCCTTCGGCCTTGTGGCCGCGCCTGCGGGCCGGCTCGAGGGCTAAGACGACTATGTCGGCGGCCATGCGCCCGGACACACGCCCACCCGGCCACCATGCGGGCGTTGAGGTCGACCACGGTGGCCAGGAACAGCCAGCCCTGCCCCGTGCGCAGGTAGGTAATGTCGCCTGCGAGCTTGTAGGTGGGCACGGGGCCGGTGAGGTCGCGCAGCCGGCCCCACCAGTCCGTGGGCGCACCTGCGGCCAGCCACGGACAGAAGCCCGGCCTAGACACCCCGGGAGCCTTGCCACCATCTTAACCGGGTATTCGGCCTTCTCCGTCAGGACCGGGCGGTAGGTGTCTACAACCTTTGCCCTTTGGCGAGGAAGGCCGTGGCTTTTTTCAGGAACCCGTTCTTTATCTCGGGCTCACGTATGCGCCTTTCGGCCTCGCGCAGCTCGCACACCTCGGCCTTTGGGCCCGGCGCGAAGCCCTCGACCTCTTGCGCCTCGGCACCCAGTCGTCGGCCGTCTTGCCGTTGGGCCCGAGCTCCTTGGCCACCTCGGTGATCGGTCTGCCGGTGGAGATTACGTAGTCGGCGGTCTCGCGCCTGAACTCGTCGGTGTACTTGTTATTACCCATGCCTTGCCTTGCTTTCTCGGTTGTCTGAGCATATACGATTCCTGGGTTTTGAATCTGGGATGCCCGTGTCCGAAAAAACGATACAGGTCACTCCGCTGTCGGTCGCCCTACCTCCACCTACGCCAGCTTCCATTGGGCGCTCAAGACGCGCTTGCCCCAGAAGTCCTCATAGGCACCGTTCAGGGCGAGCAGCTCATCGTGTGTGCCCTCTTCCTCAATGGTTCCCGACGCATTCAAAACGATGATCTTATCGGCCATCTTGATAGTCTCCAACTTGTGGGCGACGGCAATCACCGTCGATGATTTGCGCAGCTCTTCGATAGACTTGACGATGTTGGCTTCGTTTTCAGCATCGAGTGCCGAGGTCGCCTCGTCGAACAGGACGATGGGAGCCTGTTTGAGCAGCGCGCGGGCAATTGACACACGCTGACGCTCGCCGCCCGAAAGAGCGCGGCCGCTTTCGCCGCAAACCGTATCCCATCCGTCGGGGAGACGCTTGACGATCTCGGTCACGCCTGCCAAATCGGCGACCCGCTCGATATCGCTATCGCTGGCATCCGGACGCGCAAGCAGCACGTTATTGCGCAGCGTGTCGTTGAACAGATAGACGTCCTGGAAAACGAAGGAGACGTTCTTGAAGAGATCCTCGGTGCTCAAGTCGCGCACATCGACCCCGCCGATTTTCATGGCGCCCGAAGTCGTGTCATAAAAACGCGCGGCGAGCTTGATCACCGTCGTCTTGCCGCAACCCGATGGCCCCACGATGGCGAGCATACTCGATGATGGAACCGTGAAATGGACATCACGCAGTACAGGCTTGTCGGGGACGTACGAGAATGCGACATGATCGGCGCTGACGCTTGCGTCATGCGGGAGATCCTTGGACGTTTGAGGAACCGGCATTTCCGGTGCATCCATTACCGCATCGATACCGTCTAAGGTTTGACGGCGTTCCTCCAAACCGAAGAGTGAGGCCGAGATATCGGCAATCATGGTCGAGAAGCGCAACGATACACCGATAATGATGATCGCCTCAAACGGCGCGGCAATGCCGGTGACACACAGGAAGCTCCCCAACAAGATCATGGAGAACACCAACAGCTGTTGTCCCATGCCGGTGAGCATATTGCCCAATACGCCCCACCAAAGGCCACGTACTGATTTTCGCCGGGCTCTGGCAAAGCTGCCGCTGAGCTCCTCGTAGGTCGATCCGGCATGGCAGGCGCGCAGTGCGCCTTGGCATTGGGCAAACTCAACAATGCGGGAAGCCAACTCTTCCTCCGCGGGACTCTCATTTGCATACAGTTTCTCAATGCATTTCTGTCCCAATTTGAACAGGACGAACAATATGGGGATTGCTATGGTCACTATAAGTCCAAGCCGCCAGTTCCAGACCCATGTCCCCAGGCCGAAGATGACGCAGGCACAGAGGTTCCTGAGGAACCCTCCTACAAAGTAGGCAACTGCCTGTCCGCTTGTCATCATCTCCTGTGTGACGATGCGGCTCAAAAGACCGGCGCTTGATGCCGAGAACCACCCCAAGGGCAGTGAGGCCACCTTGTTACCGATGTGTCTTTGCAGCATGCGCATATAGCCCAGACCGGCTGTGTATCCGAGTTTGGTGCCCCAATAATCAAGTACGCAGGAGAAGACGGTCAACACTACGAGGATTATCACCCATGTGTTGAAGCTGAGACCCCATTGCGGCTCAGCCGTCAGGAGTGACATCGCCGCCGGCATCATCGTGCACAACGCCAGACCCGTGAATATGCCGGCCGAGATGCATGCCGCCATGCCCCGTTTATGCATCGCAGCATCTTCGGGAATCATATACCGGCGGAAACGGGACAGAAGATTCCGATTTCTACTCATGGCGCCCGCCCTTCTCCTCCGTTGCGGTGCTGGATACGGCAAGGCTGCTTTGGGCAAAGCCGCTCTGTTCCAACAACGCGCGGTACTGCTTGTTGTTCAGCAACGTCTCATGGGTGCCTACCGCCACAATCTTGCCTTCGTCCATAACGGCGATCTGATGGGCGCCTATCACGGAGTTCAAGCGGTGGGCGATCACCAGGACGGTACGTCCCTCAATAAGGCCGCTGAGGGCCTGTTGGATCTCGACTTCCGAGTCGGGGTCGGCAAAGGCCGTAGACTCATCCATGATCAAGACAGGTGCGTCGATCAACAGGGCACGTGCGATAGACAGACGCTGGGCCTCGCCGCCCGACAGCTCGCAGTCGGTGCCGATGATGCTGTCGTAGCCTTTGGGAAGAGACATGATGAAAGCGTCGATCTGCGCGGCCTTGGCGGCAGCACGCACCTCTTCCAGGCTTGCCTGCGGTTTTGAGAGGGATATATTACGTCGGATGCTCGTATTGAGCAGCATGGCGTCTTGCAGCACAAAAGACACGTTTCGATACAGGTCGTCTGAGGACAGCGAGCGTATATCGATGCCGCCGAGCGTGATCGATCCCTCGGAGGGATCATCGAAGCGGGCGATCAGCTGTGCTAACGTCGACTTGCCCGACCCCGAGGGGCCGATAAGTGCGGTGAGTGTCCCAGGCTCAAGGGTCAGGTTGACACCGTTGAGCGCCTGGGTCTCGCCATATGAATATGCAAGGTCTTCGACCACGATCCTATGGTCGTCTCCGACCTCTTGAGGATGTGTCGGCTCTTCCAAGGAAGACGTGTCCATCAACTCGACCAAGCGTATCGCTGCAGATCCTGCCAGTTGGTATGACCAGGTGATGTTAGCCACGCTCATCATGGCGTTGGGCAATACCAGTGCAATCAGGGTGCAGGCGAGGATTTGGGGGAGCGTTGCAAGTCCTGCGGCATACACCAGGGCTCCGCCGCCAAGGTTGACCAGTAACAATACTGGGATAGAAACGAATTCAGCGGCGACAGAACAGCGCCCGATCATCGGTGCGCACCATTCCCAATAAGAGTTCGCGAAGGCTTGGGCGGCTTTTTCATAGTTGTGATAGGACTCGCCGCTTTTCCCGAATGCCTTGATGACCTTGATGCCCGACACCAATTCCACCATGGTCGCCGAGACGCTTGCCAGATTGTTGTTCATCTCCGCCGTTTTAGGTCCCATGTCTTTCATGGAGGAGCCATAAAGCACCACATAAAACGGGATCGTTGCAATACCGATAAGTGCCAGACGCCAGTTGACGACGAGCATAAACACCAGCAACACTGCCGGTGTGAGGACACCGTTGATCAAGTCGACCGGAGCGTGGGCGATTACCGTGTGTACCGTCTTAGTGTCATCTTGGACGGCGTTTCTGATCTTGCCTGACCCTGTTTTGCTGAACCATGCAAGAGGGACACGGCTGAGGCGGTCGACGATGGCGCTTCGGATAATAAAGCGCAACTTCATGTCGGCGAAGTGCGTGATCGTAAGAGACAGCAAATAGAACATCAGCTTGAGCATAAATGCCGTCATCAGGAGCATCACGATACGGTCGACCTTCTCGACATCAAGCGGTTGGTTGCCCTGTTGGGAAGCGATGAAGATATCGCCCAACCATACGAGGGCAAGGTAGGGGACAAAGGCCAGGAGTGCGGACAGGACCGTAAAGAACTGGGCGAGAATGGTGCGGCCCTTGATATAGGCCGCCAACAGCGTGATTGCCGCCCGCCCAGCTTTGTCCTGGTCTCTATGCTCTTGTGAGACTTTCGGCATGGTCGTCACATCCCCATCTGCTTGAAATGCTTTGCGAATACCTTGGTGCCGATAAAGCCACCTAGTGTTGCACAAATAATAGTGGCAAGGCCCATAGCGATCATCGCGGGGCTGTACATGAAGTTGACCATGTTCTGGGAGAATTCCAGTGCCATACCCGCCTGGATGCATTGGGCAACATAGGCATCCTTGCCGATCATGTAGACCAAGGATATGTGACCCAGCCAGAACAGGAAGACGAACGTGGGGAATGAGGCGAGGACCTTTCCTTTCGTGCGCTTCTTGGGGTCGCCTAGAATGAGCTCTGCAGCAAGGCAGCCAATGAAAATGCCAGCAGGGCCCGTCCAGAACATACCCATGACAGAGCCAAATATGGCCATAATCGCGCCCATGACCACCATGGCTCCGCGTTTAGGCACACGCTGCACGACATACATCCATGCCATGCCTGAGATGAGTGACGATAGTGCGTGTGCCCCCCAACAGAGGCGATAGTCAAAGCTGCATATCATGGCAAAGGCCATGGTGATGAAAAAGATAAGCACGCCGAATACCGCGCAGAATATGAAATCCTTTGCGGTGAGCCGTCCGGTGTTTGCGGCTTGAGACCCAATCGTTGTTTCGTCCATCATACGTTCCTTTCCTATAGGATCCTGTTGTTATGAAAAACCGAGCAATCTCTTTATGTGCCCGAGTGTTTCCGGGGTAAGGGGGATGGGCGGTGACATATGGCCATCATGCAGGGGGAGGACGGCATCACAGGCTGCACAGAGAAATTCGTAATCGTGTGTGATTATGCAGATGACCACACCTTGCTGTTTGAGACGGTCGATCTGTCTGGCAATGCTTGCCATGTTGTTATAGTCCAAGCCGCTGGTCGGCTCGTCCATGACAAGGGCCTGTGCGCCGTACAGCAGGCCGGCGGCAATCGATGTGCGCTGACGCTGCCCTCCGGATAGCGACAGGGGATGGCGTTGGGCAAGGTCTGCCAAACGGAAGTCGTCCATGAGTGACTTGACGGAGAAGATCTGAGGAAGGTCCGAACCGTTACGATCGTGCGCCTCCTCAAGCTCACGAACGACCGTGTGTTCAAACAGCTGGTATCCCGGTTCCTGCATGGCCAGGTAGATGACGCCTGCGCGCTGCGAGGTCCTAAGCGCTTTACCCGCCAACTCAACCGTACCTGCCGCCTCTTTTTGGATACCGCACAGGCATCGTGCAAGCGTGGTCTTCCCTGCGCCGTTGGCACCGACAAGGCCGACGACTGTCCCCGCGGAGATATCAAAATCGCAACTATCTATCACTGCATCCCGGTGCCGATACGAGACACGTAGGCCTCTTGTCCTCAACGAGGTATCGGCCACACACTCATGTACGGGATGCCCGCTCACAGATGTATGGGAGAAACGCCGGCGGGCGGCAGCATCGACCTCGTCGACCTTCCAGGCACGCAGTCCCCAGTGCAAACGGGTTTCAAAGGGGATCGCGCCGAATTCTTTCGCGGACCAAGTCCCCGCAATATGGCCGTCTTCCATAACGACGACCCGATCGGCAAGGTCTGCGAGCCACCATAGGCGGTGTTCGGACACAATGATGGTTTTCCCCATGGACTTGAGTTTGGCAAGGGCCGCACCCAAGCATCTCATAGACGTCACGTCGAGGGCGGCCGTGGGCTCGTCCAAAACAAAGATATCGGGGTCTGTAGCGTATACAGAGGCAAGGATCACCATTTGACGCTGGCCTCCGGAAAGCTCCTCCACCTGCCGATGCAGCAGTTCTTCGATTCCGAACACCCGAACGCTTTCGTGTATGCGCCTCACAATCTCTTCTCGCGAGAGTCCTTGGTTCTCACAGCCGAACGCAAGCTCGGCCTCGACTTCCGAGTTTACGAATTGGCTGCGTGGGTTTTGGAATACCGAGCCGACCGTTACCGCCAAATCCCCCGATGTCCATTCAGTGACGGGTTTTTCGGCGACGGAGACGCGTCCCTTCAAGACCCCTTGGTAGACCAACGGGATCAGGCCGTTTATGGTTCTGGTCAGGGTTGTCTTCCCGCAGCCGGATTCTCCCGTGAGCACTATGCATTCGCCTGGACGGATGGATAGGTTGATGTCTTCCAGCACCTCCGATTCCTCTTTGTTATAGCGGAATGAGACATGCTCCAGCGATACGGCGATGTCTGCTGGCGGCACAGTAACAGCGGTGTTCCTCGGCGAGACGGCGATACTTATCGGCAACGAGGTGGCACTCATAGGACTCCCACCCCGATCTTGGCAAGGACCATGGCTGCGAACAGGGCATACTCGATTACCAGAAGCGCGATGTCGGCTGCCCGTATATGCAAGTCATAATATGAGCTGCGCTTTCGGTTGGTATCTGCTCCACGTGCGACCACGGCGTTACCCAGCTCATCGGCGATGATTCCCAGCCGTCCGATGACGGGGACCATCAGATGCTCGACGGTACGTGCAGGATGTGCGACCACAGCTACCGGAGAGGAGGCAAGGCCGCGAATCCTCATGGCTTCGGCCACCGCCTTGAACTCATGGGCAAGTGTGGGAACAAAGCGCAGGGCAACGCATAGGGAGACGATGAGCTTGGACGGGAGGCCAAGTGTCTGAAGGGCACGGGCAAACTCTCCTGAACGTGTGGTCACAAGGCAAAGTGAGGCAAAGGCCGCAACGGGAAATACACGTTGGAACATAAGGAGCATGCTGCCAAGCGAACTGAGCCATCCCCAGCCGGATATCCCCGGGAGATGTGCAAAGAAAAATATCAGTAGGTATGCAATCATCCACTTCAGTGCCGAGAAGGGCCGTCGGCAGATCAACATGAGCATGAGTATGAGGGCCATTGATGCGATCTGGAAACCGATGTGGGGATACAAGGTGACCCCTGCATTGAGGGGAATCAAAACGAGCAATGCAATACGGGGGTCAACACGGTAGTAACGAAGAGCCTCCTGCTCCAAACGTCTTTCCTTTCCGATAAGAATATGTTAGATTGGTCTAACTAATAATAGACAAAGTTGACTTCCGAGAAAGACCTTGGGTCCAAGTGGATAATCGCACCGAAAATCTTTTGCATCTTACCGAAACAAGTTTGATCACCAAATGGTATCGAAACCTGTCGTCGGGCAAGGCCAAGGAACTTGTCATTGATCCGATGGCCAAAAAAGATGAGTCCACAAATCGGGCTGAGATTCACGCGATGTTCGACCCCGCAGTCGAAGCTATCCATGGAATCCACCATACACAGGCGATCGAGAAGGGTTTGATATCACCAAAGGATATTCGTCCTTATGGGGATACATGGATCATCGACCCCGCATACGGTTTCGGAGGGTATTGGTATCACATTGTCGACTCCGATATCGTGGTAGTCTCGATGAGCGTCTCATTGCGTGAACGTGTGGTTATGCGTGGTTGGTCTACCGGTATGGTTGGCTTCGGTTGCTATATGGAGGACATGCCCATGTTCTTTATCGACAGCTTTGGGCAGCGACATCCTTCACTTATCGGCTACGCGTTGGGTGAGCATTATTTTCAGCAGATCATAGAGGCTGATGCCAAGTTCAGTTCCTACTCCATCTCGCTTCTGCCAAGTGCGATTCCTCGGCTGGCGGGTATTCTGCAGGTTACGTCCGAACAGCTTTTACAGGCCATTGGGCTGCTCAATGGCTACCATGATATACCCGCCCTTACTGCCGCAGTCACTGAACTCGGCAATGCCCGGCTGTGTCGATCCGTGGCCACCTCGTACTATCGTGCAAAGGTTACCGAGTGCTTTGCATTACTCGTGAGTGAAAGTAAGCGCTGCACACATGATTGCCAGGCATATTCGGCCGTGGACGAGCGGCTGTACAAATATATCTCGCTCTATATCAAATCAAATGTGGCAAAGGATCTGTCGACCCGGGCGTTGAGCTCCGTGTTTCATGTCAGCGAATCTCGCATGATTGACGCCTTTAAGAAGGTCGTGAACAAAACACCGCAGGAATATGTGCGAGAACAGCGTATTGAATATGCACAAAGGCTGTTGGCAAAGACCGATCTCAGCATTCGCCAGATTGCCGAGGCTGTCGGCTACTCGAACCAGGGAAGCTTTTCCGAGACCTTCAAAGCGCTTTCCTGTTGCACCCCCAGCCGATACCGCGCGATTCGGAAGTGACTTCCCACTGGACAACAGCGGGCCTTGGGGTCGCCTTAGGGTTGCCTTAAGGTTGCCTTGGGGTCTCCTTGGGGCCCCATGGTGGGACTCGTTTTCTTGCCGGGTCTGCTCTCGGCGGCGTCCAGAGCATGTCCCGCAAGGGCAATTGCATAGACAACGGTGCGACTGAGCAGCTGTTCGGCCACGTGAAGGACGAATTTTTCCGCAGCCAGGAGTTCGCGAGCTTCAAGGAGTTCAAAGAAGGACTCGAGGAATACATCATCCACTGGAACACGAGAAGGAGGCAGGTTAGACTGAGGGGACTGACCCCGGAGGAGTTCCGGAATCAGTCCCTATGCGCGGCTTAGCCGCTTCTTATTAACCCTGTCCAAGAACTGGGGTGCGGTTCAAGAAGTACAGGCGGTTTCCATTTGGATATTATTATAAAGATATGCTACCTAGAAAAGCCCCGGCCGCAAAAGCGGCCGGGGCTGCATCACGATGTGAGGGCGCAGATAGCGCTCTTGGCGCTATGCAATATGCTTGGTGATGGAGGCTGCGGCGACCTTGCCCGCACCCATGGCCAAAATGACCGTGGCTGCACCGGTGACGATATCGCCGCCGGCCCAGATACGGGGGTCGGAGGTACGGCCTTCGTCGTCGGCTTCAATGTAGCCCCATTTATTGAGCTTGATGTCACCAATCATCTTGGCGAAGGGGTTGGCATTGGTGCCGATAGCAGAGATGGCAACGTCGCAAGGAATCTCCTCAATAGCACCTTCAATAGGTACGGGGCGACGGCGGCCGGAGTCATCGGGCTCGCCAAGTTCCATCTTCTGGACACGTACTGCGCATACCGTGCCGTCTTCTCCAGTAATGAACTCAAGCGGGGAGACAAGCGGCATAACCTCAACGCCCTCTGCCTTTGCATGGTGCAACTCGGCGCGACGTGCAGGCATTTCTTCCTCGGTACGGCGATATGCGATGATGGCGCGTTCAGCACCAAGACGCTTTGCCGTACGGACGGCGTCCATGGCAACGTTTCCACCACCAAAGACGATGACAGACTTGCCATGCTTGGTAGGGGTGTCATATTCAGGGAAGTTATTAGCCTTCATGAGGTTAACGCGGGTGAGATACTCGTTTGCGAAGAAGACGTTGGGGAGGTTTTCGCCTGGGATGTTCAGAAGTTTTGGCAGACCGGCGCCGGTTGCAATGTAGATGGCATCGAAGCCCTTCTCAAAAAGCTCGTCAGCATCAGTAATGCGACCTACAACTGAGTTGTACTCAAACTTCACGCCAAGGTCTTTAAGTCCATCGATCTCACGCTTGACAACGGCTTTTGGAAGACGGAACTCTGGAATGCCATATACCAATACACCGCCACCGGTGAAGAACGCCTCGAAGACGGTAACGTCAAAACCGTTACGGGCAAGTTCGCCGGCGCAGGCGATACCGGAGGGTCCGGAGCCGACGATGGCAACCTTCTTACCGTTTCTGGGAGCGACCTTGGTTTCGGAGGCAAGCTCAGGCTGGTCTCCGAGGAAGCGCTCCAACTGGCCGATGGCAACGGGTTCTGAGCGTTTACCCATGACGCAGACGCCCTCGCACTGGTTTTCCTGGGGGCATACACGACCACAGACAGCGGGAAGCATAGATGCCTCATGGATGATATCCAGGCCACGTCCAAACTCCTCGGCACGGATAGCCTCGATAAAGCGGGGGATGTTGATGTTGACAGGACAACCCTGTACGCAGAGCGGATTTTTGCAGTCAAGGCAGCGGTTTGCCTCGGCGATTGCCATCTCTTTAGTGAAGCCCTTATCTACCGGGCGGAAGTCCTTTGCGCGGACGTCGGCTGGCTCTTCGTTATCAGCGGTACGAGGAGCTTTTACATTAGGAATGTAGCGACCATTTACCTGTGGCATGCGCACCTCGTTTCCTCATATGCCTTGAGCGATTGACCTTCTTCTGTGAGGTACGCTGCTTGGCGCGCGCGAAGGTCGTTCCAGTCAACTTTTGTGGCATCAAAGTCGGGGCCATCGACGCAGGCGAACTTGGTTTCGCCACCAACTTCAACACGGCAGCAGCCGCACATGCCAGTTCCGTCAACCATGATGGGGTTGAGGGAGGCAATGATAGGTGTGTCGTACTTCTCGGCAGTGAGAGCGGAGAACTTCATCATAGGAACGGGGCCAACGCAGAAGACGTGGTCAACCTTTTTCTCCTGAAGCAGGCGCTCAAGTGGTGCGGTGACGACGCCCTTCTCGCCATACGAGCCATCGTCGGTGGTGATGTGGATGTGTTCGTCATCAAGCACGCTGCGGAATTGCTCTTCAAGGAGCAGGAGATCTTTGGTTCGTGCGCCCATGATAGCGTGAACTTCATGACCGGTGGCTTTGAGCTGGCGCGCAACGGGGAAGGCAATGGCCAAGCCGACGCCGCCTCCAATAACCGCCCAGTTGCCTTCGCCCATTTCAGTGGGTTGGCCAAGAGGACCGGTAACGTCTTGGATGGCGTCGCCTGCCTCGTAGGTGGACAGCATTTCTGTGGTTTTACCAATTACCATAAAGATGAATTCGACCCAACCCTCTTCAGGATTCCAGTCAGCAAACGTGAACGGGACACGCTCACCGGTCTCATTGGCGCGAACCATAAGGAATTGACCAGCGTGTGCATGCTTGGCCATCTCAGGTGCTTCAATGCGGAACTTAAAAACCTTTTCAGAGAACTGCGTCTTTTCGAGGATCTTATACATTCAGCGGTACTCCTCTCCCGAGCCGGATATCCTCGTGCAGTTGATCGAGGCTGTGCTCGACCTGCTCATCATTTAAACGACCACCTGGGTGATGGCCGAAAAATGCGCAACCGTTATTGTATAACGTGCCGCACGTTAATGTGGCGAGAAAAGCTATCTCATTTTGCGAAGGATTTGTGAAGAAGTGGAATTTGTGAGGAGGTTGATCATAACCTGATTGCAGCAAGAGGAGTGTGAGGAGTCAAGAAGTTATATAAGCAGAGCATATAAAAGCTTTACGACAAGAGTGCTAGCGCTCTCAAGTATGTTTCGATACGATAGCGCGAAGGCTGAGGGAAAGACCAAGCCAGAATATATGAGTAGGCATGCGTATCCGAAATTAAGTGCAACTGAGATACGCTCAAATTTCAACGTAAGCCAAATAATAAGCAGATACAAAAGGAAGAAGAACAGATAGTGCATAAGAGCCATGACAAATACTGATGGAGAAAAGACAGGCTGCAGAAGACCTGTGGGCATAAGAAGAAGTAGTACCGCACAGGACAGTCCGAATATAGTTGCGTTATAGAGGAAGTAGCCTGCGATACGATCCATGTAGACTACATAGATCGAACGGTCATTGTGACGCAGATTGTCTACTTGCCCGCTTCTAATCTCAAATTCCAATTCGTTATTAGCGGCAAGAATAGTATTGGTGGCAGTAAAGAACAGAAAGAACATCATAAGATTTAGATTTGGTTGGTGGAGAAGTAGCATACACATGCCAAGCACAAAAATCATCTGATAGAGGATCTCACATACGCTATCAACAAGATAGTGGCGCTTAAAAAAGAAGTATCGTTTTATCTCGTTATACATAGAACATGCTTCCCCTTTTAAGACTACGGTTAAGGATGCATCGAAAGACAACACTACCGAGCACCCAGTACATGAGGCTTTGGAACAAAATAATGAGCAGGTAAATGTAGTTTCCAGTTGCTATATAGTGCTTAAACCAGATGAATGGGAACGCCTCAGCAAACAGAGGAAATATACTTGGCGTCTCAAGCACGCCCGCGAAGAAAAATATGAAATACGAGAGAAGCGCCGCAATATTGGAGGTTCTATGTGACACTAATGTAAAAGAGCCTATCAGGGTGCCAAGACCGTATATCCCAGTAACAACCAACATCACAATGACAAAGAGTACTGACATCGTTGCAGGTATTTGAATATTCATAAAAATTGCGATAAAGGCAAAAAGAGGAAGAGCTTTTACAAGGTCAAGAACCATTTGTATGAGCATCCTTTGCACAAGTACAAAGAGAACCCCCTGGTCGCTGCTGACAACTGATACGATGGTCCGATCTTGTATCTCGTCTTCGAGAAAGAACGATGGATGCGTAATGCCATGAGTTGCCATATACCAGCAAAAGAGGCTTGCAAAGGTAGTAAATACATCTGCAGTACTGGAAAAGAGGCCAAGATATCCCGTAATCATGACCAATAAGGAGAGGTTTGCAAACACAAGGTTGATTTTGTACTGACCGAGTTCCAAAAATTGACGGCGAAATTCATGAGCGAGGATTTTGAGGCTCATCAAACACCTTCTTTAGATTATTTGCGAGCGCCTCTTTATGAGTGAGGCTCAGCACGTCAGCGGTCTCAAAAATTAATTGTTTTGCTTCCTCATGTGAGGTAGACATGATAGTGGTGTTTTCATGAGTATGTATACTCATGCTTTCTAAAAGTTGTCGGCTGGCGAGGGCGGCTTCAACACGTGCTAAATCCGAATTGGAGATCTCTATGGTGAAGAACTTCCTTCTCAGGCGGCTCCGCGTGATGGTATCAAGCTTCCTGTCAAGTACAATTTTTCCTGCGCTGAGTTGAATGACCCTTGTTGCGCAGAGCTCAATATATTCAGCGTCGTGCGTGGTGAGAAGTACTATCATCCCTTTTTTCGCAGCAGCTGATACGACTTGGGAAAGTTTTTGCTTGCCAGGCGCGTCAAGCCCGTTTGTGGGTTCGTCCAAGCACAGTATGCGCGGATGATAGAGCATTGCAACAATCAGAGAGAGTTTTTGGCGGTTACCCTGCGAAAGTTCAGAGACAAGATGGTCTTGGTACTCGCTAAACTCAAACAGCTCAAAAAGCTCCGAGATTTCGTGTGAACATGCATGATAGGAGAGATGATTGAGGTGGAGAAAGTATTCTATGTTCTGCTTGACGCTTAGGTATTGGTAATAGCCGCCACCACTCTCAAGTACAAACTTTGCAATGCGATGAATTTGTCTGCTGCTATTAGCAACGCCTAATACGTCTACACTTCCTGAATCTTGCAGCAAAAGTCCCGATATGATTTTTATGAGAGTTGATTTCCCTGAACCATTTTTGCCTACAATAGCAGCGATTTCGCCTGGTTCAAACACAAGTTCATTAATAGAGAGGACAGGGGCGCCCTTATAGCTTTTCTCGACGTTTTTTAGAATGATGATTTCAGCCAAGACGAACAACTCCCAACTTGACGAGATTCAACTAACACTTATAGACGCCGTTCTATCTTAATACCGTTTGTTCCCGCGGCTTGAGTGCTTGTTTTCAGAAGCTTTTCTACCTCATCGGCTGCCACCTCAACGGTGACAAGAAACTCTTCAAGAGCGGTGCCTTTGAGCTCTTTCAAGACGTAGTCAGCTACCTTCATTCGACCAGGCGGGCGCCCGATGCCGCACTGCAGGCGCATGAAATCGCGGGTGCCAAACTTGTCTGCAATGGAGCGCAGGCCGTTATGGGCATTAAGTCCGCCACCGGCTCGTGTTCGCATGCTTCCGGCTGCAAGATCAACTTCATCATGAACGACAAGTATGTTGGCAGGGGAGATGCGCCTCGCCTGAGCGAGCTTTGAGAGAGGTCCTCCGCTGGTGTTCATAAAATCCTGCGGTTTGGCGAGAAGCACTTCTTGCCGTTGTGCGTCTGCATCCGTGACTATGATGGTGGTAACCAGGCAACCCGCTTCACTTTTCCAATAGCGGACGTCATAACGACGTGCAAGCGCGTCGACTACCGCAAAGCCGATGTTGTGTCTGGTGTGCGCGTACTTCTCGCCAGGATTACCAAGGCCGCAGATAAGAACCGGAGATTCGAGGAGTTCATGGGGTGCTTGAGGCGCGGAAGATCTTCTCGGTTCACGGTGTGTCTGCCTTTGTGCGCTCATCATTTCTCCCGGACGCTCTGAGTAGTTTTGTTTACGGAATGTAACATATTATTCAAATTTTTGCACTTTACCTTTGTGTCGGGGATTTTGTGTGTAATCTTGTGGTAAGAAAGGCACATATCAAGGAGGCGGTATGGATATATCTGAGTTGGTCAAACTGCTGGGAATTATTGTGGTTATTGTCGGCTTTGCCCTGAAGCTCGACTCCATTCTCACGATTCTCATAGCAGCAGTGACAACGGCCGTGATTGCCGGCATGGATCCGATTGTGTTTTTGCAGACGCTCGGTAAGAGCTTTGTCTCAACGAGAACCATGCTGATTTGCGTAGTGGTCTTTGTGCTTACGGGAACGCTTGAGCGAAACGGCCTTCGCAATGCGGCTCGCGAGCTGATGAGACGCGTCAAAGGCGCAAACGGTGGCATCATTTTGGCAGCGTATGGTGTCTTCCGCGTCATTTTTGCTGCATTTAATGTCGGCTTTGGCGGCGTTGCCGGATTCATCAAGCCGGTCGTGATGCCGATGGCTGAGGCCGCGGACGACCCTGATGGCACGCTTATGACACCGAAGCATCGCGATGACCTCAAGGGCATGGCATCCGGTATGGAAAATGTGGCATGGTTCTTTGGTCAGGTGCTTTTTGTGGGTTCATCAGGCATGCTGCTGGTGCAGAACACACTCAAGGAGCTGGGATATGCCGTTGAGCTTGCACATCTTGCGGCCATAGAAATTCCAGTGGCTCTTATCGCTGTGGCGTTTACTTCGGCATACTACATCTTCCTCGACCGTCGCTGCCAAAAGCACGACCTCGCAGCCGCTGCAGAAAAAGCAGGAAACACGGCCGTTACCTCAGCTATTGTCGCTGAAGATGCCACTGGCAACGCTCATGCTGCCGTAGAAGGAGGCGAGGCATAATGGATGCCGTTATCGCGTTTTATACCTCTACCGATCCCAAGATTACACTCTCAACAAAATTGCTTGAAGTTGTGTTTGTGCTGATTGGCCTTGTCGCAATCTATGCGGGCATTTCAAACTTTCGCGACAAGACCAACGCAAAGCGCATTGGTACCGGGGTATTTTGGACCATGCTCGGCCTTCTTTTTATTGTGGGCAAGTGGATCCCTTCGGAGTGGACAGGCGTTGGCCTTATTGTTATGTTGCTTCCGGCAGTGTTCAAGCAGGTCGGACGCGGTGAAGATGTGATAAAGCCGACTGAGGAAGAAATGTCTCTGGCATATACGAGCGTCGGAAACAAGATTTTTCTCGCGTCGTTTAGTATCGGCGTTTTTGCGCTTCTGTTTGCCTTTTTCTTCCCAAAGATTTCAACTCTGGTTGGTTTGACCGTGGGTGTTTTTGTGGGCTGTGGAATCCTTTTGGCGATGCGTCCCGGCGTCAATACGCCTAAGCTTTTCTTGGACGACTCAAGACGCATGTTGGATATTGTCGGACCTTTGGTTATGCTGCCGACGCTCCTCTCGATTCTTGGTGCCACTTTTACGGCAGCCGGCGTTGGGGAGGTCATTTCTCACCTTGTGGGAGCCGTCATTCCGGAGGGAAATTTGGTTGTCGGTATCATTGTCTACTGCGTTGGCATGGCGCTTTTTACCGCCATTATGGGCAACGCCTTTGCGGCAATTACCGTGCTGACGGTGGGTATTGGAGCTCCGTTTGTCCTTTCGCTGGGTGCCGACCCAACGGTCGTGGGAGCGCTTGCCTTGACCTGTGGATTCTGTGGAACTCTTATGACGCCCATGGCCGCCAACTTCAATATTGTTCCGGTTGCAATTCTTGAGATGGACGACGAATACGGAGTCATTAAAAAGCAGGTCATCCCTGCGGTTTTCATGCTCACCGTTCAGATTCTTATGATGATCGTTCTTGTGGCGTTTTAAGACAGACGCAGAGGCGACAAGTACAGTCGGCGCGACAGGTTCAATGAGCGCAACGAGTGAGGTCGGCGCGTAACGAGTGAAATTTGCATGTATGAAATCCGTCGTGGTGGGTACTTAGAGTACTTAAATGCGTCTTAAGGAGGTCGTTGTGTCAACGATTCTTGTAACTGGTTTTCAGCCTTTTGGTGGCGAGAAAATCAACCCGGCATGGGAAGCTGTTCGAGCGCTTCCGGATACCATTGCCGGCGCTAATGTAGTGAAACTTGAGATTCCTGTGGTCTTTGGCTCAGGTGCCGACGCGGTATCCGCAGCGATTGATCATATTGATCCCGATATCGTGCTTTGTGTTGGACAAGCAGGAGGTCGCGCAAAGATTACCCCGGAGTTTGTGGGCATCAATTATCGCGACGCTCGCATTCCCGACAACGACGGTAACCAGCCGCATGCCGAGAAGATCGTCGAGGACGGTCCCGATGCTTATTTTGCGACGCTTCCCGTTCGTGCCATGACAGAGGCAATGAATGAAGCAGGTATTCCTGCTGCCGTGTCGTATACGGCAGGTACGTATGTCTGCAACGATGTGATGTATTCCATGTTGCACGCGCTTGCCACCAAGCACCCCAATGCTCGCGGGGCTTTCCTGCACGTTCCTTTCGCAACCGAGCAGGCAACAAAGCAGCCGGCAAATACCGCAAGTCTTCCTATTGAGGTTATGACGCGTGGTCTTGAGGTTGCCTTGGCAGCCGCCGTGGAGCACGAGGTGGATACCGCTGGCGAGTCTCTCGGAACTACCCACTAAGTTTCGCCGAGAGGTTGTTGGTCTTTGAGGACTATCAGTCTTTGAGGACTGCCAGTTTTTGAGGGCTAACAGTCTTTGAAAACCACCACTAAACGAGAATTTCTAAAATCTGCCGGAAATCGACTGTTTAGTGGTGGTTTTTCCCGTAAAAACGATGTTTAGTGGTGGTTTTTCTCGGATTTGAGCGTTTAGTGGTGAATCAAATCACCACTAAACTCCCGATTTGGTACCTTTTTCGAAAAAAGCAGTTTGTCGGTGGTTTTTCAAGACAATAACCCCACTCAGGATTTTTGGAGTGGGGTTATCTCGGCTAAAAAGATCCTGAGAGACATTCTTCTCGCGATCTCTTACAGGTTCAAGTCGCCACCAAAGATGTCGGAAACGGGACGATCCGTGTAGACGGCATAGATGGCTTCTGCAAGCTCATTTGCGACGGTGATGGTCCTGATTTTTGAGCCCGGCTGGTTGGCTGCCGCACAAGGAATAGCGTCGGTTACTACGCACTCCTCGATAGGGGCTTCATTCAGGCGCTCAATGGCAGGTCCCGAGAAGATGCCGTGGGTTGCGCAGACATAGATATCTCCCGCACCCATTTCTTTGAGCTTTAAGACGGAAGCGCAGAGAGTTCCTGCGGTATCAATCATGTCGTCGTTGACGATGCAGGTTTTGCCGGTGATGTCGCCGATGATACCCATGACGGCTGATTCGTTGTGACGAGGACGGCTCTTGTGGGCGATGGCAAGACCGCAGTCAAGGTAATCGGAGAGCTTTTTGGCTGCCTTGGCGCGACCCATATCGGGGGAGACAACGACGGTGTTTTCCCAGTCAAACGGCTTTTTCTTGAAGTAATCGCCCAAGAGATACAGCGCGGTGAGGTGTGAAACGGGAACGTCAAAGAAGCCTTGAATCTGACCCTGGTGCAAATCGAGCGTGATAACGCGATCAACGCCGGCTTCTTCAAGCAGATTAGCCATGAGTCGTGCGGTAATAGGCTCACGAGCGGCGGCCTTGCGATCTTGACGCGCATAGGCATAATGGGGGATAACGGCCGTGAAGTTCTTTGCGGATGCTCGCTTGGCGGCATCGGCAACAATTAAGGTCTCCATAACCAGGTCGTTGACGTTTTTGCCCGCAAGCGTTTGGATGAAGAAGACCTCATCGCCACGGACGGACTCGTCAAAGCGGGCATAGATTTCACCGTTGGCAAATTTTTCCAGCAACAAACCGGAGAGCTCAAGATGAAGGATTTCAGCAACTTTGCGGGCAAGTTCTGGGTTTCCTGTACCACAATACAGTTTAATGTTCTTCTCGACATTAAGCGGTTCACACAGTTGCTCGAACATTTAATCCTCTTTCTCCTCGAGCTTTGCGCGCCTCGTGGCGGCATATCCTTCAACAATACGCTGTTCTGTGCGCTCAAGTGCAAGAGCGTCTGCGGGAACATCCTGAGTGATGCAGGAGCTGGCGCCTACCAGTGCGCCGTCTCCAATGGTAACGGGAGCCACCATCATGGTATCGGATCCAATGAACACGTGGTTGCCGATGGTGGTATGGAATTTGTGATAGCCGTCATAATTGCAGGTAATAGAGCCGGCGCCCACGTTAACGCCTTCACCCATGGTTGTGTCGCCGATGTAGGAAAGGTGAGGAACCTTAGAGCCAGCGCCGATGGTGGAGTTTTTGATCTCCACATGGGTTCCCGCTTTTGCGTGTGGCATGAGGTGAGCTCCCGGGCGCAGATACGCACGGGGACCGCAGGTGGCGCCATCTTCAATAATCGCGGAAAGCGCAACTGTTTCATCAACAATGCAACCGTTTCCGACACGCGTGTCGGTGAGGCGCGTATTCGGCCCGATAACGCAGTCGGATCCGACATGCGTTGACCCAAAGAGCATGGTCATCGGAAGAATTTCCGTATCCCGATCTACGGTAACGTCTGCGCCAATCCAGACCGCAGACGGGTCAAGCATCGTGACGCCTTCTGCCATCAGGCGCTCGTTAATCCGCTCCTGCATAATGCGGGTGGCGACGGCAAGTTGCGCGCGGGAATTGATACCCAAAGCTTCGCGGTAATCGTTAACGTGTACGGCAGATACCGGCTCGCCTTGGCCAACATATATGCCAACCATATCGGTGAGGTAGTATTCGCCCTGTACATTGTCATGGGCGAGAAGATCGATGTTTTTTGTAAGGCGACTGCCGCAGAAACAATACACGCCGACGTTGCATTCCGTCTCGTGTATACGCTGTTCTGGCGTGGCATCTTTGTGCTCGACAATGCCGCTTACACGACCGTCTGAAAAAACAACGCGACCGTACCCCGTGGGATCCGGTGGCGTCATGGTAAGGAGCGTGCAAGCGTTGCGATGCGTGCGGGTTTCGTTAAGAAGAGCCGTAATCGTTTCCGGGCGCAGGAGGGGAGCGTCGCCATTAATGACAACGACAGGTCCACTGAAGCCGCCAATGGCATCGAGAACCACCCGAACCGCATGACCGGTACCCAGGCGCTCGCGCTGCTCGACATACTCAATTGCGTCAAAATCGGCAAGCGCATCTTTAATCTCATCGGCATGATTTCCCACAACAACAATCGTGCGCTCAGCGCCTGCGGCTTGAGCGGCACGGACAGTCCACCAAACGATGGGCTTATCGAGTAGGTTGTGTACTACCTTAGGGTGACGGGACTTCATGCGCGTTCCCTCGCCTGCAGCGAGGACAATCGCAGTAAGTGGCATGTGAAAAGCCTCCAAGCATACGGTATGCGTTGACGCGGGAGTATTGCGTCCGTGTCCCTTACGCAGTCATCATATCAAACGAGAATGGCTGGGATAGTAGGACTCGAACCCACATTCCAGGCACCAAAAACCCGTGTCCTAACCGTTGGACGATATCCCAATGTACTCGCTACGTTGGATGTCAGCGTCCTCGTTAAAAAATGACTGCCTTAAGAGTGTATCAGCTATGGGCGGCAAATGCGCCACAAATTGCATCTAATACAAGAACTGCAAAAGTTTGTGCGTCTGCAAGGGTAAATGAACCGTTCGCCGATGCCTTTTCGGGAAGCGAAACGCGCACAATCTGAGGAGATCCCTCTGCCGATTGAAACGCAGTGCGAAGACGTATGGGGAGCGTTTCATTTTCATCCATGCTTACGCTGCCGATAACAACTTTGCCTCGTGCCGGTTTGACGGGAGCAGGTTGTGAGGTAATGGCGAGAATCGCATCCGCGTGTGTGGGCGTTTTGATGGAGTCCACCAGTTCAATGCCCGACGCTTCGGAGGTTGCCGTTGCAAGGTTCACCACGCGTCCCGCAACGTTTCTGGCAATGGGGTCTTCTCCCGTGATGGCAAGCTTGATGGTTTCCAGCACGTTTGCGGCTCGTGCAAATCCCATGCCGCCTTGGGGATGCGGGCCTTTTGCCTGCTTGCCGGACCAGACATGACGCAGGCGCTCGATGGCGTCCAAGGTGTCTTGAAAAGCCATGCCATCGGCAAGTTCGCCGACGCTTTCCTGAAAGAGCTTTACGGCGGCCTCCGTGTGGACACCGTACTGGCCATCTGGTTTGCCGCAGGAAAATCCCAGGATGTTCAGGCGTTCTTGAAGCTGACGCACGTCATTGCCGTGAAAGTTTGGCAGCCGCAGATACAGCGTGCGATCTCCAAGTTGATAGCTTTCATCGACAAGCAGCATCCATGTGGCGGTGTCAACGTCTTCACCAAGCGAAAGATCATGGTCAAGACGGAACCGAGCAACGGCTTTGGCGGTGGAAGGACCATAGGTGTTCTTCTCGCGTTCAGAGTCGTCGATGGCGTAGTCGAGCCGTACCAATCGCTCCTGAATATCTTCAACGGCAGCGCCGGTGCTACCGGGTGTAATAGGATCCATGGTTTTTAATTACCTCTCCCGATTCACAAAAAAGTCGGCCATTGAAAGCAGGGTGTCACGCGCTTCAGCGTCAAACGGAGCTTCTTCCAAATATCCTTTTGCCTCGGCTATCAGCGTTTGGGCGTAGGCACGGACATCGTCGACTGCTCCGGTAGACACAATGAGTTCAACGGCCTCCTCTAACAGTATAGGGTCATTTGTCTTTGACGACAAAAGAGAGATGAGTTTTTTATACGAAGCCTTGGCAGCTGCAGCGCCTGGCGTGCTGCTCTTTTCGTTGCTACTACCTGCGCTGTCTTTTGCGTTACAGCCTGCGTTGCCCTCTGCGCTGTCCTTTGCGTTGCTCTCTGCGTTGGCGAGAAGCACCTCAATCGCTTTGACCACCAAAAGAGTGCGCTTGCCTTCCGTGATATCGGAGCGAAAATCTTTGCCCTGAGTCTTGGCATCGCCGACGAGATTCAGCAGGTCGTCTTGAAGCTGGAATGCAAGCCCCGCTTTGAGACCAAAAGCTTCAAGTGCCGAGCGTTGCTCTGCGGTGCCTCCGCCCACGATGGCACCGCACAGAAGCGGATATGCCGCCGAGTAGTAGGCTGTTTTTGACGTTGCCATAAAAATATACTCATCGGGAGTAATGTCCCAGCGATTCTCCTGCGTCCATCCGAGATCAAGCGCTTGACCTTCAAGAGTGTGTTCCTGCATGGAAATAAGAGCATCGATAAGGCGCAGCCGCGTTGTTTCGTCATACGCATTGCCGTGACATATACGTCCTATGGTATGCACAAGGGCGGCGTCACCGACATTAATGGCAAGTCCGGTTCCAAGTCGGCGGTACAGGCAGGGCTCGCCTCGTCTCAGCTCAGATTTATCGGCAATATCATCATGAATCAGTGCGGCTGATTGAAAGTCTTCGATTGCGCAGGCAACCGGTAGGGCCGCTTCAACGTCCCCGTGAACCGCTTGTGTGGCGAGAAGCACCAGTGCAGGTCGCACGCGCTTGCCGCCCGTGGCTGAAAATCCGCGTAAGGGCTGGTACAGATAGGTGTTCAGGTCGGCGACGACGGAATTGCACGCAGCCGGTTCGGCGGGCACGGCAGCAGCCGACTTGGCGACGTTTTGCTCGACCAGCGTGCAGCTTTCGGCCTCTTGGAGGTGCCTTTGCGATACGGGAATAGGAAGTCCAGCGTCCAGTTCCTTCTCGACACGAGGCCTGACAGATGTGAGATAGTCGATAAAGTCCACGATAATCCCTTGTTGCTTGAGGTGCGAGCGTTAGCCGCGGTATCCGTTAGGGTTCATGGACTGCCACTTCCACGAGTCTCGACACATGTCATCAAGATTGTATTGAGCGGTCCAGCCGAGTTCTTTTGCCGCCTTGGAGCAATCGGCGTAGTTGGCGTCTACGTCTCCCGCGCGGCGCGGGTCAATAACGTAGGGGATATCCTTGCCACATGCGCGAGAGAAGGCCTTGATGATATCAAGAACCGAGCTTCCAACGCCGGTACCGAGGTTGAAGATCTCAACGCCCTCGCGACCGTTCATCCATGTAAGTGCTGCAACGTGGCCGGTTCCCAGGTCGCAGACGTGAATGTAGTCGCGCACGCCGGTGCCGTCCGGGGTATTGTAGTCGTTGCCAAAGACATGAACGGCCTCTCGCTTGCCAATGGCGGTTTGAGCCACGTAAGGAACGAGGTTATTGGGAATGCCCGTAGGATCTTCGCCGATAAGGCCGGACTGGTGCGCGCCAATGGGGTTGAAGTAGCGGAGCAGGACAACGTTCCATGTGGGATCTGCGGTATGAACGTCGGTGAGGATCTGCTCGATCATCCATTTTGTCCAGCCGTATGGGTTGGTAGCAGGCTTTTTGGGGCTCTCTTCAGTCAGGGGCAGCGCGTCAGGATCACCATAGACGGTTGCCGAGCTGGAGAAGATGATGGATTTACAATCGTGTGCGCGCATCACGTCCAGCAAGGTGAGCGTGGAGTCGAGGTTATTGGAGTAGTACTCAATCGGCTTAGTAACGGATTCTCCAACGGCCTTGAAGCCCGCAAAATGAATAACGCGGTCGACATGGTGGGAATCAAAGATGCGATTGAGCTCCGAGCGATTATTGACATCGGCTTTGTAAAACGTCAAACGTGCGGCGTTCTTCTCGCCCACAATGGTTTTAATGCGGTCGACGACTTTTTCCGACGCGTTGGAAAGATCGTCAACGATGATTGCTTCGTAGTCGCAATTGAGCAGCTCAACCACTGTATGGCTGCCAATAAATCCGGCGCCTCCGGTAACGAGGACGCAGGTGTCTTTTGGATCTTTCTTCTGGCTCATACGAGACCCCTTCTGTGACGGTGCGAGCGGTTTTGTGATGCACAAGGCTGCTGCGCATAATTTTTCTAGTAGTAAGTATAAGGCTTTGCGCAGAATGAGGCTGTGCTCGGGGTCGGCTTCAAGTAATTCAAATCGCGCTGCTTTGAGCGTGTATGCGTGGACCACGTACGCGTGGGCTGCACACGCGCGGACTGCGAGTGGGGGTAAATGGCAGTGGTTTCGGGGCGAGAAATACAGCGGTTTTTCTCGCCACACAGTGTGCTTCATGGGTTCGTGTTTTATGCGGCAGATAGAGGGCTGCCGGAAGAGCCACCGAAGGAGCTGACGGTAGAATTCCCGGAAGAGTTGCTGAAGGAGCCACTGGAAGAGCTGCCGGAAGAATTCCCGAAGGAGCTGCCGGAAATGTACCAAGTTGGGCTATATTAACCACACTTGCAGCAAATGTGGCAAAACTAACCATACTTGCAGTAAGTTTGGTGAATGTAGCCATACTTGCTGCAAGTATGGCATCTTAGAGACAAACTTGGTGCGTTTTTGGCAGCGCTTTTCAGCAACACTACCGGCAGCACTAAAGACTTTTCGGATTGCAGCGCATAATCCTAGAACGTCTCCCGAAGTGCATTTTCAAATACATTTTTGTCAGAATCAGTAAAATATCCGTCAATTTGTTCGAGGGCATTGTAAAGTGCCATTTGCGCATCATACTCTTTTTGCTTTCTCGTCTTCGAGCAGATACGTTTTGGTAACCCGACAGTATTGCGAATTTCTTGAAAGATCCCTCTCATATAAACAGCATCATCATACGTAGATTTCCAGATAATATATTCCTTTATGTCAGTGCCCATAAACTCATTTGCACGCAGTGCATCTTTTAGCTGTTGGTCTTTTGTAGAGTGATGCTCTCCTTGGTATTCTATGGCTGCCGAGAAGCACTTCTTGTCTCTGAGCTCTGAGTCTCTGTTGCCAATGTGCGGAAACAGTAAGTCCGATTTGCGAATGCGGTTTACTGGATTTGAGCCGATTGTTTTTGTTAATATTTCGGGATTCAGCGATACCGTCGGAAACCCGAATCCGCCTTGCGCAAAAGGAAGTGTTGCTCTTAGGTAAAGTTTGATTTCCATAGGAGATGCAGCATTTTCGCAGGATATCCTCGTGGCCTTTGTTATGCGACGAGTACCTTTTATTCCTCTTGCATTTTCAAGTTGCTGGAGTATTTCTGATTTGTTTAAAAACGGCTTACGTTCAAACAGGGTTTTCTCGCCCTTATGAGGTGATAGCGAATAGAGTCCCATGAACTCTGAGAGAAGATAAGCGAGTTCAAGATTGCTGAGTTGACTTGACATCTGAAGGGCAGTCAGGAATGGCGAGGAACAGCCGATGCCCGGCAGCAATTCTATAAAAAGTCCCTTGCAATCTTTATTTGTAAAGTAATGAGCATGTGCTATGTGAGAACGACGCAGCTTTTCCCTATTGCTAATGACATAATGAATCGGCAAGTTGAGACGCACCCCATAAGCTTGCTTAATCATCGAGAAGACCTTTCGCAGTTCTTCTTTATTGAGAGAGGTATTCGGTACGCTGTCTCCACAAACGTATCTAATCTTCTGACCTGAAAGAGATTGAGTCCGAAGAAGCTCTAGAGCAGTTGTATGAGAAAACAATATCTTCATAGATACGATGCTACATTATTCCAAAAAAAGTTATCTGACCGCTATCTGACAGATATCTGACTGGGATTCAAGTGAAAAAGAATAAGAGGAAGCGTGGCATAGTCGAAACAATTTAGGCGTTTTTAGTTTTTGTATAGATTTGGAAGATTTTGTTTTTGCTCATTCACAGAATCTCCATGTCTAGCCTTCTGATAGGAGTATTTAAACGAGCTACTTAATGAAGTACTTAGGGTTTCGTGACTTTAGGGAGACTGCTTAGAGGAGCTGTTTAGAGAGGCTGCCGGAAATGCGCCAAGTTGGTCTTGAGTTAACCAAACTTGCTGAAAATGTGGCAAAAATAGCCATACTTGCAGTAAGTTTGGTGAATATAGCCATACTTGCAGTAAGTTCGGCAGACAGAGAAGATTCCGAGTTTAACTTTATCATTCCCGAATAAAGGCTCGTGCCTCATAAGGACGGAGCACGAGCGCATCTGCATCCGTTACGGTATCGGGATAGTTGCCAATGAGGACGTCAGAGTCATCGATTGCAGCTTTCGGCGCGCAGCGAACCTTTTGGCCAGAGAAGTTTGCAAAAACGCGCACGCAACAGTCGTCCAAGGTACGCTCGTAGGCAATGACCTTCTCGCCAGCGGAGTCGATAAAGCAAATATCTCCCTCGCTGATAACGGGATGAGCCTTTCGGAGAGTAATAAGCTTTTGATAGAAGGAGAATATCGAGTCGGGATCATCAACTTCTGCGGCAGCATTGATGACGGTGTGGTTGTCGGGAATGCTGATCCACGGCGTACCGGAGGTGAAACCTGCGGTTTTTGAGGCATCCCATTGAACGGGTGTGCGCCCATTATCGCGGGAGCGTTCGGAGATGATATGGAGCGCTTCTTTGGGGGAGCAGCCCCGCTCCTGAAGAATCTTAAAGTAATTGAGGGATTCCACGTCTCGATACTGTGTGATATCGGTAAATCCCGCATTGGTCATACCCAGCTCTTCTCCCTGATAAATATAGGGAGTCCCGCGCAGAAGATGTGCGGTGACGGCAAGCAGCTTGCTGGACATTTCCCAGTAGCGCTCGGTATCACCAAAGCGAGAATTCGGACGAGGCTGATCGTGATTGGCCCAGAACAGCGCATTCCAGCCACCACCTGCCGTAATCTGTTCTTGCCACGATTTCAACAGCTCGCGAAGCTTGCCGATGTCCGGCTCTTTGAGCGCCCACTTGTCCCCGTTGAGGTAATCAATCTTGAGGTGATGAAACGAGAAGGTCATGGCAAGCTCATGGTCAGCGGGATTGGAATATCGGATGCAGTTTTCAATTGAGGTAGAACTCATTTCACCGACGGTCATCAGCCCGTCGATACCGCTGCGCTTGACGAGTTCCTGCAGGTATTCGTGGACATGTGGTCCATCGGTGTAAAAGCGCCTGCCGTCTCCCATGGCGTCGTTCTCAAAGACATCCGGCTTGGAAATGAGATTAACAACGTCGAAGCGAAAACCATCGACACCTTTGTTGTGCCAGAAACGCACTATGTCGGCAAGTTCGGCTCGGATGTTTGGGTTTTCCCAGTTGAGGTCCGCCTGCGAGGCGTCAAAGAGATGGAGGTACCACTTATGAAGTGCGGGAACCCATTCCCATGCGCTTCCGCCAAACTTAGACTTCCAGTTTGTTGGTGGCGTGTCGGGACTACCATCGACGAAGGTATAGTAGGCAAGGTATTGAGGATCGCCGGCGAGTGCCCGCTTAAACCATGGATGTTCGGTTGACGTGTGGTTAAAGACCATGTCAAGCATCAGCTTGATACCGTGCTTTTTTGCCTCGACCGAGAGTTCGTCGAAGTCAGCCATGGTGCCAAAGAGAGGCTCGACGTTGCGGTAATCTGCAACGTCGTAGCCATTGTCATGTTGGGGTGAAACAAAAAACGGAGTGAGCCACAGATAGTCAACGCCGAGCTTTTGCAGGTAGTCAAGACGCTGCGTGATACCGGGAAGGTCTCCGATGCCATCTCCGTTTGAATCGTTAAAGGAGCGGACGTAGATTTGGTATACAACCTTGGTGCCGAGAAACTCAGCGCGCGTACAAGCGCCCTTGGGATTGCTTGTTACTCGTGAAGATTGCCCTGACATATCCGCTCCTCTCATGGGTTTTGGGTCGAAAAGGTGCCGTTCTTCTTGTTTTATTGGGCCGAAAGGACACCGTTTTTCTCGCCATCAAGGGTGACGACATTGGCATCGATACCTTTATCAATACCTTGGCGTTTGCCGATGGTGAACGTAAGAACAAATGGAACCACTACAGCGATAATCATGCAAACGGCGAAGATGCCGATAAACTCGGGGCGAATTGAAAGAATTCCGGGGAGTCCACCAACACCAATGGAGAGAGCGTTGACGCCAAAGGCCGTGCAGACACCTCCTGCAATGGAGCTACCAATCATAGCGCATACGAAGGGGAAACCGTATTTGAGGTTGACACCAAACATGGCAGGTTCGGTAACGCCAAGGTAGCAAGAGATGATGGAAGGAATGTTTACCTGCTGGGCATTTTCGTCATGCTTCTGAAGGACTGACATGGCGAGAACCGATGAACCCTGAGCAATGTTGGAAAGCGCGATCATGGGCCACAATGGAGTGCCATAGTTATTGGAACTTGCAATGAGCTGCATGTCAACGGCATTGGACATGTGGTGCAAGCCGGTGATGACAAGGGGAGCATATACGGCGCCAAAGATAAGGCCAAAGAGCCATGCAAACGGACTTGTGATGCCTGCGAGAACAATGCTTCCAATCCAAGATCCGATGGTCCAGCCAATGGGTCCCAACACGAAGTGAGCGGCCATAACGGCAAGCAAAAGTGAGCAGAAGGGCACTACGATCATCTGAATGACGGACGGCGTGACCTTTTTGAAGAATCGCTCAAGGTAGTTGAAGGTAATCGCAGCGAGAATAGCAGGGATGACCTGTGCCTGATATCCAATCATACGAACCTGTGCGAAGTCAAAATTCCATGTATGGGTAGCCCAATCGGCAGCGGTTGCTCCTGAAACGGCATACGCATTCATGAGCTGACCGGAAACGAGGGTGAGGCCAAGCACAATACCGAGCATGGGAGTTCCGCCCATTTTCTTTGTGATCGACCAACAAATGCCCACAGGGATGCCGGCATGGAAGACTGCCTCGCCAATAAGCCACAAGAAGTTATATACGCCCGTCCAGAAAACGGAAAGCGAAGCGAGGGTCTGGTTACCTTCAGGTCCAAAGTAGGGCATCTCGCCGAGCACGTTTCGGAAGCCAAGAATAAGGCCGCCGGTAATGATTGCGGGAATCAAAGGAGCAAAGACTTCGGCAATGGCTCCCATGGCTCGCTGCAAAATGTTTGTGTTTTGAAGGGCGGCTGATTTGACGTCTTGTTTTGAAGCTTCACTTACGCCGGAAATATCGACAAAGGTGTCGTAAAAGTCGGCGACGTCATTGCCGATAATAACTTGAAACTGGCCGGCTTGCGTGAAACTTCCTTTAACGGATGCAAGCTTTTCAATGGCAGCCACATCCGCTTTTGAAGGATCTTTCAAGGCAAATCGCATGCGTGTCATACAGTGTGATGCCGCAGCAATGTTGTCTGTGCCGCCAACGAGCTCGAGGAGTTCACGAGCATCATGGTCGAACTTTGCCATCTTTCCTCTTTTCCTCGTGGAACTAACTTATGCAAATAAGTTAGTTCATTGGAGCAATTTCTTTGGCGGAAAATGAAAAATTGACAGTTTCGTATCGCCGAACGGTATAAATTTGCCTATGAACGTCTTATGCAGATGATTTGGATAAGTAGGTGATATGCTGTTTTTGGTGAAAAATATAAAATAATTGCAACTAAACAGCGATGGAGATATGCATGAAGGCAATTTATGATGAGATTTATAGGAATCTTTTAGGAAAAATAGAGAGAGGAGAATATCCCTACCAGACCTATATTCCATCTGAGGCGAATCTTATAAAAGAATATAGTTGCTCGCACAACACGCTCAGAAAGGCAATTGCGCTTTTAACGCAGCAAGGGGCGCTACAGCCCGTACATGGCAAAGGGGTGCGCGTTATTTATCAAAAGCGCCCGCGAGCTCTTTTTGAGCTGGGAGGTATTGAAACATTTCAAGAGGCATCCGAGCGCAATCAACTCGATACGGAAACACGGGTTCTCAAGTTTGAACGTATTGTTGCCGATAAAGACCTCGCACGCTACACCGGGTTTGATGAGGGCGATGAGCTTTTGTATGTTGTTCGAGTGAGGATTGTAGGCGGCAAAGCATCGATTCTTGACTGCAATTACTTCCGAGCAAGTCTTGTACCAGGCTTGACTCCTGATATAGCTCAGTTTTCAATCTATGACTATATCGAGAAGACCCTCAATATGCAGATTGCAACCAGCAAACGAACCGTTACCGTTGAGCGTGTTACCCGAGAAGATCAAGACTATCTTGACCTTGACGGTGCAGATTACCTAGCCGTGGTAACCGGACAAACGTTCAATTTTCAAGGCGCGATGTTTGAGTTTACGCAGTCTAAGCATCGCCCGGATTACTTCTCGTTTTTTACGGTTGCTCGTCGCGAGATATAGCAACGGTGAATCGCGTGCCTACGCCTTCGCGCGAGAGCACGTCGATAGAGCCGTCATGACTGTCAACGATCCACTTTGCAATAGAGAGACCAAGGCCGGATCCGTCGTTGTTTTCCGCACGGGCGTTGTCGGCACGCCAGAACCGCTCAAAAATATGTGAAGCCGCTGCGTCGGATATACCAATGCCTTCGTCTTGTATGGATACACGGACGTACTTCTTGTCATATGAAACGCCAAATGTAATGGACGTTTGGGAGGGAGAATAGCGGGCGGCGTTGTGGACAATGATTCTCAGGCATTGTTTGAGCAGCGCGATGTCGCCAACGACTTGATAGTGGGTTTCGTTCACGGCCGTTGCGTCAAAGCCCAGGACATAACGATGGTCAGGGTCAATCATCTCGGACTCTTCCCACACCTCATAGGCAAGCCGTGCAAAATTTACGTGAGCCGTGGTAAGGGTATTTCTGCCCGCATCACCTCGTGCAAGAAAGAGCAGCTGTTCGACGAGCTCATGCATGTGCTCACTTTCGGATTTCAATGCGGCGATGGATTCATCAAGGACCGCCTCATCGGTTTTTCCCCAGCGATCAAGCATGTCGGCATACCCGCGAATAACCGCAATAGGGGTACGCAATTCGTGGCTCGCGTCATTCACAAAACGCATCTGTTGTAGCTTTGCCTCCTGCATTTGGCGCAAAAGCTTGTTCAGGGCAACCTCAATGCTGGCAAGATCTTCGTCTCCCGTTTGAATATAGGGCGAATCAACGCTTGCGTGGTCAATGGCCTGCTCAAGGCTGTTTATTTTGCTCTGGCTGAGTGTCCCTGAAGTGCCGGGAGCCGCTGCATGAGCAAGCGGATCTGAGCTGCTCAGTTGCTCGGCCTTAAGAGCAAGTGTATTGAGGGGGAGAAGCGCCCGTCTGACACGCCTGGTATCACTGAAGAAATGAAGAAGATCAATGAGTTCCCACACAAGAACCGCTATATAGAGAGGCCAAAGAGCTATAAAATCGGAGCCAAGGGCAAACGATAGCGTGTCGCGGTAAGAGGTTCGTACCACATAGTGAAGGCTTGAAAGGAACCATCCGGTCTGAGCTCCGTCGAGAGCGATTTCAACGGGAGGAGCCGGAAAAAACCCATATAAAAACGTTCCTGCGGGGAAGGTTTGGTTGTAGCCATGTATGAGAATAACTACGACACAAGCTGCGAGAAATATGTTAAACGAGAGGTAATTGAGTAATTTTCGCCACCAAAATCCCCAGCTGATGGAGCGGGCGGTCGATGATTCAGGATGCGTTTTCAAAAAAGAGAACACCGGCTTGTGGGAGCGAGAGCCGTTGTGCACGTGATTTGCTGTCCGAGAGCCGATGCGTGCGGAGGGCGTTGGTCGAGAGCCGGACGTACGTGCACCGTTTTTGGGTTGCTTAGGCTTCTCTGATGACATATCCAACTCCACGGACCGTGCTGATGAGTTTTATGTTGTAGCGGTCATCAATCTTTGCGCGCAGATGAGCAATGTGCACGTCAATATTGTTCGTATCGCCGCCAAAGCTGTACCCGAGAGCTTCGGCTGCAATACGCTCCCGGTTCATAACAATACCGACGTGTTCCATGAGCGTGCGGAGTACTTCAAATTCTTTGTTTGTAAGTTCAACGGAGTTCTCGTTGGCGCAGACTTCTCGGCGATCAACATCAAGCGTGACGCCTCGTATTGTGAAAGTTTGCGTTGAGAGAGCTCTGGGTTCATCAGACCCATCGGGTGAGGCGTCGTTTTTTGTTGCGTGATGTTTAAGGGCCACTCGGATGCGGGCGAGAAGTTCCTCAATGGCAAAGGGTTTTGTGAGGTAATCATCGGCACCCGCATCAAGTCCGGCAACCTTATCCATGACGGAGTCACGTGCGGTAAGCATAATGGTCGGCGTGCTCTTCTCGCGGCGTATGCGTCGCAAGACTTCAAGGCCGTTCAATTGGGGGAGAAGAATGTCCAGCAAGATAAGGTCGTAATCGTCAGAGAGCGCTTTTTCCACACCAACTCTGCCATCCTGCGCCTTATCTACCTCATAGCCTTCGTGCACAAGCTCGAGTTCTATAAAACGTGCTATTTTATCCTCGTCCTCAATAATAAGAATCTTGACCATGCATGCTCCGCGTAAAGTGTTGATTATTTGCCTTTGGTGACGTCGTGTTTAATGGTCTCGGCAGCGTCCGCCACCGTATCCATGGCTTCGTTCACATCAACGGTTACCGGGTGAGCTCCCTTGATGTGGTAGCGTAGATCAAAGAAGAGTCCAATAATAAGAAGCCAAATTGTGGCACCCCATAAAAAGAGACCGGCAATGGGGACAAGAATTGGCATGCTCATAAACTGTTCGTCATAGCGCATGACAATGAACTTTGTCTCAATTCCTTTGTGGAGCAGCTTCTTGCAATTGTCCCATAGTGAGTCCATATGCTGAGAGAAATCGGATTTCTTGCTTGATTCTTGATAGGCCGTTTGCGCTGCCTCCATTTCAGATGAAATGCCTGACTGAGTCTGAGCTTCGGTCGTATAATTTGTCGCCTGCTTGGCGGTTTTTCCCTGCTTTTCAAGCCAAATAATGGCGTCAAGCGTGTCGTCACCGCACGCATCAAGTGCAGCTTTTGCATCTTCGTAACTTACACCGCACTTCTCGCGGATGAGTTCGACTTTTTCAAGTTTCTCCATGATTGTTGCCTCCTTGGCAATTTGAAGGCGCTTTTCGTCTTCGTTGTCTCTCATGGTCTTCTCATAAGATTAACCGATTCTTGCGGTTTGATTAAGTTTTAGGAAATGGAAGGATTTTCTATGAGTTGCTTGGCGTCGCGGATGAGGTGTCTGCCACCTCGGATGAGTTGCCTGTTACCTCGGATGAGTTGCATGTTGCCTCAGCTGAGCTGTCTGTCACCTCGAATGAATTACCCGCCACCTCAGCAAAGATTGCTCCGCCGATGATACAACATGCTCCGGCAATCTTAAGAGGCCCCAACTGTTCTCCCAAGAGAATTGCAGAAAAGATTACGGCAGAAAGAGGCTCAAGGTATCCAAAGACAGCAACGCGCTGCACCGGAATCTTTGTAAGTTGCGGAAAATAAAGACCTCCTCCAACACCGGTATTAAAGAGGCCGAGCAGTACCAGTGCTCCCCAGTTGACGGACGAGCCGTCAGGAGGTAGTTCAATACCGTGTAAAACCAGCGTAAGAAGGCCGACAAAAAGAGCACCGATGCCCAGCTGTATGGTTGTGCTTTCAATTCCTTTAATGTCGGGGGCATATCTGTTTGAGATAATCATGGCAGCATACAGTACGGCTGCAATCGCGCCAAACGAAAGACCGGCCAAAGAGAGCTTCTCGCCGACACCGTAGCCAACGATAAGTCCCATTCCGGCCATGACGACAACCAGTCCGCTGACTTTTTGCCACGTAAGACGTTCATGAAAGAGGATGGGCGAAAGTGCCATTACGATGATGGGACCGCAATAGTACTCAAGCGTTGCGATGCCAACTCCCACTTGTCGGTACGCCTCAAACAACAATGACCACTGCAAACCGAGCGCCAGTCCGGAAAAGATCAGGTATTTGATTTGACTGACATGGTCTATGCAAGACGGTTTCAAGCGCGTTATCAGAAGAAGAACGCCGAGAAAAAGGGCTCCCAGCATCATGCGGAAAAAGACAATTTGATAGCTGGGAAGGTTAATGTAACTTGCAACAATTCCATTTGACCCGCAAATAAGAAGCGCTACAAGGTACATAACGGTTGGGCCGAGGGTGCTATTTGTGGGGCGCGTTGTGCGCGCCGTGCGCCTGTGTGTGAACATACTCATAGAGCTTTAGCATCCTGAGGCGCAGGCAAAGATGCATCTTGCCCTTTGGGCGAATCAGCCCTCTGATTGGGCACGCGATCATAAAATACAACGCGGTAGAAAAGCTCGGAAATTTCGCGCTGGTCGTGCGTCTGGCCCAGTATCCACATTGTTTTGGCGACAAGAGCTTCGGTGCTCATGTCATCGCCCGCAAGAATGCCGTCTTTGTGAGCATAGGTGCTTCCAACCTGGTATACGCCAAGATCGAGGCCTTCTTCGGGTACCTGTGTGGTAACTACGATGATGCGTCCGGATGAAATCCAGTCGTTGATGGCTTTTTCGTATTCACCGTCGTGGTCGGGAATGCCTCCGATGCCAAATGTTTCCAGCACGATTGCGTCGTAATCACGTTTGAGCAGATAAAATATGCTTGGATTGAGCTCCGGTGTGAGCTTGAGTACGATAACTCGTTCGTTGAGTTTGGTATAGGTTTGCAAGCCGGCATGTGTGCGAGAGTCATGAGAGCCTGCCTTCTCGTCAAGACAGATGACCCCTGCATCAGCTCCAGTATAGCTGCGGATAATTCGATTGCCGCGAATATGAGCCAAAGCGGGAAAGTTCATGCTGGTAAATGCATTGAAGCTAAGGGTGCGCTGCTTATGTGCGCGTGTCCCCGCAATGACTTCATTGCCAAAGACTACGACGACTCCGCAGCTCTTTTCGTCAATGGCGTAAAGTACCGAATGGTAGAGGTTAAGTTTTGCGTCGGTAAACGGATTTGCCATGGGTTGCTGGGAGCCGGTCAGCACGATTGGCTTGGGGCTATTCTGAATAAGGTATGACAGAGCGGCTGCGGTGTATGCCATGGTGTCGGTGCCGTGCAGGATAACAAAGCCGTCGTAGTTGTCGTAATTTTCGATGATGTCACGGCACAGGTGTATCCAATCGCGGGGGCGCATGTTGGTACTGTCGATATTCATGGGTTGGATAAAGTCAAACGCACAGAGCTCATTGATGAGAGGAACGTTTGCCACCAAATCTTCTCCCGATATATTAGGAGTAAGGCCTGCTGCGGTGGAGACGGAGGCAATGGTTCCTCCGGTGGCAATGATTAAAAGTTTTTTCACAACCGCACGACCTCCAGATATTTCGCAAATACCTGCCAGCTGAACTATTGTAATCGCCTTCGGAGCGGAATGGCTCGAAAACCAAGATCTGTAACAGCTTTGTATTTTTAGCGAGAAGAACGCAAGAATTGCAGTATATTCATACCTGTTTGAAACAATGCATACGGCAGGTGTCTGTGTGCGAAGGAGAATGACACAGGTAAATGGCACAGAAGAATTTATTTGGACGTCAACGACGTACAACGCAGGTTCCACCTACTATATCCCGCGATGGTTCTACGGCGTCTCGGGACGAGCGTTCAACATCTCCGCGTCGCGTACAAGGTCGTCACGCTGCTCATTATATGCGCCCACAAAACGAACGACGCACCGATCCCGTACGCCATGCACGTGCAGACGTTGCTCGGGCACAAGGTCACCCGGCTACCCGATACGGTACGCATTACGGAACTCTAAACCCTCGCGACGAAGCTCAGGCGGCATACGCAAACAGACGCCGCCGTTCTTCTCGCATGAAAACAGGGCAAGTAGCGATTGCCGTTGTTATTGCACTTATTTTGTTGTGGCTGGTGGTTACGTTAGTGAGCTCATGTGTACAGGGTGGCGCCACAAAGGATGCGGCATCGTCTGACGCACAAACGACCGTAACGGGAACCGTGTCTACGTCTACCAATTAAAAGCTTGTCAAGAGCACGGGGCGCAAAGCTCCGATAAACGCTGCACTGAGAGGTCAAGAGCCAGATGCTTAAGCACTAAATGCTTACGAGGCGCTTTTTGGCACATCCGACAGGTCAAGGTTGAGATCTACCGAGCCGGAAATACCGGCCACGGTGCCTTTTGGCGTGTACTGCCACATGACAAAGGAAATTGAACCGTCGGGCTTTCCATCGTATTGTGCCAGCCAAATACGCCCCGTGAGGGCGGAGAGGTCGTATTTGCTGAGGTCATAGCTGTTGCCGTATATGATTGCTCGGTACCCGCCCTTCTGTATTTCATCACAAAATGCGTTTGCTATGGCAGTTGCTTCTTCACGGGTAAGCGCATCGGCCCGACCGCCTCCTTCCGGCGATGGTTCCATATCAAAGGCTATCGGATAATCAAGTGATGCTCCATCGAGCTGCTTGAGTACGAACTGCGCTTCTTCTCCGGCCTCTTCCTCGGTGATTGCCTGAGAGAAAAAGTACACGCCGACATCAATTCCCGCACCTTTTGCACCGGAAAGGTTTTGGGTAAAGAAGTCGTCAACATGCAAGGTCCCCTCTGAAGACCCTCGGTATCCAAGACGAATATAGGCAAACGATATGCCGTCTTGAGCAACGGAGCTCCAGTTAATCTGTTGCTGGTGAGAAGAGACATCGATACCGGTGCGAGAGATTGTCTGTCCGTTTTGTACATAGCTCAAACGACCTGACTCGTCGGTTTTGAGATTGCTCCAGTCGTAAGGTGAGGGCACCTTTTGCTGAGAAGAAAGCGGTGAGAGAAGAAAGAGGTTGTACGCGCAGGAGCCGATAAGTGCTACGACAAAGATGCTGCATACCAAAAAGATTCCAAAGCCAACGGTCTTTCCTTTGGCAGAGAGCCTTTGGAGTCGATGTGCGCGGCGCACGTTTTGACCGCTTTTGTGTGGTTTTTTGTTGCGTGAACTGTTCGGCATTATGCGCTGCGCCTTACGTGTTGCTTACTGGTGATAAAACGAACCCTGTTCAAAGAGGGGCTCACAGCATACGTTAATACCCAGCTTTCGGAATACCTCTTCATCAGCGGCGGGAATGATGGAAGAAAAGTATACGTCGCACCCCTTGAGGAAATCCGCAGAAGCTATGGCGTCTTTTGCGAGACTGTTGGAAATGGAGCTGATGGAAAGGGCAATAAGCATTTCTCCTGCCGTCAGGGCGTGCTGCTTTTCTCGCAATGTTTTTGACTTTAAGCTGCAGATGGGCTCAAGAGCTTCATCCGACACGATATACGCTTTTTTATCAACGTGTGCGCTGTACTTAAGCGCTTTCAGCAGCACCGAAGCGCTTGCATCGAGCAGCTCCGAAGCCTTTCCGGTAATAACCGTGCCGTCGGGTACCACCAGGGCACCGGCCTGTTTTCCGGTGACCTCGGCCTTAATAAGCGCACTGGCGTGTGCCGGCGAGAAGTTCTGGTCTACTCCCACTTCTTTCATGAGGAGACTGATCTTATCGAGCTCACGCTCTCCCATGCCGGTTCTCTCAAGGCGTTCCGCTGTTTTGAACCAGCGGCGAACGATTTCGGCGCGACTTGCATTTTGACACGCTTCGTCGTCAATGATGCAGTTACCGACCATGTTGACACCCATATCAGTGGGCGATTGATATGGGCTTGTGCCGGCAATCTTTTCCATAATGGCCTTGAGAACGGGGAAGGCTTCCACGTCTCGGTTGTAGTTAACCGTGACGGTATTGTGGGCTTCAAGATGATAGGGATCGATGACGTTATTGTCGTCAAGATCGGCGGTTGCTGCCTCATAGGCAACGTTGACCGGATGTTTAAGCGGGAGGTTCCATACCGGAAACGTCTCAAACTTTGCATAGCCGGCCTTTATGCCGCGGGTGTTTTCGTTGTAAAGCTGAGAGAGACATACGGCAAGTTTGCCCGAACCCGGACCGGGAGCGGTGACTACCACCAAAGGATGAGAAGTTTTTACATACTCGTTTTTCCCGTAGCCATCTTCTGAAACAATGAGATCCACATTTGATGGATATCCCAAAATGGGATAATGACGATATACGCGGATTCCCATGTTTTCAAGACGTGTCTGATATGCCTCTGCCTTTGGTTGTCCCGAGAATCGAGTAATAACTACACCGCCAATGGCCAAGTTACGGCTGCGGAAAATATCCATCAGACGTAAGACATCATCGGCATACGTGATACCGATATCGCTGCGACGTTTTCCAGATTCAATATCGGCGGCACTGATGGCAAAGATAACCTCGGCTTCTTCTGAGAGCTGCTGCAGCATTCGAGCCTTTGAGTCGGGTTCAAATCCGGGGAGTACCCGGGAAGCATGATTGTCATCAAGAAGCTTGCCGCCAAACTCAAGGTACAACTTTCCGCCAAATTCGCTGATGCGCTGACGGATTCTATCTGCTTGCATGCTGATGTACATAGTATTGTCAAATCCGATACGCATAAAATCCTCCCTTGAGCTCTTTGCTGGTGAGATTGTATCATCGTGGGCGGACAACAATGAGATGATGCTCAAACACAAGGCAAGAAGCCTCAAAAGTCTTGAAGGGATTTGTATGAAAACAACACCGCAACAACCTGGCTCTTCTCGCGTGACAATCGTCATCAAGAGTGCGGGTACGGCTTTTGGATACGGTATGCTTGCAGCTCTTGGCTTGGGCCTTTTTGTTTTTCTTTTTGGAACGCTAACGTCGGGCGGCAATATTGAGGTTGGGTCGGATTGGACCCGTCGCGTGTTGTATGTGGTTTCTTCTCTTGCAATTATTGCCTCCGGTGCAGGTATGTTGTTTTCAGGCAGAGAGTATGCCGAAAAGCAGCGAGGATTTACAAAAGATATCGCGGCACTTGAAACGCACATCACAGACGATGGGAAGATTGACTCAAGAATTAAAGACCTTGCGCCTGCGGGTATCCAATGGGCAACGGCGATTCTTGTGGCTGCAGCAGGATCCTTTTTCGTTGCCGCTCTCTACGATGAAATTATGGGCAGATTCTTTCTTTTATAGGGAGCAGCCAGTAGAGCGAAGGTTGACGGCGAAGGACAGCGGAGCGAAGACCTGTGAAGCGAAGAAGTTAGTAGAGCGGGAGTTCTCCTGTTAAAGGATCAATTTTCTCTGCCGACAGAGGCTCAAAGGCAAGACAGGTAAATGTAGGCTCTCCGTGGAATTCAGTGAAGCCCGCATCGCGGATGAGTGCTACGGCAAAGCCGAGTTCTCTTCCGCGTTCATATAAATCGAGAAGCGCTTCTTCCGAGTCAACATATACGCATACCTTTGCAACGCCCGCATCAAACCAATCGGAAAGCGGTGTTGCGTCTTGCCGGTCATGGTCAAGGTAAACCCAGCTTTCGGCTGCATTGAGATGTACTTGCGAGAGACGGTTTTCTCGAGCAAGCGCCATAAGTGTTGCCTCTACGCAAGCATGACCGGCTTGAGCGGCAATTTTTCCTTTGCGCATTTTTAGGTCGCGGCGCATGACAATCATTTGTTTTGCTTTGTAGCTTGGCATAGAGACCTTTCAGTGAATGTATTCCTCCATGAGTGTAGCGGAATATGTGGAAATTTGAATTTGACGGATATTTGACCAAGATTGTTCGGGCGACAAAAAGTTTTCAACAACGCTGCCGTGCCCTCGGAAAAGTCTTATGAGCAACTGGTATTACCAGGGCATTTATGGTGAGAAACTCTCGTATATCTCCAAATAGTACAAGCCACATTTTGGTACGTTGTATTTCGGAGACGTGGAGGTGGATTGGAGGGACGGTGGTGGGTATATGGGTAATTTTTTGACTCGGCCATCACCATGGGTATGTATCGGTGTGCTCATGGTGATGGGTATTGCAACCGTGTGTGATATCAAAACGAGAACGATTCCTCATAGAGTCCCCCTTCTTTTAGGGGCGCTTTGGGTAATTGATGTATGCAGTGCGGCGATAATACCTACAAAGAGTTGGAAAATGAGCATTGGCGGCTCACTGATGCGTTCTGCGTGCATGCTTATGGTACTTCTAGCTACATCAAAGTTTTTCATCCTTATTACCAAGCAGGCAGGTATCGGCGGCGGTGACATAAAGATGTTGTCTTCTTTGGCACTGATTTTAGGTTTTGAAGATCTTTGTGTGGTTATTTTTTCCGCATGTGCGCTAAGTGTTATGTTCTTTTTTCTGGCTTCTTTTGTGAATACCATACACAAAAGAGAAGGTGACAAAAAACAAAGAATGAGCAGTTTAGAGGCTATAAGAAATACCACGTTTCCTTTTGCTCCCTTTGTTTCGTTGGGAGTGGCAATATGCTTTGCAGTGAGCTACTATTTGTAGGTGTTATATTATTTTCAACGAATTTCCGATTCTCGTATATATAAAAAGTTTTTTCTGCTAACAATAGTGATACGTTGAGAAAGAGATAGGTACCCCCAACGCCTGTTTCTGTAGCCGATCTTGGTTGATGTCAAGTACGGTATCTCGGTTTTCGAGGCAACGTAGCCATAGGATGAACCGACATTTTGTGGTCGCTCACTCGTCACAGTTTCATCCTATGGCGGTTTCTTTTTGTATGACTTACCTTTCTATCTTCTGTATCTTTTGGTGGGGATGGATATGTTTATACAGCGTGCATCCGCACGTTATATCGCCTTTTGAACAGCTTGGTGCCATCCGTCTATAAGTTTTTGCATATCGTTTTCGGAGGCTTTTCTTACAAAAAGGTCATCGGTTTGACGGAGTGCTTTGAGCTCTTCTGTTCCGCTCCAGTAACCGGTGGAGAGTCCTGCAAGATACGCAGCTCCCAATGCCGTGGTCTCCGTATTCTGCGGGCGTTTAAGCGTGCATCCCAAAACATCCGCCTGGAACTGCATCAAAAAATTATTTCTCGCGGCGCCTCCGTCTACGTTGAGTACGCTAAGTTCCTGCCCACAATCAGAGCTCATTGCGTCTGCGAGGTCTTTAATCTGGTATGCAAGTGCTTCAAGTGCAGCTCGAACAATGTGTGCTCGTGTGGTTCCTCTGGTGATTCCCGTAATTGTTCCGCGTGCGTCAGGTTGCCACCATGGCGCTCCCAGACCGGTGAACGCGGGAACAATATAGACACCTCCGGTGTGAGGAACACTTTTTGCAAGGTATGAGGTTTCTTCGGCCGTTTGTATGAGACCCAACTCGTCGCGAAGCCATTGAATAAGGGCACCGGCGACAAAGACCGATCCCTCAAGAGCGTATTCGGTTTGTTTTTGCGTAGGAGGAGATGCCACAATGGTGGTTACCAGGTTATTTTTGCTGAGGTGAGCGGATGTGCCGGTATGCAAAAGCATAAAGCACCCTGTCCCATACGTATTCTTTGCCTGTCCCGGCTCAAAACAGCATTGTCCAAAGAGTGCCGCCTGCTGATCTCCGGCAACCCCGGTAAGAGGAATACCCGCCGGAAGTCCCGGATAGCTTGTCTCTCCAAAAAAACTTGACGACGCGCGCACTTCGGGGAGCATTGATTCAGGAATATCAAAGAGCGACAGGAGCTCTTTATCCCAGCACCCTTCATGGATGTTATAGAGCATGGTTCGACTGGCATTGGTGGTGTCAGTTGCGTGCACAAGTCCGCCGGTAAGTATCCATATAAGCCATGTGTCAACGGTACCAAAAAGGAGCTCTCCCGCTTCAGCGCGCTCGCGAGCTCCCGCAACGTTATCCAAAATCCAGCGGATCTTGCTGGCAGAGAAGTATGCGTCTGCATGAAGACCGCACTTCTCGCGAATCATAGCTTGCACGCGAGAAGAACCGCAAAGTTGCTCTACAAGTTCGGAAGTTCTCCGACACTGCCACACGATAGCGTTGCAAACGGGAGCGCCGGTTGTAGGATCCCAGACCAAAGTTGTTTCTCGCTGGTTATCGATGCCTATTGAATCAATGCTTTGAGCATCGAGTCCGTGTTTGGTGATAAGTTCGGTGAGGGCTCCAATTTGGGAAAATAAAATGTCCTGAGGATTGTGCTCGACCCACCCGGGATGCGGATATATTTGCTGAAATGGGCGCTGTACAAAGTCGGCCACACGACCCTCGTGGTTGATAAGCACTGCCCTGGAAGAGGTAGTTCCTTGGTCAAGAGCAATAACGAATTTATCGCGCTGTTCAATTGTTGCCATGGTGTTCTCCTAGCCACTTCAAAATGTCGGAATATACCAAAGAGCGATTGTCCTCACAGAGAATTTCATGGCGCATATGCGGATATAAAATAGTGGTGACATCCGTGACGCCGGCATCTTTAGTAAGTTGTGCTGCTTTGTACACGCCTTTTCCGGAGGCTCCAACAGGGTCGTCCTCACCGGCAATAAAAAGAAACGGCAGAGAAGACGGAATGTGAGAAGCCGCGGCCGGCGAGCAAGCCTCTTGAGTTAGTTTTGAAAGTGCGGCGTACCCTCCGACGGAGAACATAAAACCGCAGATAGGGTCGGCATTATATGCGCGTACGTTGTCATTGTTATAGGATAGCCACTCATATCCGGTAGGGCCGGGGACTGCTTTGGAATAGGCGCCAACCCCGAGACCATCGACAAAGGACGAGGCATAGGCAATGCCCTTTGTTTTGCAGAGATGATAGGAAAGGAGAAAGCCAATGCGAGAAAGAAGGGGAGAAACACTTCCGGTTCCACACGCAATGACGCCAGAAAGACCTGCGCCGTATCTACCGGCGTATGCACGGGCGATAAAGCTGCCCATGGAATGGCCGAAAAAGTAATACGGGAGAGAAGGGTCATAGTGCTGGCACATATGCTGATGAAGGGTGTGTGCGTCTTCAATGAGTGCGTCCGCACCGTGCAGGGGATCGAGAACACCGTGGCTATCCGGAGTACTTGAGCGACCGTGGCCAATGTGATCGTTTCCTGCCACGATGTATCCTGCGCTACAAAGGGCGCGGGCAAAATCGTCGTAGCGAAGGATATGCTCGGACATGCCATGGTTTATCTGGACAATTCCGCGCGTGCACACGGTAGAAGAGGGCTGCCAAATGGTCGCAACTACTGTTGAGCTGCCGTCTGTTGACGGATATGAAAGTGTTTTTTGAATAAGGTGCTCGCTCATACAGACTCCTTTAATAGATGTATTCATTAATATCATGCTTGAGGAGTGTCGTCGTGTTTTAATAGGTTGAGCGGCTGCTCTTTTCCGTAGAAGGTAGGAGTATTGGCCATGTAGCATTTGCTCTATATCAACATAACGAGGAAATACATCGTTATGTTATTCAATATCGTGTGTATTGTATGTAGAAAATACCTCTTTTAGCTGCAAACATAACAACGTACATTGCAATAATTTTTTGTAGTATCATTAGTGGTGATGATAGGGGGATGTCATCAGGTTTTGCAGATGGGGGACAGAGATGGGCAGAATAGGAGTTGAGGCAAGAGCCGAGCTTGGTTTAGGAAGAACGGTTGCACGACTGCTTCATGAGTCCGGCAAACGTCAAGTGGATCTTTGTGAGTTTTCCCACTGGTCGCGCGCGTATGTTTCCTATATATGCACGGAGCGACGCAAATGGCCGTCTTTTGACAAGGCAAAGATTATTGCCGATTTCTTTGGCATGACGATGGATCAGCTGTGGGCAGAGCATCTGTTTGATATGCAGGAGTCCGGAGTAGAACTAAGTGATGACGACAAAATTGCATTAGAGCAATATCGCATCCCTTTTCGGTTTGTTGAAGCAGCTGCTTCGGCAGATGCAGCCTTTGCGTCTGCGTCACTAGAGCCTTCTGTGTATAAGACGCCTTATCCTGAACATATAGGATTTAAATAAAGATAGGCTTCTTGTAGATATAAAGTGGCATACTTGACTGGCAATAATTGAGGGTGTTGTTGGTTTAAAGGAGAACGTAATGGGCGGGCTTCACTGCTCTGACTGTGAATTTTGTTCTTTTTGTTTTAATGATACGGTGGGAATGTACCAGGCAGCTTGTGCGCGCGGGTATACCCTTGCCGATCCCCATATACACCATGATATAGAACAGCATTTCGCGAAATCTGTCGATGCGTTTGTCCCTCTGGTTGACCCCTTTGGCCGTGAATATCTCCGTAAATCTAATGTTTGTGATGAGTTTGTCAGGAAGGCGAGATAGCGGTATCCGTTATTGCCCCACGTTGTCGGGCACTTCTTTGTGTTTTTTGAGTGATACGCAGGTGCAATGCTCAAGGTGAATGGCGGCGCAAAAGCAGAATGCTCTTCTCTCCACTTGCTTCAAACTTGCGGTTTACGGGTGACTGCAGTCGATAAGAACGATGTTTACTGGTGATTTTTCTTTGATTTGAGCGTTTACGGGTAAATCGAATCACCCGTAAACAGCGATTTTGACGGGGTTTTTGAAATCTGCGTGTTTAGTGGTGGTTTTAAGAGACGGACGGTCGTGAAAACCACAAGTAAAGGCTTGCTGCGGAAATTCAAGACAAGTACTCGCGTGCGATAAGTACTCGCGTACGGAAACACTATCTGCATATGGGCATCAACACATCCGCACCGACATGTGCACCGACATATATACCGACATCTGCAAGACAAAATATGCACGTACGAGACCTAAAAAACTTGTTTTCATGTAGACATTTGTTAACACATTTTGTCCACAAACGCATAAAACTATAAAATAAAAACATTAGTTGACGTTATGTTTTTCAAATGTGAAACACGTGAAATAGTTCATTTCTTGTTATAAAACTCTAAAAAATTAGGTACTATCTTCTTATTGGGGGATTAGTCATTTTTATGACTGCTTTTGAAGGAGACGACAAAATGTCGAGGCGGCCACAGGTAGATAGTCATGACACACGTCGCAAGCTTATTGCTTCTGCTGAGGAGGAGTTTGCCCAGCAAGGCTATGAGAAGGCTTCTTTAAGAAGAATTTGCTCACGGATCGGCGTTACAACCGGTGCACTGTATTTCTTTTTTAACAATAAAGAGGATCTCTTCAAAAATGTGATACAGCCCGTTACTGACCAGGCTATCCAAATACTGAAGGAATATCAAAGCCGTATACAATCGGAGGGCGCGCGAGAAGAATCGGATTCTCCTATGGGGGATGCTGAAACGCTTGGAGCATTCTTTGATCTTATGTATGCACATCGATACGTAGTGACGATTATCATCAACAACCAAAATAGTCCGTTTGTGGCAAAGTTCTTTGAGTCGTTTAAGAGCGTAATTGCCGCAACAATTCAAGCGATTCTCTATCCTGGGGCTACATATATTGAGCCGTATGACTCTTTCATTATTGAATGGCTTGCCCAGACAGAGATGACTACGATCATTGACATATTGCGTAACGATAAGACGCGACAAGAGGCTGATGGTCACGTAACATCGGCGCTGGTCTTTACGCAAGGCGGTCTCAAAGCTCTGGCAAACGGTCAGTTTTAGAAGTTCCTTGTGGTTATCCTTTAATGTTTGATATCATGTGAGGACATTAAAAGAGACTCTTGAGAGGGTCACCTATGAAGGAGCTGATATGAAGCTGAAGCGTCTTGGTATTTGTATTCTTACGGCAACTCTCGCTTTTGTTCTTGTAGGATGCAGTGGTCTTTCTGGTTCAAAACATCCCGCTGGGCTTGTTGGTACCTATGAACTTGACAGCATGGATATTAAAAGCGGAGACAAAACCCAGTCCATTACGAAAGAGCAGTACGAGCAGGTTTCAAAAGCCGGTAATTTCCATATTACCTTGGAGCTTTCAGAGGACGGCACCGCTATTTTGAACAGCATAGAAGCAAGTGGACAGCCGGAGAAGCTTGATCTCAAATGGGAGTCGAGCGACGGTAAATCCATAACGCTCAGTGAGGATTCTTCCAAAGAGAAGATTACTGCTTCGGTTGATGACAAGCAGATTACCCTCGAGCAGTCCAGCGATAATGCTTCAGTGAAGATGGTCTTTTCCAAGGTAAGCGATAAGCCCGGATATTACAGTGACTCTTCAAAGAAGTAGCTTCCAGAACAGATACAATAGAAGGGCGAGAAGTGCTTCTCGCCCTTTTTTATAACAGACGCCGTCCTCAACGATAGGAGCATCATGAAACTTCAGAAATTTGGCGCCGCACTTGTTGTCGTTGCATTAATAGGCATACTTTCGGGTTGCGACCTTTTTGCCCCAAAGATTGTCGATGACAATGCTGCAAATACATCGGATTCATCTTCTACTCAAACTACGACAGACTCAAAGAATGAGCAGAAAAAAGAAGAGATCAAGACAGATGACTACGCCACACAGCTTGCCGGCACGTATGAGCTGGAGAGTGAAGTTTTGACCGATGAGGATGGTACTCAAGAGATTACGCAAGATATGTATCAGCAGATGGTTAATGGGACTGGTCTGCGCTTTACTCTTGAGCTTTCAGAGGACGGTACGGGCACGATAACGGCACCCAATTTCCAGAGCAAGAAGAGCGATAAGCTTTCGTTTAACTGGAAGACCACTGACGGAAAATCCCTCGTTATTTCTGCTGGTGCCGGCGATGAGGGCCTTGAAGGTACCGTAGACGAAGACGGAAAAATTACGATTAAGATAGAAGATGACGATGAGTCTATGACAATGGTGTTTGCCAAGGTCAGCGATCAGCCCGGGTATTACAGCGATTCGTCCAAAAACTAGAATAGATAGAGTGTGCCATGGATGCGCTTCACCAAGAACTTTCACGAGACATTATCATTCTTGAGCCTGTCTTTCATGAGAAGATTTGGGGAGGTCGGCGCCTTGCAGAGGACTTTGGCTACGACATTCCTGAAGGGAAAATAGGAGAGTGCTGGGCAATTAGCGCTCACCCCCATGGCGATTGCGTGGTTGCTTCCGGTGCGTTTGTTGGCGAGAAGCTCAGTCACCTGTGGGATGTGCATCATGAGCTCTTCGGTGACTCCAAGGGGGATCGCTTTCCACTACTCATTAAAATCCTTGACGCGCATGATGATTTATCGGTGCAGGTGCATCCCGACGATGCGTACGCAGCTGAACATGAGCATGGTTCGCTTGGTAAACGTGAGTGCTGGTATGTCCTTGATGCAGAGCCCGACACGGATATCATCATTGGGCAGCGTGCGCGCAATCGTCAAGAGTTTGCTCAGATGATTGATGAGGGACGCTGGGATGACATGCTCAATCTCGTTCCCATTCATAAAGGTGATTTTTTTCGTATTGACCCTGGTACGATTCATGCAATTAAGGGAGGAACTCTAATCTTAGAAACACAGCAGAGCTCAGATGTGACCTATCGCGTGTATGACTATGATCGAGCCGGAGCCGATGGCAAGCCTCGGGAACTTCATGTCCGGCAAAGTCTTGATGTTGTAAATTACGATCTTGTACCGCCTGTTTCCGGAAAGGTTACTGCTCCTGAGGTTGATGGCGTAACGGAGCTCATGGCGTGTGACAATTTCGTTGTTAAGAAGATTGCCGTTCAAGGGGAAAAGGTGGTCGCGCAGCCCTATCCATTTTTATGCGTCAGCGTTATTGAAGGTACGGGAAGCGTCCAAGTTGAGAGCAATGCGGCACAATCCCACAGTCTTCATAAGGGAAGTCACTTTATCGCACCCGCTCGGTCGGGAGATCTGACATTCTCAGGTGACATGACGCTCATTGTTTCCCATCTTCCACACGTGCAGAGTTAGCTGCAAGATTTTGTGGCAAGCATATGCGCGAGATAAAAAGGGGCCAAGCACACAGCTTGACCCCTTACTTTTTGATGACGTGTATGTTTGCAGTAGGTTAGACAGTATGGGTAGCGCCTTTGATTTCGCCTGTGCAGTGAGGGCAGCGCGTGGCTCCCGCTTTGACCTCTTCAAGGCAGTGTGGGCAAACTTGGGCGGGAGAGTCCGTGGATTCTTTTTTGCCCTTCATGAACTTGTTGAGAGCTTTTACCAGCAAAAAGACGATGACGGCAATAATCAAAAAGTTAATGATTGCAGAGATAAATGAGCCAAAGTCGATACCATTTTCAGTGCCTGCCACGGGGATGGAAAGCCCCGATACTTCTGTGCCGCTGCCGCTTATGAGTTTAATGAAAGGATTAACGATGTCGTTTACCAGTGAATTAACGATTGCCATGAAAGCACCGCCGATGATGACACCGATGGCCATATCCATAACGTTGCCACGAGCAATAAAGTCTTTAAATTCACCAAATAACTTTTTCATGTAACCAATCTCCTTCAATATTCGACGTGCTTCAAACCGGTATGATGCTTCAAATCTGTATGAGCAGACGCTTAATACGGCGTAAAAGCGCTTAGTGTGTCAGTCCGTAGATGCGCGAGAATTTCTCAACAAGGTAGCTGGTGAAATATCCCACATCAAAGGGCTCTCCGGTGGCTGAGGCAATAAGCTCGCCTGAGTCCTTTGCGCGACCCCACTTCCAAATTCTCTGTCCGAGCCACTCGCGAATGGGCGCGAGGTCTCCCGAGGAACAAACCCCATCAAAGTCCATGCCATCCTCAATCATGGCGTGCTTAAACTGAGCACCAAAAGCGCTTCCCAAAGCATAGGTGGGGAAGTAGCCAAACTCACCCCAGCTCCAGTGGACATCCTGAAGTGCGCCGTGGGTGTTATCGGGTACCGTAACGCCAAGATAGTGACGGTACTTCTCGGCCCAAAGTTTTGGAACATCAGCTGCCTTTACTTCTCTCGCAAGAAGCGCCTGCTCAATTTCATAGCGGACAAGAATATGGAGCGGATAGGTGAGCTCGTCGGCTTCCGTACGGATAAGACTTGGCTGCACCTTGTTGGCTGCCGAGAAGAGCTGAAACGCGGTAACGCGTGTGAGCTGACCGGGGAAATGCTTGCGCATGAGCTGAATGAGCGGCTCGGCAAATGCCTCGGAGTGTCCGACGTAGTTTTCAAAGAAACGCGACTGAGACTCGTGCATGCCCATTGAAGTGCCGCCTTTAAGGGACGTAAAGCGATAATCCCAATTAACTCCCTGCTCATAGAGGGCATGACCGTTTTCATGAAGCATGGAATACACATTGGAGAGAAGATCGTTCTCATAGACGTGTGAGGCGACCATAACAAAGCCAATGCCAGGTCCTGCGGTATAGGGGTGCTCCGTCTTGCCGAGCCAGAAAGCGTCCCGGTCAACGCCTTGCATTGCTACGATGTCTTTTGCAAGGTTCCACTGGCGATCCACGTCAAAAGATCCCTCAAGAGGCTTTGTGCTGGGCTGGTGCTTTGAGGCAGCACAGTCGGCAACGAGCGGGACTATGGTGTCCTTAATCTTGGTAAAGAATGAATCATAAAAGGCCCGGTTGCTTCCGTGTTCAAAATCATTGAGGAGTACGTCGTACGGGTCTTTTTCAGCATCACGATACCGTGCAATATCAATCTGACCTGCAACAAGTTTGTCGAGATAGGGAGCAAAGAGGTCCCAATCATCTGCATTCTTTGCTTTCTCCCACACGTCGTTTGCTTCGGTGGCAAGTCGTACAAAGTTGCTCTGTACTTCGGGAGGTACATCCACCAGCTGCGCCCGGTCGCGACGAAGAATCTTTACCTGTGCGCGATGCGTCTCGTCAAGCACTGCGCGATTCTCGTGAAGGCGGTCGAGCAGAGCCCCTACCTGTGGGTCAATAAGTAAGGCTTGCATTTGCTCACCAAGGATGGCAAGGGCTTCTCCGCGTTCCTCGGTTGCTTTTGCGGGGTCAAGGCAGGGTCCAAACGAGCTCAGTTCTTCGGCGCTGTAACGGAGCGCAAAGATTCTTTTCTCAAGTGCGTCAAGCTCTGCTATATCCTGACGTGGATTAGAGAGTGCTGCATTAAGGGTGGTTTTGCTCTTCTCGCTGTCCATAGTTCCTCCTAAAGTGTATGTCCGTACCCATGACACAGGTATACGTTTTTAATTCATTCATGCATTTTACGCGACGGAGACCCTCTTTTGCGCGATACTTACATAATTAGAAAGATATACGGCATGTGTGTTTTGTTTTTTTGCGGGCGTGCGTTATGAGCGTGCGATAAAAACGTTCGTGAAGACGCAAGAAAAGCACAGGCCTGTGGGATGGGGAGAGTTTTGGATGAGTGACAGTAAGATCTCATTTGACGAGTGGGACGGGCTGTATGCCGATCGCATCATGCAGATGCGCCGCAGTGCGGTGCGCGATTTATTTGCGGCAATTTCGCGCCCGGATGTCATTGGTCTTTCGGGAGGCATGCCGGATATCTCATCGCTTCCCCTCGATGAAGTGGCTGAATGCGCAAAGCGATGCGTTACCGTTGAAGGACTCAAAGCTCTTCAATACGGAAGCTCCGACGGACGCATAGAGTGTCGGCGCACCGTTTGTAAGATCCTGGCGGTCCAAGGCATTGAAGCAAAGCCGGAGGATATGATTTTAACCTCGGGCTCTCAGCAGGCCCTTGATTTCTTGGGGCGCGTTTTTATAAATGCCGGAGATGATATTATCTGCGAGGGACCCAGCTACCTGGGCGCTCTTCAGGCATTTTCGGCATATCAACCCCGTGTCCATTGCATAGAGATGGATGAGGACGGGATACGGGTTGATTTGCTTGAACAAAAACTCCAAGAGCTTAAAGGTGCCGGCAGACGTCCAAAATTCATCTATGTAATTCCGAATTTTAACAATCCTTCAGGTATCACCATGTCGCTCGAGCGCAGACATCTCTTGCTTGAGCTGGCGCACCGGTGGAACATACCGGTGGTGGAAGACGATCCGTACGGTCTTATCCGCTATGAGGGACAAGACCTTACGCGCCTCAAGGCTATGGATGACCAGGTAATTTATCTTGGAACCACATCAAAGATTTTTGCTCCGGGCCTGCGTTTGGCGTGGATTGTGGCTCCGCACCATTTTCTTGAGCGCATTAACCTTTCAAAGCAAGGGGCAGACCTCTGTACCAGCCCTTTTAATATGGTACTGGCCGAGCATTATTTTAACGAGGTGGATTGGCAAGCCGCTCTTGAGGTTTCCAAAACACGCTACCGGGAGCGCAAAAACGCCATGCTTGCGGCATTGGAGGAATTTTTCCCGGAGGACGTCTCGTGGACGCACCCGGAAGGCGGGCTCTTCTTATGGGTCAGCTTTCCGCCATACTTTGACACAAACCAGCTTCTTCCGGCGGCTCTTGAAAAAGGCGTTGCCTATGTTCCGGGAACCAACTGCTATCCGGATGGTCGCGGGGCATCAAGCATGCGGCTGTGTTATTCCTTTGAGACGCCGGAACATATTCATGAGGCAATCAGTCGTCTGGCTTCTTGCGTGCAGGACCGCATGGCGCTCTACCGAGCATTTCGGGAGGCAGGCGCATTGCCTGAAACTGCTTCGACCAAACACTCATATCGCCAATAGACCAAAAACAGGAGGTAGTCGTGGCGTCTAAAGTTGCTGTTATTATGGGAGGGACCTCATTTGAGAGGAACTTCTCGCTTCTTTCCGGTCGTTTGGTATCGGAATCACTTGCAAGATCCGGTTTTGATGTGCTGACGCTCGATGCCGATGCGCACCTTGTTGATACGTTGCGTGCGGAGAAGCCCGACGTGGCTTTCATCTGCATGCATGGAGCCGGTGGAGAGGATGGCGCGGTACCTGCGCTTTTGGAGTTTTTACGTATTCCATACGTGGGGTCTCGTCCCGCATCATGCAGGGCTGCGTGGAACAAGGCCGACATGCCATTTTTAATGCGCCGCGTGTATGGCAAACATGAGTCTTTAGTGGTCTGGCCACCGCAGTTGGTACTTCCCGCCAGTGCGTTTAAGGATCTCGGTGCCGCAAAGGCGCTGGACATCATCCCCGAGCGCTTGGGTGGCGGTAGCGGTTTTCCTCTGGCGGTAAAGCCGGTGCACGGCGGATCTGCCATGGGTCTTTCTCGTGTCGATAAGCCCGAGGATCTTGGACATGCCCTGATGGGTGCCCTTGCCTATGATGATTCCGTCATCATTCAGCATTGGGTTGAAGGCGTTGAGGTCAGTGTGACCGTTCTTGGTACTCCCGGTTCAGAAAAAGTTCTTCCGCCCGTGGAGATAGAGGTTAAGGAAGGCATTTACGATACGGATGCACGCTTGGAAACCTCTCGTGTCAATCACTTCTGTCCGGTTCGAGATGAATCTCTTGCGGCTCTTGGAAGTAACGTTGACAACGCTCGCGTGGCATTGGAGCAGGCTGCTTGTGAGGTATATCGTGCGTATGATTGTCGCGACTTTGCGCGTGTTGATTTTATTTGGGACGGTCATAAGGTTATGGTTATGGGTCTCAAGACATTCCCGGGCCTGACCGAGACTTCGCTGGTGCCTATGGCAATTGAGGCAGCCGGCCTTAAGCGTGATGAAGTTCTTGCTCATCTGGTCGTTGGCGCGCTTGAACGTGGTAATTAAGGATAGGAGAGCACACATGCAGTACGTACTTGGTATCGATATTGGTGGAACAAGCATTAAGATTGGCCTGTTTACGCCGGACGGAGAACTTTTGACAGAGGAAAAAGTTCCTACACCTGCGCTTACGTCACCCGAAGCGTATCGTGTTGTCTGTGACTCTCTTGAAGAAATCGTTGCGTCGCGCTCCGGTAAGCCGGAAGATGTCATAGCGTGTGGATTGGATATCCCCGGTCCGGTGGCCGATGATGGTACCGTCGGGCTTCTCGCCAATGTTGAGATCAATCCCGAAGGTTTGGTGCAGGCCATCAGTTCGGCGCTCCCTAATGCCACGGTTGCCTTTGTCAATGACGCCAACGCGGCGGCTCTTGGTGAAGCATGGGCGGGAGTTGCGGTAGGGGTGCCTTCGTTTGTACTGATTGCCATTGGTACGGGCGTTGGTGCCGGCGTGGTTGCTAATGGCAAGCTGGTAGCCGGCGCGTTTGGCGCCGGTGGCGAGATTGGACACATTACGGTTGAGCCCGATGAGCCCAAGACATGTGGATGCGGTCGTCACGGCTGTCTTGAACAGTATGCCTCTGCAAAGGGTATCGTCCGCCTCTACCTTGAGGAATGCGAAGCACGTGGAGTGACTCCGGTGAACATTGAACATGAGACGGATACGATTTCCGTTTTCCGTGCACATGCGGCGGGCGATGAGTGCGCAACCATTGCCATTGATAAAATGTGCTCGTATTTGGCTCGTGCCATGGCACAGGTGTCATGTGTGGTTGATCCGGCCATGTATTTGATTGGCGGTGGCGTTGCCGGTTCATTTGCGACTTTTGCAACGGAGCTGCGGAGCCGTTTTGAGGAGTATGCATTGCGGGTGAGTCGCCCCGTTCGCATTGAAGCAGCAAGTCTTGGTAACCAAGCTGCCATGTATGGGTGCGCATACGAGGCTCTCCGTCTGCGCAAAGAGCGTTTTGGGGATGAAATTCCTGCCGAGCGCTCTATCGATCACTCCGCCTAACGCGAAGATCAAGAGTATCTGCGGGTTTTATCTTGATTTGCAAAACCGGGATTGCAAAACCCATGTTCGGAGAAGCTTAGAGGAGCTCAGAGAAGCCTGAAGAAGTTCAGAGAATAATGAGTTTCCGTCATCAAGGGTTTTCTCGCAAGGTAATTTAGGGTACTGTATAAAGGCTATTTATTCTGTACGTAAACAAAGGAGAGTGCACATGTCCGGACACTCTAAGTGGGCAACAACAAAGCACAAGAAAGCAGCTATCGACGCCAAGCGTTCCTCGCTGTTCTCCAAGCTTTCTCGTAATATTACCGTCGCTGCAAAGATGGGCGGCGATCCTAACCCTGATAACAACGCGACTCTTGCTGCAGCGGTTGCGCGTGCGCGCATGGTCTCGATGCCGAACGCAAAGATTAAAGCTGCCATTGATAAGGCCTTTGGTGCCGGTGCCGACGCGGCAGTCTACGAAGAGATTGTCTATGAGGGATACGGACCTGCGGGTATCGCAGTCTATGTCGATTGCCTGACAGACAACAAGAACCGCACCGCTGCCGACGTTCGTTCTGCATTTACACACTCAGGTGGCAATCTTGGCACGGCGGGCTCCGTGGCGTTCCAGTTTGAGCGCCGTGGCTCCATTGCGGTTGACAAGGTCATTGTTTCCGATGATAAAAAAGTTGCCGATCGTGATAACGCTACTGATGAGGATGAGTTCATGATGGCCGTTGCTGAGGCCGGCGGCGAAGATTACGAAGATGCCGGCGAGCAGTGGATTGTATGGACTGCCTATGACAAGATGCAGGACGTCCAGAAGGGTCTCGAGGCTCAGGGCATTGAGGTAAAGGGTTCCGAGCTTACGATGGTTCCAACCACCCCAACCGATGTGTCCGTTTCCGATGCCAAGAAGGTTCAACGTCTGCTTGACAAGCTCGATGAACTTGATGACGTTCAGAACGTCTACAGCACCATGAATATTACCGACGAGATCGCGGCTGCTTTAGAAGAGGACGAGTAAGTACGGGGCAACCCCGCTTTTAGGCAGCCTTGCTTTTCTTAGTGGTTTAGTTTCATTTTCAAAATCCGAGAAGTGCACACGTGCTTCTCGGGTTTTTATTTTTTGCGTGAGATACCTGAGGCTCTTTGATTGCCTTTGGTGCTGTTAACTTGGCGCCGCTAGACTGACGTTAGGTTGGTGTCGTCATAATAGTGCTGCCAGAGTAACGCTGCCAAAAATGCGCCAAGTTGGTACTGCCAGAACAGCGCTGCCATACTTGCTGCAAGTTAGGCACGATTTACCATACTTGCAGCAAGTATGGTTATTTTTGCCACATTTGCTGCAAGTTTGGTTAACTCAAGACCTACTTGGCGCATTTCCGGCAGCACTACAAAGGGGTGAGCGATAAAAGCGTGAGCGACAATAAGGGTCTTACAACCTGCCTGCTTCATGATCGCGTACGGCAGCTTTAAAGACGGCGGCGTCAGTTTTCCAAGGTACGCGTTTGCCGCAGATACTTTGGAAATCTTCGTCTCCCTTGGCGAGAAGATACACGATGCTTGGACGTGCATCGGCATAGGCAAGGCGTACGGCCTGACGAATGGCTTCCTCACGATCAAGGATAATCTCATACGATGCACCCTCAGGCGTGGCTGCGGCCATCTCAGCGCAAATCTCCGCCGGATCGTCAAAAGCAGGGTCTTCGGTCGTATAAATGAGATGGTCGGCCCACTTTGATCCTTCTTCCGGAAGATCACGACGCCGCTCCTGTGCCTTACCGCCGACAGCTCCCAAAACAACATATCGGCCATAGTCAGGGAATTCCTGTGAGGATGACGAGAAGAGCTTCTGGTAGGCAAGGCGATTGTGTGCATAGTCAACGAGAGCCGTGACCTTGCGATCCTTGGTGGGGATAAGCTCCATCCGACCGGACACGTGCGTATTGAGCAGAGGGTACTGGAGCTTCTTGTCAGAAAATCCAAGCAAGCTGGCAACGGTGATGGCAGCAAGAGCATTATCAACGTTAAAGAGGCCGGGCATGGGAATGGAAAGAAACCCGGTCCACATGGGAGTATGAGCGCGGAAGGAAACGACGCCATATTCGGATGAAATATCATTTGCCCAAACGTCCGCTTTGGGGTTAGTGGCAGAGAATGTGCAGACGCGCTGACAGCACTCGGGATTGCGCTCGTGAGCTGCACGAACGTGTGCCATTACGTCCTCGTAATGCTCGGTATCTCGGTTAATGACGGCCGTCTTTGCCATATCAAAGATTTTCATTTTGCTGGCAAAATAATCCTCAAAGGTGGGATGCTCAACAGGGGATATATGATCCCTTCCAATGTTGAGAAAAACAGCAATGTCCAGATGGAGACCATAGGTGCGGTCGTATTTGAGCGCCTGGCTTGAGACTTCCATTGCCATATACGTGAGGCCACATTTTTGCGCGTTTGCAAGGTGGCGCCAGAGTTCAGGGGCTTCGGGCGTTGTATTGTCGGGCTTTCCATGTTCAATGCCGTCAAAGACTTCAATGGAACCCATAATGGCGGTTTTTTCGTAGGGCTCATCGCCGTCAAGTATGGCGCGCAACATGCACGCGGTCGTAGATTTACCCTTGGTGCCGGTAATGCCGATCATTGTGAGACCGTGATCGGGGTGTCCCGTAACGTATGCTGAAGCCTCTGCCATGGCGCGCCGCAGATTTTCATCGGTTGCGATAAGCGCCGGTACGGTAGGTGCGATTGCCTCAAGCTCGGCGGCGTGAGATTCTGCGCAAAGGTATGCCACGGCTCCCGCCTCAAGGGCGTTTTTTAAGAACTTCGGCTTAAATGCAGCACCTTTGCAGACAAACACATGACCCGGCTCAATGATGCGAGAATCATGGTCAATGCCGTATAGCGCTATTGTGGCGGCATCCTCACAGTGCTTGGAGCGCACCAAAAGGTTTTTCTCGGCAAGGTATGAAATGAGCCCTGATAGATAAAGCGTCATGTGCAGAAACTCCCGTCGGCGGTGCTTTGATAGACACAAAAACTTACTTTCAGTGAAAGTATACCGCCGGTTTGATAATGACGCGCGCGCAAGCCTGAAGCTGTGGTAAACTGCTCAAGTCACGGGCGATTGGCGCAGAGGCTAGCGCAGGTGCTTTACACGCACAAGGTCGGGGGTTCAAATCCCTCATCGCCCACCAGAAAAACCGGCGCGGTTCTCGAGTATTCGACTGCTTGAGTGCCGCGTTTTGCAATTATAGAGGGGATAGAGGGAGTTCACATGGCTGATACGGGAATTGACGTCTCCGCGCTTGATCCTGAGCGTACGATCGTGGTGGCAACGGGCAATGCGCATAAACTGGTTGAAATTGAGGCTATTCTCTCAAGCGTCATGCCGCATGTAACCTTTGTTGCTCTTGGCGAACTTGGCGATTTTCCGGAGCCTGAAGAAACGGGGACTAATTTTCGCGACAACGCACTGATAAAGGCGCTGGCGGCGCTCGATGAAACGCCTTTTTTTGCGGCCATCGCAGATGATTCGGGACTGTGTGTCGATGCGCTGAATGGCGCTCCGGGGATCTATTCTGCTCGCTATGCCGGCGAGCACGGAAATGATGCCAAAAACAACGCCAAGCTGCTCGAAGAACTCAAGGATGTGCCAAGGGAAGATCGTACGGCGCGCTTTCACTCTACCGTGGCGCTTGTGTACAGAGACGGAAACGTGCTTGTTGGCGAAGGGGATTGTGAAGGATCTATAGATTTTACGCCTCGTGGCGAGAATGGCTTTGGGTATGATCCGCTCTTTTTGCCGCAAGACGCCCCGGGAAAAACTATGGCAGAACTCACCCCTGAACAAAAGAATGCTATCTCTCACCGATTTCATGCGCTTCAAGCCCTTGCGTCCCAAATCAAGGGGTAACATAAAGCACAGAGCGCCTGGCGTCCGACACAGCGTTGAGCCGTGGTGTGAGCAACACGTGCTGGTTTGAATATATAGCAGGAGGTTTTCATGAGAATTGTCCGTACACGGGACTACGATGATATGAGTCGCAAGGCAGCAAATGTCATTTCTGCGAAGATTATTTTGGAGCCCGAGTGTGTGCTTGGCCTAGCCACCGGTTCCACTCCCATTGGCACGTATCGCCAGCTTGCCGAGTGGAACAAAAAGGGGGATTTGGACTTCTCTCAGGTAAGTACCTATAACTTGGACGAGTATCGAGGACTTTCTCACGACGACCCTCAGAGCTATCACTACTTTATGAGGGAGAACCTTTTTGACTTGGTTAACATTGATATTGCCAACACGCATGTGCCCGACGGTTCAAACCCCGATGTGGAGGCTGCGTGCCACGAGTACGATACGATGGTTGCCCAGGCAGGGTATCCGGATTTGCAGCTTTTGGGTATTGGCCATAACGGGCACATCGGTTTCAATGAGCCTGCCGATTATTTCTCCAAGGGTACCCATTGTGTCGATTTAACCGAGAGCACCATCAAGGCAAATAGCCGCCTTTTTGAGCGGGAAGAGGATGTACCCCGCCAGGCATACACTATGGGCGTTCAAACCATTATGTTTGCCCGGGCGATTCTTATCCTTGCTTCAGGGGAAGACAAAGCGCAGGCGGTATATAACATGTGCTACGGGCATGTAACGCCGCAATGCCCTGCTTCCATCCTGCAGCTCCACCATAACTGCACCGTTATTGCCGACGAAGCCGCGCTTTCGCTTTGCCCGGTTGAATAGCGCACTGGAATGCAGCGGGAATATAGCGGTTTCCGCATAGGGTGCGGCAGCTTCGCAGACCTGTGATGTACTTTTCAGGACCTGTGATGTACTTTTGAAAAGCTGTGATGTACTTTTTTATGGCGAGAAGACCGGTTTTCTCGCCAAAAGTACCTCACAGCCCCCTGTTTTGGAGCAGAAAAGTACATCACAGGTCGCCGCACTTCTCGCCGCTCTTCTCGCCACACGCTTTTTGCAGGCGTTGTTATGCAACTCTTGAGATTAACCCCTAAAGTTCGTATGATAGATACTTGGAAAAGTTGTCTATATGCGAATTGTTATGTGTTGGAGGCCAGATGGAAAACGAGATTCCACCAGTTAATCGTGTTGATGAGATTCACGAGAAGCTGAGCGCTCTCCAGGGTCAAAAGGTCAAAGTTAAAGCAAATATGGGTCGTTCGCGCGTTGTTGAACGCACGGGTGTGTTGGTGCAGGTTCATCCAAGCCTTTTTATTGTTGAGGTGGGTGAGCGCCGCGGGCGTACCGCGCGTCAGTCATATCAGTATGTGGACGTGTTAACCGGGACGGTCGAGCTGTTTGACATTGAATCCGGCGAGCGTCTTTTTGACTTTGCGTTCGAGGAATAACAGCAGGTCGGATGCGCCCATGCGAGGACGCCAGATTGTACAAACTCCCTGTAAGGTTAATCTTCACCTGGGGATTCATGCCGAAAAAGACAGTCGAGGGTATCACCGCGTTGATTCCGTTATGGTTCCCGTGGGACTTTATAACACCATTACCGTTGAAGATGCGCCTCAGCTGATAATTACGCATATCCCTGCTCTTGATATAGCGGGCGAGAAGACCGCGGTATGGAAAGCGGCTACTCTGCTGGCCGCAGAACTCGGATGTCAGCCGAATGTTTCCATAACGGTTGAAAATACGATTCCTGACCAGGCGGGACTCGGAGGATCGTCAGCAGACGCTGCCGCTACTCTGCGAGCGCTGGCAAAGCGGTGGGGCATAGATGCGTTGGACCAAAGGGTTGTAGCTGTTGCGCGCCGGGTGGGTGCTGACGTACCGTTCTTCTTGCATCCGGTACCCTCGCTTTTGCTTGGTGCGGGTGATACGCTGGAAGAAACGTTTGATGAGTTTGTGGGTATGCCCCTTGTGCTGGTGCTTCCCAAGACAGAGGGAGTCTCAACAACGGAGGCCTACGATACCTTCGATGCAGCGCCAACTCAACCATGTGATTACGGAGAGCTTTGTGCGCTGTTGCGATCCGGCGTAATCGAGGAGAAGTACTCCCAGGTAGCGGGCCTTTTGTATAACAATCTTGCCGCTGCTGCAAAAACACTTTGCCCCGAGATAGCGGAAATTGAGAAGTGGCTCTGTGCCCAAGTGGGTGTTTTGGGTGCCATGGTTTCCGGCTCGGGGAGCTGCTCGTTTGCCATTTGTTCTTCACATGATGAGGCGGCACGAGTGGTGCAGGAAGCACAAAAATTGCATGGGTGGCGTGCTTTTGCAACAAAGACCGTTGGTTTTGACGGCTAAATCTGCTAGAGTTTTCTCTTGCAACGGGTTGTGGCTCAGCTTGGTAGAGCGCTCGGTTCGGGACCGAGAGGTCGCTGGTTCAAATCCAGTCAACCCGACCATGAAATAGATTAGCTGGAGTTTCATATCTCTGGCTTTTAGTGGGTCATCGGTTTTATCCGATGGCCTTTTTCATTTTGGCGCTCAACTTGCAATCTAACGTTCACGGCTCATTCAAGACCTTACGTCCATGTCAGAGTATCTTATGGCTGATATGGGAGTATCCTTATAAACTGTGGGTTCTTAAGCAACTCGGTAACCTTGTGGCGTTATTACGGTATGAAATATATGTGGCATGGGAGATCACATGAATAAGCATCAACTTGCATCGAGAATTTGGGCTTCTGCCAATGAGATACGCTCAAAGATTGATGCAAACGAATACAAGGACTACATTCTCGGTTTTATCTTCTACAAGTTCCTTTCTGAAAAGGAAGAAGAGTATCTTTTCAAAGAAGGTTTTGATTCTCAAACGATGAAGAACGTGTCAGAGGATGACCAAGAAATCGTTAAATTCGTGCAAGATAACGTTGGTTACTTTATCGCTTATGAGAACCTGTATTCAACGTGGCTCTCCAAAGGGCATGACTTTGATGTGTCAAACGTAAGTGATGCACTGTCTGCATTTTCTCGTCTTATTAATCCCAGCTATAGTCATGTGTTTGACAAGATTTTTGAGACGCTTGAGACAGGACTTTCAAAGCTGGGAGATACTTCGGGTGCTCGTACCAAGACCATATCCGGTCTTTTACAGCTTATACGTGATATTCCAATGGATGCTCGTCAGGGTTACGATGTCTTAGGATACGTATACGAATATTTGATCTCAAAATTTGCATCTAATGCAGGAAAAACAGCAGGAGAGTTCTATACTCCGCATGAGGTCTCACTTCTCATGTCGGAAATTGTAGCGGGACATCTTAAAGGTCGTCATGAGATTGAAATTTATGATCCTACGTCCGGCTCCGGTTCTCTGCTTGTTAATATTGGACAAGCTGTTGCTAAGAGAAGTGGTAATAAGGATTCCATCAAGTATTATGCGCAAGAGCTTAAAGAGAATACCTACAATCTCACACGCATGAATTTGGTGATGCGTGGGATTAAGGCATCAAATATCATCGCTAGAAACGGCGATACCCTTGAGGATGACTGGCCATGGTTTTCCGAAGGTCATCCTGAGACGTACCAGCCGCTTTTTGTAGATGCCGTAGTATCAAATCCGCCTTATTCACAGAGATGGGACCCTACGGATAAAGAAGTTGACCCTCGTTTTAATGGATTTGGTCTCGCTCCAAAGTCAAAAGCGGACTACGCTTTTCTCCTGCATGACCTTTATCACTTGCGGCCAGACGGTATCATGACAATCGTTCTTCCTCATGGAGTACTTTTTAGAGGCGGGGAAGAAGGGGAAATCAGAAGGAACCTCATTGAACGTGATCATATTGATGCAATTATTGGCTTGCCTGCAAATATCTTTTTCGGAACAGGTATTCCTACTATTGTTATGGTTCTCAAAAAACAGCGCACAAGAAGCGATGTTCTTATCATCGACGCCTCAAAAGGTTACGTTAAAGAAGGAAAGAATAATAAGCTCAGAGCCTCGGACATTCGTCGTATTGTAGATGCCTATGAGTGTCGAGAAGATATAGAGCGCTTCTGTCGTCTTGTGTCTAAAGATGTGATTCGCGGTAATGACTATAACCTCAATATCCCGCGCTATGTGGATTCCTCCGAAACAACAGAGAGCTGGGATATCTATTCAACAATGTTTGGCGGTATTCCCGTAAAGGAAGTGGATGCTCTAAAACCTTATTGGGATGCATTTCCTGGCCTTAAGTACGAGCTATTTGAGCAAGTCAATGATGCAACTATGAGAATTAAGGTGCAAGATGTTGGTAAGACAATAGCTTCTAATGCGGAGGTTGTTTCATATCAAGGACTTTTCAAGGAGAGATTCTCAGACTTTGAACAGTACCTTTATGATGAGCTCATAGATGAGATTGACTTGGTGAGCAGAGCTTCTGAGGAAGATGAGATTACCAAGGAAGTTTTTAATAGGTTGTCCGGATTGCCGCTGATTGATCGCTATGACGCCTTTCAAGATCTTGACGATGTCTGGCAGGAAATTTCTATCGATTTGGAAATCCTTCAGACAGAGGGATTCGACGCTACAAAGAAGGTCGATCCCAACATGGTGGTTAAAAAGAAGCAAGGCAAAGATGTGGAAGTGCAGGACGGCTGGGTTGGTCGTGTACTGCCGTTTAGCCTTGTTCAAGACGCTTTTCTTACCGAGGAAGTTTCAAATCTTGAAAAAAGTGAAGAACGTCTATCCGCAATAACCGCAGAAATTACAGAGATATTTGAAGGGCTTTCAGATGAGGATAAAGACGCCGCAGGTGATGCAGTAGGAGAAGATTTTTTTGTATCTTCTAAGATATCTGCAGCTCTCAAGCAACTGAAGGATGAAGATCCTTCATCGGCATCTGATGAGGAATCAATTCTTTTCCGGCTTACGCGAGTTGCTGCACTCTTTAATGAAGAAAAAGTTCTCAAGAAGACCATTAAAGACGTACATAAAGGACTTGAAAAAAAGACCAAAGAGATGATTGAAAGTCTGACGGATGAGCAGGTATGTACTCTTCTTGACGAAAAATGGATTAAACCACTTGTGCATCGTTTTGAAAAGCTGCCTGATAGAGTTGTTAATCAGTTGAATGATCTAGTAAAAGCTTTAGGTGAGAAGTACCTAACCACGTACTCAGATATCGACTCACAAATTCAAGAAGCAGAGGCGTCTCTTACAGCGATGCTTGGTGAGCTTACTGGTAATGAGTTTGATCTTGCAGGTTTGAACGAACTAAGATCACTCCTAGGCGGTGAGTTGTAATGGCAAATATTCCTGCTATTAGATTCAAAGGTTTTACTGACCCTTGGGAACAGCGTAAGTTGGGTGAGATGGGCACGACTTACGGTGGCCTTACCGGGAAGACAAAAGAAGACTTCGGCCATGGTGACGCTCGTTTCGTTCCTTACACGAACGTCTTCGATACCCCCATTGCCGATCCGACGAGGCTCGGCGAGGTCGAGGTGGATTCGAGCCAAAATCGCGTGCTGCACGGTGATGCCCTCTTCACGGTGTCTTC
>JAILNA010000008.1:0-337706 GCA_024691995.1 Atopobiaceae bacterium | reverse complement strand
TGTTTCTTTATCAGGAATCTCTCTAGCAAACATACATCCTCCAAGAATTGTATTTCCAAATGAAAGAGTCGCGAGAGCAATGGCAGACCTTGTAATGCCAAGACCTCCTCGCAGAAAGCTTCGTCTGGAAAGATTGGGTATTTTAAAGACATCTTTCATTGTCGATTCCGATCGTCATACGTTACAAAGACTTTTGCACCATCAACTGTTGCAGGTATGCCATCTTGATTGAGATTCTGTGCAACGCATGCTGCAAATTCAGGATCATCTGTAAAGGTCATTTCTGCTGTAACAAAAAGATTGTCATTTGAGACATCCTTTACCCTAATCCCATTTTCGTTGGTAGGAGCCATCCTAGCAGCAAACGACCAATTCGTCTTACTACTATGCCCGATGACAGTATAGTCTGAGTTTATCGAATGAATTGTTATTTCCGTATATGGAACCTGGGCGCCCTGAGCCGGACCATATGTAGTCCAAATATGATTTACATCCGATGGAGTAAGAGAGGTTAGATTCTCACTAATTTCTTCCGGAGACATCTGCTTGTATTCACCATGCTCATTTTGAGGCACTTCTCGCCTATAGATTGCTATTTCCCCGCCATATCCTGCACCAACACCATAAGAACCTGTCCAATACTCTATTCTATATTCATAGCCATCTTTATATTTGAAGGTTGTGGTATGAGATTTGAGATCTGCGCCAATCCAAGGCGTAGCGCAGTCAATACCATCAGAAAAGCCATTTCTATATTGAATACTGTTAACAGACTCAACGGAATAAAACAAACCATGATCAAACTCAAATGAAGATACGTCAGTAAGTAAACCAACGGGGCCGATTTGATTGGTAATCTCTTTCAGACAATTCTGACACTGTCCGATAAGCGCTCGGAGGCCGGGAATCACATCAATAAAACCGTTTATAAGAGCTCCACCACCGCGGATGGCAGCTGAACCATTTACTACAATACATGTAAGAATGTACTTCTCGGCACTATTTAGCTTGTCAATTTCTTCAGGAACCCCACTGCTTAAAAGGCATTTACCAATAAGGCTCGCAAGATACTCAACACGAGACTCCATATCAGGCTGTATTCCTGTAATTAATCCTGAAATCGGATCAACAATGAAATACTGAGAAATAATCCTCTTGTTATGCTGTTCCCAGTACTCTTTATCTTGCTTGGGAGCCCAGCTCATATCTATATCATCAAGAGAGTAAACACCTGTTTGTGGGCTATATGTTATTTGCTGTAATGCATTTGCAGATGAATTGAGTCTTGAAATATACCCGGTACTATTTGAATAAATAGTACCGTCGATAAGATATAAATTTGCCTCTTGAAGAGCTTCTTCAAGTTTATGGGCAAAGTTGAAAGTATCCGTAAGAAGGTTTGAGATACTGTTTACGATAAACGCCGGAGCATCAGCAAGCAATGACTCAAGGAAATTTCCTTTTTCGATATAAGATTGAATAAGTGCTGCCGTGTTCTGAGCATCGAAAAATGTACCAAAAGGACCAAAAGCCTTTTTTGCCATCCTAAGATCTTTGCGAGCGTCCTCGGTAAATGCCATATTTGCATCTTGATAAAGATATACCGCAGAAAGCCGAACATCAGCAAGAACGCTCTTAAAGGAGTCAATTGCCTTCCCTGAGCCAAGTTCATATGACGTTGATATCTCACTAAGCAGCTTTGCCTCATCTTGCAAATGAATAAAAATTTCATCGGCATCAGAGATATCTTTTTCAATTCCATGCATTAAATCGAGAGGATTAAAACCCATAGTGATATCCCCCTGCTTGTTCGTCAAGATAACGCAGTGATTTACTATAGATATCGTGCGCTTCTTCTCTGTCGTATTCTAATTTACGACAGAGCTCTCTGTAGTCAGATTCAACCTCATCGTCTGCATTATTGATAATAAATGCTGCTCGCTGAAGTATGTCTTGACCCTCATGGCACAACTCTGAGTTGCCATCCAAGGTGCTATATGTTTCGGTGTCGAGTGAGACTAATACCTGGCGCATCGTATCAAGAGACTCTTTTTGTCTGAGATATTGCTCACGTGCATTATCTTCTTTAATTTCAATCATACGAATTGCGTTATGGTATGCTTCGACAATTCTCTCAGCCTGATAATCATATTCATTCATCTATTTCAACCTCCAGAAATAGCATTTGCACTTTGTGAATCGGCAAGAGAAAGCAATTCATATATTTGTTTCAATGCAATAGCATCACGGTCAATTGAGCTTGCAAGCATATTAAGGGCGTTATCGTAAGAGTGTGTAAAGTCATCGTGCATGGAAGGTGGAACACCAGGAAAACTTGAAAGCTCCTCAGAAAAAGCATGGGACGAAAAGCTCTCGGTTGATTGAGACAGTCTATTGGAAATGTCGTTAATTGTTGTTTCATTAACCGAAATTTCAGGCATAGCCAGACCGTCCTCTCAGCTAAAAATCTTTTAATCTATTTTTACTCAATTTAATAAGATATTCAATAACTTGTAAAAAGCTCTAAGTTAATGCTGTTTCTCCTTTTACCTAAAGCCGCAACTAACAAGTACAACGTTATTATTCTTGATTCGTCACGTCTTGCGCTTTTATGCCAAAGGTTAAGAGCGTAAAATACCAGAAGCAGATCTAACGTAGTCTTTTGAACATCAAAACATTTCAACAAAATGGTGAGGTGCGTATGAAGGTACAACGACTTATCAAAGAAACCTGCAAAATCGTCTCCGAAGATGTCGGCAAAGTCAAAGCAGCCCAAATCGCACGGTCAGCACAAAAACGATATGAAGCTCTACGCGCAGAAAACTCGTCGGATTCCAAAGAACTCCGATCTCATTCATATAAGCGCATTTATCCTGGAATTGCAGTATATGAAGCCATGAGGTCAGAGGGCATTTCTCAAGAAAAGGCCGCCTGGTATATCCGCGAGTATTTTCAACGACTCGCTGCTAAAAGAGTGCCTTTTTTCCAGAGGGCCATTAAAACGTTTGGCCTGGCTCGGAAATTTCCTTACCTTTTTGTGGCAGGTGTTAAGAAAAGCTGTCAACCAAACGCAGGATTTGTCTATGAGCTTCCAGAAAGCCATGACAATGAAGCTCGAATAAATATTGTCAGATGTCCATATTTCGAGATATGTAAACGGTACGGCTGCCCCGAAATAACCGCTGCATACTGCGATAGTGACGATGCAGGATACGGTAATTTGCACCCGCAGCTTATCTGGGGCCGTACAAAAACCATAGGCCATGGTGGCGATTGTTGCGATTTTCTCCTAGAGTATAAGGAGAACTAATTGCAGGTAGATGCTGTTTACCTGTGTCGTCGCTAGAATTTTGTCATCTACATGACATGCTTTAAGCACGTCTACTAGGAGTTTTTTATGCAAGAAAATCGTATGTTTTCCGACGTCAAGCTAGCAAAGAGACTAACTCCAGCTTGGTTCAGTCCATTTTTTGCTGCTCTCTTGATAATTGCTGGACAAATCGTTGGTGCTATTGTGCTGGCTGTATCAGCAGCCCTTCTCGCCGTTCCCTACTTCTTAAACAACCCTCAGATTGCAAACAAACTTTCAAGTCCTACTATTCTGCAAGAGCTTCTAGGAAATTACTATCTTCTGCTCTCACTCTTTTCCTTTATTTTTATTGCGGGTCTCTTTTTACTATGGGTGAAATTCTTTGAAAAACGTCCCATTGCTACCTTAGGATTCTATAAAGACGGTTGGGTAAAGGAGCTTCTCAAGGGTTTTGGCTTAGGACTTCTTCTCTTTTCTATTTTAATGTTAATTCTAATTTTGTCTGGATTCTATCAATTTGTTGGCGCTACTTTTACGCCTTATACATTCAGTTTTGTCCTTCTCACCATTCCTTTTTGGTTGATTCAAGGTGGAACAGAAGAACTTATTACCAGAGGCTGGCTTCTTCCTGTCATGGCAGAAAAATCCAACAAAATTATTGCAATCGTAGTCTCAAGCAGTCTGTTTGGTCTTCTTCATATCTTTAACAGTGGCTTTACCATGTTTTCTCTGTTCAATTTGATTTTCTTTGGCATCTTAGAGACGTTCTACATCATCAAAACCGACAATCTTTGGGGAGCTGCTGGCATTCATGGAGCTTGGAACTTTGCCCAAGGCAATCTTTTTGGCGTCCTAGTAAGCGGAAGTACGGCAGGCAGTTCTTTGCTGCAGTTTGTTCCTAACAATGGGTTAGAATGGCTCACCGGCGGTAATTTTGGCGCAGAGGGTTCCGCTGCTTGTACACTCGTAATGCTGGTAACTATCCTGATTCTTGCCTATCAGCTCAAAAAATCTGACAAACTATTTGTAAAGAAATCTGTCGAGAAACCCACTGAGCCCGCAAGCGTTGACTTGTAACTTTTGTATTTCGATGAGTTTCAATATCTACTATCCAAAGGAAGAGCTAAAGAATGTGTTTGATTTGCGACAGAATTCAAATAATTAAAGAAGGAAATAATCCTTATTTTGTCAAAGAATTAGAAACTGGCTACGTTGTCTTAGGCGATAACCAGCACTTTAAGGGATATACAATTTTTCTATGTAAGCAACATGCATCAGAACTACACGATCTGGATGCTGACTTTAAATTGAAATTTCTTGAAGAAATGTCCCTTGTCGGTGAGGCGGTATCGCGCGCATTTCCCTGTGAGAAAATGAACTACGAACTGCTTGGTAACGGAGATTCTCATCTTCATTGGCATTTATTCCCTAGGGTTGCCGGAGACCTAGAAGAATACGGTCATAACGGCAAAGGTCCTGTCTGGTGGTATCCCATGGAAAAGATGTATGCCAACTCCACTTGTCCTTCTCCAGAAGAACTAAATGAACTGAAGTCAAAACTTTTAATTGAACTTACTAAGGTGCTTTCATCTACAGAAGAGAATCAAGGTAACCAGATACAATAGGATTTTCGATAAACTACCGCAAAGGAAGCTGAGACTGATGGCATTTGATTTCAAAAAAGAATTTAAAGAGCTATATGCCCCAAAAAATAAACCAAACATAGTAAAAGTTCCACGTATCAACTATCTTGCAGTAAGAGGGTCTGGAGATCCCAACGTAGAGGATGGTGAATACAAACAGTCAATAGGTCTGCTTTACGGCGTTGCGTATGCCATCAAAATGAGCAAAAAGAGTACACGTCATATTGAAGGATATTTTGATTTTGTTGTTCCTCCATTAGAGGGCTTCTGGTGGCAAGAGGATACTCATGGTGTTGATTACGCACATAAAGAAAACTTCAAGTGGATTTCAGTTATTCGCCTACCCAACTTTGTTACCAAAGAAGATTTTGATTGGGCCGTTGCTGAAGCAACTAAGAAAAAGAAGCTAGATTTTTCTAAGGTAGAATTCTTTACCTATGATGAAGGGCTCTGTGTGCAATGCATGCATATTGGACCTTATAATAGTGAACCCAAAACTGTTTCTCTTATGCATGAATACATGGAGAGTCAGGGATACGTTTTAGACATCACTGCTGAACGCATGCATCATGAAATTTATCTGAGTGATGTGCGCAAAGTAGCCCCAGAGAAACTAAAGACCATTATCAGACATCCAATCAAAAAGGCTTAGATTACAGCTGTTTAGAATCGCAGCTGTTCTGGCTTTTTATAGCCGCTCTAATGGTCCCACGAATCATACACGGAAACGTTAAGGCTTTGCCAGTAAGCCATGCCTGCTCGCTTGAAGCTTTTATTGTCAAGCGAGAAACCAAGCGTACCCACCAGATGAAGATGAGTGCCACTGACCATGCAAGTACGGCCGATGTTTCCCGTATTAGTAGGAATTTCAGGCTCGACAAGTACCAAGTTGAGCATGCGCGTTCCTTGCTATGCCAAAACAAAGCTGATCAAGAAAGCAATCAAGCCACCAAGCGCCATGGTTGCCGGCAACGTAACAAACCAAGCGGCAATAATTTTACGAGCCACGCCCCAACGAACAGAGCTACGACGCCGAGCAGATCCGGCGCCCATGATGGAGGTGGTAATGACCTGCGTGGTGGAAACGGGTGCGCCTATGGCTGTCATGAGTTCAATAGCAACCGTGGAGCTTGCTTCGGCAACAAAGCCAATAACCGGAGTAAGCTTGGTTACGCCGTCACCAACGGTGCGCATGATGCGACTGCCTCCGATAGAGGTACCGAGCGCCATGGTAGTTGCACAGAGTAGCTTGACCCACAGAGGAATTCCCATTGAGGGATCATGAAGGCCGGCTGTCACCAGTGCAAGTGTGATGATACCCATGGTCTTCTGTGCATCATTGTTGCCATGACTGTACGCCATAAATGCAGCCGAAAGAACCTGAAGACGATGAAACAGACCGTGCGCTTTTTTAGGCGACCAGTTTGCAAAGAGCTCAAAGACCAGCTTCATGATGAAGTATCCCAAAGCCATGCCAATAAGCGGAGAAGTAAACAGTGGGATAACGACCTTCTTCAGAACACCTTCCCACATAATGTGATTGGTAGTTCCGGTAAATACGATGGTTGCACCAATAAGGCTCCCAATCAAAGCATGCGAAGATGAACTTGGAATTGAAGCCCACCAGGTAAATAAATCCCAAATAATGGCTCCGGCCAATGCAGCAAAGACAACATAGAGCTGCAGCTGAATATCGACAAGACCGGACGCAATGGTCATGGCAACTTTTTCACTCATTAAAGCGCCAATGAAGTTCATGGTTGCCGACATCAGAATGGCAACACGTAAAGGCAGCGCCTTGGTATATACCGTAGTCGCAATGGCATTTGCGGTATCGTGAAAGCCGTTAATAAACTCGAAAATGATTGCGGCGACAAGAACCGCAACAAGCAGAATACTACCCATTTTTCACAATGACATTCTGTACGGCATTTGCAACATCCTTGGTAGCATCAAGCGTGGACTCAAGTCTGTCCATCAGGCTCTTCCACTTAATGACCTCAATGGGATCGGTGACGTTTCTAAAAATTGTGCTCAGAGCATTGCGATAGACATCATCACCTTGATCCTCATACTCGTTGGTTGCACGCGTATGGTCAATAACAGAATCATCCTTATGGTAATCAGGGAGATGTTCAAATGCTTTTTGAAGTTCTTCGGAAGCAAATAGAATAAGATGTGCCATCTGACCTGCTTCCGGACGCATTTCAGCAATGTCGTACATATCAATGTGAGTTGTAACGCTTTCAATGCCATCCACAATATCATCCATAAGAAGGGCAAGCTCAGAGATGTCTTCACGATCAAAAGGCGTGATAAAAGAAGTATTGAGGGTGGAAATAATCTTTCCTACCTGATCGTCACAGAGCGACTCGTAATTTGTAATTTGAGCGGCAAGATCTTCATGATCAGGATAGTTTTCAATAAACGAGACAAACAGTTTTGCAGCTGAAACGGTCAAAACACTAAACTCAGAGAACATACTGTAAAAAGCATCTTCTCTACGAGAAACACGGCTCATATATTGCCTTTCGATCAAGCTATTTTGCCAAAACCACAAACGCATTATGAGTATACAGCAGCGTAGGAAAACTATTAAGCACGTTGTAGAGGCTGAAAGTGCTTTATTTATAGTTGCTTTATGTCTTGAGTTTCACAACTCGTTTTCTTGTTAGACTTCCCAACTGCATACCTTCATATCAACGCGACCATCAGGCAGAAACGTAATGTCTTCTTTCTCGAGAAGGACTCTTTGTGCGTCAGGTCCACCGAAGGCAAAGCCAGGAGCAAGGGAACCATCTTTGAATACCACACGGTGGCAAGGAACTCCTCCGGCTACACCGGGACTTTGGTGCATGGCAAAGCCCACATAACGAGCCTTGCGAGGCTCACCGATCATACGGGCAATCTGTCCGTATGTGGTAACTCTGCCTTCAGGAATCTGTTTGACAATATCAAAAACGCGTTGAAAGAAGTTGTCCATGGTACCCGCTTCATTTGTTTGCTTTAGAAAAGAAATGTTGATTCTTACTTGCTCATTTTATGCCCAGATGATAAGGTACTAAATCGTGCAATGAAGACGCACATCGGGTGGTGGCGCAGTTTGGTAGCGCACTTGACTGGGGGTCAAGGGGTCGCTGGTTCAAATCCAGTCCACCCGACCATTAAAACACAAGGTCAGAGGGTATGTTTACTCTCTGACCTTTTTCGTTGTGTTCCAATTATGCCCCAACCGTACCCCGTACTGATTTTGTAGTAATGATATCCGCATCAGTTCCGGCCACCCGGGCGAGAAGCACGGCGCCAAGAGCAACGGGAGCCTGAACCCTTAGACCGGAAATCTCCTTGACAACGTCGGCTACTTTGTCCTTTGGTACCTCTACCGACGTCTTCACCGAAACCATGTCAATAACACCATTTTCTACGGGAATCGTAGTGGTAACCGTACGCACGGGATGCGTCACCTCGGCACGCGCATAGGAATTCCCACGAGGACAAGCGTTACCTGAAACTTCAACGATCTTCTCGTCATCAAAATGAACGGCTACCGAGCAGCCCCTCGGACACCGGATGCAGGTAACGGTCTGTATGTTAGGCATGGGCGACCTCCTCAAGGCAAACGGTGATGGAATCAAGTGCGCCGTGGTCATGTGTGTAAGAAAGAATCGTTTCTTTTTTAAGAACTACCTGCTCCATCTCACCCGGAACCATAATGGGTTTACGCTTCTTCAGTATTTGCGTATCACCGAAATAGACTGCAATCGCTCTGTCTTTATATACGTTGTCCACGCGAAAACGTACACACAGGCGCTCTCCCATAGCCTTGGGGTCAATGTGCTGCGGAACGGTGTACCGGATGCCGCCCTTAGCGAGAAGCTCAATATGAGAGGAGTTCTCTTGAGGCAGCGCCTGTCCACGCTCCACAAAAGCAGCGGCACTCTGACCTGCAAAGCAGGCTTCTTCGGAGACATAATCGACAAGGTCATGCACATGAAGGACGTTTCCACAGGCAAAAATTCCGGGTATGGATGTCTCAAGATGCTCAGAGACTACGGGTCCGCGAGTTATGCGAGAAAGTTTTACACCGGTCTCACGCGAGAGATCGTTTTCGGGAAGCAGGCCCACAGAAAGCAGCAAGGTATCGCAAGGATAGAGTTTTTGCGTACCGGGGATGGGAGTACCATGAGCATCGACCTCGGAAATCTCCACTGCCTCCACGCGCTTCTCGCCGTCAATCCTGGTGACGGTATGTGAAAGCAGCAGTGGAATGCCAAAGTCATCAAGGCACTGCACGATATTGCGCTTGAGGCCGCCTGAATACGGCATAAGCTCGGCCACGCAGGCAACATGAGCTCCCTCAAGCGTCATACGGCGAGCCATGATAAGGCCAATGTCACCGGAACCAAGGATGACGACTTCTTTGCCCGGCATACGTCCTTCGATGTTCACCAGACGCTGCGCCGTACCGGCGGTAAAAACTCCGGCAGGGCGAAAACCGGGAATGGCAAGCGCACCACGTGGGCGCTCACGACAACCCATGGCTAAAATGACGGCTCCCGCATGAATGTGCATGAGACCGTTCCGTGAATTTACACACGTAACGGTGCGATCACTCGCAACGTCAATGACCATGGTGTTTAAAAGCACCTCAACGTTTGGATCGTTTGCAACTTTTCCTACGTATCGTGCGGCATATTCAGGTCCGGTAAGCTCCTCTTTGAATGTGATAAGCCCGAAACCGTTATGAATGCACTGGTTAAGAATGCCGCCAAGCTCGCGGTCGCGCTCTACAATGAGAACGGAATGCGCACGCGTCGCACCGACGTTTACCGCCAAGGCTGCCGCCAGCCCGGCTGGTCCCCCACCGATAACAACCACGTCATATGAGGCGGACACCAAGAGCTCACTATTCACACTTCTCACCTGCCTCAAATGGGGCAACAAGCTGCCCTTTATTCAATCCATAAAATATTTCTGAACCAGTCCCTGCTTTCGATGTTTTCTCGATCGTAAGTCCCGGTACCCATTGAGCGAGAAGATCAAGGATCTTCGGCGTACAAAATCCCGCCTGACAACGACCCATACAAGCTTCCGTGCGGCGTTTAACACCGTCTAAGGAGCGCGCGCCCACAGGAGAGGTGATGGCAGCTACGATCTGCGCCTCCGACACGCGATTACAACGGCATACGATTTGTCCGTACGCGGGATTTTCATCTATCAGTGCTTGCCAATCGTCTTCCGATATTTTCAAGAGGTCCGGCATTTTAGGACGATATGGATTAAATGAAGGATTTTGCGGAAGACTGAGCATCTCTTGAACCATCTGCGCCACAAGGTGTCCAATGGCAGGCGCTGAACTGAGGCCCGGAGACTCAATTGCGGCACAGTCAATAAAACCGGGAGCTTCAGGAACCTCTCCGATAACAAAATCATGATCCGGCTGATGTGCGCGAAGTCCGGAAAATGTGGCGATAATATCCCAAAATGGAATATCTTTTACCGTCATTGCAGATTTGGCCTTCACCTCAAACAGTCCCTCTGCGGTAGTGTCAGTCCCCTCTTTTTCCGTAATGTCTTCCGCATTGGGTCCTACAAGAAGATTTCCACCTGTCGTTGGAGTAACTAACACGCCCTTTCCCAACTTTGTAGGAAGCGAGAATATCGTGTGATTGACATGGGCTCCTGCCGATTTATCAAGCACATAATACTGGCCTCGTCGTGGAGTTATGGTGAGCTTCTTTGTGGAAACCCAGTTATGAATTACGTCTGCATAAACCCCGGCGGCATTAACAACCGCACGAGTCTGGTATTCACACTTAGTTGTACGAACGCACCAAAGAACCTTGCCGTCATCTGCTATGAGTTTTTCCACGCTTTCAACGGGGCTGTCAAAGAAAAACTCAACGCCGTTTTGCGCAGCACAATCTGCAAGGTGATGACAGAGTTGGAAGGGATTAACGATGGCGCTTGTCGGAGCAAAGAGAGCCCCCACGGCTTCCTCGGATATGTGAGGCTCAAGCTCAACTAAACGTTTACGATCTATAACCTCAAGCTCATCTACACCGTTATCTTTGCCACGTTGCTGCAGGTCATACAGACCTCCAAGCATCTCTTCTGCAGTGCAGACCACAAGCGCACCAATTGGGTCATAATCCACGCCCAGCTCTTCGCAAAGCCGTGGCATACGGCGTGATCCCTCAACGTTGAGTTGAGCCATAAGACTTCCCGGCTGTGCATCAAAGCCGGCATGTACGATGGCAGAATTTGCCTTTGTTGTTCCGGCACAAACATCTTCTTCGCGTTCAATGACTGCAAAGTGTCCGCCGTACATAGAAAGCTCTCGCGCAATGGCGCAGCCAGAAACTCCAGCTCCGATGACAATCGCATCGTAAACCTGCATTACCTTTCACCTCTCCTACCGTGCAATGGGCTTCTCGCTACGCCCCGATGTTGAACCGATCTTTAGTTTTGAGTTTCTTCAAACTGGCTCTCGTAGAGCTTTGCATAAAAACCACCATGCGCAATAAGCTCATCGTGAGAACCACGTTCAATTATGCCCCCATCCTTAAGCACAAGGATACTGTCAGCCGTGCGAACGGTAGAAAGTCGGTGGGCAACGACAAGAGAGGTGCGTCCTTCCATCATGGTATCAAAGGCCGTCTGTACCAATTTTTCGGTTCGTGTATCAATACTTGAAGTAGCTTCATCCAAAAGGAGAATGGGAGGATCGGCGAGCATGACGCGGGCAATACACAGAAGCTGCTGTTGACCCTGGGAAAGCGACCCTCCGCCTTCCCCAATCTTAGTGTCATATCCTTGAGGCAACTGAACGATAAACTCATGCGCCTGTGCCTGTCTGCATGCTTCTTCAACCTCTTTATCCGTGGCGCGAGGCTTACCATATCGAATATTCTCTCGTACGGTTCCCTCAAAGAGCCACGTATCCTGAAGCACCATGCCAAACTGTGCTCGAAGTTCAGAGCGCGTAAGGTTTTTCGTACTGTGCCCATCAACGAAGATTGCACCAGAATCAATGTCGTAGAAACGAAGCAACAAATTGATAAGGGTTGTTTTTCCGCAACCGGTAGGTCCGACAAGTGCGATTTGTTTACCCGGAGCTGCATGAAAACTAATGTGTTGCAGCAAAGGATGCTTTTTATCATACGAAAATGACACGTCATCAAAAACGATATCGCCCAAAGAATCCTCGATATGTTCAGGACAGACGGGATCGGCGATATCCTCTTTGGCGTCAAGCAGCGAAAAAACCCTGCGAGCACTTGCATAGGCTGTCTGCACTTGTGTGACAACGGCTGAAATTGCGTTAAACGGGCGCATGTATTGGTTGGCGTATGCCAAAAAGCTCTGAACCTGGCCGATACTCAGCACCGAAGGGATACCGGTGATGACGCAAATACAACCCAGTGCAGCCACAAGAGCATAAATAAGGTTGTTGACCAAACGGGTCGATGGATTTGAAAGAGAACTTGCAAATTGTGCACGCTGACCTACCGTATAAAGCCGCTCGTTGATGTCTTGAAAGTCCTTCTCGACAGCGCTTTTATGGGCAAAAGCAGCAATAAGTTCTTGGTTTGTAACCATTTCCTCGGCATAGGCGCTCAGCTCTCCCTGAAATGCCTGCTGGCGTGCAAAAGACTGGGTGGCAAAACGGGCCACCAACGTTGCGGCCACAATAGAAAGTGGTGTCGCAAGAGCCACCACAAGCCCCATTGGTACGGAAAGCGAGAACATAAAAGCAAGCGTTCCTACGATGGTAACCACGCCGGTAAGAAGCTGAGTAAGACCTTGCAAGAGACCGTCTCCCAGCTGATCAACATCGTTGACCACACGAGACGCAAGGTCTCCTTGGGCATGAGAGTCAATATAGGAAAGCGGGAGACGTGCGATCTTCTCGTGAGCGGCAATACGAATGGCGCGCGTTGTTTCATAGGTCAAACGATTTGTGGCCCAACTTGCAATCCATTGGGTCACGCTGGCACAAAGCACCACAAGAGCCAACTTGACAAGCACGGGAATCAGCGTGGCTTCACTCCCCTGTACCAAATGAATCAGCTGATCGATAGCCGAACCAACGATAATCGGCACCCAAAGCTGGAGCACCATAGTCACAACGGACCCTAAAAGGGAAAGTAAAAATAGTGCCGCATGCGGAGCAATATATCCCGCAAGGCGTCGGGTAACCTGTGCTGCGGACATTTGAGTCCCGTCTTCCGAAGCAAAGGATTCATGATGTTTTGGATCGTTCGAGCCGTCACTGCGCACGCTGGCGCTGATGGCAGAGGCTGATCCGCCGGCTGCATACATATCGGCCATCTATGCTTCCACCTCCTCCGGACGAAGCTGTGAGAGACAGATTTCTTTATACAGAGGACAGGTGGCGAGAAGTTCTTTATGGGTACCAAGGCCAACCTGATACCCATGGTCAAGCACCAATATCTGATCTGCCTGCATGACGGCAGCCACGCGCTGGGAAATAATGACGGAAGTCACCTCTGTACGCAGTGAGTACAGTGCCCTACGGAGGCTTGCGTCCGTCGCAAAGTCAAGTGCCGAAGCCGAATCATCAAGTATCACAATGCGCGGATTTCCTACTAACGCTCGTGCAATAGTAAGTCTCTGCCGCTGTCCCCCGGAAAAGTTTGTGCCGCCTGCCTCAACAGGGCTGTCAAGCTGGCAGGGCTTCTCACGTACAAAATCAGCCGCCTGAGCAAGCTCAAGGGCTTTCCAGAGATCCTCATCGGTTGCATGAGCATCGCGCCAGGTAAGATTTGTACGAATGGTGCCACTTACCAGTGAAGCATGCTGAGGTACAATGGAAACAAGATGCCGGAGTTGAGAGAAGGTATAGGTAGAAGCGGCATGGCCAAAAACTTCAACGCTTCCCTCTTCCGGCTCATAAAGACGCTCGCAAAGCTTAGCCAGAGAAGATTTCCCCGAACCCGTACCTCCAATAATTCCCAGTGTGGTACCAGCGGGTACCGTAAGGGAAATATGAGAAAGTGCGGGATCTCCTCCGCCGTCATAGATGAGCGTAGCGTCTCTCAACTCAAGGGCAACGCCATCGGAAAGCTCCTGATCGGAAAGGGTAATGGGAGCGTTTTTCTCATCGGAAAGACCGGGAGTGGTGCCAAGCACTTCCATAACACGATGTGTAGAGGCCACTCCCCTGGTAACGATAATAATCAAATTTGCAATATATCCCACTGCCAGAAGTGTCTGGGTCATATAGCCAACCAGCGCAACGATACTGCCCGCAGAAAGTGAGCGAGAAGTAACCTGCGGTGCCGCAATCCAGAAAATGAAAGCGATTCCCGCATACATTATGAAAAATGTTGCCGGATTTAAGAGCGCCGAGTAGTTGGCGGCCGTAGCTGCAATATGCGTCTGTCTATCAACCGCTTGAGCAAATTGCACGCGCTCGCTCTCTTCTCGACGAAAAACCCGAATCACACGCACACCGGAAAGCATTTCCCGCATAAAAAGTGAAACCGTATCAAGACTTTCTTGCAAGGTATGAAAAAGCACCGTAGTGCGGCGGATAATACACCAGAAAATAATGCCAACGATGAGAGTTGCTCCCAGAAAAATACTGCCGAGCTGCGGGTCAATTAAAAATGTTGCCACAATTGAGCCAACGGCCAAAATGGGCCAGCGCATCAACTGTCTGATTCCGAGCGCTACCATAACTTGCACTTGATTAATGTCGTTAATGAGACGGGTAACAAGCGTATCGGTACCCAAGCGGTGTACATCAACGCTCGACAACTCTTGCACCTTTACAAAAAGTGCGCTTCGCAAATCAGTACCGATACCTTGCGATACGATCGAGGCATTATATTGACAAAATATGGTAAACGCAAAGCCAATACATGCGATAAGCACCAGCAGAAGACCATAGCGAATAATGTCATATATATTGCCCAAGGTAATACCAACGTCTATCATGCGCGCAATGATAAGTGGCGTAAGTAAATCTCCCACCACCTCAATGCTTTTTGCGCCCGTTGCCATCAGTGCACGCGTGCCGTATTTTGGCAGCATGAAACAGGTAAAAAGTTTCTTCACTCCATCTCACCCAAGTTTCTCTGAAAGCTCAAGCCATTCATTTTCAAGCTCCGAAACAGCGGCCTTAGCATCTTCCAACTCCTTTTGCAGCCTCATAAGGGTCTCAGCATCGCTTTGGTCAGCCGATGCCATCTGAGCCTGCACTTGATCAGGTACAATCTCAGCCTTTTTAAGGCGACGCTCAACCGAATCAAACCGCTTCTTGAGTTCGCGCCGTTCCTGATTGGTCAGAACGTGGCGAGAAGAACCCTCGGCATCTTCGCCCTTCTCGCCAGCGCAATTCTCGCCCATGACGTATGTCTTTGCTGATGAAGCTGCTTTTGGACCGTCTTTGACATGGCGGGACGAATCTATGTTTTTAAGGTACTCGTCAACACCACCGGGAACGTGACGAATCTTGCCTTCCATGAGAGCAAATTGATCGTCGGTGACGCGCTCCATGAGATATCTATCGTGCGTAACCACCAAAAGCGTTCCCGGCCAGCTGTCCAGCAAATCCTCAAGAACGGCTAGCATATCGGTGTCCAAATCGTTTCCCGGCTCATCAAGTACCAAGACGTTTGGCTCTTCGAGAAGAACGCACAGAAGCGCCAGACGTCGCCGTTGTCCGCCTGAAAGATCTTTGATGCGGTCGGTAAACTCCCGACGATCAAATCCCAAGCCTTCAAGAAGCTGTGTGGGGCTCTGCATTCTACCGTCAACGTAGTAGTTGGTCTTATACCGAGACAAAAGAGTGAGAACGCTTTGATCTTCTTTTTCAGACAGTCCGTCAAGTTGCTGAGAAAGCCAGCCAAACGTAACCGACGCGCCTACTTTTATCAAACCTTTCGTAGGCATAAGCTGCTGTGTCATGAGCTTTAAGAGCGTGGATTTTCCGGCGCCATTCTCGCCAAGAATACCGTAGCGGTCTCCTGGTCCTATCAGCCACTCAACACCATCAATAATGGGCTTTGCGGCTCTGCCATCTGAAGACGGATAGACAAATGAGACATCGTGCATCTCAATGACCTGCTTGCCAAGACGTGACATAGCCATCCGTTTCAGCTCAAGGGTATTGCGAAGCGGCGGATCGTCGGCAAGAAGTTTCTGTGCAGCCTCCACACGAAACCGCGGTTTTGACGTACGTGCTTTAGCTCCATGAGCTAACCAGTTGAGCTCTTTGCGAAGGGTATTTTGCCGACGCTCTTCTGTTGCGGCGGCTTGTCGGTCTCTCTCAACCCTCTGCTGGATATAGGCCGAATATCCTCCTTCAAAGGGATCGATGGTGCCGTCATGAACCTCCCACATATGATCGCAGACCTCATCAAGAAACCAGCGGTCATGCGTAACCACAATAAGAGCACCCTGACCCTTGGGCCAAAGGTTTGTGAGTTGTGCGGCAAGCCATTGTATGGCATGCATATCAAGATGATTGGTAGGCTCATCCATCAAGATGACATCCCAAGTACCCGACAAAAGACGTGCAAGATCACAGCGGCGACGCTGTCCGCCGGAAAGCTGTCCTACAGGAGCATTCCAATCAAGATCTCCCACCAGCTCATCGATAATATGACGGATACGTGCATCGGATGCCCACACATATTCAGAGGTATCCCCCACGATAGCCTGGCCAACCGTTGCATCATCATCCAACGTATCCTGCTGGCCCAGATATCCTACATGGATATTGCCGCGCCAAATCACCTGGCCCTTGTCGGGCGTTAACCGATGAGCAATAAGCCGTAAAAGCGTTGATTTGCCGTCACCGTTTTTTCCCACAACGCCAATACGGTCGCCTTCGTTAATTCCGATGGTCTGGTCCGACAATACTTTTTTGCTTGGCCATTCCATCGTAAGTTCTTCACAGCCAATTAAAATGCCCATGTATACCACATGATTTCTACCGAGCTTTCAGAAGTTGCACTGTCTTATCAAGTACCGCATTGGCAACGGCAGCAAGCGGCAAAGTTTCCAGCTGCTCAATCCCTGTCTTACTTACAAAAGCGACTCGATCCGTATCGGCACCAAAGGTGGAATCGGCTCTTGAAACATCATTGGCTACAATCATATCGGCACCCTTACGCTCAAGTTTAGCCTGAGCGTTTTGTAAAAGATTGTTCGTTTCAGCAGCAAAACCTACCACAATACGGTTACCTTTTTGAGCCGATAGAGTTGCGAGAATATCTGTGGTCTCTTTGAGCTTAATCTCTACAAGCGGTTCATGTTCTTTTTTGAGCTTATGGTCTGCACACATAACAGGAGTGTAGTCGGCAACAGCCGCTGTCAGAATGGCCGCATCAACACTCTTAAATGCCGACTCTGCAGCCTCAAGCATTTGATCTGCGGAAATTACATCAACACGACGTACTCCACAAGGCGTCTCAAGTGAAACGGGTCCCGCAACCAATACGACATCAGCGCCACGGCGGGCAGCCTCTGCCGCCACGGTAAATCCGAGCTTTCCCGTTGAGGCATTTGCCAAGAAGCGCACCGGATCAATAGCCTCATGTGTGGGTCCTGCGGTAATAAGCAGGCGCTGACCAGCTAGGTCTTGAGCTTTCTGCGATGCGCCCTGGAAACTTTGATCCAAGAGCTTGCAGGCAGCCGAAACAATTTCATCAACCTCGGCAAGTTTTCCGTTTCCGGTATATCCGCAGGCGAGAAGACCGCTTTGCGGTGAGACAAAACGGTATCCCCGGCACGTCAGGCTATGAACGTTTGCCTGCGTGGCCGGGTTATTCCACATGTGGGTATTCATGGCCGGCGCAATAAGTACGGGAGTATGAGCCGCGAGCAAGGCAGATGTGAGTGCGTCATCACCGATACCTGCGGATATTTTTGCAATTACATTGGCCGTAGCCGGAACTACCAAAAACAAATCGGCCCAGTCGGCTATGTCAACATGAGGCGTTGGACTCTCACTATAGTCATAGAGGTCCGTAAGCACTGGATGCTGCGAAAGGGTACGAAACGTTGTTACTCCCACAAATTTCTGCGCATCAGCCGTCATAATAACCCGTACATCACAGTCGCCGCGCTGAAGCGCGCGCAGAACTTCAACAGCCTTATATGCGGCAATACCCCCAGTTACCGCAAGCGCTATCTTTTTTTGTCCCGAAGTTGCACGTATCATGACCGACTTTTCTCCTTTTCAGAGACCTTCTCCGGCGTATAGTCCGTTACCAATATGCGATGGCAATACGGACACTCGGTAATGTTTGGACCATGTGCAAGATCGTGAAACGAGCTTGGTTGCAATGTCACCCGACAGATGCTGGGTGTATTGCCGTCAAGATACTCAACCGCCAGACCCTTAAAACGTTTGCGTGCGTTTTCGTAAGTTGTCAGCGTGTCTTCGGAAAGTTGAGAGACCACATGCTCACGTTCGTCTTTAAGCTTTAACACGCGACTTTGAAGTGAAGCCGTATCAACGACAAGAGCCTTATGTGTAGTCTCAAGCTCAGCATTAAGCTTGGTAAACATTGTCTCGGCTCCTGCTTCGGTATGCTTCAGCTTTTGTAATACCTTCTGAGCCTCCATAAGCTTAAAGCTCGTCTTCTCAAGTGCTTTTGCCAGCGTAGAGAGCTGCTGATCATAGTCTTGAATGGCACGATAGTCAGTTTCAGCGGCTGCGCGCTCTTGAGTTTCCTGCTCTTTTTTCTGATATGTTTCATGCTGACTTTCAAGATCTTTGACCTCAAGTTCCGCGTCCTTACGAAGGCCAACTATCTTGTTGTACTCACTTGAAAGCTTCTTTTTTGCAAGTTCAATAGTTTCAAGTCGCTTATGTTGCGGCATGGCAGCGAGGGTTGAGGCGGCTTTAAGCAGTTTAAGATCAATGGTTTGGAGCTGCACCAATAACATAGATTCGCTCATATTCCCTCCTTATACGATTATGTTCACATACTAGAGTAACGCAGTTAACTGAAGAAGACCTCAGAATTTACAAGGTAGTCTTTCACTCAACAAGTCCTAAAAGTGTCTCCGCAAAGCTCTCAAGCTCTTCTTCTGAAACTCTTTCGTCAAATGAAATCCGCAAAGACCCCAGAGCCTTCTGGCGAGAAATTCCCATGGCCGATAAAACATGGCTTGGCTCAAGCGATCCTGAAGAACAGGCAGAGCCTGCCGAAACTTCAAATCCTGCCTGATCAAGCGCGAGTACCAACGATTCCGAATCCATACTGGGAACAAGAATGCTCACGGTTCCCGGCAGATGATCGTCCCCAATAACGGTGGAAGTTGTGGGCTCAATTTTACGAGAAGCACATAAACGCTGGTAAAGATGGTCCGCTCGCGTTGAAACGGTGTTCTGTGTTGCGCTAAGCCGCTCCGTACACTCACGCGCCACTGCGGCAAATGCAAGCGCTCCGCGAACCGCCTGCGTCCCGTGGCGTCTCCCCTGTTCTTGTCCGCCGCCATAGCTTTGCGGTCTCAACGGCGTACGGGAACGAATAAGTTCGGCTCCAATACCAATGGGACCACCAAGTTTGTGTGCGGTAATCGTAAGCGCATCTACGTCGTCAAGATGCAAAGCAATGCGTCCAAAGGCCTGGACCGCGTCGGTATGAAAAAATGCACCATACTGATGTGCCATTTGAGAAAGCTCTCTTATCGGCTGTATAACTCCTGTTTCATTGTTCGCATACATAATGCTCACAAGAGCAACGGACGCATCAAATAGTTCACTGAGTGCCTGAGGTTCAATCTTCCCTTGACGGTTAGGCTTAACGATACGCACGTCAAACCCTCGATCGCGAAGTACCGGCGCGGTATCCAAGACCGACTCATGCTCAATGGCTGATATCACAACAACGGTCCGCGTGTGATCTTTTTGACGCACCCCCTCAGCAATGCCGAGAAGCGCAAGGTTGTTGCCTTCGGTACCTCCTGAGGTAAAGATAACGTCAGGAGCTCTAAAGCCTCCTCCTGCCGCCTGTGCGAGATCTTTACGCGCAGCGTCAAGTGCACGTGCAGCTTGGCGACCCAAGGTATGCAAAGAATTTGGATTAACTCCCGCAAACGCTGAGTTTTCATAGGTTTTCTCGGCAAGAAGAGCGGAAGATCTTGTTGGTGCGGAAGCAGCGTAGTCAAGATATAGGTATGGCATAGTTTGTTGTGATCCCCTCTTATGCCTGCGTACTATTGCCCAAACGGGCCTCATGTTTCAATTCGGAAATTGCAACCTCTCTGTCGTCTGCCTTAAAAATGGCGCTTCCGGCAACCAGCATGGTTGCACCTGCGCTCACAAGCTCGGAAGCATTTGCCGCACTGACGCCACCGTCAACCTCAATAAGAGGTGTAACCTGATGGTTTTTACACAACTCCTTAACTTGTCGAATCTTGGCATATGTGCCCGGAATAAACTTCTGCCCGCCAAATCCCGGATTCACGCTCATAACGAGTACCAAATCAACGTCTTCGATGATGTCTTCCAACAAACAGACCGGCGTTGCCGGGTTGATGGCAATACCTGCCCGAGCACCGGCAGAGCGTATAAGATGCACAAGTCGATGGGCGTGAGGCGTTGCCTCCATATGAAAGGTAACGATGTCCGCGCCAAGATCCAAAAACAAAGGGATGATCTCTGCAGGATTGGTAACCATAAGATGCACGTCAAACGGCATCTGAGTTGCCTTTTGTGCTTCCTTCATAATGGCCGGGCCAAATGAAATGTTTGGCACAAAATGTCCGTCCATCACGTCATAGTGGATATAGTCAGCGCTCTTGATGCTTTCCAGCTCATGAGCAAGCCGGGTAAAATCAGCCGAAAGAACCGATGGAGCAATATAGACGTTATTCATATACCTTCCCATCACTCAATACCATAAAATTCGTTGCAAGGCATACGATCCATAAGATTTGCAACAACTGCGTCAATAGAGGCACCTTCATACAAAATGGCATGAACCGCATCGGTAAGCGGCATTTCAATATGCTTTTGGTGTCCGAGTTCATACAGACCCTTTACCGCCTGAGCGCCTTCTACCACCATATGAGTGCGACTCTGGTATGTATCGAGAGTTTCCCCTCCTACCAGCGCCTCACCAAAGCTTCTATTGCGAGAATGGCGAGAAGTACACGTAACTACCAAATCTCCCATACCGGCAAGACCCATGCATGTGAGTGGGTTTCCCCCAAGTGCCACAACGATACGGCCGAGCTCAGCAATACCTCGCGTCATAAGAGCCGCAAGCGTATTGTCTCCCGCACCGCTTCCGACTGCAACGCCACAGGCAATGGCAACCACGTTTTTGGCGGCAGCGCACGCTTCCACGCCTCTCACGTCGTCACTTACGTACGTCCTGAACTCTCGACACGAAATGGCTTTCTGAAACCGCTTGGCACACGTAAGATCTTCGGAGGCAACAACTGCCGCAGAAAAGCTCTTCTCGATAACCTCTTCTGCGTGATTGGGGCCTGAAAGAACCGCAATTCGTTCCGGATGCCCAAGCTCATCAGCGACAACTTCATGCATGAGCTTATGAGAGTGTGCTTCCATGCCTTTTGAAAGTACCAATATCGGAACTTGAGTATCAATATATGGAACCAATAAAGCGCAGGTAGAGCGCAGGAAAGCCGACGGAGTGGCAAGTACAACAGCTTCAGACCCAGACACCGCTTCTTCTTGAGAAGTTGTGGCAACGATATTTTCCGGCAAAAGAGCATCGCGTAAATGAAGGCAATTTCTATGCTCTGACCTTATGCTTTCTGCAATTACGTCCTCACGAGACCACATGACTATCGTCTCACACGTAGCTGCCAAGAGTGTGGAAAACGCGGTTCCCCAAGAACCCGATCCAACAACACAGACACGCTTCATCGTGTGCCCTTTTCCCTACGGACGCTGCGTCTCTCTTGAGGCTGATTCCCCAAAAGCTGTGCCTTTTTGGCGGAAGGATGCTGAATATGCGGTTTTTCCTTATCTTCTTCAATGGGTTTCTCGCCAAAGTCTTTTGATCCAATACTGAATTTTCGCTCGCTCCCCTGCGACAGGCGGCTCAGGTTTTCGCGGTGTGCCCATACCACAGTGGCACCGACCACTAAGATGCACAGCACGGAAAACGGCGGCTCACCGAAAATAATCGCAAAGACACCGATGGCCACGGCAGCGCCCACCGAACCAAGCGAAACATACTGCGTTGGCAAAGCAAGCGCCAAAAAGACAAGAAAAGCCATGACTGCCATTGGCCAATTAAGCGCCAAACCTCCGCCAAAGCCAACCGCAATACCTTTTCCACCGTGAAAATGGAGGAAGGGAGAAAATATATGTCCTAGGACACAACACGCATATACAAACGAAATTGCCCAGTGATATGCACCTTCGAGGTCAAGCGCAACCGATCCGCCATCCACCACGGAAGACAGGATAAGACGTGCCACGCAAACGCTTAAGAAGCCCTTGCCGGCGTCACATACAAGCGTGAGCACACCCGCCGTACTTCCGGCACTTCTCGCTACGTTGGTAGTACCGATATTGCCGGATCCCACGCTTCGGATATCCTCGTGTGCCAACAGCCGGGCGATGATAAGCCCAAAGGGAATGCCTCCCACAAAAAAGGCACCGACACCGAGAAGTAAAATAACAAAAATGCTTGCCATACCTATGCCTCAGCTTTCTTACGAAACTTTAGGCGCAGCGGAGTTCCCGTCAAATCAAAGCACTCCCGCAGACGGTTTTCAATAAACCGCTCGTAATTGTCGTCAACAAGGTCGGGAGCATTGCACCAAAACGAAATTACCGGAGGTTTTGATCCGGTCTGCGTCGCATAGTGAATCTTAAGGCGGCGTCCTTTGTCGGATACGCTGTGTCCGCCCTCACGAATCCGAGTGAGAAGATCATTCAGCTTTGAGGTGCGGATCTCAGAAGCACGTGCGCCTGCCGCAGCCAGCGCGGCGCCGAGCACCTTATCAATCGCTCTGCCCGTCAATGCAGACACACGAATAAACGGAATCCACGGCGAGAAAGACATGCGCTTGTCCACCGAAGCGGCCACCTCTGCTTGCTTTTCCTCAGTGTCGATAAGATCCCACTTGTTCAAAAGTCCTACCAGCGCACACCCACACTCAACGGCCATATTGGCGAGTTTTTGATCCTGCTCGGTAACGCCGACCGTTGCGTCAATTACCAAAAGACACACGTCGGCTCTATCCATTGCCCGAAGTCCGCGAAGCAGGCTGTAATATTCAACGTCTTCATGCACCTTACTCTTCTGGCGCATACCCGCGGTGTCCACAAGGCATATGGGCTGGCCCTTCCACATAATCATTGTGTCTATCGCATCGCGCGTAGTGCCCGCAACATCAGAGACGATGGAGCGCTTCTTGCCTGCCAAGCGGTTTGCAAGAGACGATTTCCCTACGTTGGGTCTTCCGATAATGGCCAAGCGTATGATACTGTCGTCTTCCGGCTCTTCTCTCTCTTCGGGAAACTCCGCCACGATACCATCAAGTAAGTCTCCCGTACCAATGCCGTGCGAGGCAGAAATGGGAAGGGGTTCTCCTACACCAAGGGCATAAAAGTCCCACAGCCCGTCTTGCTCGGTTTCGGGATTATCCTTCTTGTTGACCACTAAAAAGACCGGCTTGTCAGACCTCCGCACAATGCGAGCCACTTCTTCGTCTTCATCGGTAATGCCCGTTTTGCCGTCAACGACAAACACAATGACGTCGGCTTCTTCACACGCAAGGAGCGCCTGCTCACGAATGTGCGGTGCAAATTGATCCTTTGACTTCACGGATTCAATGCCGCCGGTATCAATAAGACAAAACTCACGTCCGTTCCAATCGGCATCATGATATGAGCGATCGCGCGTAACGCCGCGAGACTCGTGCACAATGGCCTCGCGTCTTTGAGCAAGGCGATTTACTAAGGTTGATTTACCGACATTTGGACGGCCTACAACAGCAACAATAGGCTTAGGCATAACTCTCCTTGAATGTATGTACAGACACTATCATGTTACCATGATGCGTCTCTTAGTGTTTCTCCACCATCTGTGAAATTGCATCTTTAACGGCTCTAATTTGAGCGGCCGGGGTTGAGGCGCCGGCGGTGATGCCAATGTCTTGCGCTCCGTCAAACCAGTTGGCGAGAAGCTCTTCCGCTCCCTCAATATGGTGTGTTTTGCGGCAAAACTGAGACGAAATCTCTGCAAGCCTCGTAGTATTTGCAGAATTTCGACCCCCTATCACAATCATTACGTCAGAGCGTTTTGCAAGACGCTCACATGATTGCTGATGGCCCGCCGTAGCCTCGCAAATGGTATTCATTACACGAAGTTCTTCCACGAGCGGCAAAAGAGCGCCAACAACCTCGCGCAGTCGAGCGGCCGACATCGTTGTCTGCACAACCAACCCAACTCTGCGTGCATCTTGAAATTCTCGTGCACGTGCCTCTACCTCAGAGACGGAGTCAATGGCGGTAGCACCCGGGACGTGTGCAAGGGTTGCTTCTACTTCAGGATGACCTGCCTCGCCAACCACATACACGGCATAGCCTTCACTCGCCAGACGTTCTGCGGCCGCATGAGTTTTCTTTACAAAAGGACAGGTTGCATCCATAACCTCCGCGCAATCAGTGCGCGCCAAGCGCTCTTCTTCAGGAGTAACCCCGTGAGTGCGCAGCAAAAGCGCAGATCCCGCAGCATCTTTTGCACAGTCCACAACCTGAACTCCTCGCCTATCAAGGGATTTGACCACCTTTGGGTTGTGGATCAGAGGACCAAGGGTTTTTACCGGAGCGGCTCCCTCCTCAAGCGCCGCTTCGACCATTTCAAGAGCTCTCTCAACGCCGTAACAAGCACCTGCTTCATCTGCAATTCTAATGGTGGGCACAACTAATTCCTCCCAGGATGCTCACGCATCAGCTGATCTCTGAGTTCATATACCCGATCCATACCAAGCTCTTCCATCTCCCGAGCTTGATCTTTGCGCTTAGTGGTCTCTAGATCAGCAAAACTGATACGCTCTCCCGCCAAACCCCAAATCTTAACGGGTCGAATTATAGGCGAGTTTGCACGCTTGATGTCCAAGGCACCAAAAATAGCCGCAGGCTGAACGTCGCAGCCCGCAAGCTGGGCAATGAGTGCAAAGCCACCATGAATTTCAGGACGTATGTGATTGTCGCGGATACGCGTTCCCTCGGGGAAAATCAACAGGCATTCTCCTCGACCAATCGCCGCCACCGAGCGCCTGATTGCTTTCATGTCGGCCTTTCCGCGCTCAACAGGAATCGCACCCACGCGAGAAAACAACCATTTTACCAGTGGGTTTTTATCAAACTCGCTCTTGTAGATAGTACGAACGGGAATACGGTGCCACATGAGATAGGCAACCATCATCACCGGATCAAACATCGACGGATGGTTCATGATGATAACGCGCGGGCGTTTGTCGTCTTTGAGCAATGAGGAACCGGCAATACTCCAGCGAAACCAGAGTTTTGTCACTACCATAAGAACAAAAATGGCAATCCGTAAAAAGATTTTTGCCGGAAGCGGAAAGTTCAAGAGCCCCGTGTCAAAGTAATCGTCACACGAATTGCCCCTAAATGCCTTAAGTTTCTTATCCCCGCTCTTTTTTTGGCGCGTACCTTTTCTCTTCTGATCAGCCGATCTGTGAGACTCGCTATCGTCTGAAGAGGATGTTTTTGTTTCATGCGTGCTTTGGTGGCGAGAGGTACGCGGTGCATGCCGATCCCGCTCCTGAAGACCCGGATGAAGTGCAACAACGGCATCTACAACTTCATTGAGCGTCATGTGTGAAGAGTCAATATGGTGCGCATCGGGCGCAGGCTTCAGAGGGGCAACCTTTCTGGAAGAGTCTGCCTCATCGCGCGCTTTGATATCCTCGAGAATTTTCTTCTCTTCTGCCGCATCGGCAGTTGCGGAAGCATTTGTTGCAGTATCTTTTCCTTCTCGCTGTACCGCCCGTCGGTGAGCCCTGGCTTCAGGGTCTGCCGTCAGAAATACTTTAACTTCTGCTTTGGGAAATACGACCGTTCCGATATCCCGTCCCTCGGCTACCACATCTCCCGCCTCACCGGCGCGCCTCTGAAGGACAACCATAGCCTCACGAACCTCGGGAATGGCCGCAACGCGAGAAACACACGCATCAATTTCAGGGGTCCGGATAGCCTGAGTGACATTGTGTCCATTCGCAAAAACAGTCTGACCCTCAGGTGAATTTCCAAAGGTGATCTGAATTTCACGAGCCTCTTTGATAATGGCTTCCGTATCGTCAAGAGAGATGCCCTTCTCAAGACAAATAACACTCACCGAACGATACATGGCACCGGTATCCAAAAAGACAAGGTTTAAGCGCTGAGAGAGCGCACGGGCAACGGTGGATTTTCCTGAACCTGCGGGCCCGTCAATTGCAACGATCATGCGTCCTCCTTGTGAACTCCCCAAATGTTACGAGAGTCATAGATACTGGGTGTTGTTGAAGCGTATATCACTTCTTGCGGATCAAGATTAAAACCGCCTAATTTTAAGTCATTTCCTCCGTTTGAGGTGAAATAAACAGAAGATGTGTTGGCAAGATGTACGCCACACGCGATATTTGCAGGAGTTTTGAGAATTTGACCCATCATACAACGAAGATATCCGCCATGCGTCAAACAGACCGTACGTCCGTCCAATGCTATCAGCTCATCAAGGATGTGCTGGCAGCGAACACGTACCGCTTCATACGACTCTGCATAAGGTGCGGGCTGTGAGTGATTTTGCTCGTCCGAGCCCCATGGAAATGTCAGGCCATACGGAGCCAACACCGTGCGAGCCTCGGCAAAAGAGACGCCTTCAAGAATGCCAAAATCTATTTCTGCCAGGTCATTCTTTACCTTAAGCGTAAGTCCCAAGCGTTGTGCCGCCATCTGTCCCATATCGCGACAACGTGAAAGCGGACTTGTCCAAATGCGATCCGGCTTAAATGCCACAAGCGCCTCAACCGCACGATCTCTTTGAATGACACCATTTTCCGTAAGAGGTACATCTCGTCTGCCGGAGAGAAAACCTTGCGTATTGGCAATGGTTTCGGGATGACGCATAAACAGTATGCGATGCGTAATGCCACTCACCGGCCTCTCCTTACCGTCACTCATCGGCATCCTCTTTATCCGCACTTGTCTGCTCTCGCAGAGCCGTAATTTCCTCGTCTCTCAGCTCTCGCCAACAACCCTCTTCAACATCGGTAAGCCTTAACGGACCAAAGGCGTCTCTGTGCAAAACCAACACACGGTGCCCAATGGCACTCATCATCTTTTTGACCTGATGCTTTCTGCCTTCATGAATCCAAATCCCTACGATGGCGTTTTGAGGCTTGTTTGGGTTTTGGGGATATCGAGACGTTCCGTGAAGCTCCATAAGGTCATCTCTCAGCTCAACTTTTGCCGGCTGAGCCATACCGTCATCAAGCATAACACCGCGCCTCAGCTGCTCCAACTCGGCTTCAGTGGGCACTCCCAAAACAAGCGCCAGATAGTGCTTCCATACGTGGCGAGAAGGATGCAGGAGCTCCTGCGCCATGGTGCCATCGGTGGTAAACAATAAAAGCCCCGACGTATCCATATCCAGACGGCCAACCGGGAAAAGACCGGGATAGCGCTTAGTTGGAACCATGGTTTTGATGGTGGGACGTCCCTGCGGGTCACTCATGGTTGTAAGGTATCCCTCGGGCTTGTTCAGCATAAGATATACCGGTGCATCGGCAATGCTGACAATATGTCCGTCCACCTCTACTGTATCGCTTATCGGATCAACTTTACTGCCCAACTCACTGACCACAACACCGTTGACACGTACGCGACCTTCTGTCATAAGACGCTCAGAGCCGCGTCTGCTTGCCACACCCGCTCGCGCCAAAAAGCGCTGCAGGCGCATGGGTACAATACGCTCACCCTCCACGTTATTCATCGTCCTCAAGCGAACCATCCGACACGCTTCCTCGCGCACCACGTGACGTGCTTCTCGGCGTGTCAAAAATCTCAGCATCATAATCTATGCCATCAATATGACCGATGTCGTCAATATCGTCATCGGTATAGTCTTCACGCAAAAGTTCTTGTTCTTCCGCGAGATCTTCGGCCGCCTCTTCGAGCGTTGAGGAAATGCTTCTGCCCGAAAGACGCTCGCGAATAAACTGCTTTGACTCTTCATCGGGCGCAAAATCTTCCAGAGGCGGCAACTCCCTCAGCGATTTAAGACCAAAACGATCCAAGAAAAGTGCCGTTGTTCCGTACAAGATTGCCTGCCCATGAGCCGCGTCTCTACCAACTTCTCGCACGAGGTTCTTCTCGCAAAGAGAAGAGATAACGCCATCAGAATTAACGCCGCGAATCGCACGGACCCCTTCTCGCGTGACCGGCTGATGATATGCAATAACGGCAAGAGTCTCCAAGGCAGCCTGAGAAAGCCGGCGTGTATCCCAGGAAAGCACAAAATCAGCCACAAGGTCGTGAAAGGCGGGATGCGTAAAAAGTCGCCAGCCACCGGCAACTTCTCTCAGCTGAAATCCACGGTTCGCTTCCGCGTATTCAACGGAAAGCTCTGCAAGGGCAGAAGCCACCTCGCCAGGAGCGACACCGGTTATCTTTGCCAGCTCCGTTGCCGGTACGGAATCTGATGCCACAAGGAGCAAGGCTTCAAGAGAGGGCTTCAAAGAACCGCTGTCGAGTGTTTTCAGATCGGCTTCCATTACACTTCATCCTCTGTTTCATACTCCGAAAGTACAGACGCATCAAACTCGTATGGATCCGTGCCTTCGATATGTTCAATTTCAATATCACCAAACAAAGCGTTTTGAGTTACACGCACAAGTCCGCGCTTGAAGAGCTCAAGAACGGCTAAGAAATTAGTTACCACGATCTCAGGCGCATCTTGACCGTCGAGAAGTTCAGAAAACCTCACGTGACCACGTGAGCGCGTAAGGCGATCAACCGAAGCAACCGTGAGTGCCACGGGAAGTCTCCGCGGAGCCACATGTTCTGCCTCCAGAAGAAAGGTCTCCCTGCGTGAATCAATATCCGCGCAAATAACGGCAAGACTTCTGAGCGTAATGCCTTCAAGATAATCCGGCATAAGATTCAAAAACTCAGGATCGGGCCCCACACTGCGGGCAAACATGCGCTTCTCGGCCTCTGCCCGAGCACCAAGCGCTGCGCCGGCATTTCTAAACTGCTTATAGGCAATAAGTCGTGCGATCAGCACCTCCCGAGCTTCATCGGGAGAAAGTCCTTCAAAAAGGTCTTCATCCTCATCGTCGTCCTTGTCTACACGCAAAGATGCGTCTTCAGGAACGAGGGCGGACGCCTTCATATCCAACAAAGTAGCGGCAACCAATACAAAGTCGGACGCGACATCCAAGTCAAGATCTCGCATGGTTTCAACCTCTGCAAGATATTGGTCGGCAACCTCCGAGATGGATATGGAACCTATGGCCACCTTCTGACGGCTTACAAGCTGAAGCAAAAGATCAAACGGGCCGGAATAGGTGGCTGTTTTTACCCGATATGACATCTTAACCGACCATAAGTTTCATAAAGAACGATACGCCCGTATCGATAATCGCATTGATCTTTTCAGGGGCAAACCAGAGAAGCGCCATGAGTGCAATCATGCAATACGGCTCGATTCTGTAAAATTTTTGACGGGCGTCTTCGGGCAATATCAAAAGCAGCAACTTGGAGCCATCAAGCGGTGGCAGAGGGATCAGATTGAAAACCGCAAGTACAATGTTTGAAATGATTATGGTTGAAAGTATCGGAATGATCCACGCGGCCAACAGATCTATATGCGCCATGGCCCACGCGGGGTTATTCCGAACAAAACCAATCAAAATACGATAGATACCCGCAGCAAGGGCAGCCTGCAGAAGGTTTGAAAGCGGGCCGGCAAGCGCCACAAGAACCTCATCTATCCTGCGTCGCCGTAAGTTGTTGGGATTATATGGAACGGGTTTTGCATACCCAAATCCCGGCCAACCGAGAATTGCACAGATTGCCGGCAGAATAACCGAGCCAAAGGGGTCTATATGAGCCACCGGATTGAGCGTTAAACGTCCTGCATTTTTTGCCGTTGGATCGCCGCAAAGATATGCAACATATCCATGAGCGATCTCGTGAAAAATAATGGCAAAAAAGAGCACTATGACATGGACAAGTATTGCAATCCATTGAATGCCGTTATATGCATGAGTCACATGAAGCCTTTCTTCTTACCTTGTACTTCTCGCCACACGCGAAGCACCCCACGCGGCGGCTATAGCAATGATAACAACAATTAAATAATCCCCGCGCAGCACGCCACCCGTTGGCAAAGGGAACACATACAGACCGGCAAGCGTCCGCGGTAAAAGCCTCGTGGCAAAACCGTCAAAGTGCAGCTGCCACACGCGCAGCATGTCGGGTTTTATGATATCAACCGTCAAAATAATTCCATAAAAAACTGCCAGCGCACATGCCAAAAACAGTATCACCCGAAGAATTATCTTTATTGCGCCTCTCACGCTGCGAGAAGACCTACTCATGAGCGTTTGCCTCCATCTTCTCTGAGAGTTCGAGCCACTCTTGTTCAAGCGCGGGAATCTTTTTTGCGAGCGCGTTGTATTCCGCCATGCACGCATCAAACTTTTCCGCATCATTGTAGAGGTCTTCGTCCGCCATCAAAGCCATGAGCTCATCGTAGCGTTGATGTGCCGGCTCAAGAGCGGCTTCGACTTCTTTGAGGCGCTTCTTTGTATCGCGCAGTGCACGGTTCTTGCGATTGCGCTCTTCTGCCTCAGCGCGACGTTGCTCTTTTGTCTTCACATTGCGAGAAGTGCTAACCGAAGCCTCATGGTGCTTTTCTGCGCGAGCTCCGTCAGAGCCATACGCAGTAGGCGCTTTGTGCTTCAGAGCACCCGCGTCGGCTGCTCCATTTTTTGTACCCACAGCCTCTGCTGCCTCAAGTTCGGCCCGTTTGAAACAGAAATACTCGTAGTCGCCCTCGTACACCGTGATTTTGTGGTCGCGCACGTCAACGACCTTGTTTGCAAGTGCCCTGACCAAATGCTCGTCATGACTGACGAGGACGATAGTTCCGGGAAAGTCAACAAGAGCCTTTTCAAGCACATCAACCGAATCAATATCCAAGTGATTGGTGGGCTCGTCAAGTAAGAGCAGAGGATCCGGCGATACAAGCATCTTGGCAAGAGCCAAACGAGCACGCTCACCTCCGGAAAGAACCTGGACGCGCTTCTCGACATCATCGCCGTGGAACAGAAAGGCTCCCAAAAGACGGCGTTCCTCGCTGGTAGTCCAGCCGGGAGCCACCGAATCAAGTTCCGCCATGACGGTGTTTGCGGGATCAAGCTCTTCAAGCTGATGCTGGGCATAGTAGGCTTCACTGACGTTTTGGCCAAGTTCAATTTGCCCGGTATCAGGGGAAATCTTGTACGCCATGAGCTTCATAAGCGTTGATTTTCCGGCACCATTGGGGCCGACAAGCGCCACGTGGTCGCCCCGATAGAGCTTCAGGTCAACATCTTGGTAGACAAGATTGTCCTCATAGGATTTAGAGACGTTCTCAAGTGAAATGACGGTATCCCCCGTACGCGGCGGATCAGGAAACCGAAAATGTACGTGATGAGATTGCTCCGGAAGCACCACCAGCTCTTGCTTGATCTTCTCGACTTTTGCCACACGCTCCTGCACCTGCCGCGCCTTTGTCGGCTTGTAGCGAAAACGTTCGATGAACACTTCCATGTGGGCAATGTCGCGCTCCTGAGCCGAGCGCTTGGCGCGGAGCTGCTCAAGGTTTTCCTCGCGCTGGTGCAGGTATCCGGAGTAGTTGCCGGTATAGGTTACCAACATGCGATTTTCCAGCGCGGCCACATGGCTTACGCAAGCGTCCATAAAGGTGCGGTCGTGTGAGACAAGAAGTACCGCACCGTCGTAGGCGGCCAAAAACTTCTCCAGCCATTGAACCGATTCAAGGTCAAGATGGTTGGTAGGCTCATCGAGCAGCAACAGATCGGGATGGCGCAGGAGCAGCTTTGAGAGAGAGATGCGCATCTGCCAGCCGCCCGAAAACTCTTTGGCGGGCTTGTCAAAGTCCTCCACTGGAAAACCGAGGCCGCCAAGGATTTGACGCGCCCGGGCCTCCAGCTCATAGCCGCCCAAACGCTCAAAGCGCTCCATGGCATGACCATAGGCTTCAAGGATCTTCGTGAGCTTTGGACCTTCAGGAGTCTCGGCAATCTCTTGCGAAAGCTTGGCCACCTTGCGCTCCCACGTTTTGATTTCGTGCGCCGAATCGATGACCTCTTGAAGTGCCGTCTTCTCCCCCATGAGCTCTGTTTCTTGCTCAAGATAGCCGATGGTAGTATCGCGCGCAAAGGAGATCGTTCCTTCATCGGGAGTTTCTTGTCCCATGATGATTTTCAGAAGCGTTGTTTTGCCGGCGCCATTAGGGCCGACAAGCGCCCAGCGCTCACCAGCGTTTAGCTGGAGCGTTGCGCCTGAGTAGAGGATGCGTCCGCCAAATGACTTTGAAATTTTATCTGCCAGTGCAATCAAAAGGACTCCCGAATTCTCGAAATGCAGCTGTCTATTATATGGCATATCCTTAGGTATAACGTAAAACTCTATGCCCGTTTGTCTTCTCGCCTATGCGCTTGTGTACTCACACCGAAGTCTTTGCAAGACACCATTTCACCACTAAACGAAAATTTCTGAAATCTGCCGGAAATCAACTATTTAGTGGTGGTTTTTCCCGTAAAAACGATGTTTAGTGGTGGTTTTTTCGGGATTTGAGCGTTTAGTGGTAAATCAAGCCACCACTAAACACCCGATTTGGTGCCTTTTCCAAAAAAAAGCGATTTGTCGGTGATTTTAACGGCCACTCGATATCTACTATCGGCTACGCAACGATTACCCGATACTACTTGAGCGCTTTACTCATATACAAAAGCAGCGAGTCGTCATTGCAACAATCGGCATACCGTTCGAGAACCTCTGAGTTGTACCACACTCCAGATCCGTCAGGTACATATCCTCTTTTTACATACAGCCGTTGAGCATTTCCATATCCATAATGAAGCCCTACGGCAAGAGTAATCTCATCTGAAAACCTTGCGACATCTTCTTCTATTACGTTTAAGATGGCACTTCCTATACCCTTTTGCTGATATGCATCGAATACTCTCAAATCTGATATTTCTGGTTTGCCTTTTTCTTTCCACGGTCCACTCTCAGCGGAAAAAAGCAACGTACCGTATCCCGCTATTTTGCTATCGTATTCTGCTACATAAACACTACGAGTACCCACTTCTTGGTCTTTAAAATATCCGGAGTAAGTTTCTATTTTGTTATTCCATCCATATGATTGAAATACCTCAATGATTGCTTGAGCATCACTTTCTAGCATGCTTCTTATCTTGAGTTTTCCATGCTCATAATATATTTTCATAAGAAGTTACCTCTATTACCAGTCCCTAAGATATGTACTCACTTCAATACACTTTATATAGATACACAGATCTAACAATCGAGAATTTCCTCCCACTGTACACATTTTTGAGGTAGTGAGTCTCGGAGGGCTGTATGCATACTCCAAGAGAAAATATGCAGAACTAAGAACAAACCTTCAAAGGTGCCCTACGACGACCTCGTGGGGCACATTTTTTTACAGCGTGGGGCACAATTGGGGCATAATTGGGGCACAATGAAAAAGGTCAGAGAGCAAATATACCCTCTGACCTTGTGTTTTAATGGTGGGCGATACAAGATTTGAACTTGTGACCTCTGCCGTGTGAAGGCATTGCTCTACCCCTGAGCTAATCGCCCGATTAGCGCTTGCAAATCATATCAAAAAGCAACCCATAATGCTAGTTTCTTACGCAATTATGTATGTAAAATTGCCTATTTTGCTTCGATGGACTTTTTTACTCTGCGAGACCCAAAGGTAACAAAGACCGATAAGGCGAGAAGAACCAGCTGTTCGACACCCAATACCGTAAGACTCTGAGCCACCACTATCTGAATGACCGTAATGACTGCCAACACCGCAGTTGCTCCTAAAAGCATTGAAAACGCATCTACTGCTTGGTTGGGAACATTGGCGGCTCGAGCCGCATATCCGCCTTCAAGAATTGCAATCATGCACGCAAAGAGAAAAAGTGCCGAGTCAAGTTTCGGTCCGTTTTCGATAACCGCAACTACCACGGTTACCAGACCCAAAAGACCACCAATCAACAAAAACAAGCTGACGAGCTTCATTGCACGAGTTTCAGGAGTCATAACTCCCCTTTCATTTGAAAAGCAATACGAGAGGTATAGCACCACTACATATTCTACCCTCACGTCTTTCAGAAACCATAATATTTTCAAACACATCGCAACTGCGTCGCTACTGTGTTGCTACTGTGTTGCCGCCGCATCCTCTAAGTTCCGGCTGATATTTTACAAAAAGACCCAAAAACCAGAAAAACCTGACAGATAAAATCCTGCCAGGTTGAATAGTTGGTGGGCCCAGTAGGATTTGAACCTACAACCCAAGGATTATGAGTCCTCTGCGCTAACCGTTGCGCCATGAGCCCGTATAAAAAAGGCGACGGTCTCCCGCCGCCTGTCATGTATGGTGGAGAATAGGGGGATCGAACCCCTGACCTCATGACTGCCAGTCATGCGCTCTCCCAGCTGAGCTAATTCCCCGGAAGTGGTGCGGAACTACTATATCAGAGTACGCATATCACGCAAGCGAGAAACTCAGATTGCATCCAAAAAATGCTTCCGAGAGCCCTTCTCGCCCCTCTACAGCTGCCTGAGTGGAGCGATGCGGGCAACAAGCCATGCGGCAACCTCATCAAGTGCCACATCAACGCGCTCACCGGTTTCTCGGTTTTTGACCTCAGCCACACCGTTTGCAACGCCACGCTTGCCTACAATAACCTGCCACGGCAAACCGATAAGATCGGCGTCAGCAAACTTTACACCGGGACGCTCGTCTCTGTCGTCCACGACGGTTTCAAGACCCGCTTCAACAAACGAATCGGCAAGTTGCTTGGCAACCGGCCAAACCGTATCATCACCAACGCTCAGAGGAACAATTTCCACCTCATACGGAGCAACGCACACCGGCCAGATAATACCGTGCTCATCGTTGTGCTGCTCGACAACAGCCGCAAGCAGGCGAGAAACACCAATACCGTAGCAGCCCATCAGGAACGGCTGCTCGGTGCCATCCTCAGCGGTAAACGTTGCGCCAAGTGCCTCGGAGTATTTGGTTCCCAGCTGGAAGACCTGCGAAACCTCAATGCCGCGCGCTTCATGAAGGGGTCGGCCGCACACAGGACAAAGGTCTCCCTCACGAGCCGTCACCACATCCACCCACGCATCAATCTCAAAATCACGTCCAAGTTTTGCGTGTGTAAAGTGGAAGTCCTTCTCGTTTGCACCGATAAGCCACCACTCGGAATCTTTTAAAGAAACGTCCGCTACCGCGCGAACACCGGCAGGCAAATCTTTGGGGCCGATAAAGCCCTTCACAAGACCGTTTTCTTTGAGTTCCTCATCGCTCATAAGGTGATAGTTGCCAAAGACATGCTCGCCTTTGACCTCGTTAAGCTCATGAGTACCGGGTACAAAGCACACCACCGGACGACCGTCTCCGTCGATAAGTGCCAGCGCCTTGCGTGTTGCACCCTCATGAACGTGCAAAAACTTCGCAACATCTTCAATGGTACTGACTTCGGGCGTGACGACTTTCTCAAGCTCTCCTGCCGCCCCCTCTTCAACATGAACCTTCACGGTTGCAGCTTCGGTATCGGCTGCATATCCACAGTCGCAATACACGAGTGCCGCCTCACCCGCATCGGCAAGCGCCATGAACTCAACGGAAGTGTCTCCGCCAATCTGACCTGAATCGGCAATAACGGGCAGAGCACGTATCCTTGTACGCTCACAGATTCGAGCATATGCTCTCTTCTCGGCGTCATAGCACTCTTGCAGCGACTCCTGCGTAGACGAGAAGGAATACGCGTCTTTCATAATGAACTCACGGCCGCGCATAAGACCAAAGCGCGGACGCATTTCATCGCGAAACTTATCCTGAATTTGATACAGTGTTACCGGCAGTTGCTTATAACTTTTAAGCTCGTTGCGCACCAAATCCGTAAAGGTCTCCTCATGAGTGGGGCCAAGCGCAAACTTACGCTCATGGCGATCGTGCAGGCGCATGAGCTCAGGTCCATATACGTCCCAGCGACCTGACTCTTCCCAAAGCTCCGCAGGAGTCAGAATCGGAACCAATATCTCCTGCGCTCCAATGCCGTCCATTTCATCACGGATAATCTCTTCAATCTTGCGAAGAGAGCGCCATGCGAGCGGCAGATAGCTGTAGAGCCCCGCAGCGGTCTTGCGAATCATGCCCGCACGAAGCAAAAGCCTATGGCTGGCAAGCACCGCCTCAGCAGGGTCTTCTTTCAAGGTCGGCGCATACAGTGACGACATTTTTACCCAGTGCTTCAAAGTTATTCCTTCCGGTCACACTCTGACGAGAAGCCCTTCTCGCCACCACGTTTTCTTATAGTTTACGTATTCTTGTCTTCATCGTCGGGCTTTTTGACAAATCGCGCTTCTATTTCACCAAAAAGCTCATCAACGATATCTTTTTCGGCAATTTTTTTTGTAGGAACGCCTTTCTCAAAGAGAACGGCACTCCCCTTACCGCACGCAACTCCTATATCAACGCCGCGCGCCTCGCCGGGGCCGTTTACCACACATCCCATAACGGCCACCGAGATTGGCACATGAACGTCCTCAAGGCGTTTGGATACCTTTTCCGCAATAGGTATCATGTTGACACCGCAACGCCCGCAGGTAGGACAGCTCACGAGCTCAGGTTTATTACGGCGCATACCTAATGCCGCAAGAAGCTCCCATGCCACATGCACTTCTTCCACCGGGTCGGCTGTAAGCGAGAGACGCATGGTGTCTCCGATTCCTTGTTCAAGAAGGATTCCCACGGCCGTGGCATTTTTGACCGTTCCCTGACGGAGCGTTCCTGCCTCGGTTACCCCTACATGTAAAGGTATCCGGGGAAGCTCACGAGAAAGTGCCCGATACACCGCAAGGGTTGTGGGGACATCATGAGCCTTTGCGGAAAGCACAATATCGTCAAAACCACGTGCATGGAAATGGGCGACAAAAGAACTTGCCGATGCTACCAGCTTTTCTGTAAGTGTCATATCGGGGCGTGTATCAAATTCTTTTGCAAGAGATCCTGCGTTTACGCCTATACGTATGGGAATATGAGCCTTTTGTGCTGCCTCAATAACCGCATCCACACGCTCCCACGAGCCAATATTTCCGGGATTGATGCGAAGTGCAGAAGCACCGAGATGCGCTGCTTCGATGGCAAGCCTATGATCAAAGTGAATGTCAGCAACAACAGGAAGCGGGCTTTTCTGACATATCTCTTCAAATCCCGCAAGAGCATGTGCGTCAGGAATGGCCACACGGATTATCTCGCATCCCGCGTCTGCAAGTGTTTTGATTTGCGCAAGTGTCGCGGCGGCGTCCGTTGTTTTGGTGGTACACATGGACTGCACGGATACCGGAGCGCCGCCTCCCACCTGCACAGACCCCACCATCACCGGATGTGTTTTTTCACGGGCAAGCTCAGCCATACCTCCACCAGCTATCCAAACAGCAAACGGAAAATGTCATTTTTGAGTGCAACAACAAAAATGAACAAAAAGAATGCAAGACCGATATAGGTCAAAATATTTTGTACCTTTACGGAAAGAGGACGGCGGATAATTATCTGAACAATCTCTATCAGTATCTTGCCGCCATCAAGGGGCGGAATGGGAAGCAAGTTCATAAAACCCAAAGACATCGAGATCATGGCGATGATCATAACAAGATTGGCAATTCCAGACTCAGCAGCCCGAGATGCCATGACCGAGATTCCGACTACCGAAGACGATTGATTAAGCACATTCATAGTCTGCGTAGGAATCAAAAGGCTTCCTGCAAACTGTGCCACCTTACCGGCATAGTTAAACGATGCCATAACCGCTTCGGAAAGAGAAAGCCGATACTGAGCTGCTGTAGGAGAGATGCCTATAACCTTTGCCTCCGGCTTGAGAGTGGGATTGATGGTCACTTCAAGATTCATACCGTCCCGCGTGTATGCCACAACCATCTCACGTTGCGCAGACAGCGCCGAGTGAATCTCCTCGCTCATATCCGTCCACGTAGACACCGCTTTTCCATCAATGGCGGTAATGGTGTCGCCCGGCTTAAGGCCTGCGAGCGCCGCAAGTGATTTCTCCTCAATGGCACCTATTTGCGGTGTATTTTGCGGAACGGCCACACCCACAACCATCAGCGATCCTGCAACCAAAACCAAAGCAACGGCCACATTGACCACAATTCCGCCAAGTAACATCACGATTCGCTTGGGAATGCTGGCGCCAAGGTAGGTATGAGAGCGTTCCTGGGCGAGAAAATCGTCTTGATCCATCTGTGGCTCATGGGGCTCTCCTGCTTTGGTTGAGCCGTCAAGGGTAAAATCATGACCACGATCATATTCGGTTCTCAGCTTTGCATCACGCGCAAGGGTTTGATATTGAATAAGGGTCTCATTGTCCGTCTCGCCATTGTCCGTCTCGCCGGTTTTGTGCGCCTCATACGCCTCAATTGCAGCCCAATCTGCAAGGACCTCTAAGGCTTCATGGGCAACACGGTTTTCAATGTTGAGCTCTGCGGCAACTTCGCCAACCGTAACGCGACCCTTTTTCTGCACATAGGCAAGCGCTGGTGCAAGATTGGCGCTTTCAGCACCCTCCATACCACAAATGCGCGTATAACCACCTAAAAGCAGCGGAGTTACTCCAATTTCGGTTCCATGCGAAGCGCTCTTATAGGAGAGCTTATAGCGAAACGGCATACCCAAAAAGAACTCGGTTACCCGCACGCCAAACGCACGAGCCGCAAGATAGTGGCCTGCTTCATGCACAAATACCAAAAGCGATAAAACAACCAATCCCCAAAAAACAGGAGATACGACACTCAATATATTCAACTCTTATCCTTTCAACACATACGTCTGAGCAAGTGCTCGCGCATGCGCATCAATCTCAGAAAGCTGGGCAATGCTCTCGGTGGGCTCTCTTGGAATTTTCTCCATAACGGACGAAACAATACGCTCAATATCAAGAAAACTAATTTTACCGAGACGAAACGCTTCATTTGCAATCTCATTCGCAGCATTCATCACGCAAGGTGCAGTTCCTCCTGCCCTTCCGGCTTGCTTTGCCAGTGCAAGGCAACCGAACGTCTTCTCATCAGGCTCTGCACAGGTCAGAGGGTTGGTGGTTCCCCACAAAACAGGTTGGGCAACCCCCTGCCAGCGCTCGGGATAGCTCAGGGCATACTGAATGGGGATGCGCATATCAGAGGGGCCAAGCTGTCCTTTAACCGAACCGTCAACAAATTCAACCATGGAGTGGATACGGCTTTGCCGATGAATCAACACGTGAATATCGTCGATGGGCGTTTCAAAAAGATGATGAGCTTCGAGTATTTCAAGTCCCTTATTCATAAGCGTTGCCGAATCAATGGAGATTTTTGCCCCCATTGACCAGGTTGGATGTGCGAGAGCATCCGCAACGGTAACGTGCGCCAGCTCTTCTCGGCACTTGCCAAAAAACGGTCCACCTGAACATGTCAGCCAAATTTTTGATACATCCGAGAGCTTCTCGCCGACAAGACATTGGAAGATGGCGCTGTGCTCGGAGTCCACGGGAATAAGCTGACCGGGACGAACCAGCGGCATAAGGAGATCGCCGCCGACCACAATGGACTCTTTATTGGCGTAGGCAAGAATTTTTCCTGCGGTAAGTGCTGCATATCCGGCATAGATGCCCACCTCACCCACGACGGCATTGACCACACAGTCCACGTCCTCAAGCTCCGCAAGTGCGCACACCGCCTCAGAGCCGAAGGTAAGCTTACAGTTTGCAGGCAGATTGGCGAGAAGGGCATCATGACGGCAAGACTCATCGGCAACGGCCACGCATGTGGGATGAAACTCATGCGCCGCTGCAACAAGCGCTGCACACGAAGAGTGAACCGCAAGCGCAACAACCTGCAGCCTATCTGTATGATGACGGCACACGTCCAATGTCTGCTGGCCAACCGAACCGGAGCAGCCCAATATGGCCACGCGCAAAGGCCGCCGGCGCGGTGCATGCGGTGCGGTGTTCTCAAAGATACTCATACAAGCAAAAACGCTCCCAAGAAATAGAACGAGAAGTTTAAGAATAACAGAGCAGCTACGCTCCCAAAAATCATCGAGTCAGAACGATCGAGAAGACCGCCGTGGCCAGGCATTATGGAGCCTGAGTCTTTTATACCGACACCACGCTTAATGCGCGATTCAAAAAGGTCGCCAACAACCGCAAAAATGCCCTCAAAAAGACCGGCCACAACGCCCCACCAGATAGGCATATGGAAGGTGGGACTCAACGTGCTTATGAGGACCCATACTGAAACAGATCCTATAAGGCCGCCGTAAAACCCTTCCCAACTTTTATGAGGAGAAATACGGGGAGCCATTTTATGTTTTCCAAACTTAGACCCTATCAAAAAGGCGAACGAGTCATTTGCCCAAACCGATACCATAACGGCCAAGGTAAGCCATGGAACAGAAAATGACGGCTCGTATGAGCGAAGCATCACTATGGTGGAATATGCCAGCGAGGTGTATATGGGGCCAAAACAAGTTACCGCAACATCCGCAAGGTTGGCACGGGGCGTCAGTACATACCAAGCTCCACAGAGTATAAGCAGTATGAGCAGGGAGCTGAACATGCCATAGAATCCAAAATGAGCCAAGACGGGAAAGACGACCGCAAACGTGAGTCCCAAAGGCTCATTGGGCATGCGTCCGCCCAGCCGGCAGATATGAAAGAACTCCGAACAACATACCCAACCCGTTGCCGCTATAAGAACCGTTGTGGCATCGTGGCCAACATAAAGACATGCCAGCACGATAATGGCGTAAATGGCACCCGACAAAGACCGCGTTAAAAGTTTTTCCGTTAGAACGCGAACACGCTGTCCAAAGAGATTTCCCTCTGCTCGAAGCGGTTCCTTTTTGGAGCGTCTATTCTCAAGCTTATCAATCTGTTTATCCAGTCCGGCGGGCTGCTCAGAGAATTGATGAGTGGTTTCGACGGTTTCGGTGGTTTCGGTGGTTTCGACGGTTTCGGTGGCTTCAGCCGTTTTAGAAGTTTCGGCGGTTTCGGTGGCCTCGGTGGCGTGAGAGCCCTGCGATAAAATATTTTTAGGTTGTTTTTTCTCTGCCATCATGACTGCGCACCCCCAAAGCGTCTTTCACGCTTTTGATACGCCACAAGCGCACGCAAAAAATCCCAGCGAGTAAAGTCGGGCCACAATACCGGTGTAATGTAGAGCTCTGAATAGGCAATCTGCCAAAGAAGATAGTTGGAAAGACGCTTTTCTCCCGAAGTTCGGATAAGCAAATCAGGATCGGGCAGGCCGGCGGTATAGAGGTTCTTCTCGATATCTTCCGGTGTGATGGCTTCAGGATCAATGCTCCCCTCTTGTGCTTGCTTGGCGAGAAGAGCTGCCGCTCGAGTAAGTTCTGCGCGGGCTCCATAATTAACTGCCAGCGCGAAAATCATACCGGTATTGTCTTTTGTTTCAGTGAGCCCTCGCTGAAATGTCATGTATGTCTTTTTGGGAAGTGCTTCCAGATTTCCAAAAAAACGGAGCCGTACATTCTCTTGATGGAAAAGTGGCAATTCTTTGATAAGCGTTTCGGCAAAAAGTTGCATCAAAAAGTTAACTTCTTTTTGTGAGCGCCGCCAATTTTCCGTTGAAAACGCATACACAGAAAGAACGTCCAAGCCAAGACGGACTGCTGTTGTTACCGCTTCACGCAGCGACGTCACTCCGGCACGATGACCCTTTGTGCGCTCAAGACCTTGAGCCTTTGCCCAGCGACCATTTCCGTCCATAATGAGCGAAACATGTGCGGGTATACGACTTAGATCAAGGGTATCAAGTGAGATGTCATCCGGAGCGTCCCTGTAATATGCAGCCAGCTTTGCCTTGTCAAACCGCATTTATATCTCCATGACCTCAGCGGTCTTGACCTTCAAAAGTCTTTCAATCTCGGCGACCGAATCGTCGGTGAGCTTTTGAATATGCTTTTTCTCGCGTGCCTGGTCATCTTCGGAGAGCTCTTCGTCACGCTCAATTTTGCCATTTATATCACGGCGAACATTTCTAATGGCAATACGCGCTTCTTCCGCCAAGCCGGCACATTCTTTTGCAAGCTCACGGCGACGCTCTTCTGTAGGCATCGGGAATGGGAGGCGAATCGTGGCGCCATCGTTAGATGGCGTGATTCCCAAATCGGATGCCTCGATGGCCTTCTCGATAGCTTTAAGCGAAGTCTTATCCCATGGCTCAATAACCAGCAGTGAAGCTTCCGGCACTTTTACTGCAGCAAGCTGCATGATGGGTGTAGGCTGACCGTAATAATCAACTTTAATGGGATCAAGGGCATGTGGATTTGCTCGACCCGTACGCACGCGTGCAAAATTATTTTTGAGTGCCTCAATACCCTTATCCATTGAGGTTTTTGCTTTGTCAGTATAGACGCTCATTAGTCCTCCTCAATAACGGTTGTACCTACTTCTTTTCCACAAATGGCATCATGAAAAACACCCGTGGTTGCCATATCAAATACCACGATTGGCATCTTATTGTCACGGCAAAGAGCAATTGCCGCCGCATCCATAACCTTAAGCTCTTTTGTCAAGACGTCCTTGTACGTTACAACGTCATATTTAACGGCATGAGAATTTGTCACCGGGTCACAGTCATATATGCCATCGACCTTGGTTGCCTTCATAAGAGCTTCCGCTCCTATTTCACATGCGCGAAGTGCGGCCGCAGTATCGGTTGTAAAGTAAGGATTGCCGGTTCCTGCGGCAAAGATAACAATACGGCCTTTTTCAAGGTGGCGAATTGCGCGGCGGCGAATATACGGTTCTGCAATCTGCGACATGGTGATGGCACTCATGACACGGCAGTACATACCGTTTCTCTCAAAGCAATCTTGCAGAGAAAGTGCGTTGATGACGGTTGCGAGCATACCCATGTTGTCACCTTGAGCACGATCCATACCCGCAGCAGCCTGAGAGACACCACGGAAGATGTTTCCACCACCGACAACAACCGCAATCTGGACACCCGACTCCCATACCGGCTTGATTTCTTTGGCAAGCTGTTCAGGAACAGAAGGGTCAATTCCAAAGTTCTGCTCGCCCATAAGAGCCTCACCAGAAAGCTTTAGAAGAACTCTCTTGTATTTGTATTCTGACAAGATTTCCTCCATCCACACGCAAACATCTAACCGTTCATTATTTTATCAGACGCTCTGTTTGGCATTCGTCTCAGACAGCCATTCCTTCGGTAAGCATTCGTTCCAGACAAATTCGCCTCAGTAAGCATTCGCCTCAGTAAGCCGCGAATGTGGTATACAAAAAAGAGCCAACTGCAAGCAGCTGGCTCTTTTGTCTCACGACGATAATTTTTACTCACCAAAAGAGAAGCGAACGAAGCTGACAACCTGAACGTTATCATCAACTTTCTTGGAAACAAGCTTTGCGTACTCACCGATGGTCATATCCGGATCCTTTACAAAGGCCTGCTCGGTAAGGACGCTCTCCTTGTAGTACTTCTCAAGACGACCCTGTGCCATGCGCTCCTGAATTGCCTCAGGCTTACCGGACTCGGCAGCCTGTGCCTTATAGATGGAAAGCTCATGCTCAACAATATCAGAAGGAACATCCTCACGACGTGCCGCAACAGGCGCAGCGGCTGCAACCTGCATGGCAACATCATGGGCAAAATTCTTGAAGTCTGCAGAGTCGCGTGTTTCAGGCTTGTCAAACTCAAAAGTCACCAATGTGGCGAGCTTGCCACCAAGGTGAACGTAGCCGGCAAGGGCACCGGATTCAACCTGAGTGCGTGCAAAACGCAAAATGCGCATATTCTCACCGATGTTGTGGATCTTGTCGGTGAGAGCCTCCTGTACCGTGCCCTCGCCAAACTTTGCCGCGAGAAGAGCGTCAACATCGGCAGGATCATTTTCAACAACAGCTTCGGCAAGCTCAGACGCAAAGCCGGTAAACTGCGGGTTGGTGCCAACGAAGTCGGTCTCGCAGGAAAGCTCAAGAATTGCTCCCTTTGTACCATCAGGCGAGATAAACGTTGCGATTGTGCCTTCATTAGTCTCGCGACCGGCACGCTTAACGGCCTTGGCGACACCCATAGTGCGAAGGATATCAACTGCCTTGTCGATATCGCCGTCTGCCTCAACAAGTGCCTTCTTGCACTCCATCATAGGAGAACTCGTCATATCACGAAGCTGCTTGACAAGAGCTGCAGTAATTTGTGCCATGTCCCCTCCTTAGGGGTCGTAGGAATACCTGTCTTAGAACTTATGGAGCGCTTATGCGCTCTGCGTAGCCTTACTCAGCCTCAGGTGCTGCTGGCGCCTCGTCTGCCTGAGAGGCTTCTTCTGCCTGAGGAGCGGCCATTTCTTCTGCTGAAATCTGCTCTTTGCCACTGCCGGCAAGAATTGCGTCTGCGGCAAGCTCACACATCAGCGAAATGGAACGGATGGCGTCGTCGTTTGCGGGAATGCCGTAGTCAACCACGTCAGGATCGGAGTTTGTATCGAGAAGCGAAACCACGGGAATGTGAAGGCGATTGGCCTCACGAATGGCATTCTCTTCTCGCTTGGAATCAATTACAAAAAGTGCGTCCGGAAGCTTGTTCATATCACGAACGCCGCCAAGGTTAAGCTTGAGCTTTGCGAGCTCCTTGTTGCGAAGAGCCTGCTCCTTTTTAGGAAGCGCCTCCATGCGGCCATCCTCAACCATAGCCTCAAGCTCTTCCATACGCTGGATTCGTGAGCGCATGGTAACAAAGTTGGTCAACATACCGCCGAGCCAGCGCTGGTCAATATAAGGAGCATTTGCACGCTTTGCCTGTGTTGCAACGGGCTCTTGAGCCTGTTTCTTAGTTCCGACAAACAAAATGGTTCCGCCTTTTGAGGCAAGATCTTTAAGGAACGTGTACGCCTTGTCGGCACCCAGCATAGTCTGCTTAAGGTCAATAATGTAGATACCATTGCGATCGCCAAAGATATAGGGCTTCATCTTAGGGTTCCAGCGACGAGTCTGGTGACCATAGTGGCAACCAGCATCGAGCAGTGTCTGGATAGTAATCTTTGCAGCCATAGATAACCTCCTGGTTTAACCTCCGCACGAGGTCAGCCTTACCAAATCCACTCACAGTCTGGCTTGAACTCTGAGCACCACGGATGATAAGTAGTCGTGCGTGTGTGATTGTGCCGCTTGGTAGCGACAGACCGTGCATTTACACAGCCGGGCGATAGTATACCACGACCCGCTACAATTCCGAGCGCGGATGAGCTTGTTTTGCAGCATCTTTGAGTCTCTCTATCGAGAGATGCGTATAAATTTGAGTCGTCGAAAGACTCTGGTGTCCGAGAAGCTCTTGTACAACACGCAAATCAGCTCCACCACTCAGCAGTTCTGTTGCAAATGTATGTCTCATTGCATGGGGTGTGAGCATTGGATCAAGACCCGCCTTCTTCACGTAAGTCTCAAACATTTTACGCAAAACATCGGCACTCATGCGATGTCCTCTTATGGAGACAAAAAGAGCTTTTTCTTCTCTTGGATTCCGCAGCGATTTTCTTCCCTTTGCAATAAGCTGAGGTCGAGCTCCATACATATATGCCTCAAGCCAATCACGTGCCGTTTTGTAGAGAGGAACGTCTCGCTCCTTAGACCCCTTACCAAAAAGTCTCACCACACCTTGGCTTATGTCTACATCTTCTCTGTCTAAATGAGATATCTCTGAGATTCGAGCCCCGGTAGCGTACATACATTCAAGAATTGCTCTGTCTCGAAGTCCTGCGGCAGTATCGGTATCGCACGACAATAACAGCTTTTGAACATCTTCATCCGACATGGTTTGCGGAAGTCGGCGAGAAGTACGTGGGCTGGTAAGAATTAAAGAAGGGTCCACTTCAAGATATTTCTCTTTATTGAGCCACTTGTAAAACCCCCGTAAAGCCGAGAGATGCCTATTGAGTGTGCGCGCTGAGTAACGTGCCTGGTCAAGATAGGACAAATACGCGCGAAGACTTCTGTGCGTGGCTTGCAAAGGATCAAGCTCTTCTCGCTTGCACCATGATATATATGAAGCTAAATCTACAGAATACGCCCTGGCTGTGTTATCGGATAAGTTTCTTACCGTTCTCAGATACGCAATGAACTCATCAACATATGAGTTTGCGGGCGAATTGTCAGAGGTTTGTGACAAGAGCATCACCTTCTAGTACAAAAATATCATGACGTGTACTGAGGAACTCATCAAAGTCTCTCTGTGCTCGTTGCGCCATACGCCGACGTCGCTCATCCTTCTTTTTTATTTCTTCGTCCAAAGGCGGGAAAAGCCCAAAATTCACGTGCATGGGTTGATATTCTTTGGTATTGGGATCTGTGGCATACGAGACAAGAGAACCAAGCGCACCGGTTTTTGGCAAACAAATCTCAGGAGCGGCGATAAGGTCAGCATAGGTATTAAGCGCCGCAAGCAACCCCGATGCGATTGCCTCGACATAGCCCTCCGTACCGGTAATTTGTCCGGCAAGTCGTATGTGGGTATGGGGAATTGCAAATGAAGAAGTAAGGGCATGGGGTGCATCTACAAAAGAATTTCTATGCATAACGCCATAGCGCAAAAACTCTGCCTCCCCCAGACCGGGAATCATCGAAAAAACTCGTCGCTGCTCACCCCATACGAGGTTGGTCTGAAAACCAACCAGATTGTATGCCGTAGCGTCCACATTCTCAGCACGAAGCTGAACAGCAGCCCACGGACGCCGTCCGTCTCTTGGGTCGGTGAGCCCTACGGGCTTAAGCGCACCAAAACGAAGTGAATCTACTCCGGTACGCGCCACCTCCTCAATGGGTTGACATGCTTGAAAAAGGTCTCTTTGCTCAAACTCATGCGAAACCACACGACGCGCAGCCAAAAGCTCTTGAATAAACGCCCCATATTCGTCCTTATTCAAAGGGCAATTGAGATAGTCGCCTTTTTCGCCTTCGCTGTATCGTGATTGCGCAAACACAATAGAACGATCAATGCTATCGGCAGCGATGATCGGCGCCGCCGCATCATAAAACGACATGCGATGAGTGCCAAGACGCTGAGAAATTGCGTCGTAGAGGCTATCCGAGCAAAGGGGGCCGGCAGCAATTACGCAAGGTTCCGCCGGTATTTCCACCGCTTCCCTACGCTCGACTCTGATGAGTGGATTTGATGAAATAGCAGCAGTTACCATGGAAGAAAATTTTTCTCTGTCTACCGCTAACGCTCCGCCGGCAGGAACCGCAGTGTCTTGTGCAAATTGCAAAAGAAAACTTTTCATCCCGGCCAGTTCCCTTTTCAGAATGCCCGCGGCGCTCTCCCCCTTTGTTGACTTCAGCGAATTTGAGCAGACGAGCTCCGCAAAATTACTTGTATGGTGCGCCGGCGATTGTTTGGTAGGCCTTTGTTCTATAAGCAAGACCTCTATGCCTCGGGCCGCAAGCTGAAGCGCGCACTCACTGCCCGCAAGACCTGCTCCTATAACGGTTACTTGTTTTTTCATACTATCCTTCAGGTACGCATTTTTGGTTTGTCTACTAATCCTAAATGATACTCGCGCGTTGGGGTATAGCGACCGTCGGACAACCTTTGAATGATTCCGGATGCTTCAAAGTCTGTCAGCGTTCTCATGAGGGTCAACACATCCTCCCCTAATCTCATGGCCAACTCCTCTGGCCTGCTCGGTGAAGCGAGAAGTGCAGAAATAATGCGACTTTTAGGAGAAGTTTGGTCTTTTTGCGCCCGAGCAACGGTTCCAAAATCGAGAGCAAGAGACACGGCAAGTGAGCTCTCGTCTGAAATAATTCTTGCTCCTTCAGAAATAAGTCGATTGGTTCCTGCTGAGGTGGGAGAAAAAATTGATCCCGGAATTGCATACAGTGTTCTGCCTAAATCTATTGCGGCTTCCGCCGTTGTCATAGTTCCCGAACGAATACCTGCCTCCGTCACAACAAGAACAGATCCAAGTGCTGCAATAATGGCGTTTCTTCTTGGAAAGGCAAAACGACGAGGCGGGGTTTTCCACGGATCCAAGGACAGAACCGCCCCTTGTTCTTGAGCGGCTAGAATAAGGGGTTCTGAAGAACGCGGATAGATAACGTCAGCACCACATCCAAGCACCACAATTGTTTTTCCTCCCCCTGAAAGAGCGCTCATTCCTGCTGCAAAATCACAACCCATAGCGCCTCCGGAAACAACGGTAACGCCATAATCCACCGCAACTCTCGCCGTCATTTCTGCAATGGCAATTCCATAGGGAGTTGCCCTGCGCGCTCCAATCACTGAAAGCATCGGAGTTGAGAGTAGTGTTGGATCGCCTATGCCATATAAAACTCTCGGCGGAGAATGTAGGTCTTCAAGACATTTTGGGTAGTAGGCGTCTCCGCGCGTAAGTATCCATCTCTCTGCCATATATCCACTACCTTAAAATCCGTGAACGAAATGCTACCGCTTCGCTCAGATCATCTTTTGTTACAAGCTCATGGTGCTCAAGATCAGCCACCGTTCGTGCAACGCGAGAAACCCGAGCAATTGATCTGCCTCCTAAAGACAGGCCTCTGGCATAACGCTCAAAAAGCCGTTGAGCCCCTTCTTCAAACACGGCGCGTTGATCTCCTTTGGATTGTTTCTCTTCTCGCCAACGCCGATACTCTCGACCTGATATCACCAGCTGCCTCATCTCTTTTGAAGTAAGACCTCTATCTCCTTCAATAACTTTGGTTGACGAAGGCCTCACAACATCACACACAATATCTATCCGATCCATAAGCGGACCTCCTATTTTTGACTGATATGTATCAATGCGTGTCGGAGTGCAAGTACAAAGATGGTCCGGGTCGCCGCAAAAACCGCAGGGACAAGGGTTAGCTGCAGCCAATAATTGAAAATCACAAGGAAATGTATATAAACCGTCAACGCGTACGAGCCGGACCTTCTTGTCCTCTAAAGGCTGACGCAAAGCCTGCAGCGTATTGGTTGCAAACTCCGGCAGCTCATCGAGAAATAAGACACCCTTGTGCGCAAGTGACACCTCCCCTGGTAAAACAGGTCTTCCTCCTCCAATGAGGCCACCCAAAGATATTGAGTGATGCGGAGCTCTAAATGGCCTCATACCTTGAGCCAGTAATTTTGAAGACTCACCGGCTACTGAATGTATAAGAAGCGCTTCTTGTAATTCGTCTTGTGCGAGTTTTGGAAGAATCGATAAGAACCGCCGTGCAAGCATGGTTTTTCCTGAACCCGGTGGTCCGACCATCAACATGCCATGCGATCCAATCGCAGCAAGAACAAGCGCCCGCTTAGCAAGTTCTTGATCGATAACATCTCCAAATTCAAGATCTTTTCCAAAGCTTTCAGAAATCTTCGGATTTCTCCTGCCTCTTTGGCAATATCTTTGCAGTTTGGTGTACATACATAGGTCACGTAAAGATCGGATGGCATAGACGTGTTCGGTATGGATGCCAGCTAACTCGCTTTTATCGGAGATAACCAAATTACTTTGTAAATTATGGGCAAGTGTGGCGTATGCAATTGTCCCTCTTACAGGAGAAACATCACCGTTAAGCGTAAGCTCTCCAACAAAAATGTTATCTCGAAGAATCTCTTCAGAAAGCTGACCCGTAGCAACAAGAATTGCAACGGCCATCGGCAGATCAAATCCTGAGCCGGTCTTTCTCATATCTGCCGGCGAAAGGTTTATGGTAATGTGCCGTCGAGGGATGGCAAAACCACAGGCATTGATGGCACACCTTACCCGAGAACGCGCCTCAAGAACTGCTGAGTCCGGCATTCCCACCACAGTTACACCGGGAATACCTCCCGCAACGCTTGCCTCTACGTTTATCGGAACAGACTCAATTCCTCTGATCGTTGCAGTTCTCACGCAAACCACTTTTGAGCTAGACATTTTCATCCCAGCTAAAAGCACCAATGAGGTGTCTGAGACTTGCATTGTGCTCAGCAACAAGATTGATGGCGATCACATCGAAACGGATCATACTCACTTGTCCATGAAACGCAAGGTAGAGCAGAGCCATCTTTCTATACATTCGTTGTTTTTGCGCGGTAACGGCTAATTCAGGCATGAGATTTGCATCCGCTTGAAGCATTCTTCGAGTCTTTACTTCAACCATGACATACACATCGCCATCTTGAGCAATAATATCTGCTTCTCCGCCGCCCTTGCACCTCCAGTTCCTCTGTATGATTTTGTAGCCACGTTGAGTAAGATAATCAGCTGCAAGCTGCTCTCCCATTTCTCCTATTTCCCTTCGGGAACATTCAGATAGCAGCCTTTTGGATAATACAGACTCATTACCTGTAGCGCCGTTAGGCTCTTTTTTACTTTTCCCCATACCGTTCATGAGCTCTCCTTCCACCTCTTCTGGAAGAGTAATCATGACAGGTGTATCTGACAGATATCTGACCGCTATCTGACTGATATCTGACAGATGTTTTCAACATAAAAAACTTTGATATCAAATTTTGAAGAGTTGTGAACAATCGCCGTATATATGGCTTAAAAATTCCAATATGCCAACACCAACATACACGAGCAATTAAATACTGATTTAATGCCCATTAAAAGAGACGAGGTCCCTTCGCAAAATTTCCACAAAAGGTTGTACGATGAATCGGCGTGAGACCATACTCGGCAATTGCTTTAATATGATCGGCCGAAGCATATCCCTTGTTTTGGGCAAAGTGATATGCCGGATATTGTGCATCATAGTCAACCATAAGGGCATCTCGGGATACTTTCGCAACAATAGAAGCCGCAGCAATGGATGCTATTTTTGCGTCACCTTTTACAATTGTCTTCTCACGAGGATGTACGTGAACCGGATTTCCATCAATAAGAACACAATCAGGGTCTACTCCCGTTTGCTCAATGGCAATCTTCATTGCTTTTTTGAGTGCAGCAGACATGCCAATCTCGTCTATTTCTGCAGGTTCAATAAAAGCCATTCCTATCGCAAGGGCAACGTTTGCAATCCGTGCGGCAATAGTTTCTCGCCTTGCAGCGCTCAGTTTTTTTGAATCGTTTAAACCCTCAATGAGTGGCGCATCCGGAAGTACCACGGCACCAACCGTTAAAGGACCGGCGACCGGCCCCCGCCCAACTTCATCGATACCAACGATAATGCCGGAGCCCCCAAGCTTGCGCTGAAGGGTATACATTGCTTGCACGCGTGAATTCTCAACGGCAGAGCGCTCTAGTCTTCGTTGCGCAGACTTTAGGGCTTGTTGAACTTGTTTGCGCGGATCCTCGGCATAGCGCTCGGAAAGAGCGGCAATCTCCGATGCGGACGCATCACTTAAAAGAGCTGCTATCTCTTTTGCGGTAAGCCGAGACGAATCAAATGCCACCATACTCTCCCGCCATACAAAAAGCCGCCCATACGGACGGCTTTATCATAAACCAATTGCTTCTAAAACTAGCGCTGCTCACGAAGACGAGCTGCCTTACCAACGCGATCGCGAAGGAAGTACAGTTTAGCGCGGTGTACAACACCATGACGAACAACCTCAAGCTTAGCAATCTTGGGGCTGTGAAGCGGGAAGGTGCGCTCAACACCAATACCAAAGCTGATCTTGCGAACCGTAAAAGTTTCACGAGAGCCGGCACCAGAAAGACGGATGATATCGCCTTGGAAAACCTGTTCACGGGTACGGTCACCCTCAACGATGCGATAGTGAACCTTGACATTGTCACCAACACGAACAGCAGGAATATCCTCGCGGATCTGCTGGCGCTCAATTGCGCGAATGTAGTCCATAATTCCTCATTTCTAGAGGTGCCGACGCGACCGCGAGCGACACATAGTTCAACATACAGGTGAAAAGTATATTAGACCAAGCGCTTCTCCGCAAGAACAACACAAGATTTTTATTGCCCCATTTTTATTGCCGTATGTATAAAACCTTGGTATTCGCAAATCCGTAGCGAGAAACACGTAGTTCAGCCCCTATTTTCTGGAATAGTTGCCTCTTCTCTCCCTCCACGACCTCGGAAGTCTTAATTCCTCAAAGGTACGGGTAGCATACCTGTCAGTCATCCCCGAAACGAAATCCGCAACTTGAAGTTCGGGGTTTTCCGCATCATGAACCGTATACTCAGCAGGTATTTCATTAGGATGCGAAATAAAGTAATCAAAGAGCTCGATAATGAGATCGTATGCCTTTGGCTCTTCATATTTTGCATCGCCATTTGCATAAAGGTTTTCAAAAAGAAATGAACGCATCTGCATCATGGCAGTCCATATGGTATCTGACATGCGGATATCTCCACACTGAGCGCTTTGCTCCACGATATCGTGAACCATGGTTTCAATGCGCTCTGAAGACGAATTGCCGAGAAGAGCTCTTGGACCTGCCGGAAGTGCTTCTTCGGTAAGCAATCCCGCGCGCTTTGCGTCATCGATATCATGCGTAACATACGCGATGCGATCAGCGATGCCAACTACCTGGCCTTCTGCTGTCATTGCTCGGAGACTGCCCGAGTGACAGCGAATGCCGTCAACTACTTCTCGGGTTAGATTAAGTCCTCTGCCGTTGCGTTCAAGAAGATCCACGATACGGGCACTTTGTTCGTTATGTGCAAAGATTCTTTGATTTTTCGGATCAAGCGGATCCAAACCGCGATACAGAGCAATTGCTGTTGAGAGGGCTTTCTCGCCAATATGACCAAAAGGAGTGTGTCCAAGGTCATGACCTAATGCAATGGCTTCAGTGAGATCTTCATTGAGCCCCAGCGGACGTGCAACAGAGCGAGAAATTTGTGCCACTTCCAGCGTGTGGATTAAACGGGTTCGATAGTGATCTCCTTCTGGCGCAAGAAATACCTGCGTCTTATGGGCAAGACGTCTGAAACTCTTGCTATGCAAAATACGATCTCTGTCACATTGATAACAGGTACGAAGCGCATCAGGCTTCTCGGGAATCATACGACCCTGTGAACGATCAGAAAACGCCGCTTCCTCAGCAAGGAATTCATGCTCGCGACGCTCAAGTTCTTCTCGCGTGAATGCCTTCATGAAGCCTCCAAACCCAGCACAACACTCAGATACGATTCTCGTCAAAGTCTAACAGAAAAGGAGGATGCTCGAAGACACCCTCCTCATCATATCGACGAAAACTCGATACGTACTTCTTATGCCTACAACCTACTACCTAAAAGCTTACTTGGTAGCAATCTTTTGAGGACCACCATTTGCCTCAAGCTTTGCCTGAGCTGCAGAAAGACGTGCAATAGGCACGCGGTATGGCGAGCAAGACACGTAATCGAGACCAAGGTTGTAGTACATGTGGATGGACTCAGGATCTCCACCGGTCTCACCGCAAACACCAATGGTGAGGTTTGGATTACCCTTGCGGCCACCCTCAACGCCCATGCGGACAAGCTCTGCAACACCCTTATCAAGCGTAGCAAACGGATTGGTTTTAACAATCTTGCGCTCCAGATAAAGAGGCATAAAGGCAGACTCAACGTCATCGCGTGAGAATCCGAGACATGTCTGGGTAAGGTCATTGGTACCAAAGGAGAAGAAGTCAGCATGCTTTGCAATCTCCTCAGACATGATGGCAGCGCGAGGCAGCTCGATCATGGTGCCAACAGGAATGTCAAGCTCAACACCATACTCAGCCTCAACCTGCTTAATGGTGTTCTCGACCTCTTCACGTACCTGCACGAGCTCCTCTTCAAAGCCAACAAGAGGAACCATGATTTCAGGACGAGGATTGAGGCCTACGCGCTTAAGCTCAGCTGCAGCAGACGCAATGGCGCGAACCTGCATAACATTAAGCTCTGGATAGACAATACCAAGACGGCAGCCACGAAGTCCGAGCATGGGGTTTGCTTCCTGGAATGCATCAAACTTAGCGAGAAGAGCACGCTTAGCGGCAACGTCCTTACCCTGCTCTTCATCGTGTGTAATCTCAACCTCAAGATCACGCGGAGAATCCAGGAACTCATGCAGAGGAGGATCAAGCAGGCGCACGACAACGTCTTTGCCGTCCATTACCTTGAACATGCCAAGGAAATCACCCTTCTGGGCGCGACCAAGCTGCTCAATGGCAAGCTGCTTAACGTCCTCAGAATCGGCTAGGATAAAGTCCTGAATAAGGTGCTTGCGCTCACCGAGGAACATATGCTCGGTACGGTCAAGACCAATTGCCTCTGCGCCATTATCAAGCGAAGTCTGTGCGTCAGCAGGATTATCCGCATTTGCGCGAACGCCAATATTACGGCCGCGTGAGCTATCAAGACGAATCTCATCAGCCCACTTCAAGATAGTCTGAAGATCGCCGGAAAGCTCTGGCTGGACAAGGTCAACGGAGCCGAGAATAACATCACCGGTAGTGCCGTCAATGGAAATGATATCACCCTCATTGACTACCAAATCCGAACCGGCAACGGTAAAGCGCTTGTTGGCTGCATCAATGCGAAGGACATCAACGCCGCAGACACACGGAGCGCCCATACCACGGGCGATAACTGCAGCATGGCTGGTCTTACCACCGTGGGAAGTCAAAATACCTTCAGCGGCTACCATGCCGTGAAGATCGTCGGGTGTAGTTTCCCAACGAACCAAGATACAGGGCTTGCCGGCCTCGGCGTACTTCTCGGCATCAGCTGATGAGAAGACGGCAGCGCCGACGGCAGCGCCAGGAGAAGCATTCAGACCCTTGGCGATGGTTTCATACTTGGCGTTGGGGTCAAACTGTGGGTGCAAAAGTTGATCAAGCTGCTCGGGGGCAACACGAGTAACGGCCTGCTCTTTGGTGATGCGGCCTTCCTCGTACATCTGAATGGCAACCTTCAAAGCAGAAAGCGCCGTACGCTTACCAACACGAGTCTGGAGCATCCAAAGCTTGCCGTTTTCAATGGTAAACTCAATATCCATCATGTCTGCATAGTGATCCTCAAGGATCTCAAACACGTGGAAAAGCTCTTCTCCCGCCTGCTTAAGTGCAGGAACCTTAACCAAATCAGTAATAGGCTCAGTGTTGCGGATACCGGCAACAACATCTTCACCCTGTGCATTAACCAAGAAATCGCCGTAGCGCTCGTTTGTTCCGTCAGCCGGGTTGCGCGTAAAAGCAACGCCTGTTGCAGAGGTCTCGCCCTTATTACCGAAAACCATGACCTGAACGTTGACGGCCGTACCAAGATCATCAGGAATCTTGTTCTGCTTACGATAGAGAATGGCGCGATCGTTCATCCAAGAACCAAAGACCGCCTGCTCCGCAAGGCGAAGCTGAAGATATGGATCGGAGGGGAATACCGCAAAGCCACCCTTAGAAACTTCAGGATGCTCTTTAACATCAACGTTTGCTGCAAAGATACCCTTAAACCACGTTACAAGCTCGCGAAGATCGTTTGCCGTGAGTTCCGTATCAAGCGTAACGCCCTTCTCGGCCTTCTTAGCAGAAATTGCATCCTCAAAGAGCTGACCAGAAACACCCATAACAACGCCGGAGAACATCTGGACAAAGCGTCGATATGAGTCCCACGCAAAGCGCTCGTTTCCTGTTTGCTTAATAAGACCCTGAACAGACTCATCATTCAAGCCAAGGTTCAAAACGGTGTCCATCATGCCCGGCATAGAAAACGGAGCACCCGAGCGAACGGACACGAGAAGCGGGTCTTCCTTGTCACCCAGCTTTTTGCCCATACGCTCTTCAAGATCCTGCATGGCTGAATCAATTTCATCAAGAACACCGTCGGGCCACACATTACCAGCTGTCGAATACGCGACGCATGTCTGGCAGGTAATTGAAAAGCCCGGAGGAACGGGCAGACCAATCTTGGACATCTCGGCAAGGTTGGCACCTTTTCCGCCAACAATCCACTTTGCTTCATCTACGGATGCGCCGGCGACCTCAGTCACATCATTTCCGGCATGATCCTTTCCGAAGCTGTATACATGCTTCTCAGACATAACACTCCAAACCTTTTAAAACCAGACACGCCAAAGCGTGCACTTACAACACAACACTTGTGGATCAGACCTCACAATAAAATCCACATCAAATCATTCTATCAAGCTTAAGACTCCTTGAGGTCTGTCATACGGTAAACGGCTTTATTTAACCGCTCACAGATTTTTATATTTGAAGCATAATGAAGTATGCAACAAATGCTATAACCGCAACCCACATAAGAGGCTTCACCTTTTTTACATTGCCGGTTACAAGGGCAACAATTACGTAGAAGATGAATCCAAACCCGATACCGTCTGATATAGAGTATGTAAGTGGAATCCCAGCGATAACCATAAATGCAGGGAATCCCTCAAGAAGATTATTCCAGTCTATCTCAGTCACTTCAGTCATCATCAAAAAGCCTACAAGAACAAGGGCACCTGTTGTGGCACATGAATCAATGACGGAAATAAGTGGTGCAATAAATGCAGCTGCAAAGAAACATAAACCCGTGAAGACGGAGGACAGACCGGTGCGTCCGCCGTCAGCTGCTCCTGAGGCAGACTCGATGAATGTGGTAATTGAGGAAGCGCCAAACAAACCACCAGCCGCAGCTGCAGCGGAGTCAACGATAAGAATCTGTTTGATGTCCTCTACTTCTCCGTCCTTGGTAAGAAATTCTCCCTGCTTTGCAATTGCCATTGCAGAACCCATAGTGTCAAAAAAGTCAGACATCATAAGTGAGAAAGCAAACACGAGAAGTACCGGAGTAGTCAAGACCTTCACAATACCCATAACACCATTGGCGTCGGCTTGGAAAGGGGCTCCAAACGATGAAAAATCAAGACCTGAAATAATTCCTTCAGGAACTGCTGTCACGCCTAGAGGAATACCGGTAAGAACTGCCAAAATAATACCTATAAGCAGTGCTCCCTTTACCTTTGCGGAATAGAGAATCACAGTAGCAACAATGGAAACTAAGCCAACTATAAACGTTGGCTTGAAAATGTCACCGAGTGCAACCATAGTTGAGTCATTGGCAACAAGAATACCTGCATTCTTAAGGCCAATCATTGCAATAAAAAGACCAAGGCCTACTGAGATTGCATGGCGCAGCGATACGGGGATTGCATTCATGATTGCTTCACGAAGCCCGCAAAGAACCAGCAAGAGAATTGCAAGGCCCTCTATAAAAATAACCGCCATTGCAGCATGCCAGTCTCCATTGGTTATTTGGGAAAGAGTGAAAGCAACAACCGCATTGACTCCCATACCTGAAGCGCAAGCAAGTGGCCTATTTGAAAAAAGTCCCATACAGATTGTCATAACGCCGGCACCAATACATGTAGCCGTAATTGCTGCACTTAAAGGAATTCCGGCGACCACAAGAATGCCTGGGTTTACGGCAATGATATATGCCATTGCAAGAAATGTTGTAAGTCCGGCTCGTAATTCTTGGCCTACAGAAGATCCGCGTTCCTGTATCTTAAAGAACTTTCCCATCACGTACTCCTCTCCCATATAAACCAACTAAAAACACATTTGCAAAGTCTAAACACCACTTGACCCAAAACCGCCGGCGCCACGATCGGTTTGATCCAACTCATCCTCCTCAACAAGCTGAACAACGGGAACTTTTTGAATTACAAGCTGGGCGATGCGTTCTCCTTTCTCTATATGGATTGTCTTTTTTGCATCGAGGTTAACCGCACAGACCTTCAGCTCTCCACGATAGTGAGCATCTACGAGACCAGGGGTATTGGCCATTGAAAGACCTTCACGATATGCAAGACCACTCCTCGGTTGAACAAACCCCGCATATCCATCCGGAATTGCAATAGCAAGACCCGTTGCAATGAGACGACGCTCGAATGGTTTTAAATCAAGCTCTTCTGCACTACGGAGATCTAAACCAGCATCTCCACTATATGCATACGAAGGAAGTTCCACGGAAGGATCAAGACGTTTAATAGGAAGCTGGATGGTGTGGGTATCATCATGACAACTCATTGGTTTAAGCTCCTTAACTCTTCACTAAATTCATCTACATCTTTAAAATCCCGATATACTGAAGCAAAACGAATATATGCAACCTTATCGAGAGCAACGAGCTCCTTTAAGACGGCACTTCCAAGATCTTCTGATGAAACTTCGTTTTGCCCGCCGTCACGAAGACTGGACTCAACGGAATCAATAAGTGTCCCAAGTTTCTCAATGGGAATATCTCGTTTCACGGTAGCTGCAATAAGACCTCTCATAAGCTTTTGCCGGTCAAAAGGCTCTTTATGACCATCCTTTTTCAGCACTACAAGAGGCGTTTCTTCTCGTCTTTCATACGTTGTAAAACGATAGCCGCACTCTATGCATTCACGGCGTCGCCGTATGGCATCATTGTTATCAGAGGAACGAGAATCAACAACTTTTGATTCTTCACATCCACACTTTGGGCAATGCATAATATCCTCTCTGTCAGCATATCAAGAAGATACCATGTATTTTATAAAAAGAAGTTCAGAGTTACGAATCCAACTTCAAAAAAGTATCACTATTCTCAATAATCATCACGCAATAGGAATCTTTAACAGCTGGCCGGAAACCAAACTATCCGAAGAAATATGGTTAATCTTTTGAACATAACGAACCATATCTGTTGTAGAAACTCCAGAAACGTTATGATCTTCTGCAATTTTCCAAAGAGAATCTCCTGGCTGCACCGTAATTGTCTCCACGGGAGCATATTGGAGTTTATCTAAAACTTCATTTTCAATTGCCGTTGCACGTAAGTTGTATGTTGAAACAAGAAAACATACTATTGCAACTAATGCAAGAGCTGCCACAAATAGCTGTTTTCTCGAAAGAGGACAATATGAGGCGCTTGGCCGCTTATTAAAAAATTCTGCCGATGTAGCTATATCTTGTGCTACAGAAGCCCCTCCCTCAAGAAGCGTAAACTCACAGGGTTTTGAGGCGAGCGCCGATGTGCCATCAGATATGTATCGATTAACGTATTGCTTTTTCATATTTTAATCCTTTCCGAAATGTTCCTCGGAGTGGTTATACCTAACCGGCCGGACAACAATTAAATCGAACATCTGTACTTAATATAAACCGCACATTTGTTCGTGTCAATAAAAAATTAGAACATTCGTTTGATTTTTATATAGAACAGGTGTATGATACGTTTACCAGTAAAGGAGGTTTCTATGCCCAAAGGAAAACTCAGTAAGCGTCAAACGGCTATCTATGAGTACATTTGCTCTTACACAGACACACATGGATATCCACCTTCAGTACGAGAGATTGGTAAAGCGGTGTGTCTCGCTTCACCTTCAACCGTTCATATGCACCTTAAGGTACTTGAGGAACTTGGGTTTATCAGCCGAGATCCCAAGAAGCCTCGTACTATGAAAATAGTTACCAATCAAACATCTGACAATCAATCTACCAACAAACTTACTTCCATTTCTCAAGATTTAAATAGCAATGTCATAACGTTGCCTGTAATTGGAAATGTCGCTGCAGGTACTCCAATCCTTGCAGAACAAAATGTTGAAGATAAGCTTTCACTACCAACTAGTATCGTCGGAGATTCAAGTACTTTTATTCTTCGTGTTCATGGTGAATCTATGATTAATGCTGGAATTTTTGATGGTGACTACATCATTGTTAAAGAGCAGGCAGAAGCCCACGATGGGCAAATTGTCGTCGCCCTTATTGATGACTCGGCAACCGTTAAGACATTCTATCGAGAAAAAGATCGTATTCGTCTCCAGCCAGAAAATGACACAATGGCTCCCATCTATGCAAAGAACCCTCGAATTCTAGGTATTGTGACCGCTCTTATTCGCTCCATCGTATAGGATCAGCTTTGGATACATCAGAGCTCTCGCCAAAGAATCATACTGAAGGTCGTGTTGTATTTTTTGATATTTGGCGAGGGTTCGCCATTGTATCGATGGTTTTATTTCATTTTGTATATGATCTTGTTTACTTGAGCAGTATGCACTTGCCGTGGTTTACTTCTCCGCTTATTGACATCTGGCGCGCCAGTATATCGTGGTCATTCCTTTTTATTGCAGGGTCTATGTGCGCATTCTCAAAGAACGCTCTCAGAAGGGCGTGTCTCTACGGCGCTCTTGCGGCTTTAATTTTTTTGATCACTTCACTTGTCCGCGTTGATGCTCCTATTTCGTTTGGCATCATTTTTTGCATGGCAGGTTCTACGTTGCTTGAAGCTATTCTTCAAAAGTTTCACATTACCCTACAAGGATATATTCCGGCGGCCATCTTCTTTTGTATATTCCTTTTTACGTTGCGCCTTCCTTTTGGAACGATAGAAATTGGCCCTCTCAATATACAAATCCCACAAATCTTATATACCTCTGATTTCTTTGCTTGGCTTGGCTTTCCAAGTAAATACTTTTTATCTGGTGATTACTATCCTTTGCTCCCTTATGCAACGCTCTATCTCTGTGGAGCTTCCTTTAATAGAGCAGCTCTTAGACACGGATACCCACGCGCTCTTATGAAGCTGTCTTGCCCCATAATCTCTGAGATTGGTAAACATCCTTTAAGCATATATCTTCTGCATCAGCCTCTTTTGCTGCTACTTGTCAGTCTGCTTACCGGAAGAGCCTTGTTCTAGGAGCACATAAAAGGACTTAGAGTTGCTTGCATTTGTTTGTCGGCACGGACAGTCATCTGCAATCCACTGGCCTGATAGCATGTACGAATTATCTGACAGCGCTTATGCACCATATGGATAAGAAAACCTTGGTCAAATGGAATACAAACGTGCAGCGTTTTATCATCTTCACCGGCGATATGGGCAATGGTATACAAAAGCCCACGTAAGCCCATCGCTTTTTGGGCAGAAATAAAGACCGCATCAGGATATAACGTGCGCATTTTTGCAAGATCGTTGGCATCGAGAAGATCAATCTTATTAAACACCAGCAATTTTTTATGCGCAGAAACCTTGATATCATTCAAAATCGAAGTAACCACTTCGATTTCCTTATCGAAGTTTTTATCGGAAGCGTCCACAACCAAAAGAATCAAATCGGCTGCCTGAGCTTCAGCAAGTGTTGATTTAAACGACTCAATTAACGTCGTAGGCAACTTCTGAATAAAGCCTACGGTATCAGTGAGGGTAATCTTTCTCCCCTCTTCCAGCGTAATAGTGCGCGTCGTTGGATCAAGTGTTGCAAAGAGCTCGTCTTTTGCATACACCGATGCATTCGTAAGCTGGTTTAAAAGTGTTGATTTCCCTGCGTTGGTATATCCGGCAAGTGAGACGCTAAAGATGCCGGAATCCCACCGCAACTTACTCTGTACTTCTCGCCTCTTCTCGAGATTTCGAAGCTCATGTTGAAGCATGGAAATCTTATCGCGGATTAGGCGTCGGTCAATTTCAAGCTGGCTTTCGCCTTGGCCAAAACGACTTCCGATACCTCCGCGTGTCTGCTCACCCACTAAATGGCTCCACATTCCTCGAAGCCGAGGAAGAACATATTGCAGTTGTGCAAGTTGCACCTGGAGTCTGCCCTCACGTGTTTTTGCATGCGTTCCAAAGATATCAAGAATCAAAGCAGTTCTATCAATAATCTTTGTTGGCGAACCTACTATTTTCTCAAGATTTGATTGTTGAGATGGAGAAAGCTCGTCATCAAAGATAACTACATCAATATTCAGATTTCGAACAAAAGAGACAAGCTCTTCTGCCTTGCCTTTACCGATAAAAGTCTTTGAAACAGGAGTGTCGAGCCGTTGGGTTAACGTAGTAACTACCTCTGCGCCATCAGTTTCAGCAAGTCGTGCAAGCTCTGCCATAGAATCTTCGAGCGACCACTCTCGCCTTCCGTATTCAACGCCCACAAGCAGCGCTCTTTCAGGAACAGGATCTGTATCAAATGGTTTAAATCGACTCATGACAGTCCTTTTCAATCTCTGAAAGAATGGTCTTCGTCGCTTGCTCTATCCCCATTGTATCCATATCAAGCCATCTAACACGGCCGTCGCGCTTAAGCCAGGAGAGCTGGCGTTTAGCATAGTGGCGCGTATGTTGTTTCACGGCCTCAACTGCTTCTTCCTGCGAAAGCTTACCTGACAGATAGAGCAAAACTTCCCTATACCCAATTGCCTGACCGGCGGTACTGTTTTCCTCAAATCCCTGTGATTTAAGACGCCGAACCTCATCTATAAGACCCATTGAGAACATACGCTCAACTCGCTCGTCTATTCGTGTATACAGACGCTTCCGATCCATCGCAAGACCCCAGATCAGGGCGTGATAGTAAGGAAGACGGCCTTTTAAGCCTCTGTGATGTTCTGCGTATGAAACCCCTTCATCGAGCATTTCAAGTGCACGTATCACACGACGCACATTGTGCGGATGGATAAGTTCGGCGCTTGCCGGATCTCGATCACAAAGAAGCTGGTACAGTGCAGCGGAACCGTCTGTTTTCGCACGTTGCTCATACATAAGGCGACTTTTTGAGCCTACCGTTCCTGAAGGAAAGTGCATCTGATCAATCACGGCATCCAAGTAAAGGCCGGTTCCTCCACAAAGAACAGGGATTTTTTGCGCGGCGAGAAGCGCGTCTATTTCAAGGCGAGCATCCTTCTGAAATAGTTGCACGGAATACTCTTGTGTGGGATTCACTCTATCAACCATCAAAAGAGGTACGGCTCGCTCATGCTCAGGAACTTTTGCCGTTCCAATATCCATTCCTTTATAGACCTGCATTGCATCGACCGAAACAACCGAGGAATGCAAATTTTTTGCTACTTCCTCAGCAAGAACACTTTTTCCCGAGGCGGTTGGACCAACAATGCAGACGACAAAAGGACAATCTCTCATCGAGGTTCTCCTTGAAGCGTTCCTTTGAGATACCACGTACGAGCTTTTTCAACATACACATCAACTATTTTTCCAATGTAATCATCGCACGCATGACCTTCCGGAAGAACAAAATGTACCGTCTGGTTCTTCTCGCTATGCCCCACCATAATGCGATTGTCGCGCTTTGAGGTGCTCTCAACCAATACGGGCACCGTTGCATGCAGATCCTTCTGATTTGCCTCAAATGCCTGTTTTGCCACAAGATCGGTCAATCTGTTAAAGCGCTCCTGAATAACCTCATGGGAAGTATTGTCCTCAAACTTTGCAGCCGGAGTTCCCGGACGCTTAGAATATATAAACGTATACGCCGAGGAATATGCAGCTTCTTTTACCAGCGAGAGAGTCTGTTCAAAATCTTCTTCGGTCTCTCCTGGAAAGCCCACGATAATATCGGTAGAAAAGGCAATATCCGGCATGGCCGCCTTAAGGCGGTGTACCAGGTCAAGATATTCTTCCCTCGTATAACTTCGGTTCATCTTTTTCAAAATCCGCGTGGAACCGCTTTGTACCGCAAGATGCAAATGAGGCATAACGGCAGGCGTTTCTTTCATTGCGGCAATGGTCTCATCGGTAAGATCTTTTGGGTTAGAGGAGGTAAACCGGAGGCGCTCAATACCGGTTTTACCCACTGCCCGAAGAAGCTCAGCAAACCGAGGCGTTCCATATAGATCTCGACCATACGAATTAACGTTTTGACCCAAAAGAGTGATTTCACGTACCCCGTCGGCCACCAAGCGCTCACACTCACCGACAACCGCCTCAAACGTCCTGCTGCGCTCCCTACCACGAACATACGGCACGATACAGTAGGTACAGAAATTATTGCATCCTGTCATAATAGGAACCCACGCATGAAATGCTTGATCTCGATGACTTGGAAGATCTGTCGAGAAGCCCTTGTGCTCCTCGCTGATATCAACTTTGACAGAATCATTGTCTTCCAAAAAAGCGGCGCTCAAAAGTGAAGGAACACTTGCAAGAGCACTGGTTCCAAAAACCACGTCAACTGCGGGAACTTTCTTTTTAAGCTCTTCCCCATCACGCTGCGCAATGCATCCGCCAATGGCAACAACACGCTTTCCCGACGGAGGCTTTGGAGCGCTGACCATAGCTGATGCCTGTCCATAAAGACGTTGATCGGCATTTTCACGGACACTGCAGGTCATAAATATAACGATATCCGCATCGTCAGTACTCTCTACCTCGTTACAGCCACACACATCCAAAAGCCCGCGTACTCTCTCAGAGTCGTGAAGATTCATTTGGCAACCGAATGTTTTTATATGGTATGTCTTTCCAACGAGCTCTTCAGCTTCATACATAGTCTATATAACTCCATTAAAGCGAGAATTTTCCTGTTGAGCGCTCTTCTCGCCATCAAAATTGATTGCTTGAAATTCAACAACGTCAGTCGAAGGAGGAAGGGCATGCACGTATACCCCAATACGAATGGCAGTTCTGCTCTCCCCTCCTATTTCAATTTCAGAAAAGGTGGGGGCACAAGAAATGTCATAGCCGGTTGGTATAAGAAACCCACGCGCAATAGCCACTGCCTTAATGGCTTGATTTACGGCACCGGCCCCAATACACTGCAGCGTAACAGGCTCCTGATCTTTAACCAAACCCGCAATGGCACCTGCAACCGAGGCGGGTGATGACTTGCTTGAGACTTTTAGTAATCCCATTCATACTCCTGCATACTACGTTTGAGCTTCATTCTTACAATAATCACAATTCATCACTATATCTACGCGCTACTCATCTGAACTTAATTCAAATGTTACGACAATCTTGTCTTTTTTGACGGTAATCTTAGGTTCATCACTCATGAATACATAATATTTCTCAGAAAGATAGTTAAAATCCTTCTCCAACAGACGCGCAAATGCACTTTTATCCTGCTCTGATACTTTCAGGCTGCGCCTGTCCTTATACAGATCGATTTGTTTTGTCGCAGATTTTTCCTGCATATGAAACAAGCGAGAATAACAGCTTCGAAGAGGCTTGATTTGCCCGGCCAAAATACGATGACAAGTACGCTCGGACAAATCAAATCCAAGTGATCTGCACACATCAGAGAGCTCCTGAACATCAGAGGCACCACGGAACCTCTCAAGTACAGGCAGCTCTGAGAGATCATCAACAAAAAGAAGATCGGAAGACGATACGGAAAGCCGAACTCGACTGCGAGCGGTTGCGATAATTTCTGCCGGAGAACCGAGAAATATGTCGCAGCTTCCCTTTGATTCCAGGGCAAATTCACAGCAGGTTCGAACGATATTATGAGGTCCTTTTATAACGGACTTTTCTCCGTCATCATCAACACCTACACGAGGCCAACTTGATTGATCGCTGCGCTCGGTGAGCTTTTCTGCATCAACGACCACTTTTATGGCAGATCCCAGACCCGGTGCGGATGACTCAACTTTTGTATAGTCAGCATTCTCTCTGATGGAATACAGTGCCATACCGCGACCGTGGACACCCCATCGATCCATATGTACGCTTTCAAGCTTGGATGTTACGCGGGCATCAAATACTTTTTCTTGCATGTCTTTTGGTATTCCGGAACCATCATCCAGAATAATAAGCGTGCGAGTGTTTTGTTCACGAGTGGTGGCAACATATATGTGACGAGCTCCGGCATCGCGAGAATTGCGAAGCATTTCGATAACAATGTCTTCAACGCAACGGATATCATGCTTTGCCTGTCTGCGCTCAGCCTCAGCAACACGAAGACGAACGTACCCTGCACCAAGGTTTTCCTCAATGCGAAGTGCACGCTCGCCTCCCATAGAAGCAACAAAGTCCAAAAGCTGCGTTGTATCTGTCATGCGCTATTTAGCCACATCAACCGCACGGGACTCACGAATGACAACCACGCGAACCTGACCGGGATATTCCATCTCGTCTTCAATCTGCTTGGCAATATCATGCGCAAGCACGGTGGCTTCGGCATCGGAGATCTTCTCGGGCTCTACCATAACGTGGAGCTCACGGCCTGCCTGCATTGCATAGGTACGCTCAACGCCCGCATGTGCGTTGGAAATCTCCTCAAGTTTTTCAAGACGCTTGATGTAATTCTCCGCAGACTCACGACGGGCACCGGGACGTGCAGCCGAGATGGCATCGGCGGCCATCACCAAAACATCGAGTACCGTATTAGGCTCAATATCTGCATGGTGAGCCTGGATGGCATGAACGATATCAGGACGCTCTCCATGACGGCGTGCAAGTTCGGCGCCGATAACCGCGTGAGGGCCCTCGACCTCATGATCAATTGCCTTGCCAAGATCGTGCAGGAGACCCGCACGCTTTGCGGGGGCCGGATCCATGCCAAGCTCCTCGGCCATAATGCCACAAAGAACGGCTACTTGAACCGAGTGCGCCAACACGTTTTGCCCGTATGAGGTGCGGTAACGAAGCGCACCAAGCGTTCGTATAATTTCCGGATGAAGATCATGGATACCACAGTCAAACGCTGCCTGCTCTCCCGCTTCAATAACGCGCTCTTGTACAAGGCTCTCTGCCTTTTTATAAAGCTCCTCAATACGCGCTGGGTGAATTCTGCCATCCGCAATCAAATTCTCAAGAGCAACTCGAGCGGTCTCACGACGAACGGGATCAAAGCTCGACAGCACCACCGTCTCCGGCGTGTCATCAATAACAAGAGAAACACCAGAAACCTGCTCAAAGGTGCGAATATTTCGCCCTTCTCGGCCAATGATTCGACCTTTTAAGTCATCCGAGGGAATGTGTACGGTAGTAACCGTGATCTCAGAAGCCTGATCTGCGGCAACACGCTGAATGGCAGTAGAAATAATCTCACGAGCGGTTTTATCCGCCTGGGTGCGAATTCGCTGCTCAGACTCACGTAAAACTTGTGCTTCATCACGAACGCTCTCGGCACGAACACGCTCCATTAGCTCATCATGGGCTTCATCTCGTGAAAGAGCGGCAATACGCTCAAGCTCCGTAGATTGCTGTGCAACAAGTGTATCCAGGTCATTTTTACGACGATCAAGCTGTCCTTGGAGACTGGAGAGTTGGTGTTCCCGCTTATCAAGAGCATCATTTCTGTGATCGAGAGATTCTTCACGTTGCAAAATCCGATTTTCCATGCTTCGAAGCTCGCTCTTACGCTTTTTCTCTTCCGCTTCAGCATTCTGCTTCAATTGCAGAACCTCTTCTTTTGCCGAAAGAATGGCTTCTTTCTTTATCGTTTCAGCTTGGCGGCTTGCCTCAGAAGCAATGCGTTCAGCATTTGATTCGGCTTGTTTAAGCTGCTCATCAGCGGTTTTTAAGCGAGAATTACTTTTTCCGGCAAGAATGCCGTACGCAATGGCGGCGCCAACGGCCAAACAGGCCACGCCTACGACTATAAGTGTTACTTCCATACTTACTCCTAAAATGGCAATTACAAAATGTTCAGGAGACTCTACTAAGATGCAGCAAATACATCAAAGTAAAGAACCCGCCATAAGAGGAGAAAACCACACACAAATACAGAACATTGTGCTTGCTATACAAACTCTATAAAAGTGACGCCGGCAAACCGACGGGAAATGCTCATTCTCATGGCATTCTTAATCCTACTGAGTAGGTTGGCATTTGTCAATTAAAAGCAGGTAAACAGATGAATTTATAGCAAATAAACATACGAACTATCGATATGACCTACACGTCTCTTAACATCTGCTTTGCCACATCAGTGCAAATTCCCAAGGGATATCCCTTTGCTGCTAAAAATCGAACAATCTTTCCGTAATCATTTTTACCCGTTAAACGCTTACGTTGTGCCAACATATACGCGTGTTCGCGTTGGTTTTCCAAAGGCAGATAGGTGTCAGGCCAACCATCAAGTAAGGTGAGCTCTATCCCTCTTTGCTTCAACTCACACGCAATCTTGAGAGGACCCCACCCTTGTGAAACCTTTGATCGAACATAGAGGTCGGCATATCGTTGATCGTTAAGAAGGCCCACTTCAACGGCACGTGCAACGGATTTTTCAACAACGGGAATAAAAAAACCGTCCAAGCGTAACTTTTCTGAAAGTTCAAACGTTGAATAATCACGCCGTTGCAGCAGAGCCTCAATACGAACACGAACAAGGTCTTTTTGTATAAGCGTAAGCTTTTGGAGGAACTCTGACCTTGAAACGGAATCCAGCTGAGATTCCCTATCAAGAGCGACTACCTTTTTTGCTACGTTTATAGGAACAAAAAGCTTCTCATCTCCATGTGTATCAGACGAAAGAAAAATTGTTGCACGAGGCTTTTTTCGATTGAATGTTGTCTTCTTTTTCTCGGGAAAAACAACGTTCCACGTAAAATCCGCCACTATTGTGCAATCTCAGTCTCTGTTGGTATTACAGGAGAACCTACAGCGGCATCTTCATCTTCAATAAGGCCAACAGCCAAACGAACCTTATGGTCTATTTCTTCCATAAGCTGTGGGTTTTCAAGAAGGAAGGCTTTTGCCGCTTCCCTTCCTTGACCAAGGCGCTCTCCTTCATAGGTAAACCAAGAACCGGACTTGTTTACAATCTCCTCTTCAACGGCCATATCAAGAATGGAACCTTCTTTAGAGATGCCTTTGCCGTACATAATGTCAAACTCAGCCTGCTTAAAAGGTGGAGCCACCTTATTTTTAACAACCTTTACACGAACACGGTTGCCTACGACATCACCATTGACTTTAATGCTATCGATGCGACGAATATCCATACGAACCGAAGAGAAAAATTTAAGCGCACGCCCTCCTGAGGTAGTTTCAGGATTACCAAACATGACGCCAATCTTCTCTCGAAGCTGATTGATGAATATACATGTTGTGTTTGATTTGGAAAGTGACCCTGCTAACTTACGAAGTGCCTGACTCATAAGACGTGCTTGAAGGCCAACACTTGAGTCACCAATCTCACCCTCAATTTCCGCGCGAGGAACAAGGGCGGCAACGGAGTCTACTACCACAACATCAATGGCACCGGAGCGAACCAGCATGTCGCAAATTTCAAGCGCTTGCTCTCCGGTATCAGGCTGTGATATAAGCACCTCGTCAATATCAACGCCGATACGTGCGGCATATCCTGGGTCAAGTGCGTGTTCTGCGTCAATAAACGCAACAACACCACCAAGAGCCTGTGCTTCAGCAAGAATCTCAAGAGAAAGAGTGGTCTTGCCTGAAGATTCAGGACCATAAATCTCAATAATTCGACCGCGTGGGACACCGCCGATACCTAGGGCTGCATCTAATGCAATTGAACCCGTAGGGATAGATTGGATATCAAAGGAAGGCCCTCCCTCACCGAGCCTCATGATGGAACCCTTGCCAAATTTTTTCTCTATTTCTGAGGTGGTTGTCTCAAGGACTTGGTCTCTCTCTTCACCGGTAGTACGAGGCTTGATTTCCCTGATAACCTGCTTTTTTGCCATTGTTTCTCCTTGCACTTGAACTGTAAACATCCTATAGGAACAAGCGTTCTAAGTCAACACTTTATCGATGATTCTAGTGAAGCAATTTGTCTGATATTTGACGGTTATCTGACACAATTTTGACGCGTATTGCAAGAAGAACACACATAAAAACATAAACTTGCTGGAAGACATCGTTGCTCTAAAAAATGGATTGTTGAAAGCCGATCTATTGAGAATTTGAACTCTCCACAATTTCATCACGAAGAAGCTCAAGTGCATGAATTACCGCTTGGAGACGAACTTCATTGCGGCTGCCTTCAAAGTGCATGACATGAGCACGAGTGCCCAGAGGCGTTGAAAGACCGAACCACACCGTTCCAACGGGTTTTCCGGGTTCTGCTCCACTTGGCCCCGCAATACCGGTTACAGAAACAGCCAAGGTGGTTCCCATAAGACATTGCACGCCTAAAGCCATCTGACAAGCGCACGGTTCAGAAACGGCACCGAGTTTTGGGTCGTCAAATATCTCTTTTGAAACACCAAGTACCTTTTGTTTGATTGAAATGGCATAACTCACTACCGAGCCGAGAAGCACTTCAGAAGACCCTGGTACTGCGGTAAGAGCACCCGCAACAAGACCTCCCGTGCACGACTCCGCCGACGCAACGCTCACATGAGCGTCAGCCGCCTCATGAACAACCAAAGTTGCAAGATTTACAACTTTTTCGTCAAGAATTTTTTCATCAAGCGCTGATGAGGCCATGAGCTATTCTCCTTTGGCAATAACCGTCCACGACTTTATAAAGTAGTCGATACCGCTCCATGCCGTCAAAGCAACGGCAACCCACATAAGCGCCGAAAAAAGAAAACCGAGACCTTCCTGTATGGCTCCGGACGGAATGACGGTCAAGAACAAAAGGCCACATATGGCAACCATCGTTGTCGCGGTTTTCCACTTCCCCAGATTTGATGCCGCTATCACGGTACCTTCCGAGGCAACAACCATACGTAGACCCGATACGAGAAATTCACGCGCCACAATTACCAGAAGAACCCACGGAGATACCATATGCCACTCAAGCAGTACAAAAAGTGCCACAACAACAGCAAGCTTATCGGCGATAGGATCAAGAAACTTCCCGAAAACCGTCACTTCATTTCTGCTGCGCGCAAGATAGCCATCGAGCTTATCGGTAAGAGAAATCACCACGTAGCTCAAAAACACCGCGAAAGCCCCTATGGACACACCGCCCTCGGTGGCGGCCGTGGCAACCGAGCGTCCCAGCAGTTGTGCGAGAAGCAACCATACGGGCACCAGCACCACACGGGCGCAGGTTACGATATTTGCCGGCGTCCACATTTTTTTAGACACGAGAAATCCCCCAATTACCTGTTCTTCTCGCCAACAATCTCACCAATAATTTCGTAGCAAAAAGAATCAACCAAATCGCAAAGAACAATATCGCCCACACGGGCCTCTCCGTTGGCAATGTGTACCGCACCGTCGCAGTCCGGCGCCTGGAACCACGCGTGTCCGATAAGTTCAAATCCCTCATCGGTATGCTCAATGCCGTCGATGATTACTTCACACCGCTCCCCCACATGACCAGCAGTGCCCGCAAAACCAAGCTCTTCCACAAGGTCAATAAGCCGCTGCGTGCGCTCCATCTTTATCTCATCAGGAACCTGGTTGGGCATCGACGCTCCCGCCGTTCCCTCCTCCGGAGAATAGGTAAAGACCGAGGTGTAGTCAAATTCCTGCTCCTGAATAAAGTCGTAAAGCTCGTCCGACTCTTCTTCCGTCTCACCGGGAAAGCCGCACATGCCGGTTGTTCGAAGTACCATACCGGGGATTTCACGGCGCAGTCGATCAAAAAGACTACGCAGTTCAGGGGCAGAGCCCGAGCGACCCATACGTACAAGAACACGTTCGCTGCAATGCTGAATGGGAATGTCAATATACGGCAGACACTCAGGGGTATCTCTGATGGTAGAGATAAGTTCATCGGTCATGCCTTCCGGTTGAAGATACAACACGCGAACCCATCCGTTATACGGCCGCACAACCTGAGCAACCTGGCGCATAAGCCACGCAAGCGTAGGAACCTCACCGGTATTGGTTTCTGCAATATCATTTCCCCAAATGCCGGTATCTTGTCCGATAAGGATGATTTCACGAACTCCTCCCTCCATGAGAGAAGAGACTTCCGACAAGATTTCATCTGCGGGGCGGGATTGATAATGACCTCGAATATACGGAATGGCACAAAATGCACAGAACCGATCGCAGCCATCAGATATCTTTACGTATGCGCTTGCTCCCTCAACAGTCCGAAGCATGCCATGCGCCGCAATAACAGATTGGGGCGTGCGCTCAATTCCCAGAACTTCAGACACCACGTCAACGATGCCGTCTTCTTCGTCTGCTCGTACAAAAGCAGCGACCTCAGGAAGTTGATCGGGAAGCTTTGATCCATACCGGGAAGGTACGCAGCCACACATCACAATAGGAAGACTCCGAACACCGTGAGATGTTCCTTCTGCAATTTGAAGCGTGGTCTCAATGGATTCTTCAGTCGCCGAAGCCAAAAAAGAGCAGGTGTTAATCAGAACTATATCGGCCTCATCGGGTGTATTAACCTCAGAGAACCCTTGCGCAAAAAGCAAGGCCCTCATGCGGTCGGTATCTACCTCATTTTTTGCGCATCCCAAGGTAACAAAAAGGATGTTCTTCTTATCGATAGTTGGTGTATTGGAGGGGCTGACCATACTCCTGCTCCTTTAAAAATGCAATAACAGACTGGAGCGTATCGCGAGAAGCACTTGTCACTCGCAACTTATTACCCTCAACGGTAGCTTTAGCCTTAACCTTCATATCACGAATATCTTTGGCAATACGCTTTGCCGTTTCTTGATCGATGCCCTGTACCAGCGCACCCGTTTGCCGAACCGTAGAGCCTGCGGCTGCAATGGGGTCTTTCCAGCGCACGCTCTTTAGATCAATACCGCGCTTCACAAGCTTACTTCCCAAAACATCACGAACCTGTGCGGCGACAAAATCCGCCGGTGCCGTAATGGTAAACGTTCCTTCTTTTTTAGAAAGTTCAAGCGTTGCGCCGGAATCCTTTAGATCATAGCGTTGTGAAAGTTCTCGAACGGCCTGTTGATACGCATTGTCAACTTCCATCAAATCGACTTCAGACACAACATCAAAGCTGGACTCTTTAGCCATACATTCTCTCCTTGTATACAAGCGGCGAGAAGATCTTCTCGCCGCTGAAATTTATATCCCTTAGTTAGTTGACGAGCCTGACGTGTTTGACGATGAGGTTGAAGTTGATGACGTCTTGGTACCCGTATTTGCGCTCCCCTGAGAGTTCTCGGATGACGTGGTTGTCTTAGACGACTCCGTACTTGTCGTTGAATTCGTAGTGTCTGAGGAGGTATTGTCCGTATCCGAGCCCTTAATGGTCATGACGCCGACCCCTTGCGAATTAATATCAAAGGCCTTTGTCTCTCCGTTAACCTTTACGGTAACCGCACCGGGAACACCTGCTTGAATCTTTACTGTTCCCTTTACAGTAATCTTCTTTGACCATTCTCCGGTTATTTTTTCCGCCACGGTATACGTACCGTCTTCATTTACCTCAAGCCAGCTCACCTGTCCCTCAGGAACGCTGATTTCAACCTCTTTTGTATCTGTTTTGGTCTCCGTCGTTGTCTCAGGCTTCTTTGATTCAGAAGAATCCTTCTTGGCATCTGTCGTCTTATTGGTATCAGAAGCATTCGTTGAGGAATTCTTCTCCTGCGTCTTGGACTCGCTATTTACGCTTACCGTACGTGAAGGAACCGGATTTGTTTTACTGGTAGTACACGTACGAACCGAGAAAATAATAATAAGCGTCAGAATAATGGCAAGCGCAATGACAATCGTAGCAATGGTCCGCGCGGGGTTGGAGAAAAACTCATCAAGAGCACCCAAAATACCACGACGACGAGGACGGCGCATCGTACGCGGTGACGATCCCGCCGGCTGACGGCGGCGAACATTTGGCCTGTCCACCCGTGCAATATTGCGAGAACCCCGGCGACCGGAAATAGTGGATGCGCGCTCGTACGGAGCCGCCGGATCATCGTAGTGCAAATCGTCCACATATTCACTTGGCCCCACGCTTCTTGTACTCACATCAGAGCGAGAACCAAGCCTTGAGCCACGAGACATCATGCGCGTTTGATCATAGGATGGCGGATACGAAGATGATTGTGTCTCACGAATCAAGCGAGAAGAACCTTCCGTTCCGGACACTCCCGCAATCCCCACACGACGCCGCGCAGCGACACCGCGCGTACGGGCCCGCGCCGAATTTTGCCTCTGAGAAGTATCAACCGAAGCATTATACGCATGGCCGGTTGCGTATTCGGAAAACGAATACGCATTTGTCTCATTAGAAGAACTTGCTAAAGGAACACTTGATTGGCGTGAGCGCACACCTGAAGTGGTTGCAAAAGCACCCATATCACCTGCAGGACCGCCGGCCGTCGGAAGCAATCCATGATACTGTACATACGCTTTTGGACGAGACTCCGCCTCGTTCGGAACATCATAGCCCGAAATTCCACGACCCGACTGCGTATCGCGTGTCTTGCGTCGAAGCTCATGCGAATAGGTACCGTGTTCATGTTCAAAGACTTCCTCTTGAAAGAGGTCAACGACCTCTCGAGGATTGAGTCCAAGATAGCGGGCATACGAAGACAACATACCCTGCGCATAACCACTTTGAGGAATATTTTCAAAATCGCCTTCTTCAAAGGCAATAAGCGCCTGCTCTTTTAACTTCAGAGTCTTTGATGCCTGGGTAATTGAAATCCCAAGCTGGCGGCGGCGGGCAACAAGCATCTCACTAAAACGCGGGCGTGGCATGCTTACTCGACCTCCTTATAGGCTGCGTCCTGCACTTTCAACTCTTCAAGTGCATCTTTATCAATCAAAACTTCACGAGGCTTGGAGCCGTTAGCCGGACCAACAACTCCCTTTGCTTCAAGCATATCCATAATTCTACCAGCACGAGCATATCCCACAGAAAGAGCACGTTGCAAACTGGACGTCGATCCCAGCTGCGAGTCAACAATAATTCGGGCGGCCTCCCAAATAAGCGGGTCATCTTCGCGAGAAGCGCCGGCAGATGCGCCGCCATCAACCTGACTGGGCACTGCAACCGTCAGGATATTGTCGTGATACTCAGCGGTGCGTTGCTCACGTATATACTTGACGGTCTGCTCGATCTCCTCATCGGAAACCCAACATCCCTGTGCGCGTTTGGGCTTGCTTCCACGAAGCTTTACCAGCATGTCACCGCGGCCAAGCAGCTGCTCAGCACCCTTTTGGTCCAAAATAATGCGTGAGTTGATGGAATTGTCAACGGAAAGCGCTACTCGGTTGTCGATATTGGCGCGGATAAGACCCGTGACAACATCTGCGGAAGGACGCTGTGTGGCAACGATTAAGTGGATACCGGCCGCACGGCCAAGCTGCGCAATGCGGACAATGGAAGATTCCACGTCTTTGCCCGCAACCATCATAAGGTCAGCCAGCTCGTCGATGACAATTACAAAATACGGCATGTGCTTGGGAGGATTTTCCATGTCGGCATACTTGCCACCGTCAACGTTTCTGTTATACGTTTTAATTTCACGCACCTTATAGTGCTCAAACACCTTGAGGCGGCGCTCCATCTCAGTGACTCCCCACTGAAGCGCGCTTGCAGCCTGGCGGGGCTCGGTTACCACAGGAACATACAAGTGAGGAAGGCCGGCATAACCGGTAAACTCAACGCGCTTTGGGTCCACCATAATAAGGCGCACCTGTTCCGGCGTGGTACGCATCAACATCGACATCACTATGGCATTCAAAAGCACCGACTTACCCGAGCCTGTCGTACCCGCAACCAACAAGTGAGGGAGACTTGCCAAATCAACCACGATAGGCTTGCCTTCGGAATCGCGGCCAAACGCACATTCAAGAGGGCCGCCTTTTGCATAAGGGAGCACGTCCGCAAGGTTAACTGCCTGTGATTTTTCATTGGGTATCTCAATACCCACAAGCGATGTTCCCGGAATAGGAGCAAAGATACGTACCGATTTTGCCGCCAGAGAAAGAGCGATGTCATCCTCAAGATTTGTTATCTTGTTGACCCTCTCTCCCTCACCCATTGAGATTTTAAACGTGGTAACCGAAGGGCCGGACACCCAACCAACAACCTGACTGGAAAGACCAAACTCCTCCAATGTTGATTGGAGGCGCTGTGCGGTGGCCTCAAGTTCATCTTGGGAGACGGCTGACTTCCCTGAGTTGGCATTTGTCTTTAAAAGCGAGAAGGGCGGAAGCTCATAGGTGCTGTCGTCATCGCCGGGTCTTTTAAGCGCATCGGGGTTTGCAAGAAAATCCGGAACGTCGTGTTTCTGCTTACGAGATCCTGACTTTTTCCTTGTCTTCTCAGACGTCTGTGTATCCAAGGAGCCCGAATCGTCTTTTTCCGCGTGGGTATCCTGTGCGAGAAGCGTTGTTTTTGCCTTATCTAAAAGACTCGTAGGAGCATCTCCTGCATCCTCACGCGCCTCATCTTCTTCAAATTTTTGTGCACGACGGCGCAAGACGCTGGTCTTTCGATCCCCAATGAAGGTGGTTTTGCCTTCTCCCGTCTCATCAAAAAGCGACGGTCGGCGAGAGTCCTTGCGCCCCCTCTTGTTTTGAGGAGCAGCGTCTCCTTCATCCCACGAGGCTTCTTCCTGCTTGGCCAGACGCTCTTCTTTGCGCAGACGATGTTCTTCTCGCAAATCATCAAGGCGCCCTGAGGCGCGCATGACCATGTCAGAAATTGAGAAGCCACAAACAACAATGCCTGCAATAAGCACGCCGCACAAAAAAATGTTTCCCACAATACGTCCAAGCAACTGCAAGAGTACCAGCGCTATGCCGCCTCCTACATAGCCGCCGGCAGCTTCAAGGTTTACGGCATACAACAAACTCTGCGGATTTGCTTCTGCTCCGGGAAAGTTCAGGGAAATCAGTGCAAGGGCAGCCAGCACGTCAAAAACCAGCCCCGTTGCAATGCGTGTAGAAATGGATCCTTCATTTCGCATAAAGAAGGTCATGGCAACCACAAAAAGCGCAATGGGAAAAAGAGGCGCACCGGTACCGAAGCACAACCTGAGAGCATGGCCCGTTGCATGTGTCACCACGGCTGAAGTAGGCACCAGTACCGAGACAAACAGTGCTATGGCAAGCACCGCAAGAACAACACCAACAATATCGTTCTGAACAGGTGTAAGACCCTTGGAAAGAGTAGAACGACCTGAACGGGTTCCTCGTTTTGCTGCATTTGAGCTACGTTTAGCGGGCATTCGGCTTAGACCTCCATAACAACCGGAATGACCATTGGACGAGTATGTGTTTTAGTCCAAAGGAAATTGGAGAGAGAATTTCTGATGTTTTTACGCATTGCTTCAGGGCTTGAACCTTCAGACTTAGAGAATTTATCCACTTGCGTGCGGACTAAATTCTGGGCACCGTCCATAAGTTCGTCGTCCGTGGCAAACGAGACACCTCGACCGGACACCTCGACCACGCCTGCCCTTCTGCTGCGACCTACAAGGGTTACCACAACCGTAACAATGCCGTCTTGGGCAAGACGCTGGCGATCGCGCAGTACCACGGGATTAGATTCAGTTACCGACAGACCGTCCACAAAGACAACGCCGGACTCAACGGACTTTCCGCGCTTTATCTTTCCCGAACGCATCTCAAGCGAGTCTCCGTTATCCAAAATGAAGATATGCTTATCGGGGATACCCATCTGTTTTGCAAGCTCCGCATGAGCACGAAGGTGTACGGCCTCTCCGTGTACCGGCATAAAGTTCTTCGGGCGCGCCATACCTAAAACAAGCTTGAGCTCTTCTTGGCTGCCGTGACCGGAAACATGAACGAGCGTTTTTGACTTGTCGTAGATGGCACAGCCTATTTTGGAAAGCGAATTGATAATGGACTGCACGCTTTTCTCGTTACCCGGAACCGGCGTTGCGGAAATAATCACGGTATCTTGCGGACGGATGGTCAGCGATTTATGCTCGCCGTTGGCCATACGGGCAAGCGCCGAAAGCGGCTCTCCCTGTGAGCCCGTACATAAGACAACAATGCGATCATCTGCAAGTTTATCAACATCGTATGCATCGACAATGTTCTTGTCGGAAATGTTGAGGTACCCAAGATCGCGCGCCACTTTGGTGTTGGTAATCATGGAACGTCCCGTTACCACCACCTTGCGACCTACCGCAACGGAAGCATCACATACCTGCTGCAACCGGTGAATATGAGACGAGAAGGACGCCACAAAGACACGGCCCTTTGCGTTTTTAATGATATGCCTCAGTGCAGGGCCTACCGCAGCCTCGGATGGTGTAAAGCCGGAACGATTTGCATTGGTGGAATCGGAAAGCAAAAGGTCAAGGCCTTCTGAAGCAAATTTAGTAATGGCGGCATAGTTGGGACGTACGCCGTCAATGGGCGTTTGGTCAAGCTTAAAGTCTCCCGTATGCATCAAAGAACCCGCAGGCGTTTTCATATGCACGCCAAACGCAGCCGGAATGGAGTGAGTCATCGAGAAAAACGTAACGTCAAACGCACCAAAGTGAATGTTTGAGCCGTCGTTGACCTCGCAGAGCTTTACACCGGTTATGGAATGCTCCGACAGCTTACCTTCAATAAAGCCCAAAGAAAGCTTGCTGGAATAAATGGGAACTTTGCGGGTCAAATCCATCAAAAGGTATGGCAAGGCTCCAATGTGATCTTCATGACCATGGGTGATCAAGATGGCGCGCAGCTTATGCTCGTTCTCCAGAACATACGTATAGTCGGGAAGCACGAGGTCAATGCCCGGCTGCTCGTCATCGGGAAACATAAGGCCGGCATCGATAAGAACCATATCATTACCGTACTCAAAGACGGTCATGTTTTTACCAATGCCGTCTAAACCACCCATAGGAATAATCTTTAAGGGTGTTTCTCTTTTTGGCATTAAGAACAAATCCTTTCGTAGAGCAGATTTCTCTGCTTGTGGAACTATTTTTTGGCGAGAAGCACTTCTCGCCTATCGTCTACGCTAAACGTACAGTTAGTGTTTATTATATTTTAAAACTCGTACAAAAGTTTGCTCGATTGCCATCTTAGTAAAAAACGCAAACTTATACCCCAAAATACACAAAACCCCAGTATTTCACTGGGGTTTTGCTATCAGCTTTATTGGCTGCCAAGAAATCTATGCAAAAACCTTATGCGTCATGATGACGACGCGGCTGACGACGCTCGCTTGAGGTCCCATTGTCGCCAGGATGGCGACGGACGCGCCTTTCCTCGTTCTTCTTGCCGGATCCGGCAGGAACTTCAGGCTTATCGAGACGATCGAGGGAAATCTTGCCCTTCTCGTCAACTTCAAGAACGCGAACCTTCACTTCGTCTCCGATGGAAAGAACGTCCTCAATTTTCTCAACGCGACCCTGCGCGACACGAGAAATGTGGAGCAAGCCATCTTTACCGGGCAAAAGCTCAACGAAGGCACCAAACGGTTGAATGCCCACAACGCGACCGGTATATTCCTCGCCTACTTCAGGAACCTTAACGATGGCCTTAATGCGCTCCGCAGCGGCCTCGGCAGCTCCGTTCGTACCGGCGATAAAGACCGACCCGTCCTCTTGGATGTCAACGGTTGCACCGGTGTCTTCCTGGATACCACGAATAACCTTGCCGCCGCTTCCAATAACGTCGCGAATCTTATCGGTAGGAATGGAAAGCGAGAGAATCTGAGGGGCCGTCTCTTTCGTTTCTTCACGTGGTGCAGGAATTGCCTCAAGCATCTTGTTCAATATGAACATCCGACCCTCATGAGCCTGCATAAGCGCCTGACGCAAAATCTCAGGGGTAAGACCGGTGGCCTTGTTGTCCATTTGCATCGCCGTGATGCCCTTGGTTGTACCGGTTACCTTGAAGTCCATATCACCGAGGAAGTCTTCAAGACCCTGAATGTCCGTCAGGACAACCGTCTTGCCATTCTCCTGAATAAGACCCATGGCCACACCGGAGACAGGGCGTACCAGCGGCACACCGGCATCCATAAGAGCAAGCGTCGATCCGCAGGTAGAAGCCATTGAAGAAGAACCGTTAGACTCCATGACCTCCGAGACCACGCGAATTGCGTAAGGGAACTCGTCCTCGGAGGGGATAACGGGGAGCAGAGCTCGCTCTGCAAGAGCACCATGGCCAATCTCACGACGCTTGGGGCTTCCCATGCGACCGGTTTCTCCGGTGCAGAACGGTGGGAAGTTGTAATGGTGGATATAGCGCTTGCCATCAACGGGTTCAATGGTATCAAGACGCTGCCATTCATTGAGCATACCAAGAGTGCAGATGGAGAGAACCTGCGTTTGACCGCGCTGGAAAAGACCTGATCCGTGTACCAAAGGCAGGTAATCAGGCTTTACCATGATGGGTCGAATCTCATCGGCCGCACGTCCGTCAACGCGCTCACCGGTCTCAACAACCATAACGCGCATGGCATGCTTTTCCAGGCTCTTGAGCTCAACGGCAATGGCGCGGCTCCACTCCTCCTGCTCTTCCTCGTTAAACTCAGCCTTGATTGTCTCCATAAGATCGGCCACTTTGGCCATACGAGATTGCTTATCAGCATCTTTTAAGGCTGCGCTCATCTCGTCATAGTGGGCAAAGATGCGCTCATGTACCTCAGGGATTGGCTCATCAAGAATATACTCGCGCTTCTCAATAGGACCGTTGATTGCTTCCCACTTATCAAAGAACTTCTTTTGCTCTTCACAAAATGCCGCAATCGCCTCTTGCCCAAAGGCCATGGCTGACAGCATGTCCTCTTCTGAAATCTCGTGGGCGCCGGCCTCAAGCATTGAGATAAAGGTTGCAGAACCCGCAAGCTCAAGATCAAGGTCGGAGTGATCGCGCTCTTCATAGGTTGGGTTGACGAGAAACTCTCCGGTCTCGCTATTGCGCCCGATTCTGACACAGGCTAAAGGACCCTCGTACGGCACGCCACCAATATGCAGCGCGGCTGATGCGCCCATGACGGAAATGGTATCAACCGCGTTGATTTGATCCGCAACAAGCGAGGTTGCTACAACCTGCACCTCATTGCGGAATCCCTCAGGAAACGAAGGACGCAGTGGACGGTCAATCATACGAGCGATAAGCGTGGCCTTCTCGCTTGGACGAGCTTCACGCTTAAGATACCCGCCGGGAATACGTCCCACGGCGTACATCTTTTCAATAAAATCAACGGTTAAGGGGAAGAAATCGTAATCTTTACGCTCTTTCGAGACAACTGCGGTCAGAAGTACCGTAGAATCCCCGCACTTAACCACACAAGCACCGGTTGCCTGTTTTGCGAGTTCTCCCGCCTCCAGTACATAGTGCTTACCATACAGGTCAAACTCGTGTGTTACTTTTGCCATATATATTCCTCTTCTATCTCCGCCTGCCCCATTGCAGACGGGCTCACAAACATAAAGGGCGCCAGTTGCGGCGCCCTTTGAATACCACGTTACTGGATGTTATCGCGGATACCCAAACTCTTGATAAGCTCACGGTATTCCTCAATGTCATTCTTCTTGATATAGGAAAGAAGACGACGACGCTTACCAACAAGCATCAAAAGGCCACGACGGGTATGGAAGTCTTTCTGGTGTGACTTCATGTGCTCAGTAAGCTCACGAATGCGCTCGGTTAAAAGAGCAACCTGTACCGGAGCCGAACCGGAGTCCTTCTCGTCTTTGCCGTACTGCTTGATAAGCTCAGCTTTACGTTCCTTGGAAACTGCCATAAATAAAACCACCTTTCATATATTCGCCTCACACTGAACAAACGCCGGCAGTGACAATTTGCTAAGAGTGAGGTACTAACCTGAGAAAGTTTACCAAAAAACCACCGCGAGTACCATACCTACACACTCAATAAAAACTCAAAAGCTCGAAGACGGGCGTCCAAGTGCGTAGCCGCCCACATATGAGCCAGGCTCAAGAGAAAAAATGCCGTTTCAGCGTCAATCGCGCTCGCTTCAATTTGGTCAAACGTCAATGAGATAAGAGACGCGAGCCACGCCCGTTGTGAAGCACTCAGCGCCTCCGCCCCTTCAACTTCACGGGCACATGACGCGCACAGCACGCCTCCCGCACGTGGCGAGAAGAACGTGGGGGCTTCATCCCCACAGGCAATGCACGAATGAAGTTCCGGACGCCAGCCTCCATGTGCAAGCACCTTAAAGACATATGCAGCCACTATAACGTCTTGGTGTGCTTCATCCGATGCTCTCTCCACTGCAGTAAGCGCACGCGAAAGAATGGGAAACAAAAAGGTATCGGTATATCCTTCAATACAGGTAAGGCGTGCTATCTCACAGAGAGTCGATGCCGCAGATACCCGCGAGAGGTCACCTCGGATCTTCTCGTGAGCGCTTAAAAGTGATGCTTCCGAGACCACAAAAAGGGATTTTCCTTCGGCAACCAGCATGTCAACTTCAGAGAACAGTTCAGTCCGCGCAGCGAGACGGCCGCCCGGCTTTCGGGCTCCCTTTGCCACAGCACGCAGCTCTTCTCCCGTGTCAGTAAGACAGGTCAGGATAAGATCTTGCTCGCCAAGCTTGGTTCTGTCTAAAACAAGAGCTTTTATTCGACGTGTACGTCTGGCAGCCACGATTAATCCTCAAACGCATATCCCAGGCGGCGAATCTCATTGGCATCTTTTCGCCATTGCGGCTGAACACGAACTTGGAGGTCAAGATATACTGAACAGTTAAACAGTTTTTCCAAATCTTTTCTCGCTTGAATGCCTATACGCTTAATCATTGACCCGCCTTGTCCAACTACGATCCCCTTTTGACTTTCACGCTCAACAAGGATAGTTGCGGCAATGGAGGCGTGGGTATCGCTTAAAAACTCAAGCTTATCGCAGACGACGCCAATTGAATGAGGTACTTCTTGACGGAGATTGTATAAGAGCTTCTCTCGGATGAACTCTGCCACAAGATCTTCGTCAGACGCATCAACGTCCATATCATCCGGAAACCACTTGGGTCCTTCAGGAAGATGCTCTGCGACACGGGCGACAAACGCCTGAACGTTGAAGTCCTCCGTTGCGGACAGCACCAGCACGTCATCAAAGTGGCCGAGTTTCTGCGCAGCCTCAAGCTGAGCGGATACCTTCTCTTGATCTGCAAGATCGGCTTTGGTTATAACAAGCAGCTTATATGAAGCTTGTGCTGCGCTGACGTGCTTTGCCACCCACTCATCACCACGGCCCACAGGCTTTGTGGCGTCAACGAGAAACGCAACGCAATCGGCATCGTTAAGCTCACCCAATGCAGTCTTGTTGAGCTCTTTGCCAAGGGCATCTTTTGGCTTGTGCAACCCGGGCGTGTCAATAATAACCAGCTGGAAATTGGGGCCATTTACCACCCCGCGAAGGCGACGACGCGTTGTTTGTGCCACAGGCGAGGTAATGGCAATCTTTTCTTTCAGGCACGCATTTAAAAGCGTTGACTTACCCACGCTTGGCCTGCCTACAAGAGCGACAAAACCACTTTTAAAGGGATGTTCAGATATCACAGGCAGATCCGCCACAAAAACCTCCTCGTATACACCTATAGATGAAAAAGAGCTCGAATAAAAACGAGAATACCGATAATTGCGGAAATTCCGCTCATGAACCATGAGGCGGCAGCGGCAATGTCTTTTGCCTTTCCGGCCAGCGGATGAAATTCCGGAGAAACCAAATCAACAACGGTCTCAACCGCAGTGTTCATGAGTTCCGCTGAGATAACTGCCCCGATACACCCCACTATGACAATCCAGCCAAAAAGGTCTAATCCTATAAAGAGGCTCACAACCAAAACCATCGCCGCAATACCAAGCATACGCTTGAGGTTTGCCTCTTGCTGAACGGCACTTCTGAAGCCCTGAACAGCAAAAAGAAAGCTCCTGCGATAACTCGTATGTTTGCCTCTTGAGCCCGGAATCATTCGTCTGTCCCCTCACGATGGCGGGTAAACGTTACAAAAGCAATGGGATTATCCGTTTTAATCATAGCAACAAGTGCGTCTTCACGCGCCTCCATGCATTCGGCTTCCTCGTCATTCAGATGATCGTAGCCCAAAAGATGAAGCATTGCATGAACCAGCATCAAGCGAAATTCGTCAGCCGGCGTTGTGTGATAGGTTGCTGCCTGCCGTTTGATACATGCCGGAGCAAGCAAGATATCTCCCAGCTCACAAGGCTCACCGGGTGCCAAGTCTTCATCGTTGGGTCTTTCCACCTCAAGAGAAATGACGTCTGTGACCGCATCCGTATTGCGCCAGGTACGATTAACGGTGCGGATCTCCTCATCACTCACTATTGAAATTGACACCATGCAGGGACGCACTACCTTCTCTTGCGCAAGCACAAAGTTGCAGGTAGAAATAATCTCATCCTCAGGTATGAGAAGCTCAACACCATCTGAGACAGAAATGTCGTATTCATTATGCATGGGTTGGAGGTCTCCTTTTGAGGGGTTGGTTCTTCTCGCTTTGTTCGTATGCATCAACAATTTTAGCAACAAGGGTATGTCGCACAATATCGTCTTTGCCTAAATCAACAAACGCAATGTCATCAATGTCCGAAAGTATTTGGCGCGCAACGCTCAGCCCGCTTTCACCCAAAAGATCGCGCTGCGTTGCGTCTCCTGTTATGACAAACTTTGACGAAAAGCCCAATCTGGTCAGAAACATTTTCATCTGTTCCGGTGTGGTGTTTTGCGCCTCGTCGAGAATAACAAAGGCATCATTCATGGTTCGCCCGCGCATGAACGCAAGCGGAGCAATTTCAATTACTCCCTGTTCAATGAGGGAATTTCCACGGTCTCTCTCAAGCATGTCAAAAAGTGCGTCGTACAGAGGACGAATATAGGGATCGAGTTTTTCTTCAAGAGTTCCCGGCAAAAATCCCAAAGATTCCCCCGCCTCAACCACGGGACGCACCAACACAATACGGCCGGTATCCTTACGTTTAAGAGAGGCAATTGCCATGGCCATGGCCAGATATGTCTTTCCCGTGCCGGCAGGGCCAAGACCAAAGGTGATGGTATGGTTTTCTATTGCATCGACGTATCTTTTTTGACCCGCCGTCTGCGGTCGAATTGAGCGTCCACGAGAGGTTAAGAGGATGCCCTTGGAAAGCGGTTTTTGATGCGCGGGATTTTTATGCCCCATGTGGTCAAGCAACAAGTCCACATCTGCAACCGTTGGAATGCCTCCTGATTCAACCGTCTGAATCAGATTTGAGAAGATGATAAGAGCCTGCTCAACATCGTGAGCAGAACCGGAAATAGTGATAGTGGTCCCTCGCACGGAAATGAGAGCTTTGAAAACTCCTTCTATGCGTCGGAGCAATATGTCGGAGGGCCCCATAACGGCCGTAGGATCAACTGAATCCGGAATGGTTAAGCGCACCTGTGTTGGCTCCATGGTCCTCCTCTACGCCGTAATAATCGATGCCTTAAGTGTAGCGTCCTTTAAAACAGATTCAAAATGTACCGGTACAAGTGAGTCAAGCGGGATGTCCTCATCAATCATTACATCAAAAAGGCCGCTTGAAACCGCTTTGCCCGGACGCTGCACAATAACCAAATCGGTGCTTCCGACGAGGCTTTGCGCATTGTCATAGCGCATCTTTTGTGCAAGCTCACGCATTTTATGGGCGCGTGCGGCCATTATCTGCGGCGAAACCTGGTTGGGAGCGTCTGCCGCCGGCGTGCCGGGACGTTTTGAGTACCGAAAGAGATGCATCTTTGAAAAATTCATTTCCTTACAAAACGCATACGATTCCTCAAATTCTTCTTCCGTTTCTCCCGGAAATCCAACGATGAGATCGGTGCCAAGAGCTACCTGCGGAAGATATGTACGTGCCGCAGCAACGGCACTGCGATAGAGCTCAGCTCCGTATGCACGTCTCATACGGTGCAGCGTCTCGTCGCAGCCGGACTGCAGGCATATATGTAAAAAGGGCGCTATACGACCATGGGACGCCGCAATGGACTCAAGAAGGGCTTCATCCACGTCAGGGGGCTCAAGCGAAGACAGACGCACACGCTCTATCGTTGTTTTTCTCAATATAAGACGTAAAAGCTCCGGAAGCCGCACGTCCTTCTCGGCAAAGCGCGAGGTATAGCTACCCAAATTAATGCCGGTAAGCACCACTTCATGAGCTCCGGCTTCCTGAGCTTCTTGGATTTGCCTCAATACCTCAGTCGGATCAAGCGAGCGAGCAGCCCCTCGTGCCTTCCACACAATACAATAACTGCAGCGATTATTACAGCCGTCCTGAATCTTGATGCCCGGACGGGTGCGTCCGGTGGGGGTTGGCTTTTGCAGGAGGTACCCCTCATCGGTGACTCCGTCAAGAGCACGGCCAAGCTCCTGCATCACCACTTCGGCAACCATGTCTTTGCGTACTTCAACGACAACATTGGGTGCCAGAGAGGAAAGCTCGTCTGCAAAAAGACTTGCGACACACCCGGTTGCCACAACAAGAGGTGCATGCGGAAGTGCCGCCGCATGGCGTATGGATTTCCTTGTTTTTGCCTCCGCCTCGGCGGTCACGGCACAGGTATTAACAATAATAGCCGCGGCATCCTTGGGCTCTACAATCGCACAGCCAAGCTGTATAAGGTCGGAAGCCATAAGATCAAGCTCAACACGGTTTACACGACACCCCAGGTTGAGCAGAGCCACTCCTTTGGCCTCTTTGTTTGCCATACTACTTTCTCGATTTCTTATGCGGCCGTGGATGCTTCTTTTTTGCCTCAGAAGCGGCTTCTTTTATGTCTTTGTCAGACAGAACGTCCGAGCTTCTTTGGGCGACAAGAGCGGCAAGATCCAACAGTTGCGCAGACGTAAGATCCGTTGGCGTAGTGATTTGAACCATTACTATGAGATTACCTCGAGAAATTCCATTCACCTGAGGCATGCCGTGATTACTCACTATGATTTGCTGACCATATTGACATCCGGCAGGAATTTTTACCTCAACACGTTCGTCTTGCATAATACCGTCAACCATGACGGACGTTCCCACAATGGCCTGAAGCGAGTCTATGGAAACGCTCATGTACAAATCGTCTCCACGACGCTCAAACGTCTCGTGAGGAGAAACTTCCACGGTTACAATGAGATCTCCCGTTGTGTCCCCACGCACACCGGCCTCTCCCTTTTCCTTAATGACAAGAGACTGACCGGAATGAATGCCGGCGGGAATATCGATACGAAGGTGCTCGTGATCGGGAGTACGACCTTCTCCCCCACATGTTTCGCAGGGCTTATCAATCTTTTTTCCGGTACCAGCACACTCGGGGCAAACCGCCTGTGTCTGCATTTGACCGAAAACCGTTTTTTGAACCTGTACGACCGCGCCCGTTCCTTTGCAGCGCGGGCACGTTGTTATATGTCCTCCTTCTGCCACGCCGGATCCGTTGCAGTCATCACAGGGAGACAGTCTGTCATAGGCGATTGTTTTATGCGTGCCACAAGCGGCTTCCTCAAGAGTAATAGAGAGATGTATGGCCATATCCGAGCCGCGTGTCCGTGTATGCGCACCGCCGTGGCCCGACCTTCCTCCAAAGAATGAATCAAAAATATCGCTGAAGCCGCCAAAGCCTCCGCCAAAAATATCGGACATATCAACATAACTTGAAGAGGCACCAAAACCGGCAGGGCCACTTGCGTCTCCGTATCGGTCATAGTTGGCGCGCTTGGTTTCATCGGAAAGAACGGAGTATGCCTCGTTGACCTCTTTAAAAAGAGCTTCAGCATTAGGATCATCCGATACGTCCGGATGCAGCTTACGGGCTTTCTTCAAAAACGCTCGCTTGATGGTACGCTGGTCAGCGTCCTTCTCAACTTCCAAAACCTCGTAATAGTCCCGCTTTGGTTTCACGCTTAACGTCCCCCATTACCTACGAACTTGTATGTCTTTTACGAAAAGAACAGCCTTGCGTCCTTCTCGCTTCTCCTTACAAAATATCTCCTACCAGCGGCCTAAACCAGCCGTACAGGAAAAGAACATATAAGCAACCAGTGCCCACGCAATGCCTGTCAGAGCGCCGTTTACTACCGCATAGCCAAGATTTCTCCACCAACGCCGCGAACGTTTAATACCATCGCCTACGATATTTCTTACGCCAAAAACAACCAGCATCGCAACAATAATCGTACCCAGAAGAGAAGCGCCCGTAGCCAGGTCAACCGCAAAAAATGGAAGTGCTATGCCAATTGCTCGCGCACCCATTGACTGGCGCAGGGTAACCTGTTCTTCCGGAACGCGCACGCGCACGACAAAATCGCCTGTCTTTGAGCCGTTTGTACCGGCGTTACCCTTGCCCTCCATGCGAATTTCATCTCCGTCGTGCGCATGGGGCGGAACATTCACCACCACTTCGCTGGCACTCAGTACCCTTCCTGAGCCACCACACGCCTCGCACGGATCTGCCACCACATGTCCGGTTCCTTCGCACTCAGGACATTCCATCTCAACGGTACCAAAACCAAAAATACCCGAAAGATCCACGTGAATATGACCGCTTCCCCCACACGTAGGACAGGTAGAGGAAGCTTCGCTGTGATGCACTGAACCGGAACCATGACAGGCCTCGCACACAGAAAAACGCTGATAGGTAATACCCTTACGTACACCCTCTTGAGCCTGCGTGGGCGTAAGGGTCAAATCATATTCAATATCGGCACCGGTTTGCGGCTTGTACGCCCGTGAGCGCCGTGAACCTTGCGAGCGCCACGAGGAGAAATCCACGCCGCCAAAAGGAAATCCCCAACCAAAGGGATCTTGACCGTATGAATTTGAGCCTGCAGGCGATCCGGAAGGACCATAACCGCCCGCAAAGGGATTACCCGAGCGCATTGCATCGTAGCGACGACGCTTTCCCTCATCAGAAAGTACCGCATACGCTTCAGAAACTTCTTTGAAGCGCGCTTCCGCATCGGGTGCTTTATTAACATCGGGGTGTAGTTTACGTGCTTTTACCTGAAACGCCTTACGGATTTCTTCGGTAGTAGCAGTCTCTGAGACTTCGAGAATGGCGTAATAGTCCTTCTCGTTCATCGATGCCATGCAGTATCTCCAACCATGTGATTAAATTATTGCGAACCGAACCTCGCAAATTGTACCCACAAATACCAATGTTAATGCAAATCCCAAAGACGTCCATAGAGTTCGTTGCCCAAAAGCCAGCCTGACTCCGTGGGTGCTAAAGCACCGGCTGCGGTTCTGGCGAGAAGACCATCGTGCACGCAGCTCTCCAGTGTCCCCTCCACTCGCTCTTTTCCAAGAACCTCCTGTGCATATGCTACCAAAGACGGTGACAGTCCCTGCGTAAGGCGGGCTCCGAGCATAAGGTCTTCGGCCGCAGCTTCACGGACATCCAAAAACTCAACGTCAAACGATGTGTCCGCAAGCGTCTTCCCGGCTGCAATTGATTGCCGGGCATCGCATACCCTGAGCCGAGCCCGAAATGCGTCTTTTGGAGGTTGCGGAAGTGAGGCATGTATCGTACAAAGCTTATCGTAGCCTTCGCGCGTCAACATGGATGCCGCACCCGTGCCAAGCCCTATATACGGCCGAGCAGTCCAATAGCTAAGATTATGTTGGCAAACCTTGTGATTTCGTGCATAGCTTGCCACTTCATAGCGAGCATAACCTGCGGCTTTAAGGATCTTCTCGGCCTCTTCCATGCGGCCGGCTTGTACGTCTGGGCCATTCCAAGGCGTCTTTGCACCTGCCGTTTGTTTTGCAAGCGGCGTGCCCTCTTCAATGGACAATGGATATACGCTCACGTGGTCCACATCAAGCTCCAAAAACGTTGCAAGCGTTTGCTGCCACGATTTTTGTGTTTGACCCTTTAAGGCACACATGACATCACACGACACGTCAAAGCCCATGGAAGCGGCAGCACGCGCCCGATCAAACGCCTGCTTCGCGCTGTGAATGCGACCAAGCCAGAGAAGCTCCGCATCACAAAAACTCTGCACTCCCAAAGAAATACGGGTTGCACCCGCCTCTTTAAGGGTAAGAAGCACCTCATCGGTAAGTGAATCCGGATTAGCTTCACACGAGAATTCGGCAATGGGAGACTTTGCGCGAATGCACGAAACGAGCCGGCCAAGTTCTGCTCCCAAAAGAGTTGGCGTCCCTCCACCCACATACGCACTTTGGCAATCTTCAAGCAACCCCAACGCATACGCTTCTTGAATCTGGGATTCAATAGCAGCCTCATAGCGAGCCATCAGCGGATCGGAAGATGCCGTAGCCCACGAGGCAAAATCACAATAGACGCATTTGTGAGCACAAAACGGGATATGCACATAGAGCGCTTGGACGCCATTCAAATGCAACCGCTCCGACCAACTGCATTCCGGCTTATCGCTAGTGCCTGACATATCCCTCACGTTCCGGATCAATCTCATTCGTCACGCAAAAGAGCAACTCATCGGCAAGACGTATAAAATCGGATGCCGTTACGCAACGAACCGAGCGTCCGCGCCAATACGCCGCATGAGGTACCCCACGAAAATACCATGTTGAAAGGCTGCGCGCCCGCGCAATATGAATATGAGCGGCCTCCAGAAGATGCACATGCAGCTTGAAAGCGGAAAGTCGCTGGGAGAGCGTTGGGCAAAACAGCTCTTTTTCAGCACAGGCCCTTCTGGTATTTGCAAATATCCAAGGATCTCCATAGGTGCCACGCGCAAGCATGACTGCGGATATCCCTGTTGTTTTGAGTACACGAGCAGCGTCATGGGCGCTCATTACATCCCCTGAGCCAATAACCGGAATTGAAACCGCATGGACCACACGCTCCACGCAGTCCCAATCAGCCTTGCCCTGATAGAGCTGCGAGGCAAAGCGCCCGTGAACGGTTACCGCCGCCGCTCCCGCCGCTTCCAAGGCCCGTGCAAACTCGGGTGCACGCTCTGAACCTACGATGCGTCCCCGGCGAATCTTAGCCGTAACCGGTACGTCTACCTCTGAGATGCACGCGCGCACAATCTCCGCCGCACGAACGGGATTGTCAAGAAGAGCCGATCCCTCCCCTTTTTTGACAACTTTCGGCACGGGACACGCCATGTTAATGTCGATAAGAGCCAGCTTTGGCCCAAGACGTTCGGCTATCTGAGAGGCTGCCTCACGAAACTGTTCAGGCTTTGAACCAAACAACTGAACCGCAATGTCCGGCTCAGGATCAAGCGGATATACAAGCTGCCAGGTTTTCTCGCCCCCAAAGTGGATACCTGCCACAGAAACCATCTCGGTATAGGCAAGAGCCGCTCCGCCCGATCGTGCAAGAAGGCGGTATGCCCCATCGCTCACGCCTGCCATCGGTGCCATAAGAACCGGATTGTGTGCCAAGCGTTCGCGCAGGCTATTCCCTGATGTAAACGGTGCAAGAGAAGCATCAAGACCCGCTGAGTCCGCCTCTTGTTTGAGAATTTCCGCTATATCTCCACTCACAAAATCACTCATCGTCAACTTTCAAAACCGCCAGGAAGGCTTCTTGCGGAACTTCCACAGAACCAATCTGCTTCATGCGCTTCTTTCCCTCTTTTTGCTTTTCCAACAGCTTGCGCTTGCGGGAAATATCGCCTCCATAGCACTTTGCCAACACATCCTTGCGGCGAGCGCGGACCGTGGAGCGAGAAATAATCTTGTTACCAATGGCACCTTGGATGGGCACCTCAAAGAGCTGCTGCGGGATGATGCCCTTGAGCCGATCGCACAGGCCACGCGCAAGACTATATGCCTTGTCTTTATGCACGATAAACGACAGGGCATCCACCACGTCTCCCGCCAGCAAAATGTCAAGCTTCACCAGATCGGACGGGCGATAATCATCAAACTCGTAATCAAGTGACGCATAACCTTTTGTACGGCTTTTGAGCTGATCAAAGAAGTCAAGAATAAGCTCTGCCAGAGGTATGGATAGGTGCATCTCAACCGATTTGTCGGTCAGATACACCATATCTTCAGAGATACCGCGGTGATCCACCACCAACTGCATAACCGCACCAACATATTCCGGAGGCACAATAATCTTTGCCTTCAGATACGGCTCTTCAATGCGATCGATACGCGTTACGTCAGGTAGATCCTGAGGGCTTGTAATTTCAACCATAGAGCCATCGGTTTTGTACACGTGATAGTCCACCGAGGGGCTTGTGGCAATAAGATCAAGGTCAAACTCGCGCTCAAGGCGTTCCTTAACCACTTCCATATGAAGAAGTCCCAAAAATCCTACGCGAAAGCCAAAACCGAGCGCCACGGAGGTTTCGGGGGTCCATGTCAGCGAGGGATCGTTTACACGCAGCTTATCAAGGGCATCGCGAAGGTTTTCATATTGTTTGTTGTCAATGGGAAAAAGCCCGGTAAACACCATGGGCTTTGCTTCACGATATCCCGGAAGAGGTGTTTTGCATGGACGATCCCTATACGTCAGAGTATCTCCCACATGCACGGCTCCGGGATCTTTTAAGCCGGTAACCACATAGCCTACCTCGCCCACGGAAAGAGAATCAAACGCCACTTCAAGCGGACGTTTGGCGCCAACTTCTTCAACAAGAAACGGTGTGGCGGCCTGCATCATCAAAAGCTGATCTCCGGCTTTGATAGAGCCATCAAAGACGCGAACCGTTGCCACCACGCCTCTGAACTGGTCAAAATACGAGTCCAAAATCAAAGCCTTAAGCGGCGCGTTCTTGTCCCCTTTTGGCGGAGAAACAAGATAGACAATTGCCTCGAGAAGATCGTGGATCCCCTCACCGGTTTTTCCCGAAACGCACACGGCATCATCAGCCGGAATGGCAAGACTGTCTTCAATTTCAGCCTTTACTTCATCAGGATGCGCCGAGGGTAAATCTATTTTGTTGATGGCGGGAACAATGTCTAAATCCGCATTCATGGCAAGCATGGCATTTGAAACCGTTTGCGCCTCAACACCCTGCGTTGAATCCACTACCAGCACCGCTCCTTCGCACGCGGCGAGAGAACGAGAGACTTCGTAGGTAAAGTCAACGTGGCCTGGAGTATCAATCAAATTGAATTGATAGCGCTCGCCATCGTCTGCGTCATACATGACGCGAACGGCATTCGATTTGATGGTGATACCGCGCTCACGTTCAATATCCATAGTATCCAGCAACTGAGAGTCCATATCGCGTTCTTCAACGGTATGGGTAAGCTCCAAGATGCGATCGCTGATGGTTGATTTCCCGTGATCGATGTGCGCAACAATGGAAAAGTTGCGGATATGTAATGTGTCGTATGTATTCATAAAGAAAATAATAGCTCATACCGAGCACATCGTGCTATACTTTTACAGCTGTCCTCATCGTGTCTCAGCGTAGAGGCCTCACATTGTACATTCGAAAGGAACTACACGTGGCTAACATTAAGTCTCAGAAAAAGCGCATTCTCACCGCTGAGAAGGCACGTCAGCGCAACAAGGCTGTCCGCTCCGAGCTCAAGACCGCCGTTAAGCATGTTCGCGCTGCTGTCGAAGCCGGTGAAAAAGATGCAGCTCAACTTGCAGCTAATAAGGCAGGTCGTCTTCTTGATAAGGCTGCTTCCAAGGGTATCATCCACAAGAACCAGGCAGCCAAGCGCAAGAGTGGTGTTCAGAAACTCGTGAACACACTTTCATAAACGCTGCACTCACTACGATATCAAGGCGGACTCTTCGGAGGCCGCCTTTTTTGTTTAAACACGTTTGCACGCGGAACAAGCATCACGCAATAAACTTGCAGTTTTTATGAAGCCAAAGCTAGACTTTATACTTATTTCCACACATCTGCATAATAAGTTTCAACATGACGGTCTTCTCGTCAGCGCCACTCTTTAATCCCCTCTCACAGCAAGCGCATGCAAAGAGAAGTCTTTCAAGTTCGCCGGGCTTAAAAACCGAAGCCCATTTCACATACTCACGAACCTGCCAATCCTGTTTTTTTAATTCAGTTGCAAGATGAGCCGCTTCACCTCGAGATTTTAAAGACGCAGCGCAAATGAGCTCCCGTACGCGCGTTGTGATAAGCGTTAAAAGGCCAAGGGCATTTTTATCTGGGAGAATCTCATACAGCTCCAGTGACCGACGCAAATTACGCGCCGAGAGACTGTCTAAAAATGTCCATGGTTTTACCTCAGCAACACGAGCAATATGCTGCTCTACAAAGGAAGTTGTTATCGGTTGGCCATCACTCAGTGCAGCAAGTGTTTTAACTTGTGCATCCAGCATGGTCGTTGAATCTCCTACCCTATCAACAAGCTCCTGCGCCGCGGAAAAATCAATCACAAGCCCGTAACTTGCCGCAAGTTTTTGAACATACGGAGCAAGCTCACGAGGCTTCATGGAAGCACAAAGTACAACTGATTTTTCACCAATTTTTGCGACTGCTTTGTAGAGTCTTGTTGTTCTTGCAAGCGTCTGAGCGGTAAGGAGAAGCGTAGTCGTAGGATTTGGATTTTCAAGATACAGTATAACTACCTCAGATGCAGCCTTAGAAAGTTTATCTGCCTCTCTCAGTATCACTATGCGACGACTATCTCCCATGGGCATTGTTTGAAGAGCAGAAACAAGGACATCTATATCAACGGTTGGCCCAGTAAACTCATCCAAGTTAAAGGCAGAAAATGACTCATCGAGGCGTTTCTTAAGCCTCTCAACCATCTTGTTCCTCTTAAGCTCATCGGGGCCAACTGCCAAATAAGCCGGAAGAAGATCTGTTGCCATTTCTTACCTCCCTCGTTCTTTTGCCTCTCTACTTTACACGCTTACGAGTTTTTATGTTGCGTGCGCACGCGCGGTCCTTTACTCCCGGGTTCTACCGTCACGTCTCCGAAGTCCTTTGTGCAATAAAATATTGAGCCACCATTTTCCAGCGTAGCCACGCACTGCGGCTTTGGGTGTCCAAATGTATTATTTCTCCCGGCGCTTGCGACGGAAACTTCAGGTTTAAGCTTTTGTACCTGCTCTGGAGTAATTGATCGAGCAGAACCGTGGTGACCCACTTTCAAAAAATCAATGTCTCCGACATCTCCCCTCTGGAGTGCTTCTCCTGTCCTATCTTCTTCCGCATCGCCGGTAAAAAGTGAGGTGAGTGAATTTCCAGCGTCATCATGATAGCAAGCGACCATTTCGATTGAATCGGTATTCTCGTTTCCCGTTACCTCCACTAAAGGAGATATCACTTTCATGTGAAAACGACCAACCGTAAGCTTCTCACCATACACAACTTCTCTGGAAGGCTTCCCGGTAAGTTTTTGTATAGAAGACTGCAGCCACGCTTTCTCATGCTTGGTAACTCCTTTTGCCACCACAACTTCATTGCAGCTTATTTGCCCAACCAAATCATCAACACCTCCAACATGATCCATATCAAGATGCGTTAAAACCACCGTATCAATATGAAACACATTTTGTCGCTGAAGGGCATCAAGTACGGCGTCGTTGGGACTTGTATCTATGAGCATTGACGATGCACCATCAGTCACCAAAATAGCATCTCCTTGGCCGATATCCATGACACAAACTCGGGCCGGAGCAAAGTAGCGCCATCGAATAACATGGCAGGTACACCCCGCTACCACAAGCGCCACGCATAGCAAAACAATTTTTGGACGTATATCAGGCCACCATATAAGCAGCACTATCTGAATCAAAATAAAGCCCAACCATACAATATATGTTGGCACATCAAACAACATGCTTGACATGGGTATGTGTGCAAAAAGGCGCACGAGCGTAACAAACACGGTACCCACAAAATCAACTCCACAAAGAAGAGTCGTAGTGATACACGAAAGCGGCAATGTACAAAATATGAGAAAGCCCAATACGACAAGAATGGAAAAAGGAATTGCGAGAAGAGCGTTGACAACAGGAGCGATGAGCGAAAGTCTTCCGAATATTGTAGTTATGATAGGAAAGGTTGCGAGCTGCGCAACTATTGTTGTAGCTATTGCATCGCTTCCGGTTTGTATGAAGGCATTGCTTCTCTTTTTAAATGTGTACGGACATCTCTGACTTGTTATACGCGGCGTTATTGTCCGCCATCCATATCGTCCGTATGCTCCATATACCATAAGTCCCAAGACGCTGCAAAGTGAAAGTAAAAACGATATGGATTCGCATATTGCAGGCTGCACTAATATCATACAAAACGCAAGAGTACAGGTTGAGGCTAAGGGATTTTTTCTCCTCCCCAACACCTCAGACCCACACGATGCCACAACAAGCAACAAAGCCCGTACCGCTGAGAGAGGAAATCCACAGAGCACAACAAAACAGCCGATAACACCAAGCGTGATTGCATCTCTTACAAGAGGACGAACTGATAGTTTCTTTAATACAACCTGCACCAATCCTGCCAGAAGGGCCAAATGAGATCCGGAAACGGCAACGAGATGAGAAATGCCGCATTGTGCAAACGGTCTCTCAAGCGCATGCTCCTTAAACGCTCCTCGATATCCGCATACACATCCTGCAACTATTGCTCTTCCTGCTGTGGCACGTGGATTGATGCTCTCAAGAAACGCTCTTCGAATCTGATAGAGCGTCCCTAAAAATCCCCGTGAGTCTGAAGTGGTTGTGATTCGTACCATCCGCACAGATCCCGCTATCCCCTCAAGCCAATGTCTTTTCCCTCTTTCATCCTCTTTATAGGATTGATACTGACCAATACCTTTTATATGTGCGCCGAGATCATATTCTCGCGATGCCTGAATAAAAACTCTCCCTTTGTAACACCCGTCAAGATATGCCTCTGCCTTACCTCTCCACGCCGTATCCCCCCTTTGCATATCGCTCACAAGAACAAATTCATAGCGCGCCATTGACGTACGAGACAGCTCTTCATTGCATTGCAGAAGAACTTGATACTGCATGATGGTTACCAAAGAGACTAAAAACATTGAGGTACTCATCATAAATAGAAGGACTGCCGGCCTTTTTGTGCGCCATAAGCAAAAACCTATAACAAGAGCCCCAAACATTACAAATCCAAGTATCAATATCGCTCCATTTGAGCATCCCTTCTCTAAAAGCCACCGTACACTTACTATTGACGCTCCGAGTACATAGAGCATTTGCGACAATACGGGCCTCTGAGGTTTTTCTGACTTATGAGACGCAAACATAATCTTTCATTCGCTCAAATTTTTTCTCGCCTATTCCGCTTACTCTCATAAGATCTTCGGCCTTGCTGAAGGGTCCGTTTTTATCCCGATCTTTAACGATTGCTTGTGCCATTGATTTGCCGACTCCAGGAAGTTTGGTTAGTTCCTCCTCTGTTGCAACATTAATATTCACCAAGGACTGTTCCGAGTTTTTTGAAGAGGGTTCTACCGAATTCTCAGAAGAAGGTACCTGCTTTTCTCCCTCTTGAGGAACGTGAATTTTATCCCCATCTTTAATAGGCTTTGCAAGGTTTAACTCTGATATGTCAGCGGTATCACTTGGTCCTCCGGCAGCATCAACCGCATCGCATATACGTGGCGTTTCCTGGGAAAGCGTGTACACTCCCGGCGTTATCACCGCTCCGTCAACATATACCACCACAGAAGGCGTTTTCTTTGTATCTTCTGTTTTTGTTGTCTCGGAAATCTGAGAGGAAGAACGATTCCCAGAGTCATCCTTTTGAAGCTCAAAGTATTTGTTTTGCACCGGTTCACTCCGCTGTCGAGCAATCGTTGTACCCGCCACCGTACACGACGCCCACAAAATTATTACGATCGCTCCTATAACCAGCACAAAGAACCCGACCACGAGTTTCTTTTCCCCTATAAAACCATACCGTCGTTTTAGTGTTGACCAGAGCTTTTTTGAGCCGGATGGAATTTGAGCCATAGCGGACACCTCCACCTCTATCGTGAAGATATCTCCTCTAGACAACAATCAAAAAACCTGATATCGGATAGGCAATCTGTCAATATTCTGACCAATATCTGACAGAGACACATATCATTCGAGATAAACTATCTTGCCTTGTCTTGTACTCATTCAGACAAAAGCGGATTATCAAACACTTCACCGATAAAAAGATACCTCTTGGCGCTTATGCAAAGAGGTATCACACATACAACAACACGTAGGATTGAGTAATGGGTTCAAATTTGACTACGCAGTCTCCCTGGGAAGAAGTTCCTTATGAAATCTTGAAAGTTCTTTCGGAGGCCGATATGAAGGACACTGATTAAAATCCCTGTATTCTAGCTGTGCCACTAGATCATCAACCATTGCCTTGTGATCAAATGAATTCCAAGCACTCAGAACTTCTCGCATACGAGCGTGCGTTTCGGGACGACGAGGCATAAAAAGCGTACAGCAATCATCTGCGGCTTGCGCGGATATATCAAAGGTTCCAATTGCCTGGGCGCGGGCAATAATCTCTTGCTTATCGGAACCAATGAGAGGTCGAAGGATTGGGATGGTTACCGATTCGTTGACCGCAGCAATATTATCCAAGGTTTGAGAGGCAACCTGTCCAAGAGACTCTCCCGTTACAAGTGCCAATGCGCCCTCAATTTGAGCGATACGTTCAGACACCTGGTACATAACTCGCCGGTACATGATAATACGAAGACTTTGCGGAACGGTTAAAGATATCTCTCGCTGGCGCTCGCCAAACGGCACAACATACAAACGGCCAATTATTCCCGCGCCTTCAAGCGTACTAATAATATCCTGACAAAGATATTCACTCGTATCCGCCGTCATGGGTCGTCCAGAAAAATGAACCGGAATGACCGTAGCCCCGCGGCGTCCAACCATCCACGTCGCAACGGGAGAATCAATACCGCTCGAAAGAAGGGATACGACCTTTCCGGCCGTCCCCACCGGAAGGCCGCCCACTCCTACAATTGAGTCGGCATATACGTAGGTACTTCCTTGGATTACATGAACGACAACGGTTGCATCCGGCGCATGCATGGCTACTTTTTTATCGGGGAAATGCTCGCATAAAACAGATCCCACCATACGGTTCAGCTCGATTGAGTGAATGGGAAAGTTTGTTGCAGAACGCCTTGCATGCACTTTAAACGTAGTAAATGACGGCACTTCCTCAAGAGCACGCACGGCAGCCGAGAAGAACTCTTCTTGATCAAGACCGCAACGATATGCCCGAGATACGCGCGCCACTCCGGGAACCTGAGAGATGGCTGCCTGAAGCTCCTTTGTAGCCCTATGATCTTCTGTTTCAACAACAATATAGCCGGAAATGCGAGAAACCCCCGCAACCGGAAAGGCGCGGAGGGCTCGTTTAAGGTTTGTTACCAACTGGTTCTCAAAGGTTGAGCGATTTTTCCCTTTAAGACCAATCTCGTGGTAATGAACGAGACATACGCTTTCAAACATACGTTAAATCTCGATGGTATTTGCACCCTTGATGGCATCGTCAAAGGTATCTTTCACAAAGCCGAGCGTCCCGTCATTAACTTCATTCATTGCAACGGAGATTGAATCTTTACCAGATACAACTGTCGTAATATCGTCAAAATCCTGAACGGCAACGACGCGGAGGTGCTGACCATGAAGCATATTATTAATATCGCATGCGCGCTTTGACGCCATTGAGCACAGAAGGAATGGATTGTGCTCGGTCTTTTCAAGCAGCGAGTCAATTTCAGGTTTAATTACGGACATTTTTTTGAGACCCTTCATCTGATTCATACGTGTCAAAAACAGCCTCAAGTTCACAAAGGGCATCATCAAGACTGTCATTCACAATACGGACATCATACGTGTCCGCAAATTCCATTTCACGTCTTGCATTTGCAAGACGCATCTGGATGGTTTTCTCGTCTTCCGTACCCCGGCCCCGAAGACGTGTCTCTAACACCTCAAGCGAAGGAGGCTCAATGAAAACGAGAATAGCATCAGGATTCATGCGACGGACCTGCAAACCACCTTGCACATCAATCTCAAGAACAACCGACTTGCCCTGAGCGAGCAGTTTTTCAACCTCTGATGTAAGAGTACCGTATCGGTGACCATGAACTTCAGCCCACTCATAAAAGCCACCGGTTTGTACTAAGTGCTCAAAGGCTTCTTCACTCAGAAAGTGGTAGGAAATACCGTCTTGTTCCCCTTCGCGAGGAGAACGTGTTGTAGCTGAGACCGTCAGGCCCAGATTGGGACGCTTCTCGCGAAGACGCGAGACAAGCGTACCCTTACCGACACCTGACGGTCCAGAAACAACGAAGAGTTTAGCGGAACGCGACACTTACTTGGAAAGAGCCTCAAGAAGCTGCTCACGCTGACGGGCACCGAGACCCTTAACACGACGGGTTGAAGAGATACCAAGCTCAGTCATGATCTTGGCAGCCTTAGCCTTGCCATATCCGGGCAAAGACTCAATCAGAGCGGAAACGCGCATACGCTCAGCAATAGGATCGTTGGAGTCAAGAACCTCTTTGAGGGCGACTTCACCATTCTTGACCTTCTCACGAAGCTCTGCACGAGCGTGGCGAGCCTCTGCTGCCTTCTCGAGTGCTGCCTTGCGCTGCTCAGGTGTGAGGTTAGGTAGTGCCATTATTCCTCCAAACATCGGTACTTTTTGGTTAAGTACACAAACAATATTTTGTGCTGCACGCACAATCAACGAACTAGTATGCCAAACATCAGCGGTTTTACAAGGGGGTACAGAGCATTTTCCCTTGAAACATCATTATTTTTGCACATTCTACACACAAACTCAATCCCTGTATGTAGAAAAGTATAATATTTACCTGCTTATTTGTAAAATTTTAACAAAATCTCCGTTTACGATAAAAAATGTTAGAAACCCATTCAAATAAGTTCGTTTACAATTTCTTCAAATGTCGCACAAGGATCTTTCGCTTCAGTGATGGGTCGGCCGATAACGAGTTTTGATGCACCGGCCGCAATCGCTGATGCGGGAGTTGCCGTGCGTTGTTGGTCGCCCTTCTCGGCACCCCTTGGTCGAATGCCCGGCGTAATTATCAACGCTTCCGGACCCAAAATCTCACGCATCGAAGAAGCTTCCTGAGCAGAGCACACAAGGCCATCCGCACCGGCGCTATACGAGAGCTTTGCAAGGCGCTCCACCTCGCTTGCAACCGTATCACGAACGCCAATAGAAGACAGATCCTCTTCATTCATGCTCGTAAGAATCGAAATAGCCACAAGCTTGGTGCGGCCTTCCTCGCCCACACCGCGTATCTCCGCGGCTTCCGCAGCACCGCTTCTACCGGAAGCAATCATGTGGGATCCGCCAAGTGCATGAATGGATATGATGTCAGCCCCGGAGAGCGACGCGGAGCGCACCGCACCATGAACCTGAAACGGAATATCATGCACCTTAAGATCAAGAAACACGTTGAATCCACGGTCCTTCATCTCTTGCACAATACCGGGGCCATATCGATAAAACAACGTCATGCCAACCTTAACCCATCTGGCATTGTTCGCGAGAAGATCGGTAAGCTCAAGAGCTCGCGCACGATCACAGTCAAGAGCCACGATAAGCGCATTGCGTGCCTCGGTATCACTTAGCATTCAAAAGCTCCAATCAATTCGTGTATATCGGATACGCCCTGTGATTCAGCCCACTTCGTAAGCTCCGCAAGAATCTGAGGAGCGCTCATGGGATCGTAGAGATTTGCCGAACCGACAGAAACCGCCGTGGCGCCCGCAAGAATAAACTCCGCAGCATCCTCGCCCGTCTCGACACCGCCAACACCGCAGATAGGAATCCGCACTGCCTGTGCGCACTCCCAAACCATACGGACGGCAACATTGTGGCAAAGCGGTCCGCTCATGCCCCCGGTAGGTTTGGAAAGACGGCTGCGGCGCGTATGAACATCAATGGACATTCCTGAGAGCGAGTTTATGAGCGTCAGCCCGTTTGCTCCCTCCGCCTCAAGTGCTTTGCCGATTTCAGCAACATTAACGGGAGCCATCTTAACCAAAAGCGGAAGGGTGGTAAGAGGCCGCACGGCGCGCATGACCTCAGCGGCCTGCCGGGGCGTAGCACCAAGGGGCGTACCTCCCCTTGCCAGGTTAGGACAGCTGATGTTAAGTTCAAGGGCCGAGATATGCGGTGCAAGCTCTTCGGTGCGCTCCACGACATCAACCATCTCCTGCACCGAATGAGCCGCCATTTGCATAATGACGCGCGTTCCGCGATTTTCAAGCTCATCCATATACGAGCCAACATGATCGACAAAGGCGTCAATACCCGGATTTGCAAGACCAACGGAATTCATCATTCCGCTGGTAAGTTCGCACATGCGAGGCGCAGGGTTGCCGTCCCACGGCACACGGGCAACGCCTTTCATGGTAATGGCTCCAAGTTGTGACACGTCGTAAAAGCCCTCAAACTGCCAGCCATATCCAAACGTACCGGCCGCAGTGTTGATGGGATTTTTCATGGCAATGCCACCAAGGTTTACCGCCATATCAACGCCGCTCACCATGCCACCTCCTCTGCATCGAAGATGGGTCCGTCCATGCACGCAGACGCATACCCTCCACGCGCAAGGGCAACGTTACAGGTATTACAAGCCCCAAAGGCACAACTCATCATGCGCTCCATGGACACCTGGCACGAAACATTGTATGTGTGCGCAAGCCGGGCAACACTTCGCATCATCGGCTCAGGTCCGCAGGTATACACCGCATCCCAAACTCCTTGTAAAAGCGGCTCGGAAAGAGCATCGACCACCAAGCCCTTCACACCGCGCGACCCGTCATCGGTTGTCTCAATAACGTCTTTTGCGCCAAGCGCTAAAAGTTCGTCTTTACCGTAGAGCCGTGAGCCCGTCTGTGCTCCGATACACGCATCAAAGGCGATGTTCTTCTCGGCAAGTACACGAGCGGCCGCAATGAGCGGAGTAATACCAACTCCCCCGGAAACAAGCACCGCTCGTGTGGAAGTCGCAGATATCCGCCATGGCTTTCCACAGGGAGCCACCAAATTGCTTCTCTCTCCCGGCTGCATGCACGCAAGACGGCGCGTACCCTCGCCTACCGTGGCGTAGATGAGTTCAAGTGTCTCATGAGCGCAATCAGCGTGCGAGAAGGACAGAGGAATCCTAAGGATGTGCGTTGAGTCGCCAGGAACCCTCACATTTACAAACTGACCCGGCTCCAGCACGTCAGCAAGTCCGGGGGCAGAAAGGATTGCTTTATACGTATCTTCTGCCACCAAAGAATTGGAGACGATCGTAAAGTCAAACAGGCGTGCCTTTCCCCGAAGCGCCATTACTTTTCTCCTTGAGGAGTCACGATGCCTTCCGCAAGCGTACGGCGACCTCCGACAAAAACGTCGGTAGCCACGCCGCAGAGCTTCTCGCCAATGAACGCGGAGTTCTTTGATTTGCTCTCAAAGTAGTCTTCGGTAACGTCTATCTTGAGATTGGGATCAATAAGCGTAAGGTCCGCCGCACAGCCGGCTTCAAGACGTATGGGCTCAAGACGCAAAATCCGACGGGGATTTACCGCCATGAGCTCCACCAGGCGGGTCCATGAAAGCTTGTCTGATGCTACCATACGCGTCAGCATCAGCGGCAGTGACGTTTCAAGACCAATGGTGCCAAAGTAGGCAATCTCCCACTCGGTGTCCTTCTCGTGTGCCGCATGCGGTGCATGGTCAGTCACGATGCAGTCGATGGTGCCGTCAACAACGGCCTCTTGAAGCGCGTGCGCATCATCGGCTGTTCTGAGTGGCGGATTCATCTTCAGATTGGTGTTATAGGTGGTCGTGATATCTTCCTCGTTTAAGAAGAGGTGGTGCGGACAAACCTCGGCGGTAACCGGCAGCCCCTCAGCCTTTGCCTGACGCACCAAATCAGCACCGCGTGCCGTTGAGATATGGCAGATGTGCAGCGGGCATCCCGTTAAGCGGCAGAGCTCAATGTCTCGGGAAATCTCCAGCTCTTCTGCGAGTGCAGGCCATCCAAACATGCCTAGGCGCGTGCTGGCCCTTCCCTCGTTAATAACGCCGTTTGCGGAGAGAGACTCAACTTCGCAGTGAGCCGCCACGACGCGATTGAACTGCGAGACGTACTCCATGCAGGTGCGCATCATGCCGGCACTCTGCACGCCATGCCCGTCATCGGAAAAGGCACAGGCTCCCTCCATGACCATGTCGCCAATCTCGGCCAAAGCCTCACCCTTTGATTCTTTGGTGAGAGCTCCGATGGGACGGATGTGTACAAGACCGACTTCTCGCCCATGATCAAGCTGATAGCGAATCTCCGCTCCGGTATCCGTTACCGGATTGGTGTTAGGCATGGTAGCGACATCGGTAAAGCCACCGTGGACCGCCGCCCGAGAACCCGTCTCGATGGTCTCTTTATATTCAAATCCAGGGTCTCTAAAATGCACGTGCATATCAACAAGACCCGGCACCAAATACTTGCCCGCAGCATCAATGACGCGGGCGTCTTTTGGCGCCGCAAGGTCTTTTCCAATCTGAGCAATCTTTCCGTCTTCAATCAAAACGTCACAGATATCATCAAGATGGAGCTGTGGGTCAATTGCATGAGCAGCTTTAAGCAGATAAGCCATCAGATTCTCCTCCAAGCAGTAGATACATTGCAGCCATACGAGTCAAAACACCGGCATTAACCTGATTGAGGATGCGCGAGCGAGCCGAGTCGGCAACCTCCGTATTAATCTCCATACCACGGTTCATGGGTCCCGGATGGCACACAATTGCTTCAGGTTTCATGAGGTTTGCGCGGCGCTCGTCAAGACCAAAGAGACGGTTGTACTCACGGCGAGAAGGAATGGCGGCACCTTCCATACGCTCAAGCTGCACGCGCAGCATGTATACGACATCCATCTCAGGAATGACTTCATCAAGGTCAGCGGTCTGAGGGCAACCGAACCACTCGGGGTCATCTACCTGGAACGTAGGAGGACCCACAAGCGTTACCTCAGCACCCATGGTCTTGAGCGCCGGGGCAAGAGAGCCGGCAACGCGGCTGTGCGACAGATCGCCCACAATGGCAACCTTAAGGCCATCCAAATGTCCGAAGTTTTCACGAATGGTATAGAGGTCAAGCATGGCCTGCGTGGGGTGTTGATGTTTGCCGTCACCTGCATTGATCACAATCGCGTCGGTGTTTTCCGTAATGCGCTGAGGCGTACCCGCCAGACGCGCACGGCATATAAACATGTCTACGTTCATCGCATCGATGGTCTGAATCGTGTCTGCAAGGCTCTCGCCTTTTACGACAGACGAGGTGGAACCTCCCATATTCAAGCTGTCCGCCGAGAGGCGCTTCTCGGCCAGTTCAAACGAAGACCGCGTACGCGTTGAAGGCTCAAGAAAAAGGTTGACGATGGTACGTCCACGAAGAGCGGGAACCTTTTTGATGTCACGATTGTTGACGGCTTCAAATGCCTTTGCAGTATCCAGAATCTGAGTAATGTCATCGGCAGTCAGGCTGTTGGTATCAATAAGATGTTTAACTGACAGCATTTACTCCATGCCCCCTTTAGCTTCATCGGTGCGGCGTTTATCCCACACGCATACCTCATTTGTAGAGTCAATGGGTTCGACCTCAACGCGAACAATCTCCTCATGGGAAGACGGTACGTTTTTACCTACATAATCGGCGCGAATGGGAAGTTCGCGGTGGCCTCTGTCGACAATAACCGCCAACTGTACCGTTTTGGGACGACCATAATCCATCAGCGCATCAAGAGCAGCTCGGATGGTGCGACCGGTATAGAGCACGTCATCAACCAGTACGATATCACGACCGTTAATCTCAAAAGGAATATTGGTTGCATGAAGCACCGGTGCAATGCTGCGCCGTACATCATCGCGATAAAAACTGATATCAAGCGAGCCAATCTGAGGCCGCTCTCCTTCAATTTTTTGGATTTCATCAGCAAGTCGCATTGCAATGGTTTCACCGCGGCGGATGATGCCCACCAACGCAATGTTTTTGGTGCCTTCGTTATGCTCAATGATTTCATGAGCAATGCGAGTAATGGCACGCGAGAGGGCCGCATCGTCCATGATGACGGCCTTGGGTATGGTTTGCTCCATATACCCTCCTCATAAAAAAGATGCCTGACCACCACGCGGCACAGACATCCCGGAAAGTATATGAAGTTCTTTTTTCTTTCGGGTATCTCGTACCACGTTTAAAGACAGCAAAAGTGTAGCATACGGACGCCATAATCCGACTGAAAATTCACAGAGAAGCTCTTATATTCATCACTTAGGGACATTCTCCGTCATGAGCGCTTAAGATGCTCGTATGCTTCACAGACCTCATCTACCGGTCCAAGCATACGTTGCTTTCCCTTTTCAATCCAAATGGCACGGTCGCAGATTCTCTGGACCAAATCAATCGAGTGGCTCACGAGAAGAACGGTGACGTTGTTGGAAGAAATGAGATCTTTGATGCGCTTCTCGCATTTTTGCTGGAACAAGAAGTCACCTACCGAAAGCGTCTCGTCAACGATCAACACATCCGGCTCGGTAACGGTTGCAATGGCAAAGGCAATTCTCGCCACCATGCCTGAAGAGTAATTTTTGAGCGGCATATCCATAAAGCCCTCAAGCTCCGCAAAGCTCACGATATCATCAAAATGCTCGTCAATGAATTCTTTTTTATAGCCCAAAAGCGCACCGTTAAGATAGATGTTCTCCTTAGCGGTCAGCTCCATATCAAAGCCGGCGCCAAGTTCAATAAGCGGCGCAATGGTTCCCATGACCTCACAGGATCCCCTTGTCGGTTCAAGAACGCCGGCAATGATTTTGAGCATCGTGGACTTGCCGGATCCGTTTGTTCCTACGAGGCCAAAGGCTTCTCCTCGCTTAACCTCAAAGCTAATGTCGTCGAGAGCTCGAAACTCCTTAAAATTAAGCTCATGGTGGGCAAGGGCGATAAAGTACTCTTTCAAGGAATTGTATTGCTCGGACGCAATGTTGAAAATTTCGCAGACATGATCGACTTTTACTACCGTCTGCGCGTCCTCGGAAGGAAGCGCGGGGCGCATGAAGTCATTTTCTCCGGCTACGACAACCCATGCCGTCACCGTTTGCGGATTGCCCTTAGGATCAAAAGCGTCGATGTAGAGATGGTAGCGACCGGCCTCATCAAACGTATAGGTCCAGCTGGTGTCGGTAATGGAGCCTCCAAACTCATGCTCCGTCGTATCCCACCAACCGTCCTCCCAACAATCGTCTCGCGACCACACATAGTTGAAACGAAAGCCTTCAGGATTTGCGCCTTCGATACACGGAGTAGCAACGATGGGCTCGCCAACACGCACTTCATAGGCGCTCAGCGACACCTTAACGCCCCACGTTAGCTCTGGTTTACGTGAATTGCCCATATTGCTCCTACGATTACTCTCTCAACACAACCCTATCGAGTATAGACCATACCGACAAGAGCTGCCTATGAAGGTCTTTTGAGCATTTCTCAATGAAGATTCCTTACGGTATCTCTCACGATAAGCCGCCCCGGAATACGAACGGTTTCAGGCGTATATCCTGGTTTACGCCCCAAGAGTGCATGTTCAAAGGCAGTACGTCCGCGTTTGAGAAGGTCAAAGCGGATGGTTGTCAAATTGCAATGCGGGACATATCCCTCAAGAGAATCATCAACGCCGACAACACTGACATCTTCCGGAACCCGAATGCCTCTATCTTGAAGCGCCGCAATAATACCGAATGCCATCTGATCGTTTGCCGAGTAGATTGCCGTCATTTCCGTATCGGCCGAAAGCTTGCATCCTATTTCGTAGCCACTGTCCGCCAACCAATTACCCGCAAGGGGCTGCGCCACAGGAAGGCCAAAATGCGAAAGAGCATCTTCCCAACCTTTTTGTCGGAAATTTGAATCGATTGAGTAGGAAGGTCCTGCCACAAAGCGGATATTTCTATGGCCTGCGTTTTTTAAGTACTCAACAACCGTCCACGAACATCCATATTGATCCGACTCCACCGTTGTGCAGTACGGATGTTCATACATACTCAAAAGAACGGTTCCCATACCTGGCTGCGGCTTAAAGGAATCAAAATCAGATGCCATAAGACTCATGCTGATAATCATGCCGTCAACGGGAAGCTCGGTGATTTTGTGGGAGACGTCTTTCAGTGAAAGATTGTCGTCAACATTTTCAATCATGGTAATGGCATATCCGTGTTCGCGAGCAGCGGAAAGGATACCGTCTAGGGTGGCTAAGTTACCAAACTCACGCACATCATACAGGCAAAGTCCTACCGAGTTATACTGTCCGCTTCTGAGAGAACGCCCGGCAAAGTTTGGCCGAAACCCAAGCTTTGCCATGGCTGCTTGCACACGCAACCGTGTATCTTCGTTAACATTTGATAATCCATTTGCCACTCGAGAGACCGTCTGCTGCGAGACACCCGCCTCCCGCGCAACATCTGCCATTGATATAGGGCGCTTTTTCTCAAGCGATTGTCTCGCCATGTGCTACCACCTCCGAATGTTAACGAAACCATAATAACAATGCGAATGTTCATTATCAAAAACTTCCGTTGCGTTTGATATTGTGTACCGCTTGCAGTTCTCGACCGACCGCTTATCGAAAACATACCGCTGCACTCGAAAAAGATTCCGTTCACCGTAAAGTATTTGAGTACGTTAACATCATGGCTATACTTGAGATATATACAGGTTATGTACTGGGAGGTGTCATGATTTCTCGCACATTATTTGGAACAACGCCCGATGGTCTTCCGGCATATACCTATACGCTTGCCGCCGGATCTCAAGAGGTTGTCCTTACTGACTTTGGTGCTGCCATTACTTCAATATCCATTCCAGACGCCGCCGGCAAAAAGAGCGACATTGTTTTGGGTTTTGACAAACTGGAGGATTATTTTGACAATCCGGCTTGCTACGGAATGACGGTTGGGCCTTCGGCAAACCGCACCGATAAAGCAGAAGTTCCTCTCGCCGGACACATCTATCATCTTCCAAAAAACGATGGACCTACAAAGCAAAACAACCTTCACACTGACCTTGAACACGGTCTGCACAAACGTCTTTGGGATACCGAAATTGACGAAGATACAAATTCCGTCATATTTAGCCTCCGTCTTGACGACGGCACCTTTGGTCTTCCCGGCAACCGCTCTTTACACGCACGCTATACGCTTAAAGAAATACCTGAAGGAGCCGAGCTTCTTCTCACCTATAGCTGCACCTCAGATATGCCAACGCTGGTCAATATGACCAACCATACCTACTTTAATTTATCGGGACACGATTGCGGCACCGTACGCAATCATCTTGTCCAGATTGCCGCAGATACCTACCTTCCCCTTCGCGAAGATTGCGTATCGCAAGGTGTTATGGCACCGGTTGCAGAAACTCCGTTTGACTTTAGGGCGCCAAAGTACATCGGAAAAGACATTGACGCCGATAACGAGCAAATCCACCGAGCTCATGGATATGACCACTGCTTCTGCATTGACGGATATACGCCACATGGGGAGCCGCGTCTTGCGCTTCTCGCCAGCGGAACAAAAGCAGAGCTCACTATTTTGCTCACAACTCCGGGAGCTCACTTCTACACCGGAAACTGGCTTGGCGATATAAACGCCAAAGACGGAGCCGTTTACGGGCCAAACGACGGCTTTGCTTTTGAGCCGGAATTCTATCCCGACTTTATCCATCATCCTGCATGGAGCCAATCATGCTGTGACGCAGACCATCCGTATATAGAGTCAATCGTCTATCGTATCCGCCCGCGAGAAGAGTCCATGCGTACATAGGCCGTGCATGCATGATTTGATTTTGGCATATCAGCCCCGTTGTAAAGGAATTTTTATGACCCACCAGATTAGCCCGCGTCTCAGCAGTCGCCTCGAAGTTGCCAAGGCGCTTTTTGAAAAACAATTTGGCACCCGGCAAACATATCTTGCCGTTCATGCTCCCGGTCGTTCGGAGATTGCCGGCAACCATACCGATCATGAGGGAGGTCACGTTATTGCAGGCGCACTCAATGTCTCAATTGACGGCATTGCAGCGCCCAATAACACCGATATGATCCGTGTGGCAAGTGAAGGATACGAACCCTTTGAAATTACCGTCTTTGAACAAGAGAAGAATACGGACGAATATCTTTCAACCATCGGCATTACCCGCGGAATGCTTGTGGCACTGGTCAACCGGGGCTTTACCCCACGGGGATTTGATATTGCACTTACCAGCACCGTTCCCGGAGGCGGCGGACTCTCTTCTTCTGCGGCCATTGAAGCGGCTTTGGGACGCGCCATGGAAGCGCTTTGGGAGGGCCCCGAACTCTCTCCCGTTGATTTGGCTCTTGCCTGCAAGTTCTCTGAAAATGAGTATTTTGGCAAGCCCAGCGGCCTTATGGATCAGCTTTCCGTTTGCATGGGTGGCCTTGCGTTTATGGATTTTGAAGATCCCGTGGCTCCTAAGACTGCCAAACTTGACTATAACTTTGAGGACTACGGATATGCGTTGTGTCTTATTGACGTTGGCTCCGATCATGTTCTCTTTACCGACGAATACGCCGCCGTCCCCGTTGAAATGCAGAAGGTAGCCGCCGAGTTTGGAAAAGCGCGTCTCTGTGAAGTAGACTCCAAAAACTTTAACGATCGCGTCGTAGAGCTTCGCGAGAAACTGGGAGATCGAGCCTTACTTCGCGCCATTCACTACTGGTACGAAAATGACCTTGTCGATAAGCGCTGGAGTGCACTTACCCACGCAGACATTCGTGAGTTTCTTTCTCTTACCCGTGCATCCGGCGCAAGTTCCGCCATGTATTTACAAAATGTTTCCACTGCCGGCAGCTTCCAGCCTGCCATGCTTGCTCTCGGTCTTGCCGAGCATATACTGGACGGTCGCGGTGCCCTGCGCATCCACGGAGGCGGCTTTGGCGGCTCCGTCCAGTGCTTCGTGCCGCTCGATATTGTCGAGACCTTTACAGAGGAGATGAACACTTGGTTTGGCGACAACGCATGTCAGCGCTACGCAATCTCTGAGGAAGGGGCCTGGGCACAATGGCTGTAAATACCGAAAAAACCGATAACGCCGAAAAGGACATCGCTGTCGAGAAGGACGTCCACGCTGAAAAAGCCATCGCACAAACCGTTCAAAAGCTGATTGATTATGCCGTCTTGACAGATCTTATCGGCTGGAACGATCGTATATGGAGTTACAACCTTGTGCTGGATCTCATTGGAGCCGAAGGACCGGCGCCTGATGAGACTTGGGTACTTGCGGAAAAAAATTCGTATGGCGGGCATACGGGGGCATCTGCGGATGCATTTGATTTGGAAGATATGTTGGCGCTTCTCGCACGCGCAGCCGTCTTAAATGGAAAGGAAGAAGACACCGCTGCCGGACGCGATCGCGTATCCATGCGTATCATGGGCATCCTGATGCCAAAGCCTTCCGATGTTTTCCGAACATTCCGGGCTCTCTATGAAAAAAACTCTCCCAAAGCCGCAACCGACTATTTTTATCGGTTGAGCTGCGATGCAGGGTATGTCAGACGAGAAGCCATTGCGCGAAATATTCAATGGACAACTCCCACGAAGTGGAAAGACTTGGAAATCACAATCAACCTCTCCAAGCCTGAAAAAGACCCTCGTGAAATAGCGGCCGCGGGAGCCGCTGCGGCTGCAAAAACTACGGGTAATGCGGAAGTCTCAGGAGCCACAAAGACCGCGGGAACCGCACAATGTTCCGGCGAGAAATACCCCGCCTGCCAGCTGTGTATTGAAAATGAAGGCTACCCGGGACGAGACGCTTCTTCCGCTTTTGGAGCTCATCCAGCTCGTCAGAACTTGCGCATCATTCCCATTGAGCTTGGCGGCAAGCGTTGGGGACTTCAATACAGCCCATACGCATACTTTACCGAACATTGCATCGCCATGAGCGCTCATCATCGCCTCATGCATATTGATCGCAGTGCCCTTGAGTGCTTATTTGATTTTGTTGACTTTCTCCCCCATTACTTCGTTGGCTCCAATGCCGACTTGCCTATTGTGGGAGGATCCATTCTCAGCCACGATCACTTCCAAGGTGGTGCGCACGAATTTCCCCTTATGAAAGCCGATGTCTCAGAAACCTTTGGCTTCCACAAATATCCTGATGTAAAAGGAGAAATCCTCACGTGGCCGCTTTCCGTAGTACGGCTTACTTCTTCCAACAAAAAGGATCTTCTCGATGCGTCCGATCATACTATCGCAACGTGGAGAGCATACTCGGACGCGTCTGTTGGAATCATCGCTCACTCTGCGGACGGAACGCCTCATAATACGGTAACCCCTGTCGTACGCCGCGTTAATTCCCACTATGAGGTCTATCTCATACTGCGTTGCAACATCACCTCAGACGAGCATCCGCTGGGTGTATTTCACCCTCACGCTGAGTACCATCACATCAAAAAAGAAAATATCGGCCTTATTGAAGCCATGGGTCTGGCTATTCTTCCTCCGCGCCTTGCAAAAGAACTCAATGCAGTTGGAAAGGCGCTTTTGTCCGCCGTGGAAACAAACGATGAAGAGGCCCTCAACACAGCACTTCTCGCCACCCCTGAGACAATCTCTCACGCGCCATGGGCCCTTGAATTATTCCGCCGTCGCAAACAAGACATCGCTCAAAGCCCCGAACGCATTGAAGAGATTCTCCACGACGAGGTAGGAAAAGTCTTTGGACATGTCCTGGAAGATGCGGGAGTCTTCAAATGGGACACGGCTGGTCGAGAAGGACAACGCCGTTTCATTGAGGTACTTCTCACGTCATGATTTTCTCGCACTGCAAAATCCACTCCAAAGCGCTTTGGAGTGGATTTTATCTCTGAACACCATTTCAGAGGTGAATTTAAAACCAAACTACGAGCTTAATTGCCTGCGAGCTTAGTCGTGGTTTTTCTTTTTACCCTTCACAAGCTCAGGGGACTTCTCGCCGCCAACGCTTTCCGGAGTCACCACAACCCGCGTAATATCCAAGTCAGACGGCAAATCAAACATGGTCTCTTGAAGAGTGGATTCGCAAATGGCACGCAAACCACGGGCACCGGTACCGCGCTCCAAGGCCTTGCGAGAAATCTCCCGAAGAGCTTCATCGGTAAACTCAAGATCAACACCCTCAAGCTCAAACATACGACGGTATTGCTTAACGAGAGCATTCTTGGGCTCAGTCAAAATGCTTATGAGATCGTCTTCACTCAGCTCTCGCGTGGAGGTAATGACGGGAATACGGCCGAGAAGCTCGGGTATCATGCCAAACTTATGCAAGTCCTGAGGCATCACCTTAGCGATAAGATCGGATTCACCCTGATCAAAGCGCTCAGCAACATGAGAGTTAAACCCGATACCCTTCTTACCGATACGATCCGCAATAATCTTATCGAGACCAACAAAGGCTCCGCCACAGATAAAGAGGATATTGGTGGTGTCAATGTGAATCAGTTCCTGCTGAGGATGCTTGCGGCCGCCTGTTGGAGGCACGCTCGCCTCAGTTCCTTCCAGAATCTTCAGGAGCGCTTGTTGAACTCCCTCACCGGAAACATCTCGGGTAATGGAGAGGTTTTCCGCCTTACGAGCAATTTTGTCAATCTCGTCAATGTAAACAATACCAACCTGCGCGCGCTCAACGTTTCCGTCAGCCGCCGTGATGAGTTTCAGAAGAATGTTTTCAACGTCCTCGCCAACATAACCGGCTTCCGTAAGCGTGGTGGCGTCGGCAATGGCAAAAGGAACCTCCAAAAAGCGGGCAAGTGTCTGAGCAAGCAAGGTCTTGCCGGTGCCGGTAGGTCCAAGCAGCAAAATGTTTGACTTTGCAATCTCAACGTCCTCATCGCCCTCAGCGGGCTCATCATTGCCTGAGAGAATGCGGCGATAGTGGTTGTATACCGCAACGGACATGGCCCGCTTTGCGTCTTCCTGACCCATAACATACTGCGACAACTCATCATAGATCTCATGAGGCGTAGGAAGGTTCTTAATGAGGGGCTCGTCTGCGGTGGCATCACTACGCTCGGCTTCTTCAAGCTCAAGCTCAAACGAATCATTAATCATGTCGCTACAAGTACGCACGCACTCATCGCAGATACAAACACCATCCGGACCTTGAATGAGCTTGTTTACCTGACTGCGACTCTTGCCACAGAAGGTACAACGCATCTCTTGGTCATCAAAGGGGAAACCTTGCTTTTTTGACATTAAAAAGCCCCTTACTCAGCCTTTGATTGATCGTTACGGGAAGAAATAACGCGATCCACAAGGCCATAATCGGCTGCCTCTTGGGCGCGCATATAATTGTCACGCTCGGTATCAACGTTTACTTTCTCAAGCGGCTGCCCGGTATACTCTGAAAGAAGTTCATTAAGGTGCTGGCGAATCCACTTTGTCTCATCGGCAACAATTTGAATATCGGTTTGCTGACCTTGGACACCACTTGACGGCTGATGGATCAAAACCATGGAGTTTGGAAGTGCCAAACGTTTTCCCTTTGCACCGGCGGCGAGAAGAACGGCGGCCATGGAAGCTGCCATACCCACGCAAATAGTTGAAACATCGGGCTTAATAAAGTTCATCGTATCAAGAATGCCCAGACCGGCGTACACATCTCCGCCAGGAGAATCAATGTAGAGTGAAATGTCTTTCTCGGGATCCTGGCTTTCAAGATGGAGGAGCTGTGCAATAACGAGGTTTGCGGAATCTCGCGTCACGGGCTCACCGAGAAATACGATACGGTCATTGAGCAGGCGAGAATAAATATCATAGCTGCGCTCGCCGCGGGGAGTCTGCTCGATAACATATGGAATGAGCGGAGTATTTGTTGGAACGTTCATGCATCCTCCTTGTGTATACAATCAGTCTCTAAAAGGATACCCCGAGACACTATATTCTATCCCGGGGTATAAAATCTATCTAAGCAGATTCTCTTTACTGAGCGTCTTTTTCGTCTGCTTTATCTGCATCTTCCTTGGATTCTTTTGTTTCCTTCTTAGTTGACTTTTTGGCAGCGGTCTTCTTGGCGGGCTTCTTCTCGGCTTCTTTCTTTGCGGCTTCAGCGTCCTGCTCGGCAATCTCATCCTTTACGGTAACCTGAGCATTATCGCGGAGCCAATCGAGTGCCTTGGAGCGACGGATAGACTCACGTATGGCAGGAAGACGGCCGGCGCTTCTCCACTCCTCGATAGTCTTTTCGACATCCTTGACGCCAGCCTTCTCAAACTCAGCACGGACATCATCGTCGGTGGCTTTGATGTCCTGGTTGCGAGCAACCGCATCAAGCGCTAGAGACTGACGGGCACGCTCGTCTGCCTGCTCCTGAAGGTCTTTGATGAAGTCATCGGTCTTAATGCCGCGAGCAGCAAGGAACATATCAAGGGTTGCTCCTTGGCGCTGCAGATTATTGAGGAACTCCTGTGCAATCTCGTTGAAAATTTCATTTTTATACTCAGCGGGGACCTCATCAAGCTGCAGGCGCTTGCCCATCTCTTCAACAACGCGATCTTCTTTGAGGGTTGGAAGAGAGTTTTTCTTATCGTTTTCAATCTCTTCCTTAACGGCATCGCGAAGTTTGGCTACAGTATCGAAACCAAAGTTCTTCTTTGCCAAATCATCGGTCAGCTCTGGCGTAACAGCCTTTTTATGAGCAACAAATTTGACCTTGATGTCATAGTCATGTGAGTGAACCTCGTCGCCATGGGTATGGCTGTGAGTCCACTTGATTTCCTTCTCTTCACCGGGCTTCATGCCAATGAGCTCCTTCTGGAACTCTTCCGGAATCTGAGTGCCGTCCAGCGAAATGGTGCGACCCTCGCCTGCCATATGAGCAGCGCCTTCGATGTTTTCAACATCAACGGAAACGACATCGCCCTCTTTGGCGGCGCGCTTCTCCTTTGTGTCTTCATAGGTAGTCTGATAGCTCAAAAGTGTCTTGATCTGACGATCAATCTCGGCATCGGTTGCTTCTTCCGGCGGCATGGTAATGGCCGGCGCATCATACGAATCAAGCTGTGCGTCAGGGCGGACGTTAAAGGTTACCTCATAGGTGTAATCCTTGCCCTCCTCTACGAGATTATCATCCTTGCCATAATCTCCCCGTCCGATGGGAACAAGATCAAGCTCTTCAAATACCTGAGGCTCTGCCGTACCGAGAAGATCATTGGTTGCCTGAGCGAGCACTGCATCATAGCCGACAACGCTATTAATAACAGGGCGCGGTGCTTTACCCTTACGAAAACCCTGGAAGGAATACTTATTAGCAATGTCTTTGTAAGCCTGCTTAACCGCAGCGTCAACGTCTGCAGCAGGAATGGTGACCTTAACGGCAAGCTTCTGATCTTTTGGCTTGTCAGCGGTAACGGTGATGTTCAACGTTCCTCCAGTGTCTCGAACCTATACGTGCTGGATGTACCAGCGGCTTTCTACGTTGCCCGTGGTGCGGGCGGAGGGAATCGAACCCCCATGGACTCAGTCCACTAGAACCTAAATCTAGCGCGTCTGCCAGTTCCGCCACGCCCGCAAAATTCACGTAGCCTTGAAATAATAGCAAACATCCAGCGTTACACTGTCGAGAAGTGTAAAACCACTTGATTTTTCACCAATATAGCGCCTGCGTACTACAATCTCATTGGAATTCCCAAGCCATTCAACCGGTTGTTTCAAATCCAAACGGCTAAACGTCCTAAAATGTCAGAAGGCAATACGTATCTTGTTTGGTGGTGTTCATGTTTCCTGACTTTCTCGAAGACTCGGCCGACGTCGTTGCACAAAGATTACTTGGCTGCACATTCACACGCACTATCACTTACGCCGGCGAGAAGCACACCTTAGTTGCCCGTATCGTCGAAACCGAAGCATACGATGAGAGTGATCCTGCCAGCCATGCGTTCGGCGGCAAAACCAAACGCAACGCTGCCATGTACGGACCAGCCGGCCATCTCTACGTCTACCTTTCATACGGGATGCATTTCTGCTGCAATGTCGTTTGTAGCAAAGATGGCTACGGCTCCGGTGTGCTCATCCGAGCCGTTGAACCGATTTCGGGAATTGAAACGATGCGCACCCTCCGTGAAAGCGGTAAAACTCGCAAACATCCTCTACGCGATTACGATCTCACCAATGGTCCCGGTAAAGTTTGTGCCGCCCTTAGCATTGATCGTACACTCTACGGGCATAATCTGCGCAAGACTCCCCTTGTGCTTTCTGTCAACCCTCTTCATGACGGCGAACGCATCATTGCAACGCCACGTATTGGTATCAGCAAAAACGCCAATGCTCTGAGAAGATTTTCTATCGAGGGGAACCCCTTTGTATCAAAGTAGTTCCCCTCGCTTCTAGCACACACCCTGAGCCATCATGGCATCAGCGACCTTCAAGAAGCCTGCGATATTAGCACCAAAGATAAGATTGCCGGGATGTCCGTACTTCTCGGCAGCCTCAGATGCGGCAGTGTAAATGTTTGCCATAATATTTTGAAGCTTTGAATCAACCTCATCAAAGGTCCATGAAAGATGTTCGGCATTCTGAGACATCTCAAGGCCCGATACGGAAACGCCTCCGGCGTTTGCAGCTTTGCCGGGTGCAAAGAACACGCCATTCTCAACCAGGTAATTGGTTGCTTCGAGTGTCGTAGGCATATTGGCACCTTCAACAACAAAACGCGTACCACCAGAAACCAACTTCTGAGCGTCTGTAAGTTCCAGCTCATTTTGTGTTGCGCAAGGCATGGCAATGTCGCACGTCTCACCCCATGGACGCTCACCCTCGTGATAGATTGCACTGGTACGAGCCTCGGCATACTCTCTGATACGAGCGCGGCGCACCTCCTTGACATCTTTCAGAAGCTCAATGTCAATACCATCAGGATCGTACACATAGCCGGAAGAATCAGAAACGGTGATAACTTTGGCGCCCAACTGTTGTGCTTTTTGAGCGGCATAAATGGCGACGTTTCCGGAACCTGAAATGCAGACCGTCTTACCATTAAGCGTCTCGTTCTTCTCGGCAAGCATATGCGTGAGGAAATAAACCGCACCGTAGCCGGTTGCCTCCGTACGTGCAAGAGAGCCTCCAAACGGAAGACCCTTACCGGTAAGTACTCCCGACCACTCATTGCGCAAGCGCTTATACTGGCCAAACATGTAGCCAATCTCACGTGCACCGGTGCCGATGTCACCGGCGGGCACATCGGTATTAGGACCAATATGGCGATAGAGCTCCGTCATAAACGACTGACAAAATGCCATCACTTCTCTATCGGACTTGCCCTTGGGATCAAAGTCAGAACCTCCCTTGCCGCCGCCCATAGGAAGCGTGGTCAAGGAGTTCTTGAAAATCTGCTCAAACCCAAGGAATTTCAGGATTGAAAGGTTGACGGAGGGGTGCAAGCGCAGCCCGCCCTTATACGGTCCAATTGCTGAATTGAACTCAATACGATATCCGCGATTTACCTGAACCTTTCCGGCATCGTCAACCCAAGGAACACGGAACATGATGATACGCTCGGGCTCCACCAAACGCTCAAGCAATGACACTCGTTCATACTCAGGATGTGCATCAAGAGCAGGCTGAATGGTTGTCAGAACCTCACGCGCCGCTTGAATAAATTCTGGCTGATCCGCATAACGCTTCTCCAGCTCAGCAATGATCTTCTCGGAATAACTCATAGTGCTCCCTTCATATGTGTTGTAAACAGAATACGTCTATGTGTCGAGAAAATCGCTCTTCTTACCAAGTTGAAACAAAATGAAAACATGAATTTCACTATCAAATTTCAAATTGAGCATTGCCGCAAACGACAGACTCCCCTATACTTTTCTTTCGGCTCGGGGTGTAGCGCAGCTTGGTAGCGCAACTGCTTTGGGAGCAGTGGGTCGCTGGTTCGAATCCAGTCACCCCGACCAGCTTTTGTACGTTTTGCTCTATGCGGCGGTAGTTCAATTGGTAGAGCATCAGCCTTCCAAGCTGACTGTTGCGGGTTCGAGTCCCGTCCGCCGCTCCATTTTCTTATTGCGCACTCATCCGTATGTATGCGCTACATCCAAGCTCACCAACGGGTACTAACCCAACCGATGAATAGAATGCTTTTGATTTTTCCGTAGAATCCGTGAGAAGCTCCACCTGATACACGGAAGCATATTTTTTCAGAATGGCTCGCATCAATGCAGAGCCTACACCTTGCCTTTGATATTCTGGAAGCACGAGAATGTCTTGAACGAATACGATGGATATACCGTCACCGACAACGCGAACAACTCCAACGAGCTTTTCTTTTTCAAATGCACCCAAAATGCAAAGTGAATTTTTGTACGCTTCTTCGAGCATCTCCGGACAACTTGTATAGTTTGTCCAGCCAACGTTTTGATAGAGGTCAATGATTTCTTGTTCATTGTACGTTTGGTACTCTTTGATTTCCATATTTTTTTCCAAACTCAGCGCTCCCGGAGTAATTGCGGTATTGCAGCGAAGCACTCATAAACCTGACCTCATATATCATAGAGGGAGACGACGTGCTTTGCCAGCATCCCGGCCAGCACACCGATTTCCAACCGAATGACCTGCAAAGTAGAGGGATTTGTGAACAGGTGCGGATAGGCAAAGATAACGGTCTGCTTGTCCTTCTCGTCTATGTAAATGTTTGCCTCACAGCCAAGTTCCTGAGAGAGTTCTGCCTGAATAGTGGGGAAAAACTGCCCCTCAAGGAAAACCTCCGCCCGTGCATTGGCTTCTTTGTTGAACGCATCCTGCTTGGTGTTGGAGCGCTTTTCCCATGGCTCGTCCTTACTGTATCCCAACAACCGCCAATCCAAAATCAGATCAATGTCTTCGGAAAAGCGGCTGATCAGATTGAATGCTTTGGAAAGACTGGTGCCGCCTTTGAAGGTAATAGCGTTCTTCCAGGGTCAGCGGTGGATTTCCGGCCTTCGTGACTGCTCATGCACTCATTCAGACCTTACTGGCAACCATTGAAAGTGCGTTACTTTCCGCTCTTTTCATTCCCTTTGCCCAGTATCCAGTCGTTCAAGAAATGACATACCTTATCATCAGCGTTGGATTGCTTCTTGCCATTAGCTTTATGGCGGCCGTAGTCGGCGTTCATGTGTTGATTAGACGCAACAACTTTCTGGCCGTTTCCTTTAGCAGCGTCTTACTGATTACTTTTGCCGGTGCATTCTATCCCATTGACTCACTTCCAACATGGGCAGCTACAGTTGCCGCATACAACCCTATCACCTATCTTGTAGACATTATCCGAGCTGCCCTCTTTGGCATAGAGCCATTGCTGGCGCCTCCTCTTGAGATAGGCATTTGCATAGCGTTTCTCGTTGGCCTCATTATTGCTGCGTTCTGTGTTGCTCATTGTCCATTTGATACATCAAACGTACAGAACGTATGATACTAAGCAAGAAGGCTGGGTAAATCGCTATAGAAGGTCTAAATGGACAACGACGCAAGGTTTAAATAAACAGCTACCCAAACCTGTGATGCACTTTTGCAGAGCTGTGATGTACTTTTACAAAGCTGTGATGCACTTTTTTATGGCGAGAAGACCGGTTTTCTCGCCAAAAGTACATCACAGCCCCCTGTTTTGAAGCAGAAAAGTACATCACAGGTCACAGGATGTACATCACAGCTCGTCAAACCCACCTCACGGGTTTTCCCTATCAGCACATCAGATGAACAGGATAAAGCGTTTCTCCAAGCGACGAAACACCGCGTATCCCACAATGAGAACAACAAAAGCTGCTACCACACAGCCCATAATAGTGCCACGGGAAGGAAGCTGCTGAAAAAGCAGGCAATCACGAATAAACGTTACATAGTGATACATAGGATTGAAACGCTCCACCTGCAGCATCCATGGCGACATGATGTTTACTGAGTAAAAGAGCGGTGTACCATACATCCATGCCGTCACAACGACGCTCCACAGGTGAATAATGTCGCGGAAAAAGACTGCCAGCGCAGAGAGTAAAAGCGAAATACCAACGCAAAATAGCGTCAAAAGCAGCAACGCCACCGGCATAAGCAGTGCATACACCGTGAGCGGTATTTGAAAGACTACCATAACCACCGCAACGGCAATAAGCGAGAACGCATAGTTTACTACGGCAAAAAGCACCTTCTGTACGGGGAAAACGAGACGATTGATGCGCACCTTTTTAAGAAGGCTGGAGGCGTCAATGATTGAGCGCATACCCATGGTCGTCGCATCACTCATCAGCTGAAATGCCGTATTTCCCAAAATAAGATAGAGCGGATAGTTGACCACATCTGCCGCTCGGTTACCCAAAAAAGTAGAGAAGACCACCGCCATAACAATCATCATCAAAAGCGGGTTCAAAACCGACCATACCACGCCCAGTACACTGCGGCGATATTTAAGCTTGAAATCCTTGCCCACAAGCTGGCGCAAAATATACTGGTCACGCTGCTTTGGCGGATACCAGGCATCTCTGCCGGACACCGCAAGCATGTCGGAAGTTTCTTTAGCCACTCGGCATCCCTTTCTCAGACCGATTCTTTGCCGAATAATCGTAGCACAGCCGCGCACATGAAGCTAAACTAGAAGAGCATGTGAGGAAAACTACCCAAGGAGTCCTATGGCACACTCTCCGCTTGGTCGCACGCTTGTTATCGCCAACCCCGCAGCTCATAGTGGCAAAGGTGCTACCGGCGCCGAATTTGCTCGTCATTTCCTTACAAGCTACGCCTCAGCCACCAAAGGCTATGAAATTCGTCTAACCGCGAGCATGGGCGATGCCGTAAACATTGCGGCCTCCGCCGCCTCTTTTGACAGTGTTCTTGCACTTGGAGGAGACGGTGTCATTCACGAAATAGCCAATGGGCTCATGAAAATTGCACCTGACAGACGGCCTGCCTTTGGCATTATTCCCATGGGTTCGGGTAATGACTATGCGCGTACTCTTGGTATGAAACCAAATAACGTGGAAGGTGCACTCGCCCAGCTGGTGCGCGGACACATAATGCCCGTTGAGCTCGGTTTGGTTAATGGAGAATACTTCATAGAGACACTCTCATTTGGGCTGGACGCCGCTATCGCCCTTGATACCACCACAAGACGCGCCCACGACACAAGCCAAGAGGGTGAGGCGCTCTTCTTTACATCAGGACTTAAAATTCTCTCTGCAGGCTCTAAGGGATATGCGTGCTCTGTCTCCTTTGACGGCGAGAAGCCCCTTGAGCTCCGCGAACTTATCTTGGCATTCCAGGTTGGTCCTACCTATGGCGGCGGTTTTAAAATCTGTCCCGATGCCTCTCCTACCGACGGAAAGCTTACTGCCTGCTACAACTCAAAAATTCCCAGTATCCCCCGTTTGCTGACGCTCTTTTTACTCGCAAAGAAGGGTCGGCACGTTAACTCAAACATCATCAAACAACGCCACCTTGACAGGGCTGTTGTAACGTTTTCCGAGCCGGTACCCGTGCAAGTTGACGGAGAAGAGCTCCCTTACGCCGACAAATACGAGGTACACGTACTTCCGAAGGCACTGCGCATCATCATGCCATAATCATGTTTCATGCCGTACAAAGCTCACGCAAAAGCCCTGACTATCACATGAATAGCCAGGGCTTAATACAATATCTAAACAGTGCCTAGCGAGCTTCCGCCTCAAGAAGGGCGCGAACCTCAGCTGACGTATCAAGTTCAAGCGCACGGCGCGCAAGATCATCGGCCTCAGCCTTACTCCATGCGGCAATCGTCTTACGCGTACGCAAAACGGAAGGTGCTGAAACGGAAAACTCAGACAGACCAAAGGAAATCAAAATGGGGATAAGGAGGGGATCTGCCGCAGCCTCACCGCACATACCGACCATGATACCGGTCTTGTTGCCCTCTTCGATAACGCGCTTAAGCGAGCGGAGAACTGCAGGCTGATATACCTCATACAAATATGCCACACGATCATTGCCTCGATCGGCGCACATGGTATAGCCAATGAGGTCGTTGGTGCCGATAGAGAAAAAGTCACACTCACGGGCCAACTTATCGGCAATAAGAGAAGCCGCAGGGGTTTCAATCATAGTGCCGACTTCAATATCCTTGTTGTATGCAATGCCGCGTGCATCAAGATCTTTCTTGCATTCCTCAACAAGGGCACGTGCCTGACGAACTTCATCAACAGCGGTTACCAATGGAAGCATAATCTTGATATCACCAAACGCAGATGCACGGAGCAATGCGGTAAGCTGAACCTTATACTGCTCAGGATTATTCAGGCAATACCTGATGGCACGGAAGCCCATAAAGGGGTTCTCTTCCTGCTGCATATTGAGATACGGAATTTCCTTATCGCCACCGACATCAAGAGTACGGATAATAACCGGCTTCTCCTTCATACGAAGTGCAACCTTCTGATATGCCGCAAACTGCTCTTCTTCACTTGGAAGCTCTTTGGCATCCATGAACAAAAACTCAGAGCGGAAAAGACCGACACCTTCGGCGTCAGCGTCTACCGCACCATTTGCATCATCGGGATTGCCGATATTTGCAACGAGAAGTACCTTCTTGCCGTCAGATGTGGTAGTTTCCTTACCGCGGAATGTTTCAAGTGCCGCTTTTTCTGCCGCATACGCTTCTGCTTGTGCGGTGTAATCAGCAAGCTCTTCTTCGGACGGACGCAAAATGACTTTACCGTGCGTGCCGTCAACAATAATCGTGGCGCCTGTTGCTACTTCCGTTGTAATGTTGGCAACCGAAAGAACGGCCGGAATTTCAAGGGCGCGCGCAATAATTGCCGAATGGGATGTACGACCGCCGGTTTCCGTGATAATGCCGCATACATGCTCTTTGTCGATGTCGGCCGTCATTGACGGAGTGAGCTCATGGCACACAATAACGGAGTTTTCCGGAAGTGTAGAGAGGTCCACTACAGCTTTGCCGAGAAGATCTGCCAAAAGACCAGTCTTTACATCGGCGACATCGGCAGCACGCTCACGGAAGAGTTCATCTTCCATGCCCAAAAACATGGTGTAGTACGTATCATAGGCATCACTGACTGCCTGCTCAGCGCACGTACCTCCATCAATGGCACCGTTGACCATATCTTTAATGCCCTCGTCTTCGGCAAACTCGATATGCGCTCCCATGATTGCTGCGGCATCTTCACCAACAGTTTTAGTCATACGTTCCATTTGAGCGTTTGTCTGATCGATGAATTTTGCAACAGCATCCGCATAGCGCTGCTTCTCTGCCGCAACATCATCAATAGGGTGCGCTGTAAAGGAAAGATCTGGCGTAACTGCTACTTGGGCATTACCAATTCCAATGCCGTTTGATGCATTGACTCCCTCGTACATAACCACTCCTTACCTGCGTCGCTTCTGCAACGACTTACATCCCCCAAAGTCATCAAGTCAACTTCCCGATGACTCATCTACCTAAGCTATGTGCAATAAAACTCCTATTTATTTATCTTCCTTCTCACGAGCGTGTTTTGTACCAAGCCAGTCCTTCTCGCGAATCTCTGCTTTGGCATGGTTTGCCTTAATTTCTTCCGCAATAGCGGCGGGCATTTTACGTCCCATCTTCTTATAGAGGGCACCCACCACTCTATCAATGGTTGTGCGCTTGGCGATGCCCTTACTTGCAGCAGTAGCCGTACCGCACGCAGATGCATAGATAAGGGCTGTCTCGTAATCAAAGCCTTGTGTGGTCTTAGCCAAGAAGCCTCCCACCATTGAGTCTCCGGCACCCGTAGCATTTACCAGATGAATCTTTACCGAAGGCACAATATGGGTCTCGCCGTATTCATCCAGAAGGAGCGAGCCTGAGCCGCCGCAAGAAACAATAACGTTACGAGCGCCGTTCTCTTGAAGCTTCTGTGCAAACGGGATGCACTCTTCAGGAGTCTCCGGAGTTGCATTAAAGATACGACCAACTTCATGGTTGTTTGGTTTGATAAGGAAAGGATGCGCCTTGATGGCCTCCATCAAAAGCTGTCCGGGTGCATCCACGACAAACTGAATGCCCCTTCCGGCAAGTTGCTGCATAAGACGTGTATAAATATCTTCAGGAAGTGAGTTGGGAATAGAGCCGGTAAGCACCAAGGTGTCTCCGGACCCGACAACGTCCATACGCCTGAGAAGCTCGTCTACTTTTTTCTCAGGAATACGAGGTCCCATACCGTTAACCATGGTCATAACAATGCCGTCCAGCTTGACATTGATACGTGTAAAGCCTGAATCGAGCTTTACGAAGTTGCTGGGGATACCTTGCTTCTGAAGATCGCTCAGAAGATAGTCACCGGTGAATCCGGCAACGATGCCCATGGCAACCGTAACCATATCAAGCTCATTAAGCAGCGTAGAGACATTAATGCCGTTACCGCCGCAATGGAGCTCTTCCGCTTGTGATCGGTTGGTAAAGCCCATATCCAGCGTATTGGGTTGCATTACGTAATCAAGTGCAGGGTTCAACGTCATTGTGTAAATCACGGCAATTCCTCCATGACAAAAGAACATGAAACGATTGCCTTCTAGTATGACGCATTTTTATTATTAGGTCATGCAAAACATAACAAAATCGGTCAATGCTCGATGAATTGCAATAGCAAAACACCCCGGCGGAAGCCGGGGTGTACAAATGCGCTGGTGGATCGTCAGGGGTTCGAACCCTGGACCTTGGGATTAAGAGTCCCCTGCTCTGCCAGCTGAGCTAACGATCCAAAAACTTCAAATGGGGTGGGAAAAGGGGCTCGAACCCTCGACCTACGGAGCCACGGTCCGTCGCTCTGCCAACTGAGCTACTCCCACCGTTTAGCCACCTCTTGAAGCAGCTAAATTATTATTACAGAACTCGACGATTATGCAACCCCTAATTTGAAGTTTTCCGCGCAAGTTCCCCTGAATTTCTTTTTACTCTCCTTCAAGCTCGAGCAATGCCTTGTCAAGACGATCAAGCGCCTCATCAATCTCCACACGCGGAGCGGCCAAATTCCATCTCTTAAATCCGTCGGCCGCCTCACCAAAAAACGTTCCGTCCGTAAAGAAAAGCTGCGCCTTATTTTCAAGAAAGTCGTCAAGTTCGTCATGCGTGAGGCCAAGCGCACGAAAATCCAGCCACTGAAGATATGTGCCTTTGACCGGGATAAGACGAATTTCAGGATGCTTCTCGGCAAAAAAGTTGATAACGTGATGCTGGTTGGCATCCACTGTTGCGATACAGGCATCAAGCCACTTCTCGGCATAGTTGTACGCAAGTTCACAGGCCTTGAAGCTGATGGGGTTACACGAGGTGGTATGGTTTTCACTCATGCGGGCGGCTAGGCGCTCTCGAAGCTCGGGATTACTGACGATAATGTTTGAAAATTGCGTACCCGCAAGATTGAAAGTCTTTGACGGCGATGTACAAGTGATGGTGCGCGCCGCTATCGTTGGCGTAACCGTTTCAAAAACCGTATGATGTGAACCCGGCATAATAAGATCATGGTGAATCTCATCGGAGACTACAAGCAGTCCGTACTTCTCGGCAATCTTGGCGACTCGTATAAGCTCTTCTTCCGTCCAAACCCTGCCCGCAGGATTATGAGGAGAACAAAAGATGAGCAGCGTATTTTTTGGATCCGTTGCGAGTTGCTCAAAAAGATCAAAGTCAATATCGTAGGTAAGGTCATCATTCAAGATAAGCGGGCACTCAACAAGCGTCCGATGAGAGTGCTCGATAGCCAGGTAGAATGGATGATAGACCGGCGTAAAGATGATGACTCCCTCATCGGGTTTGGTGAACTCCTCAACCGATGAAAAAATAGACGGGACAACTCCTGCAGAGTTCAAAATCCATTCAGGCTCAACATGCCAGTTATGTCGGCGCTCCATCCAGCTTGCCACGGCTTCTTTTGTCTTGTCCGTTGGCTCGGAGTATCCAAGCACTGCCATGTCAATGAAACGTTTCAGACCATCAACAATCTCTGGAGCCGTATGAAACTCCATATCAGCCACGGAAAACGGCACAATATGCGCCGGAAGTTCAGGATGCGCTCTGCGCATGGTGTTCCATTTACAGGAACCTTCCTGACTGCGGTCGATACGAGATTCAAAATCGTAGGTCATAAAACCTCCAAAATCAGCAGTGTTCAATTTCCGTAACGAGAAAAACGTGAGCATACAGCAAACGTCGCAAGAATAGCACAATTTGAATGCGTACTTTACTACCGGACTTGAGCATTCGATGGAAGGTATGTAGCTTCCGTATATCTTTGCGGTCGATTTTTACCGTGTCCTTGCTATAATGAAGGGCGCAAAGGTCCCCTTAGCTCAGTTGGATAGAGCGTCGGTCTTCTAAACCGCAGGTCAGGCGTTCGAATCGCCTAGGGGACACCAGAGATTTCAGCCGTCCGGTTTGCCGGGCGGCTTTTTTACGCGCGCTACACCAAATACTCTGCAATCTGTACGGCATTGGTGGCAGCCCCTTTACGGATTTGATCACCGCAACAGAAAAATGTAAGCGAGTTTGTAGCAGCGGATGCGGAAAGATCTTTGCGAATGCGTCCAACATATACAAGATCTTGATCGGATGCATCAAGCGGCATAGGATATGCAAGCGCAGACGGATTATCAACTACCCTAACACCGGGGGCATCCCCAAGCACGGCGCGAGCTTCGTCAGGTGTAAGAGGATGGTCAAACTCAGCTGTAATAGATTCAGAATGTGAGCGCATAACAGGGACACGAACGCAGGTGCAGTTTACTTGCAACTCCGGAAGATGCATAATCTTACGGCCTTCGTTTTGCATCTTCATTTCCTCGGATGTATAACCTTCCTCGTTAAAACCACCAATCTGCGGAATCAGATTAGCTGCCAGCTGATAGGCAAACGGTGTGGTCTTGCCTACAGACTCGCCTGAAACAAGACAGGCCATCTCCCGTTCAAGCTCTTTGAGTCCCGGCAAACCGGCACCTGATGCAGCTTGATAGGTAGATACAATCAACCGCTTTACACCCGCAGCCCTGTGAAGCGGCCACAAAGGTACCAAGCCGATAATGGTTGCACAGTTGGGATTGGCAATAATACCGTGGTGATTCTTGATGTCTTGAGCATTAATCTCAGGAATGACCAAAGGCACATCTTCATCTAGGCGAAATGCATGAGAGTTATCCACACAAACACAGCCGCGCTTAACCGCTTCAGGTAAAAGTTCTTTGGCCTGAGCGTCACCGGCTGCTCCAAGTACGATATCAACGCCCTCAAAGGCTTCAGGTGCCGCTTCACGTACCTGGATTTTCTCGCCACAAAAGTCAACAAAACTTCCGGCAGAGCGAGAAGAAGCCAGGGGGACAAGCTTAGAAACGGGAAATGAACGCTCCTCAAGACAGCGCATCATTTGTGTGCCTACAACACCGGTAGCACCGAGAATTGCAACGACCTTCCCTTTTGACTGAGTGCTGAGACTGTTCTGTTTGTGTTCCATATCTTTATTGCTTACTGCATTCATTTGTATATCCACACCTATCTCAAAACCATCTCATCGCGAACAAAGCGCTCGTAGATGACGCTAATGGTACGATCGAAATCAGCATTATCAACGCCCACGATAATACTAATCTCCTCGGAACTCTGTGTAATCATACGGATGTTGATGTTGGCTTCACCAAGTGCACCGAAGATCTTTCCGGAAGTTCCTGAGCGCTTTGACATGTTACGACCTACCACGGATACCAGTGCCAAACGATCAACCATCGTAATGTCATCGGGCTCTATTTCATGGCGGATATCAGCAATAATGGAATAGATGGTATCGCGCACGTCAGCGGCATTAACGACAATGCCAAATGAATCCACACCGGTTGGAATATGCTCTACCGAAACACCATAGCGCTCAACAATGTGAAGCGCGCGAGAAATAACACCAACTTCATTGGACATGTGAGCCTTTTTAATATGGATGGCCGTAAAGTCTTTTCGACCGGCAATACCCGTAATAAGATGCTCGCTGACGTCACCATCTGCCGTCTCGCGAATAACGGTACCTGCATCAGAGGGACTGTTGGTATTTTTAATTTGAATGGGGATGTTTGCCTCGCGTACCGGAAAGATTGCTTCCTCCTGCAAGACCGAAGCCCCCATATAGGAAAGCTCACGCATCTCATCAAAGGTAATGCGTCCAATGGCACGTGGATGTTCAACGATATGTGGGTCAGCGGAAAGAAAACCGGAAACATCGGTCCAGTTCTCATACAATCCGGCATCAAGACAGCGGGCTACGATGGCACCGGTAATGTCTCCCCCGCCACGCTGAAAAAGCTTAATTGCCCCATCGACGGTAGCACCATAAAAACCCGGAAGCACAAAGGAACCCTCACGGGCAACCGCATCACGCAGACGCGACGCGGTGCGCTCCATATCAACGGTTCCATCATGATGGAAGACAATAACGTCAGCGGCATCGATAAAGGGCATATCGAGATACTCTGCCAGAAGATTACACGTAAACCATTCTCCACGCGAAACTACAAACTCAGGCGAATATTTTTTGATACGTGAGGCAAACTCCTCGAACTTCTCGGCAACAGGCCACGAAAGTCCCAGGCCGTCGGCAATTTCTTGAAACCGTGCTTCGATATCAGCCAAAAGAGACGTGCAATCAACGTGGTACTCAATATGGGCATTTACCAAAAGCAGAAGATCGGTAATTTTGTTATCTCCGCTAAAACGCTTGCCTGATGCGGACGACACAATAAAACGACGGTCGGGGTCTGCCTCAACAATGGCTTTTACCTTTTTAAACTGTTCGACGGACGCAACACTCGAGCCGCCAAATTTTGCAATTTTAATCATACCTATTTCCTCTCACCCAGCGCCGCCATAAACGACGTTGGATCACTCTTTAAGGCTTCATCGAGAAGCTCGCGTGCTTGAAGAGCGGTTATATCACGCACAATATACGCACCCGGTTCATACACCCTTCCGTCCCAAACGGGAGCTTCCGTACGGATAACATACGAAGAACGCAGGAGCTTGGGCTCATATATAAGAGCTTGTGAATCCTTGTGTACAAAAGAATACGTCGGGAAGTTTTTATGAGCTATGTCGAGAATATCTTGTACCACGGCATTTGCCGTTGGATCTCCGCCTGCTCCCTGTCCATAAAATGTAAGTTCTCCGATAGTTTTTCCGGTAAGGGTAGCTATATTGAAATTCAAAGGAACGTGTGCCTCAAGGGTCTCCATCGGAATGGCTACGGGTTCTACCGCAACGGCGTAGCGTCCGTCTTTACACACACCGTGTCCAAAAAGTTTAACGGTACGTCCGTGATTGCCAAAAAACGCCAAATCTCGCCGGGTGAGATTGCGAATACCCGAAGTTGGTACTAAGTCCGTACACCGCACATCAAAGGCAACCGTTGCGGAAATCATCGTTTTTGCTCGAACGTCAAGACCGTCAATGTCTGCGGAAGGGTCGCGCTCGGCATAGCCCAGCTCTTGCGCCTTACCAAGGACTTCCGCAAAATCAGTACCATCCTTGAGCATTGAGTAGACAATATAGTTGGTCGTTCCGTTGAGGATGCCTGAAAAACCGGTGATAGTATCTATTCGCTTGGCCTTCTCAATGCCGGCAATCCAGGGAATACCGCCACCAACGCACGCTTCAATACGAAGCGTGCTTCCGTACTTCTCGCCAACGGAAACAAACTCTGAAAAATAGGTTGACACCACGGCTTTATTGGATGTTACTACGTGTTTTCCGGACATGAGAGCGCGCACAATATACTCATGGGCAGGCTCAAGACCGCCCATGCACTCCGCCACAACTTCAATGGAATGATCGTCCAGGATGCTCTCAAAGGAGTCAGTCATGCGCCGGTCTTTCGGATTAAATCCCGGTCGCATTAAAATTCTTGCAAGTTTGGCTTCATCGGTGCACTCATCGAGAATGCGCGCCACTGACCTGCCAACGGTGCCATAGCCCAGAAGGGCAACCTTTACAGGCGATCTCATTGATCGCTACGCTCCTTTCACCCGCAAAACAAAACCCGCTCACATATCATTGAATTTCTGTTAACAATACTACGGGAGAAACAACACATTCTGTAGATTGTTAAAATACTTGAAACGTAAATGTTGGTTCTCGGTTTGTTATTGCCTTATTTTTGGAGGGTTCATGAACGTCGGGTTTCACAGTACCAGAGATGATCGCGTATCGGTTAGCTCAAAAGAGACTATTCTCGCCGGTATTGCTCCTGACGGAGGATTATTTGTTTCCGATTCACTTGGCGAGAAGCACCTGGATCTGACACGTATTTCAGCTCAGGACTTTCATGCAACCGCACACGACGTACTCTCTGCCCTCCTTGACGACTATACCTCCGAAGAACTTGATGACTGCATTCAAGGTGCGTATGGAACACAGTGGGACACTCCTGCAATTACACCGGTTACTCCCCTGGACAATCACTGGCTCCTGGAGCTGTTCCATGGTCCAACCTCTGCATTCAAAGACGTTGCCCTACAGATGCTTCCCCGCCTGATGACAAAAGCTCGCACGAATTCGACGCACAACATCTTGGTTGTAACCGCAACCTCAGGAGACACCGGAAAAGCAGCACTCGACGGATTCAAAGACGTTGCGGGAACGGGCGTGGTTGTGTTTTACCCCGAGGGCAACGTGTCTGACATCCAACGTCTGCAAATGCTCACCCAAGAAGGTTCAAATGTTGCCGTATGCGCCGTGCGGGGAACCTTTGATGACGCACAGACGGAAGTGAAGCGGATTTTTTCCGACACGGACCTAAACAAGCAACTCAAAGACGGTAAAGTTGCGCTTTCCAGTGCAAATTCAATCAATATCGGGCGACTTGCCCCGCAGGTTACGTACTATTTTGACGCGTATGCACAACTGGTACGCCGCGGAGCCCTTTCTCTTGGCGAGCGCGTAAGCTTCTGTGTTCCTACCGGCAACTTCGGCGATGTATTGGCCGGCTACTTTGCAAAAAGAATGGGCTTGCCCGTTGATAAGCTCATTGTGGCCTCAAATTCCAACAATGTCCTCACTGACTTTATTAAAACGGGAACCTATGACAGGCGGCGCCCCTTTAAAAAAACCATCTCGCCTTCAATGGATATTTTAGTTTCATCAAATCTTGAACGATTGCTCTACTACCTCTCCGATGGCGATGTCGAGCGCATTGCTTCTTTTATGCGTGATCTCAGCGAAAAGGGATACTACACCGTCTCTTCAGCACTTCTCGATCGTATTCAAGAAACGTTTGTATGCGGCTTTGCCACCGATGACGAGACGCGTCATACCATCCAATCCACATGGAGAGACACACACGTACTTATCGACCCCCACACTGCGGTAGCCCAAAGTGTGCTTGCGCGAACCTCTCATGAAATCCATGCAAACAGTAAGGCATGCGTATGTGTCTCAACGGCAAGCCCCTTCAAATTCTCCTCTGATGTCCTGAGCGCTCTAGGCGAGAAGAACTTCATACACGACAGTCTTTCGTGTATGGATACGCTTGCCGGGCTTACCGATACCGTTCCCCCAATTCCTCTTTCGAAACTCCGTGACAGAGCTATCATTCATTCATGTGTGTGTGATAAGGATCAAATGGGACACTTTGTTGTATCGGCTTCTCAGCGGATCTTCAGGTAAGCCTATCTAAGGGATGTACGGAGAACTGTATGCAAGACGATATCATTTTTTCCGTTTCCGTACCGGCAACCTCGGCAAATGTCGGTGTCGGATACGACTGTTTAGGCCTGGCCTTTAACCTGCGTGCCCACTTTACGTTCAGGGAAGCCGATGAACTTGAAATTGACGGTTGCCCTTCTCGCTTTCAAAATGACGACAACCTCGTGTGGCAGGCATACTGCACGGCATGTGACAAGCTTGGCGATGAGCCTACGCCCAAGCACATTACCATTGACTCCCCCATCCCCTTTTCCGGCGGCCTTGGCTCAAGTTCAACCTGTGTTATTGCAGGCGTTGCCTGTGCTCTTCAAGAGTCGCACAGCGGTTGGGATCCCGAACGCGCACTTGATCTTGCCTGTAGGATAGAAGGTCACCCCGACAATGTAGCGCCTGCCATTTATGGTGGTCTCACCTCGTCTTTTGTTGAAGGCGGACACACCGTTTGTTCCCATATCAAAATTGCGCGTGGGTTTTCTTTTGTGGCCATTGCACCGCCATATTCGGTGCAAACGGAAGACGCCCGTCTTGCCATGCCTTCCGAAGTCCCCATTGAGACGGCCGTTTGGCAGATGGGTCGTGTGGTTGCAGTTACAAACGCTCTTGCAACCGGCAACGCCGGTCTTCTCTCCACCGCCTGCGTTGACAAACTTCACGAACCGTATCGGAAAAAACTCATTCCTGACTATGATGCCCTTCGCGAAGCGGCACGGATGGCCCGGGCAAGCGCCTTTGTCATCTCGGGTTCAGGAGCTGCCATGATTGCCATATGTGAATCACCTATTGTTGCTCAGGCGGTCATGAATAACGCCAGGGATGTCCGAGACGACCTCTGGATACAAATCCTTGAGCCATCGCTTGCAGGAACCTCAATTACCTGCGACGACAACACCATTCACCACAACACCTTTGACGAGATATAAAAAACGCTCACATACACAAGCGTCAAGGGTCCTTGTGTATGTGAGCTTCTTCAACAACCGTACTTCAGCGGCCTAAACGCACTTCAACAGCCGCACCTAAATGTCGTAGACTATCCTCCCAGATAGGCTTTACGAACATCGTCGTCATGCAGAAGCGCTTCTCCGGTTCCTATTTTTACAACTTTGCCGATTTCCAACACATACGCTCGATTGGCAACCTGAAGTGCCATATTGGCATTTTGTTCAACCAACAAAATCGTGGTACCGGCGGCGCCTAACGTCTTAATAATCGAGAAAATCTCTTCAATCAAAAGAGGTGCCAGACCCATAGACGGCTCATCAAGCATGAGCAGTTTTGGCCTGCTCATCAGTGCGCGTCCCATTGCAAGCATCTGCTGCTCACCGCCGGAAAGTGTGCCCGCCATCTGCCTGCGACGCTCACGAAGACGAGGAAAATGCTCGTATACAAGCTCACGAGTTTCTGCATTCTCCTCGTCTGAGTGCGTATAACCTCCCATTTCAAGGTTTTCCGCAACGCTCATACGCGAGAAGACCCGTCTGCCTTCCGGACAAAGCGCAAGACCCGCTTCAACGATTTTATGCGGCTTCATACCCACGATATTCTCGCCGGAAAACACTATCGAGCCGGCATCGGGCTTAATAAGACCGGAAAGCGTATTGAGTACCGTTGATTTACCGGCGCCGTTTGCGCCGATCAACGTAACGATTTCTCCTGCTTTAATTTCAAACGAAATAGAACGCACCGCTCGTATCGCACCGTACGATACGCTCAAATCCTGTACGGAAAGGAGCAAATCTGAAGAGGTCATCTACTTCACCTCCTGGGTACCTAAATATGCTTCAATAACTCGAGGATTACTCTGAATTTCAGAAGGGGTGCCCTTGGCGATAATCGATCCATGGTCAAGCACTGCCAAACCTTCGCAGATCCCCATGACAAAAGACATGTCATGCTCAATGAGCAGCACCGCAATATGAAAACTCTCTCGAATTTTAAGAACGTTTTCCATAAGCTCATGCGTCTCATTGGGGTTCATACCGGCTGCCGGCTCATCCAACAGCAACACCTTCGGATGCGTGGCTAACGCACGAAGAATTTCAAGTTTACGCTGATCGCCATAGGGAAGATTTCCCGCATTGGTTGTGGCAAGAGCGGTCATGTCAAAAATATTTAACAGGTCCATTGCACGCTCCCGCGCCTCTTTCTCTTCTCGCCAATGCTTTGGCGTGCGGAACAAATCCTGAAAGAGATGGCTTGAAAGCGTCTGACCAAGACCAACCAGTACATTATCAAGAACGCTCATGTTGTTAAAAAGTCGAATGTTTTGAAAGGTTCTTGCGAGACCCATGTGGTTGGTTTCAATAACACTCTTCCCTGCCAGATCGTATCCGTCGAGAAGAACCGTTCCGCGTGTAGGTTTGTAAACGTTAGTGAGCAAGTTAAAAATCGTTGTTTTACCTGCACCGTTTGGTCCAATGATACCGGAAATCTCAGTAGGCCCAAGGGCGATGTTAAAGTCTTCAACTGCTTTAAGGCCACCAAAATCAATGCCCAAATGTTCCGCTTGAAGCACGGGAATGGCGTTGAGATCACGCTCGGGAATAAGGTTTGGCGACTCTTGGCGAATAAGTTTTGACATGTTACTTCACCTCCTTGCGAGAAGCGCCGTCATCCGTATCTTTGTTCCAGACATAGTCATGGTTCATAATGCGTTCAATGATGCGACTGAGAGAGAAATCATAGGAGCCGCATAAGCCTTTGGGACGGAAAATCATTACAAGAATGAGTACGACGGCATACGCCAACATACGATAATCCGCAAACGCTCTCAGAGCTTCGGGTAGTATGGTCAAAACCGTTGCGGAAATAACGGATCCAAACATGGAACCCATGCCGCCCAAAACCACCATGACAAGAATCTCAACCGACTTCATGAAACCAAATTTAGCCGGAGCCATAACCCCAATGCAACCGGCATAGAGTCCGCCTGCAATACCGGCGAGAAAAGCGGAGAACACAAACGCCAGCGTCTTGTAATAGGTGGTATTAACGCCGGATGCTTCGGCCGCTATTTCGTTATCGCGAATGGCCAAAATGGCGCGACCATGGCGAGACTTCATAAGCGTATGAATAAGAAATATTGAAAGGGCCACCACAAGCGCCGTATTCAAAAAGCTGGTATAGGCAGGAATGCCAGTTAAACCGGAAGCACCTCCGGTAAGTTTAAAACCAAGTGTGGAATCAATGTTTATCAAAACCACGCGAATGATTTCGGCAAAGCCGAGCGTAATGATTGCGAGGTAGTCGCCCTTTAAGCGAAGTGCCGGAATACCGATAATGACACCGGCAAGGCCCGCAACGACGCCGCCAAAAAGCAATCCCGAAACAAACAATGCAATGGCAGGCGCAGATCCAAGAGCCATATCGGTTGCACTGAGTTCCACAAGCGGCATTACGCGAATAATAAAAATGGCGCAGGCATAACCACCGATGGACATAAAGCCCGCATGTCCAAGGGGAAGCTGCCCTAAGTAGCCCGTCACAATATTGAGCGACACGGTCATAAGTACATAAATACCCACCTGCTCAAGAATGACCGTTTGGTAGCGAGAAATAACCCCTTCTCCCACCAAAGCATTTCCACCAAAGATAAAAAGAGCCACTACAAGAGCATTGATAAGATAGCGCTGTGTCATAGAGAGGTGTTTGCGCGGCCCCTCTATTCCCGCCCCTGTTGTGATAACGGGGTTCTTCTCGCGAGAATACTCTTTTGTCATGACACTACCTCCTAAACTTTTTCGGTAACGGCATGGCCGAGAAGACCGGTTGGTTTAACAACAAGAACGACAATAAGCAGCAAAAATACAACGGCATCCTGCCAGACGGAAAGGCCAAGTGCGGCTACGGCAACCTCGACGAAGCCAACCACAAGGCCTCCAACAACGGCTCCGGGGATGGAACCAATGCCTCCCAGGACCGCCGCAACAAAAGCCTTTGTCCCCAGCATAATGCCCATGGTGGGTGTTGCTTGGTGATATGCCATGCTGTAGAGAATTGCTCCGATACCCGCAAGCGCAGAACCAACGGCAAAGGTAAACGAAATGGTACTGTTAACATTGACGCCCATCAGGCGAGCCGCCCCCATGTCTTCCGAAACGGCACGCATGGCTTTTCCAAGACGCGTCTTTTGCACAAGGAACGTTAAAATAACCGTTGAGATGCAGGTTACAGCAACGGTTAGAATAGCCGTCAGCGAAAGAGTGACGGAACCAACACTGACGGTCGTCAAATTAATAAACGTCGGGACTACCTTTGCATCGGCTCCGAAAATAAGCTGTGAGCCGCTTTCCAAAAAATATGAAACACCAATGGCGGTAATAAGGACCGAAAGACGAGGCGCTTCTCTCAGCGGTGCATAGGCAATCTTATCGATTGCCACTCCCAATGCCATGCAGCCGGCAATACTTAAAAGCGCCGCAAAAGCAGGATGCATACCCAGCTGAGCCATGGCAATCCATGAGATATACGCGCCGGCCATAATGATATCGCCATGTGCAAAGTTTAAGAGCAAAATAATGCCGTACACCATGGTATATCCAAGGGCGACAAGGGCGTAAATACTGCCCAGTTGCAGGCCGTTTAAAAGTTGCGTAAAAAATGACACAGGACTCACTTCCTAACCCTCAATGGTGTCATAAATAACTTCTTTACCATCCTGAAATGCTACGATGAGCGTTGATTTCACCGGATCACCCGAGCCGTTATATGAAATGGCTCCCGTAACTCCGTCAACTTTGTTGGAGGCAATCGCCTCAATGGTGGCCTTGCGATATTCCAGTGTGCCCAGTGTGTATCCGGCCTTCTCTACCACGGCAAGGGCCTGACATACAATCATCGCCGCATCGTAGCCAAGAGCACAAAAGTTTGTCGGAGCACTCTGGTATTCTTCCTGGTAAGCCGCAACAAAGTCTTGAACCTTTTTATCCGTATTTGAGGCGACAAAGGATGAGTTATAAAAGCAATTATTCAGATCAGCGGCGGATGCATAATTTTGTTTTCCACCGATAATATTCGGCCACCCATCCGAGCCCATAATAACCCCCGTATATCCAAGCTGGCGAGCTTGCGTCACAATCTTGCCGTCATCCTGGTAGTAATTGGGACAGAAAATGGCATCGGGTTTTTTGGAGATGATGGTAGTGAGCTGAGCGTTGAAGTCAACGGCTCCTTCGGGATATCCCTGCTGAGACGTAACCTGAATTCCCAACTCGTCAGCATGTTTAACAAAGGCATCGTTAACACCGGTTTCGTAGTCTCCGCCTGAATTAAAGATCGTGCCGATATTTCTATATCCCTGCTTATACGCAAACTCCGCCATCACACGACCCTGAAATGGATCGGTGATGCAGGCGCGAAACATATTATTCCCATGAACAACCACATCTCCCGCTGTTGCGGAAGCGGTCACACAAGGTATGGTGTCCAAAACGGACTTTTGTGCAAGTGCAATCGTTGGCGTTGAGGTAACGTCGCCGATAATGGCGGTAACGCCCTCGTCAATAAGCTTGTTGTATACCAGAATGGCTTCCGTTGAATCGCCCTTCTCGTCTTCTGCAATAGCCTCAATTACCTTGCCATTCAAAATGCCTTGCTCGTTGAACTTCTTGATATAAAGGAGAGCTCCGCTTCGTACCGCCAACCCATATTGAGCGACATCTCCGGTGTACGGTCCCATAACACCTACGCGAATATGTGAGTTGTCCACCGGTTGAGATCCACAACCCGCAAGAAATGCGGACGTGGCAATTGAGCTCGTCAGCGCAAAAAAGCGACGGCGTGACATATACGCATCTGCCATATCTCAGGTCCTTCCAACCTACGCTCCGTCAGTTGTAGTACGAAAGTCTATGACAGAGCCCGACCAAAGCCGGGCTCAAAGAAGTAAGTTTTTCTTTTTGTAACTTTTCTTTTTACGCTAAAGGTGAAACAAGAAAGTTTATGCTTCGATGGCTTCTTGCATACCTGTCGAGAAGTGCTTTGGACAGTAGCGCTTCTGAGACCTTGCCTCCGTCTGTTCTTTTTTCGCGGACTTCAAGGTTTCTATTTGTACGGGTGTTGTTGCCGGCGTTGGAATTCGCTCTAAGGAATGGGTGCCGCCGTCAATAAGACGGAAAAGTTCGCGTGTAGGACGCTGCTCTTCTTTTTTGGCCGCTCGCTGCATTTCTTCTTCAACATCTGCGACAAGACGTTCGATATAGGTCGACCGTATGTAATCTGAATTTCCAAGAGAACCTGACGTGTGTGCGCTTGCGGAAGCTCCGCCTTGCGTCGCAATACCGGAGGTAGCCGGAATAACTTCAATGGGATCGCACGTAACATTGTGCGTATCATGGCCAAGTTTTGCGTCGAGCGCATCAAGCGCGAGCTCCCAGTCATCCTTGTGCGATAGTTCGGAAACCGTCCGTTTCTCGGGGAACATACCTTGATCAACAAAGGCTATGCGATCGGCAACGGATACCTCGCCGCGACCGTCAAAATTGCAGTTCATGCTTCCGCGTACTTCTTCCGTACGTGCTTTTGTCCCAACGGCCATATCCGTATGGTTTGCGATTGGCCTGAATGTGCGAGAAGAAAACTCATCAGGAATAGCCTCGGCTTCTATCGCAGTAATGCCAAAATCGCGTGCGATGTTCTTCTCGCCAACCCTCGTGTTCCACCAGCTGGTACCAACATCACCCACGGTTCCGTCGGCGCGAGGAATAACGGGCAGGCCTTCCATGGGATCTCCCCCAAGGCGCTCTTTCAGCACCTCGGCGGCTCCACGGGCACGAGACGCCATGCGTTCACGAAAAGACATGAGCTTAAGGTAATTCTCGGCAACTTGTTCGTAATCTTTTGCAGCATGTGCGGCGCGAGGTTGCGAATGTAGCGGTTCTTGAGAAGTCTTTACGTGTGCCTTTGGACGAGCGGAAAGCGGTCTTACCGCCTCGGATACGTTGCTCTGCGAAACATGAATTGCGTCTTCATCGGATACATGTTGAACTCGGATACCCCGATTCTCGCTCCATTGCTGTGCGCGCATATGGCGAGGTTTGTACTCGGTAGACGCAAAGCTTTGAGGCCTATCAAGAGCGATAACCGTGCTTATATCGGCATTTTGAGAAACGCCATGGGAGTGCTTGGATTCATATTGAACGACTGCCTCAGAGCTCGGTTCCTCGGACAGCTCTTCTTGTTTTTGTTGGGCATGATAGCCAATCAGCCACGCGATTCCGGATACCATACCAATACATGAAAGACCGCCAACGGCACCAATGGCGGCATATACCACCGGAGAGTCTAATGGCTCAAAGGTAGCAGCTTGGACAGATGCCGGCACCGCTGACAACATTACTCCCCCAAGCAAACCAGCCATAACCGCTGGGTTTTTGCGCCATGTCATACGTACTCCTCCCACAAAATCACACGAAGGAGAGAGATTACGACCCTATACCGAGAAGAACATTGACCCATACGTCTTGGGTCTCAATAAGTTTGCAACGGTATGGGGTTCGTTTTATCTTCGTGTATCCGTTGCGGCATCTTTATGCCTATATGAGACTATAACGTACTTGTACCTGTTACGCAGCAATATTCACAAAATAATTTCAAATTTCAATCCAGGCGCTTCCGGAGGTGTCAGAAACTATTTAATTTTTGCCGTTTCTGACATTCCCTCCATCAGCTTCAATTTATTTTCATACCGTATGTATCGGCTTGCTCTTACGCAAGCTCTGCCGCCTTTTTGGCAGACCGAATGAGAAAGTCCTCATTGTTTGCCGTCTGTTGCAAGCCTTTGATAAGCGCATTTGTGGCTCTCTCGGTTGTAGGCATGTTTGCAAGAGAGCGCCGCAGACCCCAAATCAATGGCTGGTAGTCAGGCTTCATAAGAAGATCTTCATTGCGCGTACCGGAAGCGACAGGGTCAATCGCCGGGAAGATACGACGGTCGGCCAAATCACGATCAAGCTTCAGCTCCATGTTGCCGGTACCCTTGAACTCCTCAAAGATAACCTCATCCATCTTGGAGCCGGTATCAATAAGGGCTGACGCAATAATGGTAAGCGAGCCGCCTCCCTCAATATTTCGTGCGGCACCCAAGAATTTCTTGGGCGGATAGAGTGCTGCCGAATCAACACCGCCGGAAAGAATGCGTCCTGATGCAGGAATAGCGAGGTTATATGCTCGAGCAAGGCGTGTGATAGAGTCGAGAATAACCACGACATCCTGGCCCATCTCAACAAGGCGCTTTGCTCGCTCAATAACAAGCTCGGAAACGGCAGTGTGGTTTTCAGCAGGCATATCAAACGTTGAAGCAACTACCGTTCCCTGAATGGAGCGTTGCATATCGGTTACTTCTTCCGGACGCTCATCAACAAGCAAGCAGAACAGATGGACTTCCGGATTATTTGCTGAAATGGATTGGCAAATCTTTTTTAGAATTGTTGTTTTTCCTGCCTTGGGAGGAGAAACGATCAACCCTCGCTGTCCCTTACCAATGGGAGCTACAAGATCAATGGCGCGACCGGTAATTGAATTCTTCCCGTGCTCAAGCTTAAGCGGCTCATTTGGGAAAATTGGAGTTAAATCACGAAAACGTGGACGAGACTTGAGGTTCTCGACCGATCCGCCGTTTACTTCAAGAACGCGCTGCAGTGGAGGATATTTGCTGTTTGCACGTCCCGGGCTTACCGTTCCTACGATCTTATCTCCCTGCCGCAGGCCAAGATGACGGATGATTTGTTGATGAACAAAGGCGTCGTCATCGCCTTCCATATAGTTGCCCGTACGAACCCAGCCATACCCCTCAGGTCCAATCTGAAGGATGCCTTCAACGGAGCGAAAACCTTCGTTTGCGGCGGCCGCGTGGTAAATCATTTCGATAAGATCGGGTTTACGAATGCCAAGATACTCAAGGTTAAGCTCTGCTGCTTTTGCGCGCAGTTCAGCGACCTTCATATCCGCCAGCATTTCTCGCGTAAGCGAAGGCTCTACCGGTGCTTGTTGGCGACGCTTAGAAGTGCGTTGATTGGTGTTCTGCCGACGATCTCTCGAAGATTCACGCACGTCATGAGCATCATTTTTACTTTGCTGCTGAGAATCTCCGTGGGCACTGGTAGTGTAGCGACGGCGTATACGTGGTGCAGATATCTCAGAAGAAACTCCTGCACTTTCCTCAGGAGTTTGTGGAGCTACAAGCGCTCCCTTTGTTGCCGTATCCTCGGCGGGCGTTGTTAGCTGAGGAGATTTTTCTGAATGTGATGATGCTGTCTGCATAATCAGACGGTTCGTCTCGGCATCAACGGTTTCATTTTTGCGAGGACGTCCGCGACGACGCCTCGGTTTAACTTCTCCGATGCCATGCTCTCCATTGCCATTATCGGCTGTAATTGTTTCTTGCTGTGACTCCTGGGCGGATTTTGGCTGTGAGGCGGAACCTTTGGCCGCTACATCTGCCGAAGCCTCTACATCAACCTTGCGGGGACGTCCGCGACGACGCTTGGGAGCGGCTACCGGCTCTCCATCAGCAGGAGAAGCTGACGCCGGCTCAGAACCATCCATCATGGGAGATGCGTCCGGCTTATTATCGACTTTAATTTCAGACTTACGCGGACGACCACGGCGCCGCTTTGTTTTTTCTTCTGTATTGGCAGTACCTGTAGTTGGTTGAGGCTGCTCCGTTATTTTTTCCTGTGCAGCACTCTCTGTCTTACGGGGGCGTCCACGACGACGTTTAGGAGCAGCTACCGGTTCTTCAGAAGCCTCTGGGGCAGAAAGGGAATCAACATCCGCCATATACAATGCCTCTCTATTTCAATCCAAAATACATAACTAAAATAAAATCTCTTTGTCAAATAGTAGATAGTAAGCGCAATACAAGCGCCATAAGCTTGCAAGAAACACTGCAAGCAGGAAGAACTATAACACAATTATGCCCGCCTTGCACCAAAAAATAAAGGAAGTTGCAAGGCGGGCTATATAAGGCGCCGGCGCTACGTGTATTGGGGGAAATACACACTATGCACTAACGCGCGCCCTCCTCTTAACAACCAGCCGTACAATCTGCTGATTGATCAAATGGGCTGAATACGTACCCTGTGGTGTCAGGGTAATCTTGGTTGAGCGTCGAGAAAGTACGACATCCTTTGAGCGTTCTATAAGACCTTCATTTGCAAGGGCGGTAATGGACATGGAGACAGTTGGTTGCAATAAACCAAGCTCATCAACAAGTTCATTAACCGTACGAGTACCGCTTTTGGCATCATGCAAACATAAAAGAACCAAATCTCCCGCACGACAAAACAGAGCGCCCATGGCATTGACGTACATACAAATACGTTCTGCCGAAGTGCGCGCAAGTGCTTGACCCGGAGAGATGCAGGCACAGGTAAGGCGAGCTAAATCAAGAACAGCAGTATGTCCTTTTTCAGTCAGCGTACACACCACATTGCGGTGATCCGAAGAACCTTCCTCACGATGTATAAACCCTAATTTTGCAAGATGAGACGTACGATGCGTGATTGTGGGGCGAAGCGCTCCTTGATATTCCGCAATTTCAGATGTCTTAATCGAACTATCTTGTACTTTCAGGCGACATAAGATAGCAAATTCTTCAAATGTTAACCGCCTGTTTGCTGGAACAGATCTCCGTACCAAGTTGTAGGATCTGCGGATGGACATGTACTCCCGAAGCTCCATCTTAGACCTCCGTTCTATGCCCGAACGATAAGTTCTTTATACTCTCAAAAACAGTATACTCCTAAAACCCCGCCGATTATATGGGAACACAACAATAGTTTTCAAATATATTATGCATACAATAACGGACTTATGACATCAAAATTTGAAATCATAAGCCCGTTATAAAACTCTCGTGAATAAAAAGAACTTTAAGTATCTCTTCTCGCTTGATCTGTCTTCACAAAAATATCATGTAGAAAAATGCAACTACATGCTTTGTGGTGCGCTCACTCCAATCAAGTTAAGAGCAAGGGCAAGAACCCGACGTGTGGCATCGCAGGCAGCCAAGCGTGCACGTGAAAGATCCTCATCAAGCGGACGACTCTCAGACGGAAGGACTTGGCAGACCGTGTAGAAACCATGGAAATCGGATGCAAGCTCCTCGACATAGTGCGTAATGCGGAACGGAGCACGGTCTCTTGCACAATTCTCAACGAGCGTTGGGAATTCAGAGAGCTTACGGGATAGAGCCTGCTCAACGTTCTCAGAAAGAAGACTCAGGTCATATGAGTCTCCAATGGCACGAGATGCCACTTCGTCCATTCCAAGCTCCTGCGCCTCTTCTATGCTTACACCGGCCCCACGGCGAAGAATGGAGCAGATACGCGCATGGGCATACTGCACATAATACACAGGATTTGAGCTGTCCTGACGCTTTACCTGTTCAATGTCAAAATCAATCATCTGATTGGATGATTTGGACATCAGCGTATAACGTGTTGCGTCAACGCTCACTTCGCCAAGCAGCTCATCAAAAGGAATACCGGTTCCCTTGCGCTTAGACATCTTTACGGGAGTTCCGTTACGCAGCAAATTGACAAACTGGCCGAGAAGAACCTCGAATTGTCCCGGGAATCCAAGTGCGGTACAAACCGAGTCAACACGCTGGATATAGCCATGGTGATCGGCTCCCCAAATATCAATGACATGATCAACGCGCTGGAACTTGTTCCAGTGGTAAGCCACATCGGAAGCAAAATACGTGTATTCACCGTTAGACTTTATGAGTACGCGATCCTTATCGTCACCAAATTTTGTTGAACGGAAGAAAAGCGCTCCATCTTCATGGTAGAGATAGCCCATACCATCAAGTGTTTCAAGGGCTCGGTCAACCGCAGACTTGCCATTTTCATCCGGAACATACAGAGAGCGCTCAGAGAACCAGACATCAAAGTCTGAGCGAGCATTGTGGCACGTTGCTTTAATAGACTCAAGCATCAGCTTATAGCCACGCTCACGGAAATCAGCCATACGATCATCTTCGCTGACGCTCACCCAAGCGTCTCCGTTTTCCTCACAGAAGCGCTTTGCAAGATCAATGATGTAATCGCCACCATATGCATTACCGCCGAGTGACTCATTAAAGGCGTCCATATAAGGGTGAGTTTCAGGACGAGAGTCATCCTCATCCTCAATAAAGGCTTCACGATCGTCCAAAAGCATCTGATAGGCCTCTTGGAGCTCCACGTTCTTCTGTGCCATGATTTCATTCAGCTGAAGATAGCGCTTTGAGATTGAAGAGCCAAAAACGTCCATCTGAGAGCCGTGATCGTTAATGTAATACTCACGCTCAACATCATAACCGGCATGCTCAAACACACGGCACAGTGAATCGCCAAGTGCTGCCCACCGACCATGACCAACATGAAGCGGACCTACCGGGTTGGCGGAAATGTATTCCACCTGAATCTTTGTGCCCTTGCCAAAATCTGACTTGCCAAAATCCGCGCCCTGCTCACGAATGGTACGGAAAATTTCATTTCCTGCAGCGGTTGAAAGATAGAAGTTCACAAATCCCGGTCCGGCAATCTCCACACGTTCAATTTCCGGAACATCCGACATATGTGCAACAAGTGCGGCAGCAATGTCGCGAGGAGACTTGTGGGCAAGGCGAGCCGAGCGCATGGCTACCGTAGAGGTCCAATCGCCATTTGAAGCATCAGCCGGTCGCTCAAGGCCCAGATCCTCGACCTCAAACTGGGGTAAGTCTCCTTGTGCCTGAGCATCTGCCAGTGCCTTACGTACCAGCTGCTCGATCTTCTCGCGCATAAAATCTCCTTGTATGTCAAAACGCATCTATTCCACATGGCCTAAGCCACTTGATTGCACAAGACTTTTGCCCTGTAACAATCGGCTGGTTATTGTACCACTTATTCGCTGGTAGTTGTGACAGCACACGCATGCTCCACGGCAAGTTCATGACGGAGCTTCGCAAGCCCCTGTTCAAGACCAACCGTATACACCTGAGGATTTAAGAATCGCGTATAAGCGGGATCCAAATGCATCAGTGCGTCATGGCAGCGCTCGCGTGCCACTTCAATGGTCTCGGCCTCTTTTGTTCGCGTGCCATCTGCAACCACACGAACCATCAGCTCTTGCGAAGTACCTGCAAGTTTATGAGTGGAGTATGGATCGAGAATATCGGTTACTACCGCAGACGTCTCAACGTTTTGGGCGAGAAGCACTGCTTCGTCATAAATCATATCGCCTATCGGGCATCCGCTCATATCATAATAGCGACGAATAGACTGAATACCAGGGATGGTACGCTTGTAGGCCATCTCGGAAAGCTTGATAACCGGCCTCCACGCTTCATCTTTGTGTTCCCGAATGGCACTCAGCTTATAGACACCGCCAAGTGACGGCTGAGGATCACACGTAGCAAGTTTGGTACCAACACCAAAGGAATCAATGGGGGCACCTTGGGCAAAAAGTGACTGAATCGTGTATTCATCAAGATCGTTTGATACGGAAATCTTTACATACGGCAGTCCCGCATCGTCAAAGGCGGCACGAGCTTCTTTGGCCAGCTTTGCAAGGTCTCCGGAATCTATACGGACGGCACCGAGTTTCTCGCCACGCTCTTCCATTTCTTTGCCCACGATAATGGCATTTTTAATACCTTCATGGACATCATAGGTATCCAAAAGAAGTGCACAGTTTTTAGGGAAAGAACGTGCAAACGCTCGGAATGCTTCCAGCTCCGTTGAAAAAGACATAACCCACGAGTGGGCGTGCGTCCCAAATACGGGGATTCCGTAAATCTTTCCGGCAAGAACGTTTGAAGTGCTTGAAGCACCGGCAATATACGATGCGCGAGCAACCGCAAGACCACCGTCAGGACCCTGTGCCCGTCGCAACCCAAAGTCAGAAACAGGATTTCCCTGAGCCGCACGGATAACGCGAGCGGTTTTGGTGGCCACAAGCGTTTGGAAATTAACAAGATTGAGCAGGGCGGTTTCAATGAGCTGACAGTCAATAATGGGACCTGTGACCCGAACGATCGGCTCACGCGGAAACACAAGCTCGCCTTCAGGGATGGCATCGATCGTAAGGTTCAGTCGATGATTGCGCAAAAAGTCAAGAAATCCGGGCTTAAAGAGGCTTCCGCCGCCAGGAGAAGGAACACTTGCCAAGTAGCTGATATCGTCATCTTCAAATACAAAGTTTTCAACAAGATCCGCTATCTGACCAATACCACATGCAATGGCATAGCCGCCACCGAAGGGATTCTCGCGGAAAAACGCGGTAAAGCAGGCTTCATTATCAACCATCCCCGATTCCCAGTATCCCTGTGCCATAGTGAGTTCGTAGAGATCCGTATTCAAACATACGTCGGACGGTTTGGTGCGATCGGTTAACGACATAGTGCTCACTTCCCCCTTGAGTGAATTGTTCACTGGGTTGCATTGTTAAGGTTAATGTACTACGAAAGTTGCAATAAAGAAAAGTATGGCGAGAAGAACTACCGATATTATGACGATTTTCTGACCAATCGGCATTCTGAGATCGTCTTCATCCGGCTGCATGAGCTTGGCACCACGGGCTCGAACCTCGGCAATGTGCTCGGCTTCTTTGCGCTCTTGCTCGATACTTTTTGCCTGAGCCTGTTCCGCTCTGAGCCGTTCGAGTTCCGCACGCTCGGCTGCAGCCTGCGCTTGAACCTCGCGCAATTTCTTTTCCTGTCTGAGACGTTCCAGCTCAGCGCGCTCATCTTCGGAAAGAGTGTGCATATCATCTGACATAGCCGCTCCTTATAGATTGATCTTCTTGTTGTATCTTTTCGTTGTGTCTTCTCGTCGTAGCTTCTCGTTGTGTCTTCTCATCGTGTCTTCTCGTTGTATGCTCAGTCTTCGCAATTCACCAAAGTCTATCCGTGAATGTCCGTAGTGTCTTGGTGGGATTGGGGTACCAAAAGTGCCGGACCTTCAACCCCTGTTGCATCAAATTGTGGCACAAAGCTCTCAGAAACAGTACCGCCTTCCTGCCACCAGATTTGTTTGAACCCAAGATCGTCGGCGTGGCAAATGACGATTTCATATTCCTCATCCGAAAGCGTCGCAGACAGAAGGCCTCCTTGCTTGAGACAGCGCTCATTCGGCGTGTATTGATTCATGATGGACACATCAACGTCATTGCCACAGATATCCCAAATCCGGTTAAGTACCTCACACGAATCGTCTGCATGCCCCGGAAGCACAAGGTGACGCACAATAATACCCTGTTGCATACTGCCGTCTGCGCCCATCTTGCGACCACCATGAGCGCGCAGAAGGCTTAGCATCTCCGTCAGAGCCGCAGCCGCAACATCGGGATAATCCTGGGCGTATGAAAGTTCTTTTGCCAAACGTGCATCGGCGTATTTGAAGTCGGTAAGCCATACGTCAATAAGGTCTCCCATAGCACGTACTACCTGCACAAGTTCATATCCCGAGGTATTACATACAATAGGAAGATTAAGCCCTGCCCGTTTGGCAAGCATAATGGCTTTTTTCACCTGCGGTGCAAAATGCATCGGCGTAACCAGGTTAATATTGAGCGCTCCTTGCTCCTGCAGCTCAAGCATCATGCATGCAAGACGCTCAACCGATACCGCACGGCCAAAACCCTCTTGTGAAATTTGGTGATTTTGGCAAAATACACAGCGAAGGGGGCAGCCGCTAAAAAAGATGGCTCCCGACCCTGCTTCGCCCGATATAGGCGGCTCTTCCCAGAAATGCAAAGCCGAGCGAGCAACGCGAAGCGTATTTGAAGCACCACAGAACCCGGCTTTTCCAGAGTTTCTTCTCGCCTTACAGCGACGAGGACAAAGCTCACACATATCGTATGCCAAAAAGGTTGACGATATATCCAAGGCTAGCGATGTATCCAAAGTTGCGGCCCCTTTGTTCACGTATAAAAAACGCGCAGGCGAGAAGCGCTGCGCGTGAAGTTTGCATGGTGGAGATAAAGGGATTCGAACCCTCGGCCTCTGCCTTGCGAAGGCAGCGCTCTCCCAACTGAGCTATATCCCCGTCTTGCGTACTTGCCGTAACTATGTCCAAGAGTCTGTAGCTACTGAGCATCCGAACGATACCGAACACAAGTCACAACAAGTGCATATGTATTGTGGCGATTCTTTGGGAATGTGTCAACGTTTATATGAATAGAGCTTTTAGAGAGAGCTTTTAGCGTATGGAAAGCTCATACAAAAGACCTTCCCCGTGGTCATATTATGAACCCACCTTCATAAGGTGGGTGCCGCACCCGTCTCTTCCAGCTTTCTCGACAACGGAGAATCCCTGTACTAACACGGGAATCAGGCTCCCTTGTAAAACTTGTCGGTTCACCCAGTTTTGACCACGGGGAAGAGACACTTACACTATATAAAATCCTGACATTTAATAAAGTCTTGACTTGTTTTTCTAACATGAGAAAATTAATAGGATGTGAGTTTTAGCAGTTAAAGAGTATTTTTCAGGGTGCGGAAGGAATTGAGCGTGGATCTTTGCTTACTTATGCTCGGAGTCTTTTGTATCGCCGCCCTTCTCGCCTGCTTTATTACTCCCCCCATACGAAAACTTGCCTGGACGTTAGGCGTAGTAGATAAGCCCAGCAAACGACGCATCAATAAGAAGCCTATTGCACGTCTTGGTGGCGTGGCTTTGTTTGCCGGTCTTGTCGCCTCCCTTGCTTTGTACTTTGTGGTGCGCGACAAAAACGGCGGCCTTTTTGACAAAAACGTTAATTTCTATCTGTTGAGCTTGGCATTTCTTATCATTTTTGCAACCGGTCTCATCGATGATTTCATCTCTTTAAAGCCTCTGCAAAAGCTATTGGGACAAGTCGTAGCGGCTTGTCTTGCCGCCGCTGCCGGACTTGTTATTGGTAAAGTTGCAGACCCTCTGAACAGCGGCAGCTTTATTTCTCTGGGTCTTCTAGCCTATCCCGCCACTGTCATCTATCTCGTTGCCTGGACAAACATCATCAACTTAATTGATGGCCTCGACGGTCTTGCCGCAGGGGTATCGTGTATTGCGGCAGCCACCATGTTCATTCTTTCCATATGGGCACATCGTCTCGATGCCGCCGCGCTCAGCCTGGCCATTGCGGGAAGCACGCTCGGTTTTCTTGTACACAATTTCTATCCCGCCCGTATTTTTATGGGAGATTCAGGAGCGCTTACCCTTGGGTTTGCCCTTGGCACGGTCTCACTTCTTTCCGTCACAAGAATCGCGGGTCTTACCACTATTATCGTGCCTCTTGTTGTTGCAGGTATTCCAATTATCGATACCTTTTCCGCCATTGTGCGACGCACCCGCGCCCACGTAAGTTTTGCCACTGCAGATCGCGGACACATCCATCACCGTCTTATGGCCGCCGGATACAATCAGCGTCAAGCGGTTCTTTTTATCTACGCTTGGACCGGTCTTTTGTGCATTGGATCTCTTGTAATGACACAGGTCAACGCCCTGCCGCGTATTGCAATCTTTGTGATGCTTCTTGCGATGTCTGCAGTGTTTGCCAAGCACCTTCATCTTTTTGAGCCGGTGCTTTTACATCATACCGATCCGGGAACCGGAGAAGACGAGCTCATAACGCCAACAGACCCTGGATTTCAAGATGAGATTGAGCAGCTCCACGAACGTGAGCACGAACGCGTTGAAGAGTTTGAGGAAGCAGCCGGTATTCGTCGAAGCAGCGCTACCAAAAACACAAGCAGAACTGGCGGGGAAACAAACAAAATCGATAAGGAAGACTAGTTCATATACCCAGTTGAAGTCAGTGAAGTCAGTTTTTTCGCTTTCTTGCTGCTATAAGGACAATCAAAAGCAGGATGCCAGCAAGAATGAATCCTATGGCTGCCATATCTGACTTAAAGCGAACCACAATAAGCTGGGGAATCATGAGGGCGTAAGCAAAAGCCAGCTTAAATAATGCAACCACTAAAACAGCACCGATACCGTATAATACCAGACGCTTGATACCATCCTGCACATTATCAAAACGCGACCGCTTTGGGTTCTTCTCGCTCATCATTCCTCCTTACTCACAATCGCCGTTTCTTTTTTTGCCACTAAAAATCAGCTCATCAGCCTGTATAAAGGCCACGATAAAATAGAATACCATGCTCTTTATACGGTTGCCAAAATTGCCGTTATTGAAATGAAACGTCTTTGGTAGAGGCAAGCCGACTTACGCAGACCTGTGAGGTAGTTTTGAAAAGCTGTGAGGTACTTTTCTATGGCGAGAAGGGCGATTTTCTCGCTAAAAGTACCTCACAGCCCCGTTTTTTGAAGCAGAAAAGTACATCACAGGTTGCAAAAAGTACATCACAGGTCGGTGGATCTACATCACAGCCACGTTTTTGAAGCAGAGGCTTGCCCATATTCCCAGAGATACTCATAAGAAACACCCCACCGGTAAAGGCCGGCGGGGTGTTTATATGCTCTCTGTAAAGGACTGCTCGCTATAAAAGGTTACCTAAAGAATTGTCATCTAATCAACAAGTGCCTTCTTGGCCACCTCAGCAAGGTCGGCAAATGCCTGCTCGTCAGAATACGCGATCTCAGCGAGAACCTTCCGGTCAAGCTCAACGCCGGCAAGCTTAAGACCATGCATAAACTTGCTGTATGAAAGATCGTTCAGACGTGCCGCGGCGTTGATGCGCTGAATCCAAAGCGCACGGAACTCGCGCTTCTTATTGCGACGATCACGATATGCATACTGTCCGGAATGCTGTGCCTGCTCTTTCATACCACGGAACGTACGAGAGCGAACTCCGTAGTAACCCTTTGTACGCTCAACAAGCGTCTGACGCTTCTTGCGACCAGCCATTGCGCGCTTAACTCGTGCCATATCTCATCACTCCTTGTTTGTTATCAAATACTTGAGACGCACGTAGCTCTAAGCGCCAATGCGCTGAGAAACTACTGCTGTATCAGCAGCTGAAAGGACTGCTTCTTTGCGGAAGCCGCGAATACGCTTCGGCGACTTTTTGGTAAGAATATGGCTCTTGAATGCTTTCGCACGCATGATCTTACCGGTGCCGGTACGGCGAAAACGCTTTGCCGAACCCTTGTGTGTCTTCATCTTAGGCATACTACTTCTCCTTTGTTGCAGTGTCGGCGCTCTTTGCGTCGCCCTCGGGCTTCTCGTCAAACGCACCCTTAATTGGTGCTACGAGCATATGCATATTACGACCCTCCATGAGCGGTTTCTGCTCAATGGTGGCATAGGGCTTAAGATCTTCGGCCAAACGATCGAGAACAAGACGTCCCTGCTCTGGGTGAGCCATCTCACGACCACGGAACATGATCGTAATCTTGACACGTGCGCCCTTTTTCAGGAACCGAAGGACATGCCCCTTCTTAGTCTCATAGTCGCCAACGTCAATCTTGGGGCGGAACTTCATCTCCTTGACCTCAATTTTGACCTGGTTCTTACGAGCTGCCTTGGCCTTACGATCCTGCTCATAGCGGAACTTGCTGTAATCAAGGATCTTGCATACCGGAGGCTCTGCATTTGGTGCAATCTCCACAAGATCCATTCCGTGCTCACGAGCGCGCTTCAGTGCATCGTTCACACCAAAAAGACCAAGTTGCCCCCCGTCGGCATCAATCAGACGACAGGTGCGGCCAGTAATCTCCTCGTTAATACGAGGGCCATCGTTCTTGGCTATCTTCTACACCTTCCCTTCGTGCAACAGCTTGGTGCCGTCGCAATAAAAAACTCCCAAGCGCATACGCATCCGGGAGACAAACGAAGCAGGAAGGCCTGCAAACACATGAATTGTCCGACCAGACAGCTGCAATATGCGCCGTGTAGGTGGGGATCTACGTACAATCCCGCTTCAAAATACTTGAATAGAATACCCCGATAGGAGCATCTCTGCAAGTCACATTGCACATCTGTGAATTACTTTCACAGGATGCCGAGAAGTACACGAACTTGTAAGTACTTCTCACGCACAACTTGGTGCCCGAGGTGGGACTTGAACCCACACAAGGTTTCCCTTAAGGGTTTTTGAGACCCCCGCGTCTGCCAATTCCGCCACCCGGGCCAAAATATGTGCATAGGTACTATAGCAGTCTTACGCTCGCCTGTCTCGCAAAAGAAAAAGTTTTATCGAAAGGCTCACGCAAGAAATGGATTTTCTTTGAGTTCTTGGGCAAACTCGGTCTGCTCACCATGTCCGGAAAGAATGAGCGACGTGGGGTCAAGCTCGCATTTGAGGCGCTGTAAGGAACGGGCGAGAACCTCTGAATCTCCTCCGTCCAAATCGGTTCTTCCAACAGAACCTTTGAACAGGGTGTCCCCCACAAACACCGCTCCTTTGGCGGTGCCGTCGCCTACAAGACAGATACCGCCCGGCGTGTGTCCCGGAGTTTCCATCACATGAAACAGTGCCGTACCAACTTCAAGCGTATCGCCTTCGGTAAGAAAACCGTCCGGCTGGGGAGCGTTATCGTAGGTTGCATCATGCTCGGCGGCATGACATGCAAGCTCGGCATCTTTTTGATTGATGCGATAGGTGCCACCGGCAGCAAGCTTTAAGGCCTTTACGCCACCCACGTGATCCGCATGTCCATGGGTAGCAACGATATATTTAAGGTTCAAATCATGAAGCTGTAAGGCAATCTCAGAACCCGAAGCACCGGGGTCCACAACCATGCACTCATTGCCTGATACATAAATGTAGCAGTTGGTTTCAAGGGGTCCTACTCGAAAAATACCAATTTTGTCATGGTGATGTCCGCAACCTTTGCCGCAGCAACCTTCCTCATGACCATGATGGTGCTCACAGCAACCATCCTCGTGACCATGGTGATGATAGCCGCAGCAACCTTCTTCATGGTTGTGATGATGGCCGCAGCCTTCCCCGTGGTGTCCGCAGCCTTCTCCGTGGCGGTGTCCGCAGCAACCATCCTCATGTTCATGATGCCCACGGCACTCATGCGTATGAGATGTATCTCCCATTACCCTTTTCTCCTCTTCATTTGATTGGCGCCTTCTCCTGGCATAATACGCCGCGCATCGTATACCGACGGGACGCGGGCAACCGTTGCTAAAAGCGTATCCAAAAGACTGGCGTCCGAAATTGCTACCAAAAAACGCATCCGTACAACACCCTGTCCACCAACCTGCGTTGCTGCCGAAAGAATATTTGCACCGGAATCAGAAAGAGCAATGGTGATGTCTTTCAAAAGACTTGTGCGATCGATTGCTTCAATCACAATCTCAACTCTAAACTCCGTTGCTCCTGAGGTGTCCCATGCCACGTCAATAATGCGATTGGCATTCTCTTTGCTTAAGAGATCCTGTACATTTGGACAGTTGGCCCGATGAACGGAAACGCCGCGACCGCGTGTTACAAACCCGATAATGTCATCCCCCGCAACCGGATTGCAGCAATGAGCCAAGTGGACCAAAAGATCAGAGTCGCCCTTGACGACAACGCCACAGTTATTCCGTTTATGCCGAGCTCCCCGAGCAGTACGTGAGATAGCATATGCCGTGGTAAGCGGTTTGTTTTGAGAAATGGCTGCTTCTTTTGCGGCTTGTTTCTCGCGCTCGCGTGCCGCCTGCGCAATGGCCTCAGGACTGCCTTCTTCCAGAATCTCACTGACCTTATTGACCACCTGAATAATAGAGCATTTACCGGCTCCAATACCGGCAAAAAGGTCATCGATGGTATGGTAGTCAAACTGGCTCACGACTTTTGTAAGAGCTTTAACGGTACGCGTAGTGGAAATGCCATACCCGCGTTTACGAAGCTCTTTCGCAAGCTCCGATCTTCCGCGCTCGGTATCGTCAGACCTGGATTCTTCTGCAAAGTACTTACGAATTTTTGCCCGTGCGGAGGGGGTTTGGACCAGCGTCATCCAGTCGTGAGAAGGACGCGCGTTCTTGTTGGTTAAAATCTCAACACGGTCGCCCATCTCAAGGGTATGAGTAAGCGGCACTACCGATCCATTGACCTTTGCTCCCACACAGTGATTTCCTACCTCAGTATGCACCGCATAGGCAAAATCAAGAGGTGTAGCGTTACGACGCAGGCTCATAACCTCGCCTTTTGGCGTAAACACAAAGATCTCGTGCTCAAAAAGATCGACTCTCAGATCGTTCAAAAACTCGTGCGGGTTATCAATGTCGTCTTCAACGGCCCAGTCAAGGCTTTTGCGGATCCAGTTAATCGTCGAGTTAATCATGCGGTCTTCTGACGACATCTGCCCTTTTGAATTGCCCTCTTTTTTATAAAGCCAATGGGCCGCAATACCGTATTCGGAAGCCTCATGCATCTCTGCCGTGCGAATCTGAATCTCAATGGGGCGCCCGTCAAGACCTATCACGGTCGTATGGAGTGACTGGTAGAGATTGGCCTTTGGCGTTGCAATGTAGTCCTTGAAACGACCAGGTAATGGATGCCACAGCGAGTGCACGGCACCGAGCACGGAGTAGCAATCCCCTACCGATTGTGTAATTACGCGCAGGGCGATAAGGTCATAGATATCCGAAAACTCTCGTCCCTTACGAACCATTTTCTGATAGATTGACCAAAGGTGTTTGGGGCGACCGGTAATTTGGAAGTTTTCCAACCCCACTGAGTTCAGCTCATCCGTCAGAGTTTTAATGGCCGCATTGGTATCGTCTTCGCGCTGTGCACGAGAATCCTGAACCATGCGAGCAATACGCTGGTATTCTTCCGGTTCAAGCCAAAAGAACGACAAATCCTCAAGCTCCCATTTTATTGACGATATGCCGAGACGGTCGGCAAGCGGTGCATACACGTCCATGGTCTCGCGCGCCTTAAAAAGCCTACGATCCGGTGCAAGTGCCGCCAAGGTTCTCATATTATGCAAACGATCGGCAAGTTTGATGATGACCACACGGATGTCTTTTGACATGGCAAGAAACATCTTTCGCAGATTGAGTGCCTGTTTCTCGTCCATGGATGAAATTTCAATAGACGTGAGCTTGGTAACTCCGTCAACAAGCTCTGCGACCTGCTCGCCAAAAAGATTCTTAAGTTCGGTAAGTGTAGCCGAGGTGTCTTCGACCGTATCGTGGAGGAGTGCGGCACAAATGGTATCTTCATCCATGTGAAGGTTCTGAGCCAAAATAAGAGCTACTTCAACCGGATGGTTGATATATGGCTCACCGGAACGCCGGCGCTGATCCTTATGATAGTCAGCGGCAAACCTATAGGCTGCCTGCACCTTCTCACACGATTCCGGCAACAGATAATTTCTGCATGCACTTTCCAAAAGCCTAAAGTTATCCGCACTTGGAACCGACGGCTGCTTTGGCCTCACTTTGCGCACAGGCTGTCGTACCTCTTTTGCCTCACCCATATAAGACACCCTCCTCTCCATCAACAACAATACCAAATTCAGGAACAATTGGCTTATTTATGGCGCTTAGAAGTTCGTCCGCTGAAGCAGAAAGCGCCCACTGGGCAAACGAAGTAAACGCACTGCGTGTTTTCAAGCCTTCAGCATACCGAGCCGATGACGCCAAATCCATAGAAGAAGCCTTGATATTCATCAAAATGTTACGCTTCTCATCAAATCCTTGCAGAGATAAGAGGCCAAGCTCAGCAAAGATATCCAAGGCACAAGCCACGGCTCGCTCGTCGCTTCTGTTTTTTGGATCAATCGCAAGCGCAAGTGCCGCAATTTCTTCATTCGTTGCACAGAGAAGCCGTCCTTCTTTTTGTGCCCGAGCAAACAATGTCATAAGCGCCCGATAGACAGGAACCAACACGGCGCGTTTTGGTGCTGCCGAGGATAAGATCCGTTCATTGATGCGCATGTCATGTGCACCAAAAAGCAGGTGAACGTAGGCTCGGGCACCGTCTCTTCCGGCACGACCCGACATTTGATTGTATGCAACACGTCCAAACGGAAGGTGATAGAGGACAACATGACGAATGTCATGTATGTTAATTCCCTCACCAAACGCACTTGTTGCAACCACGCACGTAACCTCATTGTTTCTGAACGCGCGCTCAATGCGCTTGCGTGTCTCATGCGCCAGTCCCGCATGATAAAACACAATCTTATGACCCATCTCAGAGACGGTGTGACGAAGCATACGGCAGACGGACTGTGCTTGCTCGCGGGAATTCACATAGGCAATGCACTTCTCGCCTGATGCGACAAGACACGTAAGGGCGGCTTCTCTGTCAGGTGCCTCTCTCATGTCTTTGAGCCGAAGATTGTTTCGTACCGTTACGTCTTTAATAACGTCCTGTTCGGAGATGTTGAAAAGCCGACAGATTTCCTGTGCCGTTGCGGTTGATGCGGTAGCCGTTACCGCCAAAACCTGAGGATTGCCAAGTTGATTGATGCTCTTTGGCATATCCGCATACGCATGGCGACCCTCAGCAACCGCTTGACCGGCATGATGGGCCTCATCGATAACCACAAACCCAATACGCCCACTTGCGGCAAATGCTTGTGTATGGATCGTAAAGAACTCGGGCGTGGTCAACACAACATCAATTGATCCGTCCGTAAGCGCCGAAAAGATTTCTCTGCGACGCTCTTGCGGTGTCTCTCCCGTAAGTACCACGGCAGAGGCACCGCAGGCAGAAAATTCTTCTTCAAGATGATGCGCTTGATCGTGTACCAGTGCCCGAAGCGGATATATAAAGACGCTTGCTCGCTTGGCGAGAAGAGCTTCTCGCAGGGCATGGATATGGAAAATGAGCGATTTCCCTCTTCCGGTTGCCATGACGCAAAGACACGAATTTCCCTGTTCGAGCAGACTCAGTACTGTCTTTTGAGCAGGCAGAAGTTGCCTGTTTCCAATGAGCATATCGCGAAGCCGCTCAGTCAGAGCAGCGTTTTCCAAAGACGCAAGTTCCGCTCGTATTGCCGTATTTTTGCAGACCAAAGGCTGTGATGGAGTTTCAGGTACTTCGGATACCGTCTCTTTGGGTGCGCCTTGAGCGACGAGCACCTGCGAGAGATCCTCAAAGAGATCTTCTTCATCTTCGGGATTATCCCGATATAGGATATCTTTAACCATGAGCTTTGGTTTTGTACGTCCCTGCCATGTCTCGTTGACTGCCTCAAAAACTATGTCAACCGCACCGTCATAGTCCGCTGCAACATCAATATGCGGAGCTCGAAACATGATAGAGGCTACCGATGAAACTCCGTCTGATGCCATAAAACAAAGATGTATGCCACCGGCTCCCGCACGGTTGCGATTTTTCATGGTTACCCCTTGGACTGCAAAAAGAGGTTTTTTATTGCCCTGTCCAAACGGCTGTAGCACCTCAAGAGCATCAAGAGAGGCGGCATTTATCTCGGATAACGTGACAAGCGCCGAAACCTCTCCCGTTGATTCAAAGTCCTTGGCAGGAAGTTGTGACAACACCTCAGAAAGACGATGACGAAATTCATCGATCTTCTCCGCCTTAAGAGTCACGCCCACTGCTCCTTGATGGCCTCCAAAGCGGATCAGCAAATCGGAGCATTCTTCTACCGCATGAAAGAGATCGACCGATCCTACCGAGCGACCGGAACCCCGAGCAATACCGTCTTCGACAGTAAAAAGAATGCACGGCACGTGATATCGGTTAACCACCCGAGATGCCACGATACCTTTCACACCCTCATGCCAGCCCTCTCCGGCAAGCACAATGGCACGTGCGCCGTCATACGTTTCTTGTGCTTGGAGCAGCGCTTCATTGGTCAGTTGCGACTCAATCGTCCAGCGGTTAGCATTGATTTCCTCAAGCTTTCCGGCCAAGACGGTAGCTTCCCGGATATCATCAGAAAGCAAGAGGTCAAGCGCAAGCTCCGTTGAACCCATACGACCCGCGGCATTGAGCCGAGGAATAATGGAGAACGGAAGTTCATCGGCGCGAACCTCAGAGATATCTTGATTTGCAGCGGCCGCAAGAGCCACAAGACCGGGACGCCTGCCCGCGTGAATCTGACGTATTCCCGCAGAAACAAGAGCGCGGTTCTCGCTATTAAGCAGCATCATGTCCGAAAGAGTTCCCAGAGTTGCTATATCAAGGTATGATCTCCACACCTCGGGTTTGCCAAGACGACGGCCAAGCTCGCATACAAGCTTCAGGGCCACTCCCGCTCCGGCAAGCTCGCGAGAAGGACACTCTGAGGTGAGTTTTGGATCAGCTACCGGTACCCCTTGTGGCACCAATTCAGCCGGCTCATGATGGTCGGTAACAACAACATCAATACCTCGTGCGACAAGCTCTTGCACTTCCTTGGCCGATGCAATCCCATTATCAACGGTAATGACGAGATTGGGAGCTCCGTCCGCAAGCATCCGCTCAAGAGCCTTAATGGAAAGGCCGTACCCTTCTCCAAAACGATGTGGAATATATGGTCTGACATCGGCACCAAAGTCGCGAAGTGCCAGCGTCAGAAGACAGGTAGAACTCATTCCGTCAACATCAAAATCACCAAATACCGCAATACGCTGATGATCTTCAATGGCTTTTTGTACTCTATCAGCAGCTTCATTAAGGCCGGGTATGATACGCGGATCAAACCAATCCTTCTCAAGAGAAGGATTGAGAAACTTTTGAGCTTCCGCCACGGTTCTACATCCACGTGCCACAAGAACCCGTGCCACCAACGGATTGATGGAAAGTTTTTGCGAGAACTCCTGCTCAAGCTTGGGAGCCTGAGGCAAAATATTCCAGTGCGTGCTTGAGGTTATACGAGCCATCCTGACCATCTCTTTTCTTTTTTAGAAGATGGTGCACCCCAAGTTATAAAACCGGTAGAGGGATACATACAAAGCCTTCTTTGGTCATGGCCGGCATACGCCGACCGGGGCATCTTGGATGCCCGCGCGTGTTTATCGCTTCCATTGTACCCGCACTATGCAGCACACATTATTAGAAGTCTTTAACTCCTCCGGATTCCAGCCATTTTGTCACAAATTCACCATAGTTTCCCGCAAGAATCGCCTCACGTGCTTGATGCATAAGGTTCAGTAAGAAATAAATATTGTGCATCGAAAGCAGCTCACCCGCGAGCATTTCATGCTGTCGAACAAGGTGATTGAGATACGCCCGTGTGTAGCCGCCGGTACACACCGGACAAGTACATGCACTGTCAATGGGACCACTGTCATGGACGTACTTGGTATTTTTCATGTTCATGCGACCTTGATACGAAAACGCCGTACCCATGCGTGCCGTTCTTGTGGGAAGCACGCAGTCAAACATATCAATGCCCGCCGCAACGCTGCGTATCAATGTTGTCGGATTACCGACACCCATGAGGTAACGTGGCTTTGTGCGAGGCATATAGTCTGCACAGAGCGGTTCAAGAGTCTCAAACATCACCTCATGCGGCTCGCCTACGGAATAGCCTCCGATACCGTACCCAGGAAAATCTCCCGCCTGCTCTAAATGTTCAATCGAGCGGCGGCGTAAATCAAGATGCATACCGCCTTGCACGATACCAAAGAGTGCCTGATCAAGACGTGTATGAGCCTGATAACAGCGATCGGCCCATGCACTTGAAAGCTCAACGGATCGTTCCACCTTAGTGCGCGAGGACGGATAGCCAACGCATTGATCCAGCTGCATCACAATGTCTGCACCAAGATTTTGGGCAATTTGCATATTGGTCTCGGGAGTCCACCACGACCAGGCTCCGTCATAATCGACCGCACGGAATTTTACGCCCTCATCGGACAGTTTCATAAACTGCTCATGAGAAAATACCTGAAAGCCACCCGAATCTGTCAGAATAGGCCCATCCCAACACATAAACGAGTGCAAACCGCCCAACTCTGCGATAAGCTCATCGCCCGGTCGCTGGCTTAAGTGATAGGTATTGGCAAGTAAAATCTTCGTTCCCAAACTTTTAACGGTATCGGGCAGAAGACCTTTAACCGTTGCCTTGGTACCAACCGGCATAAAAATGGGTGTTGGAATATCGCCGTGAGGCGTGTGAAAAACACCGGCACGAGCATGCGTTGTTGGATCTTCAGCAACTATGTCATAGGTAAACCATGCGGGGTCTTTCTCGGAAGCCCACAGCTCTTGATGGGCGCAATGAACTTCAGTGGTAAATTTGGATGTCGTAGTTTTTTCAGTATGCGGCATATACCTTTGCAACCTCACTCATAACACGCGGGGCGAGAAGAACTTCTCGCCCGGTACCTTAAAACGCAATAAAAAATGGAAGCATATCTCAACCAAGAGCAGCTCAGAGTGTGCGTAAAGCATCAACCAGAGCCGTCTTGGACTCCGTTTTTGCGTCTTTCATCTTGATGAGACGCGCAGGACTTCCGGCAACTACAGCGTGTGCAGGGACGTCGTCGGTAACAACGGCGCCTGCCGCCACCACAGCTCCCTCTCCTACGTGCACGCCTTCGATAACCACGGCATTGGCACCAATCAATACGTCATCCTCAACGATAACCGGCGTTGCCGACGCAGGCTCAACCACGCCTGCAAGAACGGCACCGGCACCAACATGACAATGCTTACCGACAACCGCTCTGCCGCCAAGCACTGCACCCATGTCAATCATGGTACCCTCACCGACAACGGTACCGATGTTGATAATGGCGCCCATCATGATAACGGCGGAGTCTCCGATCTCAACATGCTCGCGGATAATGGCACCGGGCTCAATACGCGCGTTGAGATTTTTGACGTCAAGCAGAGGAACACCTGAGTTGCGGCGGTCGTTTTCGATGTCATAATATGCGATTTTGTCAGCGTTTTTCTCAAGCGTGAGCCTCAGCTCCGACCAATCGCCAAAGACAATTTTTATGGAGCCCATTCCATAGACGTGGGCATCCGCTCCAAAGTCAACGCACGCTCCGTCCTTCTCACAAACATAGGCTTTGACCGGTGTTTTCTTGGGTGATGTTGCAATGTAGTTGATAATTTTTTGAGCGTCCGTAAGACTCTCCGTCTGCCTATTCAAAAGAGCCCTCCTCTTCTTGAAGCATAAGCTGATCAAAGGTATAGAAACCGTTTTTGCAGGCGAGAATTCTTTGAGCACATGCCACTGCTCCATTTACAAAAATCTGCCTGCTATTTGCCCGATGCGTAAAACAAAGCTCTTCGTCTTGTCCAAAAAAATGCACTTCATGAGTACCCGCAATCGTTCCTCCGCGAAGCGCGTGCATGCCAATCTCACCTTTTGGACGAGGACCTATCATCCCAACACGACCGTTTACCACATGCTCGTCTCCTTCGGGGTCAATGGCATGAAGGAGAAGTTTTGCGGTACCGGAAGGCGCGTCTGCCTTTTGGTTGTGATGCGTCTCAACGATCTCGATATCCCACTCGGAAAGAGCGCGCACCGCCTGCATAGCGGCTCGCCGAAGAACGGCAATCCCAAGGGAGTAATTTGCAGAATAGACTACGCGGGTTTTCTCGCCAAGTGAGCGCAGCTCAACCAAATCGGACTCGTCATACCCCGTTGTACCCGAAACAAGGGCGGCTCCCGTACGTGCTACGTAGGCAAGAACATGCGGAAGGGCGCAAGCGTTGGAAAAGTCAATCACCACGTCGGCGGCCGGTGCTTCCGTATCCAATTCCGCACAGTTTTGTGCGTCGTAGCTGCCGATAACGTCAAATGAATGGTCGGAAAGCGTCTGTTTGATGAGGCTCCCCATGCGGCCTCTTCCCACGACGATTGCACTAGGCATGGAGAATACCTGCTTTCTTCAGTTCTGCGGCGAGAAGATCCTTATGGGCATCGGTAAGCTTCCATAGGGGAAGACGGTAGTTCTCGCCAAGTAAACCCATTTCTGCAAGGGCATATTTTACCGGAATAGGATTGACCTCGCAAAAGAGTGCATGGATAAGGTCAAGATTGGCAAGTTGAATCTCCCGTGCTTTCTGAGGGTTCCCGTCGTGCCAATATGCCACAAGATTGTGCACCGTTTGCGGCGCGACGTTGGACCATACGGAAATGACGCCCGAGCCACCCAAAGACAGCAGCGGTGCAATCATGTCGTCATTTCCTGACCACAGCGTAAACTCATCGCTGACATACCGCGCAATCTTCGTCGCATAGGCAATATCTCCGGAAGCTTCTTTAATGCCCCACGCATTTGCATGTTTTGAGAGACGTGCCACATTTGCTTCAGAGAGCGCACATCCGGTACGACTTGGCACATTGTAGAGCAAACAGGGCACATCCACACGATCAAGCACATACGAGAAATGCCGGTAGATTCCCTCCTCGTTGGACTTGTTGTAGTAGGGAGTAATTAAAAGAAGCCCATCGACACCTGCCTCCTGGAGCATCTTTGACTTGCGCATTGACTCTGCCGTTGCGTTTGACCCCGCGCCTCCAATAACCGGAACACGGCCGGCAACGCGCTCAACAACAGTACGGACAACCTCTACGTCCTCAGCATCGGTCATGGTGGCGGACTCACCGGTAGTCCCCAATACCAAAAGACCGTCAATGCCCCCATCTACCTGAAAGTCCACAAATCTTTCAAGCGCTGCAAAGTCAACGTTGCCCTTCTCGTCAAACGGCGTTACCAACGCGGTAATTGCTCCCGTAAGGTGTGTCATATCCATTACGTCTCCTTTGTCTGTATGGCTCCCTTGATGGAGAAGGTAAAGCCTCTTAATCGTTACTTATCCGTTACTTGCTATGCCTCCGGATGAGCAAGATCTGAAAAAGGCGAGCCGGGATAATCAAACGTTGCAAAGTAGTCTGCCATTGTCTCCGCACGGCGGATAAGCTCTACCGTCTTGTCCTCATGATAGAGCAACTCAGCCGAACGGAGCTTGCCATTGTAGTTATATCCCATCGAAAAACCATGTGCTCCGGTATCGTGAATAAAGAGCAGGTCGCCGACGTGAACTTTAGGAAGCGTGCGGTCGCGGGCAAACTGATCATTGTTTTCACATAAACCGCCGACGACACTATATACGTGATCGGCAGAAGCATCTTCAGCTCCCATTACGGTGATGTGATGGTAGGCATCATAGATTGCCGGCCGCATCAGATTTGCCGCACACGCGTCAACACCAAGATAGTCATGATAGGTAACCTTTTCGTGAAGTACGCGGGTAACCAAGCCGCCTGCCGGAGCCAGAAGCCACCTGCCAAGCTCAGAATATATGGCCACGTCATCCATATTCTCAGGGACAAGCACTTCTTCGTATGCTCTTCGCACTCCCTCACCAATGGCGCAAACATCGGCGCTTGTTTCTTCAGGACGATAGGCAACACCGATGCCGCCGGAAAGATCAACAAACCCTATGTGAATGCCAAGTTCTCTGTGAAGTCGCACGGCCAACTCAAAAAGAATGCGGGCAAGCTTCGGATAGTAATCTTGCTCACGAGCATTGCTGGCGAGAAACGCGTGCAATCCAAACACTTTTACGCCACGATCGCGCAAGACTCGAAACGTTTCAAAAAGCTGCGCCTCAGTCATACCAAACTTCGCATCCGCAGGATTTCCGATGATGCCGTTTGCAGACTCAAAGGTACCTCCCGGATTAAACCGCGCACAGATGCTATCCGGAAGTACGCCTCCAAGAGCGTCGTCAAGTGTATCAAGCATATCGCCGCCGGCATCAAGATTGATAATGGCTCCCTGAGCGGCGGCTCGTTTAAAGTCTTCAGGAGGCGTGTCGTTGGATGAAAGCATGATGTTTGAGCCCGTTACTCCGCAGGCATCCGCGAGCACCAACTCTGTAGCCGTCGCACAATCACACCCGCAGCCAAGATCGCACAGTACCTTGATGATCGTTGGATTGGGGGTCGCTTTTATCGCAAAGAACTCTCGAAATCCAGGATTCCATGAAAAGGCTTTCTGCAAAAGGCGCACACGACGCACGATTTCCGCCTCATCATAGATATGAAAAGGCGTGGGATACTTTTTGGTAATGCGTTCAAGCTCATCTTTTGTTATAAACGTGTGCTTTTTCAACACTTTTCCTCCAAAGCCTTATAGGGTACGAAGCCGATCCACAAACCCGTGCAATCGAGCAAGCCCTTCTCGAAGTGTCTCCTCAAAAACCGCATAGCTGATGCGTACAAAGCCCTCGGCACCAAAAAATACGCCGGGTACCAAAGCAACTCCTGCTTCTTCAATGGCCCGCAGACAGAATTCCTCACTTGAAAGGCCGAATTCCGAAATTCGAGGAAACGCGTAAAAAGCACCCTCCGGCCTTATCGTAGGCAAGGCCATCTTGGCGAGAGCGTCAAGGGTAATGTCTCTGCGCCTTCGGTACTTCTCGCGTGAATCAGACGTAGATGTTCTAAGCGCCTCACAGGCAGAGGCCTGTAAAAATGACGGAACCGATGAAACCATTTGCTGGTGCACTTTTGCGATATCGGCCGCAAGACTATCGGTTGTTGCCACCCAACCAAGACGCCAGCCGGTCATCGCCCACGGTTTAGAAAAACTGTTCGTTACAATCGTACGATCCGCAAGCTGCGGATATTTTGCTGCGAAGCGCGGCACGTCTTGCACATAGGAAAGCTCCCGATACACGTCATCGCAAATGACGTAGAAGTTTTTCTCAGCGGCAACGCGCGCCACCGCATCAAGAGATTCATGCGAAAGTATGCATCCCGTAGGGTTGTTGGGAGAAGTGAGTACTATCGCTTTCGTTCTCTTGGTTACTGCCGCCATAAGCGCGTCCAAACTGATTTGAAAGTCAGTTTGGACCGTATCAAGGACCACCGGAGTTGCGTGAAGAAGCGTGGTGATTGAGCTGTACACAATATAGGCCGGAGACGGAATGATTACCTCATCTCCCGGGTTGAGAAGAGCTGCGAGAGAAGCAAAAAGAGCCTCGGTTGCACCAACCGTTACGACAACGCCGTCGGGAGTCACGGAAAACCCGCGCTCACGCTCCCATGCCGCAATGGCACCCCGCAACTCCGGATACCCCACGTTAGGCGGATAATGTGTATTTTTTGCTTTGAGCTCCGCATCGACCAAAGCCGAAATGTTTTGCGGTGTGTCTTCCGCCGGCTCACCGATTGTCAGCGATATGCAATCGGGATTTGCGGAGGCAAGCGCCGAGAAGCGTCTGATACCCGATGGCTTAAATGCGTGAAGAGTTGAATTTCTCGTAAGTGACATATGCAGTCCTTCGCAACCAAACGTTAAAGTACGCGGTATGATTTAAGCATACGACACAAACGTTGCGGAGAGGTTGCCGGCACGTAAATTTTGTATTTACAGGCGTATCTCCGCAATTGCGGTCCGTCGATATGCTCGCCGTGTTCATGAGGAGGCTCAATGAAAAAGCACGTCTTACGCGTTTTAAAGGTATTGCTTGGCATGGTAGTTGCCGTTGCGCTTATCTTTGGTGGATACGTCCTCTATTTGCAGCTTAACTACTATCGTATTTCCGACAACACTGCCGTCACCAATGAGGGAGCCTCTCCTGCCACCACGCACATTGAGGTTGGTAAAGAGTACACCGCCTCAACCTACAATATTGGTTTTGGTGCCTATACTCCCGACTACACCTTCTTCATGGACGAAGGCATCATGGCTGACGGTACGCGAACCAAAGGCGAGCATGGACGTGCCGTAAGTAAAGACTCTGTCGAGAAGTGCACTGAGGGAGCGCTGGGAACTATTGCCTCACTCAATAATGGAACAGCCCCTGATTTCATGCTCTTCCAGGAAGTGGACAGAAACTCTGACAGAAGCTACCACGTTAATCAAGTTCAAGAAACGGAATCAAAGTTCTCCCAAGATGCTTCCTATTTCGCACAGAATTTCCATACCGGTTTTCTTGCGTACCCGATTCCTGAATTTCACGGAAGTGTGGACGCGGGTCTCATGACTCTCTCCAACGTCACAGCCGCAGAGAGCACACGCCGAAGCTATCCCGTTGACCAGTCATTCTTTGCAAAATTCTTTGACCTTGACCGCTGTTTCATGATCACGAGATATCCCACAAATGATGGGCATGAGCTGGTACTTATCAATTCGCACATGTCTGCATACGATGCCGGAGGCACTATGCGCGCCAAACAACTTGCCATGCTGAGAGAAGTTCTTACGCAAGAGCGCGCCAAAGGCAATTATGTCATTGCCGGCGGAGATTGGAACCACGCGCTTGCAGGATCTCTTTCTCTGTATCCGTCTGACCAGCAAGTCCCTGACTGGGTCGCCGAGCTGAAAGACTCTGATTTGCCGGAAGGATTCTCCGTAGTCAAGGCCGACAACCTCGCAGACGTTCCCAGCTGTCGTGGTGACGATATCCCCTATACCAAAGGGCACACCTACACCACTACGGTTGACGGTTGGATCGTTTCCGACAACGTGAAAGCTCGGGCGGAAAACATTGATACCGGCTTTGCGTACAGCGACCATAATCCCGTACTTCTGCGCTTTACGCTCGGTGCGAACGCACAGTAGTTGAGGTAGGAACGCGGGGTAACCAGAGATGCGAATACGCAGTAGCCGGAGGTACAAGCACGCAATAGCTGAAGTACGAGTGCATAGTAGCCGGACCTTTGCGTTTTCTGCTTAGCGTGAGCGTGCGATAAGCAAAAGAGCAATACCTCATCAAATTCTATATAAATGTTGTAATTACAACGTTCTTCTCGACACAAACGTGACAAACTGCTGTTGAGTAAAAAGTCAGCCTTGGCGGACTCTTTATGGCTCACCGGCATATTCATTGCTTCCCGAAAGCTTCTGAAAGGAGTTCTCATGCAAAACATGATTGATTTGGATAAATCCGTATACGAAATCTGCACAAAGCTCCCCGCCATTAAAGATCTTATGGCAGAAAACGGATTCAAAGAGATTACTGAGCCTGGTCGTCTGCAAACCATGGGCCGCTTTATGACGATTCCCAAGGGATGCGCGCATAAGGGCGTTGATCTTGAAGAACTAAAGGACGTCTTCCGAGCTCACGGATTTGTCATCAAAGGTGACGACGTTGCTACAAGCGACGATCCTCTCGCTGCAAGCGACGCTCCTCTCGCCACGACCCCTGAAGAGCGCAAGGCTCTCATTGCGCAGTATCTGGAGCGCCTCAACGACGGTGAGGATATCGAGAGCGTTCGTGAAGACTTTGCTCGCAACTTTAAGGACGTTTCCGGTGGTGAAATATCCACAGCCGAACAGGAACTCATTGCGGGAGGCGTTCCCATGGAGAAGGTTCTTCGCCTCTGCGACGTTCATGCCTCACTCTTTGAAGGCCATGTTTCCTGTGCACACACCGGAGCAGCCGGAGCGGTTGAAGAAACACCGGGACATCCCGTATGGACCATGCGTCAGGAAAACGATCGCATTATGGCTTTTATCAACGATCGCGTAAAACCTGACGTCAAACGCACCCGCATGCTCACCAAAGCCTCTTCTGCGGCAGAGCGTGAAGGCATCGTTGCCATTCTGAAGGCCGACATGGAAGCGTTTGATGAGGTGTTTATCCACTATAAACGCAAGGAAGAGCTGCTCTTCCCTCACCTTGAGCGTCACGACATCACCGGTCCCTCTAAGGTCATGTGGGGCAAAGATGACGAGGTAAGAAATGCCGTGCATGGCGCTGAAGCTCTGCTTGAAACCGCCTACGGTGAGTACGATTCCCAGCTTTTAGCAGGTGTTGCCGACTATCTTGATGAGGCCGTTGAAGGCGCCCTCTCCATGGCGAGCAAAGAAGAAAACGTATTGATTCCACTTTCCCTCGAGCATCTCTCGGCAACCCAGTGGACCCAGATTGCCTCGGAGGAAAACGAGTTCGGTCACGCGTTTGGCGTCAATCCTCCCACATGGCACGCAGATCCGCTTGAGCTTGCAAACGATAAGCTGAACGAGATGGAAGCTACCGCCTCCAGTGAGAACGCAGAAAACTCCTCTGACACGCGCACTTCTCAAGATGAAACAATCCATCTGTCTACCGGCGAGTTTACTCTCGCACAACTCGAAGCCGTATTTGCAACCATTCCTTTGGACATTACCTTTGTGGACGCCAACGACAAAACCCGCTACTTCAGTCATGGTGATACCCGCGCTTTCCCGCGCCCCAAGAGTTGTCTTGGCCGCGATGTGTATGACTGCCATCCGCCCAAAAGCCAAGAAGCAGTACGCCGCATCTTGACCGAGTTCAAGAGCGGTAAGCGCGATGTTTCAGAGTTTTGGTTCAAGGCCATGGGCAAGTTCTTGTACGTCCGCTACTTTGCCGTTCGCGATGAGGAGGGCAACTACCTTGGTGCCCTCGAAACCACGCAAGACATCGGGCCTATCAAAGCACTTGAAGGCGAGAATCGCCGCGGATCTGATGCATAAAGGTACTTGATTCCAAGGTGCTTGATTCTACCTTAAATTTCATATGCTTCAACAGCACGTCCTTCTCGCCGCGTGTATAGCGAGAAGGACGTGTTTTCAACTATTAGTCCGCATGCTTGTCGACATCAATCCTGGAAAGCAATATGGTTAACCTGCAATTTTTGTATCAAGAATTAAGCACACAATAAGCTGATTTGTGCTGCTTGCAGTACTTTTCGAAATGTGGCTCAAATTTGCTGTTTAGTGGTGGTTTTTTCCGAAAAAATGGCATTTAGTGGTGATTTTTCTCGGAATTGAACGTTTAGTGGTGAATCGATCCACCACTAAACACCCAATTTGGTACCAATTCGCCACCTCATAAGAAAAGCACAACTAAAGCAGAACAGCTGCCTGCGGATTTGCAATTCATGCAAATCACGGAGAAATCCACTTTGAAGTTTTGTGCGTTAAAACCGAGAAACTCTTGCATTCCAAATTGCAGGCGAGAACTCCTTGGAATGAAACCTTCAATCTTGGCTACAATAGTCACGAATCATCGACCAAAGGATTGTTATGTCACCATCAACACGCACTTCTCGCAACGCTTCCCAAAGCGAATCTCGCAATACGTCTCGGCATACTCAAAACTATGCATATGCCATCGTTGCGTCATGCATAGCCATTATGTTTTTCCCTTGTGCCATTATTCTGACCTGCTTTGGCATATTCATTACGCCTGTCACGCAGTATTTTGGTGTGCCAAAAGTCAGCTTTTCACTCGTATTTTCCGTCATCTGTCTCACGATGATGGTTGCTCTCCCCATCACGGGTCGACTGCTAAAAAAATACAGCATGCGCACGATTCTTACGATCGACACGCTTCTTTGTGGTCTTGCATACGGTGCCATGGGATTGGTGCAGGCAGTTTGGCAGCTCTATATCTGCGGCGTTGTCATTGGAATTGGTCTGCCGGGCCTTATCTTTTTAGCCGTGCCAACGCTCATAGGAAATTGGTTCTCCAAACGAGTCGGGTTTTTTACCGGTCTGTGCTTTGCTTTTACCGGCATCGGCGGTGCTCTTTTTAATCCCATTGGTTCAACACTCATCGCAAGCGGCTCCGATGGTTGGCGTATGTGCTATTTCATCTTTGCCGCAATCATTCTTGTATGCACGCTGCCTTTTACCTTCTTCGTTGTTCGCGACGAGCCCTCTGATCTTGGACTTCTTCCCATGGGATCAGGCGAGAAGAACGCCGCTGCCTGTGTCGACACCAGTGCCGTTATCGACACCGAAACCGACGTCGCCACCGAAAGCGCACACGCACAGTCAAGCCTTGACGATGGCATCTCGGCACGCAAGGCACTTCGAATGCCGTCTTTCTTCATGATTGGAGCATTCTACGCCCTCATTACCTTAAACCAGCAAATCTCGCAGTTTTTTCCCAGTTACGCAGCCACATTTGCCGCTACGGCACCTGAAATCGCCGCTGCCGGAGGCCTTATCGCCGGCGCTGTCATGGTCGGACAGGCCGTGGGAAAGGTAGCCCTTGGCGCTCTGAACGATACCTCTGAGAGAATCGCTTGTTTTGTTGGCGTTCTCTGCGGCGTCGTCGGTCTGGTACTGCTTTGGCTCAAGATAACCGCACTTCCCATAATGCTTCTCGGAGCGGCTCTTTTTGGCGTGGTATATGCCATGACCACCGTTGAGACGCCTATCTTGGTTCGCGCGGTTTTTGGCAACAAAGACTACACTATCATTTACTCCCGGATTGCCATTGTCAGCTCGCTCATGTCCGCAATCGCACTGGTAGTATGGAGTCTGATCGTCGATGGCTCGGCCGGCGGATACGATATCCTGTTTGGCCTTGGTTTTGCCCTCATGCTCAGCTGCTTGATCTTGGCTCTTTTTGCGCTCAGGAATGCACGCTGGGCAAACTGCATAATAGGTAACAATCTACCGTAAAAGAAAACTCCAGGCACCTTAAGGCAGAGAGCATTTTGTAAAGTACCATTTTATGTTTATGGACGATTTTTTTGAAAATTGAGCAACAAAAAACAGTAAACCTATTTTGATTTACTGTTTCTCAAATTGTTATATTCAATTATACAAATAGGGATTTTCAAATTAGTCTTTACAAATTACCTTCGAACCTTCACCATCAATTACTATTCCCTGACGGTTGTTAATTGGGAATAGATTCAAATCTGAAAACTCAGTCATTATTTTTTCGGTAACTTTCTTAAATGGTGCCGTAAGATAATGCGGAAGAACATAGAAATCAATCAAACCAAGACCCACATCATCTTTTTGTGAGTAATCATCCGGCTTCTCATCCATTTGTTCAATATATTGTATGGTTGAAGCGCATATAATCGCACCTGCCGATTCACCAATCATGAGTTTTCCATTTGCTAATTCTTTCTTCAACAACTCATCTGTTCCCGTTTTGCGTAGTTGATCCATAAGGAAAAAAGAATTTCCGCCAGTAAAATATATAATATCCGCATCTTCAAAAACAGACCTTATTGTTGAATAAGTCTCCGTTGAAATATCAATTTCAGTTACGGCTGCTTCCAGTTTTTTGAATAGTTTTCGAGCCGAGCCAACATAACCTGTATATCCTTCACGCAGTGAAGCTGTTGGAATAAATGCGACTTTCTTGTTATTAATTTCTTCTTTTATTAAACTTCCTACACTTGAAAAGTGAGAACATAAGAACAGTTTCATCTAAATTCTCTTCCATAACTTCTAATTTGTTTTACTAAATACTTTTGATATTATACCATATTTTCAATTAGTTTTACAGGTCTAATTCTTGCTTCTTTACCTGTGTTAGTTCTCTGTTTTCTTGTTGCAACTTTTCTATACAGCTTCTAACACTTTCAGCTTGTTCAACCTCATTTCGTATATCTATAATTTGAGAATACAGATTATCTTTTTCTTTCTTAAATGCTGTTACTTCCGATTTCCATTTGGATATATTTAAGGACTTGCTTTCACCTAAATGCTCTTTTAGATATTTCTTTGCACTTTCAAATAAAACAATCTCTGCTGTATGCTCATTATAAAAATCTTCCCGTTTTGCTCAGTAAGCGCACAAAAGCAGCGCACAGTTGGCAATTCTCACGTAAAGGCATGCTGGCAGACATTTACATGAATTCCTATGTATTCCGTTTGGCGCTCGAAAGCCGAGGTGTTTTAATGTGGATGTTATCGTCAACGAAGAAGGGTGCATAATAGAGGCGATTCAGCATGGCTGCAACGGTTTCAGGTTCTATCTCGGGACGCTCTTCAAGCCAGTACTGAATAAGGTTATGGTGCCCGGCAATGACAAATGACAAATAGAAATCCTTTGAAAGGGCATCCCCCTCAACATCTTTAATACGCTCCCTGAAATAACTATGCATAAACACGGTTGCCTTACGTACAAAGGCAGGGTCTCCGTGAGGACCGTTTAAGACAATGACCTTGTCTCGGTTATGCTGTAAAAGCTCCATGCGTGCAATCATAGAGTGCGTCGGAACCAGCTCTGACGTACCAAACCTCCCCTTGAGTGCTAAATCATTGATCCCCTGCATATTCTCCAGCAATGCATCTTCAAATTTTTTAACGACTGCGTCAACGCTTCTAAAATACCGGTAAAACGTAGAGCGAGAAGTGCTTGCCAGCTTTACCACTTGTTCGATTCGTATATCGGGAATATCAATTGTTTTCATTAGTCCAAAAACCGCGTCTTCAATACGCTGTCTAACGTCTTGTTGTTCTTCTCGCGCCATTATTTGCTCCTTATTGAACCAGTGCTATTGCCGTAGCAAAATCACGCTCATTGGTAATGGACACAAGAATCTCGCGTGCGCCGGATTGAGCCAATATACCCGCTAAAGGACCTTCGCACGTAACATGAGGACAGCCGTGGTCATCTTCAAGTGTCTCAACAATCCTAAAGTCAAAGCCGCCTTCAGCACTAAGATGCCCAAGTGCCTTAAATACCGCTTCTTTCACGGCAAACTTTCCTGCGAGACACTCAACAGGGTCAGCATGAAGACACGCCTCATCACGCTCAGCCGGCGAGAAGGACCTCTGCACAAAAGGGCCTGCCCAATCAGCACAAAGCCTCCTGAATTCCGTAATATCCACGGTATCTATACCAATACCCACAGACATCACTAAACCACTCCTTAGCATTTTGATATTTGCGTTAAGCCTAGCATGCAATCATACCTTTTACGTGAGAGGAAAAGAAATTCGCGAAGCTCATACATTTCTCACGTGGCAATGCACTACCCTAGTATTGGAAAAAGAATTTGTGTCGGAGCAAAATAAGTGCTCATGCGTCACTCGTATCGTAAGGTAGGTGCTATGGAACTCAGTCAGGCAATAGAGCATGCGAGTGCATATCTGATACCGGGATTTTTGAACGACGATGCCACACTCACGGCGGAGCGTCTCAAAAACGAAGACGCTCTCAAGACACTCCTTGATGCCTGGAATGCCGCTCCAAAAGACAGTCTTCCGTTTTCTTTTGATCTGGTACGCCAGCTCGCCGACCGTAACCGCGAGGTTTGTGACCTCTATGGTTCCGAGCGCCTGCGCAACGTCAATGGAGTATCGCTTGCGCGCGGACTTACCATCGAGGACACCGCGCGAGGAGTGGCAAAATTACAACACAGGCGCGAAACTGCGGTCATGAAAACGGCAGGTCCTACGCTTGCTGATTTAGCCCTCGCTTATCACGAAAAACCGGTTTCAGGCACGATTTTAGGCATCGACATCGAGACAACTTCTCGCTTCCCCGATCAAGGCTACATCATCAATATAGGTTTTGAGTTCTGGAATCTTGGTCCTAAGACCGTCCCGGTGGATCCTCATGCGGCATACTTCGGCATGCCGGAACTCTATCGCGAGAAGGGCGTTCCCCTGAGCGAAATCCATCATATTACCTGGCAAGACCTTGACGGACGACCATTGTTTCGCTCAGATAAAGCCGCTCAAAAAGCACTGCTTACCGCAATGAAAAAAGTTCCGTTCATGGCTCATAACGCTGCTTTTGAAGATTCCTGGTTCATGCTGCATATAGACGGATATGCGGAAGCTCGCAAAGAAGGCAAGATCGTCCCCGTCGACACGCGTGAAATCTGTCGCCGCCTTGATCCGGAGTTTCGCTCTCTTCTCCCCGCATCAAGACCCGCAAGTCTTGAAAACTGGGCGCGCAGACGTGGAACGCTTGCGGCTCATGAGGTCGAGCAGCACCTTGGTCTTGACGATGTTGATCTTATGATTCGCACCGTACAGGCAGAACTGAACGAGAGAAATATGTTCAAAGCCTCGTGACACATTGCGGCCGCTTGAGCTATATACTTGTTTGGTTGTTTATTATGTCGTCATGCAGTACAAATTTGGCTGTATATATTTGACTCTTCGGACTCTCGTGCTGAAGATGTCAGCTGTTAGGAGGAGCCTTGTCTCAAAACAAGCAGGTCCGTGTACGCTTTGCCCCCTCGCCCACCGGAAAGCTGCATATAGGAGGCGCGCGCACCGCTATCTATAACTGGGCGTTTGCGCGAGCCAACGGTGGAACCTTTATTCTGCGCATCGACGACACCGATCCCGCCCGCTCCACTGACGAAAATACACAAATCATCCTGCGCGCCATGCGTTGGCTTGGTCTTGACTGGGATGAAGGTCCCGACAAGGGCGGCGATTTTGGCCCGTATTCACAAACCGAACGCCTTGAAATTTATCGTAAGGCCGCACACACCCTGCTGGCAGAAGGTAAGGCATATCCGTGCTTCTGCACGCCGGAAAAGCTTGCAGCGGATAAAAAGGCAGCAGAAGAGCGGCATGACCCATTCCAAGGCTATCAACGTACCTGCAGAAACATTGATCCCGCAGAAGCTCAGGCACGCATTGAGACTGGCGAGCCCTACACCATCCGCATCAAGGTACCACTCGATCGCGGAGACGTTATCGTTCACGACGCGGTCCACGGCGACGTTACCTTCAACGCCCGTGAGCTCGATGATTTTATCATCTTCCGTTCTGATGGCACGCCTACCTATAATTTTGCAACCGTCGTTGACGATGCCTTGATGGGCATCACGCACATCATCCGAGGCGACGATCACCTCTCCAATACTCCCCGCCAGATCATGGTGTATGAAGCTTTGGGCGCACCGGTGCCTGAGTTCGCACATATTTCCATGATTTTAGGTCCCGACGGCAAAAAGCTTTCCAAACGCCATGGTGCCACCTCCGTTGAAGAGTACCGCGACGCAGGCTACCTTTCCGATGCCTTCGTCAATTACCTGGCGCTTCTCGGCTGGTCACTGGACGGAGAAACCACCATTGTCCCGCGCGACGTCCTCGCTTCTCAGTTCTCGCTCGATCACGTTTCAAAAAACCCCGCTAAATCAGATCCCGAGCGTCTCAACTGGATAAATGCCACCTACCTCTCGGCCATGGACAATAAAACGTTTTCCGTACAAGTCCTTATCCCGGAACTTGTCTCTGCAGGCCTGGAGCCCGTCTCCGGTACAGAAACCGATGCGGAAAAAATCTATGCCACACGTCCCGCCTGGTATGACTTGCTCTCTGAGATTTTGAAGCCTCGCACCACCGTTTCTCCTGATGTTGTGGAGAAATCCCGCTTCCTCTACGAAGGCGCTGAGGTTACCCTTGACGAGAAGAGCGTCTCCAAGAGTCTTGCAAAGGACGGAGCGGGCTCCATTCTTGAAGCGGCGCATGCTGCACTTCTGCCTGTCTCTGAATGGACTCCGGCAAACATTGACGCGGCACTTGAAGTTCTCCCCGAAGAACTTGATCTCAAAAAACGTGTAGTTTTTCAAGCAATTCGCGTTGCTGAATGCGGCAACATGGTTTCCCCACCGCTTGGAGAATCCATGGCGCTTCTCGGCAAAGACATTGCTCTTGCACGACTTGAAAGAGCCCTTAAAATAGCCCAATAATACGCAGATAATTCGCATTTTATATAAGGAGTTTCTCCATGATGACCATGTCTGCACTTGAGGTCTTGGGGCCCATTATGGTTGGCCCGTCCTCATCGCATACCGCAGGCGCTCTTCGCATTGCCCTCGCAGCCCGTTCGCTTGCGCCCGACCCTCTCGTTCGCGTAGAGTTCTGGCTCTACAACTCGTTTTCTCACACACACCGCGGGCATGGCACCGATCAGGCCCTCGTTGCCGGTATGCTCGGCTGCGCTCCCGACGACAAACGAGTACGCGATTCCTTTGCCATTGCAAAAGAGCGCGGTCTGGCCTTTAACGTTATCGAGAAGGGCGACGATGAGTCGCTTCATCCCAATACCGTTGAAGTGCACATGTATGGCCCCGATACCGCACACGTGGCCGTCATGGGAGAGTCTATTGGCGGAGGGCGCATTCGCATCAGTGGCGTTAACGGCGCTCATGTCCGTATGGCCGGCGACATGCCCACCATCTTTGTCTCTCACCACGACACGCCTGGCGTTCTTGCGGCTCTTACGGCGGTTCTTGCCCAGCAACATATCAACGTTGCAACCATGCGCACCTTCCGTGCCGCACGCGGGGGCGTAGCATACACCATCTTTGAGGTAGACGAGGAAATCTCTGAGCGCACCCTTACTCTGTTTCGACAGGCTCCCCACGTTATCTACGCAACTCAAGTCTATATCCCAGGCGCTGCCCCTGCGATTACGCAAGGTCCGCACAGCACTCATTTTGATAATGGTGCCGAACTTCTCGCCCTTTGCGAACACAACAACCTCTCTATTGGCGCGGCTATGCAACGGCGCGAGAAGATCTTACGGCCCGAGGCGGACAGTGAAAAAGAAATGACGCGGGTGCTCAATGTCATGCGTCAAGAAGTACATGACACCATTGAAAATCCCCGCGCATCCATTGGCGGTCTTCTCTTTGGCCAGGCTCAGGCAACCGCCAACACAAACCCTGCCATAATTGATGCTTTAATGGGGCCGGTACAAACAAAAGCGGTAGCCTTTGCCATGGCCGTCCTCGAGCGCTCGGCAACCATGGGTATCATTGTCGCCGCACCCACTGCCGGCGCCTCAGGCGTCGTACCCGGCTCCATCCTCGCCGTGGCAGAGCACATACACGCAACAGACAACCAAATCCTTCTTGCACTGTGGAATGCCGCCGCCTTGGGTGCCATCCTCTCAACAAACGCAAGCGTCTCAGGGGCGGAAGGCGGATGTCAGGCAGAAATAGGATCGGCGGCCGCCATGAGCGCATCGGCCCTCACCGAGCTTCTCGGCGGCACGCCAAAGCAATGCCTTGACGCCGCTTCGATTGCGCTGTCCAATTTGCTTGGCTTGGTTTGCGACCCCGTGCGCGGACTTGTTGAGTATCCGTGCCAAGATAGAAATGCCATCGGAGTTGCGGCGGCTATCAGTTCTGCACAACTTGCCCTCGCCGGCATTGGCAATCCTCTTCCATTTGATGAGGTGGCACACACCATGGCAGACGTGGGAGCAGAGCTCCCCTCCACCCTTCGTGAGACGGCAAAAGGAGGACTTGCTGCTGCTCCAAGCGCACAAACAGCCTGCTCTGCCTGCACCGCTTGCCATGTGGCTTTGCCCAAAATACCCTAGAAGCACCCGTGTATAACGCCTGTTCCATCGTATGAACCAAGAGAATTTCAAAAATTCTCGATATTCTCACTTGCATAGCTCTCGCTGCTCCTTTATAGTTATTTGTCGCGCTGGTGCGCGTGGATGACATCTTGGGATATCGTCTAGTGGTAGGACAGCGGATTCTGGTTCCGTCAACGGGAGTTCGACTCTCTCTATCCCAGCCATGTCCTTCCAAACATATATGGCCCGTTCGTCTAGCGGTTCAGGACGCCGCCCTCTCAAGGCGGAGATCACCAGTTCGAATCTGGTACGGGCTACCAACTATTTCAGGGGTCACGTTGACCCCTTTTTTATATTGATAGGTATACTGGGTAGAGTGTTCTCTTTTTCGATTCGGAGACTTCATGTGGCCTGAGTTTGTACGTGCTGTCCTTGTATTGTGTATACTGCTCTATCTTCCCGGAACACTCTTCCTTAAGGCGTTTCGTATGCCCATAGGTTGGGCACTTCCCACTGCCCCTCTTATTAGTTGCAGCTTTATTTTTATAACCGGAGAAGTCCTTAACGTACTCCGCATTCCGGCACATATCTTTTTGATGGTAGGTGTTCCCCTTTTCATAGCAGGCGCAACATATGCCTTCACTCATATTGGCACGCGCCACAATCTCACATCTTCTTCTCACATCTATGATGATCTTCCATGGCAAATACTTCTTGTTTCTGTCGCAGTCGGTCTTGTTACCACCACGCTTTTGTACGTAACGTCTCTCTCAAGCGCCGGCGCATTTGTACAGGGTTGGGATATCACCCATCACCTTGATGTCACCCAGGCTATGATTGATTCTCAGCGCTATTCTTCAATCAGTTACAATTTTTATAGCACTTCTGACACCGCGATTGTCCCTTGGCAGTCAAACTCCCTGGGGTTTTATCCCAGCGGCTGGAATATTTTAGATGCACTGACCACGCAGCTTGTTTGCACTGATGTAACCATTGCAGGAAATGCCTTGAATTTCATAGGAGCGGCTGTACTGTTGCCGCTCTCCATAACTACCTTTATTGCAAAAACGTTCCCCAACAAACGCACGGTTCTTCTCGCCGGCGCGTTTACTTCAGGTGCTTTTGCCATCTTCCCTTGGGCTCTTTTTGTATATGGACCGCTCTATCCCAACACGGTTGCCTTTTGCGCAATGCCTGCAATTTTTTGGGTATTTATGCAAATGACTCGTTCAAAAACCCCAAAGCATGATCTTATAGTGCTTAGCGCCACATTTGTACTGGGATGTATCAGCTTAACCATCCTTCATACCTCTACAATTTTTTCAAGCATCGTCATCCTTTTACCTTGGTGCCTCGCCCGAATCAAACAATCCAACCGGCGAATTTCTCTCTTTGGACATCAGCTCAAGCCGCTCACCCTTGTCGCTACATTTTTCGTCACCGTCATGCTGATATGGCTTGTGCTTTACTTTGTTCTCATTGGTCGTGGCGCTTTCCTCAGTTTTTGGTGGGATTCCTATTCAAATCCCATAAACGCTCTTATACACGTCATTGGCCTTGACTATATCGGCGAGTCCTACGCGGGTGGCGAGCTGGTTTCTATGCAGCCAATGCTTACGCTGACCGTCTTTGTGGGTATTATATGGACATTTAGTAAAAAACAGGGACGTTGGCTCTCCGTTGCTTTCTTTTATATTTCGCTTTTATGCGCGTTTATCATCTCTTTTGACGTTCCTCTCAAAGGCATACTTTCCGGATTTTGGTATACCGATCCTTTCCGCATTGCGGCAACCGCCGCAATTTCTGCCATGCCGCTTGCTGCCGTTGGTCTCAGCACACTTGCACACGCTCTTTTTGATCAAATCTGCAGATATAAACCACACTTCAAAGGCTCTATGTGGAAAAAAGCAGTCATAACCCTGGTAATTGTCATATTTGTTCTTGGCAATTATCTCATCGCTATGCCATCTTCCAAGCACCCCATACCCACCAATGCGTTTGCTGCCTTCAAAACTGCAGCTCACGCATCCTATAGGGATAAAGACCCTCTCACAAACGAAGAGCGCGAGTTTTTACGACGCGTTAACAACATCATCCCCAGAGGCGCCCGTGTGGCAAACATCCCCTACGATGGAAGCCTTTGGGCATACGCCACCAATAACGTACATGTTATCTGGCGCTATCCCACCGGATATGACGGCTCCGAAAAACCCACTTCGGCAATTTTAAGAAAACGCTTAAATTATATTGCCTCAGATGAAGAGGTTCGAAATACTGCCAAAGAGCTTGATGTCCACTACGTTTTGCAGTTGGAAAATCCCGTAAGTTCCGGTGTAATCGGCGACAATTACAAAATGGGAACATTCAGGGGCGTCTCAGAAATTACTGATGACACCCCTGGATTTGAAGTAGTGCTGTCTGAAGGCAATATGCGTCTCTATAAGATTACCCTGTATTAATACCAATAACTATCTTTTGTGAATTGCATTACGTAACTCGTCAACTCGATTGGTCTTCTCCCATGTAAAGTCAGCGTCATTACGGCCAAAATGACCGTATGCAGCTGTCTTTTCAAAGATAGGACGACGTAGTTTGAGATCTTGAATAATTGCTCCCGGACGAAGATCGAACACCTTTTGTATGGCCTTCTCGATATCCGTATCAGAAGCAACGCCATTATTCGTACCAAACGTATCAACCATAATTGAGAGTGGATGCGCAACACCAATAGCATAGGCAAGCTCAATTTCACATTTATGGGCAAGACCTGCGGCAACCACGTTTTTTGCCACCCAGCGCGCAGCGTATGCAGCACTGCGATCCACTTTGGTGCAGTCTTTTCCTGAAAATGCTCCGCCTCCATGGCGACCCATACCGCCATACGTATCTACAATAATTTTTCTGCCGGTAAGACCCGTATCTCCCATGGGACCGCCGACCACAAAGCGACCTGTTGGATTGACGTAAATATCAGCATTACCCCACGCAATACCCACGTGCTCAAACACCGGTTTAATCACGTGCTCAATCATATCGTCTCTGATGACGCTCATGTCTTCAATCTCGGGAGCATGTTGCGTAGAGATGACAACGGCAGAGACCTCAACCGGCTGGTTTCCCTCATATCTAACGGTTACCTGTGTCTTTCCGTCAGGGCGCAAATAGGAAAGCTCCTCCGTTTTGCGAACCACCGCCAGGCGCTCAGCAAGACGCTGTGCCAAATACGCAGGCATTGGCATGAGCACGTCGGTTTCGTCGGTTGCATACCCAAACATCATCCCCTGGTCTCCTGCACCGATAAGATCAAGCGGATCTGCACTTCTCCCCGTCTGTACGTCGTAGGACTCGTCAACGCCCTGCGCAATATCGGGGCTCTGTTCATGGATAAGATTCAATACGCCGCAGGTTTCGCAGTCAAACCCATACTTTGCACGATCATATCCAATACGCTTCAGCGTTTTTCTGGCGATGTCCTGCACATCAATATATGCCTGCGTACGAATCTCACCGGCAATGATAATGGTTCCGGTTGTTGCAAATGTCTCGCATGCACAGCGCACATGATTGACATTGGCAGCCTCCCCCGAAGGAGAAATATAGCCTTGTGCTTGCAGCTTTGATTCTTTTGCGAGAATGGCGTCAAGCACCGCATCGGATATTTGATCACAAACCTTATCGGGATGGCCTTCCGTAACGGATTCCGATGTAAAGTAATATGACCTATGAGCCATGGTTTGTCCTTTCTTTCATGGCAGTTATGTAAAACAATTGCGAGAAAATCCTCACAATCCATCTGTGTCTATCACCTAAGATACAACTATTTATGCCGATACTTTCGGCTGAGTTCCAACACCTCTCAAAACCATCGAGAGAAGCTTGGCAACAAGTTCATCAACGGTCAGCTCATAATGGGTGCCACCCATAAATCCAATGGCGGAAAGTACCAGAGAACCCACTATTGCACAGGCCGCAAGACGAGTGTCTGCATCTTCTTGAATAAAGCCTTCCTGCTTACCTTGCTCAAGCTGTGCGGACAAGAACATGATGACTCGTGACAGATGCGAATCCACATTGGAAATTAAATCTCCTTTTGAGCTTGCAAACTTACTCACCAGTGCAAGCACGAGGGGAGATCCGGGCATAATCTGAGAAGCAAGCTCTTTGAGAATTGCCCGCAGTGAATCGATTGAAACTGAAGTTCCCGTAGATACACGCGTCACTTCTTCAGCCAAATCATCGACGGAGCTGTCAAAAACTGCCTGCACAAGAGAATCTTTATCGGCAAAGTAATAGTACAAGGCACCCTTACTTAATTGCGCCTGAGAAGAAACCTCACTCATCTTGAAATCAGTGCTTCCCCGCTCAACCATAATCTTCGTTGCCACGGACATAATACGCTTGCGCGTTTCAATGCTTTTCTTTGTCCGTCTTTCATCTCTTCTGTGAGAGGCAGCAACAATGGCTTCATGCACAAATTCATGAGCTTGAGCATGTACGGCAACAATATGTGCGGCAGTCTCTTCCAAAGCATTGATGTCTTTCTTGCTCATATGCAGACCTCCAGAGTCTTGTTTCAGTAAGCTCATGATATCGTATATCCAAATTTTAAACATTATTTAAAAATTCTTCAATTTGGCTTTATAATGGCTTCAGGTGGGGTAAAGTTCCACCGTAAAATACTGTCACCGGAAGGACCGCAGTGAAGACGGTACTACATATATTTACACGGGACCTCATAAGAATCCTCAAGAACCCCATAGCCATCATCGTGACGATTGGCGTTTGTATTATCCCCTCGCTCTATGCGTGGTTTAACATTGCGGCTAACTGGGATCCGTATAAGAACACTCAGACGATGCCCGTTGCCGTTGTGTCTGAGGATATTGGAGCTGAAGTGGGAGACCAGGGATACCTTAATGCAGGCTCTATGGTCATAGATAAGCTGAAAGACAACACGCAACTTCAGTGGACTTTTGTTTCATCCAAAGAAGAAGCTCTTGAGGGGGTTTCTGCCGGCACTTACTATGCGGCAATCATTCTCCCTAAAGACTTCACCTCCGATCTGACTTCGGTTCTTTCGGGTAATCTAAAAAAAGCTCCCGTTCAATATTACGTTAACGAGAAAATCAACCCTGTTGCTCCAAAAGTCACCGATACCGGAGCTAAAACCATTACCACACAGATCAACGAAACGTTTGTATCAAAGGTAAGCGAAGTTGTTTCCGAGAAATTCATCGGTCTCGCAAGCACCGTTTCATCTCAGACAGACACGGCTGCCGACAGAGTTACCGCTGATTTGCACGACACCGGCAATGATTTTAAAAAGATCGCGGGCACGATCGAGGCTTCTCAATCCACCCTCAAAGACGCGCGTGCCACCCTTGCGCAAGCTCAAAAAACGCTTGATACTCTTATAGAAAGCGCTGATAAGGCCTCCGGCACACTTTCCGACATTACCTCTCAACTCCCAAAAATTAAACAAGATGCCAATACCCTTTCCGCAAAGCTTTTTTCTTCCCTCATAGAAGGCGGTACCTCCATAAGCGGCATCTCAAGCCATGCGGATGCCGCAGTAGGACAGATTACCGGCTCTGTAGGAAGTGCCATGGGAACCGTTGACGGTACCGTCGCCTCCGTTCAAAGCCTTATTTCTACAAACCGTCAGCTGGTAGATGACCTGAAAACCATCAGAGATTCATTGCCGGCTGCTCACCAAAGTTCCCTTAACACCCTTATTGACGAGCTTGACGCAAGCGTTTCTCAAGAAGAAGCACTTCTCGCCCGCCTGCAGACCGCCTCAGGCGACATACACGCAAGCAACGACTCCTTGTCCCACCTCTCAAGTACCATGAATACAACGGTCAATACGAACATTGATGCAATACACCAAACGGTGCAGACGCTTTCAACCACATCAATCCCCGAGTTCAACGGATCCATTGATTCTTTCGGTGATGCGACCTATACCCTTAATGCCACACTCAGCGCCACAAAGCCGGCGCTTCAACAAATCAAAGGAACTCTCAACCAACTTGACCACGTGCTTTCCCAGGCACAAGATGCGACGCTGCGTACGGAGGATTCGCTCTCAACAACGGCGAAAACCCTTGATACCCTCTCTTCAGACATGAACGTCATCAAGAACTCACAGCTTATGGAGCAGCTCCAAGAGGTCGTTAACCTCAATCCAAAAGATATCGCTTCATTTATGTCTTCCCCGGTAAAAATCGAGGATGACATCGTATATCCGGTGGCAAATTATGGCTCAAGTGTCACGCCGTTTTACACCAATCTCGCCCTTTGGGTTGGTGGCATTGTTCTTATCGCCATCTATAAGCTTGAAGTGGACCATGAAAACATCGGAAGCTTTGCTCCCTGGCAAGGCTATTTCGGCCGATGGCTTTTGATGATGCTTCTTGCAATCCTTCAGGCAACCATCTGCTGTATCGGAGATTTGCTTTTGAAGATTCAGTGCGTAAGTCCGACTGCTTTTATCCTTGCCGGCATCATTGAAGCCGTTGTCTACGTCACTCTTATTTATTCTCTTTCCATTGCATTCAAGCATATCGGCAAGGCCCTCTGTGTACTCCTCGTTATCCTGCAGATTCCTGGTGCGGCAGGCCTTTATCCCATTGAAATGATGCCCGGCTTTTTCCAAGCCATTCACCCGTGGCTTCCTTTTACCTACGGCATCGCAGCCATGCGTGAAGCAATCGGCGGATTTTATGGGAACTTCTATCTCGAGAACCTCGCGAAGGTTTCGCTTTTTATTATCCCTGCATTTGTCGTTGGCGTCGTACTTCGCCGTCATCTTTTAAACATCAACTATCTGTTTGATCGCCGCCTTGCGGCAACCGGTCTTATGGCCCATGAGCGAGACGGGATTAAAATTGAGCACTACCGGCTTTCGTCTCTCATGCATGCCCTGCAAAACAGCGATGAATATACACGCGATGTGGAGGTTCGTGCACAACGGTTTGAGAGTCGCTACCCCTCTCGAATCCGCTATGGACTCAGAGCGCTTATCGCCTTGCCCATAGGCCTTCTTGTTGTGTTGTTCATTTCGCAAAACAAACTTTTCTGGCTCATTGTGTGGATTATAGCCATCGTAGTCACCTGTGCCTACCTCATCATTATTGAATACCTCCACGAAACCATGAGACGCAGAAAATCCATGACCGGCCTTGATACGTCACGTATGGTCAAAATGATTAGCACGCAACTTGAGCGCGAGGAGCGAGGTGAGTAGCATGAAAAAGATTTGGTCACTCTTTGTACATGACGTACGCTCCATCTCGCACAACGTCATCGCTTTGGTGGTTTGCGTGGGGTTGGTGGTTCTCCCCTCTCTGTATGCATGGCTCAACATTGAGGGAAGCTGGGACCCATACGGACACACAAGTGAGCTGAAAATAGCGGTTGCCAATGATGACGAGGGTTACAAAAGCAGCCTCATTCCGGTAAACGTCAATATCGGTGAGCGAGCGGCCTCAAAGTTGCGCGAAAGTACAAGCATCAATTACATCTATACGACACACGATGATGCCATGGAAGGCGTTCGGAGCGGTCGCTATTATGCCGCGCTCATCATTCCCAAAGATTTTTCAAAGAACTTGCTGAGCGGCCTTGGAAGCAATGGGGAAAGCGACACGGACAAAGCCGCTGCCATTACCTACGTAAGTAACGAGAAGATCGGTGCCATCGCACCTCTTGTTACCGACAAAGCCGCTGAATCCGCCCGCACCCAAATTGAATCGGGCTTTACCGATGCCCTTACTGAGGTAGGCGCCGGCGTATTAGGGGAACTGTCAACCTCTTTGGATGATCCGCATCTCATGAATGCCGCCGCAACACTTGATGCCTCACTTGAGCGTAGTATCTCAACCCTCCATACCATCTCCGAGCACATTAAACTCTATGGGGACCTTATCTCTTCCTCACAATCCATTGTCTCGAGTACATCGGATCTTATGGATTCGACAAATACTGCCGCACAAAATGCAAGTAACGCGCTGAGCTCGGCTTCCGATGGCACCGGCACACTTAAAGCAGGCGCCTTGTCTGCAGGCAATGCGGTTGACAGCGCCCTTGCATCAACTACGGAAAGCTTTGAGGCTCTGGATGGTGCCATTGATTCCGCACTTGATACCGCATCCACAACCGCAGCCCACACCGCCTCCGACTTACGCGCACTTGCGGATAAAGTTGGGGGTGTTGCGCAACGTTACCGATCGTTGCTTACCGACATTAAAAACATACAGGCCGCGCTTCCTTCTCACCTGCAATCGGTTCTCGATGCGCCGATTGCGCGCATCCAAGGCACCATTGACACGCAGCAATCTTTACAAGAGCGCCTTTCATCCACAGCCGATGCAATCGATAAGGGCGTCTCTGTCTCTGAGTCCGACAGAGCAGAGATTAAATCCTTGGTTGCACAGGCAAAAAAAGACGTTATAAGCACTCAAAGCGAGCTCAAGAGTACCCTTAATGACCAGCTTGACTCGCTCTCATCTGCCCTTGATGGAGCAACATCTGATACCTCAGCTATCTCAGCCTCAATAAATGAGACAATATCCCAGCTCAAAGATGTATCTTCTTCTACGAACAAAAGCTTGGACTCCATCAAAGAAGATCTCGCCACGGCTCAAAAGAGAATCGATTCGCTTGCCGACAGCCTTGGCACCATCCATACTTCACTTTCCCAGGCGCTTGCCGGGGGCGACCTTGTAGCCGTGCGGCGCATCTTAAGCGCAAACAGTACCGATCTTGCCTCATTTATCTCATCTCCCACACAGCTTGAGCGTACTGCCGTCTATCCCGTTGCCAATAACGGCTCGGCAATGGCCGGCTTTTACACCACACTCTCACTTTGGGTGGGTGCGATTATTCTTGTGGCAATGCTCTTAACCGGCACCGACCAGTCGTTTTCCGAATCAATCGGGGCAAAACCACGTCATAGCTATGTAAGTCGTCTTTTAGTCTTCAGCATCTTCGGGTTCCTCCAAGCAACCTTAGTGGGCCTGGGAGACCTCTACTACCTGGGAATACAATGCATCGACCCGGTGCGGTTTATGCTGACGTTATGGATAGCATCATTTGTTTATGTCAACATCATGTATGCGCTTACCTATGCCTTTGGAGACGTAGGCAAGGCCGTCGCCGTTTTCTTGCTGGTCATCCAAGTGGCAGGCTCCGGTGGAACCTTTCCCATACAGATGCTTCCTCAAAGCTTCCAAAACGTTAACGCTCTCTTGCCGTTTGTACACACCATCAATGCAATGCATGAAACCATTGCAGGCTATTATGGAAGCGTCTGGATTTCAGAGGTAGCCATTCAGGGAACCTACCTCGCCGGCGCCCTCCTCTTAGGTCTTGTTCTGAGAAAGCCTCTGGTTCGTGCAAACGAATGGATTGCCCAAAAACTTGAATCAACAAAAATTATGTGATCGAGCGCCTCGTCTTCAGCCTAAGCGCCTTGGTTCAGCCTGTAGCAAAAAGCATTGCTTGTGCCTGCTTGTGCCTATACCAAAAGGGCGAGAAGATCTTCTCGCGTATTGTCCACTTCTCCGGCAAGATATGCTTCAAAAAGTTGCCTGAGGTACATCCCCACACTTGGCCCGGGCCCTATATGAAGCAGCTGCATAATATCAGTCCCTGAGACCGCGAGGTCTTGAGGATTTTGTGCAACTCCTTTTTGTATCTCCTGTTGTACCATGCGAGAAATATCATCAAGCTCAAGAGCGTACTCTCTACACGCCGGCGCTTTTGCAAGAGCATCTGCCTGTTTCAGCTCAATAATCTGAGTAGCGAGAAGCGCTCCGCCACCTACCCAGCCCTTATCGAGAGTGGCAATAAAACGGCGGATAGACGGAATGTTTTTGTCAATCTCAAGATCGTGCCAGCGAATGAGCTGTATTGCTTGGCGCACCACCGACTGAGGAATTGCCATTGACTCAAGAATAGTTTGCGCCATCTGTGCGCTTACCTCCGGATGCCCAAAGAAATGACCACGATGGGAAACATCTTCGGAAAAGGTTTTTGGTTTGGCAACGTCATGGAGAAGCGCCGCCCAACGAAGCGCACATGAAGCTCTGCCCGCACTGAAAGCCTCTACTCCCGCGCATACCCGTGCGGTATGCTCACAAACGTCGTATGCATGATATGGGCTCTGCTGATCAAATCCTTCCATAGCGGTAAGCTCCGGAACGGCAGCGGCAACCCCAGCAAAACCAATACGAAGCGCACGCGCCATGACTCCCGCATCCATAATGGCGCACATTTCGTTTCCAATACGCTCCTGTGCCACAAAAGCCAGACGAGATGCCGAGGCAGACAATGCGTCCGCTGTATTTTTCTCAATCGAAAATCCCAGTTTGCATGCAAAGCGAATGGCTCTGAGCACGCGCAGGGCATCTTCTTCAAAGCGACTTTGTGCATCTCCTACGGCACGAATACACCTTTGTTGAAGATCATGTCGGCCATGGTAGGGATCCAACAATCCGCGCCGTGGATGAAACGCCATGGCGTTCACCGTAAAATCACGACGAGCGAGGTCCTTGTCGATACTGTCAACAAAGCACACCTCATCCGGGTGGCGGTGATCCGAATAGGTACCTTCAGTACGATAGGTTGTTATTTCAAGTGGGTGTCCACTGACAACAACGGTAACGGTACCGTGCTTGGTACCGGTTTCATGTACGACATATCCCGCTGCCCGATACGTCTCTGCGGTTTGTTCCCAGTGTGCTGAGGTGGTGATATCAATATCATGCGTAACCGACCCAAGCAATGCATCACGAACCCAGCCACCCACGATCCAAGCCTCAAAGCCTGCGCGCTCAAGTATTTCAAGCGCATATACCGCATATTCGGGAAGTAGCTTTTGCAATATGTGAGATGCTCTTTGAGCCTGTCTGTCTGTCCCCTGGTTATATGGTGGCATCTTCAGAGCTCCTTCCCACCTGATGTGTTCATGAAGTCATCAGCACTACGAGCACGCGTCGGTGTTGTATTTATCAGTATAAACACAGAACGCTCAAATCTCATTCTCAGAATCTTCTCTAAGATCCGCACGTTCTTACTCAGACAATAAAAACAGAAAATTTGTTCTGTTTTTCTCCTGCCTCTCGCAAAAAAGCGCTACACTATATATAGAACTTATGTTCGTTCTCGCGAGAAAGGCCGTGCGTGGATACTCTTGACAAGCTTTCCATCCTCGCAGATGCCGCGAAATACGATGCTGCCTGTACCTCCTCCGGCGTAAACCGAAATGCGCAAAAAGGAAGCCTGGGCATGGCATCTGCTGCCGGCTGTTGTCATTCCTTTGCGCCGGATGGGCGCTGTATCACCTTACTCAAAGTGCTTCTCTCCAATGCGTGCGTCTATGATTGCGCCTATTGTGTAAACAGGTGTTCCGCCTCGTGCCGGCGGGCAACTTTCACGCCGCAAGAACTTGCCGATCTCACCGTGGACTTTTATAAACGTAACTTTATCGAAGGACTTTTTCTCTCGTCCGGCGTTCTCGGTACGCCGGATCATACCACCGAGCTGATGATTGAGTGCTTGCATATCTTACGCAGTAAGCTTCGCTTTCGCGGATATATACACGCCAAAATTATTCCGGGAACATCTCCTGAGCTTATCGATGCCATTGGACGCCTTGCCGATAGACTTTCCGTAAACCTTGAACTTCCCAGTTCTCAATCCCTCAAGCTTCTTTGTCCCAACAAAAATACCCAATCGGTCATGGAGCCTATGAAGCTCATTTACCAGAAACGATGCGCTGAAGAGAATCTCCTTCTGGGCTTTTCACAAAAGCGCAAAAAATTGACAGGCTCACAAGGAGGCCAAAAGATCAGCACGCAAAACAGTAGTTCTGACAAATCCCTTGCATATACGACCAAAAACCGTGCCGCCTCAGAAGGACTCCGTCTCTCAAGCAATGGTGCTGCCTATACGCTCCGTCCTCACACTTCCGTCTCTGCAAGCAAGAGGTCCTTCTCGCCTGCCGGTCAGTCAACACAGCTTATCATCGGTGCAACGCCGGAAAGTGACAATCAAATCCTTCGCCTTTCTCAGGCACTGTATGCTCACTACGATATGAAACGTATTTTTTTCTCGGCATATATACCCATGATTGAAGACGCGCACTTACCAGAAACAGATACGCCCGTACCCTTAAGACGTGAACACAGACTCTATCAAGCCGATTGGCTGATGCGCTATTACGCATTTACCCCCGATGAGCTTGTTTCTCCGGAAGCCCCTTGGCTCGATCTTGAGGTTGACCCTAAGCTTGCATGGGCGCTCGCCAACATCCACAAATTTCCCATTGAGATTATGGATGCCCCGCTTGAACTCCTTCTTCGCATTCCGGGAGTAGGACCGGTAGGTGCAAGAAGAATCATTGCAGCCCGAAGAAATCGCTGTCTTACCTTTGATGACCTCAAGCAAATGAACATTACCCTCAAACGAGCCCGACACTTTATTTGCTGCCAGGGAAAACGAGATCCTTATTCTCCCCTTGACGCTGAGCTTATAAGAAAATTGGTGATCGATGATGCAAAAAAGAGCTCTTATAACAAAACGCGGAAAACCATCGAGTGCGCGCAGCCAAGACTCTTTTGAGCCATCGCATGCCCTCGTCATCGAGCAACTCAAAGAGCTTTGCAGCTCTTCTTCCCACGGTGTGGCCCTCGTTTGCAGCCCAAGTTTAGAAGGTGTCGTTGCGGCCGTTGGCCTCATATACCTTGCACATGTATCAACTTCTGAGCTTCGCCTTGTAAGAAGCGATGCGTACCAAGGACGCTTGGGAGAAACTTGTATGACCGGCCTTGATCCTGCCAAAGAAAGTACCGTCACTCTTGCGCAAAGAGTTCTCACTGGATTTGAAAGGCAGCAAGGAAGAGAAGCAATACGGCGCATTGTTCTGGCATGCGCCTCAGATAACCCCGATATGCCTGACATTGTGTATCGCTTTATGAAGGATGGCTTTTCTCGAAAAGATCGACTGATAGAACACTTTGTCGATGACACCACCCATGCCCTCAATGCGCTCGCACGCCAGGTTGCCACTGAGTGTGAGCATATGCGGCAATTCGTACGGTTTTCTCGCATGTCAGACAATTCCTTCATGGCCATCTTCAAACCTCATGCAAACGTCTTGCCATTGGCTTTTAGCTACTTTGTCCGGCGCTTGGGAAATGAGCGGTTTTTCATTGTGGATCCCATACATGGTATTGTTGCCTTCCATGCTCCGGAGATGAGAAACTTTGGCATTATGAAGCCCGACAAGAGCAATCTTGATGTCCTCATTTCCCGCAAGGATCTTGCCGCCGATGAACCCTATGTCAGAGCGTTGTGGAAAGAGTTTTATAAAGGAGTTGAGTTGCCTGGCAGAAATGCCTCACAGCGCGGATATGATCTGCGTGCGCATTGGATGCCCAAGCGATTTTGGGAAGGCCTCACTGAGCTTTCCTGCCAAGATCTTCCACGTAATACCAAGGTTCCCCTGCGCTATCAGGGTACGTCCAAGAAAGGCTTGCTTGATACTTAAAATGAAGTTGTCAGACCAATGAGAAGCTAAAAACAAAAAAACGGCACCGGAAGTGTATCCGATGCCGTTACAATGCCTAAGGTATCCGGCACAAAGCATATCTATGCTATGCCAATGCCAAGTCAACCGTACTGGTCAGTACCAAGTCACCGTACTAGTCAAGGTCGCTAAAATCATTTGCCGCAGGCGCAGAGGGTTTTTGTGCAGGAGCTGAAGAAGCCGGAGCCGCTCCAAGGTGAGCGTCCTGTGGACTACCGCTGTTAAGTACGCCCTGAGGGAAGACGGAGTCCGCATCATCCATGAAGTGCTGCAAGAGCTTGCGGTACTCGGCGCGGAAATCTTCACGAGACTGCTTCAGGCGATCAATCTCATCAAGCTCATTTTGCTTCTCGGCAAGGGCCTGACGAATAACCTCACGCGCCTTTTGATCGGCTTCGTTACGAATACGCTCTGCATTATCTTTGGCATCAGCAACGAGCTTATCCGCAGAAGCCTGAGCAACGAGAAGCACCTGGGAGATTTGATGCTCGGAAGCTGCCACGGCTGCATTTGTCTTATCTGCCGCCGTTTTCTCTGAATTCTCCTCAAAGTGTGCTATCTGATCTTGAGCTACCGCAAGCTGCTGTTCAGTGTTTGTGAGACGGCCTTTAAGGTCAGCAATTTTCTGAAGCATTGCGTCAATCTCGGAAGAAACCTGCTCCAAGAAGGAATCTACCTCTTCCGGGTTGTATCCAAGCTCTGAGGGAGAGAAGGACTGTTTTTCGATGTCTGCTGGTGTGATTGCCATTCTTGTTCCCTTTCGTTGTGCGTAGTATCGCAATACCTGCAGTTTACAAACTTCTTCCTCGTACAACTCATACGAGGTACTTACACAAGTATATTCCAAATAAGACGTTCGACCAGTTGCAACACAATTAACGCAACAATCGGCGAAAAATCCATACCTGAAAACGTTGGAATAAGACGTCTAAATAGTGAGAGGTACGGCTCAACAAGCGTACCAAGTGCCTCGCGGACAGACATAAGCTGACGGCCGCTTGATGGAATCCAGGACAACAGACACCAAGCAGCAATCAAAAACTCATAGACCTCTATGAGGCGCACGATAAGTGATATAAGCCGTGGGCCAAACACGCAATACCTCCGTATAATCCTCTGTCGTCAAAATTACTTTGTAATATCCCCATCTACGGCTAATTTATCCAAATCAGCTTGAGATAATTGTGTGCCTTGCGGAAGAACCACAAACACACGCTCTCCGATTTCTTCCACGGAGCCCTCGATGCCATACGAGAATCCAAAGCTAAAATCAAGAATTCTCTTAGCCACTTCGGTATTTGTATTCTTCAAGACAAGAACCACGGGCTGCCCGGTGCGGACACGGCGAACCACAGACTGAACATCTTCATACGATACCGGACGCAACACATAAGGCGGAAGCTGTCCGGATCGTACACGGGAAGCCTGCTGGAAATTCAGGGTATTTGAGGTCTGCATCGGCGCGGCAGCAGAAGCCTGTGCGCGGGATTGAGAGCGCTGCTGCTCATAGGAAGCGGCCGGAGTTGCCGAAACAGGACGACCGGAGCGCGTATACACCGATACGCTCTCTGCTTCAGGGCGAGAAGGATTGCCGAGTAAGCGGTTGGAAGAGCCCGTCTCCCTTACATGAGGTTGACCCGCGTTTCCCTCATCGTACTCATCGTCTTCATAGTACTCATCGTCATAATACTCATCATCTTGAGCGCCGCCAAAGCGTTCACGCAATGTATCAAGAAATCCCATATCCACACCTTTCGCTCGTTGCAAATAAACGCAATTGAACAATCCTATTGTAAAACGCTCGATACCGCATACTCGGGACTAAATACTAACCGGCCCAAACGGACCATTGTTGAGCCTTCCCGAACGGCCAACGGAAAATCGTCACTCATACCGCAGGAAAGTACCGACAGGGGCAGTCCCATTTGCTTTGAAAGAGTGCCTTGAAGCTCTCTGAGGCCGGCAAAGGTTTTTCTCGCCCTATACGCATCACCTTGCGGCGCCATAGTCATAAGACCGCAGATGGAAATGCCTGAGAGACTCATAAGATTGTCTGCCGCCCTCTGCACTTCCTGAGGAGAAAAGCCCGACTTAGACTCCTCACCGGACACGTTAATTTCAAGTAATACCTGGCAGACACAATCCTTTGCCTCGGCACGCATGGACACCGCACGTGCCAGATGCTCGGAAGAGATTGAATGAATGAGTCGAGCCTTACCGATGACGTGATTGATCTTGTTGGTCTGGAGATTGCCAATCATGTCAAAACGAACATCGGTCATATCGGGCCACGTTTTTAGAGCCTCAATCTTTCTTCCGAGTTCCTGTGGACGGTTTTCGCCGAAAGTACAATATCCTGCCTGGTACGCATCGTGTACTGCTTCAGGCTCAACAGTCTTGGACACCGCAATGAGCTCAATTTCTGACGCATCGCGCCCAGAGCGCTTGGCAGCCTCAGACACAAGCCCAAGAATCTCCGAGCGCCGTTGGGTAAGAAAAGACACATAATCCATTTTAATTCCCCAACCTCACTGCAAGTGCACCGTGACGTCCGCAATGGCCATGTTCTGCTCTATACGAAAAAAAGCGATCCGTATGAGTTGCCGTAGACTCGCTGACTTCAAAAACATGTTCGGGCAAAATTCCGGCCTCCGCAAGAGCCATGCGCACCGCATACCCAAGGTCAAGATGGCGACCGCCTAAATCGGAAGGCACAACCTCTGAGCCAAACTCGTCCACAAACCGATCAATGAGCTCCTGAGACACTTCATAATCGGGAGCCCCAATATGAGGACCGACATAGGCGAGAAGTTCTTCCGGACGATCACCCGTTTGTTCTACCAGAAGGCGTGCCGTTTTGGCGGCAATGTGCGCTATCGTTCCGCGCCATCCCGAGTGTGCAATGGCAAACCCTCCCGGAGCGGCCAAGATAACCGGTACGCAATCAGCGAAGCAGAGCATCACGGGAACCGTCTTTGCAAGGCAAACGATTGCATCGGCGCCTTGAGCAGCCTCCGTGCGCACGGCTGCCACTTCATCTTTATGAGCACTGTAAACTACAAGAATCTTCTCGCCATGAACTTGATGAGGGCACACCAGATTATCGGCGTATTGTTTTGCTCCAAGAGCCTCAAGTGCCCGCAGCCTGTTGCGCCGGACTGCGTCCGCCGTATCACCGCACGCGCTCCCGAGATTGAGCGAAGAGAACTCACCGCATGAAACTCCCCCGCCTCTTTCGGTAAACGCGAGCGTGACTCCGTACGGACACGTCGTATCCGTAATCAGAGTCACACCACTTTTTCGCTGTTGTACCAGCGCAGCCATATTAGATTCGACTACGCTTCAAGAAATCAGGAATGTCAAATTCCTTATCGTTTGTCATTGCGGCAGGACGCGGTGCCGGAGTCGGAGCCGGGGCCGGAGCCTGCGTTGGGCGGGCGCTTGGCGTGCTTGGACGAGACGCCTTGCGTGGTGCGGGGCGTGAGCCGGCAATGGTATGTGCAGACGGAAGGTTTGCCTGCTGGACGTTATTGTCATTAAAGCCCGTTGCGATAACCGTAACGCGAACCTGATCGCCCAAGGATTCGTCAACAACGGTACCGAAGATGATATTTGCTTCAGGGTCAACGTTTTTGGCGACAAGATCGGCGGCATCGTTAATCTCCTGAATGCCCAAGTCTTTGTTGCCGGCAACCGAGAGAAGTACACGGGTGGCACCATCAATGGAGCTCTCAAGAAGACGGCTTGAGATGGCCTCGGTTGCGGCGTCGGCTGCACGATTGTCACCGGAGGCAATACCGATACCCATCATTGCGGTACCCGCGCCCTTCATAATGGTGCACACGTCTGCAAAGTCGAGGTTGATAAGGCCCGGTACCGTAATCAAATCGGTAATGCCCTGGGTTCCCTGGCAAAGCACGTCGTCTGCCATGCGGAAGGCCTCAAGCATGGTGGTCTTCTTTTCGGAAAGATCGAGCAAACGATCATTTGGAATCACAATGAGCGTATCGACGTTCTCGGCAAGATTTTTTATACCCTCGGAAGCCGATGCATAGCGACGACGTCCCTCAAAGGTAAATGGCTTGGTCACAACACCAACCGTAAGAGCTCCGACATCATTTTTTGCAATGTCGGCTACAACCGGAGCAGCACCGGTACCGGTACCGCCGCCCTCGCCTGCCGTAATGAAGACCATATCGGCGCCGGCAAGTGCTGCCTTAATCTCATCACGAGAATCCTCCGCAGACTCTTTACCAACCTCGGGGTTAGCGCCTGCACCAAGACCCTTGGTGATATCGGTACCAATATGAACCTTAATATCGGCATCGGAGATAGCAAGGGCTTGTGCGTCAGTATTGACGGCGACAAACTCAACGCCGCGAATACCTTCTTCGATCATGCGGTTAACGGCATTCGTACCGCCGCCGCCTACACCTACAACTTTGATTACTGCAAGGTAGTTATTAAGGGTGTCAGTATCCTTAACCATCTTTCCTCCTCGTGGCATGCGTCTTGTCCCTTCGGTCTTGAGCGCGTCTGCGCTTTTACTGCCTGTCTTATGCGCTCGCAGGAACCGCAGGTAACAACCCTTAACCTCAAGTTAAGGCTTACGCTTCATGCAAAGCGGGGTATATTTGCATACCTTGAGGGTTTCGTCAACAATTATGTAGAAATTATGAAGACAGCTGGTAGGCGCAGTGTATTTACACACCTTATCCGCATCGCTTATTGGGAAGAACTCTGCTGCTCAGCCTCTGTCTTTTTGGTTTGAGAGGTTTCTTCCTCAGTCTGAGAGGTTTTTTCTCCCTGCTCTTCCTGACTTGTTGATTCGCTTTGATTGGTTGATGTACTTGTCGTTGAAATGCCGGTTCCGTTTTGAGTATTTCCGCCGGCAACGCGTCTATACGTGGGGCTTGAGGGAACCCGTACATTGAGATATGTCATCTCACCGGCATACTGCTCAATCATACGTAAGATAACCTTCTCTTTATCTTCAATTTGTGTCGGAGAGCCAAGTGCCACCTGAATACCATTCGTAAGCGTGATATTGATACTGTCCGTACTGGCTGCGGAATAACTGACAATCTGCGACGTTAACTCTGAAGTAAAGGTTGACTGATACGTCAGGACCGCCTTGATAACCTCATCGGTTGCCGGTGCTCCTGCAACAGGATTTACCGTTGCCGGTACATCTGAGACGAGAAGAACGCCGTCCTTCTCGGCTTGTGCAAGTGCGGCGGCACTCAGCGAGCTATTCTCCCCAACCGACAGATCCACCTTTTGAAGCCATGTTCCCTCATCGCTCAAATACCAAGCGGAAGAGCCGGCGGACGGAACCACAAGGGCGGCAACCTTATGTTCTGTAATGGTAATGTGCAAGGTATTGGGGAATTGCCTCTCAAAAGAAACCGAGGCAACCCAAGGGTCCTCTTTGAGGTTTTCCGTTATCTGCTTCTCGTCCATATTAAGAAGCGTCGTGCCTTCGGGAACGGCCACCAGCTTTTGAATGTCTTCGTTGGTAATGTGATCGGTGGGATCAACGGTAATGTTGGTAATGGCAAACACAGACGAATTCTTCAATACAAAAAATGCCACCAAGCCGACCACCATAAACGCGACAAGACCTATACACACCCTGCGTATTGTCTTTTTCACGTCCACCGTGCCATGGTTTGCACGGCGCAGGCGTTCTGCGCGGGCCTCCGAAGGACTTCTGTATGCAGAAGCGCCCTGTACAGAAGTGCCCGAAGTCTTTTTGGACGCTTGAGAGCGAGTACGAGGTTTCCTCTGAGACGCTCGGGCCGTGTCTTGAACCGGAGCCTGAGAAACCTTAGGAACACTCTTTGCCTTACGTGGAGTACCACGCCGTCTGTCAGTATTTTGTGCCATTGGTGCCCTGCGCAAGTTTAGCAGTGATCGGTTTGCTCGGAGAGCGCTTTAATGAACGCCGGGCCAATCTGGGTAACGTCGCCCGCACCTTGTGTAATAACCAAATCGCCGGGATGACAAAGCTCGCACAGTGTGTCTACCAGCTTATGGCGAGAAGGAATATAGCGCACGTCAGACACCTTGCCCGCATCCTTCACACGGCTCGAAACCGTTTTTCCCGAAATACCCGGGATGGGAAGTTCTCCTGCAGAAAACACATCCATCACAAGAAGCGTATCAACGCCATCAAACGCATGGGCAAATAAGTCGGCAAGATCTTTTGTCCTGCTATAGCGATGAGGCTGAAACACGCAGATGACACGCTTAAAACCTAAGGGTAGTGCCGCTGAAAGGGTTGCTTTGATCTCGGTTGGGTGATGCCCATAGTCATCAACTACCGTAATGCCACAGATATCCCCCACATGGGTAAAGCGGCGGCGGGCACCCTTAAACTGCGAAAGAGCACGTGCTGCCTCGCTCAGGTTATATCCCAAAATATCAGCGGTTGCAAGGGCGGCACACGCATTTGAAATATTGTGCGTACCGGGACTTGCAGGCAGCACAACATCAACACAGACACCCGAAGGTGTTGTAACGGAAAGCGGATTTTCAATTCCTTGCGTACGCATACGCGCACGGCACACGTAATCGCACGTCTCACTAAATCCATACGATACGACCTTGCGACCCGTAGAACGAGCAAGCTCAACCCAGTGAGGATTATCGCCGTTAATGATTACCGTCTCACCAGGATCAAGCAAACGCATAAAATCACAGAAGGTCTTCTCGATATTTTCAAGCGTTCCATAGTGATCAAGGTGATCCGCTTCGATATTGGTGATGACAATCACATTGGGAGTAAGGTACATAAACGAGCCGTCGGACTCATCCGCCTCACATACAAAGTAATCGCCTGAGCCGTTGCGGCCGTTTGTGTCATAACCTTCAACAACGCCGCCGATAAGAAACGACGGATCAAGATCCATCTTATCCAGCATGGTTGCAATCATGGACGAAGTGGTGGTCTTGCCATGCGTACCCGCTACCGCAATCGTCTTACGGCCGCGAGAGAGATATGAGAGCATCTTTGCCCGTGGCCAAATAGGAAGACCGAGCTCTCTTGCTCGAATAACTTCGGGATTTGTCTCGGGTATAGCCGACGACGTTACCACCACATCAGGCCGTACTTCATCGATGGTGGCTACGACGTGGCCGATATGGACACGTATTCCAGCTTCTTCCAGCTCTCGCACATAGCGTGAGCTCTTCAAATCGGAGCCCGTTACGGTACAGCCCCGCTCATGAAGCACAAGCGCAATGCCGCTCATGCCGGCGCCCCCTATACCGATGAAATGGGCACGCGTAACTGTAAGACTATCTTGATTGGCCATACCTAAGCTCCTCTGATAAACCCTCTGAGATATATAACTTTACCCGAATAGTTTACACTGAGCGGGCTTGTGCAGAAAGTTCTACTTGATCTGCCAAAAGCTGTGCCGAGCGTCCCTGGTCAAGCCCTTGTGCCGCCTTGTGCATCTCAAAGCGCATATCGGCGTCCTCCACCATCTTCAACAGTGATGTCGAGAAGGACTCGGTTGCCACTTCGTCATCGGGAACCAACACGGCAGCTCCCACATCGGAGAGCAGGTGTGCATTCGTTGTCTGATGGTCCGCCGTGGCCAAGGGAAATGGCACCAGTATGCTTGGAAGGGCGCGCGCTGCGATCTCAGCAACCGAGGAAGCTCCGGAGCGAGAAACGATACAATCCGCTGCAGCAAGCGCTTCTCCCATATTTGAGATATAGGGCCGTACTTCCCAGCGGTGCTTCTCCTCCTCCGACAGCTTCAGCGCATCTACCACCTCGTCATAGAGCTCCGCTCCGCACGATTGCAAAATACGCACGCCTGGGCACGATAAAAGCTGCTCTTTCAAGCTGATAACTGCATTGTTCAAACTCCGGGCACCAAGACTTCCTCCAAAGATAAGGAGAAATACCTCGTCGTCATGAACCCCAAAGGCATGACGAGACGATTCGCGTTGAGCATTGAGCACCGAGCGGCGTACCGGATTTCCGGTTACCACAATACGATCGGGGTCTGATACGTGCTCTAAAAACGCAGATTTTGCCTGGGGAAATGCAACGCACACACGTGTGGCCGCTCGTGCCGAAACTCGGTTTGCCAAACCGGTAACCGAGTTTTGCTCATGCAGTACATAAGGCACCTTATGGGCGGCACACCAGCGCATAAGGGGTAACTCAACGTATGCGCCAAAACCCACCGCCACATCAGGGGCACCCTCTCGTGCAAGAAGACGCTGCAGTCCGGCCTTTGCCTTCTCCATTTGAATGCCTGCCGATATAAGCGTCCAGGGCTTACGCCGATTAAAACCCGAAACATGAATGGAAACCAGCTCAAAGCCCGCTTCGGGCACCAAAGTTCCCTCCAGTTTGTTGGGTTGCCCAAAAAAGCGTACATGATATCCGCGCTCACGCAGCTCTTCTGCCAGTGCAAGTGCCGGGTTGATATGACCTGCCGTGCCGCCTGCAGCAATTGCTATCTCAAGCGGCGCATGTGAATTAGCCACGAAAATCCCTTCCTTTACCACGAGTTCCCCTGTTCTCTGAAGAACCACGGAGACGATCGGTTGCACTTGGTCCAAGATCGATACGTTCTCGAGAAGAACGTGACGGGCTTCTCCCCATATTTCCTCCGTCAACCATCGTAAATGATGAGCCCAACGTTGCCGGTTTTGAACGAGGGGTACCTATCGTTGTGAGAGAAGGTGTCTCGTATGCTTCCATAAAATCCTCGGGAAGCTCTGAGTCCTCTTCATCGGCAAAACGCCACGAACGACGACGTGAATCGTGCTCGGTTTGAGGCAGAGCCGATCTTCTCGAGATGGACATAAGAACGCCCACGGTTATTAAACTTGAAAGTAAAGTTGAGCCTCCGTAGGAAATAAAGGGCAGCGGCTTGCCGGAAAGCGGCAGCACACCCACGACGCCACCCACATTGAGCAGCGCCTGAAAGACAAACATCGAGGTAAAACCTGCTGCAATAAGTCGTCCCGTAAGGTCCGGCGCATATTTGGCAATTTGATAGCCTGCCCACGCAAGCAGTGCAAAGGCTGCAAACAAACACAGAATGCCGATATAGCCGGTCTCCTCGCCTATAACCGCAAATATGAAATCGTTGTGAGCCATGGGAAGGTACGAATACTTTTGTTTTGAAAACCCGATTCCCACGCCAAATAAACCGCCGGTACCAAAGGCATATTGAGCCTGAGCCAACTGATATCCCGTATTGCTATAGTCGGCCCATGGATTGAGTCCGATCAAAAAGCGTGCGCGGGAATATTCGTCTCGGGTAGCCAAGAAAAGCAGCACCACGGCACCCGCAGCGCCGAGCATCATGACGAGGCGCATATCAAAACCGGCAAGAAACGCCATGACAATGATGGAGGTAACGATAATAAGCGTGGTTCCTTTATCGGGCTGTCGCAAAATGAGCAGAAGAGGAAGTACTACAACAGCTGCACAAGTAATGATAAAGCGCCGCTGATCGATAGTGCCATCAACCAGGTATTGTTGAATCAAAAATGCAACCATCATAATGATGGAAATCTTTGCGAACTCAGAAGGCTGAATGGTAAAGCCTCCAATGGCAATCCAACGTGTAGCTCCAAGTGCATCGGTGCCCGCAAACGGCATAAGCACCAAGGCCAAGATCGCTACCGTGACACCAAACAAAACAGGCCATGCCCTGCAGAGCTTGCGATAATCAAATACCGCAAGACCTACTGCAAGAACCGTACCTACAAGTGCAATTATTCCCTGCTTTGTCACAAAGTAGAAGGGATTGTTACCCATATCGGGATTGGTCATAGCGGTAACCGATGACGCCGAATAAATCATCAAAAGACCAAAGAGAACCAGCAGCGTTACAACCACCAACAAAACAATACGGGGTTTCATGAAACGCTCCGGCACACCAAACAACGTACGCTCTTGTTTGGCCGACTGCGACCGGCTCCGACGAGTTTTAACCATCAAAAAACACCTTCTTGTGCTGCAAGCTCGCTCACATAGTGCTTAAACGTCCGACCGCGCTCTGCCATATTGGAGAATTCGTCAAACGAAGAGCATGCCGGAGAAAGAAGAACGACGTCTCCTGCCGCCGCTCTTTTTGTCGCCGCCTCAAAAGCTTCTTTCATGTGAGGGGCACGCACGACATGAAGATCGGAATGTTGTTTTGTCTTTTCCGCCTCAAGTGCCTCGGCAATCCGTGGGCCGGCGGCTCCGTAACATATTGCCGTTTTACAGCTCCGATTCACCGCCGCTGCAAGTGAGCCAAGGTCTGTTCCCTTATCGTGGCCTCCCAAAAGAAGCACCACGTCCCGCGTGGGAAAGGCGGTAAGCGACTTCTCAACCGCATCGGTGTTTGTCGCTTTTGAATCGTTGACGTACAGTACGCCCGAAACTTCCTTGACCGGCTCAATTCTATGCTCAAGCGCCTCAAAGTCGAGAAGTGCGTGGCGCACGGAAACAGGATCGATGCCTGCCTCAAGAGCCAAAGCAGATGCAGCAAGCGCATTCAAAGCGTTGTGCAGCCCGTGAATCTTTAGGTCGGCCGCACGTATAAGCTCCGTCTCCTTACCCGCGCGCCTGACTACAAGCACACCGTCGCGTATAAATGCAGCATGTTCTGTCTTTGGGTCTTCCGTGTTGAGATGGCATACGCGTATGTTCCGAGCTTCCAGGTGATGGGCGCATGCACGGCAATACTCATCAAGATCGGATACAACCGCCAAATCATAGGTATCAAAGTTCTCAAAAATTCTCTCTTTTGCCGCCGCATACGCCGCAAGGGTGCCGTGCCACTCAAGATGGTCGGGGGTGATATTCAAAAGTGCGGCTGTTTTGGGATGCAGGCGGGCAATGGTAGCCAGCTGAAAACTTGAGAGTTCCGCAACAAACCACTCATCGGATGTACGGCTCGAAAGTTCATCGGTAATGGTGCGGCCAATATTTCCCACCGAAATGGCCTTTTTCCCTGCAGTCTGCAAGATTTTTGTCACTAAGGTAGTTGTGGTGGTCTTACCGTTGGTTCCCGTAATTGCAATCCATTTTTCCGGACTCTCACGAAACGCAAACTCAGGCTCACCGATAATCTCTTGCGAATGTGCTGCGGCAGACAAAAAGAGTGCTGAGGTATCAGGAACACCAGGCGAGGCTATACAAAGCGAATACGTACCGCACACCTCATCGGTACCCGTAACAACACGCACTCCAAGCGCCTCAAACTCGGTGCACTTCTCGCCTTTGTGAGTTTGAGCACCGCCAAAAAGTACAACGGAGTGCACACGAGAAGAATCTTGCGCCATCAGATAGGTGCAGACGGACAGAGCGGTCTGTCCAAACCCGAGAACACAAACATCTCCAAGTGTTTTAGATACCTGCGGCTCCATGAGATATGCTTCCCCCCAGCAAATTTATCCGAGCTGAAAATAAAGAGCAAAACCAAGGGCGGCAAACGCACCGGAAACAATCCAAAACCGGATGACAACCTTTGTCTCGTTCCAACCGAGCTTCTCGAAATGGTGGTGCAAAGGAGCCATCAAAAAGACACGCTTACCGGTAAGCTTAAAACTTACCACCTGGATGATGACGGAAAGTGCCTCAATAATAAAGAGACCTCCCATGACCAAAGAAGTTACCTCGGTTTTTGTAAGAACTGCAAGTGCGGCCAGCGCTGCTCCCCATGCAAGAGATCCGGTGTCTCCCATAAAAATGGACGCCGGGTAGCTGTTGAACCACAAAAAGCCGATACACGCTCCTGCGATGGCGGCGGCAAAAACGGCCAAGTTTATCTCGCCATATCGAAACGCCACGGCAGCCATAACCAGCATAACCACCATGGTGCAGCCTCCCGCAAGACCGTCAAGCCCGTCGGTAAGATTGACCGCATTGGAAAGTCCTGCCATAAGCAAAAAGACGAAGAATATATAGAGCCACGGGATGTGAAGCGTGCCTTCTCCAAGCGGAACAACGGTAGAGAGGACCCCCAAATCAATACCAAAACCACCGGGAAACGAAATCACCGGTGAGATACCAAGCACGTTGACCGCTAAAAGACAAAAACCGACGGAGATGGTGATGAGCCCCAGCATCTTCTGGGCGGGCGTGAGACCAAGGGATCGGCGATGTGCCACCGATTCAATGTCATCAAGCAGACCCAACGATCCGGTAAACAGCATGGCAGCCACGGCTAAAATAAGATCGGTACTCCATGTTGCACAAAGAACGCAGGTAAGGATGACCGAAAGAAGCATAACGGTGCCGCCCATGGTGGGGGTACCCTGCTTTTTGAGATGCTGCTGTGGTCCGTCGGCACGGATCTGCTGGCCGACGCCTTCCTTCTTCATCATTCGTATAAAGAACGGCATACCGATAAGCGTGATAATCGCCGAGACGCCAAGAGAAAGAAAGACCTGATACGTTGGATATGCTGGATTACCAATCATTATGCAACAACTCCCCTTACAAACGCATCAAGTCCGGCGGCACGAGATGCTTTTACCAAAACCGTATCCGTATCTTTCAGTATAGGCGGAATTATTTTCATCACATCTTCTACGCTTTCAACCAGCTCGATTGCGTCCTCTGACAAACCCATCGTTTTGGCCGCCTCCGCCATCTCGCGGGCGGCGTCTCTGCCCACAAAAACTACCAAGTCCATGGGCTTTGCGGCAACATAGGCACCTACATAGCCATGCAGGCGCTTCTCTTCTTGACCCAGCTCCCCGATCTCTCCAAGAATCGCAATGCGGCGGCCACGCGTTGGCATGCGGGAAAGCACGTCAAGAGCCGCTGCCATGGAGCTCGGACTTGCGTTATACGAATCGTCAATAATACGTGCACCACAAACGGCACGCAATACCGACAAGCGCATACGTGTCGGCGGCATGGTGGCAATGGCGTCAAGAGCCATGTCTCGATCCAAGCCTAAAAGGGTAATGGCTTCAAGCGCCATAAGTGCATCGGAAACCGCAACGCGACCCGGTACCGAAAACGTTACCGTCTTTTTCCAGCCGTCTTGTGTGACAAACGTTGCGGTCGGAAGACTCTCTTCACCCACGCTAACGTCCTGGGCTCTCAGAATATCTCCTGCATGAGATCCCACGCATACCACGTCAATGCCTTTGGGACGCGCGAACTTCTCGCTCACAAATGACGTAAAATCGCCTCCGCTCTCAAGAATAAGCGTAGGACGTATGTCGCCGTGAGCCTCCATGCCCTCGACAATCTCTGCCTTAGCGCAAGCGATGTTTTCACGACTGCCGAGAAGACCAATGTGGCTTGTGCCCACATTGGTGATGACGGCGATTGTGGGACGACAACAACGCGTCAGGCGTGCAATCTCACCTTTGTGGTTCATGCCGCATTCACAGACCAAGACCTCAGCATCCTTGGGAGCCGAAAGGATCGTCATGGGAAGCCCAATGAGATTGTTATGGTTACCGGCGGTGGCATGAACGCGCCTCTGCGTTGCAATACCCGCTCTCAGCATATCTTTCGTGGTGGTTTTGCCAACGGATCCGGTAACCGCCACTACCGTCCAATCCTGATGGAGCGCTCTCCAGGCTCCGGCCAGGCGGAGAAGAAATTCTTCGCAGTCATCCCCCTCGGCTCGCAGAAGCGTTGCATCAACACGACGGGCGTGTTCGAGGGTGGTCTGAGTCGGCTCTACACTTGCGCATACTACCGCAGCTCCCGCATCAAGTGCGGCATCTATATAGGAGTTTCCGTCGACCTTCTCGCCCGCAAATGCAACAAAGAGCGAGCCTTCGCCCACACGGCGAGAATCGATCTCCACCTCACCGGCAAGTGGGCGTTTTCCCTCAACCAAAAGCATCGCTCCCGTAGACTCAACTACGTCGCGCGCGGACATACAAATCATGCAACCTCCCACTTATTGGCTCGCAGGTGGAATTTCCAGCTGCGTCACCGCTGACTTCATAAACGTTGAGAAAACCACTGCGGCCGACTGTGAAGCCAACTGCTGCGTATCGTTGAGACCGGCATACACCAAAACATCAGGATCGTCCGCATTGGCAAAGCCGCAAAGCGACGATACATAATGGCCGGAATTGTCGTATGCACTTGTCTTCTTGTCTACCTGCTGACCCGTACCGGTTTTACCGGCAATATCATACCCTGATACCTGCGCACGAACACCGGTACCCTCTCGGATGACCGTACGGAGCATCTCTTTTTCGCCGTCGCAGGTTGTCTTGGAAAGGACGCCTTCCTTAACGGGCCAGTCAATATCTTTGCCTCCTATGGAGGTAGCAAAGTGAGGGGTTACGAGGTTGCCGCCATTTGCTACGGCAGCATACACACGTGTGACCTGGATAAACGGAATGGCAAGGCCCTGTCCAAATGACATATTTCCGCCGGTATACGACTCATACTTATCAATCGGTTTTACAATACCGTCTGCTTCTCCGGGAAAATCAATACCGGTTGCCTGTCCAATTCCAAGATCCTCCAGACCTTGAGCAAATCGTTTGTCGCCGATGACCTGTGTTTCAAGCGTCGCCATACCAACGTTAGAAGACCTGCGCATCATTTCGGTAACCGTCATGTCCATCGCGCCGCCGCGCCAATCGTCATCCTCAACAATATGGCCGCCTACATCAATGGTGAGAGGAACGTTAAACGTGGAATCAGGTCCAAAAAGCGTATTTTCCATTCCGATGGCAGTGGTTACCACCTTAAACACGGAGCCGGGTTCATACGAGTTGGATACCAGTTTCAAGTTGAGCGAATCCGGATCAAGATCGGTCTTGCCTGAAAAATCAGGAAGCGGATAGGAGCATGCCGCATAAATCTCGCCGTTTTTGGGATTCATGGCAAGCAGCGAGCCGCCGTCTTTGGCGTCGTTGTCTTTTACGGCCTGTGTAAGTTGTTTTTCCGCCTCATCTTGCAGGTTAATATCCAGCGAAAGTACGATATCTTTTCCGTTTTTTGCTTCGGTCACCTGAGAAGAACCGCCGGCGATGGGTGTACCACCCAAGCCCGTCTCCATAATCATGGATCCGTCTTCTCCTGAAAGTTCCTTGTCATAGTAGTATTCGAGGCCGGATATACCCTTGCCGTCACTGCCAACATACCCAAGAATTTGAACGCCCACGTTTCCGTAAGGGTACACGCGCTTGGTATTGTCGACATAATAGACGCCGGTAAGCTTCTTTTCTTCCAGGGCCGCTTTTACCTTAGCTGAGGCGGTCTTATCGGCTTGGCGCTTGATATAGGAAAACGTAGTGTCTTTTTTGAGCGCTTCAAGATAATCCCCCGGCTTCCCGCCGAGATTATCCGCAAGTACCTGCGCCACTCCTGCAGGATCTTTAATTTCCTTCGGATTACAGTAGATGTCCTTGCAGTCAACACTCATGGCAAGCACGTTACCGTTTCGGTCATAGATGGTTCCGCGCTTAGCGTGCAGAGGTATTACATTTTTCCGGTTCTCCTCGGCACCTTTTGCAAGGCTCTGTTGATTGATAACCTGGTAGAAAAAGAGAAAACCCAAGATAACAATCGCGATAAAGCCCATGACGACAAACAGCACCTTGAACCGGCGGCCAAAAAGGCTGTCGTCACTGGCTGCATTGCCCACAATGCCCGCACGCGTGCGATACCGTGCACGAGAGGCCTCGTCATACGAGGCCTCAGGAGCATTCCTCCGCCTTCGGCGGTTATTATTTCTCGTCGTAGTACTCACGGCGTATATGTTACGCCTGTGGAGAGTTATTTACATTCAGAACGGCACGGTTCTCGGAAAGTTTCATGCCGTACCTCTGAGTTGCAATCTTCTCAATGCGGGTGTTGCTGGAAAGCAGCGAGCGCGAAATGCGAAGATTGTCATTTTCTGCCGTCATTTGGCGCAAAGCGGTACGTGTCTCATTATTTGCCTGAAGCTTTGAGACTGTCATGGTTGACAGTACAACGCGTCCCACTCCAATGGTAAAAATGAGAGCAAAAGCAAGCACAACCGTCATTACGGCAGAAATGAACTGAGTAGACACACCACGACGGGCATGAGCATCAAGCCCACCGCCGGGTACCACTTCAAACGAGGGACTGGCAACTGTTTGCTGGCGTTCATAGTCCCTCTCAACTGAGGTTATGTCAATCGCCTCTGATGTATAGCGTGCCATGTTGCTTAAATCCTCTCGTTTTCGGTGTTGCGTTTTACCGCCACACGCATGAGCGCACTTCTCGCCCTCGGGTTTTGCGTAATTTCTTCCGACGTTGCCGTCAGAGGTTTTTTGGTCTTAACATCGACTATCGGCACATGCCCACACACACAAACGGGAAGATCAGGCGGACAGATACAACCTTGGCTCAGCTCAGAAAACACATGCTTCACGATGCGGTCTTCCAGCGAGTGATATGCAATCACACAAATTCTGCCGCCGGGATTTGCCCAGGCAATCGCAGAACGAAGTCCACGCTCAAGCACGTCAAGCTCATGATTCACCTCAATGCGCAGCGCCTGGAACGTTTTGCGTGCGGGATGTCCTCCATGGCGACGTGCTGCTGCAGGAATTGATGCCTTAATAACCTCGACAAGCTGCAAGGTTGTCTTGATGGGAGCTGTCTTGCGAACTTCCACGATTCGGCGGGCAATCCGCGGCGCAAACGTTTCATCGCCAAAGACTCGCAGGATACGGGTGAGGTCAGCTTCGGTATAGGTGTTGACGACCTCTTGTGCGGTTGGGGTTTGTTTCCCCGGATCCATGCGCATATCCAACGGGGCATCTTCGTGATACGAAAAACCCCGCTCGGGGATATCAAGCTGCGGTGATGACACGCCGATGTCAAACAGAAAGCAATCCACTCCAGGAACCTCTGCGGAAACAAGCAAAGTATCCAAATCTCCAAAGTTACCTTTGAGAGGTAAGAACTCCGCTGTCGGAACCTCTTTGGCTATTCGAGCGGCTGCGGCTTCATGCGCCATGTCGTCTTGATCGATTCCAATGGACAAGCCGTTGGGCACAATGCGCTTTGCAAGTTCTACCGTGTGTCCTGCTCCGCCCAGCGTGCAGTCGCACACAATCTCTCCCGGTTTTGGATTGAGCTGCTGAAGTACTTCAGCGAGCATCACAGGTTGGTGCCGATATTCAACTGTCAAGTTGCACTGCTCCACGTTCTTCTCGCCTCGGATTACATGCCAAAGATGAGATTCTCAAGTGCTTCGACACCGCTGTCGGCATTGAAGTAGTCATCCCACTTCTTGGTGTCCCAAATCTCAATGTGGTCACCGTTGCCGACGATAGTGACATCGCGCTTGAGGCTCAGCTCTTTGCGGGCATTTGGATCGGACTCGTCAATCTTGCCCAGTGCCACGCGGCCGGCCGAGTCAATGTCAACCGTTGTTGCACGAGCATTGAGAGATCTGAGCGCCCTGTCCACCTGGCGACGATCTTTTCCCTCCATGGGGATAGACGCCACAAATGCCTCGTAAGCCTCAGGTGAATACCCATGAAGCGCGTTCTCACGACGAATGAGCACTACGGAATCGCCCAGCTCTTTGCGCTGTGTTGCAGGAAGCGTGACACGAACCTTGGAGTCCAGTGAGCGCTGGTACTGTCCAGTGAGCATGTCCTCCTCCTTTCGTAGTGCTGCCTGCATCGCGTTTTCGCTTGCCAAGAATGCCGCGCGGGGTGCGTTTAAGGTTTGTGTGCGCGGCGGTCGTTGGCAAAATGCTCATACGCCATTCGAACGTAAGATAAATATAGCTCAATGCCACACTTTTAGACACTAGAAAACACTTTGCCCCACAAATTATTTTTGACGCTCCACGAATGGATAGCTTTCACTTACTTGGTTTTTGAAAATAGCCACAATATCTAGTAGAAAGCATTCCGCTTCTATACAATGGGCAGGATTACCAGTACAAACGTACTGTTTTTAGAATTGTGTTTGAATTATGTACAAGTTTTGAAGATGTGTGGCAAAGCAATCGATATACATCAATGCAACACGCGGGCGCAACGAACTCGCGTGTGCGCCAAAACCGCCTGCTATACGGGTGTCTTTCTAACTTAGTGCTGCTGGAACAGCGCTGCCAAGAGGGTGCTGCCAGAAATGCGCCAAGTTGGGTCGTCATAATGGTGCTGCCGGAATAGTGCTGCCAAACTTGCAGCAAGTTGAGCACGATTTACCAAACTTGCAGCAAGTATGGCTATATATGCCAAACTTACTGCAAGTATGGCAGTTCGAGCCATACTTGGCGCATTTTTGGCAGCACTAGGTAGGTATGATCATGCTCGTTAGGTCTTCTCGCTTTATTGTTGGATCGTTGAAATTGCGTATCAACGACTGTCTGCAAATCCGCAGGCAGGCGTTTTGCTTTAGTTGTGCTTTTCTTATGAGACATCAGATTGGTACCAAATTGTATGTTTACGGGTGATTTGATTCACCACCAAACGCTCAAATCCGAGAAAAACCACCACTAAACACACGTTTTACTTCCAAAAATCACCAGTAAACCGCAAGTTTAAAGCAATCGCGAGAAGAATCTCGTTTACTGGTGGATTTGGTTGGATCGTGTTCTAAATGTTGGTGTCAGGCCAACTTTAGAAACGTGATCCGGACGATGTACAAGAGCGTCTATAAATGCAAAGTTCAAATACGCGTATTCACAAGAGTGCATACTCAAAGAGAAAATATGCAACACCGAGTAACTTTTGAACTTTTCTATGCGCGCACCTGTCAATCGCGCATGATACGCAAGAGCCGGCAGTGTTTATACAACCACTGGCAACCCTTATTGAGCAACGGTTAGGTGAATGGCAAAGCCTGCAATTTGTTTTTTGAAGTACACGAGAAATGTGCTTCCATCGGGCAAAAGACGTCTGGAAGATTCGTCTATCTCAAACCCGCGCGCCTCAAACCACTTTTCTGCCGCAGGTAGATCGTCCACGTGAAAACCAATGTGGCCTTTCTCGCCACGACCATTTTGCTTCATGATTTCAACAAGGGTTCCCGAGAAAAACGAAGGTTCCATCTCTTTTTTGGGAAGGCCCATGAGAATAGAAAACCTGTCGGCGATGTCCTCTGCTTCATGAGCATCACATGCATTGATGCCGACATGTGCCACATACATTCCAAAAAGCTCAACAGGGTTTTCTGTTGATGAAATGTCTGACGGAGTTTTTGGTACAACGTGAGTCAAATCTTTCTCTGGCATCATTGCTTCCCTTCTTCTTACTTTTCGGCACTGCTACCGAACGGATCACGTTCGTCGGCGGTTGCTTTCATGTGACGGGCTCCCATATATACTAAAGTTCCCAACACACCAAAAGCAACGATTCCCACACAAATAACCCTAAAAAGTCTCACGGGATTTGCAGTTAGATAAGAGAACAAGTCGGATGCAACAACAACGTTTGAAGCTGTGTATACAGTTTTGTTTCCGGCCCTATCCCATACCGACAAGCTCATATCATGAGCTCTGGCATCGGAAGGAAGCACGTACGAAATATCACCGGATTTAATCTGCTCTGCATTCCAAGAGGCCACCTGATATCCGTCAACGGTAAGTGTTGCCCGATCAACTTCCAGATTGTCATGTATCTGCGGCAATGTTTGCCTATGAGATCCAAAATACACGCCATCGGAAACCACACCGGCAAAATGAGCCGTTGGTGCCGTACTGTCTATGGCAAACGCAATACCGGCATCCGCATCCCGCGTCTCATTTTTGTTGCTCATTGTGTTTTGCGAGAGGTTCCCAGCCAAATCATGAGAATTCAGCAGCACTCGATAATACCCGTCTTGCGAGAAGAGCTGCGCGGGCAGCTTATATGTCGTAGCTGACCATCCAGAATCATCCGATGTCTCAGCGGAATAATCCTTTCCTTCGGTAAGGCTCACGACCTCGGAGTTTTTCACCACCTCAACATGGGATGCCTCCGTATTAAGACCGCTGACGTTGACCTCGGTAACTTCAAGTTCGTGTGCCTTCTGCAGATATTCACCGCGCACAGAAGCGGTATCACCGGAGAAGTAATACGTTGATCCAAAGCGGTTGACCGAAAACGTAACGCTCTTCTCGGCAGTATTCCCCGCTAAATCGGTAGCCTTGGCAGTCAGCGTATACACGTCATCATTTTCAAGCTTACGCTCAAAGTTAGCATAATCGCGCACCTCGCCCGTTGTGTCATAGGAGTGGCGCTCACCTGCCATCCATGTCACCGTGTCTCTATGCGCGCCAACAAGCGTGATGCCACTAGCCGACAGGTCGTAGTTGGTATCCGAGGTGCTTGCATACGGTGCGATCTCACCGGCATAAGCGCTATGTTCAGACACGCGGTCAATGGTTACCTGCGGCGCCGTCATATCAATCACAAACTCAGGCGTTATAACCTCATGCGCTACATTTCCAGCCAAATCAGTACAGGTAACCGCAATAGAATAGCGACCATCGCTGGTAAAACTCACAAAACACTGCCATGTTGTTCCGTCGGCTGCCGTCCAACTCGATGCAGCCGGGACAATGCCTTCCTTAGCTTGAGGCGACACCGAAGCCAAATTGGCCGAGAAATTCCGCTCAAAAACGGAAATCGTTGCCGTTCGAGGAGCATTGAAATACATGCCGTTACGCGCATCATTGTTGTTAAAAGCCACGGTAATGACCGGGGGTATCGTATCAATCACAAAAGAATCAACGATGGCATTGGATACATGACCTGCAGGATCGGTATAACTTGCATCAATGGTCCAGTCACCGTCGCTTGCACATGGGAGTGTCGCCACCCACGTTATACCGTCTCCCGAAGGATTCTCAAAGTCCTTTGCGCTCAACTGGCGAGAAGTCCGTCCGTCCACAGAGGCGGTTGCGATAATGCGGTCAGGTTCGTTTTCGCGCGTCAAATCAAAGTTTGACTCCCGAAGCGTTATGGTAGCCGTTCTGTTTGCGCGGTAATACGATCCGTTTTGTGCGTCATTATTGTCATAAGTCACTGAAAGCTCGGGTGCCTTGGTATCTACCACAACACCCTTAACACCGGCAGGAACATTAGATTCTTCTCTTTTTGCAAGGTCCAAAAGACTTGCTGAAACAGTATTGCCGGCCTTATCGGAAACACATATCGTAGATCCGTCAAGACGAAGTCTGCTTCTGTCACCCGAAAGGGTGAAGGTAATGGTTTTTGAACCGTCATCAGAATCACTCAAAGTTGCCTCGCTGAGTACGCCTTGTACGCCGGCTGGTGAAAAGACCAGAGAATTTGTATCCACACCGGAAACTGCATCTTGAACAGAGGTGGTAAAGGTGGTGTCAGAGGTTGCAAATAGATATCCCCATGCGACAGATCCTGTAGTACTTGCGCTCAGAGCTCCCAGTTTAGGCGCACTGTGGTCGCAGACAACCTTCTTTTCCTCGCTGCTTACCTGCCCGGTTACCCACGGAAACCTTATATGCGCGGTATATGTCCCCTCCGTCGGAGGCTCTTCGTTACTTCCTACGTCATAGTGCCATGCGCCCTCTCCATCACTTGAAAGCTCTGAGAGGGGCACAACATGCTCCGTAGTCGTTCCCGCAGCATCGGTCACACAATACACAAACTCCATTGCATCAATGAGACCGGATTTCTGCAAAAGCTTTGCAAAAAAGCCGGAAATGTGTATGGAAAAGCGCACGCCACCGCGATGATACCCGGATGCCGCAGCCGCTGGCGCACCGTCTTGGTCCAAAACGTCAAGAGAAACGTTGGGGCGGGCACTGGGAGACAAAACATGCAGCTGAGAAATAGGCTTGTTATGCTCATCGTAGCTTAAAAGACGCGTAAGCCCTACTGCTCCGCCATCGTTTTCCGCCTTGTCCGTCGCATGAAATGTAGCTCGATCAAAGTAATACGTACCCGGCTCTTCACATAGCACGCGCCACTGTGAAGCGGCACTGTCATAGGTAGCCTCAAGAGAGCGCACCGTAGTTGGTCCTTTGTCCGGATCTGCCCCTTCAGGCGAGAAGGGCATATCGACCGTTACGTGTGCTATACCGGAAGCGTTTTCTTCCCTGGCGAACTTCTCACCATTAAACGAATCTTTAATGTCAAAGGAAATCCAACCGGAAGTAGCCGCGAGCTTATCACTGTCACCGTCAGCAATATTGAGCTTGTTTCCACCGTCCGGTACTTCAAGCCCGTAGGTAGCGCTGTAGTAGAGCGGCGAATGATTGTCAACGATCACCGTCTTGTGGATGGTTTGACCTCGATATGTAAGCGTTATGTCATACGTTCCATCCGCGCTTATATCACCGGATACCGCACCTTCGGGTGCAAGTTCCACGGTCTTTCCAAACGACTTTGACTGCGCGTTCCACGTCATTGCCTCAAGTGTCGGTGCGTCCACACTCACACCGGAAATACCCGCATACGAGATGTGCATTGAGGGTATCTGTCCGGCTTTGACATAGAGAGGATAGAGGAGATCTTTCACAGCCGGCCGAACTTCAGAATAGCCATCTGTCTTTGGCTTTAGAACCGCTACATCACCCGACTGGTTTCCGATTTCTTCTGCACCTATCTCAAGCAGATCATCCGCGCCCAAAACATCTTTTCCAACCGCCAGATAGTCAAGAACGCTATGGTCTTCCGTCTCAACACGTCCCCCTGAGGTAATGGGTGTTGAAGGCAATACATTCCCCAGCACATTACGCGCACTTATCGTAATTTCATCAAAGTTATACACGCCTTCAGAAAGAGTAATTTCGTAGGTATCGCTCTCCCCTGCAACTGCCGCGATGGCAAGCCTTTTATCGGTCGCTATACGCGAGAGATTCCCGTCGTATACATGTGCCCTACATTGCAAAGACGACGCATCGAGTGGAACCGAGCTTGAAAGCTTCACACGAATACGCTTTCCCGCATCAAGTGCTACATGGTGTCCATCAACCTCTACGATTGAAGATGAGCCCTCGCTAAAACCGAGAAGTACCGGAGAGCCGCTGACCGTAAGATTCCCAGGCGTCCGCGCCGCAAGTGAAGCCTCTATACCGGAAGTGGCAAAATCTTCCGCATACGCAGGAGTTACCCACATGTATCCGCCTATCACAACAGAGACAAATGCGATGCCGGTTATAATGCGGAATGGCCGTCTGAGCATATTATTCACCACCCTCTGATGTCTGCGAAAAAAGCGTGGTAGCAGATTCAGTGGCAGATTCATCTTCATCAAAGAGTGTCGTTGCTTCTTCATCTCCCTGAACAGTCTTTCCACGCAATACGGCAGAATCATTCTTTGTGTCATCTGCATCACTAAAGAGAGTTGTTGCTTCTTCGGACACACGTACGTGCAGACTCTGGGACTCAGCATCTTCATTGGAACCGGCAATAATCCTTCGAGCGGAGCGCTCGCGTGAGCGCCTTGCTGCCCAGGTAGAAGCTCTCATGTGAGCAATCTCACGCTCAGCGGTACGACCGGTAAGTTGATTGCGGACACCTCTTATATCCAAAGCAAAGAACAGTACGACTGCCACAAGAACACATACAACGGAAAGTCCAAAACCAACTGCCGAGATAATTCCCAGCGTTGTTGCCACTGACATTGCTCCCATTATTCTTCACTCCCCACATCAACAAACGAGTCAGAGATTGCCTGCTTGGTTGCGTCAATATTGGTGAGCGCACGGTTTTTCTCGCCATCCATAAACTGAGACGTGGGAGACACGCGCTGTGCAAGAAGGCTTGCCCTTTCTGTCAAAGCCTCCATCTCTTCTTGAGATACGCCGTCGGCTCTGAACTTGCGCGGATAGGTGCGAAGCGCATCAAGTACCAGATTTGCAGCCTGCAGACGCATAACGTCCGTACCTTCTGTTTCAAGTGAGTCGATTAAATCCGAAAGTCGAGAAAAATACGGAGCATAGCAGCCGGCATCGGTGCCCTCTGCAATCATCGGTACGATGGTGTTATTAAAATCGGCAATGTCTGCATACAGCTTTGCGAAGTCGTGTCCTGCAAAAGCGTCCTCCTCCGCCGCATCGTGCATCCAGCGAGAAGCCGCGCGTGTGCGAGAATAGTCTCCGGCGGAATTTATACCTGCATCATAGTAGTACCAGTACGTCTTGCCCGTTTCAAAAGACAGACGACCCCATGCAGCGCCATCACGCCTAAGGTCTGACAAATGCGGCATGAGAAGCCGTTCAAAAGCGGCCTCCTCTTCTTTGGAAAACACCCCATCCGTGCGATAAAGATCAAGAAGACCCAGATAAGGTCTTACATCTCCCGGACGGGCTGCCGCAGCCTTCTCGTAAGCATTCTGCGCTGTCGTTGAATCTACCGTTTGCTCAGCCACATGCATCCAGTAATCAAAATCGAAATCAAGCGCCACTCCCCGCCCAATAAGACAACCAATCCCTACCGCAAGGCATATCGCCGCACCTACGCAAAGGCTCACAAAGGCTCGCCACTTGCGTCGAAGACCCATTTGGTAGCTATCTTCAGCTTGTTTGACATGTTCCAGCGCATACGCCATCTCAGCTGCATCGACATAGCGATCGCCTGGATTTTGAGCAAGGGCACGGGCAACAATATTCTCAATGCCACGGCTGAGCGTAGGGCGAACCTGACGAAGCGGTTCAGGCGTTTTTGTATCTGACAGTTTTGCACCTGTCAGCAACACATACATAGTCGCACCTAAACCATATATGTCCGCACGCCGGTCAATGGCACTTCCCACTTGGTACTGCTCGGGAGCAGCAAAGCCTTTCGTGCCCAAAATGTGCTCGCTATCTACCTCTGTACCTTCTCTGCAAGCAATGCCAAAGTCAATCAGCCGAACGGTTCCGTCTGAATGAAGCATGATATTTGAAGGTTTAAGGTCTCTATACACAAGCGCGGAATCACGGTGATGAAGATAATCGAGAACATCACACAGCTGCACTGCCCAATCGATAACATCTGCTTCACTTTGAGCACCATTGTCTTTTAGTATCTGCGAGAGCGTTTTTCCCTCTACATAATCCATTACGACAAAGAGCGTACCGCCCTCATCGATAAGATCTACGATGCGAGGTATGGCGGCGTGGTCAAGACTCTTTAGCAAGTTTGCCTCTGCAAGCAGGCTATCTATAACAAGTTTGCGAAGCTTTTGGTTCTCGGAAAGCGCAATCTCTTTCACGGCCCATTGCTTACCAAGCGTAGTGTCCATAGCAAGCCAGACTACCGACATTCCGCCCTTACCAATTTGAGTCAGAAGACGATACCTGCCGCCGATAACTCTCTCAGACTGTGATTGCTTATTAGTCTTCATTCCTCTCCTTTTGTTCCTTATACAATCTGAAACCACTCATGGGCAAGGCAGAAGGAATCACCTCGGTGAAGGGTCACTGGTGTCTGTGGAACAAGACGAACCTCGTTTACCCACGTGCCGTTAGCAGAGCCTAAATCGGTAAGTGTGATTACTTCTTTGCTTGTAAGTTCCAAAAGAGCATGCTCACGGGAGATGTCAGTGTTGCCAGAAAGGGAGATATCCGCCTTATGCGAGCGACCAAGGATATATGTACCTGTCGCTAACGGATAGGATGTCCTATCACAAAGACGCACCAAAGAAGGTGAAGCCTCTTGATCATACACTTGAGCCTGAGACGTTGTCTGAAAGAAGTGTGGAGTCTGCTCAGACTGCTCGGAGGTAGCAGCCGTTCTCGGACCCGTTTCTGTCTCCAGACAGTCCTCTTTGCTCTTCTTTTTTGGCGTGTCTTGAGATGAGGAGGCATCTGTCCCAAAGAACTCTTGTGAGATTTTAGAAGTCTCACTAAGCCGCTCTACTACGGTAGGTACAGAGGCTTCAGAACCTGTTGCAACCAAGACAGGATCAAAGAGAGCTTGCTTTGCCATATCCTCATCAAATTCACCCACATAGCTCTGGTTGGTCTTATCACCACTATCTTTGCGCGAAAACTCCCTATCAAGAAAGGCTTCAAAGTGCTCAGGAGAAAATACTTCTTGTGTTTGTGCCCACATGTGCACCGCGTCTCTATGGCGCTCGTCAGCATTGACAACCAACTGTATTCGCTCTTTATCCGAAAGCCATGTAATAAGGTCAAGTGCCGTACTTCTAGCCTGCGTAAGGTGTATGGGGACAAATACAAACTGAAGATGTGTTCCTTCTTGTACAAACACATAGGCAGGATCTGTGATAAGAGAGGTGCTTTCACGCTTAAGGGAGGTTGTAATGGAGACAACCTCACATACGTCTCGCAAAATCCTCTCATACTGTCCCACTGAAAGTTTTGTCTTCACCAAGGTTTCTAAGGGAATTGTATCTTTGAGGTTATAGAAGAGCCTTGTTGTCTTCGCCTTTTCTTGATAGGTAAAAGGAAGAAAGGTGGACTCTGCATACTGTACAAGCCACTGAGCAACCATGTAGTTCAAAGACTCACCCTTAGTGAGGCCAACCTTAATATAGGTAGGCTTTCTGGTAAAGAGTCTTCTTTTTAATCTCATTTTCATAGCTAGGCCAAACACAGTTCTGCTGTATCTTCAATAAGATGAGCATCGAGAAGTTCTTTAAGGGTTCTATGCGGGTTAAGGGCAACATCTGTAGCCTCAAGAGGCTCTTGCAAAAGCATAAGCCCCTCCTCCTTCGTAGGGACAAAAAGCAATGGATACTCTCGACTTAGTACACGAGCACAAGAGCGTGCTGCTTCAGCAACGGTAAGCTGTAGGGAAAGAGATACATCAACGGATACATCAACCGAGGGAACAACAACGTGAAGAGTAATGTGAGACATATGGCATCTACCTAACCAAGAAAAATCTTGACCACTTCATTCTTATTATATTTGTCTGAATCAAAGAACATCCTTGCACCTACTTTTTTCATGAGAAGAACGTAAAATTTTGATACTCATTCCAACCCTGAGGGTTCACTGTAAACTCACATGCTTCTACTCCCATAAAGGCTTTTCAAGTTTATATGGTCTTGCATCACAGTACCCATCATCTGAAAAGCCAGAGAAAATGTAGGAGAAGCATGCATCGGATATAAACTCTTGTTTTGAGTTCATAAGGCGATAGAGACGATCTTTTTCTTGTGGACAGACGGGTACTACATCACATTCTGCATTGTATGGACAAATATCTAGATATTTTGGCTCTACTACCCACTCACCAGAAAGATCTATAAAGCCCCAAAGCAGAGCTCCGGAAGGCTCTGCCGTGCACTCTCTCGCTGGGATGAAGTCGGATTTATCAGGAGTATGAATGTAAAAAAACTTTGGTTCTACCACCCAGTTACCCTGCTTGTCGATAAGGCCGGCCAACTTCGTTTCAGCCGACATGGCATACGCATAGCCGGTCTTGCCAAAAGCACCAATCAGTCTAAACTTTGGCTCTAGAACCCAATTTCCTTCAATATCGATAAGTCCATAGAGGACATCGCCCTTTTTAATAGCTCCCCAAAGTCCATCGCTACCTATATAGCTAATATAATTAGCAAACGGTTTAACCACCCACTTACCTGACCCATCTATAAAGCCCCAAAGGTCAGATGCTGCATCATAAGCCTTTGCTCTTTGAATATGTGAATTGAAAGTACCAATAGCTGAGAAATCCTTATTGGCTTCAAGGTATGGCTCAACCTGCCACGACCCATCTTTTCTCGCAATACCCCAAAGGCCGCTCTCAGCATCTTGTGCTCCAAAATAGTCAAGCTCAGAGAGACCCCCGGTTCCTTTCCATTTTGGCTCTATTACCCACCTACCCGAAAGATCAACAATTCCACGAAGCGAATCATCGTCTCTGGAAAGTGAAGCTGTGCAGAGCCCTTTAACGGGGTCAGATATCCAATCAAATTTAGGCTTTATGATCCAGGTACCCGTAGTGTCAATAATGCCGTGCTTCTTATCATCGTAGTAACCTGTAAGAGAACAAGCAGAAAGCGCCACACTTGAAAGTCCAATGAGACTTATAGATAAGAACTTTCTTCTGTCAATCATAAGAGCTCCGAACTGTGGCAGTCTCTATAAAGGTAAGGAAGAACATGCCTCTACTCCTCTGAGGGCTTTTCAAGTTTGTATGGTCTTGCACTGCAGTAACCCTCATCTGAAAAGCCAGAAGAAATGTAGGAGAAGCATGCATCGGATACAAACTCTTCTTTTGAGTTCATGAGACGATATAAAAGATTTCTTCTCTTTGGAAGAACGGAAACTATGTCGCACTTTTCATTGTATGAACCGACATCTAGATACTTTGGTTCTACTACCCACTCACCAGAAAGATCAATAAAGCCCCAAAGCAAGTCTCCAGGACGTTTTCCTTCTATATATTCTTCGGCCGGGATAAAGTCGGATTTGTTGGGAGTATGAATGTAAGAAAACTTTGGTTCTACAACCCAGTTACCCTGCTTGTCGATAAGGCCAGCCAGTTCCGTTTCTGCTGACTCAGCATCAGCATAGCCAGTTTTTCCAAAAGCACCGATAAGCCAAAACTGAGGCTCTACAATCCAGTTGCCTTCAATATCGATAAGCCCGTATAAGGTGCTGTCGGCAGGAGATGAAGCATAAATCCTATCATCTCCTGCATAGTGAATCCATTTCGTAAAAGGCTTAACCACCCACTTACCTGACCCATCTATAAAGCCCCAAAGGTCAGATGTTGCATCATAAGCCTTTGCTCTTTGAGTATGTGAATTGAAAGCACCAATGGTTGAATAACGTTCGTTTGATCCAAGGTATGGCTCAACCTGCCACGACCCATCTTTTCTGGCAATGCCCCAAAGGCCACTTTTAGCATCTTGTGCTCCAAAGTAGTCAAGCTCAGAAAGACTTCCGACATCTTTCCACTTCGGCTCTATTACCCACTCACCAGAAAGATCTACAATTCCGCAAAGTTCGTCATTGTTTTCAGAAAGTAAGCCTTTATTCTTAAAAAGTGAAGCTGTACAGAGCCCTTTAACAGGAGTAGATATCCAATCGAATTTTGGCTCTATTACCCACCTACCAGTGGTATCAATAATGCCATATGCTTCCTCATGGTAGTACTCCACTGCCTTCTGTTTCTTTACAGGAGAACAGGAAGAAAGAGCCACACTTGAGAGTCCAATGAGACCTATAGATAAGAACTTTCTTCTGTCAATCATAAGAGCTCCAACTATGACAATCGCTGTAAAGGTGAACGAAAAACATATCTCTACTCCTCTGATTTAACCGCAGCAAGCCCATTTGGAGAAAAGCTTCGGAACTCTTTGTAGCGAGGAGGTACCACCCATGCTCCCGTACGGTCAATGTATCCCCATAGATGAGAGGTGTTATCTAAAGCAGAATAGGGTTCGCTGCGGGTAAGATACACTTTGGCATATTCAAAAGAAGTAATCATATGTTTGTCGCGTAGATCCATGAGTCCTACAAGGTCACTTTTGGGATCTCTGACAACTATAATAGGAGCTTCGTTTAAATCATTGGATCCTATGGAGCTATAGATAGGCTCTATTACCCACTCACCAGACAGATTAATGAAACCATATTTGTCAGTCTTGCTGTCACATGCTATACAAAGGTCGTCTTGTATGGGAGAGTCTAGATTCTTATAGATAGGATCAAGTACCCATGCACCACTCTTGTCAATAAGGCCCCAAGGCCCATCCTTTTCCTTTTGAGCCGCTGCATAGTCAGTAAGGTAGAAATTTTTCACAGCCGAGAAAGTAGGTTTTATGATCCAATGTCCACTCCCGTCTATCCATCCCCAAAGATCTTGATCTTTTTCAACTACCGGAATACAGCCTGTTTTGTCAAAGTAGAAAAGGGCATCATATCCCATAAACTTATATTTAGGATCTATAATCCAATTGCCAGGAGCATCAACAACACCTTTACAACCAAAAACCTCACTATCGCTTGCCACATAGTGGCCTTGAGAGTCTATACCACATCCCCACGTAACTCCTTCAAGCATTGTCTTTGTGACCCAAGCTCCTGATCTGTCAGCGATACCCTCGTGGCGCTTGTTGGTATCAAAGTCAGGGAGTTTATTTGTATATCCTCGCTCAACAAAGTCTTTTCTGACCGTTGGAAAAAAGGGAAAGGAATAAAACTGTGAGCCGTTGGTGGGCTGCATGGTAAGAGTACCAGAAGTATCAATAAGCCCATAGAAAGGCCTAGAGTTGTTGGTAACCGATATGTTATAACACACCGAAGCTACATCATCTGAACTAAATGCAAATGCTTCATCAAAGCGAGGAGGTATAACCCAAGAGCCACTTGTATCGATATAACCCCAGAGACCTTTAGTGGACTTAGGCTCTTGATTCCAAGATTGCTTTTTCGATGTACAAGAGGTAAATGACAGAGATGCCAGCAAACCGAAAGAAAGTACATTTCTCCTTGTTATATTCATAGCAGGACTCCTTGAGTACTTTGCCGCAAGAATAAAGAGCGACACCGACGACTTCCGCTCTTGGAAGCTTTCAAGCGATAAGTACGCATTGTCTGAGAAAGTGTGTCTTGGATAGGCGACATGTCTCTACTCCCATAAAGGCTTTTCAAGTTTGTATGGTCTTGCATCACAGTAACCTTCATCTGAAAAGGCAAAAGCCTCAGAGAAGTATTGTTCTGAGACAAATTCTTCTTTTGAGTTCATAAGGCGAAAGAGAGAACCTGCTCCTTCCGGACAAACAGAAACTACATCACACTTTTCATTGTATAAACCGACATCTAGATACTTTGGCTCTACTACCCACTCACCGGAAAGATCAATAAAGCCCCAAAGCAAGTCTCCAGAACGTTTCCCTTCTATATATTTCTTAGCCGGGATAAAGTCTGATTTGTTAGGAGTATGAATGTAAGAAAACTTTGGTTCTACAACCCAGTTACCCTGCTTATCGATAAGGCCAGCAAACTTCGTTTCAGCCGACATAGCATCAGCATAGCCAGTCTTACCAAAAGCACCGATAAGCCAAAACTGAGGCTCTACAATCCAGTTGCCTTCAATATCGATAAGTCCGTATAAGGTGCTGTCAGCAGGAGATGAAGCATAAATCTTATCATCTCCTACATAATCAATCCATTTCGTAAAAGGCTTAACCACCCACTTACCTGACCCATCTATAAAGCCCCAAAGGTCAGATACTGCATCATAAGCCTTTGCTCTTTGAGTATGTGAATTGAAAGCACCAATAGCTGAATGGCTCTTATTTGCCCCAAGGTACGGCTCAACTTGCCAAGACCCGTCTTTTCTCGCAATACCCCAAAGGCCACTTTCAACATCTTGCGCTCCAAAGTAGTCAAGCTCAGAGAAACCTCCGGTTCCTTTCCACTTCGGCTCTATTACCCACCTGCCCGAAAGATCAACAATTCCACAAAGTGCATCATCACTTCTAGAAAGTGAAGCATCACACAGCCCTTTAACAGGAGTAGATATCCAACCGAATTTTGGCTCTATTACCCACCTACCGGTGGTATCAATAATGCCATATGCTTCCTCATGGTAGTACTCCACTGCCTTCTGTTCCTTCTCAAGAGAACAGGCAGAAAGCGCCACACTTGAGAGTCCAATGAGACCTATAGATAAGAACTTTCTTCTGTCAATCATAAGAGCTCCTTTGAGGTACTAGTACTAGTGTTGTTCTAGGATAGGTTCAAGGTTAGGATCATCAAAAATTTGACGATAAGTCTTTTGCTCTTCAGGCTTTTGCAACAAGTTTTTTACCGGTTTACCTGTTGAAAGATCTATATATTGAACCGGCTTGGATGCCATGAAATGATTAATGGACTCATCATCCTTTTCACGATTTGCCAGATACACTTGGTATGTGTACTCATAGGATTTTCTTTCCTCGTCATTCCTAAAACCAGGCATGCAAAAGAATACCTTGCTTTCTTCACTTACAACCGCACCTGCATAGGAAACATGCAGGTTATTTATAGTGGCGCTATTTTCAATGTTGTCTTGAAAAATATCGAGCATTGCATTGTACTTAAGCGCTTCTTGATAGGCTTCAACGCTATCTTTTGATCCTGTAGCAAGACTGTAGATATCGCCAATATGTTTGGTAATCCCTACAGCTTCTTGAAGCTTATCCCATCCGATCAGCCTGGATAAAACCTCAGAGGAAAGACTGTTACCTATGCTTTTTGCAGCCTCACGGCTTGGATTCTTCTTCTCTTGTTGGGCGGCAAGTTCTTGAGCATACCGAGCCGTGGGCTCTAAATTGTGGTGGTTCGTGTCAATGATAGAGAAAAAGTGCTGTTTTTCATCTCTTGGATCATCGTAGTCCTTATCGTCTTTCTTTGACCCATAGTAAACCTTTACAAGATGCACCTTTACACCGTCTCTTGCAGTAAACTCCTTATCCCAAAAGATATGAAATCCACTTTCTGCCGCATGATCTTCATTGAGCTTTTTGCTGAGAGCAGCAAGCTTTTGTTTGTTCTTTCGAGCAGTGTCTCCCATAAGATATGCATACTCATCATTGGGAAGAGAGGCAATGTCTTGTGTGGCGACAAAAGATCTGTTTTGTCTAAAGAGATGAGAGAACAAGGAACAGGCGGCATAGATATGTGCAGGCATTGACTGATAGTCGTCTCCATGCTCACCTTTTTCAGAATATGAGAAAGCCTTGTTAGCTTTTCGTATTGTATATACCTGACATAAGGCATCAAAGGTAGGATTAATCTCATAGGTGGTTTCAAGCGTATAGGTAGCTTTGCGGCTATTAGCCCGTGTAAGCTTCGTCCTTTTTGCTGTATAACCAAGAGCACAAACTCTATCCATAATGGCCCGATAGCTCTTTTTCTGTTCATCACTAAATTTCGTGTTGGTGTTTGAGTCACATGCCTCAGCTATCGTATCGATAAAGTTCTCCCACACCTCAATCTCAGATGTTGAAAGCAAAGAAGCTGGTTTATTCATGAGCCTTTTGTATTGTTCCTCATCAAATATGGGAAGACCTTGTTCGTTATATGTCAAAAGACTATTCATATCAGTATGACAAGCTCGTTTTAAGTCTTTTGACCAAAAATTGTCCAGTTTCTTCCACGTTTTAGTCTTTTGATCATATCCTGTCTGTTTAAATGCAGTCGCACACTTTGCAAGAGCAATCTCTATTTCGTTTATCTGAGCATAGATGCCATTCGTTTCAGCCAAATAGGTATTAATCTTATCAAGCCATTCCTGAGCAAGCATTTCTTGGTTGTAAGCCGTCTGAGCAAAACAGCTCTCTAGCTCTGCGAGCATACGACCACCGGTGAGTTCTGCTTGTGTCCACTTGTAGGATTGTTTCATATGATACATATAAGCACTATGAGCTTCTTTGTATTTGATTTCATATTCACTTTCTAAAACAGGCTCTTTACCACCAAAGACTGAAAGTTTAGACTTCACACGTGCGTCACACTCTTCTATAAGCAGCATGCGATATTCAATAGCATCAATGTAGATTCGATACTCTTGCAGCTTTTCTTTTGCAGCACTGTAAGCTTCACCAGAAAGCTCAAAGGCTCCTACAAACTTATTTATGTTAGCTCGCAGCTCCTCTAAGCTCTCCTTTGTACTCTCCATGCTTGTCTTTTTGTTATCGATTAAAGAGGTGAGCTTATTCGGCATAATGATAACACCCATAGCTATTCCTCCTGCTCTTTCAAGTATTCTTTTCTATATCTATCACTCTCGTTTTCTTGCTCATGTTCAAGTCTGAGGATCTCTTCTCGCTTTTGGTCGAAGAGCTCCTCATAGTCTGAATCGACACGAACCTTAAGATAGCCAAGATCTTCTATTAACATAGAAAGGCGGAGATTACTCCCATCAACAAGCTCCGCCATACCCTCATTCCATTGGCGCAATCTTATCAGTGACTCCATAGTTTCACCGTAAGTGCACTCAAGGACTCTCATCTCTTTTAGGAGCTCCTCATGCTTACGCTCAAATTCATTCATTTTCCTTCTATGGTAAGCAAGCCGCAGCTCTTCAGGCACCTTTTCCATCTCTACTCCATTGATTGAAAAGTATGGGCAGTCGCTTCATCTGTTTCTTGAAACGCTCCTGCTATAGAGCGAATATTGGAAATATCTTGCAACAAACAATCTCTAAGATCATTACAGGTGGTTTTCGAAGCTTTATGGGTGTGATAGCACGCCGCGGCAACCGGTGTTGTATCTTCTGATACGGGTTCTAAAAGAGAAGCTTTAAGTTCTATTGCAAGACCTTCACAGTACGATTCTACTATTTCAGTATCAGATTTTATGGTTACTTCAGATGCCATATTTTACTCATCTCCTTGTAGATAACGGACTCGTACTAACTCAGTATCTTTGATTACAAAGCCTTCCTTTGCAGTGTTTTTCGGATAAGTTGAGATGGTCTTATAGCCTATGTTGAAAGCACCTGATGCATTTGCAAGGCCTTCCCCTACCCACACTCCATCTTCTCGAGTAGTATGTGCACTGCAGAAAGGCTGTGTAATGTATTTGGTAGCTGAAGCAGCACTTGTAACGAAGATATAACGTACTCCGTCTGCAACACCTTGAGTAGAAAGCGCTGAGTTAATCTCGGTAAGCGCAGAAGAGTTATTGGGAGACATAAGAAGTGTGGGTGTATCAAGAGCAATACATACCATCGGCTTGAGAAAGTCACCAGATGATCGCTTTTGGACAAGCCTTACCAGTGTGTTTGCCACATCTTGGCTTGAGGTACGATGGGCGACTTCTTCAGGAACACTTTCAAGCAGATAGTTATGGTCAAGTACTACTACCTCATAGTCCATCTGTCGAAGAAGATCAATAAGACCACTAACAAGCGGCAAACAATACTCTACAAAACGAGAAGCAATACGCACTAAAAGATGTTGATAGAGGTTAACACTTACAGGCTCTAGCGTATCAAAATCAAGCGCAAGCGGAAGCTTGGTAAGGCCTTCACTATATACAATGAGGTCTTTGGCATAAAGGGTTTTGGGCATGCACGGTACAGAAGGAGCACTTTGCGTACATACGTTTTGTGCGTGTGCACAAAGTGCACGTGCCATCTCAAAACTGTCTTCTCCCTCATCTGCAATAAAAGCACTCTGAAAGACAAGAAACTCTCGAGTGTCGCTGTTGCCTTTCGTAAGACCCCGTCCAAAAAGAGAAGGAGGTTTAATTCCGCGCATAATTCCAAGGATATTAGAATATTCCTGTTCATCGTTGAGTGGAAGACAAAGTACGTTTTTGAAACTCTGACGCATCTTCAAACGTACATCACTAAGTGCAGTGGCGATTGCAACAATATAGATACCACAGCGTACGCTCTCTCGGATAAGAGAACTCAAGCGCTGAGTCATTACTTCTCCAAATACCTCATAAAACACGGCAATCTGATTTATGATAACAACGACAGAAGGCATATCCTGACCTTTGGCTCTTGAGCGATAGGATTTATAGCTACAGCCAGCCTGAGCAAGTACCTGAGAGCGAACCTTAAACATTTCCTCAAGCATATCAAGACTACGTTTGACCTTCTCTTCGTTCGAACTCACGGCCACATCTCCTACACAGGGATGTTCCTCAAAAGAGCGTAAGAGCTCGGACCCAAAGTCCAAGATATAGAGGTTAAGATCGCGCGGGCTATGATCTTGTAAGAGACTATATACAAGAGTTGACGCAAGCTCTTCTGCGCCCGTTCCTACCGACCCATAAATCACCGCATTGCCTTCGCGACTTAAAGGCAGCGTCAATGCACGCTTTTCTTGGTGTGCCGGATCATCTATCTCACCTATCACAGGGTTAAGCTCCCAGGGCTCATCATGTGAGTGAACATCCGGATAGCGCTCTTTTAAGGAGATAAGGGTGGGGTGTGCCTCCAGAGGATCAAGCCAGAGCCTGCGTGCACATCTGCCTTCTGCTACCCGCACTATCTCTTGTAAGGTAACGTCAAGCTCGGTGGCGCTAAAAGCATCACTTTCACCCTCATCTACGACAAAGCGATCCAGAGTGCGTCCGGTGGCACTTCTGAGCTCCACGATGTTTGTATCATCTGTACCTTTTGTATGCGCGTGATAGGTGGTCCCTGCATATGCCGCCTGACCTAAGGTATATCTCTCCTCATAGCCAACCAACAGATAAAGCCGTCCTGGTCCTTCCAACGTGGCGGCATCCGCTCTTCTGAGCATCTCTTTGGAGTCAGCCGCATCAGCCACTCTCAAACACACCCGAAAGCGGGAGTTTGCCGCTATCTGCTCTGAGATAACACCTGTTGGCTTTTGGGTTGCCAGGACAAGATGCACTCCAAGTGAGCGTCCAATACGAGCTGCAGAGATAAGCCCTTCCATAAAGTCACTCTCTTGTTGTTTTAACTCCGCAAACTCATCGGCCACGATAAAAAGATGTGGCATGGGGACGCTTAAGTCTCCTTTTATGAAGTGCCGCATATAAGACAGTGCGTCCATGGTGGCCTCACCGGTTGTCTGTTTGGCCTTGTCAAGCAAGCGTTGACGGCGTGTAAGCTCTGAGCGAAGAGAGGTAAGCGAGCGGGCTATCTCAGATCCGTCGAGATTGGTAATGGTTCCTGTCAGATGCGGAAGTGTGAGATTTTTGCGCGTAAAGGCTGAGGCAAGTCCTCCTCCTTTGTAGTCAATAAGAACAAAGGAGACTTGTTCGGGAGGAAAGTTGACACACAGAGATGCTATCCAGCTTACTAAAAGCTCACTTTTACCGGAGCCGGTTGTTCCTGCCACAAGGCCGTGTGGTCCGTCTGCCACCTCATGAGCATCCAAGATGAGAGGCTCTCCGCTTACGTCAACTCCGATGGGAGCACCAAGCGTTTTGGTTGCATCCGCCTCCTGCCATCTTCTGGCAATATCCAAGGTCTCAAGAGAGGTTGCTCCCATGCTCTTAAGAAAGCCAAGGGTAGAGGGAAGCACAAAGTGTTCTGTGCGCTTTTGTATGTGTATGTGTGAGAGTGCACACGCAAGGTCTTTGAGGTTCCCTTCACTTGGGTAGGCATCGGGCAAAAAGCAGTATGTCGTGGCAGCGGTATTTTTGGCCACAAAGAGACGGGAGCGGTTGTGTGCGTTAGAAGAGAGATCCCCGTCACAGGAGCTTTTCGTCTGAGAGTTTGTTGAGGTGTCTTTTTTCTTTAGGTCCACAATAAGCTCTGAGAAGTGCGGAAGGCCCTCAAGGCTCTCTGCGGTATAGATAAGCGTGACCCCTTTTGGATGCTCACTTGCAATACGGGAAAGTATCGTAAGAGACGAGGTGAGACGCACACTATCTGCAAGTATCACATAGTGAGGAGCAAAGATGCCCCTCTGGTCGCTTCTGGCAAAGCGAGGACCTAGTGTGTGTGCCAAGAAAAGATCAAGGTCATGAGCATCTGTCTGTCTTGTTGCAACCAAGATGGTTTTGTTATCCGGAGCATGGGTGAGCGAAAGTGAGCGCAGCGTCTTTGCAAGACGCTTCTTGGAAGGATCAAGAAATGCCGCAAACACGACCTCTGAAGGAGCAATGCAGGTGGACATCTGGGTAATAAGCGAGCGGATAAGGGCGTCTCGGATATCCTGCGCACCTGCTATACCCAAAACACTATATGCCCCCATATCAAAGGCAATGGGTACCTCTTTGAGTACCTGGGGCTTTTCTGAGAGTGCAAGGGCTGCCTCTAAAAGAGGATCAGGTACAAGCGTAAAGCCTGCCTTGGGCCAGGAAATATCTGCCTCAAGAGGAAGATCTCCTGTACCCACTCTCAAAACCAAAGCGTCCCCGTCTTGAAGGGTTCGCTCAAAAAGATGTCTGTCTTGGGTAAAGGCGCGCTCAAGACACAAAGAAGGTGAGGTGCGCATCTCTTTTAAGATGGCTGCCTGTGCCTCTTTTTCCTTGGAGAGCCTCCACTCGATATGTGCAAGATAGCTCTCGTAGGCACTGTAGCGGACTTTCTCACTCTCACGTGCCCTGCGTCTCTCATAGCGCCTGGATATGGGTGGCCAGATGAGCATACCCACAAGAAGTGAGACACACATGGCAAGTGAGGGAGCAGATGTAAGCACGTCTGCGCCTTGCAAGATACGCACACAAGCAGATGCCCCCATAAAACAAGAGGCCAACCCCATCACGGCAGAAGGCCCCATACGTACGATAAGCGGTGTATCGTCCACCTCTTTCTTTTGCGGAGGAGCCTCAACCGAAAGAGCAATGGGGTGCACCCGTTTTATCAGACGAGGAGCAGGCGAGAAGAGCTTTTGAGACTTTTGCGTATGGCTCTTAAAAGCTGCGGGCAGCTTTTTTGCCAGCTCTTGAAAGCTCAGAAGGACCACATCTTTTGGAAGGTGTTTTGTGAGAGCTTCCGACTCATTGCATACGATAAATCTGGGAAAGACTGAGATGGTGAGATCTAAAAGACGCAAGGTATCTGTGGGCTTTAGGCTATAGGTGCTATCGGGTACAGCTCTTTTGCCGTTGAGATAGAGATATCCTGAAGCCTTCGCTGTCTTTAGACTAAAGGTGGTGTGGTGAAGGGTCAGTGTTGCCTCAAGAGGAGCGATATGGGGATCTCCATAGCTGAAGGTGCTTTGGGGATCGGAGCCTATGGTAAGTGTGGTGTCGTGGGCAAAGCCCCACTTGTGACAGGTACGAAATCCAAGCGTTGAGGGACGGATATAGAGACGCGCACCTCTACAGTCGCCCTCCCCTTCAAGCACTAAAAAGAGGGGCTTCTCAACATTTTTAAAGAAGTACTCTTGTGAGGCCCTTTTCCCAGAAGCTACAGACGTACTTTCATACTCCTCTTCTGAAAAGCGATATGGGGACTCTGCGGTAAGGCTCAGGCCCTTTCTTGTTGAGGTAAGCGTGGCTATACACTTTGCCGTATCATCTGCTGCTTTATTTGAGATAGGAAAGATTCCATAGGAGGTGGCATCGATAGGTACCGTAAAGCTCTCACGCTCTCCCAAATAAGTTATAAGGAGATGGTGAGGGCGCACATCCATAGGAAAACTCCTTTCTCACTCAAAAGATATGTTTTATAAAAAGGCCGCCCATATCTCAATAGGCGGCTCTTGGCGATTACGTTAAATAACTAATGGGTTAGCCGCGAAACTGTGCTGCAATACTTGCATCGGTCTCTTCAAGAGAGCGTGCGGTTGCATCAAGGGCTTGTGCAATCTCACCGATAAGCTCTTGTGCTTTTACAAAGCCGGGACGAAGCTCACTAAAACGCTCGGCATAGGCCTGAGAAGCAGATCCTTCCCATTCTCCTTGAAGTTGTGAAAGAAGGGAGTCCATACGAGAGATTACCTCTCCCACCTGATCTTGCTGCTGACGATACTCTCCTGCACGGGAGCGCATTTGATCTGGGGTAATCCGAATTTGTCCTGCCATAAAGATCCCTTCTCGCTAAAGACTTTTTAGCAAAACTCTCTTAATTTGAGTATAGGAAGGCTGATACCAAACTGAGTCGTGAAAAAGGCAAGCGGTAGTAAAATTGGCGTGAGCGGTAGTAATCGGTGTAAACGGTACTGCCCAAGCTACTTTTCAAAACACTCGGCCTCAAGTTCAGCGAACTCTTTTGGCACGGCACTCAAATCACAGTTGAACGATTCTGCTACGGCTTGTGCCTGAAGATGCCGAAGACCTGATGCGTCAGTATTTCCCAGTTGATCGTATATGCGAGAAGCACGTTCAAGTGCATAGCTCACATACTCTGCCACGGAATCCGCTACTCCCGACAGGAGCATCATTGTTACAAGCGAATCCGGAGCGAGAGCACATGCAGTCTCAGGAGACAAATCGATAAGCTCTGCAACTTGTTGCTCAACTATCTCCAAAGATTTGGGATCTTTGGTATCGTATGCCTGTTTGAGAGCTTGCGTAACAGCCCTGCTAAAGTCAGCAATAATCTCAAGTATGTAATCACGCTGCAGCATATAAAATCCTAACGTTGTGAGGGGAACGGTATACTCAAATGATTGAACGCACTCTGGGTGGCTTGGCGTCCCTGCGGCGTTCTGATAATAAGACCTTGCTGTAACAAAAACGGCTCATACACATCTTCAAGCGTAGAAGGATCTTCCGAAACAGCACTCGCAAGCGTCGTAAGACCAACCGGACGACCGTGAAACGTCTGGCACAGCGCGCGGAGCACGCTGACGTCCATAGCGTCAAGCCCCAGCTCATCAATATCAAAAAATGACAGAGCCTGCGCTGCAATTTCCCATGTAATCATTCCGCCTGCTTTGACCTGAGCATAGTCACGAACTCGCTTCAAAAGACGGTTAGCCAACCGAGGTGTACCGCGAGAGCGAGAAGCAATTTCCAAAGCCCCCTGCTCGTCAATGGAAACATCTAAGATGGTAGCCGAACGCAAAACAATAGTTTTGAGCTCCTCAACGGAGTAATAGTCAAGGCGGTACGCAATACCAAAGCGATCACGCAAAGGACCCGTTAAAAGACCTGTTCTTGTGGTTGCCGCTACAAGAGTGAAGCGTGGAATATCAAGTCTGATTGAGCGGGCAGCCGGGCCTTTACCGATAACAATATCCAAAAAGAAATCTTCCATGGCAGGATAGAGAACTTCTTCAACTTGATGATTTAAGCGGTGAATCTCATCGATAAAAAGAATGTCTCCCTCCTCCAAGTTTGTAAGAATGGCCGCTAAATCTCCTGTTCTTTCAATAGCAGGACCGGAAGTAGTATGAAGTTTTGAATTCATCTCGCCTGCAAGGACACCGGCAAGTGTTGTTTTGCCCAATCCCGGAGGACCCGAGAAAATAACGTGGTCAAGCGGTTCATCCCTCTTTTTTGCAGCCTGAATAAGAACTCGAAGGTTCTCTTTTACGCGCGACTGCCCAAGATATTCATCAAGCGTCTTTGGTCTCAAAGACCGTTCCTGCTCAATGTCTTCAGGACCAAGTTCGCCAGAAACCATCCGATTTGATTTTTGGGTCCTTTGATGGGTTTGTTGTGGAGACGACTTTCCAAACAAATCCTCTGCGTCCGCTTCCCACATTAGTTACCACTTCCTAGACGACGAAGTGCATAGTTCATGGCCTTCTCAATGGAAAGAGCACCCGCCTCTTGCCTACCCTCAAGAGCCAAAGCGGCTTCTTGCGAAGTAAAGCCCATGGCGAGAAGAGCTTCCGTTACCTCATCGTCAAGCGACGTATGAGCGGAAAGTCCTCCCGACACGTTTGTATCCGATAGACTAGAAAGACCCACGAGGTTTCTGAGCTCTGCATCTTTTGCAAAAACATCCGAAAGTTCAACAAGCATCCTACCGGCTTTTTTCTTTCCGAGCCCCGCAACCTGTGTCATGCGGGTTACGTCTTCAGAGGCCACCACACTTGCAAGCTGCTGGGGCGTGAACGTTGAAAGAACGGAAAGCGCGAGCTTTGCACCAATGCCGGAGATAGCACGCAAGCGATCAAAAAGAGCACGTTCTTCTCGCGAAGAAAATCCATAAAGTTCCATGGCATCTTCTCTCACCACCATCCGCGTAAGAATGGTAACGCCCGCTTCTCCTGCCTGCGGAAGAGATGCCGCGGTGTTAGCCGAAACGCCAAGTTCATACCCAACGCCGTTGACATCAAGAACCACAAGAGATGGCGAAACAGAAAGCAGTGTTCCGGTAAGTTGCACAATCATAGACGGACTCTCCTTTTGCCAAGCTCTTCCGTTCTTGTGAGGTTTGCATGACACACCGCTGCCGCCAGTGCGTCTGCGGCGTGATCGGGGTGAGGTTCATGGTCGAGCGCCAAAACGGAACGGATCATATACATAACCTGAGCCTTATCGGCAGAACCCGTACCAACGACGGCCTGCTTAATCTGCATAGGTGTGTATTCTCCCACGGTAAGGCCGGCTTTTGAACACGCAACGATTGCCGCTCCCCGCGCCTGAGCCGTTGGAATGGCGGAGCGAACATTCTGTCCAAAGTAAATACCTTCAATGGAAAGGGCCGTGGGCTCATATTTTTGGATAACCCGAGAGAGCTCATCATAAATTCTACCGAGACGCATATCGATGGGCTCTTGAGCCTTTGTCTCCACGCAACCGTAGGCGCGAGCGCGGCACACCGACCCGCGAGTTTCAACAATGCCCCAACCGGTATGTGCAAGACCCGGGTCGACTCCTAAAATTACCACAGCACCTCCTTGGAGACGATAAGAACGTTCGTTCCATTTTATCACAGAGATTGTATTAGTTTTCCGAAAACGGCCCCCGCCACATTTTTGGTACGCCGAACATGACACCCGCCCCTTCAAGACCTGAGAATTCCCGCAGGTATTCAAGGATTTCCTGAACGCTTTCAGGAGAAGGCGCCTCCGTTTGCTCGGGTACCGAATTTGAAAAGGCGTGTTCCGCCGATGAACGTAGTCCGTCAAAAAGAGTGGAGGTATCCTGCCTTGGTACTTCACTTGTCCTCGTGTCTCTCCACATGGAAAAGAGTGGAAAACTTTCCTCAACAATCGAATGTTTTGAGAAAGTAAGAATGGGCCGCATACTCTGCCGAGCAAACGTATTTTTTTGAAATGTCTCACAAACACGCTCTGCAACTTTTGGATGCTCAACGCTCAAAAAGAGGCTTCTGACGCTTTTGTTTCCCTCAAGAATCTGAGTTAGCACATGATCGACAAAGGCATCCCGCTCCGTCTCATCTGCAAACGGTGTCATATCTCCGTCTAGCCCACTGACCATACTTGGGGCCTCTTGGAACTCAGTCTCTCCATCCAAAGAAGCCGGCTCTACAAGATCTCTTACTTCAGACAAATAAAAATCCCCAAGAATATAGAGTGAGCTGGTAGCATGTATACCACTCGGATTCAAAGCGATATCAGTCTTATTCTCGGTGGCTAAAACAAGCAGGTTCTTCTCGCAAGCAACCGCAGCCAAACGCGCGTATTCAACATTCTTCTCCAACCGGTCATGCGCATGCGATTTCTGTATGTACACCTGGTTCTCACTCAGCACACTTTTTGCAAGAGCTTCCACCACGTGGGCATTAAGCGAGTTGTCGAGAAGAACGGCGACGCCCTTAAAGCCTCCCTGGATAACTGCCTGCGTCAATCCCAGCTGAAGTGCCCTCCACGCAACGTCGGTCATATCATACGTGTTCAAGGTCTCTTGATGCGCTTTATTGGCGGGCTCGTCCGCAGCAGATACGGATGCACCCGTGGCAAATACATCCGTAACAGGTGTGTCCGTGACAGACGACTCCGTAACGGACGTATCCGTGTCAGACGGCTTTGAGAAGTCGGAAAAAACAAGGTCTTCCTCAAAAGCTTTTCCGCAACTTGTCAGCCGACCATCTGGGGTCATAACAAAACTTGATCCAATGTACACGTGCGTACCATAAAGGCCAACGGGATTGACAGCGACAATCCACGTACCCAGTTCATTGGTATCTGAGACAAAGCGGCTATTTTCTGCGTGAAGCCCCATAGCCGTGTTTTTGTCATGGAGGATATACCCCAACGAACTGAGGTAGAGCAGGATATCTGCCGACTGATCTGTATCTTTCCACGCATTAAGCTCTTGATAGGTGAAGGCAACGCCTATAGAAAGATCCTGCATTTCAAAGCAGGGTAAATCAAAACTCAAATCACCAAAACCCATCATTTTTGCGGCGGCATCTGTAAGAGAACCCCGTGTCAAAGCACTGAGATGGGCAATTTCCGCTGCAAGACGCAGAGGCGTTACATGTCCTTTTCGAAGAAACATAGCTTCTTGGAGAAGTTCTCCATCCTTTTGCACAACCACCGGTATAAGCGCCGGTATCGGGAGCTTTTCAGCAAGTGCCTGCAAGGCCGTAAAAAGATCTCCGAGGAAGTCGTCAATCGTGGCATCACTGAGCGCCATAAGACCGGTGAGGGTTGGAGCCGGATATATAACAAGATCCGCATCTCCCTCTTGTGCGCGACAAGCATACGCAAGCATTTGCTCACACGTTTCCGACAAGGCTCCGGTATGGGTATTCATTTGTGCAATGGCAACTCTCATGGTTCACTCTCTTTCGCGCTCTACCACAACAAAACAAGTATGCCCAAAAGCAATAAAAAAGAGCTGTACTTTCTACAGCTCTTAAGAAAACACGTAATACGTGTACATAAAACACGCAACGCACGCATTATAAACGCACGTATTGTTGCGAGAAAATCATGCCAAACCTTAGAACTCTGCCTTCCAAAGACCATGCAGGTTACAAAACTCGTACGCAACGCCACTCTGGTTTTCAGGAAGTGCAAAGTGAGCCTCAGGTGTCTCACCTGGGTTCAAGCGCTTCAGATTTATACCTTGCTCTGTTTCAAGAGCAATGAACTCAATATAGTGCTCAGGAAGCATAGGATGCGCAACTTCGCCAACCTTAACGGTTAGCTTAAAGCCATCACGAGAAACAACCGGAACGTGCTTTTCTGTAGCACCGTCAGTTGTATTGGCCTTAAGAAGTGTCATTGGCTCACCACAGCAAGATGGGGTAACCCCTTTATCCTCAACAACATATACGATAGCTCCACAGTGCTCACAACGGTAAAACTTGGCCTCTGCCATTTTTTCTCCTCTCCTTAACACCGCTCAATGCAAGCGATGATTACTTCAACAGTATTCCCCATACCTTAGATTCTCAATCGCAAATGTTACAAATTAAATAACATTTTTGAAACGTCGATTCTAAACTACATGAGCAAAGCCCTTCTCGCCAAGCACATATGAAAGCTCTGTAATCATTGCCATATTGCGAGCATCCACACGCGTAGCTATCTCCATGTGCATAACGTCGCCTTGAGTGCTCTCAATCCGAAGTTCAACGCAGTCATTTCCACGGTACTTATTAAAAATTTGACTGAGCATCTCATAGTTGGCGCGGGAAAACTTTGAGACAGGAATCTGAATCTCAAGCACGCGCGGGCGCTTGTTAGTCTCATTCAATTCAATGGGAGTAACCCCTGAACAGATAAACTGCGTACCTCGATCCGATCGCTCAAGCTTGCCGAAAACACCCACGATAACATCGCCCTGCGTCTCTCCGGTTTCTGGGTCAACACTTCCCGCCAGCGTAGAGGCATATTTTTTGTATGCCTTTGGAAACAGAACCAAAGAAAGCTCTCCTTCCATGTCCTCCAAGGTAACGATGGCCATGGGGTCGCCGTTTTTTGTTATACGCTTTTGGATGTTTGTAACCATGCCCGAAAGACGGATATTCTCGCCCTCAGGTACCTTAAACCTTTCTTTAATGCCACCGTCAGGGGCACGGTATTCTTCTGTTGCATCAATATCGACAAGTTCATAATCACGTGCAAGCGACAGAGCATACGCATACGGCGTGAGCGGATGATCGGAAACGTAAATGCCCAGCACATCGTATTCCTGGCTCAGCTTAAAGCGGCGCTCCCATTCCACTCCATCAGGATCCGGAAAATCCTCCGTAAACCCTGAACCCTCAACTTCAGAAAAGAGGTCAAACATCGAAATCTGTCCGGACGCTTTATCCCTTTGGCGCTTTGCCGCAGAATCCAAAATATTTTCAGGATTACTCTTATCAATAAGCTTCATAAGCTGCATACGGGTATATCCCGTTGAGTCAAATGCACCGGCTTTAATGAGTGCCTCGACAACATTACGTTTTGCCTGGCTTGCATCCATACGATCGATAAAGTCCCGAAGGTTGCTAAACGGACCTTTCTTCTGACGCTCGGCCATAATGGCTTCCGCCACACCGGCGCCCACGCCGCGAATACCCGCAAAGCCAAAGCGAATACCCTCTTTTGTTGCGGTAAAGTCACGGCCGGATTCATTGATATCCGGCTGGCTTACCTTAATTCCCTCTTGTCGACACGCCGAAACATAGTGAACGATCTTGTCCGTTTTACCCATAAAAGAGGTAAGCACCGCCGCCATGTATTCATGCGGATAATGTGCCTTTAACCAAGCCGTTTGCATAACCAAAATAGCGTAGCCCGCTGAGTGGGACTTATTGAACGCATAGGAGGCAAACTTAAGAACGTCTTCCCAAATGATTTCTGCGGTCTCTCGCTTAAAACCATTACGAACGGCGCCTTCTTTCCAGTGCTGCTCCATGGTTTCATCGGCACCGTCATCCCAGTGCTGGATAACCTCCTGCATCAGTTTGATTTTCTTCTTTGCCACAGCCTTGCGAACTTTATCGGACTCGCCCGCCGTAAAGCCGGACATCTTCATGGAAATCTGCATGACCTGCTCCTGGTACACCATGGTGCCATAGGTTTCGGCCAAAATATCATGCAGACGAGGATCGTAGTCAACCGGCTCTTCTCGACCATTCATGCGGTCAATATAGCTGGACACCATTCCCGCTCCCAAAGGACCGGGGCGATAGAGGGCGATAAGTGCGACGATGTGTTTAAACTCGGTTGGACGCATGCCCTTGATGGTTGCCGTCATACCTGCGGATTCAATCTGAAAAACCCCAGAGGTGCGACCTTCACGCATCAGCCGATAGATTTCAGGATCCTCAAAGGGTATCTCGTCAACATTAATATCGACATCAAAATTTGCCTTGATGTTTTTGAGCGCGCGAGAAATAACCGTCAAAGTTCTAAGTCCCAAAAAGTCCATCTTCAAAAGGCCCATGTCCGCAACCGAATGGCCTTCGAACTGGGTAATTTCAACCTCGCCTTTGGTATCCATCTTTGTGGGTACGTGATCGTTGACGGGCGTGGGGGCAATGAGAACGGCACACGCATGAACGCCCTCGCCGCGATGCAGGCCCTCAATGGCAAGGGCGGCATCGATTATTTCCCGAGAAGCCTCCTCGGTGTTGTATGCTTCCTCAAAATCAGGATTGTAGAGATCGTTTTTTTCACCATCACCTTTGTGAAGCACCTTGGAAAGCTGCGCCTTGGGATCATTTGAAATCATCTTTGAAAGGCGCTGTCCCTGATAAACCGGATAGTCAAGTACACGACACGCATCGTTTATGGCCTGCTTTGCCTTAATGGTAGAGTACGTAATAACGTGGCTGACGCGCTCTGGGCCATAGAGCTGACGAACGTGCTCAACAACCTCAAGACGACGCTCATCGTCAAAGTCCATATCAATATCAGGCATCTCAGAGCGCTGTGGCGAGAGGAACCTCTCAAACATGAGGCCGTTTTCAAGCGGATCAAAGGTGGTGATATCCATCGCATAAGCAACGATGGCTCCCGCTGCAGATCCGCGACCAGGTCCAACGCCAATACCGTTTTGTTTGGCCCAGCGCACATACTCCTGAACAATGAGGAAATAATCCGCAAAACCTTTCTTACAGATAATGTCATACTCATATTCAAAGCGCTCTTTAACATTGATGCCACTAATCTCCACTTCGCGCCAGTTTTCTCCATAGCGCCGCACAAGTCCTTCTTCACATTCCCTACGGAAGCGCTCCTCAGACGTTTCCCCTTCAGCAAGGTCAGGAAACTTTGGCAAATACATATGCGTCCAGTCCAGCTCATAGTCGCACTTATCGGCAACCTCAAGCGTGTTATCAATCACCTCGGGAGCCCACGAGAAAATCTCACGCATTTCTTCTTCTGTTTTGAAATAAAACTCATTGCCCGACATGCGCTTTCTATTGGCATCAGCAAACTTTGAACCCGTACCAATACAACTTGCAATATCTTGAACAGAGGCATCTTCACGAGTGAGATAGTGGTTATCGTTGGTAGCAACTACCTTGATGTTGAGCTTATGCCCAAGGTTTAAAATTTGCTCCGACAGCGTGCGATCCGTAAAGCCGTTCCAGTTGGGATCTGACAGACCATGATCTTGCACTTCAAGATAGAAATCATCACCAAAAATCTCTTTGTAAATAAGCGCCCAGCGCTCTGCTTCTTCCGGCTGCCCTGCAAAAAAACTACGAGGAATGATGCCTGACACACAGGCAGATGTGCAGATAATCCCCTCATGATAGCGACGAAGCATATCTAAGGTGGTGCGAGGCTTAAAGTAGAACATCTCCTTACTTGCCGCTTCTGACATCATCTTCATAAGGTTGACATAGCCTGTTTCATTTTTGGCGAGAAGAATCAAGTGATAGCGAGTCTGTTTGGTTCCGCGCTCGATACAGTCATCCGTAATAAAGTATGCTTCACAACCAAAAATGGGTTTGATCAGCGGATGCGGTTTGTTTGCTTTTACCGCTTCTATATCATGCGTCTTATTCCAAATAGCAGTATCGCTCTCCCATTGACGGTGCATACGGTCATGCTCACCGGCGTCCAAAGCATCTGCCGGAGGTTCTTCCAGATCCCAATTCTTCTGGAAGCATTCGAGGTCAGAGCGCCATTGCTGCATATCTTTTTGAGCGTCATTATACTTGCGGCAGGCAAGGTCAAAGTCAGGTATTCCAAACAGATATCCATGATCCGTAAGTGCGAGAGCAGGCATCTTAAGATCAACTGCTCGCTTAACCATATCGTTCACGCGGGTAGCGGCATCCAAAATGGAAAAATCCGAGTGGTTATGAAGATGTACAAATGCCATGTCTTCTCTTTCGTGTCTGTACTCTCGTTTTGTATGGCGAGAAGAGCCACAGGCTAAAAAGGCTTCTCTGAGCGTAGTTCTTCTCGCTTTTCTACTATACCTGAAAGCATCATTTCATGCCGTTAATACAAACATATGTTCTAGCAGCAAAAAGAAAAAGAACCGCAGGTCAAATTTGTGCAAATATTTTTTATTGCTCTTTTGATGAGAAAAGTTCCAATTGGATAACTCTCTGAAATTGATTGGCCCCTCTGGGCATATACTCAAACAGTTCTGTCATTCAAACCGTAAGGGGTACTATGGACGAAATGAAAAGCATTACGCTTGATGACGTGTCAGCTGCTCAGAAGCATTTTGCCGCTGACCGTGCAAATTTAGTTGCCAAAAACGCCGCCACCGCCGCCGGTGTACGCAAGGCTGCGCGTGTTCCCGAGGGCGTCGCGGAAAATCCACTGTCTTTTGATGTGGAGGTCAAACAGGGAGAGCGCACCAATCAAAAGCGGTCCGGTCGCTGCTGGATGTTTGCAAGCTTAAACACCTTCCGCTACCGCATCATCAAGAAATACAATCTTTCCACTTTTGAGCTTTCACAGGCCTATCCCCTGTTTTGGGACAAGATGGAGAAGTCCAACTGGTTTCTTGAGAATATCCTTGATACCCTTGATGAGCCCCTCAACGGCCGCCTGGTAGCTTTTCTTTTGACTGATCCTATTGGTGACGGTGGACAGTGGGATATGTTCAAGAGCCTGGTAAAAAAGTATGGTGTCGTGCCTAAAGAGGCCATGCCCGAGACCGAAAACTCCAGCAATACCCACGATATGGACAAGTATCTCACCCGCTATCTGCGTGGCGCCGCCAAACGTCTGCGCGAGACCCACGAGGCAGGAGAAACGCTTGAGACACTTCGTGAGATGAAAAAGGAAATGATGGGAGACGTATATGCGCTTCTCGTCACCTGTCTTGGTGAGCCGCCGGCGCACTTTGAAACACGTCTGCGCGATAAGGACGACAAGCTTGTTCTTTCCGGCACCTTTACCCCTCAGGAGTTCTTCACAAAGACCGTTGACATGAACCTTGATGATTACATTTCAATCATCTCCGCTCCTACTGCTGATAAGCCTTTCAACCACACCTACACCGTTTCTCGTTTGGGTAACGTTGTTGAGGGCGGCGGCGTTCACTACCTTAACCTTGAGATTTCCGAGCTCAAGCGCCTTGCCGTAGCTCAGCTCAAAGACAACTTGCCCGTCTGGTTTGGTTGCGACGTTGACCAATCTTACCTGCGTGAAGAGGGCATCATGGATACCCGCGCCCTCGACATCGACGGTCTCTTTGGCTTCCCTGTTGAAGGAGCGCTCAACCGCGCCGAGCGCCTTGACTACGGCGAGTCTCTCATGACCCACGCAATGGTTCTTGAAGGCGTTAACCTGGACGCCGAGGGCAATACTACCCTCTGGAAGGTTGAGAACAGCTGGGGTAAGGACCACGGTCGCGACGGCTTTGATACCATCTCTGACCCTTGGTTTGACGAGTACGTATACCAGGTAGTCGTTGATAAAAAGTACCTCACTCCTGAACAGCGTCATATCTTCGATACCGAAACGCCAACGGTACTTGAGCCGTGGGATCCCATGGGATCGCTTGCTTGCTCTGATTAAGGCCGGCATTCTCTTAGACGTGCGTCACATCACGTGGCGCACGTTTTCATTTTTGTTACATCTTTTCTTCCGGCGAGAAGTTCTTCTCGTCTCTGCATATACTGAACAGCGTTTGTCCATAACGCAGTAAGGAGATTCTTATGGCTGAAGCAACCATTGACCCCAAATGGGCCGCAAAACAGCAAAAGGCGTTTGGCAAAGATCGAGCCAATCGTATTGCACGCAACTCCGTCACGTCCATGGATGTCATGGCAGCCGCTCGCGACGTTACCGCCATGCGCAGCTATACCGATACGTATGGCATCTCCATTCCCAAGACCGGCGATATTACCAATCAGCGCCAAAGCGGGCGTTGCTGGATGTTTTCCGCTTTCAACGTACTTCGCCAGGAAGCCATCAAATTTTTGGACGTGGATACGTTTGAGTTTTCACAGGCATACGGTATGTTTTACGACAAGCTTGAAAAAGTCAATTCAACGCTTGAATATATCATCGAAACTACCAACAAACCTGCTGATGATCGCTTGGTGCAGACGCTTCTTACCGAGGGCATCGGAGACGGTGGCTACTATCCCTTTGCCATGAACTTAGTAAAGAAATACGGACTGGTTCCCAAGAGTGTCATGCCTGAGACTGCATGCTCTAAGAACTCAGACCAGATGGACGCGCGCATCGACCGTCTTTTCCGCAAAGACGCCGCACTGCTCCGCAAGGCCGCGGCCAACGGAGCAACCCTTGATGAGCTCCACGCAACCAAACAAAAAATGCTCGGCGATTTCTACAAGATTCTTTCCGTCTGCCTTGGCGAACCGCCAATCAAGTTTGACTTTGAGCTCAAGGTTGGCAAGAATTGCAAGGCTGATGCCAAGAAGCTTTCCCCAATCGAGCCTTCCGAAAAAACAGACGACGCCAACTCCGCCAAAGAAAGCCGCAAAAAGAATACTGCGGACAAGAAGGGCGAAACAGACGAGAAGGACGAGAAAGGCTCCCAAATTCTGCGCGACTTTGGTATTACGCCGCTCCAATTTGTCGAGCGGTATTGCAACATCAACCCGGAGAACTTTGTTGCGTTGGTTTCCATTCCCGGCACCCAGTTCCCCTACGGTAAGGTATATCGTGTCAAGCATGTTGATTCCGTTCTCGGCGGACTGAAGACACGCTGCCTGAACGTTGAGCCGGAGGTTCTTGAGGCCGCAACCATTGCCTCTCTTAAAGCGGGACATCCGGTTGCCATGGCATGCGACGTCATGCAGGAATTCCCTCGTCGCATTCAGGATTTCAATTATGTCCTGTCTACCGATACCGTTGATTTCAACGGCCTTTTTGGCGTGGACTTTGACATGGATCGCACGTCCATGATTGACCACTATGAGACCTACCTCACGCACGCCATGACCTTCCAAGGCGTTGAACTTGACAAAGACGGTAAGGCAAAGCAGTGGCGCATTGAGAACAGCTGGGGTAAGGATGCCGGCAAGGATGGTTATCTCATCATGAGCGCCGATTGGTTCCGTCTCTACGGTGGAGAGTCTGACGTCCGCCGTGAGTACGTTTCCAAAGAGCTTCTTGAGCTTTGGGACGACGAGTCAAAGGACGTCGAGGTGGAACTATGGTCCGGCATGGGTCGCGCACTCGGCGGTCGCGGACGCAATTAGTACGCAGCCAAAGACATACCCACACAAGCGGACAGCTCACAGGGTTGTCCGCTTTTTGTATGCCTCGTCTTAAAACGTATCAAAGCGCGGTGTTTCCACCGTCGGCACAAGGTCACCTGAGCCAAGTTCTCTCAGCGCATCCACAAACGCCGCCTCTTCTCCGCTTTTGAAATCCATTGCGAGAAGTACTTCTGCTCCGAAATCGCTCCGTACTATCTTGCCCCCAAAATCAGAAACCATATGACGTATCCGCTCGTAGCGCGTATACGGAACACTCAGCATCACGCGGGTAACCAACCGCATTTCAACAAGTGAGTTGTTCTTCTCGGCATCCGTAAGAGCAATTTGTGCTGCTGCGGTATATGCGCGGACCAAACCTCCCGGCCCAAGCAACGTGCCGCCGAAGTAGCGCGTCACCACACAGCATACGTCGGCAAGACCGGCGCCATGTAAAACCTCAAGGATTGGCATACCGGCGGTACGTGACGGTTCACCGTCGTCAGAGCAGCGCTCACGACCATCCGAAAGAATCCATGCCGGCACGTTATGGCGTGCGTCATGGTGCCGACTCCGAACGGCGGCGATAAACGCATGCGCATCATCTTCAGATTCTGTATGGGCAAGTTGGGCAATAAAACGGCTGCGTCGATCCTCGATCTCTCCCACTGCTTCAAAATCCGACTTGAGCGTTTTATATGACGGATGCTCCACTACTCACCGGCGGTTTGTTCAGACACGCGAAGGATGGGAGCTCCTGCTTCAATTTTTTCCGCCGGTTCAACGGGAGTAACCCCGGAAAGCTCAGACGTATTGGTCACCGCAATGATGATGACTTCCGGATGCTTCGCGGCACGAATCTTCTTCAAATCAAAGCTCATCAATGGCTGGCCGGCTTTAACCTCTTCATCCTGCTTCACAAAGGAAGTAAACCCATCGCCTCGCATCTCAACGGTATCCACGCCTACATGAATCAAAATCTCAAGACCGTCTTTTGAGGTAAGACCAAGGGCGTGCATGGTTGGAGTGGTTGCACTGATAACGCCGCTTACGGGAGCATAAATAATGCCTTCATCAGGCCAGATGCCGTAGCCCTCGCCCAAAACGCCTCCGGAGAACACGGGATCGGGAACGTCGGCCAAAGCAACGCCGCGACCCGTAGCGGGTGCAAAAACGGTTAGTTTTTCTTCCTGCACGTGGACAGATTGCGGCACAACGTTCTTCTCGCCGGCAGACTGTTTCTTTAGAAAGTCTAGTAGGCCCATAATTCCCCCATGTACTCCGTTTGAATATCAACCCTTTAATAGTACCAGTGTCAGATACACAACAAAGCAAACTTTTCTATTTAGCTTGGTTTAGTGATACAATCGCCCATGCAAAGTGGACCAGACAACCGCGGAGTGCCCGTCCAGCTAATTGGAAGGGTGCTATGAGGAAAGTCCGGGCTCCACAGGGCAGGATGCTGGCTAACGGCCAGGCGGGGTGACCCGACGGAAAGTGCCGCAGAAAAGAAGACTCTCACCTGCGCATTCGCGTAAAGAGAAAAGCTGAAACGGTAGTGTAAGAGACTACCAGCATGCTGGCAACAGCGTGGCTTGGTAAACCCCATCCGGAGCAAACGCAAATAGGAGCGCCATGGTGTGGCCCGCACTGCGCTCGGGTTGCGCGCTAGAGACCGGTAGCAATGCCGGTAGTAGATAAATGGTTGTCCGCGACAGAACCCGGCTTACAGGTCCACTTTGCATCTTCTCGCGTGATGGGAGCGTAACTTACGGCAATCAACCTTTCGGAAAAGTTACGCGTCCACTGAAAAGCGTATGCCTGAATCAAGCCGGGCTTCGGTAAGCACCCGAGAAACTGCCAAACTTGTCTCAAGCTGATGAGAACAATATGCCAAATCACCTAAATCAATCATACGTGCAAAGATTTCAAACTCCGCCTGATAATGGTTGTCGGGATTCATATCAATCTCTTCCGTCTCCCTGCCCCGAAGATGCAGCGTTACCCGACCACACACTCCGGGTGCCGTATGCTGTACCAGATAGCCCTTCTCGCCCTCAATAACCGAGCGATTTGGTCCGTCACAATCCTTCGCGTCTATAGCTACAGCCTGGAAATCGCCATAGTCGAGCGTTGTGATACCAGACGTATCTATCCCGCGCTGAATGTTTGCAAACCGGTGCACGCGTTTGGGTGCGCCAAAAAGACCCGCAATCCATGTCACCGCATACAAACCAATGTCCATCAATGAACCGCCTGAGGCCTCCAAAGTAAACGCACGCGGATTTTGCCCCGTGCAAAAGGCTTCGTAGCGACTGGAGTACTGACTGTAATTCGAGGACACAAGCCTAATCTTGCCGAGCCTTGGAAGCGCTTCTTTAACGGCCTGGTAGTTGGGTTGATAAAGTGTTGTGGTTGCCTCAAACAAAAAGAGCTTATGCTCACGAGCAATACGGGCAAGTTCCGAAGCTTCATCAAAGTTTGAAGCAATGGGCTTTTCTACAATGACATTTTTTCCTGCTTCAAGCGCAGTTTTGGCAAGCGAGAAGTGCGTATTGTTGGGCGTCGTAAGATATACCGTATCAAAATCTGCGCCCGACAGCGCATCTTCGAAAGAGCTGAAAGCAACACTTTTTGTAAGCCGCGCAAGATCTGTGGCCTGTGCAAAAGAGCGAGGCGTACTTACTATTGCCGCGAACTCATACCCCCACTCAACAAGGTATGACACAACCTGATGTGCAATCTTTCCGGTACCAACAACCGCAAGCTTCATGGCGTCCTTTCTGTATGTAATTCTGATATCTTCCCTATTGAGATACCCCATAGTATAGATGACTACCAAAGGTTTCTACGCAATATAAAACCCGCTTTTGCCATGTTGATAGGCAAAAGCGGGCATACACTACGTATCATCTATGCATGAGAGTCTTATCAATTAGAGTTTCTTTGCTGCTTTAACAAAGCGTTTGGCCCGAACAGGATCAACGTTGTTCCAAAGAATTCCATCTTTCTTAATGCTTGTTCCAACAATGACCCCGTCAGCGTGAGGTAAGAGTTCGCTGATATTTTCAGCTGTTCCTCCGCTGCCAATGATCAGCGGAACTTCTGCAAATTCTTCTTTAAGTCGCACGATATGAGAAGCCTCAGGCGGAAGACCCGCATGGGCACCTCCAAAAAGCGCACCTGCAATCGGAAGATTCGCAATTCCCGCCTCAAGCATTTCTTCACTAGATCTCACATCAAGACAAGTTCCCGCATGAGGCTCAAAATACGTATACACACGAACATCTGTAGCTTCTATCTGCTTTTGATAGCGGAAAATCTCCCCTGGATTAAACTTTTGTGATCCAAAAAGTCCTTCATACGATCCAGTAACATAGGTACGGACAAACTTTGCTTCAAGAGCTTTCGCAGCAGCAAGCGTTGCAAAAGGATCAATCAATACTCCACAGCCATAGGGAATACTCAATTCTTCTATAACTTCCGTAGCTATTCTCACATAATTTGCAACTGTATCAAAACCTACCGGAGTTATGTAAGGACGATCCCCTTCATTAGCAAAAACCACAGCATCAAATCCCGCATCTTGAAGCGTGTAGGCATCTCTTTTTAAGCGCTCAATCTGATTCTTAAGCGTAATTTTCGAATCTGAAAACGGTGTACCAGGCAAAGCTTGCATATGAAGACAGCCAATTATAGGGCAAGAAGAGCCAAAGGTAGCATAATGCTTTTCTAAAAGCGTAGACATAACAATATTTTCCTTCATTTACATATGTATTAAGGCCTATATGCTCTAATACAATCCATTACAAAAGAACACCTGTCAGAGAAAGCGCAATAGCAACAACAAACATGACAGCAATTACTATTGTTGGCTTCACTCCTTTTCTAATAGCAACGTACGTCAGTAAAAATGCTACAAAGGGAAGAAACTTCGGCAAAATAGTATCTAAGATGGTCTGTATTTCAATGACGCCAGTCGCTAGGGTAAACGTTAAAGGACATTTAATCGGAATAACTGTAGCAACCAAGCATCCAATTACCATCATGCCCATGGCACCCAAACCTTCAGTCAGCTGTTTAACAAGGCCACCTGACAGCAGTTTTGTTACTGCATTCTTTCCAAAGCGATAACCTGAAAAATAACAGAAATATCCAACACCAAGAGCATAGATACTAAAAAGAACCACAAGAAGAATCGGGCCAAGAGCACTTCCCTGCGAAGCCAAACCAATAGCAATAGAAAGTAAAACTACTTTGACAAGACTCTGAGTAACAGAGTCACCAATACCTGCCATTGGGCCCATCAGTGCTGTCTTAAGATTATTTTCCATGTCATCATCAATTGCGGCACCATTTGCACGCTCTTCTTCCATTGCTGCAGTAATACCCGGAATAATTGAGCCCCAGGTGTTTTCAGTATTGAAATATGCAAGATGGCGCTTGAGTCCCGCCGCTACCGCCTCTTTATCTCCACCATAGAGTTCCTCCAAAACAGGAATCATGCAATGGCAAAATCCTAATCCCATCATGCGCTCATAGTTGTAGCAGATCTGCCCCCAACATTGCCAAGCAAACCATGACCGACGAAGTGTCTTTTTGGAGAGTTTCTTGCTGGTATCGCATTTTTCTCCTCTATCCTCAGCTATCTCGTCAAACGAAAGGTTTTCAAGTACTGAGGTATCTCCAGAGGTATATATGAGATGCAAAATACCAGCAGCAGCACCTATAATTGCTACAGGCATAGTACCAAGCCCAAGATACGATGAAAGTACGAATCCAACTGCAAAAAACGGAACAAGAGATGCTTTATAGAGTACTCCCATCAACATTGCGAGGCCAAGTGCGGGAATTAGGTGTCCTGCAAGTGAAAGAATGGAAATCACCTGTTGAGGAACAATCGAAAGCAACGTTTCAAGTGTACTGGCACCGAAGAAAATACACAAAAAAGAAGGGATAGCATAAGTAACAAAAGGAAAAACCTGAGAAGCAAATAGATTCATGATAATAACACCACGAGAATTACCCTCAGCAGCATATCTGTCAGCTCTATGAATCCAAATTGAGTTCAAAGACATTTTTACATTAAAGCTCAACAGACCTAAAAGACCCAACGGAACCGCAATCGTAAGACCAACAGAAGGATCAGTACCGGCAAGCATCGTCATTGCCACACCTAAATATCCTGCAAGAGCATAGTCGCTTGGAAGGGATCCGCCGATGGCAACCATACCGATATAGGCCATCATTACCGTAGAACCAACTGATAAGCCATATCCAAGGTTGCCAAGCAATAATCCATTTACAAGACCTGCGACAAGCGGGGCTCCAAAATAAACTGACCACCGAAGCCACATCGGACAGGCAGTTGCGGCAAACCATGTAATAAGCGCGATGATAAGCGCCTGAAGCGCAAGCATCATTTAACCCACCCCTTTCATCTGAAACGGATATAAAAAAAACAGAGATTGAATCCTATACTTTTACAAAAGGACTTGACTAACAGGTATAGCTTGATCGGTATACAGCATTTGCAAAAACACGTTCACCCCCATGTCTTGCAGGCTTTTTATCTGCTCTTTTTCTTCATCGGAAAGAAAAATATTTTTTGTAATTTGAACTCTTCCCGGCAAAGATCCCAAATTGCCCAAATTGAGCTCTGTTATAGGGATATTGGTACCTTCCAGCTTCTTTGAAAGCTCAAGTGCCGCTGAAATTCTCTTAAATAACAGCATTGTTCTTTCATCCGAATCGCTATGCATAAGACGTTTTGCAGTTTCATCAACAGATAAAATTTCAATATTTACTCCAGCAGGGGCACTCATAGAAAGCACTGTGGACATAAAATCGTCCTGAGCCAGCTGATTATCAACTACTATGATTCGTTTTAGCTGTAGGTACTTTAACCATGATGTCATGATTTGCCCATGCACCAATCGTTCATCAACTCTGTAGGCGGTTATATACATTCCAACCTCCTTTCCATATTCTATAAATCCAACTGAGTAAACAAACTTTTTACTGACTGCATTCCTGAGGAGCAAGCAATTTCTGCAGCTTCAGAAAGCGTTTTTTCAGATTGAATTGAAGCGACTTCAAGCAGCATGCCTAAATTCAATCCACTTATGACTTCAACGGGTATCGTGTCATGAAACTTCTTGTATGCACGAGCCGACATAAGAAACGGGCTACCACCAGGTATATCTGTTATTATGAGACATCCTCCTCGATTTCTTGATTGCCAAACATAGTCTTCAACTTGAGCATAAAGTTCTTCAGGGCTCTGTTTTGCTAAAAACCCGCATGCATTTATCCAACCATTAGGTTTTCCGTAAACAAGATCCAACGTTGCTAGAAACTCTGTTCCCAAATTTCCATGCGTGACAATCAAAAGGTCAAACATCTTCTTTTCCTCCTCCACCACTCTCATTGTTATTCTATAATTTTAGAAATACTTATTCAATATTTAATGAATAAACTACCCTGAATGGTCTAATTTGAACGGTAAACGTAGCTTTATGTCAAAATTTTCAATACTTGGTAGCTTAAGAAGTTGTGACTATGCCAATCTGAGTATCATAGTTGTAACCAGACTGAATTGACTATTCAAATTGGAGCGATATATGGATGCCTTCCAGCAAATGTCTTCAAATGAGCGTAAACTTACGCCAACAGAACATCTCATTTTTGAGGCAATTACTGCTGATCCTGAAAGCTTTGTCCAAAGCACCACAACTATGGCAGCTCAATATGCAGGAGTTTCTCAGAGTGCCATAAGTCGGTTTTGTCAAAAAATAGGATACGACACATTCAGCGAGTTCCGTATGGACCTCATGCTATCCCTGTCGACACACACACCTACACAAACGGCTTCACAAGAAAAAAATCCTATTGAGTATTTATGTAACATGGTACGAGCCACCGATATATCAGTAAAAAAAGAAGTCTTTCGCAATTTGACAAAGCGAATTATACGTTCGGGGAAAGTAATTACTACGGGTGGAGGATTAAGCGCTCCTCCTGCACTCATGCTTTCAATGGAACTTCTGAAATATAAGATCCCCTGTTATTTTGCTCAAAATGGACAGGAAATGATCTATATGCATGTCGTAAATCCAGACGACCTTATAATCATTTTTTCTTCAAAAAATGATACACAACGACTTCTTATCAATATCATTCAAGACTTACCAAAAAATCGACGTCCTTATGTAGTACTTGTCTCTCATTCAGCTACGCATCCTCTCAAAAAATATGCCGATGATTTCATTCTGCTTCCCACATGGCAAACTGAGCGCTATCCTGTTTATATTGAGCCTATGACCTCTATGCTTGCATTTTGCAGCATAGTAATGCTATCAATCTCCAAATTGTCTAAAAAGGATCCCGAGCCTCTCCCACCTATCATATCCGGAATGTTCTAAGCACCAAACAGATTGGAACTCCATGTCATCCTACAAGCTCATTGCAAGCGATCTTGACGAAACGCTGCTTGACTCAGAACATTGTCTCCCCAAAAACGTACGCGAGGCTGTTCTTGCCGCACGTAAAAAGGGCGTGAAGTTTGTCCCCGCATCAGGCAGAAACTATCAAAGCATCCAAGTTACCTTGCGAGAGCTCGGTCTTTATGACCAACCGGACGAATATACAATCTCATTTAACAGCGGAATCATTACCGAAAACAAAGATAACCGCATTATCAGCATGGAAGGCATCTCTCACGAGTTTGCTAACGAAATTCTTCAAAGGGCTCTTGCCCTTGGTGATCTCTGCGTCCATGTCTATACGGCTCACAAAATCTGGGCATGGAACGTTCCTGAAATCGAGCGCTTCTATACCAGCAAGCTGCAAAAAATGGATGAGACCACCGAACCTAATCTGGCATTTCTCACCGGCGAGAAGATCATTAAGTGCCTAGTCATGAACACCGATGCAGCCTATCTCCACCGCCTTGCCGCCGAATGGCAAGACATCACTGAAGATATCGATGTGAGTTTCTCGGCAAATCGCTACCTTGAATTTAACAAGAAAGGCATAAATAAAGGTACCGGCCTCGTGCGCCTTGGACATATTCTTAACATTCCCACAAAAGACATCATTGCCATCGGCGATAACTACAATGATTTACCCATGATCAAAACGGCCGGCCTTGGCGTATTCATGGCAAATACCCCCGAAGAGCTTAAGAGCCAGGCAGACTACGTCACCACGCTTGACAACAACGCCGGCGGTGTCGCCGAGGTTATCGAGAAGTTTGTCCTCTCGTAAGCCCTTATCGCGGTAAGCTGTACTACATTACGAAGAGTTGCACTTGCTGTCGCAAGAGTCCCTTCATACTCTGCTGAGCCATGTCGCCGTATCTCATACGCTCTTTAAAACTACGCCCATGCTTCTGAGGCGCTTTGTATAAGCTCCGACACACAACCGGCCATAACTTTTTCATGATAGCAAGCCTCGTTACCCTCACGATACGCAAAACTGACAAAGGGAGACCGAGTAGTGGGATCTTCTGCAGCTCCTTTACATGATGCGTGCACCTGAGTTACGCCGGTTTCTCGTATAAGCTGAGCCACATTTTCCGGCTTAATGCCCGATCCGGGGAGAATCTCAATGTGAGCGGCATAGTTCTTCTGAAGTTGTGCAATCAAAGGAGTACCGGCAAGAGCAGTCGGGCGCTGACCTGAAGTAAGAACTCTGTCAGCATGAACAATTTCAATCAGAGCTTCAATAGCATCAAAAGGCTGCGGCGTAAGATCAAACGCACGATGAAATACCGCAGTGGCTCCCGCCTCATGGATAATGTCAGACAGCATGCGTGAGCGAGAAAGATCAATCGTTGCGTCAGGGGCTAATATGCCAAACGCAATTCCGTCGGCACCTGCACTCAGAAGTTCCTGAATCTCATTTCTCATCTGATGAAACTCGTCGTCAGAATAGGCAAAACCGGCGGCTCGCGGGCGAGCCATGCAGATGACTTTGAGCGACGTACGTTCTTTGACTAGCTTCAAGCTTGAAACGCTTGGCGTCAAGCCTCCCAGTGGCAAAGCCGCGTTGAGTTCTATTCGGTGCGCACCGCCCTTCTCCGCTGATAAGGCATCGGCAAACGAGCCACAGCAGATCTCAACGCCGCACCGTTGCGTATGTTCAATCTTCTGCATATCCGTATACAATCCCTTCTTTTGAATGCGTGCCTTACCGGGAAAGCTCATAGAGACTCAGAGCGTAAATCTTTGCATTTGTAACAAGACCGTCTAGAGCCATCCACTCATCCGACAGATGTCCTATGCCCTTCTGTCCCGGAAACGGAGGGCCAAACGAAATAATATGCGGTATCAGTTTGGCATAGCAAGGTACTTATATTTTTCAAGGCAGCAATTCCGTAAACGGTAGAAAAGTAAAGGCCAGTGTGAGCTTCCCATACAACAACGGACAACGAACCCAGTAGGATCCGTTGTCCACCACATCATGTTCGCATACCGTATAAGGAAGCGATACAGTTACTCAAATGTTTCTTAGGCCCTCGTGAGCCTCTCAAGTCTGCCTATAGCTGGCCGACAAGATCAAGACCCGGTTTCAAAGTTTTTGCACCGGGATGCCACTTGGCGGGGCAGACCTGATCGCCATACTGAGCAACAAACTGAGCGGCCTGAAGCAGGCGCAAAAGCTCATCGGCATTGCGGCCGATACCGCCGGCGGTAACCATCTCAACTTGAATGATACCTTCAGGATCGACGATAAATGCACCACGTTCAGCTTGACCGGCTTCTTCAATGAGAACGCCGAAGTTTCTTGCCAGCACATGCGCAGGGTCGGCGAGCATCGGATAGGTTACCTTGGAAATACGCTCGGACTCATCGTGCCACGCCTTGTGCACAAACTCGGTATCGCAGGAAACGGAATAGATCTCCGCACCAATCTCTTGGAACTTAGCGTAATTCTCGGCAAGATCTTCGAGTTCAGTTGGGCAGACAAACGTGAAGTCAGCCGGATAGAAGAAGAAAAGGCTCCACTTCCCCAACGTATCCGCCTTTGAGATGGTTCTGATCTCGTTGTTTTGGAACGCCTGCACGGTAAAGTCTTTAATTTCGTTGCCAATCTGGGACATGTCGTCCTCCTTCGGTCGGGTTTATCAGACAACGGTGCGGTATTGCTACCTTGTCAGTAGTATTACCCATAAGTTAACCGTTTCTAACTATATTCTGACGAATTTTTTGGAGAGATTTCTTCTCATATTTGGCTGAACGTCAGTAATTAATCCGTACCGACAAACGCTTAAATGCGCTGAAACACAATATACCGGTTAAGATTTCCCTCTTTCCCATCTGCACTAAACTGTGCACACATGCGAGCCTGAGGGGCAAGTTGAGCAACAAGATCTTCAAGCTCGCCTTGGGTAAAATGATGACAGTAGCGCCACGTATGAGTCTGATCTTGCCAACCCAACAGATAGTCATCTTTCTCCAAAGCATCCGAGCTTATCCGGAGCTGTTGCAAGGCCTGAGCGGTTGCTTTACTGGCTTTGGCGGCCAATTTTGCACTGTTCATAAACTGCCAAAATGAAACACAGAGATACCCTCCCGGTTTGGTTTTATCCAGCAGAGTACACAAAAGCCGTATTCTGTTCTGAGTCCCTGGTACATGATGCAGAAAACCAAAGGCAACCACCAGATCACAAGCCGGTACCTTCAGCTGAGTTTCCAAGGTAGTATCTAGGAGGCTATTCACCAAATCCATTTTAATGAAGGTAATTTGGGTGTCCGTCATGCCACTTTGAACCAGTGTTTCACAATTATCTACCGCAAAATACGTTGCAGGTTGCACTCCTGCTTGATCCGTCAAAAATCGAGCAAAGCGTAGATTTCCACACCCCACATCAAGCACACGGGGCTTCTCGACAGCTGTAAAACAAGGCATGACATCCAAGCAGTGTTGCCAGCCTTGCCAAGGCATCTGTCGTGTGGCAGAGAAGCTCTGAGCCTGCTGTGTGTAGAACTCAGAGGTAATTCGACTAAGCTGACGAGCGGTCTGCTTACTGATAGATGAGCCATTAGAAATGTTTCTGCAAGTATTCATGTGTAAATTTTACTCCACCGCCCTATCCTAACAAACGTAAAGTCAGACCAATTGCATATAATACGAATATGGATGAACTCATTTTGGACATATTGCAACAACTTCGTGCGAACTCTCAGGGCGCTCTTGATGCGCACCAGCTTGAGGTATTACTCAACTCCCACAACAGTGGAATTAACAGCAGTATCAACAGTTCAGATCGCAAAAACCTGATACCTAAACGCGCCATCCTTCCCTATTTTTTACGGGTTAAGGACCAAAATACCAAGCGGTGGCGCTCATGGAATGTTACACCAGAGCTTGAAGCGCGCTTTATACAATCGGTTCGTATGAAACCACGCCGCACTGCCTCAGGCGTAGCAACCATCACGGTTATCACGCGACCACACACTTGTTCAAGTAACTGCATATACTGTCCCTGTGATTTACGTATGCCCAAAAGCTATATTGCCAATGAACCCGCCTGTCAGCGTGCAGAGCTGGCATTTTTTGATCCTTATATACAAGTTGCTGCCCGCCTGCAGGCACTGCATCAGATGGGCCATTCCACGGACAAGATTGAACTTATCGTATTAGGTGGAACCTGGAGCGATTATCCCGCAAGCTATCAATACTGGTTTATACGCGAGTTATTTCGCGCGCTCAATGAATGGCCGCACTCACCTCAACATATCGAGAAGCGCACGGATTGGTATCGATCTTTTGGATTGCAAAATACAGAAGAGGCTCTGTCTTCGTTTGTTGCGTACCGGCAAAGAACCATCAATACTGAGGCCGCAACATACAACCAAGCATTTCATGAGCTATATGATTCCAGCCAGTCACATCAAAAGGCGTGGTCGCACATGTGTGCCACATTCGACGACCTTCTCGAACAGCAACACCGTAACGAGACTGCGGCTTGTCGCGTCGTAGGTCTGGTTATAGAAACGCGGCCCGACACAATCACCCCCGATAACCTGCGCATGTTCAGACAGCTTGGGTGTACCAAAATACAAATCGGCATCCAAAGCACACGTCAAGAAATTCTTGACGCTAACCTGCGCCGCATGACTGTCGCACAGATAAAGCGCGCGTTCTCGCTTATCCGTCTTTATGGATTCAAAATTCATTCGCATCTGATGGTGAACCTGTTGGGTGCAACACCCGAGGAAGACAAGTGCGACTTCAATAACTTTGTAACTGACCCGGGCTTTCTGCCGGATGAGGTTAAGCTCTATCCTTGCGCGCTGGTAGCCGGCACGCAGCTCGTTAAGGCATACCGAGAAGGTCTCTGGCACCCCTACTCCAAAGACGAGCTGGTGGATGTGCTCGTACACGACGTGTTGACGGCTCCTGCATACGTGCGTATATCTCGCATGATTCGCGACATTAGCTCTACCGATATTCTGGTGGGAAACAAACACACCAATCTGCGCCAAATGGTTGAGCAGCAGCTGAACACTGAAGAAAAGGCTGCGCATGTACAAGAAATCCGCTTTAGGGAAATCAACCAGCAGCAGGTACACGCGGACGAGCTCACATTGCAAGATCACGCATATACCACGGCCGTAAGCGACGAACACTTCTTGCAATGGGTAACTGCGGATAACAAAATCGCAGGCTTTTGCAGACTTTCACTGCCACATTGGGACGAGCTGGCAGCAGGCACCTGTGACGTACGTGCGGATGAATTGTCAGTACAACCGGGCCAAGCGATGATTCGAGAATTGCATGTCTATGGCCAGGCTTTATCTTTGGGCTCAGAGGGCTTATCGGCACAACATCAAGGCCTTGGGCAAAAGCTTCTGGCGCGGGCAGAAAAAATTGCTACCGACAAAGGTTATACCATCCTCAACGTAATCAGCTCCGTTGGCACACGCGCTTACTATCGCGCGCAGGGCTTTAAGGATGCCGATCTATACCAGCAGAAGGAGTTGTAAAAGCGCATCGTAAACGTGCATGTTCATGAGCCTGACTCTCACGATGCTGATTGTCCGACTACTCCACAAATATTGAAAAGATTCCTATGAACAGCTGATAGAGCGACACTCCGATCTTCTCAAAGATATTAAGCTGATCGAATTTCTCCTTATACACTTTATCTGAACCATCGACACCCAACAGGTCATCAATCAGCTCATTGATGGGATCAATTTCAGCATCATCGTCACGAAGGTCATCTTGCGTATCTGAGTTGGTGTCTGAATTGGTCTCCGAGTTGGTCTCCGGGCTATCCTGCGAGTTGTCTTGGGTGTTCTGATCTTTTTCCTTCGTCCGAGGGGTGTTCTTTTGCGTAAGACCCTTTGGAGTGTTATCGGAATTGCCGGTTTTCTTCAGTTTGCTCAAGGCCTCATCCGAACCAAGCACTACCTTAAAGGTCTTGCTTTCGCCATCACGGATAACCTCGACCTCAACCATATCGCCAATTGAGTGGGAACGAACCTCAACGAGTACCTCGTCAGAAGACGAAATCTTCTTGCCATTTATGGAAACGATAATATCCCCTTCTTGGATACCCGCTTTTACCGCAGGTCCTTCAGGATCAAAATCAGCAACGTATGCACCATAATCGACATCCAAGTCGTTTGACTTTGCGTTGCGCTCGTTTACCGTCTGCATCGAAAGACCCAGATACGCATGGGTTACTTGCTTTCCGGAAATGATTTGTCGCGCAATATCCACCGCATAGTTTCCTGGAATCGCAAACCCGATACCGGCAAATGACTTGGTATCTGACGAGAAGAGCGTGCAAATTCCCACTAACTTTCCGCCAGAATCAACAAGCGCTCCACCGGAATTACCGGGGTTAATCGCCGCGTCTACCTGGATGAGATTTGCATAAACAGTAGTCTCTCCGCCCTCGGTTTGCAGAAGATCTCCTCGGGAAAGAGCCGATACAATTCCCGCTGAAACAGAATGTTCTAAACCAAAAGGACTACCAACGCTCATAACCCAGCTACCCGGGACAAGCTTTGAAGAGTCCCCGATTTCAATAGGAACAATGGAAGCTCCCTTAAAATCAACATGAAGAACGGCTAAGTCAGACGAAGCATCATAGCCTACGACGGTCGCATCATACTCGGTATTTCCTACAGAAACTGACACCTTTTTGTAATTTTCAATAACGTGATAGTTCGTAATGATGTTTCCATCTTTATCAAAAATAACGCCCGAACCAAAACCCTGTTTGCCGTCCTGGTAGTTGACATACACCGACACAACTGACGGCAACACTTTAGATGCCACCGCCTCACTCGTTTCTGCACTTTGCTGACGGGCGCTGATTGTCACGTCCTGTACCGGCTGATTTGATCCGCTTACCGTTACGTTTGTGGAGCGATTGACAACCTGGGCAAATCGGCTAAAAATGCCGGTTGTAAGCAAAATTGCCACAACGATTGCAGCTCCTATGCAACCACCCAAAATTCCTACAAGAAAGCGGCCGAGAAGCCCATGCCGACCTTGCGACCGTGAACTTGTCAATGTTTCTGTAACGCCCTGCGGCTCTTCCGACTTGCCTGTCTCTGGCGCACTATTTGTAGAGCTGTCCATACGATCTCCCCTAAACTCTTGCCAAGGCCCAATGCTCCTCTGCTAAGGCCCAATGTTCCTCGCAAGATGCTTATTCATATAAAAGCAACATCTCCATATTTGCTTTGCATTATTTTACACGTCATTACACGCGAAAGAGATACCCGACACCGCGTACGGTTTCAATATGAGCCGCCGCCTGCGGACCAATTTTTGAGCGCACACGACGCACATGCACGTCAACCGTACGCGTACCGCCGCAATACTCAAATCCCCACACACGCTGCAAAAGAACCTCGCGAGAATACGCTCGGGACGGATGGTTTGCCAAAAAGGCGAGCAGCAAATATTCCATATACGTAAGATCTACCGGCGCATCATCAATGTATACCTGATAGGTAGCCAGATTGATTTTAATGTTGTCTACCACGACAAGATCGCGAGAAGTGTTTTCTGTTGTAGGCCACAGTAAAATCGAACAGCGTAAGCTAAATTCCTGTAGACTCGCGGTAGAAAGAATAAAGTCATTTCTTCCCTGTGGTGGCAGTACAAGCCCCGTTATAGCCTCAAGGTCGCATACAAAAAGGCGAGGAATGACATTATTTTGTACCGCATACCTCTCAACGGCAGATGCAAATTCAGACGAGAGGCCCTTCTCGTCAATAATAATTAAATCGAAAACACGACCGGAAAGCGGCACCTGAGAAAATGTGGTCTCAGTGGCAAGGGCAACAGAAACATCAATCACACGGGTAAGCTCACGCATGCGGTCGTGCAGGCGTGTGGTAGCTGAAATGAGAAGGATGTTCTTGTGGTGCATCAAGCCCTCCTTAGGAACGTGCTATTTAGGTAGCGTAGCACAAGTGTCATGCGTATGCTCCAGCGTAATCGCGGATACTCTCACATATGCATGCGTGCTCTTGCACAATTACGTATGCTTCTTCGTAATTGCTTATACCCCCGCATAATATTTCATGCGATCCCAGTCGGTAACGGCAATGCAGCTCTCACGCCACTCTTCCTCTTTGCGCTCACAAAGATAGGTAAAGACATGATCGCCCAACGTCTCGCGCAGAAGCTTGGAGCCCTTAAATCGCACGAGCGCCTCTCCAAGCGTAGTCGGCAAAGCCTCACCGTACTCAGCGGGATCTCCGCCTTCATACTCAGCGGGTAGCTCAAGCTCTTCTTCAATACCCTTGAGACCTGCCATGAGCGTGGCGGCGAGGGCCAGATACGGATTGGCACAGGGATCCGGGTTCAAGAGTTCTGCGCGCGTGGCAATGTGTTTGCCCGGTTTATGTGCAGGAATACGAACAAGCGCCGCGCGGTTATTGCGACCCCAAGTAGTATGACTTGGAATGGAATCGCGATCAAAGCGCTTATACGAATTGACCGTCGGATTTGTAATGAGCATAAATTCAGGCGCATACTTGAGAAGACCCGCCACATAATGCTGTGCAAGTACGGAAAGATGTGCCGGATGGCTTGACTTCGGTGCCCAGAACAGGTTTTCACCCTTGTGGTCAAGAAGCGATTCATACAAAAACATTGCGGATCCAGGCACGCCCTGCAAAGGCTTAGGCATAAACGTTGCGAAAACACCATGAAGCGTTGCAATATGGCGGATAACCAACCGGGCTGTCATGATGCTGTCCGCGCAGCTCACCGCCTCAGAATAACGAAGCTCTACTCCGTTTTGAGAAGGACCGGCCGCATGGAAGGAATACTGTACCGGGATTGACATGGCTTCAAGTGCTCGTGTTGTTGCGTAGCGCAAATCATGCGACAGGTCAGATGACGCGAGATCAAGATAGCCTGCATGATCAATCGGCGTAGGATGAACGCTGTCGGTAAAATAAAAGTACTCGAGCTTGGGGCCAACGTTCATTGTATAGCCCTTCTCGTCAGCTTTCCTAAATGCGCGTTCAAGCACGCGGCGCGGATCGCCCTCAAACGGTGTGCGGGACGGTGTCTGAATGTCACAAAACACGTTGGCAACGGCCTCACCGTCATTTTCCCACGGCAATACCTGAAACGTTGCAGCGTCGGGAAACGCCAGCAAATCAGACTGCGCTTGTGAGGCAAATCCATCAACCGATGAACCGTCAAAACCGATGCCTTCAACAAAAGCTTCTTCAAGCTCCTCGGGAGAGATTGAGAGAGCTTTTAGATTGCCCAATACGTCCGTAAAACAGAGACGCAAATACCGGATGTCGCGTTCTTCAACGGTACGAAGAATGTAGTCAATCTTTTTATCATCAGTCATGAGGTCCTCCGAACCATCACAGAGCCATTGTATAGAGCATGACACAACTTTTACGCATATACCATCTCACAACAATGTTTCACGCCTGTTTCACTTTTTGCTTATTTTTTACGTTTTGTTTACACGGGGCGGAGTAAAAAACTTATGCCGAAGCACTGTCATGGGTGGCTATAGCAGCGTCTGCGTCGGCAATCATCTTTTGTGCAACTCCGCAATGACCGTCTTTTGTACTATGGGCAGTACAACTTTTAGCTGAAGAGCAGCCGGAGCATTCCCCTCCCTTGAGGCCTTTGACTAAAGAACGAATGCACAGCGCAACTGCCGCAGCCACAGCGAGAAGAATGACAATATCAATTACGTGCATAATCAAGACCTTCCATCAATAAACACATCACACAGACAAATACCATCCAAAATAAACGTTACTCTGACTCACAAAATTTCATGTTAACTGAAGCAAACTATACCCAAGTGCGGCATACTAATACATGTAAAGAACCATTCATCCGTTTTGGTGAATGGTCGTGCGACACGACGACGGTGTGCGCGGTGTCGCAAGGATTTCTAGAGAAGGGATACCTTCATGGCAGAAGACAAGTACATGCACCTAGTCATCGTACGTCACGGCGAGTCCGAGTGGAACAAGCTCAACCTCTTCACCGGGTGGACCGATGTTGACCTCACTGAGACAGGTCACGAGGAAGCAATCGCGGGCGGCAAGGCTCTTCATGAAGCGGGCTACGATTTTGACGTGTGCTACACCTCCCTCTTAAAGCGCGCAATCCACACGCTTAACCACGTACTTGACGAGCTTGACCGCAACTGGCTGCCTGTCCACAAGACCTGGCGTCTGAACGAGCGTCACTACGGTGCACTTCAGGGTCTCAACAAGGCTGACGCAGCAGCCGAGCATGGCGAAGCTCAGGTCAAGATTTGGCGCCGCTCCTTTGACGTCCAGCCACCTGCCCTTGAGCCCGGTGATGAGCGCGATCCTCACGTGCAGGAAATGTTCCGCGATGTTCCCAAGGAAGACCTTCCGTACACCGAGTGCCTGAAAGACACCATTGCCCGCGCATGGCCTTACTTTGAGTCCGAGATTAAGCCACAGATGGAAGCCGGTAAGCGCGTTCTCATTGCGGCTCACGGCAATAGCCTCCGCGCTCTTGTCATGCAGTTTGAGCACCTGACCCCGGAAGAGATTCTTGAGGTCAACATCCCAACCGGCATTCCGTGTGCATACACCTTTGATGAGAACTGGAATGTTGTCGATAAGCACTACATTGGCGATCCGGCTACCATCGAAGCAAAGATCAACGCCGTTGCCAACCAGGGTAAGGTCAAGAAGTAACAGACCGGGGGTTCTTCTCGCTTTGTGAGTTTTCTCACTTTCCGAGGGTTCTTCTCACTTTGAGACGGCACTCCTTCATTTGGAGTAACGTACTTTACCTTGGGAGTAATGCATTTTACTTCGGAGCAACTTGGCAACGCTTATTTGCTTCAAATCAAGCCTTTAGTGGTGATTCAATCCACCACTAAAGGCTTAAATTAGTAAGAAAACACAACTAAACGTCATTTTTGACTCAATGTTTGTTGGAGCAGTATACGAAATGCATCGCTTCTGTTCTTAGAAAGCAACTGCAGAATCTCTTCTTGATCGAGAGTACTATTGATTTAAGCCATGTTTTACCTCAAAGCCTCTTCTGTTTTCTGGCGATTACAAGTTTACTTGGAAGCGGACCCCTGGCCCATTTCCATCTTTTACACCATTTTAGGGACGTGACCTGATTAATTATTCTTCATTGATAAAAATAGGGCTAAAAACGATACTTTCTACTGGTAAAACTAAAGATACGCGTATTTAGATACGTTCACTCATATACTGCACGATCTCTTCTTCTTTGAGCTTTCTTACGCTCGTGTGAGGAAACTCTCTGTACGTTGTTGCTGAGAAGATGGGTGCCATCTGAGGGCATCTCTTATCCCTATGTTTTTTTTAAGAACTCTTCTAGATCAGCGACGGTTGGAAAAATTTTGTACGAAACCCTTTTATTTGCATCTGTTATCTCATAGATGCCACATGCCATTTTCAAGGTATGGTCAGCAGTGCGTAAATAAAGCTTGGCAATCTCAAGCGACTTAAAGGGAAAGTTCCATCTCTGCAGACCTCTTTTTGGATCGTGTTCAATGCAGATACAGCGCCCGCAAGTACCGCATATATACTGCGTATGATGCTTCAAACATTCCAGAGGATTAATCAGTGGAGTAATCCTTTTGTCTTCGACGTAACATTCCTCGCACATCCCAAGCCCTCTCTGTTGCTTCAGACCATCTCGATAAGAGCATTTTACGGCCAACAAGAACATGTATTTGGAAATATCAACGATTCACAAAATGAACTTCTCCTCACGATAGTTAAGTAGCTACACCATAGATAAATTGCCCGCACGGTCTCCAGCTTATAGAAAGATATGAGCCTCTCCATCGCAAAGCTGCTATGTCCGCAGCAGAGATTTGCTTGGTTGATTTTCATTCTCAACCGAACATATCTGGAGTACTCACTTCCTAAAAGACGTTCTAGATTTTCTGACTCCTTACAAGTCCTAAAAGGTGCCGCGTCTGAGCTACGCAACGGCCGCCGCAAGCTTCAAGCCAAAAAATACGGCAAGCAAACAGGTCACAACGTTGACTACAATGTTACAGCCTGCACCTACCCAGTTTCCTGCCTGAATAAATGAAAACGTTTCGTTCGAGAAGGTCGAGAAGGTTGAAAGTCCTCCACAAAGACCGACGGCCAAAAACAGCTTGACCTGTGGCTGAAGCGGACTTGCAAGGTCAAGCCCCGTCACAAAACCAATTATCAGACCTGCCACTACATTTGCAGCAAACGTACCTGCCGGCACGCTAGGAATCCACTGCTTAAGGAGAACTCCCAACTGCCAGCGACCCAAACTTCCAAGTGCTCCACCGAGAGCAACTGCCAGAGCTTCAAACATATCCGGTTCCACCTACTCCAGCTCACGAGAACCGGTATAGAGCTGATAATACTCGCCGTGCTGCGCAATCAACTCATCGTGCGTACCACGCTCAATGATATGTCCATGTTCAAGCACCATGATGGCATTTGCGTTACGCACGGTAGACAGGCGGTGTGCAATCACAAAGACGGTGCGACCCGCCATGAGGGCATCCATGCCCTGCTCGATAAGAGCCTCGGTGCGAGTGTCGATACTAGACGTTGCCTCGTCCAGTATGAGGACCGGCGGATCCGCGATAGCCGCACGAGCAATCGCCAAGAGCTGGCGTTGACCCTGAGACAGATTGGCTCCGTCAGACGTCAACAAGGTATCGTAGCCTTTAGGCATGCGGCGGATGAACTTATCGGCATTGGCGATCTTTGCGGCGGCAATAACTTCCGCGTCCGTTGCATCCAGCTTGCCGAAGCGGATATTGTCCGCAATGGTACCGGTAAAAAGATGGGTATCCTGAAGCACGATGCCTAAAGAGGCCCGCAGCGCCGCTTTCTTGATATCGTTTACCGGAATGCCGTCGTAGGTAATGGTACCGCCACGCACGTCATAGAAGCGGTTAATCAAGTTGGTAATCGTAGTTTTGCCGGCGCCGGTCGAGCCGACAAAAGCTATCTTCTGACCCGGTTTCGCAAACAGTGAAAGGTTGGCAAGAACCGTCTGACCTTCGTTGTACCCAAAGGTCACATCATCAAAGCGAACGTCTCCGGTAAGCGGGATCTTCTCGCCATCAGGCTTTTGCCATGCCCAGCACTCATCACCGGTATCATAGCTACTGGTACGGACGAGAGTAACGTTTCCGTCGTCCACCTCGGGCGAAAGTTCCATGACGCCAAAGATGCGCTCAGCACCGGAAAGAGCCGTCATGAGAAAGTTGCCAAGTTGCGTGAACTGATTGAACGGCATGGCGGCCTGTCGAACAAAGACCAGATACGAGGCGAGACTTGCCACATCGGCGTGTCCGTTAACCGCAAGAATGGCACCCACAACGGTAACCACGGCATAATTGATATACGTCAACGATACCGTGATAGGCACCATGGTGGCCACGTATGTCTGCGCACTGGTACCTGCGGCTCTCAGTTCCTCATTGTAGGCACGAAACCCCGCAAGGTTTGCCGCCTCGTGGTTGAACACCTTTACGACTTTCAGGCCGGAAATGCTTTCTTCGGCATAGCCATTAAGAGCCGCAAGCGACGTCTGCTGCGTAGCGTAATAAGCTGCTGAACGTCCGCTTGAATAACGCGCATATAAGACAATCAAGACATCAAAAGCCACGGTAATAATGGTCAGCTGCCAGTTCAAAACAAAGAGCAGGATAAGCGTACCCACCATCTGAATAAACGCCAGGATAAGATTGGCAAAACTGTTATTGAGTGCTTCGGAAATAGTATCAACATCATTGGTAAAGTAGCTCATAATGTCGCCGCGCGTTTGCCCGTCAAAGAATTTCAGCGGCAACGTTAAAATATGCTCAAAGAGGTCGCGACGGATGTCAAATACCACCGTCTGAGCAGCCCAAACCATGGTCTGTGTATAGCCAACGCTCGTAAGGGCACCAAGCAGATACACGCCCGCCGTAAAAAGCACCAGGCGCGTAAAGCCGGATACATCTCCCGCACCAACGGCGGCAACAACCGGTTTGATCATATACGTGCCGAGAAGCGCAGAAAGACCACTTATCGTTACGAGAAATGCCACAAGAAGCAGGCGCTTTTTCGCATGCCCGAGATACGTTACAAAACGGCGCAGCGTGTAGCCTACGTTTTTGGGGCGCACCGATGCTCCTCCGCGACTAGCCATGATGCACCTCCTCTTCCGCTACGGCAGAGGCAGACAACACGTCGTTCTTCTCGCCGGAAACCAAATCTTGAGCAGAATCATGACTCTTAAGATCAGAGCCATGTATCTGCGACTCATACAGCTCCCTATAGATAGGACTTTGGGCGAGAAGCTCTGCGTGCGTGCCCGTCATGTGGACACGACCGTTGTCAAGGACGACAATCTGATCTGCCTCCATAACGGAATTTACGCGCTGAGCGATAATGATTTTGGTTGTACCTTTGAGACGCGCCAAACCGTTTCTGATTTTAGCGTCAGTTGCCATATCAACCGCGCTGGTAGAATCGTCAAAAATAAGAACCTGAGGATGCTTCAAGAGCGCTCGCGCAATACACAGACGCTGCTTTTGACCACCCGAAACGTTAACGCCGCTTTGACCCAAATCACCGTCAAGACCACCGATGCGGTCGAGAAACTCATCCACGCAGGCAATTTTACATACCTCAAGCAATTCTTCGTCAGTTGCTTGAGGATTCCCCCAGCACAAGTTGTCGCGTACCGTGCCCGAGAATAAAACATTTTTCTGGAGCACCACCGCAACAGCGTCACGAAGTGAGGCTAAATCATACGCACGAACGTCATGACCCCCTACTTCAACCGTGCCCGTTGTTGCGTCATAGAGACGGGCTATAAGCTGTACCAGCGTAGTTTTACCGGAACCGGTACCGCCAAGGATTCCGATAGTGGATCCGGAAGTAAAGGAAAGCGTAATATCTTCGAGAACGTCTTCTTTGGCGTCAAAACTATATTTGAAAGAGACGCCCTTAAACGCGATGGAACCGTCTGGAACCTTTGTCAGGCCATCTTGTGGAGACTTGATGACAGGTATCTCAGAAAGTATTTCGCCGATACGATGCACGCTGGTAATGGCGCGCGCCGTCAACAGAAAAACACCCGAAATCATCATGAGCGAGTTCATAATCAACAGCACGTAGCTCATGAAGCCCGTAAGCTCGCCAACTCCAAGCGTACCGGCCATAATCATCCGGCCACCAAAAAGCAAAATGGCAACGTTTGCCACATACATGGCTGCCTGAAATGCAGGAACGTTCATAACTGACGTACCGAATGTACGTGTTGCCGTTTTGGCGTAAGCGGCATTAACGGTGGCAAAGCGATCGGATACAAAGCCTTCACGCACATAGGCTTTAACCGCACGGATGGCAGCAAAATCTTCCTGGAGCACCTCATTGATTTTATCCATCGACCCTTGCAGTGCTTGGTACAAAGGACTTACGTGGGTCACAATAAAGAAGAGGCAAAGCGCCAAAAAAGGTAAAACGGCAAAGTAAACAAAGGCCAGTTCAGGACTCATTACACACGCCAAAAAGACACCCATAATCAGCATGATGGGTCCACGCATGAACGGACGCGTACCCATGGCAATGGCATTTTGAATGATGGTCACATCGGAGGTAAGACGCGTAACCAACGAGGAGGTGTCAAAACGATCAAGATTTGCAAACGCAAAGCCCTGCATGCAGGCAAACTCATCCTCACGAAGACGCGCACCAAGCCCCATGGCCGCACGGGCCGAAAAGCGTGCATAACCAATACCTGCACCCATGGCGAGAAGCGCAAAGGCAACCATGGCGATACCGTTGACAAACACGGTTTGCAGATTGCCGTGCATGATTCCCTCATCGACGATACGTGCCATCAAAAACGGAATGAACAGCTCAAGCACTGATTCCGCAAACACGCACAATCCCGACTTGATAAAGTCGGCGCGATAGGCTCCAAAGTGAGAGGCCAGCACTTTGATGTCGGAAAGTGCCACGCCTTCTGCATGAGCGGCGGCGTTGGCACCGGTTGCAGCAACGTTAGCTGCAGTGACGTCGCCGGTAGCAACGGTGGCGCCGGTTGTGGCAGCAGCGGTATCGGTGCCGCCGTTCTTCTCGGCAGACGAAACGCCCGCTCTATAAGAAGTATCTTTAGACACAATACTCTCCCCCTACAACGTGCGGAGAGATACCTCCTTTAGTTGATCGTCAGTCACAGGCGACGGCGCGGCAGACATAAGATCCGAGCCCGATGTTGTCTTGGGGAATGCCATGACATCACGAATGGAATCGGCGCCCGCCAGCAGCATACACACGCGATCAAGACCGAGTGCAAAGCCGCCCATGGGAGGTGCGCCATAGGTCAGCGCTTCCATTAAAAAGCCAAACTGAGCCTCTGCACGCTCTTTGGTGAAACCCAGCTTCTCAAGGATGCGAAGCTGCAGGTCAGCGTTGTGGATACGCATGCCACCGCCGCCCGCCTCAAAACCGTCCATCACAAAGTCGTAGGTATGGGAACCAATGGACAGAGGATCGGTATCCAAAAGGTCAATCTGATCTTCATTTGGCTGCGTAAAGGGCATGTGCTCTGAAGCATAGCTTTGCGTTTCTTCGTCCCAGTGGAAAAGCGGGAAATTGACTACCCACAGGAAGTCATGTCCTTCGCGAGGAACTTCCAGCACGCGCGCCATATGCAGACGCATGCCGCCCAAAATCTCGTCCGTCTCAAGACGAGCTCCCACCGCAAAGAGAATGAGATCGCCCGGTTGCGCTTCCATCTCTGTGCGCAAAGCATCGAGCTCATCTGCCGAGAAGAACTTGGCAATGGGACCGCCGACGCTGCCGTCCTCTCTATACGCAATCCACGCAAGACCTTTGGCTCCGAAACCTGCCGCAACTTCACCGAGCTTATCGATTTGTGAGCGCGGCCAAGAACCTGCTCCATGCGCATTGATGGCCTTTACATACTGCCCGTCGGTGTGCGCGGCTCCGCTGAAGAGCTTGAAGCTGGAATCTTGGAAGATATTGGACACGTCATGAAGCTCCATGCCAAAACGAGTGTCGGGCTTATCGGTGCCGTAGGTATCCATTGCATCCCAATACTGCATGCGACGAAGCGGCGTCTGCATCTGAATTCCCATCTTTCCAAATGCATCGGAGAGGATGTCCTCAAGCTCAGACATCACGTCGTCTTGAGTCACAAAGGACATCTCCGTATCAACTTGGGTAAATTCAGGCTGACGGTCCGCGCGGAGATCTTCATCGCGGAAGCACTTGGCAACCTGGTAATAGCGCTCCACACCGCCAATCATCAGCAGCTGTTTTAAGAGCTGTGGGGACTGTGGAAGCGCATAAAAGCTGCCCCCTTGCATGCGTGAGGGTACGAGGAAATCTCGCGCACCTTCAGGCGTTGACTTGAAAAGCGCAGGAGTTTCCACCTCAGTAAAATCACGCTTGTGAAAGGCTTCACGAAGCGCAAAGGTAAAGTCAGAGCGCAGACGAAGATTGCGAGCCATATGCGGACGGCGCAGGTCAACGTAGCGATATCTCAGGCGCAGGTCTTCGTTCACGTCAATGTGATTCTCAATTTGGAATGGTGGTGTCTGAGCGGTGTTCAGCACCTTAATCTCAGACGCCAAAATCTCAACCTCACCGGTTGCCAACGATTCGTTCGTCTGACCCTCGGAGCGATGTTGAACGGTACCCGTGATGCAAACCGGCCACTCAGGGCGGATGCCCTCGGCCGTCTTAAATGCCTCAGATGCCACGTCGGGATCAAACAGCACCTGTGTCAAACCCTCGCGGTCACGAAGATCCACAAAGACAAGGCCACCGAAGTCACGACGGCGCCAGACCCAGCCGGTAAGCGTAACAACTTCGCCGATATTCTCGGCACGCAATTCTCCGCAGGTATGCGTGTGCATACTATGCTGATTGACGGGCTTGAGCGAAATCGATTTTGATTGTGACGTTGGAATGGCGCTTGAGTTGGATGTATCCATTAAAAATCCTCTCGTCTCTGCTGTCCTGTGTCAAATCGGACAGCGCTCAGCAGACGGCAAACGTGTGTAGACGGCACACATTTGCACCAAGATGACATTGTACTCCGCAAAGGTGACATCTTTGCGAGCAACTACTATATTGGTAACGGTTTTACGTAATTGTTACGTTTCCGACGGTTGCACGTTCGTTACGTGGCGTAATTGCTGCAACGGTTGCGTGATTACTGCAACGTGCCACGCGATTGCTCCGACGGTTGCACGCGCTAATTTTTCTGCCATGCCTAGAAGAACGAGGTTTTACCATGCCATACAAAGCTGCAGTGTTTGATCTTGACGGAACACTTCTCAATACCATCGTTGACCTTGCATGGGCAACCAATTATGCTCTCAAACAATACGATATGCCCACCTATACGGTTGACGAGATCAAGCACCTCGTTGGCAATGGAGTCGCCAAACTTATCCACGATGCAGTGCCCGAAGGAACTCCAGATGCGCTCTGTCGGAAAGTTCTTGCAACGTTTAAAGAACATTATGCCGACCACAGCCTTGATACCACCGCCCCCTATCCCGGCGTGGTCGATGCCATCGATCGGCTTCGCGCGGCGGGCGTAAAGTGCGCTGTCGTTTCTAACAAGCCTGACTTTGCCATCGCAGATCTTATGGACCATTTCTTTTTTGGTAAGTTCGACTTTGCCTTAGGTCAACGCGACAATCTCAAGCGAAAGCCTGATGCGGAGCCCGTTCATTTTGCACTCCAACAAATTGACGTAGCTCCGGAAGATGCCGTCTACATTGGCGATTCGGAGGTTGACATCGCAACCGCACAAAACAGCGATATGCCGTGCATTAGCGTTACTTGGGGCTTTAGGGACAAAGAGGTTCTTCTCGCCGCAGGGGCAACCACACTGGTAGATACCGCTGACGAAATGGTCGATGCAATCCTTCTACCAGAGAAATAGCCCGTAGGCAAGTGTCTGATACATGACATACGTCTACCGTGTAAAAACCTACGCTTACCCGATGAATTAAAAACGTTTGAATATCAAAGCCTACTCGGCGGTATATTCAAAGAAAGTGCGTCCCACAGGATGGTTTTGCCGTCTACGAAGAAAGGATAGCATCATGGGTAAGAAAAGCTCTGAGGCACTTGAAATCTCTTACGAGGACCTGGTCAACTACCTGCACAATCATCATTCAGTATATATGAAGGTTGGCAACCAGGTGTACTACCTCACAGACGTTAACTTTGAAGCATGGCGTGCACAAGACACCAGTATTCGTAATGCCAAGAATCACTTCGTTGATTGCTCCGAACTCGTTCCTACGGTCGATGAGTTTTTAAGTCTTCCCTTTGTTAACGGCAAAACTATCAAAGACGTATTCTCACACGCCACTTTTTATGCGTCCATTAAAGACCAGAAAGAGTAGCATCCTCTGGTTCAGCCAGCTGCAATCTGACTCAACTCTGTTTATAGTCAGACGCTAGCTTATTTGACTCGGAAAGATCCGACTCTGTCTTTACAGAGTCGGATCTTTATTCTGACCTTTATCACAAGAAGAATAGGGCGACTACTGTTCTGACTGTTTTGACTGTTTTGACTGTTCTGACTGTTTTGACTGTTTTGACTGTTCTGACTGTTCTGACTGTTCTGACTGTTCTGACAAAAGCTACGTACTTAAAAAGCTGTACCCTCTGCTGTGCTTAAGCTCACGCTTGCTGCTTCAAAACTCGAGTTCAAAAACCCGAGGCTGTGTAGTACTTTCTCAAAACCTGTGTAGTACTTTTTTCGAACTCTGATTCACCCTCATTTTACAAAACCACAGCTAGTTGAGTTGACGTAACGAGAAGACCGCTCTTCTCGCCACAAAAAAGTACTACACAGCTTTTTGAAACCTACTACACAGGTACCGCTTTTGAAGCGACAAGTACGGATCGCTTGACGAGAAGAGCAGCTCTAGAAGCGAGAAGAGCGCCAAACCCGCTAATTCTTCCTGGGCTTCTGAACTTCCCTGACCTCGGCAATCTCAACCTCAGGAGAAACGGAACCGGCCAGCTCGGGAATGAGCGGATTGTACTCGTTTTTGGTCGCAACGTCTTTTGCGGCCGTCTTTGCGTAGCGTTTGACCGCGGCAGACGCACGATTGATAGCGGAAAGGGTACCCGCACCGGCAACGCAGCCTCCCGGGCACGCCATACCCTCCAGCAGATAGCCGGGATACTTGCCCTTCACGGCATCTTTCATCATCGCGCGACAGTTGTCGAGACCTTCTGCGGCCATGACCTTAACTTCCAGGTCGGGATGTTTATCGTGAATGGCATTCACCACTGCCGTGGCAACACCGCCGGAAACCGCAAAACCGCGACCGTCACGTGAGGATGCTTCAAAATCACTCTTGTCGTCAGCAAGCGACTCAAACGCAACGCCCTTTGCCTCCATCATGCCGGCAAGTTCCTCAAACGTCAGAACAAAATCAACCTCTGACTTAACGGAACGACGCATCGCCTCCAGCTTCTTAGCAGAACACGGACCCACGAACACGATCTTTGCTTTGGGATGGTTCTTGCGAATCAGGCGTGCCGACAAAACCATGGGAGTCAGCGCCATTGAAATGGCATCCGCATTGTCGGGAAACTCCATCTTTGCCATAGCTGACCAAGACGGACAACAGCTTGTTCCCATAAACGGAAGTTTTTCGGGAACTTCGTCCAAAAAGTCTTCGGCTTCCTGCACCGTACACATATCGGCACCGGTTGCAACCTCTTCAAGGCTTGCAAATCCAAGCTGCTTGAACGCTTCACGGAGCTTGCCGACGCCGCCCTTGCCAAACTGACCCACAAACGACGGAGCCACCGTTGCAATAACCTCGTTGCCTTGGTTGATGGCGGTAATCACCTGGAAAATCTGGCTCTTATCGGCAATGGCACCAAAGGGGCAGTTAACCAGGCATTGCCCACAAGAAACACACTTCTCGTAATCAATATCGGCTCGACCATGCTCATCAGAGCCAATGGCGTGCATGCCACAAGCCTCGGCACAGGGGCGAAGATGATGCAGTATGGCATGGTAGGGGCAAACCTTTTCGCACATGCCACACTTGATGCACTTCTCCTGATCGATAAAAGCTTTCTTGTCGACAAAGCTGATGGCGCCTTTTGGACAGATTTCTCGGCACGGATGCGCAAGACAGCCCTGGCAGGCGTTTGACACACGAAACACATTGTCTTCGCAGGCATTACACGCAAACTTGATGATGTTAATCAGCGGAGGCTGATAGTACACCTCGGGAATGGCCGCCTTCTCGATACCCTCCGAAAGCTGCTCGGGATGGTCAACGCCCTGCATGGGCATACCCATGGTCATGCGCACGCGCTCTCCTGCTACCGCGCGCTCCAAAAATACGCTTTCACGGTAGGTTGCAATCTCTCCCGGAACAATGGTATACGGGAGATGCTCCATCTTGTGAGCCACTTCTTCGAGGGGCTTCTCGCCACTCTCGTATGCAAGTTTAGAAACCTCTCGAAACACCTTCCGGCGAATCTCCGTAAGATTAGTGTACACACCACGCATGGTACCTGGCATGAAAGCCCCCTCGCTTGTCTTCGGCAGTGTATCCCTCATACACGACCGATAAATCGTCTACCTGACCGTACGCACGTCACCGGTTAAAACTAACTCAGTGTGCGCACGACGACTTTGACACATGTTTTAGTATGACTGACTTTTATGGATTCTGCACGCTCCATCCGGTAAAACGCGACGGCCATCCCGTTTTCAACACAAGAGACTCGCCTGTCACCGGATGCACAAACGAAAGCTCATAGGCATGCAGCATAAGAGACACCTGCGTAAAAGCGGCAGTCCTTGTGGAAGAAGCTCGCCCATACATGCTGTCTCTCGCAATCGGACCATACAAGCCATCTCCCACAATCGGAAAACCCAGGGCCGAGAAGTGCACGCGGATCTGATGCTTTCTTCCCGTACCCAGCTCGGCAAGCATGAGTGATTGCGTGCTTTGACCTCGGCGTTGTACCTCAAGGCGGCGAACATGCGTCAAAGCTGTCTTTCCCGTCTTTGACACGCGCATCCGTCTTGCGTCATGGCGATCTCTTCCAATCGGCAGCGTAATGTCTTGCTCTCCTTCCGGAAATTCCCCTTTCACCACCGCAAGATAGATCTTATGTACATTACGGCTTCGTATGAGCTCATCAAACAGCGGCTGAGTTTCTTTATCAAGCGAGAAGAGCACGATGCCCGTAGTGTCCTTATCAAGACGATGCAGCGCTTGCACATCTTGAGCCTGTTGCATACAACCATTGCTCTCAAGATAGGTGCTGACGTGATCGGTAAGCGTTTCGGCGGCGCGCATGCCGGCGCGTTCGCCAGCGCGCGAAGTACCGTCGCTATGGATGATGATACCTGCAGGCTTATTAACCGCAAGAATATAGCTATCTTGATAGATGATATCCATTAGACACTCGCCTCAGAAGTCACTTCGGAAAGCTGCTCTTTGAGCACCTCATCGAAAGATGTAATGGCACTCCACACGTGCTCGGCTTTTCTCCACGCAACGCTTACGGAATAGGTCATATTTTTACCAAGTTCTATAACACATAAGCCTGCATCCTGCGGTTTTGTAAACGTTGAAGCCACCAGCTCGGACGGCAAAAAGCAGGCACCTACGCCACGCACAGCCAATGCCATGAGGGTCTCCGAATTTCGAGACATGACTTTGATGTGCGGGTTAATACCTGCGCTTTCAAATGCCTGCCGAGCCAAATTGCCCGCAACATCACGCTTGCCCACCGTCAAAAACGGAAGGTCGGCAAAAGGTGAAAGGTTCGCGGTCTTCTCAACCTTGGCCACTATCGCATCGGCGTCGTTTCCATAGAGCTCACGCAAAAGGTCGTAAGCTACCACAAGCACGATCTTCTCAAGAAAAAGATCGTGAACCACCAAATCGTAGGCAGGACCCGTAATGGTTGCCACCACCAGATCAAGTTGACCGCCCGACAGCCATTCTACCAGCTGATCATTCTCCCCTTCATGCAATTCAATCGAAATGAGAGGGTGCTGTTTTTGAAAAGCCGCTATTGAGCGCGGCATGATGATGTGTCCGCGTGTTGCCGTTACTCCCACCCGCAGGCGACCGCGTTCGTTACCTGAAATATCTCTGAATTCTTGGCGCATCGCACGCCTGGTTGCTTGAAACCGACGAGCATATTTCAGAAATTCTTCCCCTGCATACGTCAGCGTCAGGGGCACGCTTCTATCAAGCAACTTGGTACCCAACTCTTTTTCGGTATGGGCAATATTTGCCGAAAGAGTCTGCTGCGTCACATTAAGACGTTCGGCCGCTCGCGTAAAACTCCGCTCCTCAGCCACCGCTACAAAATAATCCATGGTTTGAAAATTCATGATATCTCCACCAAATACTGTCTCAACCTCGTATTTTTTTAAGTTTTCAGGAACCTTTCCATCGTTTCCCCAGTTCACATTAGCACAAATTTTACCTGTAATAATGACCAATGAAAACAGTTAGACATATCTTTTTTGAGCACGTACGCTATACCGTGAAAGGACAGATTTTTCAGGAAGTTGGTTGCATGACAGAATTTGTGATTATCGGTACCTTCGCCGTACTCCTTATTATCGGCACCGTCCTGTCTGTTCCCCTTATCTATACCTTGCTTATGGGTTTTGCCCTCTTTTTTAGCTACGGTATTTCCCGTAGTATTTCCGCCAAAGCCCTCTTGCGCTCAGCCGCAAAATCCATCTGGGAAGTTAGGTCCGTTATTGCTCTTTTTGCCATTGTCGGTGCCATGAGCGCCGCATGGCGAGCCTCCGGAACCATTCCTGAGATTGTCAGCATTTCATCCAACCTGCTCTCACCCTCGGTTTTTGTACTGGCAACATTTCTTTTATGTTCCATGATGTCCATGCTCATCGGCACCGCTTTCGGAACCGCCGCCACTATGGGCATTATTTGCATGTCAATAGGCCGCGCCATTAATGCAAACGAGCTTCTCATTGGCGGAGCAGTGCTTGCTGGCAGCTACTTTGGTGACCGCTGCTCTCCCATGTCCACAAGTGCCATGTTGGTTTCACAGCTTACCGACACCAACCTGTCAAAAAATATCGGTCGCATGCTCCGAACCAGCGTGGTTCCCTTCATCATTGCCTGTCTCATCTATGTTGCATGGGACACGTTTATGGGCGGATCGGGTATCGTACCTGATGTAACTTCCATTCTTTCACGCGCATTTCGTCTTTCATGGGTCGCGCTCGCGCCCGCCATTTTAGTAGTTGTTCTTGCCCTTTTGAAGGTCGATGTCATTATCACCATGCTCTCCAGCCTCCTGCTCGCCTGCGGCATCTGTATCTTTGTCCAGCACGTTCCCATCATGGAGCTCCCTCAGATCCTGCTTTTTGGTCTACGCGCCCCAGGAGCTACCGTCGCCAACATGGTCAATGGCGGCGGAGTATTCTCGATGCTGAATGTGGTATTTATCGTAGCTATTTCTTCAAGTTACGCAGGTCTTTTCCAAAGCACGCATCTGCTTCGACGTATGTGCGAGATGGTCGCTGACCTAAGCGATAAGTCCACACCCTTCTTGAGCATCCTTATTACCAGCATGTTTACTTCAATGGTCTCCTGTAATCAAACACTTGCCATCATGTTGACCAACAACCTCTGCGAGCATACGGAAAAATCTTCAAGCGCGCTTGCCCTTGATATCGAGAATAGCGCCGTTATCTTGGCTCCTTTGGTTCCCTGGTCTATCTCAAACATCTCGGTACTTTCCGCTATTGGTGCGCCCTCCATGAGTCTTCTGGCAGCATCATTTTTGTATCTGCTGCCTCTGTGGTCGTTGGGGATTTCCATTTGGCTGCACCATCGCCCTGAGAACATCAATTGCCGCCGCGCTCACTTACTTGGACTTTCTGCTGATGATGTGGCATCTTCTTCGCTGGCACAAACACATCAAGGAGTCAATGTGGAGAAGTGCTTGGAAGTTCAAACAGCATAAGGCTACAAAGGTTTTACTGTGTAGCTCTGTATAGATAGCTCCTTATGAGCTCTCCTTATGCGTTTTTGTCGGTATATATCTTGGGTACTTGAGCATCTTTCCACACCCGATCTCGTTGTCCGTCAAAGATCTCGATAAAATCGGCATCAATATATGATCCTTTACGATCATAAGGAAAGTAATCTATCGTGACACGGTCCCCAATTTTGTAGTCAGACACATTTAACAGAACACCGCTCACAGGTTTTTCACCAAAATGCACGGTTAAGACTCTCTCAGAGCCATCTTCGACGGGTACGCGCAGTTGAAAAGTATTAGCTTCCTTGTCAATGCTGACAATATATCCGGTCAAATGATCCATATACGTAAACACACTATGTTCGTCATTGTTTCTGTTACTCTCTTTTGAAGTTGTCATAGCGAGGACAGCACCTCCAAAAACGAGCACTCCTACAAGAACAATGAAGCCTTTTCTTTTTACTGAAACAGCCATACTAGATAGCTCCTTATGAACTTTTCAAGTGTTTTATTGTTTGTGTATATTTTAAGCTTCAGGCTTCGCTTTTGCCCTTCAATCCTTTGGAATGCGAACCGCCGCTCTTCACCTGCGCCGAGCTTCTCGCCTTTGCTTCTCTCCCCTTACTCCGCTCTGTCTTTAAAACCACCACTAAATAAAATATTTCCGAATTTCGCTGAATCTGCACGTTTAGTGGTGATTTTTTCCGAAAAAACGATGTTTAGTGGTGGTTTTTCCGGGATTTGAGCGGTTAGTGGTGATTTGATTCACCACTAAAGAGCCATTTTTCCACGAAGTTAAATTTGCTCGTGCTTCTCATTAAATATATCGTCAGAATCGGTATACATTATTGTACCTTCACATCCACACTATTGGAAAGATGCCGAGAAAATCTTTGGGTTTAAACATTTAACGGATAAGCTTAAATCCCCGTCCCGAATGCAAGTACGGCAAAAATGCCATATCAGCAGCAACCACGTGTCCTGCAACGGTGTCACGGGCATCCAAGGGAAGTTCGGTACGCGCAATGGAGAGCTCACCGGCATAGCGTCCGTAGGCGGAATTGCTTACCAGCACCGTACCCACAGGCACGCTTTCAACAGCGCTTTCAACAGGGCTTTCAACAGGTTTGACAGTCGGTCCATAAACCGGAGCATCACCCCATAGGCGCGACTCCTGCGACCGAATAAGGTACTCCGACGAATCAGGACGGTCATGTTGATCTCTGTCGTACAGATACTCATATTCCGGCGATAACTTTGCTCGGATCTCCAAGCAATTCTCGCCAAGTTGTCTTATACGATTCCAGACCTCATGCGATACGTCAGAATCTCCAATCATTACCACATCGGTAGCGGCATCATATAATGCCAGCATATCGCACACCAACTTGTCACCGGTATCTCCACGATGACTTTCAACGGTGGGCAGCCCCTCATGTAAGGGTCCGCGATAGGTTTCTCCCGGCACAAACGCCATGGTCTGGAAGCCCCGTGTTTTAAGGCGCTCATTGATTTTAGCGACGCGCTCAAGCGAAAGTGCAGAAAATCGCTTGGGGTAAAAATTATGACACGCCGTAAAACGCGTAAAGTCCGCTCCCGCCGCCTGCCATGCAATGATATCCTCACACGAAATAGTAGATGCGTTGAACACTATGTGGAATTTCTTTGACAGTGCCACCGTCTCTTTGGTTGAAAACCCAAAGTCAAGGCGCACATACGTAATTCCAAGCTCTTCAAGACCGGTAAAATCCGTAATGCCTAATTTCCTCAAAGTGACCGGAGAAATGTCAGCGATAAGATCAATACCGGCGTCTTTACAAAACTTCAGCAAACGCACGATCTCCGCGCGATAATCAATCCCCTCTTCTTCCGGTATGTGCAAAGAGGTAAACGTATATCGACAGCCTGCGGCTTTTGCTTTCGCAACAACTGTCGCATTTGTTTCATATCCGTTTGCGCAATAAAGCGAAAAACCCGTGTTCATCTATGCTCCAAAAAATCTTTCAATGGCGAGAACAATGCCGAGAAGGGCGCAGAGCTCGCATCTTCTCGCAAAATCCCCTCACCCAGTATGCCTGAGCGAGGGGAAATGTGTACAAAAAACAATCGCCCGGCGTTATATGCTACTTACCAAAGACGTCGTCAATGCGATTTTCGTCAACGCCAAAGAACCACGTGAGCACAAAGCCTGCCGCATACGCAACAATCATGGCAAGCGCGTAGAAGACCTGATTTCCTGGCTGGACGATTAGGAGACCAAAGAGGCCCGAGACACCTTGAGAGACCGTGCCGAGGTGGAAAAGGTACGCCACAACGGAGCCGATACCTGAGCCGAGGCACGCAGTGATAAACGGCTTTCCAAGAGGCAGGGTAACTGCATACATCAAAGGCTCGCCAATGCCGAGAATACCAACGGGGATGGACTCGGTCAGATATTTCTTAACGCGCGTGTTTTTGGTTTTAAGAAGCAGGGCAAGACCAGCGCCTACCTGGCCGCCACCAGCCATCATCAAAAGAGGCAGAAGGAAGTTGATACCTTGCGTTGGGCCCTCCGGATTGTTCAGCATAACGTGAATTGGTGTCAGTGCCTGGTGAAGACCAACGGAGACCAAAGGCAAGAACGTAGAGCCGAGAAGATAGGCGCCAAAAACGCCGAGCTTGTCGTAGAAGAACTGAAGAATGAAGAAGATTGCCTGAGTCAGGAATGCGCCGAGCGGCTGAAGTACAAGAACCGCTGCAATGACACCAACGATAACCGTGCAAAGCGGCGTTAAGAACGTATCCAAAACATTCGGCATAATCTTGTGGAAGTTCTTCTCGAGCCACGCAAAGAAAATGGCACAGATAATTGCACCGATCATGCCTCCGGCAGCTGCGTTAAAAAGATTGGAAGCGCCAACCGTAAATGTACCGTTCGCAAACGCCACTGACGGAAGTTCAAAGGGAAGGTGTACAAGGCGAACCGCTTTGCCGTCAACCATCTGAGTGGCAAGAAGCGGCATACCGGCGTTAGCGATGGAGAGTGCGCCGGCCATGGCTCCCAGCACTCGAGAGCCACCAAACTCCTTGGCGGCATTCTCACCGGCCAGAATGGGAAGATATGCAAAGAGTGCCCAACCCATGGTCCAAATGGCCGCAAACCACCACTCGCCAACGAATGCCTTTTTGGTTGAGAAGTTAATGACGTTGATGATACCGTTGATTAAACCTGCAGAAATGATACCGGGCAACAAGGGGACAAAGATGTTCGCGATCTTTTTGAGAAAGCGCTGCACGGGTTTATTCTCATAGGTAGCTTTTTGAGCAGCCTTATTACCTTTTGCTGCCTGAGAAGCACTCTCATCAGAAACATCGCCTGCGGCAATGCCGGTAAATTTCGCAAACTCAACAATTACTTTATTCACGACGCCAGGTCCAAGAACCACCTCAAGCCTATCGCCATCCTCGACCAAACCCATAACGCCGTCAATGGCTTTAACAGCCTCGGAATTCACTTTCGCAGGATTGGCCACTTTAATGCGAAGCCTCGTCATACACACCATATTACCTAAGACATTTTCCTTACCACCTACCGCAGCAAGGATGTCGCCTGAAAGTTTGGTGTAATCCATATGCTTCCTTCTTTCTCTCAGTTACCTTGGCACGCTTACATTTCATGCAATTAAACGCACTCAATGAAATTTTAATCGTCGTTATATAAAACGTTACTCCATGTATAAAACACTCGGTGAACGGTAACTTTATGACAATTGCCAGACCCGATTGCCAAATCCAACTGCCAAACGTACATGTACAGAGGCTTTTACAGGGCATCTCTCACATGGCCTTGAGCGGCATCAAGCTGGTTTTGCGCTTCTTTGGCCGACACCTTGGTAAGAAGCATGACAATCGCAACTTTTGCACTCCCATTTGCTTCATGTAAGGCTGCAGCTGCCTCATCCCGTGTACAGCCGGTGGCTGCCATAGTGATATTTTGGGCTCGTACTACAAGCTTGTTATTAGTTTGTTGTACGTCAACCATCAAATTCTGATACGCCTTTCCAATGCCTACCATTGAGCCCGTTGAGATCATATTGAGAATCATTTTCTGGGCAGTACCCGCTTTTAGGCGAGTGGATCCGGTAAGAACTTCCGGACCTGGCGTTGGCTCGATGGCTAAATCTGCTTCCTTTCCTATGGCAGAGTCTTTGTTACATGCTATGGCAACGGTTCTGCAGCCAATTTCTTTGGCGTACCGCAAACCTCCTATGACATATGGTGTGCGTCCGCTTGCCGCAAGACCAACAACCAAGTCACTTTCTTTCAAATTGATGGCGAGAAGCTCTTTTTTACAGAGTTCAGGATCATCTTCAGCACCTTCAACGGCTCGTACGAAAGCTCTTTCGCCACCTGCTATGAGACCGACAACCACATCAGACGACACACCAAACGTTGGCGGACACTCAACTGCATCCAATACTCCCAAACGTCCCGATGTCCCCGCTCCAAAATAGATAAGGCGGCCACCCACTTCAAGGGTTTCCTTCGCCCACTGAACAGCGGTGGCAACTTGGGACAAAACAGCTTTAACGGCGGATACAACGTGCAAGTCTTCCTGGTTCATTACGCTCACAAGCTGAAGCGGACTCATTTCATCCAAATTCATGGTTCGAGGGTTTCTCGATTCCGTCGTCAGTTTCGCTAAATCAATCACACACTTCACCTTCTGTGAGCTACGTAATTCTCGCCATTTGAGCCGGAAGTCTCAAAGCTACGCCAAGCGCTGACGCACCTCTTCAACAAGTTGATCTGCAGGAACCTGTACTTGCTCGTGAGTTGTCATATCTCGAAGAGTCGCCACCCTCGCAGCTACCTCATCGGGTCCGAGCACCACACAAAGCTTTGCTCCCAGTTTATCTGCCTGCTTGAACTGAGCTTTGAGAGAGCGGCCTGTGCGATCGGCTTCCGTGCGGATACCGGCACCACGAAGTGCAAGTACGACAGAAAATGCCTCACGCGCTTCTTCGGTAGAGGTAGTTGCAACGTACACGCAACAAGGAGCTGCGATATCCGTTTCAATGCCCTGTGCCTCCAACGCCAACATGATGCGTTCAAAGCCGACGGCAAAGCCAACGCCCGGCGTAGGCTTTCCACCTTCAAGCTCCATAAGACCATCGTATCGGCCGCCGCCACCGATGGCACCGACGCCCGCATCCAACGCCTCAACTTCAAAAACGGTGCGCGTGTAGTAATCGAGACCGCGCACCAGTGTTGGATCTTCAACATACGCAATACCGGCTGCATCAAGATATGCCTTAACCTGCTCGTAATGTGCTCGGCAGTCGTCGCAGAGATTGTCGGAAATGAGAGGCGCGTCTTTCATGACGGCTTGACAGCTCTCGTTTTTACAGTCAAAGGCACGGAGCGGATTGATCTCGGCGCGCTCAATGCAGTCGTCACACATGTGATCCGCATGATCAAGAATAAACTGCTTGACCTTCTCGCGATATGCCGGACGGCATTCAGCATCCCCCATGGAGTTAATCATGAGTTTCAGGCTAGATGTATCAAAGCCCAACTCTTTAAAGAACTGTATGAGCATGATGATGGACTCGGCATCAGCGGCGGGATCCGACGCGCCAAGCCACTCAACACCTACTTGGTGGAACTGACGAAGCCGCCCCTTTTGCGGGCGCTCCCCGCGAAACATGGCTTCGGCATACCACATCTTGGCCGGAGCGGCTCCTTGCGGCACAAAGTTATGCTCAACTGCCGCACGTACGACGCCGGCGGTTCCTTCAGGACGCATGGCCATGCGCTGGCGGGGCTTCAATCCCGTCTCACTGCCCGAAGCCAGCAAATCTTCCATAAGCGCACCGGAAAACACGCGGAACATCTCTTTGCGCACGACATCGGTAGACTCACCAATACCATGGACAAAGGTATCCACCTGCTCTATGGCCGGCGTTTCGATGCGATCAAATCCATACGTACCAAATAAATGACGTGCTATATCTTGCATACGCTCCCACGAGCGCATATAGCCGCCATACAAATCCTCGGTACCCTGAATTCGCTGCCCCATGTGTCCTCCTGTCATAATTCACAGATGGTGAAAGTATACCCGCATACAAAAATGGTTGCATAAAAGATCACTTCATTTTTCAATAAATTACGACAGGATTCGATAAATTACGCCAGGATTCGATAAATTACGCCGGGAGACTTGTTTTTTAATTCCTATAATTTAGTATGAATTAGTCAACCTTCGGGTATGACTCAATCGCCATACATGTGCACTAACCGACCCAGGGTTTTGTGCATAACGATACGGGAGAGATATATGACAGATGAACTTCTCCGCATAAGCGGTATTTCTGCAGGTACAGAGGACAAGCCCATCCTGCATGACATTAACCTTACAATCGGCTTTGGTGAGACCCATGTGCTTATGGGACCAAACGGCGCAGGCAAATCTACGCTTGGCCGCGTGGTGATGGGAGATCCAACGTATCACACCACCTCAGGCACCATCCTGTTTGATAACCAAGACATCACGGACTTTTCTCCCGATAAGCGCTCGCTTGCAGGCATATTCCTTTCATATCAGTCACCGGTCGAGATTCCCGGTGTGCCTCTCTATTCTTTTTTGCGTACCATTACGCAAATGCGTCCGGAGCTCAAAACAACCGCGCGCAATTTCCGTAAGCGCGTCGGAGAAATTTCCGACCGGCTTGAGCTTGATCAGAGCTTCTTGATGCGTGAGCTGAACGTAGGCTTTTCAGGTGGCGAGAAGAAAAAGATTGAGATGCTTCAACTTCTGCTTCTGCAGCCAAAGCTTGCCATTCTTGACGAAACCGATTCCGGCTTGGATATTGACGCGCTTGCAGTCGTTTCTCGTGGTATTGAGGCCTACCGCACGTCCTGTAATGGCTCGCTGTTGGTCATTACCCACAATACGCGCATTCTTGAGCGCCTTGATGTGGATCGCACGCACGTTATGGTTAAAGGTCATCTGGTAGCCGATGGTCCGGCTTCCCTTATTGATGAGATTAATCACAGCGGGTTTGAGCAGTTTGAAAAAGACGTGGCTGCAAAAGTAACTGCAAAAGAGGAGAATGGCGAAGTTTCCAAAGGCGGTGTCAGCGAGTGAGCGAGAAAAAGCGGTCTCAGGTCGCTGATATTAACCGCTCCCTGTATGACTTCACCAAGTCCGAAGAGGGCTACGAGCGTTACGCAGACGGCCTCACGCCAGAGATTGTACGTACCATTTCAGCAAAAAAAGACGAGCCGGAATGGATGCTTCAGTTCCGACTTTCGGCACTAGAAACCTATCACACCCGCGACATGGCATCCAACTGGGGTCCGTCCATTACCGGTCTTGATATGGATCATATTTCCACGTACGTCTCGCCAAAGACCAAGCAGTCAAACAGCTGGGATGATGTTCCCGAAGACATTCGCGACACCTTTGAGCGTTTGGGCATCCCCAAGGCGGAAGCGGAGAGCCTCGCCGGCGTAGGGGCGCAGTACGATTCCGAGATCGTCTATCACAACATGCGCAAAGAGGTTGCCGAACAGGGCGTTATCTACACCACCATTGAAGACGCCTTACATGATCCCAAGTGGGAGCCGGTGGTCAAGCAGTACTTCGGCACCCTCATTCCTCCTGCCGACCACAAATTTGCGGCACTTCATTATGCCGTTTGGTCGGGCGGATCCTTTGTCTATGTGCCTGCCGGCGTAAGTCTTGACTATCCGCTGCAAAGCTATTTTCGCCTGAACGCACAGGGTGCCGGACAATTTGAACATACGCTCATTATTGTCGAGAAGGGCGCTGACCTGCACTTTATTGAAGGTTGTTCCGCGCCGAAATACTATGCCGCCAATCTTCATGCAGGAGCCGTTGAGCTCTTTGTTAAAGACGGGGCAAGACTTCGCTATTCGACCATCGAAAACTGGTCCAAGAATATGTACAACCTCAACACCAAGCGTGCGCTTGTTGGCTCCGATGCCCGCATGGAGTGGGTCTCCGGTTCTTTTGGAAGCCACGTCTCTTATCTCTATCCGTCTACCATTCTCAACGGTGACCGCTCCAACTGCGATTTTACCGGCATTACCTTTGCCGGTGCCACCCAGGATTTGGATACCGGCTGCAAGGTCATCATTAACGGTGCCGACAATACGGCATCAGTTGATACAAAATCCATCTCAAAAGACGGTGGCGTCAATACCTTCCGCTCCGCCGTTACCATTGGGCGCAAAGCTGCCAATGCACGCGTATCCGTTTCTTGTCAGTCACTCATGCTGGACGACATCAGCCGTTCGGACACCATCCCCGAGATGGACGTGAGAAACGCTACCGCACAGGTTGGACATGAGGCTACCATCGGTCGCATTTCTGACGACACCATCCTCTATCTTATGAGTCGTGGCTGTTCTGAGGCTGAAGCGCGCACGATGGTGGTAAATGGCTTTGCAAATCCCGTTTCAAAGGAACTTCCTATGGAATATGCCGTTGAGATGAATAATCTCATCAAACTCGAGATGGAAGGGGCAATTGGCTAATGACTGTACACACGGCCGAACATATCCGTATTGAATCCGCCAACGTTCCCCCTGCGCAAACATGGAACCGTCTTCGTGCCAACTCTCTTGCACTGACCGTCCCAAAAACACCTGATGCGGGAACGGTATACCTTCCGCTCCCCCGTCTCTTTGAACGTATTGAGTGTGGCATGGGGCCTGAAGTTACCGACTACATAGACTCGCAAGTCTTTGAGGCCACCTACCATGAGGTTCCTGCTCACACCACACGTAAAGAGCCGATTGTCATCTCCGTCTCAGCCGCCGAAAACGGATGCACCAATACCGGCATTATGGTACGCGAAGGTGCGGAAGCAACCATTGTCGTTGTCGCGCGCGCCGGCGAGAAGAACACCGAACCTGCAGCCGATAACACCGGCGCAAAAGTCAATGCGAAAGCTGACGTGGCAGCCGGTACAAAAGCCGACACAGAAACAAAAATTGACACAGATGCTCCTGGCACTGCTGACGCTTTGGCAACAAGCGCCGCACTCGTGCGTATTGTTGCAGAAAAACACGCACGCATACATCTTGTGGAAATGCTCGGCGTTGACGATGACCAGCAACACCTTGAAAGTGTCGGCATTGAAGCTCATGAAGATGCCGTTTGTGACGTGCGACAATACGCACTTGGCGGAGGCGCCGTCGGCATGGGACTTGCGGTCAACCTTGTGGGCAACCGCGCTCGCCTTGATTTGAACAACCGCTACCATGCCTGTCATGAAGAACTTCTCGACATCAACCACGTTGCTCGTATGCGCGGATGCGCAACGCGCGCCGAAATCGTTGAGTCCGGAATTCTGAATGACTCTGCGCATAAAACCTTGCGCGCCACCATCGATCTTATCCGCGGCTCAAAAGATGCCAAAGGCAACGAGGCCGAAACGGTGCAGATTTTAGGCGACGGCGTTGTTAATAAAACCATGCCGGTCATTCTCTGTGACGAGGATAACGTCGCCGGCAACCACGGTGCCACCATCGGCTCTGTTTCCCCCGAGCAGATTGAATATCTGCAGGCTCGCGGTCTTTCTCGCCACGAAGCAGAACTCCTTTTTGTGCGCGCCCTCTTTGAAGACGCCATCATTCACGCACCCGAAGCGCTCTCTCACGACGTTGCGGTTGAGCGTGCCGAGAAGGTCTTGGGAACCGCCGTTGCTCATGACTTTGACGATGCCTCCGAGGTAACCTTTGGAGGCGACAAGGCATGACAGGTGACCGTTTAAGTTCCTCGGAACTGACCTCCTCAGAACTGACTGAAATTACCGACAACCCTTATAAAAAGGATTTTCCTCTTCTGACACAAAATCCTGAAATTGCATATTTGGATAGCGCCGCAACTTCTCAGCGACCCAGCGCCGTCATTGAGGCGCAGGAACACTTTTACGAGACTATCAATGCAAACGCTCTGCGCGGGCTCTACCGTCTTTCCGTTGATGCAACCGCTGCTATTGAGGATGCTCGCAAGGCTTTGGCGCACTTCATTGGAGCGGTAGATGCCGATGGCACCCCACGTGACCGCGAGATTATTTTTACGCGCAATACCTCGGAATCACTCAATCTCGTGGCATCAAGCCTTGGGCGTCTTGTGCTCAAGCCCGGCGACGACGTTGTCATTTCTATCATGGAACATCACTCCAACATCATCCCCTGGCAGCAAATTTGTGCTCAAACCGGTGCCCACCTTGTCTATCTGCATATGAATGATGCCTTTGAGATTACGCAAGAAGAGCTCGAATCAAAAATCACCGAGCGGGCAAAGATTGTTTCGGTTACTCAGGTATCCAATGTCCTCGGAGTTTCCAACGATATCTCTGCCATTGCAAGGCACGCGCATGCTATGGGTGCGTATATGGTAGTCGACGCCGCTCAGTCAGCGCCTCATCTTCCCGTTGATGTTCGCACGCTTGATTGTGATCTTTTGGCCTTCTCGGCGCACAAGATGTGTGGCCCCATGGGCATCGGCATACTGTGGGGAAAGGCCGACATACTTAACCGGATGCCTCCTTTCCTTACCGGTGGCGAGATGATCGATTCCGTTACGGAAACCGGTGCCGTCTGGGCTCCCATCCCAGAGAAGTTTGAAGCGGGTACTCAAGACGGCGCAGGTATTTGCGCTACCGGAGAGGCCATTGCGTACCTTGAGGGATTGGGTATGGCAAACATTGAGAGGCGAGAAGCACTTCTCGCCCGCTATCTCACCGAGCGCCTTAATGAGCTGGACTTCATTGATATCATTGGGCCGCGAGACGGCGCAAGACACGTCGGAGCCGTCTCCTTTAACGTGCGCGGTGTCCATCCGCACGACGTTTCATCCATTCTTGACATGGACAACGTGTGTATCCGCGCCGGTCATCACTGCGCCGAGCCGCTTCTCACGGAGCTTGGTCAATCCAGCACCTGTCGCGCAAGTGTGGCATTCTATAATGACGCATCCGACATTGACCAGCTTGTTTCCGGACTTGCACGCGTTTGGTCTATCTTTAATGGCAACTAGGTTTAATGGTGGCTAGGTGTGATGGCAACTGGGCTGTAATGACAACTAGGTTTAATGACAACTGGGCTGGCTGAGGGAGAGCTAAACTATATGACTGGTAACGACCTTTATAACGCGGAATTTATGGATCACGTCTCGCATCCTGACTACAAGTATGAGATGGAGCATCCAACCTACACGCATGAAGGCGTCAATCCCTCTTGCGGAGATGAGCTGACGTTTTCTGTCCGCCTTGCCGATGACGGCACCATTGCCGAGGCCGCATTTACCGGTCATGGATGCGCCATCTCGCAGGCAAGTGCTGACATCATGAGCGATCTTATGGTTGGTCGCACACCCGCGGAGGCCATTGAGCTCTGTCAACTCTTCGGACGCATGATACGTGGCGAGGAGACCGACGATACCGTGCTGGAAAAGCTGGAAGATGCCAACCTCCTTCACGACATTGCCCATATGCCCGCTCGTGTGAAATGCGCTGAGCTTGCATGGCGCACGCTGGAAGAAATGCTTGAGGCGCAACAGCAAGGCAACGGCGCAAGTGAAGCTGACTCTCGGTCTGACGGCGTAAAAGCTGCTCCTGAAGGCGGTAAGTAGCCATGGCAAACATGTTCTCCACAAAGGGCATGTATGCGCTACGTGCTATGGCGGATTTAGCCGTACATGACGGTTGGGTCTCACTTGGCGACGTTTCCGAACGTCAACATATCTCACGCAAATACCTTGAACAGGTCATTTCTCTTATGCACAAGGCCGGCTATGTTGAATCGCTGCGCGGAAAAGGCGGTGGATACCGGCTCACACGCAAGCCCGAGGAGTACACGCTTGGCGAAATTTTACGTGCCACCGAAGGAAATCTTGCTCCGGCATCTTGTCTCAATTGCACAAATGAGACGCTCTGTCCTCAGATGGGGTCTTGCACCACCGTCAACATCTGGCGCGATCTTGGCAAAATGACCTCGAGCTTTTTGGACAGTAAAACTCTCGCCGATATTGCACAGCATGAAGGGAATATACAAGCGCACTAAAAAACTACGGCACTGATGGGGCACCTGCGCTTTTCTTTGCGTCCCTTAACACTGCAGCCAGGTGGCTACAGAGATTTCATGCTGCACGTTCTTCTCGCTGTTTTCAAAATCCGCTACATATTTGCTTTTTGTAGTGCTGCTGGAAGGACGGAGCTGCCGGAACTTCCGGAACTTTGTAGTGCTGCCGGAAATGCGCCAAGTATGGCTTGGACTGCCATACTTGCTGCAAGTTTGGCAGCGCTGTTCCGGCAGCACTATTTGGACAGCATCAACTTGGCAGCGCCAAATTACAAACGTACTTACAGACACAACCCCAGTACTTCTCGCTTTGCTGCCAAAAACTCATCGGTAAGCTCAAATTCCACAGGAGAAGCTTCTGAGTCAACGCCATTCGGAGCATCAGCAAAATTGCCCTCTGAAGCAAGGCGCTGCCGAAACCGCTGCGGCGTAACCTCGCCTACAATTTCTGTCACAATGCCCTGTGCGGGATTTCCTCGCATCACGAAAATATGCGACGCCATGGAAACCGCTTCATCTACGTCATGGGTGATAACCAGCGCAGACATGTTCATCTCAGCCACCGCAGACATAAGCCACTCACGCATTTCTCGCCTTGTAAGCGCATCAAGTGCCGAGAAGGGCTCGTCCAAGAGAATCACATCGGTTCCCGTCAGGCTGGTGCGCAAGAAAGCCACGCGCTGTCGCATGCCGCCCGAAAGCTCGGAAGGCCAGCTTTGCGCCACTTCCCCCAAACCCATGCGTGCCAGTAATTCTTGAGCTCGCGCGCGGGCTTCTTGTCGAGAAACACCCTGGAGCACCAACGGAAGCGGAACATTGTCCACGATGCGTTTGTGTGGCAAAAGCAGGTCCTTCTGAAGCATGTAGCCAATGCGTCCCGGCGTGCCTGTTATGTCTTCGCCATGCAAAAGCACCGAGCCCGATTGCGGCACAAGAAGCCCCGCAAGCGCATGTAAAAGCGTTGTCTTTCCGCAGCCGGATCGACCGACCAAACAGCATAGCTCACCGGGGGCAATCGCAAGGTTTATGTTACGGGCAACTTCTCGACCATCTCCCCAGGCAAGCGCAAGATGCCGAGCTTCAAGGGCGGGTGTGACAGTCGTCGCTACCGTCGTTGCCGTCGATGTCACCGTCGTTGCCGTTTTAGCCAATCCCATGTCGCTCACTTATTTCAAATAGTCAACGGTAAATCCTGCTGCAACGTCAATTTGCTTGTCAAGGAGCTTTTGGTCGTTGAGCCACTGATAGAACTTTGACCAGCGGTCTTTATCAATTACGCCCCAGCTCTCTGCGTCGTCAATATATTTTGATGCCAAGAACTTCTGGCTTGTATGCACCAAATCATGGTCAAGCTCGGGAACAGCCTTCAACAAAATGTCGGCCGCGTCCTCAGGATTGGAAACGGCATATTCATAGCCCTCTTTAACTGCAGCAAGAAAGCTCTTCACCGCTTCGGGATTGTCCTTCATGTACGCATCATTGGCAGCAATGACCGGCGTATAGATGTCAAAAACCGAATCAATCGACTGGAACGAGAAGTAATTGTAGGGAAAGCCCTGCACTTCGGCGTTTTGAACCGCCCACTGCTCGTAGACCCATACGGTATCAAACATATTGGCTTTAAGTCCCGAAACCTCATCGTCAACCTCATACGGCACCATCTTGATGCTTTCAGGGTCTCCACCGTCAGTCTGAACCACAGACTTAACCGTTGCCTGCTCAACGGGAAGATTCCATGTTGCGTATGTATGGTTTTGCATCTCGCGCGGACGAGTGATGCCGTCATCTTTGCGGCTCATAATACCCGAGAGGTTATGTTGGATAATGGCCGCCACGGCAGTATACGGAAGCGGATGTTCGGAAGCGAGGTTATTGGCGATAAAATCCTGATACGAGACACCCATCTGTGCGCCGCCCGAACCAATCAGCGCATCGGCACCGTCCGCAGGAGGCTGCTGGATTTCAACCTCAAGGCCGTGATTTTTGAAGAAACCTTTTTCCTGTGCGACGTAGATACCGGTATGATTGGTGTTCGGCGTGTAATCCAGCACAAACGTAATCTTGGCATGCTCGACCGAATTGTTCTTCTCGCCCACTGGAGCCTTTGGTTGCTCAGGCGTGCATCCCGAAGCGAGAAGCCCAGCTGCCGAGAACCCCATCGCGCGCAGGAAGTTTTTGCGCGAAAGAGTCCCGATACAAAAACGACGATTCATCTTATTCCCCTTTCACTTTATTTTTGCTCTGTTTGTCCCATGGCATAAACTGCGTTTTGAGGAGGCCGACAAGCCACATCAACAGCAGAGAAAGTGCAGAAACCACTACGATAGCCGCGAACATCCGATCATAGGCAAAGGCTTTTCTCACGCGCGTCATGTACACGCCAAGGCCCATATCCCCGCCAAGCCACTCCGCAATGACCGCCCCAATTACGGCATATGTCACGCTGATCTGTAATCCCGAAAAAAACTGACGAGCAGCAGCGGGAAGTTTGACATGGCGAAAAATCTGCACGCGATGCGCTCCCATGGTTCGCATAAGATCAATCACATCGGAGTCAACTGACCGAAAGGCCGATATAAGCGCCACGGTAACAGGAAAAAAGGTGGATATTGCCACAAGAACCACCTTCGGCAAAATTCCAAACCCCATCCAAAGCACCAAAAGCGGCGCAATAGCCACCACGGGAATAGTTTGCGACACCGTAATGAGCGGAGAAAATGCGTGGTAGAGGCCTTCAAAACGATCCATCAACACCGCAATTACAAAACCTATGACCACACCAATCGCAAGACCCAAAAGCGATTCTTCAAGCGTCACCAACGTATGGGACGCGAGAAGAGCTGCGTCTCGCATAAGCGCGAGAAAAACCTGGTAAGGAGACGGTACAAGGTAGTTTGGAACGATGTTTAGCACAACGACAATTTGCCAAAGCACAAGCAGTACCACAATGGTTAATGCCGGCAGAAGCACTCGTTTTAATTTTGTCATGTCATCTCCTCTCAAAACCGCCGCGCGGACATGAGATGACATGATTCCTACGCTGGCATTATCCAGATCAGGTATGAGCAGAGTCTGCTCCGGGTCAAAATCGCGCTGGATCTTATCTCAGCCGGCGTGCGCCAGCTCCCCGCTTCTTTTTGAGTGTAGCACGATTTGCTACTCTAAACCAAAAAGTTCCTTCAGGCCAACACGATCCTTCTCGGTAATTTTGCGAACCGGCTGCGCGGGAGATCCCAAGGCAAGATATCCTGCAGGAATGTCCTTGGTGACCAGACTGTTTGCTCCAATCACGCAACCATTGCCGATGGTTACACCACCCAGCACCGTCACGTTTCCGCCAAACCAACAGCCATCGCCAATGGTAATGGGCAGGGCGCGCTCTATACGAAGATTGCGCTCTTCAGTATCAAGGGGATGCTGTGCGGTGTACGCTTTGAAGTGCGGACCGATAAAAGCATCATCACCAATGGAAATTGGTGCACAATCCATGAAATACGCATCGTGGTTTACAAAGCATCCGTTCCCAAGCGAGATATTACTGCCATAATCCACATAAAGAGGGGCCAAAACAGTTGAATGTTTGCCAAGATGACCAAAAAGTCTTGTAAGAATCTCCGTCCCATGATCCCGATTGCTCGGACGCATCTGATTAAACTCCCACGCCAAGTCTTTTGCGCGCCAGAATGCTCGGCTCAGCTCTGCATCAGGTTTCTCTCCATACCATTCGCCCGCAGACATTCGTTCAAACATAGACTTTTCCGACACAAGAGCTCCTTTGCTTCATCAAAACGGGATGCATCACTCAATGCATCCCGTAAAGACGTCTTTCACAAGCTTTGGCTGTCGCAAAACCAACGTATATGCCGTAGGTCGGCTTACATACCCCGGTCAGCGTATACGCCGTCGGTCCACTTACATGCCTCGAACAGCGTATATGCCGTAGACCAGCTTACATACCGTCGTACACGTTTACCCAACGGAGCAAAAACTCCGTCTCATGCACACGACCACGGGCAAGCTCAGCTGCTGCAACAATGCCCATCCATTCGTTCACATATTCGCGTGTGCAACCCTGTTTCTCGCAGTATTTAGCGATGTACTTCTCGGCAAGTTCTTTCTCATCGTTGAGCAGCAGGCGCAAATAAGTGGTAGCGCAATCGGCAGCGCCATTGCCTTGAGTAGCATGAGCCCAGTCCACAATAACCGGCTCGCCCTTCTCAGGAATAATAACGTTTGACGGGACAAAATCACCATGGCAAACCTTCGCGTGATTCTTCATGCCATCAAGCTTCATCAAAAGCTCATAGCGAGCATCTTCGGCGAGCACATCAGGAATGCTGTTAATCATACGCGCGAACTTATCCCTCTGACGCGGAAGGAGCGCAGAGCGATGCGCGTGGACTGAAAGTTCAAGATCGACAAACTTATCCAAAAGTTCATCGGTCTTTTCCGGATGATCTTTAAGCAGCTGCCGAAGGGTGGGGCCTTCCACCTTAAGCGTAGCGATAGCCCAGCTATTCCCCACCTTGCTAATCTCTGTCAACGTTGGAACGTTAATACCCGCTTGCTCTGCACGAGCAAGATTCAGACCTTCATTGAGAATGTCTGCCGCGGGTTTGCTGCCATTAAAAACCTTTACGACGGTATCGCCGTTGTCATATACAACCTTGTTATGACGCTCAACGATAACCTTCTTCTCCTTGGATAGTTCCATAGCCAAGCCCTCCTCTTGCAAAGCCGATACGTGCAAACTCCAAGTCTGGAGGCTAGGGACGCATGTGCCTCCTCTAGTCGCATCCTATTTTCCCCCAATGGTTTCGTTATGGCGAGAAGAACAGGCAGCGAGACGGCTGAACGGAGTTCATTATGTCGTAAACGGAAATTATGATCGTTATATCCACTAAAGCACCATCACTAACGTCCCTACCGTAATGAGAGCAGCTCCGAAGACAGACTTTAAAGTCAGTTGCTCATGAAGCAACACCGCAGCAAGTACCAAGGTAATCACCACAGAAAGTTTATCCACCGGCACCACATCTGTTGCACGGCCAATTTTAAGCGCATAGTAATAGCAGAGCCACGAAGCTCCCGTTGCAAGACCTGAGAGAATCAAAAAGAGCCAGCTTCTAGGGCTTATCGAGCTCATTCCATTCTGTGCACCCGTCATAAAAACAATACCCCACGCCATTGCGACTACCACAACGGTACGAATAGCAGTCGCGAGATTGGAATTCACACCGTCAATTCCGATCTTTGCGAGAATCGACGTCAGAGCCGCAAAAATTGCTGAACCCAAAGCAAATACAAGCCACATATTCGATCGGCTTCCCCTCTGAAAAGAAATTTTAGAATGCATGAAATTCAGGCTCCATATGATTACCCACAAGCAGGCTACGTGAGTTTGCTATAAAACCAGTCAGACCTCTCACCCTCAATCAAACCATCGGCGGTTTGGTCCCAAAAATTGAGCCATTATATTTTTTGATTGCTCGTAACGCATCAATAATTGGAATAAAAAGAAACACGGTAAATGCTATACCGGCAACATAATAGGCAAGTGAATCCTGCTCAGAAAAAGACATCTGAGTCCATGCAACAAATGGAACTCCCACAGCAACAAGAATTCCTATAACAACCTCGTCAATTCCGGTTCTCCATGCGAGTTTTGGCTTATCAGCAGGTAAAACGCACACGGTATGGTAATCGTGCAACAGGCTGACGCTTCCCGTTTTCATCTGCCATATGCCAATAATAATAAAAACAATTCCGAATAAAGTGCTTCCTATAAGATAGACAGCCATAGAGTCACCCTGCCTCATTTTGGCAAACCTTTAAGAACCAAGGCTTTACAAATTAGTACCCCTCAGGATGATATTTTCCAATCTTATGCTCAGTAGTCATAACGTCACCCTCTGACTTGAAGTTAATCTTGGCATATGTCATAACGTGAGTACAGCCCGCCTTCGCACCGATAAGCTGACAATTCTTAAGTACCTCCATGCAAAGATCATAACTGCCCTCAATGACCGTCTCAAACGGTCCGACAAAATACTCCACGCCGGTACTTGCAATATAGCCAATGACCTCATCAACGATACGACACGTCTCTTCATCGGAAGAAGCGTCCATCGGCAAATACTGAATGGCAACGGAACAATTCATACCTACTCCTGGGATTCTTTTGGAGCCTCTTTTATGGCATCTTTCGTTGCATCTTTTGCCGGTTCTTCTCCCGCTTTCTCAGAACCCCGCATCCGCTCGTACTCTTCTTCCGTCAGGACATCCTCAATACGCAAATTGATGCCGGCAACTTCAAGACCCGTCATACTCGTAACCTGAGCTGACACCGCCTGCTTCACGTCTTCGAAAACCTGGGGAGCGTATGCGCCAAAGCGGATAAGAACCGAAATATTAATACGCACCGCATTTTCATGAGCCACTTCAACGCTCACGCCCTTAGCGGCATCAGTTGCACCAAGCACATCTTGTACGCGGTTAAGCCAGTTGCCACGAGCTCCCACCACGTTGTCTACTTCCCTGAGCGAAAGGGCGGCAATCTTTTCTATGACCCCATCGGAAAACGTTAGGGAATCCTCATCTGCGAGCTCAGTATCAGACTGAGCCTGGCCATCTGTAAGCTCAGCACTCGGGTTTGCGTTCGGATCTTTTGTAATATCTGCAGAGACGGTCTCATCTGCGGGTACAATCTCGGTACCAACGGTCTCATCAGCCATGAAAACTCCTCACCGGTTAACAAACATTAACGATACATCAACGACGATCAGAAAAGAACTCGCGAAACTTTGTAATGAGCGTTGCGGCGCCATCGAATATCTGGCCGATAGCTACGCCGACAATAACCAAGATTATCAAAATTAATGTCCGCCAAAAGCCCAAATTAAAGAAGAGAATAGCCGTCAGCAGACCGCACACACCACCAATAAAGGCGTTTTCGTGACCGGGAAAATGATCATGAATCCATGCCTGAATCGTATTCATAGGCCTTACGCCTCCTCGGAAATTGAAGTCTCAGATCCGCCATGCTCCGCTGTCATAGACACCCTAATCTCAGATGACGAATCTGCTGAAGCCATAGGCTGATCAGACACCTCAGCATTACGTTTTTTATCAGAAGAATCTGTACTTTCTTCTGGTGAATTCTCTTCCGGCAGGTCTTCTCGTGGCGAGAAGTGCGCACCGTCCACAAACGCTATATTAATGGAAGCCACCGTATCTCCACACACCGCTGCCAAATAAGTTTCAAGCTGGCCGTGAAGACGTGAGCCGACTTCGGTAACGTCAAGTGCCTCCTGAGGTATCACTCGTACCGATACCCGCACACGATTACCACGGGTAATATCTACTCGCACACGATCGCAAAGACAATCCCCTTCAGCGGCAACGGCGCTTTTTGCCTGTGAAACAATGGCATCGCGCGTCACGGAGATAACTCCTCCGTCAAGGGTTGCAACCGTGAGTGAATGAACATTTCGAGAGAACAGGCCCATCAAAAGACACACGGTAAACCCGGCAACCGAAATAATCATGCACACCTGAAGCGCAATAAGGTACACCTCATTGAGCAAAAGATTTGATGCAATTTCAGTCCATGGACCAAACCATGTAAGAGCAAGTCCTGCAAGAGAGGCGCCCCCTGCTAACGCAAATATAACGAGACAAAACCTCTTGAAACCGTTCATGAAACCTCCCACCGGAATCAGCTTTTTCTACCGGAATCGGCTTTTGTATAAGTTTACTCCATCACGCTTGCTTCATCGCGCTTGCTCCATCGTATGAGCAAAACACTTTAGGCCAACTTGACAAGTTTTGACAGGATTTTGAAGCCCATGAAACGGCTCATTCAATCTACAAGGTGACTCTTACGACCTGTGATGTAGTTTTGAAAAGCTGTGATGTAGTTTTTCATGGCGAGAAGAGCGGTTTTCTCGTCATATCTACATCACAGCACTGGTTTTTGAAGCAGAAAAGTACATCACAGCTTCAAAAAAGTACATCACAGCCCTGGCTTTAAGCTACGCCGTTGAGCTACATCTTGAGCCGCGCCTTTGGCCCACATGAACTGTGCTTCAAAACTTAGCAGCATTTCTCGCTAAGATCTGACCTACGTAAGATCTGACCTACGCGTTCTTCATAACCACTGAGCGTACAATACCTGCTGCTTTATCGCAGGAATCGAGCGCTTGCTCCATACAGTCAAAAATACGCAACCACGCAACGGTCTCACGACCGGCCATCTCATCGCGGAAGAGACGGGAGAGAGCGTTATGGTACACAAGGTCTCCCTCATCTTCAACGTGGCCAACAGCGATTGCTTTCTCCATCACGATAGGGTCTTTCTTATAGTCAGCCAAATGGTCCAGCATCTCTTTGACCGTAATGCATGCACGGAGAGTGAGCTCGGCAAGCTGCGCGCCTTCTTTGCGGAACTCTTCAACATTGAAGAGATCAAGACGTTCGGATACGGAATTCATACCGTCGACAATGTCATCAAGGCCAAGCGCAAGATCGGAGATGTCTTCTCGCTCAAAAGGAGTGACAAAAGAGGTGTAGAGCTCTTTCATGATGCGCTGGACTTTTTCGTCACATTCACGCTCATAGACCTTCATCTGTGGGATACGAGCCCCCGTTTCGGGATACCCATCGAGAATGGTTGAATACTCCTCAGCCGTCTCGACAATCTTTGCCCCAAATTCCTTAAACAGCGTATAAAAAATATCTTCTTTAGGCTCACCGAACATACAATCCTCCAATAAAATTCAGCTCAACGAGACAATCTTTTACCTCAAACAATTGTGCAGATTAGAACAGCATCAAAAACAGCTTTGCAAACAAATACCCGATAAGCCCACAACCCGGGAAGGTAAAGACCCACGCAAGTACCATATCTTTTGCAACGCCCCAATTTACTGAACGTGTATTTTTGGCAGCACCGGCACCCATCATGGCAGTCATCTTGGTGTGAGTGGTGGAAACAGGAAGTCCGGTAAGCGTAGACAAAAGCAGGGAGGCTGCGGCGGAGATGGAAGCGGCAAAGCCTTGGTAGCGCTCAAGTTTTACCATCTCCATGCCTACTTTTTTAATAATGCGGCGACCTCCGATGGCAGTACCAAATGCCATAAGTCCGGCGCACACTACCTGTAACCATAAAGGAAACACCTCGGTGCCGGAGGTTCCCGCACCGGCGGAAAGTGCAATAGCAAGCATGGCGATGGACAAAAACTTCTGTCCATCCTGCGCTCCGTGCATCATGGCAACAAACGCCGAACCCAGCACTTGAAGATGGCCAAACGTGCTATCGGCGTGTTTTCTGTTGACGTTTTTGCAGGTTGCATGAATGATTTTGACAATCACCCAACCGGCAATAAAGCCGGAAATAGTTGAGAAGATAAGACCAATGATGACCTTACTCCACTCATTCCAATTCACTGCATCGAAATTGCCGTGGAGCGCCAAGGCTGCTCCCGTAAGACCCGCGATAAGGGCGTGCGACTCTGAAGTGGGAATGCCCAGTGCCCATGCACCCACTGCCCAGGTCACAATACCGACGCAGCCTGCCGCAAGCGCAATCAACGCCTGGTGATAGTCGGTTCCAAAATCGACCATACCAATAATGGTGTCCGCAACTGCGGTAGAAACAATACACATAACCACAAGACCCACAAAGTTGCAGATAACACTCATGGCAATGGCATTGTTGACCTTAATAGAACGGGTGCCGACAGACTCGGCAATGGCATTTGCCGCATCAGTGGCACCGTTCACAAAAATACAGCCGAAAATAAGGACAATGACAACGGCAAGAAATGGATTTGCCACAATCATGTCAAGGAAGCGTCCAAAGGTAATCATTCGGTACCTCTCCAGTACTCCTGCTCTGTCCTTCTCATAATAAACGAAATAGGCAACGTTTAGCGAGAAAATACTACCGTCTGCCGAAGTAGTTGTCTATATCTTGCCAAGTTGATGAAAGTCGTATCGACAACATTGCTCAGCTATCCATATACGAAAGCTGCTTGACCATCTGCAAAACTATCTCGGCACACCTTTGCGAAGCGGTTCTTTCAAAAGTTGCATAATCAAGTTGAGACGACACTCCCGGCTTGTCAGACATAAGCCGTACAATCACAAACGGAAGGTTGTTAAGCCATGCAACCTGTGCGATAGCCGCGCCTTCCATCTCGCAGCAGAGCGCTCCAAACTCTCTGAGCTCGTCTGCCTTTGACGCATCTGCAACAAATTCATCGCCCGATACGATTCTTCCCTGCATTGCCTTTATATAGGGAGCGACTTTTTCCACCGCATCAAGCGCCTGCTTGCAAAGTTCCGTGTCCGCTGGAAATGAAAACGTTGCAATACCGGGAATCTGACCTTGTGGATATCCCAGTGTATGCACGTCAATGTCGTGTTGCACACAATCAGACGACACCACAACGTCTCCCACAATAAGATCATCAACGAGAAGCCCCGCAATACCCGTATTGATGACGCAATCAATCTCAAAGCGGTCAATGAGAATCTGTGTGCAAAGTGCTGCGTTAACCTTGCCGATGCCTGATTGCACCACCACAGTGGCCGTGTCTCCGATACTTCCTTCGTAAAAATTTCTTCCGGCCACAGATACGACGCGCTCAGACGACATAGTGCGTACGAGAAGAGCAACCTCTTCTTTCATGGCGCCAATAATTCCAACTTTCATGCGAGGCTCCACTTCTCACGCTCGAACTGCACTTGACTGGGGAGTCAAGGGATTACTGGTTCAAATCTCCGCTCCCGATATGCTAGGACTCCACTCCCGCAAGCCACAAACGCCCGGCGAGAGCACGCACAAGCCTGTCTGCCACAGGTTCTGCCTGTACCGAATCTCTGATGTGAAGGTGAACGAGAGCCTGAACGCCCACGTTCGTAATACTCTCAAACCGAACTTCGATCGGAAACGTAAGGTCAAGACTTTCGGTAAGTAACTCTTGAGCGACCTCGATAATCTCTTTTGTAACCACATCAAGATCTGCCGTTGGCTTTACCAGAACAGGCACGGCAACGTCTGTAATTGCCCAACGGGTTCGGTGCGTAAACGCGGTCTTATTCAACACTGAATTAGGGATAATCTGAACTCGGCCCGTACGTTCGCGTACAATGGTTGAGCGCCAGTTTATATCCGTCACCTCACCGGAAATATCCCCTATGGTTACATGATCGCCGGGTTTAATAACCCCCGCCAGCATCAAGCCAAGTCCGCCAATAAGATTTGAAACGGTGTCTTGCAAACCAAACGACAGAGCAATGGAGGTCACGCCCAATGCCGTAACAAAGGCAGTTGGTTGTATGCCGAAGACGGGTTGCAATACGGACAGGATGGCAAACATCCAGATAATGCTTCGGATAACGTTCAGAAAGATTGAAGCCGAAGGAATCCGTGAAGCATCCAAAGCTCTTCTCGACACGCGAATTACCAGGTGCTCAATGATGAGCGCAATGACAAAAACCGTGGCGAGAAATACGGCGCGATAGAAAAAGTCTGCAGGTGCAAGACCGAGAATTGTCTGATTCGTATCGGAGAGCATCCTTATCCTAACTTTCTATTTTGACGATGGGCGCAAAGCCTTTCATCAACTTTTTAATCTTATTCGTCCGAGTAAACTTAACCTCAATGGTATCGCCTTCCGCCGAGAGTACAATCCCCGGGCCAAAGGTTTTATGGGAGATCTGATCCCCCGCCTCAAATGTTACTTTTGCACGTACGGGGTCTTTTTGTATCGATGTAAACGATGAAGAAGTCGTAGAGGGACCACCGGTAGAGCGTGTTCGTGAACCAAAAACATTGCCACCGTATACCTCTGAGCCGCGGCCTGAGCCAAACGTACCGTGACGGTCCCCTCGCTTTTCCCAACCGACGCCCAAAAAATCCGACGAACCGACGCCTATGGCTCTCACGTGCTCGGAAGGAATTTCCAAAATGAAGCGAGATACGGGATTTGCCTGCGTGGAGCCGTACATACGTCGTGTGGAAGCATAGGTAAGGTAGAGCTTTTTGCGCGCGCGTGTAATGGCGACGTAGGCAAGACGCCGCTCCTCCTCCAAATGTGCCGAACCCGTATCGGAAGCGATGTGCGGGAATATGGTTTCCTCCATTCCCGCTACAAAGACGGCCGGAAATTCAAGGCCCTTTGCGGAGTGAATGGTCATAAGCGTTACGGCAGAGGTCGATCCCGCAAGGCTGTCCAAATCTGAGCGAAGTGCCAGCCATTCCATAAACGCCGGCAGTTTCTGGGCAGCCACGGAAGGATAGTCGGGAGCGCCATATGCCGCCGTATCAAAAACCGTCGCACTGACACCCGCCGCATGAAAAGTCGCATCGGCCGTTTGCGCATCTCCGCCATCCAAAGCACCCGCCGCACGAAGTTGTTGGAGGCTCTCGAGTGTCTCTGCAATATCATCATGCGTCTCATCAAACTCAGCCGCAACGCCAAAGAACTCGCGGATATTCTCAATGCGGCCATCGGCCTCCATGGTATGCTCCGCCTCATATGCACGGATAAGGCCTGATCGATCGACTATTGCCTCAATGACTTCGTCAAGCTCTCCGTCTATCGTGCGGCCAGCCTCAATGGCTCCCGTAAACTCCGCAAGCGAGTTTCGAACCCTGGCAGAAAGCAGGCCTTCTTCAGCAATGCACGCCTCGCACGCAGAAAAAAACGACAGCTGATTGTCGAGGGCAAATTTCTGAATTTTGGAAATGCTCGTGGAGCCGACACCACGCCGAGGCGTATTGACCACACGAAGCGCTGCCACATCATCGTCAGGATTGAGAATGACCTTCAGATACGCCATAACATCTCGAATTTCAGCCCGATCAAAGAACCGCGTGCCACCTACGATCTTATACGGAACGCCTGCTCTGAGCAGCATATCTTCAAGAATACGGGACTGTGCGTTGGTACGGTAAAAGACGGCAATGTCGTCGTAGGAAGTTCCCTCGTCATGCAGTTTTTCAATTTCCGAGCCAATCCAACGACCCTCATCACGCTCGTCTGCCGCACGATACACGCAGATCTTCTCACCGTCACCTTCATTGGTAAAAAGCTTCTTCTCGGTTCGATGCGCATTGTGGGCGACAACCGCATTTGCCGCTCCCAGAATATGCCCCGTTGAGCGGTAGTTCTGCTCAAGTTTGACCACATGAGCGTCTGGATAGTCTCCCTCAAATGCCAGGATATTTTTGATATCAGCACCACGCCAAGAGTAAATGGACTGGTCGTCATCTCCTACGACCATAAGATTTTTATACTTTGATGCCAAAAGGTTGGTAATCGCGTACTGAACGCCGTTGGTATCTTGGTACTCATCAACATTGATATAGCGGAATCGCTCCTGATACGCATCCAAAATAGCGGGGTTTTTGGAAAGCAATTCAAACGCCTTGACGAGAAGATCGTCAAAGTCCATGGCTTCCGCCCGCTTCAGGCGGCTTTGCAAGGCCCGATACACACGAACGGCAACATAATCAGCAGGCGACGATGCCGTCTGTTCCATATCGTCTGGCGTGATGAGTGCGTTTTTTGCGGCGCTTATCTTTGACCTCAGAGAAGCCATGGGAAACTGGCGGACGTCAATATCAAAATCGGCCATAATAGCCTTTACCAGACGCTTGGAATCGTCGTCATCATAGATGGTGAAGTTGGGGCCAAAGCCTACGGCCTCAGAGTCTTCCCTGAGCATACGCACGCACATAGCATGGAAGGTACATACCCACATACCACGTGTACCTCCGGGAAGAAGCGCTCCCAGACGCTCGCGCATCTCGGCTGCGGCCTTATTGGTAAACGTAATCGCAAGTATCTGCCAGGGGCGCACGCCTTCATCGGCAATCATATGCGCAATGCGATAGGTAAGCACGCGCGTTTTGCCTGAGCCTGCTCCGGCAAGCACCAAAAGCGGTCCTTGGGTAGCCAACACCGCTTCACGCTGAGCGGCATTAAGATCTTGAAGACTCAAGCGCGATGGATTGACAGAAAAAAGATCTAGCTGTGACGCATCAGACATAGTGCTCCAATTACATCGTGGAGAAGCCCAATAGGAAACTCAATAGAATACGAGTGTAGCGCTAAGCGCGGACAACAATTCTTTTTGAAAGCCGTTATGCAAACAAGGCAAAGTATGCGATAACCGCAATGCCTAAGATGATGCGGTACACCCCAAACGGCTTAAAGTCGTGTTTGCGCACGTATCCCATGAGGGCTCGGACAACGCCCAAAGACACCACAAAAGCCACCACACAGCCAACCGCAAGAATTGCAATTTCAGGTGAGGTAAATGAATTTCCCTTCAAGAAAAACTTTACCAAGCGCAAACCCGAAGCACCCACCATCGTAGGAATTGCCAAGAAAAACGTGAACTCAGCCGCAACCGAGCGCGAACATCCAAGCACCAAGCCGCCAATGATGGTAGCTCCGGAACGCGATGTTCCCGGAATGATGGACAGCACCTGAAAAAGGCCGATGCCAAACGCCGTCTTCCAATCCAGCGCATCAATGTCAACAACACGTGCTTGTTCATCGGCACTGCGTCGCTTTACTATGGTGTCTTCAGAGAGGCGCATGTGCTTTCCGTGAGGCTGCACAACGGGAGCTGCCTTGGCGACCTTCTCTCGATGTGCCTCCAAAAGGATAAAGATCAAGCCATACAAAATAAGAGTTGAAGCAATGACATACGGGCTGCCCAAGCGCTCTTCAATAAAATTATCCAAGGGAATACCGACTGCTGCAGCGGGAATACAACACACCACGACCTTTGCCCACAACTTCCACGTGCAACGACGCTCTTCTTTTGTTTTATGGGGCGAGAAGGGATTAAGTTTATGGAAAAAGATGGCACACACGGCAAGGATTGCTCCAAGCTGAATCACCACGACAAACATATCCCAAAAGTCAGCAGACACACTCAGCGGCACAAATCTATTCAAAAGCAGCATGTGCCCGGTCGAGGAGATGGGTAGCCATTCCGTTATACCTTCAACAATTCCATATACTGCAGATACGATAAGATTAAAAACTTCCACAACTCCCCTTTCGTTTTGTTTGTACATCATCGCGCAAAGCGCAAGTACCGACAAGTACGAGTTCTTCTCGACATGAAATCTGCTTTATAGATACCCCGTATGGATTTTCCTATAGCCGCGCCTGAACGCTCCAAAGCACCGCTCTCACCTGCAATTCTTGCAAAATACCCCTCAAAACGTGTAAACTTGATACCCTCGCACGAGCGGAGAAGAGGTCATTGCGCACCCACGCATGCAAACCCCAATCGCGGAGGTATCGTATTTTGAGTTTTGAACAACATAGGGCACACGGCAATAGGATGCACGGCATCAAAGGTTCTGTATTTGCCCTTACACTTGTATGCATTCTTTCTGTTTCTCTTGTTGCTCTGCCATACACGGCGTATGCCGAGTCTCTCGAAGATCTTCAGGCAAATATCGAGAAGAGCAACAACGATTACAACAACGCAACCAATCAGGTCGCTGACTTGCAGCAAAAGATTCAAGACAATGAAGCCCGTATCAAGGAAATTGAAAATCAGCTTCCGGAGCAACGCTCAAGAGCTGCAGCATCTATCGCAAATACCTATCGGATGCAACAGGGCTCTCTTGGAATTATTGATTTGATTTTATCGACCGACAACTTCAATGATCTGATTTCACTTCTGCAATATCTCAACATCATCTCAAGTCGCAATGCCGATACCATTAATAACCTGGTCAATCTCTCAAACGAACTCGACGCTACCAAAAAAGACCTCAATGCTCAGATGGCCGAGGCTGAAAAGCAAAAGCAGGCCGCCTCTGATGCGCTACAAGAAGCCATTGATGCTCGCAACGCATTGCAAAAACAAATGGAAGAGCAGCGCGCAGCAGAGAAGGCTCAAGAAGAAGCCGCCATTGCTGAAGCGCAGAAAAAAGCTCAGGAGTCCAACAACACCTTCACCAACGCATCAGGTCAGCAGACCGACTATGTGGCACCTTCCGACAACTCATCCGACAACTCATCCGATAACTCTTCGGATTCATCTCATTCTTCCAATCCTTCCGGCTCCGTTGATTGGTCGGATGGAAAGAGTGCTTTTGTTTCAAAGTGGAGCAGCAGAATTGATGCATATCTTTCCGGGTCACCCTTAGCGGGATATGGCTCAACGTTTGCGGAAGCCGCGTGGGAGTACGGTGTTGATCCGCGCTTCTCGCCTGCAATTTCTGCCGTTGAAAGCACCAAGGGAGCCTATTGCTTCAGACCACATAACGCATGGGGCTGGGGTTCTTCCAGCTGGGGATCTTGGGAAGAAGCCATTTGGGCTCACGTTGCCGGACTCGCCAGTGGATATGGCGGTTACCTCACGTATTCAGGTGCGGCAAAGTACAATCCCGCAAACCCCAATGGCTGGTATTCGGCCGTTCAAGCCAATATGAACATGATTTGATAGATTGGTCGCCCTGTTTACCGCTCGGTATCCACGCCTCACTCGACTACCTCGCGTACCGCGCAGGCGCCATGCGTACCGTTCGACCGCTCCGTTTACCGCTTAACTTACTTTTCCAACCAACTTCCCTCACTTTATGCCATACACTCTAAGAGAGTACGTTTGACGGATGGGGGTACGTATGATTTATGTCGGCAATTTTAGCTATAACGATACAAATGACGATAAAGACAACTACTGTCTTATGCCCTGCCTTGTGGAAGCTCAAAGTACCGAAGAGGCCTTGGAGCTTTTCTCCGAGCATCTCTTTGAAGTGAGTAAAGTGTCGGATTTGCTTGACGGCGCTCAGGAGATCTATCTTGACTCAATAGTCGAGCTGCCTGAGATTCCATCAAACCCGCTCATTATGCAATGGCAAAAAATTATGCCCGCAGGAGATGGTCTTTGCAGCATTACAAGTGCCCTTCCTACGGTTGAGTTTGATGATGACGTCGCAAACGCATATTCGTGGAACGAAGCCGAGCACAACCATAGCCATGGCCACGATAACTGCGAACATGATGACTCCATCTACGACCACGAAGATTACGAAGACCGCGAAGATCATGAAGATTACGGCACTCTCGATGACCTGAATGAGGAACTTCTCGAAGAATTGGCTCAAGACGAAGAGCCTTTTATGCGTTTCTAAAGGTATTTTTCCTATTTGAAATAAACAAATACGAGAAGATTCCCATAAGCGCAATTACGGTTGTTCCTCCAAGAATGGCGCGCATCGGCAGTAATTCCTCTTTCTGGGAATCGTCCGTTGAAGTCGCATTCTGCCGCTGAGTCTCAGAAGACGTATTCATAGCGTGATTCTCTTGAGAATTACCTTGCGTGCCACTTTCCGGCTCTTGTGCTGAGTGGGACTCACTCTGCCGAGAAGGACGTGCGGAAGTTTGAGTAGACACCGTACCGGCCGTATCGGATTCCGTCTGAGGCGTATGAGATGCATTGCCATCATGTGCATCTGATGAGGAATTGTTTTGGTCGGAATTATCCGAAGGCTTCTTCTCGTCCGAAGAATTACCCGTATCGTGCGGAGCCTCTTTGTCGGCAGTAAGTGAGAAGAGCGCTCCTGAGTTGTTGGTGTAATACAGATTTCCTTGTGCATCGCAGATGACAGGCGAAGTTCCAAAGTTCTTATACGCATCTTCAGGAACATATATGTGCGTCAGCGCGTCACGATCCGACGTATTGTGTCCTGACACGTCAGAATCTCCAAGTACATATCGCCACACTCCACCAACCGGATCGTTGACCGTAAAGTAGACGTAGGTCTTCTCGCCCTGTTGTGAGACAAGGGGCGCACCGTTGACCTCGCCTTCACCGGCATGAACCGTGCGCTCGATTTTAAGCGTTTCCAAATTAATAACGGAAAGCACGCCGGACTGGCCTTTGTCTTCCAAATCGACCATGCCTCCCACAAACGCCTTTTTTCCGGCAATCGTGGGAGTTGACGAAGATGAACCGGCAAACTTCACGCTGCCACGAGCCACAAGCTCACTTCCGCGCTTTTCAAAGACATGAAGGGTTCCGTCATGGGTCACCGTGGTATAGGTGCCGTCTCCGGTTTCGGAGTTAACCTGATACGGAATCACGCCTGCACGCACAGAGCTCCCAAGATTCAGCTTTGACTTTACCGATCCCGTTTTCCCGTCGAGAAGCGCCACATCTCCCGACTCATTTCCCACAATGAAATCCGACCCCGCAGCCGCAGCACCGCTGCCGCAATAACCGCTGGATTTTTGTTCCTCACTCCCGCGAAGTGCCCATTTTATAGAGCCATCGGTAAGGTCCACGCAAACGAAATCTCCTCTGCTTCCCTTTCCCGATTGCATTTGAGTAAATCCCGTTACGACAGACGTTCCGTCATGTGAGACGGTAAGCGTTGCAAGCGTCTGATATGCCGAAGCCCCGGACAGATCCTCAGAGCGCCACACACGCTCAAGCGAATCCAGCGAAAATGCCGTCAAGTGTCCGTCATCGGTGGCAACCACCACTAAACCGTTTACAACGAGCGGACGAGTCGTGTGAGAAAGGGTGCTGTCCAACGTTGCCTGGCCTACGATCTTTCCCGTTGCACGCTGGGCCTTATACAGTGTATTTCCACGAACAAAGTAGACGTAGTCGCCAGAGATAACCTGATGGGAAACAACCGATGGATATGTGTCGATTGTCTCGGGAGGAAGGATCCATTGAGCGTGTACGTTTCCCGTGGGCGTCAAAAACGAAACAAACGCTGAATTACTTCCGTTTGGATATCCTCCCCACGTTGGCGTAATTCCTAAACGAGTGCCCTCGACCTGAGAGGCAGCAGGCGTTTCAGACTTGACCTTTGCGGGCTCGGATGTTCCGGACGCAGACTCGGGCGTGCTCTCGGAGGTGCCCTTAGGTTCACCCTCAGATTGAGACTTGACCTTATTTACGGATTCAGTCTCAGGCGTATCCTTAGATGTTGGTACACCTTCAGATGCAACGGTAGAATGAGCGGTATTTTCAGTGTCAGGAGACGTATTTTTTGAGGTTGCGTCACTGTTTTTTGAAGATTCGGTGTAGCTTGCGGCCGGATTGCCTGTCTCTGCATAAGCCACAAAAGGTAGAACCGAAAGCACTACCACAAAAGAGAAAAGGATTGTTATAACCCTCTTTCTCATACTACCTTACCCTCCCTACTTGAGGAGAGCCTGCTTTGCGTGCATAGACAAGAACTCCTATACCTAAAATTATAAGCGGAAGACTGAGCAGTTGGCCCATGGTAATAACACCACCTAAAAGATATCCAAGCTGCTGATCGGGTATGCGTACAAATTCAATAAGAAAACGGAAGACGCCATACAACAATAAAAATATGCCTATAAATGTTCCCTGCGGACGTGGAGGATATGCTCTTGAAAGCGCGTAAAGAACTATAAACAACAGCAAACCCTCGAGAAGTGCTTCGTAGAGCTGGGAAGGATGACGGTAAACGGCACCGCCTGTTTCAAACATAACTCCCCACGGAAGATTGGTTGGCTTTCCCCACAGCTCTCCATTGACAAAGTTTGCACATCTGCCAAAAAAGAGTCCCAAAGGAGCTCCAATGGCCGCAAGATCGGCGATGGTCGGAATCGAAAAGTGCAGCATGCGACACGCAAGTGAACCGCCAACGACAGCACCGACAAGACCTCCATGAAAGCTCATGCCTCCCTGCGAGAACGCAAAAATATCCAAGGGATGTTGAAGATAGTATCCTGCGCCATAAAAGATGACATAAAACAAGCGAGCTCCGATAATGACCCCGAACGCTATACTCACGAGAAGATTAAGCGTATCGTCAACGGTTATATCAAGCTTCCAGCGACGCGCCGTACGGTAGAGCATAACGCCCGCCAAAGTAAAGCCAACAAGATATGCCAGCCCATACCAACGGATGGAAAGCGGTCCGATGGATATGGCTACCGGGTTAAGAGAATGATAGAACTCGTTAAGCCACACGTACTTCTCGCCACCTACTTTTGAAGGACATGAGACGGTGTTGCCCCACGCTGTCCCTGGTAATGACTGCCAAGAGCTTCGGACCCATAGGGACGCTCAACCGGAGAACTCATACGTTCAAAAGAGAGCTGGCCGATGCGCATCCCCGGATGCAGAACGATGGGAAGAGTGGCCACATTGGAAAGCTCAAGGGTCAACTCTCCGTCCCAACCGGGATCAACATATCCGGCAGTTGAATGAATCATGAGGCCAAGGCGGCCAAGCGTTGACTTGCCCTCAAGCTTACCCAAGATGTCATCGGGAATGGCAATGCGCTCAAGAGTGGTTCCAAGTGCAAACTGACCCGGATGAAGAACGAATACCTCACCCTCGGGAACGTCAATTGACTCCGTAAGACCATCTTGTGTTGTTAAGGGATCGATACAGGTGTGTATGGAATTGCGGAAGATCCTAAAATTTGAACCAAGACATACGTCAACGGAGGCTGGTTGGATATTTTTGTCGCACAAAGGCTCAATCACAATACGACCAGCTAAAAGCTCACTTTTAATGTCGCGATCTGAGAGGACCAAATCATCTGCCTTTCCCTCACGGTGGTTCCCAATTTCTTGCCTTACTACAGTAACACGCTCACTTTAACACGCGCACTTTCAAAAAAGAGGCGCGCACCAAAAATGCATCATATTAACGCAGGAAATTCAACATATTTCCATTAAATTTGAACGCGCCCTACTTACTTGAGCAAATATCGCTACAGCATCGCCGGCTGAACGCGCTTTACGCCGGGCACGTGTTCAACAAGAATACGCTCGATACCCTCGGACATATCGTAGGCCGACAGAGGGCAACCGGCGCAAGAACCGGTCATCTCAAGAGTTACCGTACCGTCGTCATTCACATCGATAAGCTCAACGTCTCCACCGTCCGCCTGAAGGCTCTGACGGATTACGTCAAGCGTAGCATTCAAAAGTTCCCTGTTAATTGCCATAGCCGGTCTCCTTATGGTCTCAATACGATGATCAAAGTCTTTTGTATCGTACCCAATGACCTCCAAATGATACGTTTCTTACATCACACGTTTCTTGTGGACTCCCTCAGGAACTCCCTCACGCGCTTCCCCCACGCGCTTCCTTCAAGCGTGGCATCTGAAAGCAAACAGCCACACAAAGACAAACCGCACGCCGTTATCCAATTGGCGAGAAGAGATGTCCTTGTGTTGCTCCCTCAAGACGGCCCGGCAAAGCTCTCCCCTGTTTCACGGCAGCCACCGCAGAAGCCACACGCGCAATGGCACACTCTGTCTGCTCTTTGGTCAGCAAGGTGGCATCAACCATAAGCCGAGTAACGCCGTGGGCAAGAAGCACATCGAGCTCAGGTACCGCATCAAAAGGCTGAGGAGCCCAAATACGTGAGCGACCCTGAGTATCCGTGGTAACGGGAAGATAATCATTATCAATTCCGCGCAGATAATGCGGCTCTTGACGCAACTTACAGGTATCACAGTCATGGATGCACTTCCCCGTTGTCATAAGCACGCAATGCTCGCTTGTCATGGTGCGTATGCGGCCACTGACCAAATACCCCACGGGAACCGAGGCATTTTCTGCAATATGAGCAATCTCGGTAAGGGTTAACTCAGAATTCAGCCAAACGCCACAGGCACCGCTGTTTACAAGAGCACTTACGGCATAATCGTTGTGAAGAGGAATGCATTCCCGGATTTCTGCCATCGCGTGGCAATCAAGCGCACACGCAAGCTCTGATATATTACCGACAGCCACGGGAGCTCCCGTGCGAATACACGGATCAAGCCGCGAGTGATCTGCCTCACGACACACTTCATCCAGCCACGGCACCACGCGCGCAAGCATATCATCCCGCCAGACACCTTGATTGAGCGCATCGGCGGATGCATAGAGGCGAGAAGCTCCCGCCGCCTGTGCAATACGTGCCTGCTCCGGTGAGGTCACGAGCGCACATATCTCAGCGTCTTTTGCCCTTGCTTGAGCAGAAGCTCTGTCTGACAGAGACAAAGATGCCGCTTTGGCTGCTGCGTCGCGTTCTTTTTCGGCAGCGCGACGAGAGAGCGGCGCCGTCATCTTCTCGCGAGATTGATAGCCGGCAAGAATCCGTTCTTCGAGAGCCGTGCACGCGGCGGCGCGCACGCCGTGGACGGCGGAAAAGCTCATGCCGCACTCCGCATCAAGGTCAATGTCAAAGCGTATGGGTTCAAAGGGAGATGACCCCATGCGTCCCACGTGCTCTCTCAACTCTTCCGTACTAACCGGCTTCGTGCGTGCCTTCTCAACCACAAAACCCTGGACGGATGCGGAATGGTCCCCGTCAGCGGTGGCAAGTGAAACGGTAAACGGCTGGCCTATATGCGCAGAAACCCGCACGGCAACGTCGCGTTTGCGGGGATAGTCGAGTGAGGCAATCCGTTCGGCCTGGGCACGTGCCGCCTCCGAACGGATCACACGTACCACGGAGCCAACCGCCATCACGCGAGCCGCTCTGACCGTCAAGATGCTGTCCGGTGCCGCATCACAAGGAGCCAAGGCCGTTAAGAATTTCGTGGGATCATCAAGAGGGCGAATCTCCAACAAGTCTCCTTTGCCAATGGGTGCATGGACGGCCAGATCAACGTCGGCCTGCTTGTAGCGCCGCAGCTTTACCCGTCCGCCGTTAAGTCCGCCTTTCTTCTCGACGGCATCCTCAAGCGCGTGACCACCGACCACCTCTCCAACAATCTCGCCACGGTTGTTTGACCGCTCGTAGCTCATCATTTCGTTGCCGGCAGTTCCGTGCAGATACGCATCGGTAAGTCCGCGATTAAAGGAACGTTTGAGCAAACGATGACGATACGCACGATTTGAGCCGCTGTCCTCACCGGCCACAAGAGCGTCAAGCGCTTCTCGATAGGCACGCACTACCGAATACACATACTCGGGCGCCTTCATGCGCCCCTCGATCTTGAGCGATTTGGCGCCCGCCGCTACCAATTCTGGCAAATCGTCAATGGTGCAGTAATCCTTGGGACATAACAGGCGCTCATACTCCGGACGAGAAACTACCGTATGAGCGGCATCCACCAACACGTATGGCAAACGGCACGGCTGTGCGCACGCGCCGCGATTTGCGGAGCGCTCGCCACGCATGGAACTCATATGGCAGATACCCGAATAGCAAAAGCACAGCGCGCCATGGCTAAAGCATTCCACATCAACGCCCTCTTGGGCAATGCGGCTGATCTCTTGAGAAGTGAGCTCTCGAGAAAGCGTTACACGGCCAACGCCGAGCTCTCGGCAAAACGCCACGCCTCGCGCGTCGTGTATGTTTGCCTGCGTAGACACATGGCACTCCATCTGGGGCCACGTACTTCGAACCTGCGACAAAAGCCCCCAGTCCTGGACAATGAAGGCATCGGCACCTAAGAGCCACGCGCGGCGAATCAGTCTCAATACGCGTTGCATCTCGTCCCACTTGACCACCACGTTGACCGTCACATACACTCGCGCACCCGCAAGATGTGCACGTCTGCATGCCTCCGCAAAAGACGCATCATCAAAGTTATCGGCACTGCGCCGGGCATTAAAGTTGCTGCCAAGTCCGCAATAGATGGCGTCCGCACCAGCTGCCAGGGCCGCACTGAACGCTGAGGGTCCTCCTGCCGGGGCGAGAAGCTCCACAAAAGCGGCATCGGCAAGCGGCATTGTGTGTTCAAGCTCGTGGGACAATGCATGGATCCATGACGCTTCATTCATGCGGTTCTTCTCGCCAGCGGCACACGCACGCTCGCGACGGTTTCGATCATTCATGTATATCCTTGCGTAGACGGTACTTGGTTTGAGCGATATTAGTTTTTCAGTGCAAAAAGAGGCGGATGCACTTTATCCTTGTCGGATAAAATGACACGCGCAGGATCAAAGTTCTTCTCGCCGAGAAACGCCGGCCACACGATACCTATCTCGGGATCGTTCCACATAACGCCACCCTCATCGCCCGGATGGTAGGTGTCGTCGCATTTGTAGCAGAACTCAGCCTCATCCGAGAGCACCAAAAATCCATGGGCAAAACCTCGCGGCACAAAGAATTGACGATGATTCTCCTCGGAAAGAACGATGCCTTCCCACTTACCCCAGGTAGGGCTCCCTACGCGCAAATCAACTGCCACGTCAAAAACGGTACCCCGAATAACTCGAACCAGTTTTGCCTGAGGATGTGAAATCTGAAAGTGAAGTCCCCGAAGCACCCCTTGCGATGAAGACGACTGGTTGTCCTGGACAAATTCCGCATCAATACCTGCTGCTACAAAGTTGTCACGTCGATAGGTTTCCATAAAGTATCCGCGGCGATCACCATACGTCTTTACATCGACTGCCATCACACCCTCAATGGAGGTAGGAGTGAACACAAAATTACCCGATGTTATGGAACGTTCTGTCAACTCAGCCACGATACGGCTTCCCTTCACGCGCAACTCGTTTTATACTCACCACTTGTCTGGTGATTCCACAGATAACTATACTCAAACAATCACCCAATGAGTACGCTATTATTTTAGTGGGAAACTCAAAGACACCGCAAAGACCGTACAGAAGGAAAAGCCGTGAGAATTCTTGCACTTGTACCTGCATATAATGAGGAAGCCTGCATTGCGGACACCATCACTGAATTAACACAGACATGTCCGTCCGTTGACTATGTCGTTATCAACGATGGATCAAGTGATTCCACGTTGGCCATCTGCCGCCGGAATAACTTCAATTATATAAACTTGCCCGTAAACGGTGGACTTTCAGCGGCTTTCCGCACCGGTATGCGATATGCCAAAGATCATGGTTACGATGCTGCCGTGCAGTTCGACTCCGATGGCCAACATATGCCGCAATTCATTCCAGCCATGGCAGAAGCGCTTGAGCGAGACCACGCAGACATCGTCATAGCTTCCCGCTTTGTAACCAAACAACGCGGATCAAGCGCCCGAGAGATTGGCTCCAAACTCATCAGCTGGCTTATCAAGCGCAGTACCGGACAGGTCATAACCGATCCGACCTCCGGTATGCGCATGTACAATGCCGCAATGATTGACAGGTATGCGCGCTCGTTTGACTTCTCGCCGGAACCCGACACCATTTCGCTCCTGATGCGCAAGGGTGCGCGGATCAGCGAAATTCAGACCGAAATGCGTGAGCGCCAAGGCGGTAAGAGCTATCTCAACTTCTATAACTCTATTGTCTATATGGCACGCACGTGTCTTTCACTTCTTCTGTTCCAATGGTTTAGATAAACCGAGATAAGGTGGCTTTATGTCTATCATGCTTCGAATTTCTTTACTCCTTGGTGCTCTCTTTGCACTCGGCATTGTTATCAATAGCGTCCGCAAATCAAAAATCCGCATTTCAGATTCAGTGTTTTGGGTCATATCCGCAACGCTTCTTCTCTTGTTTGCGATTATTCCGCAAATCCCCTTTTTCTTTTCTCGACTTTTTGGATTTGTCTCAACCAGCAACTTCGTTTTGGTTGTTGTGATAGCTCTGATGCTCATCAAACTGTTTCATCAGTCGTGCAGCATTTCTCGCCTTACCTATAAGGTTGAATCGCTTTCCGCTACGATTGCCCTTCAAGATAAAGACTTGCGTGACGAGAAGAACCTCGATTCCATCACCGATTTCAATCATGCTGCCCGCGTTTAGCTCGCAAACCCAGCACACAGAAGATTCCGAATACCAAGGCAAGCATCAGGAGCGAGGCGTCATACAAAAGGCAGGCACCCATCATGCCTCCTGTTGTAATGAAATAACCTGACGTCACAAACGCAAAACCGGCGCCGCAGGCATAACTCACCAAAACGCCAATCTGCTTTCGCATGGTAACCACGGCATAGTAGAGAATCACGGTAAGCGCATTCAGCCAGCCTCCCACCAAAAGCACCATAAGTTCCGCTTGATACGGGGAAAAATCGAGTCCATACAATATGCCTAAAACCGGTGCGCCCAAAGGCCACGCAAGTGCCATGGTCAGAAGCGTGGCAAGCGTCACCGCACCAAAACCCTTGAGGATGAGGGACAAAAACGAGGCGATATTACCCGAAGTCCACCGATTGGCCATATCGGTCAAAAGCGGCTTAAAAATGAAATTACTGAGTAAGTTAATGACCATCGCCGGCATGAAAAGCGCCGCATAAAACGTCTGATACTCGTTGCTCATGAAACGTGCCATAGCGTATTTGGGCGCTCCTACCACATAGGTCAGCAAGAACGATCCCGCAAAAAGCGGCGCCGTAGTCAATAACAATTTTCCAATGGACCCCAGGTTAAAAGATGGTTTCAGAGACTCCATTGCCTTTGCAGGCGCGTAAATCAGCACAACCATCACCACAGCGGATACCGCAAAAGCAACAAGACACGATACCAGCAGATTCCTCGTAAGCATCACACCCGCAACAAACGCGACGACCGTCGTCAGCACACGGAAGAAAAACGCACGTCCTGCAATATCAAGTCTTCCGTGCTGCTGAAACATGCCATGAAACACATCTTCAACAACGTCAAAGAGACGCAGTGACGCAATCAGAGTAAAAAGCAGGCCTTCATACGTCAGTCCCTGCGTAGTAGCGGAGTAGATAACCACGCCGATCATCATACAGATCGTCGTAATGCAACGCGATCCCAGATATACGCCAAACGGAAATTTTTCTTCCGTATCGGTTGCTTGATAGGTACGAATTTCAAAATGGCCGATTACCATGAGCTGCTGTGCAATGGCATACGCAAGCGAGAAGATGCCTCCTGCGGCAGCGCCCATCGTTCGCGTCACTGCCATCAGCATGAGGACCGTTGACGCGGCATTCATCAACGAGCCAAGTGTGTTCCAAAAATAGTTTTTGCGCATTTGCGCCGGAGATGTTTCTATATTCATACGCTCTTCTTGCCAAAAGCCGCAAAGGCATCACGGCTTCCTTTTGTGACATCAACATCTTTCCACTTGCCAAAATCAAGTCTGCCGGGATGATGGTTCTTGCGATCATTCTCGGGAGGAAGCTGCATATAATCACCATAGCCCAGCCGTAAAAGTTTGTCATACTCCTTGGGGAGAACGGTCGTGATGTCTTCAAACGGAACGCGCACGGTTGGAAACACGTCACTTTTACTCATGGTCCAATTTTCGGGATCAGGCTCAACGAAGCTGGCGTAAACGTCGGTTTCTTCATGCTCGCCCAAGCGAGCCGACCTGTCCCAATGGCTCAAAATGAACTTTGAAGGTACATGCAGGATACGCATGGTCCAGTGGATAAGAAAACATCCCGCAAGCGCGAGTGTGCGCTTCCAGCCTCCCAAGGGTATATGCGGCCTTGGTGTGGCGCGCAGAAAATTCAAGCGTCCCCAAAACCACGTGCGGCGCTTGATGCGGGCATACGTCTTTGGATCCCGAGGAATCTTGTCAAACGGAAAGATTCCGATGGAGATGGCATACGTAAATGGGCAATCCATAAATTCATCCGGTACGCACACGGTACCTCTCAAAGAGAGGTTGGAATTTACCGCAGGAAAGAAGTCGTCGGTGCGTCCGTTTTGAATAATAAAATCGGGTCTGATATGTGACGGACCTTCTGCAAGGAATTTTTCATAGTCTTCACGAAACATCGAAATGTCCACATCATCGTCCCAGGGAATGAAGCCTTTATGCCGAATGGCACCGATTTCGGTACCGCCATACGCTTGATAAGAAATACCGAGTTCACCGCAGACACGATCAAGCTCATCCATCAGCATGGTAGATAAAATCTGAATCCGACGCAGTTCTTTTGGATCATCGTAACCCTTATATGTTTCAAATCCCACAAAGACTCCAGCCAACGAGTTCTGGTTAATGTTTCTATAATACAGGTAATAAAAAGCTCCACAACGAACGCTTCATGATGGGATGATACCATGTACACACCAGCCGATCACACCTTTGCCATTTGTGCCTACGGAGAAAGTCCGTATTTGGAAGAGCTCATCTGCTCGCTTACAAAGCAGACGCTTCCCACAACACTACTCCTTGCAACTTCCACGCCCAATGATTTAATTTGCAATCTTTGCGAGAAGTACGACATTAAAATGTATATCAATGAGGGACCCGGGGGCATCGCCGGCGACTGGAACTTTGCCGTCAGCTGCTGCACCACCCCCCTCGTAACCATTGCTCACCAAGACGATATCTACAAACCGACCTATGCGGAAGAAATGCTTGCGCGCATAAACGCCTCATCTTTGCCTCTTATATACTTCACCAATTACGGAGAGCTCAGAGACGGGCATGAAATAGACGACAATAGGCTCTTGAGCGTCAAGCGTCGTCTGCTCTATTCCCTCGGAAAACCTGAAAATGCGGGCAAACAGTGGGCAAAACGACGTGCGCTTAAATTGGGATGTGCCATCTGCTGCCCTTCCGTTACGCTCTGTCTCCCAAACCTTGAGCTTCCTGTTTTTGAAGCCGGTTTTGGCTCAAACCTTGACTGGCAGGCATGGGAGAAAATCAGTTGTAGGGAGGGAGATTTCCTCTACAACACGAATATTTTGATGCTTCATCGCATCCATGAAGATTCCGAGACCAGCCACCTCATACATGATAATCGCCGTGAAGCAGAAGACCTTGCAATGCTTGAAAAATTTTGGCCCACGCCCGTGGCAAAACTCATTAATCTTGCCTACAAAAAAGGTCAAAAAAGCAATGGGTAGAAGTAATTCCATCCTTATGGCGATATATACTAAAAGTGCTAAAACATTTGAGTGAAGCAATCATTGGAGACTACTACAACAGCCCCAACACGCTACTGATCGACTAAGCTTCTCTTCCGGAAGACTCCCGTTTGATTCCCAACTCACGCCAGTCGGGCGTTGCCGAGAGCACCGTACCTACGATGATGACAATACAGCACAGTGCGGCCAAAGGCGACGGAATTGCTTCGGGCATAATAGCCGGCAACAACGCACCTGCAAGAGCCGCAAAAATAACGGCCCACGCAGAATAAGAGATATTGAGCGCCATACCGCGAGAAGCTCCGATGGCGTCAATGGCTTTGTAATAGAAGAGATACGATACGGTACCCGCGAGCGCGGCGAGAAGAACAATGCCGTTTGCAGGCGTCACTGCCGTCTGAACGGCAAAGCCAAACGAACCCGTCAAGGGAACCACCACGATACCGTAGGCAAGAGCCGAGGTAGTTTCTCGGATTTGAAGTGCCGTTTCATTGTCAACCGCACTGTCTTGCATACCCCAGGCCAAAATAACCGCTTCGGATCCCCAACCAAAAACGCAGGCACACACACCGAGAATACCAACGACAACATTACCGTTACCGGTAACGGCATCGGCAGAGGTTAGTCCCATCAGCATGACCCCAACAAGTGCCACAAGAAGTGCCAGCACCTGTTTGAGTTTCATGCGTTCTTTTAACAAAAGCCATGCGAGCGCAGAACCAACGGCCGGATAGAATGCGGAAATGGCTGCCGTATAACCCGGCCCAATATTATTGATGGCCGCAAGATATCCGCTCATACCGATGGGGCCGCCGAGCAGCGCCCCAAGCATAACCACCTTTCCGCTTCTCGTCTTTAAAGCAGAAACGGTGTCTCTCAAGCGTCCGCGAGCACCCATGAATACCAAAAGGATCAACGCCGCAAAAACGTCATGTACACATGCGCTGACAATTGATGCCTGAGATGCATCAAGATATGGTGTCATACCAAGAGCCACACCTAAGATGACGGTATCGATTGCCCACAGGATGCCGCTTATTAATCCGTATTGCATGCTGAAACCCGCCCTTCTCGCGCAATATTCGTGCGACTAATTTTCTTCATACCAGCTCAAAAGCCGGTCTATATACTGTGCGGCATAGCGGTAATAGATAAAGAACCACTCGCCTACATTCTCTCCTTCAGCCTCTTTTACCAGCGACCAAAGGTACCAACACCAACCGGCAAAGACCACGTAACTCCAAAAATGGCGACGCTCCTTTGTGGTTGCCGTTCGCCCGAAATAATAGTCAATGGCTTTGTTTGCCTCATCCTCTGAAAGCTCGCAGCATACCGTAAAGGTACCAAAGTCGCTTGCTTCATCGGACATACCTGCATATTCCCAGTCAATCAGACTGTAGGTATCGTTTTCGTCAATAAGGAAGTTAAGGGAGAAGAAATCATTGTGAGAAATGACTGTCTGAGCTTGGTCTTCATCAGCATATGCTTTGAGCCTAAGGACCTTCTCGCGCAGCTCAAAATAGTCAGGGACCTCAATGGGGCCATGCTCCTTTAAGACTTTCTCATAGTTAAGACCCTCGTCAACAAAGCTAAAGTGTCGATCAAGTACCGCTCCGCTCTCATGAAGTGTCCGACCCATCTCCATGGCACGGCGAAGATGCTCAGGATTATGCGGATCCAAATTCTTTGCGTTCTTTACAAAGTGAGAGATTTTCCAGCCTTCCTTTTGATCCTCATAAATGAACGTATTGTCAAGACCGAGTTCTCGGGCAAGACGAAGACCCGCCTCCTCGCCTGCTCTATCCACAAGCTTTTCCGTGCCAACGCCGGGATGGCGATAGACGTACTCCTGCGCGTCCTTACCAAAGCCAACCGTAAAATGAGCGGAAAGATTGGTCAGACCCTGCTTAAGCGGATAGAAGTCATGAATATCGGACTTCTCGCAGTGAAGCACGGAAACGATATTGTCAAATATCTCTGAGTCAATGTTTTCAATAAAAGCAGGATCAAATTCACGCAGTTCATCAAGGGAATCAAACTCGTTGATAACACCATCGGGGTATTTACGAATGGTCATCGAGAGCTGTTTGATGTGGTCAGCGTATATGTCTTCCCACAGTTTGTCGGCAGTCTCCGGCCTCTCGTAGACCGATTCAAGAATCTCAACGAATCGTTTTGAGAATGCACGGTCAAAATACACGTGTCCAAGCATGACCCACGCATCAAAACCACCAATCTCAACACCGGTAATACGACCTCCCGGACCCTCTTTCAAACACCATTCTTTTGTGGGTCCTGCAACATAGGTTGCCGAATAATACGCACCATACACGTAGTGCTCAAACGGGTTGACGGTAAAGTAGTCATCCGACGAGCAGATATAGGTATTACCGAGCCGGTTTTTAACGTACCAAAGCGTGGAGTTATTGTTGCGCGTTGCATAGTCGGGATTAACCACGATGCTGACCCCAAACTTGCCCGCAAGGTAGAAGAAGTACTCTTTCTTGTATCCCACAACTACCGTAATATCGGTAATACCGGCTTCCATGAGTTGGCGAATCTGGCGCTCGATCAAAACTTCTCCACGTACTTTCAAAACACCTTTTGGTTTTTCATACGAAATGGGAGCAAAGCGAGAAGAAAGTCCTGCAGCCATGATGATGGCATTGTCAACGGCATACGGTTTAAGTGCCTCAAGACCCTTTTGAGTGATCATACGATCTTCGATAAGACCCCGATTTTCAAGACTCTTAACGGTAGTATTAACGGTTCCCAGCGAAAGCTTTGTTGCCTCTGAAAGCTGACGCTGACTCAGCTTTTCATTGGTGCCTGCAAACATCTTCAAAACGGTAAAAACATTTTTCGTCAGTGCCATAAAACCTCCCGGCATCTATACCCGCACAACACCTTGCCTACCGATATAGATACATTTCATTACGATGTTCAATTTCTCAGAATTATATCAGTAATTTGAACATATATGCAAGAATAAACGCTACCTGCGATTATGACAGATAGCGTTTAAGAAATATCCGATATTGGGATTTTTTAGTATGGCCCAAAATCCAAACGGGCGGGATAATGATTTTTGCGCTTTTCAATGGGTGGAAGCTGCATGTAATCACCATATAGAAGTTCAAGCTGATGTTCAAGATCACGTGGGAAAGCAACCATCATTCCCTCGTACTCAAGTTTTCTTACCGGGAAAATGTCATCCAAAAAGTATGTCTCTTTCCATTTGTAAGTATCGTTCATATAGGCAATGCGCTTGGTCTTCACGTGCGCATAGCGGTTACGGGCTTCTTGTTCACGCGCATACATTTTACGCGTTGAAACACGGAAGAGTTTGCAGATGCCTCTGCCGACTACCACACCGGCGCGCAACAGCTTGCCCTTAATGCCGCCGGCAAGAATGACAGGATGAGGTACGTCAACAAGGATACGCATATGCGACCAGAACCACGTATCATTAACCTGTTTCTTATATTCCCTCTCATCATCCGAAACATTGTCAAAGCAGTACACGTCCAAAAAGATGCCCAAATCAAGCGGAAGCGTCGCAAGCGCCTCTTCGCAAAACTGTGTTCCGTTCAGCATAATGCGTGTGGTGGAAAACGGGTAGTTAATGTCCCGCTCGGTATTGATGATGTTGTACTTGTCGGACCATTCAAGGTCATATATCTCAAGCAGCTTGTGGAAATCTTCCGCCGGAAGTGCGACGTCGATATCGTCGTCCCAAGGTATAAAACCCTTGTGGCGCAAAGCACCGATACCTGTACCTCCAATACCAAAATAGCGAAGATTATACTTCTCACACGTGTCTATAAAGTCCTTGAAAATCATACGCTCAACACGCTGCAGGTGGCGAAGGGTTTCTTCATCATATTCGCGCATTATCGTCCCTCATACATTCTCTTATAGTAATCTTGATAGGCTCCGCTTACCACATGCTCAACCCACGTACGGTTTTCAAGATACCATGTGATTGTTTTAACAATCCCCTCTTCAAATGGGGTCTCCGGATACCAGCCAAGCTCTTCTCGAATTTTATCGGGTGCTATGCCATAGCGACGGTCATGACCCTTTCTATCCGTCACATGCGTAATAAGGCTTTCGTTAATTTCAGGATCGCCGGTAAGCCGGTTCACTTCGGAAATAATTCGCTTTACGATGTAGAGATTATTTCTCTCATTGTGTCCGCCAACGTTATATACCTGCCCTAAGCGCCCTCTTTCAAGCACCATATCAATGGCCTTGCAATGATCTTCCACATACAGCCAATCACGCACATTAAGTCCGTCACCATACACCGGAAGCTTGCGGTGATCCAGGCAATTCTGGATCATCAGAGGAATCAACTTCTCAGGGAATTGATACGGACCGTAATTGTTGGAACAACGGGTGATAACCGCAGGAAACCGATAGGTGTCAAACCATGCTTTCACAAACATATCCGCACTTGCCTTTGAGGCTGAATACGGGCTGTGCGGAGACAGTGGTGTGTCCTCACGGAAAAATGCTTCAGGATCGTCCAGAGGCAGCGAGCCGTATACCTCATCGGTTGAAACCTGCAGGTATATATGGTCTCCAAAGTCACCGCATCCATCATCCCATGCAGCTTTCGCAGTGCTGAGAAGCGCCACCGTTCCCATCACGTTGGTATCCGCAAAGGCTCCGGGATCTTCAATGGAGCGGTCAACATGGCTCTCGGCCGCAAAGTTCACCACATACGTGGGAGCGTACTTCTCAAAGAGACGTGCAAGGGCCGCCCGGTCCCGTATATCAACCTGCTCAAATACGAGACGGCTGTCATGTTCATAGGCACTCAGATTTTCAAGATTTCCCGCATACGTCAGTACATCCACATTAACCACACGAATGTCTTCATGTGTTTGGAGCAAATACTGGATGAAATTTGATCCAATAAAACCGGCCCCACCGGTAACCAAATATGTTTTCACACTATCCTCTTCCGACTGTTGCAAGATAGGTGGCAAGGGCTTCTTGCCACGGACGCATTTTGTTTCCAATGGTAGCAATCAAATGAGCATTTTCCAAAGAGGAATACGCGGGGCGAGAAGCACTTTCTGGATGCATCTCTTTCCAGTCCGCTGAACTCACGCGCTTGACGCGACAATCAAGCCCGCTTCCCCGCATAATTGCCTCAGCGAAATCAGCCCAGGAGCAGGTGCCCTCATTGGTACAGTGGTAGATTCCATACTCATCGGTTACACCCAAAGCAAGGAGCTCGTAGGCAAGATCGTTTGCGCTGGTGGGATTGCCAAACTGATCGTCCACCACGCATATCTCATCGTACTTCTCGCCCAAGGAGCGCATCGTAGCCACAAAGTTTTTTCCCACATATCCATAAAGCCATGCCACGCGCACAACAAACGTATGTGCGTATGCGGCAAGCGCAAGTCCTTCACCGGCGAGCTTTGAGCGTCCGTATGCCGAGATGGGTGCCGGTACGTCAGCTTCCGTACGCGGGCGCGGATCGGTACCGGGAAATACATAGTCCGTTGAGACGTGAATAAACTTGGAACCCATACGACTGCACGCACGAGCAAGGTTCATAGGCCCCAAGGCATTTGCCGCGAATGCCTGGTCAAAGTACTTCTCGCAGCCATCAACATTGGTCATGGCAGCACCGTTAATTACAAGGTCGTATAGATCATGAGCCACAAACCAAGCGTCAACGGCTTCATGGTCTGAGATATCAAGCTCGTCGATATCAATGTAGTCAACTTCGGCATCTTTATACGCAGAAGAGATTGGTCCGATCTCAGCCTGTCCGCTCTCCAACAATCGTTTAAGCTCATTGCCCAGCTGACCATGGGCACCAGTGATAAGAATCCTCACACTATTCTCCTCTTCCACTGGGAACCACGCGGCCTTCGGCAACGCTTTTAAGGTGTTTGCCGTAATCCGACTTACCATAGCGCGTTGCACATTCAATCAATTTCTTACGGTCAATCCAACCGTTATCAAAGGCAATCTCTTCCGGAACACAGACGGGCAATCCCTGCGCCGTCTCTACCGTCCGCACAAAAGTGGAAGCCTCAAAAAGCGATTCCATGGTACCGGTATCAAGCCACGCAAAGCCTCGGCCCAACGTTACCACGTCAAGCGTTCCGTCCTCAAGGTAGAGCCTGTTTAAATCAGTGATCTCATACTCGCCTCGGGCACTTGGTTTAACCTGCCCTACCATATCCGTTACACGGGCATCGTAGAAATACAGTCCCGTTACCGCATAGTTTGACTTGGGATGTTCGGGTTTCTCCTCAATAGAAACGGCGTTGTAGTTTGCATCAAACTCCACGACGCCAAAACGCTCGGGATCATCCACGTGATAGCCAAATACCGTAGCCCGACCGCACTTCTCGGCTTTGACAGCCGCCTCTCGAACCAGTTTGGAAAGACCGTTTCCATAGAAGATGTTATCGCCCAAAATCAGTGCACAGGAGTCCTCCCCGATGAAATCCTTGCCAATGACAAAGGCCTGTGCCAAGCCGTCAGGAGACGGCTGCTCGGCATAGCTGATGGAAATGCCAAAATCAGATCCGTCTCCCAGCAAACTCTTAAAGTTGGGTAAATCGCGCGGGGTTGAGATAACCAGCACGTCACGAATACCCGCAAGCATAAGCGTTGCCAGTGGGTAGTAAATCATAGGCTTGTCATATACCGGTAGCAGCTGTTTAGATGTTACCGTTGTCAGCGGATAGAGCCTTGTTCCACTCCCACCTGCAAGAATAATGCCTTTCATACATCCTCCAAGCAACGTTTGTACAATCAGATGCGCCTTTAATCAATCGCCGTTATGCGATACAGGCGATATGATCCTTCTGCAAGTACTACCTCAAAGCCGGGCGTATTGTCGGTTATTTGAAGACCGGGGAACACCTCTTTTTGGTCTCCAAGCAGCGCTGGATTATCCGTATCGAGCAGAATGACATAGTGTGCACCGATATCCTTCACGGCCTTCTGTACTTCTTGATCGTTACTAATCTGATTGAGCTTTGTTCTAATAAGCCAACTCTGAGGGGTTTCTTCACCTTCGGCTTTTGCGCGGTAATATACTCGCATGTCTCTCACTGCACCAATAGTAAGCGAGCCGTCATAGGGATTATTAATTACTAAAGAATCACTACCTACTACTCTTTGTGCTTTTTTAACAAAATTATCTTCTGAAACTGAATAGGGCATATTCCGACGAGGTGCATATGCTTCATTCATCCACGTGATTGCACAGCGAAGCTCGCTTTTTACATGTGAAGGAAGCTTACTAAGATCCCATGGAGTGAGCAATGCTGCACCATACGCTAATGCAATAAAACAAAAAACACATACTTGAACAGTAATTTGAGAAATTTTAATTATACGGGACTCTTGCTGATCATCTGTAGTATCCCGAGATGTATAGACAAGGTGGAGCTGGAGGGTACCCTCTTGTGAAAGCTTCGGGTTCTTTTTCTTTTTCACAAAAATAATAGTTTTATTAACAAGAAAGCCAACCCCCATGGCAATAATATACACACCAGCCGCAACAATGGGAATTGCAGTAAAAACAATCATTGCCGCAGTCCGCTCCGGATCGGTATACCAAAATCCCGAGAAAAAGCGCCTGATTGCAAGATTCTCAGAAAGACTGCATATAAGAATAACTGCACAGAACACAAAAGCCCCATTAAGCCAACGGTAACTCTTCTTGGTAAGGCAATATACAAACCCAACCCAAAAAGCAATGGTAAAAAAGAACAAAGGACGACCCATAATCAAAGCAAAGTTTACGGTGTAATATATCGAGATCAAAGGATCTATCGTAACGTCCCACACAAAGTTCACAACAGGTGCCATAAAGCTTGAGTTCAATACAACATACCAAGCCAAGACAGATATACCGATTACAAGTACCTCTGCTACGAAAAGAAATATAAGCTGCCTTGATTTTTTCTTTATGCCATGTTTGTGTGCGGCATATTCAACTACTCGTGGTATGTAGTTAAACAAAATGTACGGAAAGACAAGTATCGCCCAAAAGAAATCAGCATTTGGTTGCATTCCCGTAAGACCAAAAAGCCCTATAACAAGCAGTACAATTCCAGGCCAGGAAACGAAAAATTCGCGTTCTTCTACCTTAGGTTTTTCTGTAGCTACACCGGTATTCTTCTTTTCTTCAACAATTTCTGACATTCCACCGGTAGCAGCAATAAAGAGGTATACACAGGCCGGAACACAACAAAATGCAATGACATTAGGGAATATTCCATGCACCGTAACCATTCGGATCGGAAAGGCCATATGCGCAAACACTACAGAAGCAATAATAAAACTAGAAAGATAACTCTTTTTCTTAAAAATACCTTGAACAAGTGCAGCAATGCCTACTGGATACACGGATGCAACGAACAAGAACCATGTAGCATTTTCACATATCGAAGCGGAAAATCCTGTAATTGAAGATGTCACGGACGCAATAGTGTGGAAGACATACGGATAAAAGCCCTCATCAGTAAAAGGAGCCTGGATAGATGGCACTGCTCCATTATAAAACGCAGCATGAAGCATTGAGTATATGCCGGACTGAGTACTGCGTACAATGTAAGCTAGATGAGCACAATTATCCGGCGATTGCAAAAACCAAGCAGGATTTCGGACTGTTTTATGAAATATGACAAAGAAAAGTCCCAGCGTAAGAATTCCCACCACTAAAAGAAACTTTCCTTCTATATATTCGGGGAGATTAAGCTTTCGCATAAAGCGGCCGGAAAGCAAACGTACACAACCAAAAATGAGTGCAACGCATACCGCAACACACCCTAAAAGAGGCACCACACCCCTAAGCCCAAGCGGGTAAATGACAACACCTGAAATTGCCAAGAGTGCTCCAGACAATACCGGCGCAATAACGCAGGAAGTTGCTCGTTTTCCTCCAAGTAAACGGGCAACAAGATATCCTGGTACATAACATAAAATTGCTACAACAAAGAGTGCAAGCGCAAATGTAAACCACATACCAAGCGCTCCCTATACCAGTTTTGCAAAACGGCGCTTTCCAGCCTGAAGTATTGCGTGATCGAGAAGATCCGGATCAACGTTATACGATTTTGGTGCAAGCGCTTCTCCGTTAATCTTAACGCCACCTCCGTCAATGAGACGTCGCGCATCTCCTGCTGAAGCCGAAAGCTTAACTTCAACCATCAGCTTAGGCAGATAGACAAGCCCCTGGTCATTACGTACGAACTCAACAGAAAACTCGGCAACATCATCCGGAATCTCATGTTTCTTGAAAAGCGCGTCAAAGGCCTCTTCTGCCTGTACTGCTTTATCGGCGCCATGATAGAGCTCCACAATATTGCGGCCAAGAGCACGCTTGAGGGCATACGGGTCAGCCGTTCCATCCTCAAAGCTTGCATCAATGGCATCAATCTCATCAATTGAAAGCGTTGAGCAAAGGCGATAATAGCGCGCCACAAGCTCATCAGGGATGGACATGATCTTACCGAACATATCAGCGGGTTCATCGGTAAGACCAATGTAGTTGCCGTAGGACTTTGACATCTTTTTAACGCCGTCGGTACCTTCAAGCAACGGCATCGTAAGGGCGATCTGAGGTTCCATTCCCTCATCGCGCATAAGATCGCGGCCGGCAAGCAAATTGAAAATCTGATCGTTTCCGCCCATTTCAACATCGGCCTTAATCATGACCGAATCATATGCCTGAAGTACCGGATAGATAAACTCATGCAGCGCGATGGGCTGCTGGTTGTGATAGCGCTTTGAAAAATCCTCACGTTCCAGGATACGCGCTACCGTAAATTTGCTCATGAGACTAAGCATCGTCTCAAGGTTCATTGGTTTGATCCAATCACCGTTATGCACCACGGTGGTACGATCCGGATCGAGAATCTTCATAGCCTGCTCAACATACGTTTGAGCATTCACTTCAATTTGCTCCGATGTCAAAGGAGGCCTCGTTGAATCTCTTCCGGACGGATCGCCGATAAGTGCCGTACCATTGCCAATGATGAGGGTTACGTTATGTCCCAAATCCTGGAACTGGCGCATTTTACGCAGAGGAACGGCATGTCCGAGGTGCAAATCAGGACTTGTTGGATCGACGCCAAGCTTGATGGTAAGGGGTTTTCCCTTTGCAAGTTTCTCTTTCAATCCCTCAAGAGGGACAATCTGCATGGTACCTGAAGTAATTACTTTAAGCTGCTCTTCAACTGGAAGCACGAGCACAACCTTTCAATCCCGATGATTACATAGATGTCTTACGTTATCTATGTAATCTTTGTGTCAAAATATATCCATATCAGTCTACAACAATATAAAGCTGTCTTTTTCCATAGAAAATGACAATCGCGCTATATAATTGTTTGGACTATGACAAGGAGGCGCAATGGGTATTAGGACCCGTCGAGCACATAAGCACGCAAATACGCACGTAGTAGGATTTGGTATAGCAGGGTTTTTTGGATTCCTTGCTCTTCTCGCTTTAGCGTTTGCCATTTCTTTGGGAGCAGTGGTTTCTTCATGGCTTGAAGATCTCCCCGACTACAACTCTGCAGACGCATATCTCGTTGCAGAGCCTACACGAGTCTACGACGCTAAGGGTAACGATATTGTCGATTACTACCTTCAGCAACGTCGCTCCGTAACTCTTGATCAGATTTCTCCTTACGTACTTAAAGCAACGGTCGATACCGAAGACCGCCGTTTTTATCAGCACGGGGGCATCGACGCATGGGGTATTACCCGTGCTGCCGTTGGCGCTCTGTCCGGTGGTGGTGAGGGAGCTTCCACCATCACACAACAGTTGGTGAGAAATACCGTTCTTTCAAACGAGCAGTTTGAACGTTCCGCAAAACGTAAGGTGCGAGAAGCCTACATTTCCATCCAGATGGAAAAGAAGTTCTCAAAAGATCAAATTCTTAATATGTATCTCAATACCATTTATTACGGCAACGGTGCCTACGGTATTGAAGCAGCCTCCGTCATCTATTTCAACAAACATGCAAACGAGCTTACGCTGGCCGAAGCCGCTACCTTGGCCGGCCTTCCCCAGGCTCCTTCATCATATGATCCAACTTCCGATCCCGAAGCAGCAAAAGAACGCCGTAATACCGTTCTTGAGCGTATGCACCGACAAGGTGATATCACAGACGAAGAGTACGAAAACGCCCTCAACGAGGAACTCGTACTCAATCCGGGAAAGCTCACGGAGTCGGTTGGTAAATACCCCTACTTTACGGATTACGTAAAGAACCTGCTCCAGGAAGACTTTGACTCCGATACCATCATGCAGGGCGGCTTGAAAGTCTATACCACCCTTGATCCCGATCTGCAAAAGGCTGCGGAAGATGCTTGTAACAGGCGCCTTCAAGAGCTGGGAAATCCTCGCTTAGGTGCGGCGCTTGTATCAATTGATCCATCAAACGGTTACATTAAAGCCATGGTCGGCGGCCAAGATTACAACAAGAGTCAGTATAACCTTGCAACCACTACCTACCGTCAGATGGGTTCATCATTTAAGATGTACACCCTTGTTGCGGCCATTGATTCAGGAATGAACCCCAACATCATTATCAATGGCACCTCTCCCATGCAAATTACCCCCACATGGCTCGTACGCAACGCCGGCAACTATAACTACGGATCCATTTCTTTGCGCGAGGCTACCGCTTGGTCGTCAAATACCGTATATGCCCAGGTTGCCGATGCAGTTGGTATCGATAAGGTCCTCAATACCTGCTATGCCATGGGTATTCGAACCCACCTCTCCCCGTATCTCTCCACCACACTCGGATCTCAAGGCGTCACTGCAGTCGAACAATGCACTGCGTTTGCAACGCTTGCAGCCGGTGGCGTGCGACACGATCCTGTTGCCATTACAAAGATCGAAGACCGTAACGGCAATGTCGTCTACGAGCACAAAGACAATTCCGTACAAGCTCTCAGGCCTGAAGTTGCACAGGCAACTACCGAAGTATTGGGCGACGTTCTGAAATACGGTACCGGTCGTTTTGCCAATAATCTGAAAACGTTCAACCAACCGGTCGCCGGTAAAACCGGTACCTCGGATAACTCTGAAGACCTTTGGTTCTGCGGCTATACGCCACAGCTGGCAACAGTTGTATGGATGGGTTATCCGGACGCACATGAAGCGGTTATTCTGGGTGGTGGCGAAGGCTCTACCTTTACCACGGCACAGTATGCCTGGGCATACTATATGAATGCGGCACTTCAGGGTGTTCCTCGAAAAGAATTCCCAACGACAACCACAAAAATAGACTACAAACCAAACAGTGCCTGGAAATTTGTGGGCGGCAATGGTAATTCAACTAAACCTACCACGCCAACACAGCAGACTCAAACTACCAATACCACAAACACCAATACAAATAACAGCGCTAATGATTCCGACGATGACGAAGAAGAAGAAGAAGACGATGATGAAGATACGCCAACAACACCGTCAACGCCTTCCACACCTTCAACTCCCACCACGCCTACAACACCTACGACTCCATCTACACCTTCCACACCATCTACCCCGAGCGGGTAAAGACGTAGTCTTTTGAGTCTTTAATGTGGCGAGAAGAGCCGCAAACATATACATCGTGAGTGTATGTTTGCTCTTCTCGCCTTTTTTGTAGCTGATTTAAACGGTATTGTTGCTTATTCCGTTCCGCTGAGCTGCTCAATGATTTCCAAGACATTTTTTGTGTGAGATACATCATCAACGGCGAGAAACACCGTATCGTCTCCCGCTATGGTTCCTACACAAAAGTCAAGCTCGACATCATCAATGGCACTCGCAATCGCAGGAGCCGTGCTTGGTCGGCAATGAATCACCACAAGATTCCCTGCCAAAGATACCTCCGTCACAAACTCAGAAAGCATCCGCTGGAGATGGACATCTTCCGAAAGCACATATCCCCCCTCAGGGAGCTTCTGGAGGTCCATTTCTGCGGTATCTCGAGAGACCGTAGCCTGGGTACATACAAATCCACGTTTTTTTAAAAGCGATACGAGTTCACGCTGCGTCCGAATTGACTGGCTCCGAACAAGTTCACGTATTGCATTTTGCCGCACGCTATGATGTTTCACAAACTCGTCCCTCCTATCATCTTTTGAACTAAAATCATACTCCCAAAAAGCCATTTTGTTTACCTATGTACCGTTTAGAGTTAAAAGTAGCACGCTCAGGGGCTTGGTTTTTCCATTTATCGCATTTCTTGACGAATATAACGGCTCAGCAGCTATTATTAGAATAATGTGATGAGCCGTATAGAATATGTGCGGAGGAAGTATGCCCTACGATAGTCAAGAACCTCGTTACTCAACAAACACACCACATAACAGAGGTCTCAACAGTCAGTCCCATCGTCCTCAAAGAACACGTACACAGGCACGACGCCCCCGTCCACAAGGTAAACGGCACCGTCGCCGTTCCACCTTTTCACTTGGCTTTCTTCATTTTCCAAGGCTGCGTCAGCTGACCGGCCAGCGCCGTATGCTGATTGTAGGTATCTTAGGCATCCTTCTTGTTCTTCTTTTAGTATTTGCAATTTCAAGCTGCGTACATTCGTGCAGCAAAAAAGCTGCTCCGGAAGTCGAGAAGAACCCTGTGGATTCCCGTGTTGCCGCAGGAGTAAGTGAAGATCTCACCAAAGAGTTCAGCGCTGCTCTTAATCAAGGCGAAAACCTCAAGTGGATTGCCGAGCACGCAGCCGACTATAAAGACCCCAAGATTCCCGAGCTTGCTCTCAAGCATCCCGAAGCCATTGACTTTGTGGCAAACTACCCGTCCTCAGACGGTACGGCAAGCGCGTATGAAGAAACAATCGAGAAGGGCACCGCTCCAAAGCTCTTTACGTGGGATTCTCGTTGGGGCGGCGTAAGCTTTGGCTCGTCGATTCTGGCCGTAAACGGCTCCGGCCCCACTGCCCTTTCCATGGCATATATGGGACTCACCGGCAAGGGAGACAAGACTCCCGCAGATATTGCGGAACTGGTTACAAAGGCAAACGATGCTACCGGAGACTCCGGTATGCACAGCGATTTTGTTGAGAACCACCTTGATGACCTCAAGCTCCGCGCACAGAGCTATGACTCCTCCGCCGCAAACATCAATGCCCTTCTCGACCAAGGTACATATCTTTTGGCAGAGGTAAAAGAAAATGCCTTTGGTGATAACGCTCCTGCTCACTGGGTTCTTATTGCAAGCGAAAACGCCGACGGCTCCGTCATGGTATACGATCCCACCTCACCTGAGGTTTCCAGTCACCCGTGGGACTCTGCTACCGTCGCCGCAGGAACACAAACGCTCTACGTAGTCAGTGCGAGCGAATCTGAAGAGTAATAAACCCAGCATTAAAAAGTAAGTTAAAGGCTCCCGAGGGAGCCTTTAACTGTCTCAATTACAAGCTGTCTCAAGAATCCCTTGCTACTTCAAGAGCTTCTCGGCAGCGGCACTTAGAACCGTAAGGTGAGCCTCTGCCTCTTCACGCGTCTTTCCAAGCGAGAAAAGATATGCCTTGACCTTGGGTTCCGTGCCAGAAGGACGGAAGATAACCTTGTGGTCTCCCTGCAGTCTGTACTCAATCACATTTGAGGACGGCAGCGTCTGGGGAGCTTCTTTCTGAAGACCGGAAGTGCGTGGCATTTGCGCTCCCGTTGCATAATCGGTCATGCCAACAACTTCATAGCCACCAAGCTCTTTCAGCGGATGCTCGCGTAGATTGCTCATTATCTCGGCCATACGCTCCGCGCCGGAAGCACCTGGGAAGGACGCATTTAGCACGCCATTGAGGTAATATCCATACCGCTGATACAAAGCGTCCATTGCTTCATACAAATCCATGCCTTTTGCGGCGTAGTAAGATGCCATCTCAACGCAGAGCATCGTGGCTACGATAGCGTCCTTGTCACGCGCATGCGTACCTACCAAATAGCCATACGATTCCTCAAAGCCCATGAGGAAACGATTCTCCTCGCCTTCGGCTTTGAGTTGATCAATCTGATCGCCAATATACTTAAAGCCCGTAAGCACGCGGCGCATTTCAAAACCACGAGCACGCGCCAAAGCGTCGGGCATCGCAGACGAAACGATAGTAGAAACCGCTACTTTCTCATTAAGCTTCTCGCCGCGCTCTTCTGCCATTGAAAGCAACCAATCGAGAAGGAGCACGCCCATCTCATTGCCGGAGAGCAGCACGTAATCGCCATCATGCGGAATTGCCGTACCCATACGGTCCGCATCAGGATCGGTTGCAACCAACAAATTGGGCTTGACCGTATCGGCAAGACGAAGCGCAAGCTCCAAAGCCTCACGAAACTCCGGATTTGGATAGGTGCACGTTGGGAAATTGCCGTCAGGTTCTGCCTGTTCCGGAACAACGGCCACATCATGCACGCCGATTTCCTTCAAAATACGGGTAACAAGCTCCATACCGGTACCATTAAGCGGCGTGTAAACAACCTTGTATCCATCGGCGGCCTTAAAGCCCGGAACGGAAACACGCTTGATGGCCGCAATGAAGTTGTCGAGAACTTCTTCGGAAGTCCATTCAATGAGACCCTGTGCGAGACCCTCATCAAAGTCCATTATCTTTACGTCAAAGGGATTAACACCTGCGATATTGGCAGAGATTTCCGCCGCTGCCTCGTCGGTAATCTGACCGCCATTGTCGTTATATACCTTGTAACCGTTGTATACGGCAGGGTTATGCGAAGCCGTAAGCACGATACCTGCGGACGTATGAAGATAGCGCACCGCAAATGAAAGCGTCGGTACCGGCTCAATGCGGGGATACACATATACTTTGATGCCGTTGGCCGCTAAAACACCGGCAGCCACACGCTGAAAATCCTCGCCCTTATTACGGGAGTCGCGGGCAAGAGCCAGCGAGGGATGCTCATAATGAGCATTGAGGTAGTCTGCGACGCCCTGTGTTGCCTGAGCCACAACGTACACATTCATACGGTTGGTGCCCACGCCAAGTACGCCACGAAGACCCGCCGTTCCAAATGCAAGATCGCGATAGAACGCATCATAGAGCTTATCTGCATTCTCGGGAGCAAGCAGTGTTGTAAGCTCAGATTTCAAATCGCCTTCTTTTACCTGGGCATTCCAGAGATCGACCGCAGCCTGAATTTTTGCATCCATTGCTTCTCCTTTGTATGCAGACATCGTTTTCAATGTGCTCTCTTCTCTCTATTTTATGCTAAATGACCCTCCGTGGAACAGCTTTGACAAAGGTATTTTTATCTTCTGTAAAGCTCTCAGGCAGAAAGCCTCTCTTTCATGAGAAAATGGGGGTCGATAGTAACGTGAGCGTATTGGAACAACGTGCCAATACTCTCTGACGGGCGAAGGGTGTCCCGATGACAACAGATATCCAAGAGTTCTTTGCAACATGTCCCAAGGGCTTTGAGCAGCTCCTCGGGTGCGAATTATCAAAGCTTTCCATCTCTCAAATACGACCTCTGAGCGGGCAAGTTTCCTTTAGAGGAACACTTGCGGACGCATATCGTGTCTGTCTTTGGAGCCGTCTTGCTTCTCGCGTTGTTCTCGTGTTGGGCCGTATATCCGCAACACAGGCAGACGAACTGTATGCGGGAGCCTCTGAGATTGACTGGGAGGCACACATTTCCCCGCACGCAACTTTTGCGGTTAATGCACATGGAACCAATAACGAACTCAGAAACGCCCATTTCACCGCCGTTCGCGTAAAAGATGCCATCGTTGACCAGCTGGTTGCCAAGCGCGGTAGCAGGCCCATGGTTAATACGGAGTTTCCGGATGTCACCGTCACGGTGCGTATTACAAAAACGCATGCGTCCTTAGGCATCGACCTTGCAGGAGATCCCCTCTTCAAACGCGGCATCATCTCAAGACGTACACTCACGCAAAATCTTGCACCTCTGCGCCCGGACTACGCCGCAGCTCTTCTCGCCGCCCATGGTATCTACGGCGGAAACCGTAGCGACAAGTACGACGGAAAGTCTGCGGAAATCCCTGCTTATGAAGCAGATGTCGTGGCGCCCTCCATTCTTTTTTCCGGTGCAGGCTCCCTGGTACATGAGCTTGTCGGCATACGGAGCGACTGCGCGCCGGGCCTTCTCCGCACCAGATGGGGAATACTTGGCTGGGCCGGCCATGACAGCAAGGCTTGGAGCGAGCTTATTGATGAGGCCACACATCGAGCAAACGCGTGCGAGAAGAACCTTGAAGTGTGCATTTCCGATACACGTCCCAAAGCGGACGTTGCCGCACGGCATTCCCTTCGGGCATCAGGTCTTTCTGCCGACCTTACGTTCTTGTCGCCAAAAGAGCTTGCGGAGCATGCCAAAGACGGTGGGGTTGTTGCGGATATGTCGTGGTTTGGTCACAACCTAGCCGTACAAGGGGGCGCGCTTTCGGCACTTGCCCACTTCGTTGGCACAAAGGCTACCGTATTGTCACCGGATGAAACTTCCGATACCGCACTCGGTCAGCAGAGCGCTTCCGTCACCAACGTTCTTGTCGGCAAGGCTCCCGCCGGCATACGAACCTATGCTGCGACCGAAAACTTTGAGCTTCCTCCCACGGTTACGGTTCGTGCAAAACAACTCCCGGTGCTTGTTGGAGCTTCCGATCAATTCAGTGCACGGCTTACAAAGGTTGCAAAGCTGCGCGCTCGATGGGCAAAACGCGAAGATATCAGCTGCTACCGCATATACGATGCCGACTTACCGGACTATGCGGTCAGCATAGATCTCTATCAGGGCTGCACCTCTTCCAAACGATGGCTGCAGATTTCTGAATATGCCGCGCCGCACGACATTGACTCAACACTGGCAAAAAAACGCCTGCTTGACGTGCTCACCATTGCTCCCGAAGTACTTGAGGTTCCTCCTCACCACGTTAATCTGCGTATTCGGACGCGAGCCAAGGGAGGCTCCCAATATGTCAGTGAGGGTGAAGTGCCCGCCGGCGCACGCAAACGGACGCTCCTTATTGACGAGGGAGGACTGACCTTTGAAGTCGATTTTTCTCAACATCTTGACTGCGGCATCTTTCTCGATCATCGTCAGACGCGAGCCATGATACGAGAGATGATGAAGACGGCCGGTACTGCCAAGAGCTTCCTTAACCTCTTTGCCTATACGGGCACAGCCACGTGTTACGCCGCTGACGGAGGCGCTCTTCATACCACTACCGTTGACCTCTCCAAGCCTTCTTTGGAATGGGCACGGCGCAATATGTGCCAAAACGGCTTCGACGGACAAGAGCATGAGTTTGTCCAAGCCGATGCACTTACGTGGATTACGGAACAGCGTCGTTCCAAAAACCGCTGGAACGTAATTTTTTGCGACGTTCCGACTTTTTCCAACTCGTCTCGTATGAAAAAAGCTTCCTTTGACGTGCAGCGCGACCATGCCGAGCTTATCATCGGTATCTCGCGCTTACTTACCCGTGGCGGAGTAGCGCTCTTCTCGTGCAATTTACGCTCCTTCAAACCGGATGTCGAGAAGATCGAGCGTGCAGGGGTTTCTTTGGAGGACATCACAAAAGAGACAATTCCGGAAGATTTTGCGCGGAACCAAAAAATTCACCACTGTTATCGCGTCACACGAGTAAAATAGCTGAGTTTGGCTGTATCCGAACGAGCTCACTCAACCGTGCAATGAACGGACACTGAGTGTGTATCGATGCGTCCCAAACACTTATAGCTGGCTCAACCGCGCAAAGGCTGGTCATCTTTGCTCGATTGGACTATCCTAAGTAGGTATCTAAACTGCCATTTTATGGTTGTTGAGAGGAAATACATGAGTAATCAAACGTCGGCTCCTGCCGCTCTTGCTGGTCGTAAAAAACTACGTAAATCAACTGGCGTGCCGCTCAGTGCCGGCATGGTACTTGTAACACTTGGTATTGTGTACGGCGACATTGGCACCAGCCCAATGTATACCTTAAAGGCAATCATTGCGGGCAATGGCGGTCTTTTTACGATGGACACCGACGTTATTCTCGGCGCACTTTCTCTCATTATCTGGACTCTGACCCTTATTACTACCGTTAAATACGTTCTTATCGCCATGAAAGCGGACAATCACAACGAAGGCGGCATCTTTGCCTTGTACAGTCTTGTCAAACGCTGTGCGAAATGGTTGATTATTCCGGCCATGATCGGAGGAGCGGCGCTTCTGGCCGACGGTATTCTCACACCCGCAGTTACGGTAACAACCGCCATTGAAGGTTTGCGCACCATTCCTGCAATGTACGCACTTATCGGCACAAACCAACAAACGGTTGTTTTAATTACCATCATCATTCTTTGTTCGCTCTTTGCCATGCAACAGGCAGGAACCTCACGTATTGGTAAGGCGTTTGGTCCCGTTATGACCTTGTGGTTCTTGTTCTTGGGTATTACCGGCCTTGTCAATATGGGTGCCGATCTCTCCGTCATTCGCGCCTTAAACCCCCTGCGCGGCATTACCTTTTTGTTTGACGGCAAGCTCAACGCCGCCGGCTTGATGGTTTTGGGCAGCGTCTTTCTTTGTACGACAGGCGCCGAGGCGCTGTACTCCGATATGGGCCACGTTGGCAAGAGCAATATCTATGTTTCTTGGCCGTTCGTTAAGACGTGCCTTATTCTCAACTACCTTGGCCAGGGAGCTTGGATTATCTCAAACCACACCGATAGGGGTCTCAACGCCATCAACGACCTCAATCCGTTCTTCCAAATGCTCCCCGATACCCTCCGGCCCTTTGGCGTAATACTTTCCACTCTTGCGGCCATTATCGCCTCACAAGCACTCATTACCGGTTCGTATTCCATTGTTTCAGAGGCGGTTCGCCTGGATCTTATGCCTCACATGAAGATTAACTATCCTTCGGAAACAAAGGGGCAGATCTATATTCCTTTGGTCAATGCCATTATGTGGGCCGGATGCATTGGCGTTGTACTCCTTTTCCAGAGCTCTGAGCACATGGAGGCTGCTTACGGTTTGGCCATCACGGTAACAATGCTTATGACCACCATTTTGCTTTACACCTATCTCATTCGTATTCGCAAAAACCCCTTGGCGGCCGTCGTCTTTTTAATCTTCTTTGGCGCCATCGAAGCAATGTTCTTCTTCTCGAGCCTAACCAAGTTCTTCCACGGCGGATATGTCACGGTTTTTCTCGCCACCGCAATCTTTATCGTCATGTTTGTTTGGCGACGTGGCACTGCCATTGAGCACACACAGAGCGTGTACCTGCCGGTTAATAAATATATTGACCAGCTCAAGAGCCTTTCTCAAGACAATGATTACTCTCTGCTTGCCGATAACTTGGTGTTTCTCACCAACGACTCATCCTTTGACAAGCTCGACCGCGACATTCTCTACTCTATCTTGGACAAACGGCCCAAGAGAGCTCGGACATATTGTTTTATTAACATTTCCGTTACCGATAAGCCCAATACTCGAGAGTTTGTTATTAACGACTTTGGGACCGATTTCCTCTTTAAAGTTACAATCCGCTTAGGCTTCAAAGAAAACCAGCGCATTAACACCTACCTTTATCAGATCATTGGCGACCTTATCGCCAGCGGTCAGCTTGCGCCACAAAATCACAAGTATTCAATCTACCGTGAGCATTCGGAGATAGGCGACTTCCGTTTCTGTCTCTTGCGAAAAGTGCTTGCCCCCGAAACCGACATTTCCGGTTTTGATAAGCGCTGCCTTGACCTGAAGTACTTCATTCGTCGTATCTGCGGCTCCCCTGCTCGTTGGTATGGTCTCGAAAACTCAAATGTCATTTTTGAATATGTCCCGCTCTTCTCCAAGGTTAAGCGTGAGCACAAACTTACCCGAGTAACGCTTGAATCAACTCCTGACATAGGTATGTCTTTAAAAGCCGAGAAGCAACATGAGCGTATTGCGGAAATAGAGGAAGATGACGACATCTTCTCTGCCGCCATGCATAAGGACCGCATTGAAAATGCTGCCGCCGTTCATAACCTTGTTGGCGGTGACACCGCAAGCTTCAAGCCTCTGAAGCTCGACGAGGAGGACGAAGACGAAGGCAGCGAGGTTGAAGTCGAGACTGAAGGCGAGGAGCTTCTCGACAGCGAAGCTGCAGACGGTACACTTGATTCTGAGTAAGTCTGGCGGAAACAGGTCTAGCGGAAACAAAGGCTCTCTCCGATAGAGAAGACACATGAAGAATTTCTGCTTTTGAGTGACTTTTTTGGTCTTAAATTTATAAAGCCCCAGTTGAGTCATCGAACTTTTAAATCACAACCACCTGCATAGCGGGTGGTTTTATGTTTCACGCGTTACTTGCGCTCAACAGGCTAAGGCCTTGAAGTAAAACGGCTGCCTGCGAATTTACAGACAGCCGTTGATACGCAATTTCAACAATCATGGCAAAGTAAAGCAGAAGGTCCTACGAGCATGATCATATTGCCTGGTGCTGCCGGAAATGCGCCAAGTATGGCTTGGACTGCCATACTTACTGCAAGTTTGGCATATTTGAACCATACTTGCTGCAAGTTTTGTAAATCGCGCCCAACTTGCTGCAAGTTTGGCAGCGCTGTTCCGGCAATGCCAACTTGGCGCATTTCTAGCAGCACTGTTATGGCAGCACCAACTTGGCGTCGTTTTGGCAGCACTGTTCCGGCAGCACCCTCTTAGCGCATACGCAAGTTCATTGCACCTGTGCGTTACTCACGCTCAACAGGCTAAAGCCTTGAATATCATGACCACCCGCGTAGCGGGTGGTTTGCTCTTAGGGTATAACCCTAAAAGACCGGCCAGGGACTCAAGTCCCTGGCCTTCACTTCGTTCAGGCCTGATGGCCGCTTGACTCGTGGCGTGCCCGTCAAACGGGCTGTGT
>JAILNA010000009.1:0-99980 GCA_024691995.1 Atopobiaceae bacterium | reverse complement strand
GCACTACATCGGTGGCAACAAGATCTTCTACTTCGATACCGAAGACCCCACACACCCCGCACTCTTTGGCGAGGTAACCCTTAACGGAGGTCGTCACTACTGGTTTGACGAGAATCAGGGTATGGCTTCAAATCAGTGGGTCACCCTTGCAAATGGCAAACGAGTATGGGCAACGGCAGAAGGATCTCTTGCTGAGTCTGATGCCAAAGATGCCAAGCTGATTACCGACGCACCGTCGGGCGAAACCGAAAAGCCCGATGACAATAACACTCCGGACAAACCTTCCGATGATCCTTCCGATAAGCCCTCCGATAAACCTTCAGAGGTTACATGGTCAACGGAGACCACCATTCTCGGTGAAGCAAGCCTTTCCAAGGATGCCCTTGTGGCGGATTTGAAGGCAGGTCTTGCAGCTCGTGGCATTTCCTATCCAAAAGAGCTTGCCGAGAAGGGCGCGGCCACTCCTGAGGAGTTTATCGATCAGCTGTGGGACGCTGCCACCGCCGAGGGAGTTCGACCCGAGGTGCTCTATGCACAGGCAATGCTTGAAACGGGCTATCTGCAATTTAATGGTGACGTTTCGGTTGGACAGTGCAACTTTGGCGGTATGGGAGCCACCGGAAACGGAGTGCCGGGTGACTCATATCAAAACGTACACGAGGGGCTTCTCGCTCAGGCACAGCATCTTCGGGTATACACGGGCAACACTCCGCTGACAAACATTGTCGACAAGCGCTTTGGAAACTGGTTGCTCAATAGGCAGAAAGCAAATCCCGCGACGACCATTGGCAAACTTGTTGGTTCGTGGGCAATGTCTCCAACCTATGCCGATCAGATAGTGAGTATTCTCAATAGGCTTTAAGTCTTACGTATTTGAGGCTTTTATTGGCTGCTACGATGCCCTTTGTCTTGATGAGATGAAGGGCATCTTTATATACTTTTGCACAAGGGTACAGGGTAAAGCTTTGGCTGTCGGACATGGTAGGAGATGCGTATAAAGCCTCAATCAGCGATCGGGTTCGCCTTCGATTGATCTGAGCATATCGTAGTAGATATCATCTTTTGTTATGAGGCCCAGGTTAATCATGAAGTTTTTTGCAACACTGAAAAGCTCTGCGTCAAGAGATGCCTGTGTTCCTTCCAAAAAGATTTCCGAGACTTCAGGTGTTGGAGCTTTGGGAATGTGCGCCGATGCGAGTGCGTCGTCAATTTCCTCATCGTTGAGCTCGGTAAATGAGAACTTCGGTTCTTGAAGGGCTAAGATGCTCATTTCAGTGCCAATTAAAAAGCGAGCGCCAGGAATAAAGCGCAGGGCATATTGATAGCATGCACGAGCCGTTGTATATCGCTGAAGGCGCCATTGGAAAAACGCCATGCGATAGTACCCAAGGCCAATACCTTCAGGATCATGGGCACGAAGCAGGAGTGTCGTAAGTGTTTTGATAGCCTCTTCGAGTTGGTTTGAGGCTTCGAGACAGTGTGCAAGGTGCAAATGAGCGCTTGTATTAAACGGGGCAATTTCAACTGCTCGGCGGGCATGCACAATGGCTTGCTCTGTTTTTTTCTGCAAGAGTCCCGAGACGGATGCAAGAAGGTGGGCGTCAAAGTAAGCCGTGGGAACGAGCTTTGTTGTGCGCCGTGGCGTACAGAGCAATCGATTATAAAGAACGCGGTCAACATAGCTCGTAAAGGCGCGCCAACAGACCGTATTATTGTCGGCGTAGGTGCGTTCGGTATCGATGCTGTTTAAGGCAGAGAGAATGCAGCTTTCCGCATTGGCAAACTCTTTTTTGGCGATAAGGGCCCGTGCTTGTGTGACAGCCGCCTGAAGTGCGCCTCCGTTGACAAACTCCTCACCGACGGCCTCCACATCACATTCCGAAAGGGTTCCGTCAATAAGATGAGCTACTACGCGTTCGCCGGCACTACGAACGGAGGCGTCCGTATCGTGGGCAGTAAGCGATAAGATCATGCGAACGTTCTTCTCGGTAGAGGAAGAGAGGTTGCGCATGATTTGAGTGGCAACGATTTCGCGATGCTCGCCTTCATCAATGGAGAGCCCGGATACCTGGCTTGTTCCAAGGGCACGCGCTTCATGAGCAGTGAGTGAGCGCGTGGAGTGCTCAATGGCATCGTAGCGGCTGGGAGGACAGAACCTCTCGTCTTCAAGGCTAAAGGTGGGCTTTATGGGGTGCAAAATACCCTCATCACACTCAATTGAGGCACCCCAGCTCACAAGCAACGCAGTGGGGTCAAACGCATCCGTCAGTTTCACAGATTCAAATTGTTCTCGCGTGAGGTGTAGCGCATAAAGACAGCAATGCTTGACGGAGTCTTCCGTAACGCCTTCAATCCACACCTCGCAGATGGTTTGAGAGCTCGCAAACGCGCACGATGCCACCAAAATACCAAGGCGCGTATTGTAGTCGGTAGCTACTTTTTTACGTGAGTCATCCGTTGTGGGAGTAAATCCGGTTTCGACGTGATATTGAACCTTAGGAAATACGTTCGGTGAGAGCAATTTGATACGAAACGCAGCCCTTCCGGTATGGACGTGAGTACGAAAATCAAGTTCCAAACGGTAGGGAAGTCGGAGGCTTTCAATGTTGAGAGAGATTGCTTTTCGTACCACCCACTCGCCGTCTTGAGCTTTGTCGTGCGGACGGGAAACAATGGCGGGGGTCTGCGCGGCAATCAATTGTGCATAGGTTTGCTCAAATAGAAGAAGGTCTTCTCGGCTTGCCATATTGGCGTCCAAGAAATAATGGTTGGCGAGAAGTGCCGTGTTAAGAATGCTTTCAATCTCAAGTAATTGAAGATGTTCTTGATAGGGGCAGGCGGACCTCTGAGCCCGGATGTAGAAGAGGCCGTTGGTGCGCAGGCGGACTATGCGTATTCCGGAGTATCTTTCATGTGTGGTCGTAGCTGGACCGGCATGATACGGCGCTTTGATATGTTCAATGCCCGCATCACGTAAGCGTTCGGCAAGGTAGAGCTTGTAATCGCTCGGCTCTGTGTGAGGGATAGTATCGAAATCAGTATGTGTTGATACACCATGGTGATGGGCCTCACGCGTTACGTCAGCGACAAAGGCTTTCAAAATCCGAAGAGGCTCTGCAGAAAGGACAAGTTCTCTCGAAAGGTTTTCCATATCAAGGTTTGAGCGTTTTGGAGCGAGAGAAGAATCGATAAGGCCTTCATTTTTTTCAGCAAACAACGAGAACACGTCGGGGAGTGTATCTCCATCGACGAGCGAAGAAAACAACCTTCCCAAACGATTGCGACCAGGTTGTTGGGCTTCCGGATTGCCTGCAAGGTGAGCCACGATACACCTCCAACCGGTGGCATAACGATTCACCTTTTGTTAACTATATACCCGTACTCGTAAAAAAGTTCACTTTTGTCGGTAACCGGTTGTTTTGTTCGGTGAAAGCCTATGAAATGACTTTGTATAATGAGTATGAGTGTTTAGCATGTTGTAATAATTGAAAGACTTTTTATATACGCCTGTGTATTGTAAGGATAAACAATGGCAATTACGGTTCCAAACGTGACTCTAAACAGCATAGATTATCAGCAGAGCCTCAACGACATTGCACGTCGGAAACTCGTTATCTTTGACTTTGACGGCACGCTTGCCGACACCATGCCCGGTATTACGCGGACCGCTCACAAGGTATTCACAGAAATTGGTATGGCAGAGGAGGAAATGGGAGATATCCGCCGCATTGTCGGACCTCCTTTTCCGTTTGCATTTGAAATTGTCTACGGTATGAATCGCGCGCAGGCAGAAGCGGTGACCAAGCGCTATCGAGAAATCTATGCCGTTGAGGGTACGTGGCCTCTTTTTAGAGGAGTGCATGCACTCTTGAGTGATCTTAAGCAAGCGGGAAAATTAGTGGCCATTGCAAGCTCCAAACAGCAACCACTCGTGATGCGTGGCGTTGCCGATAATCATCTTGAGGATATTTTTGACGCGTGTGTAGGAAGGATTGATGAAGCAGAGTCAACCAAGGTGCAAGCGATTGCTACGGTGATGAATAAACTGCAGGTAGATCCCAAAGATGCAGTCATGGTGGGCGACCGTATGTATGATATTGATGCCGCGCGCCCCAATGACATTCCCTGTGTCGGTGTCCTCTATGGAAAAACGACGGTTAAGCAGGAGCTTATTGACCACGAAGCCGCCGCAATCGTTGACAGTGTTCAAGAGCTGCACCGTGTGCTTCTCGGCACATAGTCGTTGGGACATATTACAGACATACGATAGAAAAAACACGCCGTAGCCTCAAACTGAGACTACGGCGCGCGCTATTGTGACGTAGCTTTTGAGCCTTATTCAAGCTCAAAGGCGCCCGTATAGAGCTGGTAATAGGTGCCCCGTTTGGCGAGAAGCTCCTCATGAGTTCCACGCTCAATGATGCGACCGTGGTCAAGGACGACGATAACGTTTGAGTTACGGACCGTGGAGAGACGGTGAGCAATGACAAACGTGGTGCGATCGTACATAAGTGCGTCCATACCACGCTGAACGATGGCTTCGGTACGCGTGTCGATACTGGAAGTTGCTTCATCCAAGATCATGACGGGAGGATCGGCGACGGCTGCGCGCGCAATGGAGATGAGCTGTCGCTGACCCTGCGAAAGCGTCGAACCGTTGTCTTTAAGCATGGTGTGGTAGCCGTTGGGGAGACGACGGATAAAATCGTCGGCACCGGCAAGCTTTGCGGCACGGACGCAGTCCTCGTCGGTGGCGTTTAAGCGACCATAGCGGATATTGTCCATAACCGTTCCGGTAAAGAGGTTGACGTCTTGCAAGACCACACCGAGCGCCCGCCTGAGTGAGCTCTTTTTGATCTTGTTGATGTTGATGCCGTCGTAGCGGATTTTGCCGTCCTCAATGTCATAGAAACGGTTCAAAAGATTGGTGATGGTGGTTTTTCCGGCACCGGTTGCGCCGACAAAGGCAACTTTTTGTCCCGGTTTTGCATAGAGAGAGATGTTGTGCAAGACGGTATTTCCCGGCACGTATGCAAAATCAACGTCAAAGAGACGCACGTCACCGGTAAGCGGCGTATACGTAATAGTGCCGTCTTTGTGAGGGTGTTTCCACGCCCAGTGACCCGTACGATACTCAGCCTCTTGAATCTGACCATTGACCATCTCGGAGTTGACAAGGGTAACATACCCCTCGTCTTTTTCAACGTCCTCATCCAGGAGTTCAAAAATACGATTTGCGCCCGCTATTCCCATAACGACGGAGTTAATCTGTCCTGAAATCTGTCCGATCTGAGCGGCAAACTGGCGTGTCATATTGAGGAAGGGGACGGCTACTGCAATATTAAGAGCCATACCGGAAAAAGAAATATTCTGGAAGTTTATAGAAATCATGATACCCGCCGCAATGGCAACGATGACGTACAGAAGATTTCCAATATTGTTCAGTATGGGCATGAGCGTGTTGGAGTAAGCGTTTGCATCGCGGGAGCGAGCCATGAGCTCATCGTTGAGTACATCGAAAGATGCTTCGGTTTCACTCTCATGACTGAACACCTTGACGACCTTCTCGCCATTCATAATCTCTTGGATATGGCCTTCAACATCGGCGGTGGTCTTTTGCTGTTTCATAAAGTTTCGAGCCGAGCGTCCGCCCAGAAAACGAGTAAGCCCGACCATTACAACAGAACCGAAGATGATGATGAGCGCCATGGGGATGCTGTAGTAAAACATAATAACTACAACGGCAATCAGTATTACGGATGTGAAAAGCAGCTGAGGCAGGCTGATGCCAATCATTTGACGCATGGCATCGATATCATTGGTGTAATAGCTCATCACGTCGCCGTTGAGATGTGAGTCAAAGTAGCGGATGGGCAAGTTTTGCATGTGGTCGAACATCTTGTAGCGGAACTTCTGGAGAGCTCCTTGGGTCACAATAGCCATACCTTGGGTGGAAATGACATTACAGATGAGACCTATGACATAGATGCCTGCAAGAAGCGCAACGTTAGAGAGAATAACCGGCTGGGCACCTGACCAATCTGCAGTACCGATATACTGCTCGATGATGGTAATAATACGCTCAAGAAAAATGTTAGGCACTGACTGCATGATGGCTTGAATGATGGCAGTACCAAGTGCAACAGGAAGAAGGATGGGGTAGAACTGCCACAGCATCTTCATGGTGCGGCCAATGACCTTGCCCGCGGGGATCTTCTTTTGCGGGTGTTTGGGAGATTCTTGGGTGCTGTTTTGTGTATCGGCTGTCTTCAGCTGTTCTTGAGTGGAGAATTTCTTGTTACTCATGTGAGCTCACCTCCTTTTCGGCTCCATGTACTTCATCGGCATGTTGGCGATTCTGCGAGAAGTATACTTCGCGGTAAATTTCATTCTCTTTGAGGAGCTCCTCATGTGTGCCGACGGCGTTGATGTGGCCGCCGTCGATAACGAGAATACGGTCGGCATCCTCAACACTTGATGTGCGCTGTGCAATGATAATTTTGGTTGTTTCGGGCAGGAAGCTGCGAAGACCTTCTCGAATAAGTGAGTCCGTCTTTGTATCAACAGCACTCGTTGAATCATCAAGGATGAGTACCTTTGGCTTTTTTAAGAGCGCGCGAGCAATACAGAGACGCTGCTTCTGACCACCGGAAACGTTGGTGCCTCCTTGCTCAATATGAGTGTCGTAGGCATTGGGGAAGGTTTGTACAAAACCGTCTGCCTGCGCAAGTTTAGCTGCTTCAACGATTTCCTCGTCAGTAGCGTGTTTATTGCCCCAACGAAGATTTTCGGCAATGGTTCCCGAAAAGAGGATATTTTTCTGCAGGACCATCGCAACGGCTCCGCGGAGTGTATCCAGATCGTATTCACGCACGTCATGGCCACCTACGCATACACTGCCGGACGTAACGTCATAAAGACGGGGAATGAGCTGCACCAAGGTGGATTTTGCCGATCCGGTTCCTCCGATGACTCCTATGACTTCTCCGGATTTGATATGAAGATCAACGTTGGAAAGCGCCTCTCGTCCTTTGGGACCTGCATATGAAAAGCCTACATTGTTGAAGTCAATGCTTCCGTCTGGCACTTCCATGCGGGCAATTTCGGGATTTGTAATGGTTGGCTTGGCGAGAAGTACCTCACAGATACGGCGTGCGCCCTCTTCCGCAATGATAATCATGGCGAGTATGAAAGAGAGCATCATGAGGCTCATAAGCATCATGAAGCCATAGGTAATAAGTGAGGAGAGCTGACCGACGCCCAAGGCGCTTCCTTGTGTGGAAATGATAAGGAAGGAGCCTACGTAGAGAATGGCGACAAAAACCACGTAAATAGAGAAGTTCATAAACGGTGAGTTCAGAGCAATGATACGTTCCGCTTTAGTAAATCCGGCCTGCAAATCTTTTGATGCCTTATCGAATTTTTGGCGTTCAAAATCTTCATTTACAAAAGACTTTACTACACGGATACCCGCAAGGTTTTCCTCTGCGGATTCGTTTAAGGCATCGTATTGTTTGAATACACGCTTGAAAATAGGAATCACCTTGGTAATAAGGATGTAGAGTGCAATTCCCAAAAGCGGCATCATGGCGGCAAAAATGAAGGCCATCCATCCGCCCATAATAAGTGCTGCAATGAATGAAAAAAGGAGCATAAACGGAGCTCGTATGGCCATGCGAATAAGCATCATATAGGCCATTTGGACATTGGTAATATCGGTTGTCAGACGAGTTACCAAAGACGATGTTGAAAACGAATCTATGGTAGTAAACGAGAAGGTCTGTATGTTATAGAACATATCGCGTCGAAGATTGCGAGCAAAGCCGGTAGAGGCATGCGCGCAGGCAAGGCCGGCGGCACCTCCCGCAATGAGTGAGCAAAGCGCCATGAGAGCAAGAATTGCTCCGGAATTCATAATTGCCGCGACATCGGCGCCGGTGCGAAGTGTGTCCACCAAGTCTGCGGTTCTAAATGGTATCAAAACTTCAAAGACCGTCTCGATAAATACAAAAATGGGCGTCAGTATACTTGCGTTTTTAAACTCTTTAATGCTTTTTGCAAGTACACGCATGATTTGTGTAATAGTTAAGTCACTCGTATCGGTAATACCCGTGCGTTTCTGTTGTTCTTGCGCAAGAGCGGTAATTTGTTCGGCGGATGCGAGTTCTTGTTCCATTGTATTGTCTGATGTCAGGATGTCTGACATAAAGTATCTCCCTTCGTTTGAACTCTGTGCATTTTTATGCCAAAAAAAGAAGTATTTTCTATTTTTACCACGTATACAAGGGAATAATCAGGCAAAATTCTTTTTTCTTTTAATTGTGGAGAGAAGGACACGCACGACAGATTCCGCATTGGCCTTGGGCAGATTATGAGGCATGCCGGGTACAAAGAGAAGATGAGCGTGTGGTATGGCCTGAGCGATTCTCAGTGTTTCCGAGGCCAGAATGTCGTCATATTCACCTGCCATAATGGTAGTGGGACACTTGATGGAAGAGAGAGATTCGGCAGGTATTTGTGGCTCCGTGTACATAAGTTCAATGTGCTCCGCTATTTTTGCCGCTTCATGTGGGCTTGGAACCGGATAGCCGTCCTCAAGGGTTGCACCTTCGTATCCGCATTGTGCCCAATGTCTTTGAGCTGCCACGTATTCAGGAATCCAAGAAATGTCTCCGGCGCCTTCCGGAATGAGGTTGGCTCCAATTACGGTAAGACTTGCAACCTTATTGACATAGTCGCGAGCAAGGAGCAGCCCTTCGATGCCTCCGTCAGAAAATCCAAGAACGTGTGCGCCGGCGACACCCAGATCGTCCAGCACGGCCGCGGCATCTGCGGTCATACGTTCGTAGGTAAACGCACCAGAGCCACGGGTGCTTTCGCCTTGATCGCGGGAGTCCATCGCAATAACGTCGTATCCTCTATCCACCATCGCATCGATAACGCGACCAAAAATGCCATGCTCTTCTCCGTTCCCATGAAGCATAAGGATGGGAGTGCGCGAAAAGAGGTTCTTCTCGCTCCCCGAATATATAAAGCTCGCAATGGACGCTCCGTCAGGCATAGACGTATTGTGCCGCTTGACAAGGGGAGCGGTTGGCTTTTGGTACGGCCGTGGGCGATATACGGGAGGAAGGGATACGGTCTCCATCACTATTTCTTTTTCTGCTGGCTGGGATGCGCTTTGAAGAAATCAAAGCGGGGCGGAAGCTCCTCGATCATATGCGTTTGAGCATCTTCCCCAAGTATCCGGGCAAGCTGCTTGGGTCCTTCCATGGCATGTTCCCACGAGAAGAACACTTCAGGCGAGAAGTTCATGGCCTGAGCGATACGCTCGCAACCGGCAGGCACGGCAGGATGCATCAGAAGAGTTACCGTACGTAATACGCAAAATGCGTCCGCAAGGGCCTGCTCGTAGGCAGCATCGTTTCCTTTTGCGGCTTTTGAAGCCTCGTCCCAGCGCTTGTTTTCCGCACGGGCGAACTCTTCAACGGCGCCGAGAGCACCGTGCGCATCAAAATCGTGCGCCATACGCTCGAAGGCAAGCGTGGTATTGATACACGCATCAATAACATCCTGGTGAGGATCGACGGTTGGAAGATGTCCGGAGCAGGCGTTTGCGGCACCATAAAAGCAGCTACGAGCCAAACGGTTAAAAATGTTCGTGAGAAATGCCGATTCTTTCAGTGCCGGATCAACAACTCTGGGATCGTCTTTCGTAAGAAGATCGGGAGCGCCGTCTTTGCCGGGCCTTGAGACGGAGGTGTCAAAGGCTTTTGGCGAGAAGGACACCGCACGCTGGTCAAGGCCAAGCGACAGCCAATGTGCGCGGAGCTGTTCGGGAGTGTAGAAATCAAGGAGCTCCTCGGCCATCGGAGGCTTAATGGCTCCTGAGCTTGAAGCTTTTTTATTCATGAAGAGGATGTGGTAGTTTGCTACCGGAATATCGGTGGTAAGACCCCAGTCAAGAGCATCCCATAGGGGGTTTTGGACAACGCAGTAGAAAAAGATATTGTCTTGGCCGATAAATTGATAGACCTGAGCGTCGTCGCTGCACCACCAATCATGCCAGTCGTCGCTGGCGTAGCGATGCTCACCGGATGCGGCATCCGCATCAAGGCGAGCGCGGGTAAAGGTAATGGGTGCCCAGAGGCTCTCGGTCCATACCCAAATGGTGAGGTCTTTCAGATCGTCAAGATCGGGAGCTTTAAGGCCCCATGAGATATTTCCGGTCATGCGATAGGGAAGAAGCGTTTTGCCCGTACGGAAACGAATACCCTCGGCGTCAAGAATGTTACGCGCACAGTCGCGGTCTTCCCAGTTTTTAAAGACAAGGGTAAAAGACTGACCGCTCTTCTCGGCTTCAATGAGTTCATATGCGGGAAGCCTGTCGCAGACAGCATCAAATGCCTCGCGGAACTTCTCCTGGATATACATCATAGGAGCAACGAGAGTCTCGCGAATTGTGCCGGTTACAACATTTCTAACCTGCGGGTCTTTCTCCCAGCGGTCGGTAAGGTCACGTAAAAACTGCTGGTATTTTGACAAGTCAAAGTACCAGCTTGGCGCCGGCCTGAGTTCCGGCTTTGTTCCCGTAAGCTGTGAGACGGGAGCAATGAGTTCTTCCGGGTCAAATTGATGTCCGAGTTCACATTCTTCGGCATAGGCCTTATCGGATTTGCAACCTTTAATGGGACAGCGTCCAATAACCTGACGTCCGTTTAAGAAGGTCTGTGCTTTTGTGTCGTAAAACTGCTTTGTGGAGCGTTTGGTGAGCGTACCTTTCTCATAGAGGCGGTGCATGATTGCATCGGCCATCTCTTCATGGATGGGAAGCGAAGGCTCAAGTGCGGAGCCTCCGTAAAAGTCCAGTGAGATTCCATACGCGTCAAGAGCACGCTTTTGCAGTGTGTGGTTGGATGTTACATAGTCAAGAATCGTTCCCTTATATGCTTCTCGTTCAACCTTTTTACGGTAGCCTTCTGCGATAGGAGAGCCATAGCAGTCGGTTCCGGAGACAAACAGTACATTTTCTTTGCCCAGGCGATCGCGGAGGAAGCGTGCAAAAAAATCTGCCGGAACAAAGACGCCTGCAATATGTCCAAAGTGCAGGTTTTTGTTGCCGTATGGCATACCTCCGGTGATAACGGCTCGTTTGGGAAAGTGTGGACGGCAAGAAACGTTCGTGCTATCTGTCATGAAAACCTCGCAGTTTAAACGTGTGCAGAGATGCATAAAGAATCGGTAGATACAGTAAAATTATTTCACAAATCAGTCGCTTTTGCGCTGCCATTTTATGTTGCGTGGTATAAGGTATTCGCACAATCAAAAGAAGTCGATACTATACTTAGGCGTAAGATGCTAGGGTGAATCGATGATATACACATATTAGCGGGGGAGCACGATGGCAAAAAAATCGCTGGTAAACAGTTTTGACTTTACGGAAGCTAAGCCACCAAAATATCCGTTTTCCCCGGCAGCCGTTGGGCTTCTTATGATTGCCATACCTATCGCTGCGTATGGTATTGGAATGCTTTATATTCCTTCGGAATATCGCCTATATCTTCAATTCATCTCATTTCTCTGCGTTTTTGCGCTCGTAATGCTGTGGAACGCACGCATCAATGGGCGCACAAAAGAAGCACTCGGTTTTCACATGGGTGGATGGCATTCATTTTTTTCCGGGGTTTCTCTCGGAGTTGTGCTTGTCGTGGTCTCAATCGGCCTTATTTTTCTCTGTGATGGGTTTTCGCTTGGAATTGATGAGGGATATCCCTTATGGTATGCCGCATGTGTCGTTCTTGGGTTTTTAATACAAAGCATCGCTGAGGAAGTTCTCTTTAGAGGATATGTGCAAAACGGTACTATTGCCGCAACTAAAAATCCGTGGATAGGTATTTTTGTACAGGCTTTCCTGTTTGTCCTTCTCCATGGCATTAACGCAGACATTGAGCCGCTTGCGCTCTGCTCGCTTTTTGCGTTTGGCGTGCTCTTTGGATTGTTATTTGAGTATTCCGATAGTGTTTGGTTTGGTGCAGGCGTTCATTTTATCTGGTACATAGTGCCGACGCTTCTCTTTGGTATGCGCATCTGTGGATATACCGGCATCTCTTCAATTTTGCTGTCAACTCCGCAAGGACCGCAGATTCTTTCCGGCGGTGCGTACGGACTTGAGGCAAGTGTCCTGACGCTTCTTGTTGCCGTTTCAAGTTGTGCCGTATACGTGCTCATCATTCAGCATATCGAGAAGAGCTCCGTGAAGAAGAAAAAGAAGGCTCCATCCCCAAAGAAGACCGCGTCTCAGAAGAAGGCCACGTCCCAAAAGAAAACGACATCCCAAAAGAAGGCCATACCCCGTGCTTAGCAAGGAATCGACCATACATATCGCGCCGAAAGACAGCATACGTTCCGGTGCCATTTTGCCCGGTACGCCTCTTTTACTTCATGCGTGTTGCGGACCGTGCTCGCTTGAGCCGCTTAAGCTTTTGAGAGAAGAGGGCTTTGAGCCAACCATTTGCTGGACAAATCCTAACATTCAACCGATTGAAGAACATGAGCATCGCCTTAAGACGCTGCTTACATGGGCACAAGAGGTGGCTCATGTTGAAGTTATTGTTGCGGGAGATCCTCGCGAGGCCTGGGAGCGCTCGGTTGCTCCTGCAGCGTTTGATCGAGAGAGGCGCTGTGGGGCCTGCTATGCGATTCGACTCAAGGAGAGTTGTCGTGTGGCACGTGAGCGAGGTTTTTCTTTCATATCAACAACATTGGCCGTCTCGCCCTATCAGCTCTTTGATGTGTGCGGAGACGAACTTGTGAGCATTGCCCATTCCTATGGACTTACGCCGGTCTGGCGTGATTTTCGTCCGTATTATGCTGAGGCAACAAAAGAGTCTCGCGAATTGGGAATGTATCGACAAAACTATTGTGGTTGCCGGTTTTCGGCTGCCGAAGCAACTCTTGAGCGCCAAGAGGCGCGTGACGTAAGAAAGGCTGCTAAAAAGCATGCGTACTGATGATTTTGATTATGACTTACCTGATGAATTGATCGCTCAGACACCGGCAGAGCCGCGTGATTCGTGCAGGCTTTTGGTGTTGCACAGAGACGATGGCTCTATAGAGCATCGGCATTTCAGGGACATCGTGGAGTATCTTAACCCCGGCGATTTGATTGTTGCGAACAAGACCCGCGTTATGCCGGCGCGCCTCGTGGGCAGAAAGCGTGAAACGGGGGGAGTCTCGGAAACGCTTTTGCTTAAACGGCGAGAAGACCTTGATCCGTTGGGGCATCTTTGGGAGTGTCTGGTAAGCCCCGGGAAACGCCTGAAACCTGGAGCGATTATTGAATATCGTGCAGGAGGACTCCATGCACCCCTAACTTCGCCGGTGGTTTTGTGCGGTGAGATCGTTGATTTTGTGGAGGACAGTAAGGGAGGACGCCTTGTGCGTTTTGAAGCCCCCGGAGCTCAAACGCTTGATGAGGCCATTCATGCTGCGGGTCATGTGCCGCTGCCGCCCTACATTACCGATTATGAGGGCGATCCCGAAAAATACCAAACGGTCTATGCGATGCAAGACGAGCATTCCGCTGCAGCTCCAACGGCGGGACTTCACTTTACTCCCGAGCTTATAGAAGACATCAAAACGCATGGCATTACGTGGGAATCCGTCGAGCTTGAGGTGGGTATCGATACGTTTCGTCTTGTGGAAGAAGACGACCCCACACAGCATGTCATCCATACCGAGCGATATCACGTTTCACAAAGGGTCATCGATGCCATACGCACCACAAAGGCAGAGGGACATCGCGTAATTGCCATAGGTACAACGAGTGTACGCTCACTTGAAAGTGCTTGGGACGGTGACGCATGCGTCTCAAACCCGGCAATTACCGCAAGATATTTCGAGGACGCTTCAGGTTCTGCTCACATTACAAAAACAGGAGATCTGGTTGCGCGTGAAAATGCTACAACCAACCTCTATCTCATGCCCGGATCAACCTTTCATGTGGTGGATGCTATGGTGACAAACTTCCATGTACCGCGCTCAACACTCATGATGCTCGTTTCGGCGTTTGCTTCACGGGAAAGCATCATGTCCGCCTACGACGCTGCCATTAAAGAACGATATCGCTTTCTTTCGTTCGGAGACGCCATGTTGATTATCTAGCTTGGGTTAGCCGGCTTGTCTAGCTTGGGTTAGCCGGCCAAGATTTTCCATACGAGAAGCACAACCAAAGCGACAAACCCCAAAACAATGGCAAGAAGAAGGAGTCTTTGTTTGCGGGTACGTACTCTCAGAGTTTTTTCTTCGTAAGCGAGCTTTTCAACTTCTCCTTGGGTCTGTTCAACAGCAGAGAGCTGAGAAGAGACGGAGTTTTTGAGTCGCTCGGTTTCCTCCGGTGACGTTTGAATGGCTTGGGCATCTTCCAGAATAGCCTGTGCTGCGTCGTACTTCTCGGCAGCGGCATCAAAAGCATCCTGCGCCTGCTTGATATTGTTTTGTGTCTCGGTAATGTTGTTTTGAGCAATACGCTCACGCGCATGGGCTTCCGTTTGGCGCTTCTCAAACTCATTTTTTCGCTGCTCATATTCGGCATGAGCCGTATCGGTTGCGCTCTGGGCAACTTCGAGTGACTTTTTTTGCGTCCAAAGGTGAGTTTGGGCCATTTCAATGGTACTTTTTGCTTGTGTGGTAATAATATCCAGTGACTTTTGAGCTTCAGATTCGCGGAGTTTCTCTGAGGCAAGATCATTTTGTATTCGAGTAATGGCGCCATTGTTGGCGGCGGGATCCTCTTTCAGCTCTGCAAGCTCTTCTTGCAGTTTGTGCTGGCGTTCCTGTGAGTTACTGAGAGCGCGCTGCGTGGAGGCAAGAGATTGATCTCTATGCTCCGTAGCATCTTTTACTTGAGATTCTGCAGCTTTGATAGCTCGTTTTGCTTCGGCTACCGTCCGGGAGACATCATCAAGGCGCCCTTTAGCCGTCTCGGAAAGATTGCGATATGGTCTGAGTTCTTGTTCGTCTTCGACAATAAGAGCTTCGAGCTTGCTTTGAAGTTCCGAACAGGTTTTTGTAAGGGATTCAACGAGGTCTTTTTGCCGTTTCATTTCCGCGGATGTCTCGTTGATGATGGCCTGCTGCTCAGCAACAATTGAGTCATAGTTTTCGTGTACATATATGCGGTGCTCAAGCTGCCCTTGGTCAGACGTAAGAACGCTTTGCATTTCTTTCATTTTGTTTCGAGCATGAGCATGTGCCTTTGCGGCCGATCTCACTTCTCGTACCGCCGAAATACCGTCTGCGACAGCATTTTGAGCTTCTCCAAAAGCACCACTTACGGTATTGACTACATTTCCCGCAAGATTTTCCATGTTTGTCTGAGCCTCAGAAGAAGGTTTGTCTTCGCCTGACTGCTCGTTTTCAAAACGGACGGCGCTGTCATCTACAGGTTCTTCATATATGTCATATTCCTCACTGACTTCAGAATCATTTTGGCTATATCTATCTTTTTCAGACATATTGCCCTCCAAATGCCATGATAAAGGTTTAATTGGGAACTATCTTATCGCACAAAGCGTGATAACTTTCAGTTTCTTGGATAATATACAAAGTAAATTGTAGTGTGATTTGCTAGGATGTCGTATAGTGGGTTATGGAAGATTTTTCCATACATTGGAAAATTGAAAGGGGAGTCCACCTATGGTTTCAAAGCAGACTACTATCACCAATGCAACGGGTCTTCATGCTCGTCCAGCTTCCGTCTTCGTAACAGAGGCAAAGAAGTTCGAGAGCAATGTGACGCTCAAAAATGTTGACAAGGATTCAGCTCCTGTCAACGCCAAGTCCATTATGATGATTTTGGCAGCAGGTCTTGGCACCGGCACAAAGATTGAGATTGCTTGTGATGGCCCTGACGAGCAGGCAGCTCTTGATGCACTTATCGCCCTTGTCGATGCCGGTTTTGGAGAATAGTTCAATAGTTTTTGGGCAAAATCCTAAAAGAAGCTCGGCTTCGGTCGAGCTTCTTTTATATCTCGGGATATACGTGTTCGGCGACAAAGGTACGTACAGGAGGGTTGAGATGAATAGAAAGAGTTTTGTTTTGACATGGTTTGCAACGCTTGTGGCAACTTTGGTTGCGGTTGCATTTGTCCCGGGCATGTCGGTTGTTGGAGGGAACTGGGTGGGTCCCATTGCATTTGCATTGGTACTTGCGTTTCTCAACGCCTCAATTAAGCCGATTGTGCAGCTTCTTTCACTTCCCATCACCCTTTTGACTTTAGGGATTTTCTCTTTGGTCATCAACGCTTTTATGCTTGAGTTGGCGAGTTTTCTTTCGCGTCATGTGCTTGGTAATGGCGTGCTTATCGAGGGTTTTGGTTCGGCATTTTTAGGCGCAATCGTAATCTCTCTGGTAAGTTCGTTTGTGGCAGGTTTTATAAAGTCAAATTAAAGGTTTGCTGAATCAGATTTGCAGGAGTTGGGTTCGCTAGAATCAGATTTGCCAGAATCGAAGTTTTCCCACTTGTGTGCCTTTTGAGGGCGTGGGAGTTACGTCAACTGTGCCAGCTACGTCCCGAAAAGCAAACTACGTCTTGAGCGGCGGTTTTCTTTGCACCCTTTCGAGACACGACTTGAGATACAACCGACCGGGACAACCTAGATTGGCCGAGATACATCCGAGTGAAATGCGACTGAAATTTGATCTATTTGAGGTGTTTGCGGGTGTTTTTTGAAAGCGAAATGCGTGTTTAGTGGTGATTTTTCGTCAATTTGAGCGTTTAGTGGTGAATCAAATCACCCGTAAACAGGGCTTTTGGCGGGTTTTTCAGAATTTGTGATTCACCGGAATGTATGTATGGAGTTGTCTTCTAACGCTCTAAGGCATTTAGCTCCTGTTAAAACCCATAGCCTTACATTTTTAAATTACTTTTAAAATTTTAGAAATCTTTCAGCATTAAGGATATTTCGTGAAAAGTCCTCTTGTATCCAAAACAGTATAACTTCTGTTTCAAAATGTTACGTAAAGTGAGCAGAGCTAAGAGTTTAGGAGGGCTTATGCGAAAAAGAAAGATCCGTGAGACTGTTCTTTCGGCGCTTTTGGCATTTTTACTTGCATGTCCAACTCCGGTACTCGCGCAAGTTGCGCTTGGAGTGAGTGGCACCCAGGCACAAGAGAGTGCAAGTCAACCCGAAGATGCCTCCAGTGCCCAGGAAACTGATTCCACTGAAAAAGTGTTATCAGAAGAGGCACGGGTAGAAGACAAGCAGGCGTCTCAGGGGAGTGCGACTGCTGAGACAAATGCTGAGACAAATGCTGCCAAAAAAGACGGCACAAAAGATGACGGAGTTGTACCTGAAGATTCATCTAAGGTCGACACTTTGTCACCTACCGCCTCAAACAATTCCAATGAGAAGCAAACACTTGCTCAGGCAACGTGGAGCGCAACTGCTTCTGACGGAACTTCGGTGACCGTATCGGGTAATCTTCCACAAGGCGGCAAGGTATCCGCTGCTTTAGCCAGCGCATCAATTGCTGGCGAGAAGATCGTATTGGCGTATGACATTACTATCTACGATGCCAACGGTACAAAATGGGAACCAAACGGATCGGCAATTGCAGTAACCATTTCTTCTCCGCGTATGCCAAGTGGCTCTGTTTCCGTATGGCATGTTCCTGATGGGTCTTCCGCTGAAAAAGTAGTAGATACCACGGCAAATACCAATAGTGTGTCATTCCAGGCAACTGGTTTTTCGGTATATGCCGTAACGGTTCCAAATACTCATTTCACACAAACGTATCGCTTCCATGTAAAGGATGCTTCGGGAACCGATACCGTCGTATCAGAGCAGAAACTTTCTGATGCAGAAAAGCTCACGCAGCCTGCTACTCCATCCGGAAATGGAACGTTCTCCGGCTGGACCACTTCATCAGGCCAGGTGTTTAATGGCTTTGGAAAGACCGCTCAAGAGCTCAATGGAGGAGCTGCCCTTGATGTGACAACTGAAGCAACACCGATTGATCTATATGCATCCTTTGATGCTACCGGCCGCCATATCGTTTATTTCATGTCAGCATCTGAGCCGGCCTCGGTACTTGACTCACAGGTCTATGCGGATGGTACAGCCATCCGTGGCGAGAATGTTTTGCCTTTGGTGAATACCGGCAATCCAGAGATTCAGGCAATAGGCTGGTCGCGTACCAAAGGAGCAACAACTCCGGATGCAAGTCTTGGAACGGTTAACGGAAACGATGTATATCTGTGGCCGGTTCTTCGTGAGGGACACAGCATTACCTTTGATAGTGCCGGTGGCTCTATCGTAGCAACCGAGTATGTTGACCGTGGGTCTGTGACCACTGAGCCTACTGCTCCCACTAAAACGGGATATACCTTTGCCGGCTGGAAAACTGAGGATGGTTCAAGCTTTACCTTTGGTTCCGAGCTTCCTAAGTCCATTCGTCTTACTGCTACATGGACTCCCAATGCAAATACGAGTTATCAAGTAAACTATTGGATTCAGAAGGCAACCGATCCCTATAATGCTGCAAATGCCGATAAGACATATGCATTTTATACCGTCAAAAAATATACAGCAGCAACTGACTCTACGGTAACCACTGCAACGTCTGAGATTGCAGATGATATCACTTCGGTAAAATCGCAATTCAAAAATCATTTGAAGTTTAATGGCGAGAGAAGCGATAGCTCCGTTATTGTTGCAGCAGATGGCTCTACGATATTCAATGTATATCTCGACCGTGAACTCATGCGTGTTAACTTCTACAACAGTAAAAGCGACTACGACAGCGATGTCAATAAGACGGGTGTGGAAGAATATTCAGGAAATGCTGCTCATACGTTTCTTGGATTATATGAGGCTGAGTTCGAACCGGTTGATCCTGGCGAGGGATATCGTTGGCTCGATGGTATTGTTTGGTACGCAGTTAACCCTCACAAGTTTTCTTCTAATAGAATTTCTTCCAATCGGATAAATTATTGGCGTTATCCAGTCAAGTTATCAAAAAAATATGCCGTATTTTCTGAGAATGCTAACGGAAGCGGATATACATCTGACTTTCCATCATGGCTTCTTGCTGATGGGCGCTTTAATTTCTGGGATACTCCAGGAAAGTATTATTACGTAAGGTATGGATATTACACGCCCACAGGTGATCCTAAAGATCCCACCCAGCTTAACCTTGATACAGATATCACCACATGGTTTGATGTTTCCAAGAAAGAAGGCCCAGCTATCTATGGGGATGGTCAGATTACCTTCAGCCCCATTCCAACAAAGTACCTTGTAATGGTTGCAGATCGTGTTTCGTATACGCTTACACTCGCGCATGCATCCACGGCTGTTACGCCTCAAACTACGATCTCAACCGAGCAGCGCAAATATGCCGCATCTCTTGCCGACATTGCCTCATCAACACCCACACGTCCGAGTGGACTTCCTTCGTATTATCAGTTTGCAGGATGGTATCGCAATGCTGATTTGACCTTGCCTGTTACTGCCGATACAAAAATGCCGGCTACAAACACCACGCTGTATGCAAAATGGACACCGGCTCCTGTAAAGGTGACCTATGTGTACAACAATGGCGATGCCAACAAAACGGTATCAATCAAGGCCGGAGATCGCGCCGAAGAACCTACGGGTATTACGCGCGATGGATATGTACTGGCGGCATGGCTCCGCGAAGACGGCCGTACGTATACCTTTGATAGTCCTGTAACGGAAGACATTACTCTGACGGCAAAATGGGTGCCCGTCAGCGGAACGCACCGTGTCATTTATGATCTTGCCGGTGGTTCAGGTGCCGTGACAGATGACACACTGTATGCGGAAGGCTCTAACACACATGTGAAAGATGCCTCCGGTGTGACTCCTCCCTTCGGCTCAGGTGGCTTCGTATGCTGGAAGGATGCCAATGGAGTGCGGTATTATCCCGGCGACGTTGTCAAGATAGGTTCTGGTGACACTACTCTTACGGCCGTATGGGCAAACTCAAATGCGGTACGTATTGCCTATGATCTGAACTATGACGGTGCGCCCGCTCCAACCTTTAGCGAGTATGCTCCTTCAAACAGCAAATTCACCATTGACCGTCCTGATCCAACCCGTAGCGGATATCGCTTCCTTGGCTGGTCAACGTCCAAGACAGGTGGAAATTTGCTGCATCAAGGCGACGTGGTTGTGGCAGACACCATAGAGGCGGAAGGAAACGTTCTCTATGCTCAGTGGGAGCGCATTCCTTCAACGGAACCCAATGAGCCTGCCGCAAAGACGGCAAAGGGAGATTCAAACCATCTTCCCAATACAGGGGACCACAATGTGCTTCTCGCAAGTGTTTCCATAGCGTCTACCGGCTTTTTGCTGCTTTTCTCTTCGGCTCTCCATCGTCGTAGAGAAACACGCGCACGCATGTAATAGTACTGCGTAGCACATGATTTGTTGGCGGGCTCAGCTTATTGGCTGGGTCCGCCTTTGTATGTGTCGGTTGTTGGCGAGAAGAGCTGACGAGGGTTCATTTGCTCTCGTATTGTCGAAGCCGATGCGGAGACAAGCGCTCCAAACAGATCGGCAAAGACCGACCATGTCCGTCTGTCCGTATTCATAAGGGCGGCAAGAACCGCTCTGAGCGATGAGGCAGATGCGGTAATTTCGTTAAAGTAGACGGCGCCTCCGGCCTCAAGTGCGTCAAAGAGCTCATTGGTCATGGCCTCTCGTTTTTCAAGAGGCAGGTCTGTGTACCATGAACTGAAGGCTTCATTCACTTTTTTGCATTCGGGAGTAAAGTCACTGCAGGTAATAAAGTGATCGCGCTCAACTTGCCACGATATGCCATCGTGTGCCATCATGCCGGTCTCCGAGCTCTTAACAATGGTAAAAGGTGTTTGAGGGTCATTAAAAATCATTCCCACTACACTGAACTGAGGAAGAATCCGAATGTACTTCTCGCCAAGAATGTCATGAGCGGTGCCGTCAAGGATGCCCGGACACATGTTAGGCCCATCGTTACTCCAAACGCGATCGATATACGGGAGAAGTTCTTGAGGGAGTACAGTGGCTGCATAGCTTGCAAGATTGCCGCCTTTTGAATGACCGCCAACGAGAATATGGGCGCCTGCGGCAGTTTGTGTATCTTGCAGATATTCTCGAATGCGCGCCTCAAGATATTGAGCGGCACGTTTATCAGCTGCAGTAATCTTAAAACTGAGATCAAGATTTTCTCGCCAACCTACAAGGGTCCCATCAGTGCCTCGATACGAGATAAAGCGAGATCCGTTTGGAAGATATATCGTAAGGCCGGCAAATTGCATGTTTTTATTGTGGTCAAGACGGTTGGCATACTTGCCAAGTCTTGCTTTGGCAAAGCGGGGAGAGTCGATAAGTGCTTCGAGGAAGGTAGTATCAATGCGGGAAAGACCGGAGATAAGGCTTGGATCTTTTTTAATGCTCTCGATCATTTTTTGACATGCATCTGAGAGCAATACGGTTTTGTTGGAGCGCTCGGAGGGAACGATGCCATCAAAGCCAAGGTAGGAAAGAAGAGAAAGGACGAGATTGTCAACGTCGTTGAAAGGACAATTGTCCAATATAATGTCGCCACGCCACTTTAGATAGTCAACTATGTTTGCCATACACTATTTCCTCTCAGCCTAGAAATCTTAATAATGGCATAATCAAAGGGTCGTTCGAATACTTGGAGTATAACGTGGAAGATACTGCCGGAGTTATGCAATTTAGCACTCAGTCTCAAAAGAAAGCGGGGCAAACTCCCGTACATACACATATGGTATTTGTTGATATTCTCAATATCGTATGCGCACTTGCCGTGGTGATGCTTCATACGTCACTGAACGTATATGTTCCCGAGCGAACACAAATCTGGTCTTTTTCACTTAAACTTCAGGCAGTTTTCATTTTTGCGGTACCCGTTTTCTTTATGATAAGCGGTATGAACTTGCTTGGATACCGTACGAAATACTCAACAAAGGAGTTCTTTTTCAAACGGGTACGTCGTGTGGGGACTGCGTTTCTTTTGGGAAGTATTCTTTGCTATTGCCTGTATTGTTTCTTTCCACATGAATTTTGGGGCACAGAGAGCTTTGTGGGAGTCTTCGGTCTTAAGGATTTTGTAAAAAGGATGCTGACAAACAACATCAACAGTACTTATTGGTTCTTTTATACCATCATATATCTCTACGTTTTGACACCCGTTCTATCATATATAGCCCCTCATAAGCGGACGCTGCAGTATGTTTTGGCTCTGACATTTTTTGTGGGTGTCCTTGTTCCGTTGGCAGAGTTTTGTGGCATGAGGCATGAGTATTTTTCCAACGTTTTTGGCTGGCCGTTTTTTGCCAGTTGGGCAACTTTTTATTATGTAGGAGGGTATTATCTGCACCGATTTGTGCACTTCAAGAAGGGTCTTTTGTTCCGTCCTTTTATATGGGTTGGTATCTATGTGATAGCAACGCTTACCATGTATGTTCTCACACTGTATGCGAACGGTTGGTATGCAGGCGCAAAATTGAGCCATGAGTACCGGAACTTTATAGCCTCTCCCGGATCTCCTGTATGTGTGATTCAGGTCCTATCCGTCTTTTTGTTTGTCCGGTCGTTGGAGCCATGGCTTGCCAAACTTCCGGCTCTTGCAAAAAAGATATTGAAAACGGTTTCGGCTGCAGGAGTGGGAATCTACCTCATTCAAATTCCTATCATTAACTATATTTCAGTGAAGTACGATCAAGCGCTCTACGCATGGTTAAAAGATGATGCATTCATACGCGGTCTGTTTGTATTTATAGTTGCGGCAATTATGGTAGTGGCATTGCAGGGGCTCTGGAGAGCCTTAAAAAGATGCGCCACGTCTTGCACCAAGAGTTTATAGCGTATTCGAGTAGAGATAATTTGGTTTCCAATTTGTGTCCAGCCGATGTGGTAGCGTAGCATAAGAGAGTTTTCATGAGAGGAATTGCGCGATGGCTTTTACGCTTACAGGAACCACATCGACTTCTGTTATAAGTCTGCCGGTGAGAGAAGCGCTTTTGGCAAGCATTGAACGTTGCGGAAGAGCGGTGCTGCTTGTTGATACACTTGATACAAAAAAGACGGTACAAAAGTTGCTTGCGGCAGATCCGGTGCTTTCTTTGGGGCTTACGGTTTCAACTCTTTTTGAGTGGACGGAAGAACTTTGGAGGCTCTTTGGTAACGGACGCCCTCTTATTTCAGGGGAATTGCGAAAGTTATGTATCTTTGAGGCTCTTGAGAGCTTTGAGCCTTGCGCACTTGACCCACTGAGTGTCGGGGCCGGAGTGGTTCAGGCAGTTGAGCAACTCACCCAGGGTGATCTTTATTGTGCCCAAGACCAAAGGACACGGTCCAATCTTACTGCGGGGGAAAAGCGGGTGCTTACCGTCTTGGATCGATATCTTGAATTGATTCATAAGCGGGGCTTTCTCGAGAAGGACGAATCATATACCCTTCTGACCTCTTTACTGCCTCAGAGCTATTGTGAGCAGCAAAGCATTGTAGTAAGCGGAGTAGAAAATCTAACCTTTTCCGAAAAGCAGTTTTTGTGCAATCTATCGCAGAACACGGACGTGCAACTTGTCCTTTCAACGCCTCAAAATGAAGCGGGCAACGCAAACAGAGAACTTCTCGCCAGGCTTTCTCGTCTCTCTCATAAAGACGTTCTGTTTGTAAATGATGTGCAAGAGCCTCACGATGCTGAGGTAGAAGCGCTGCTCCACACCATATTTTTGCCGCAACAAACAGTTTCGCCCTTGAAGTCTCAAGGTAAGGTTACGTTGCTTTCTCCGGCGGGCATTCTTGCCGAACCTGCTTTGATAATTGAGCATATCCAAAGCCTTATTGCACAAGGGGTAAAAAGCTTTGGAATCTACGCGCCGCAGCAAAATGAAGCATGGAGGCAGCTTGCACCACGCTTGGCTGCGCGCGGTATACCCGCAAAGACCGTTATGCGACAAGCGGTGTCGGATAGTAGCTGTGCAAGAGCATTTCTTGGGCTTGTAAGAGCGGTCTGTAAGCTTAAGAATCTTTGTGAGGTATGGCCTGATGCATCTCGGGCAGAACTGGGCGATATGTCGTGGTGGCCCCCTCGTGAGATAGTGGACTTTTTGTTTTCACCCCTTTCTTTTGTTTCAACAGAGAAGGCGTGGGATATTGATAAAATGTGGCGAAAAAATCGTATCCTTACGCCTGATCACCTGCTGCGTTTTCTCAGGCAGGCTTCTGTTACATCGAAGGAATGTGCCGCTACCGTTGAGAGCATTTTGAATGGTCGGATAGAGAAAGTTCTGCATCGCTTATTGCTAGCGTGCGATGAGCACAGAGAAGATTTTGATGATGAGACGTATCTTCTTACTTCAAATTCGCTCTCTGCGATTATGACGGTTGCTCAGGCTCTACATAAATTTGAGCCAAAAGCCGATATTGCCTCTGAGCAGAAGTTTTATGAAGTGGCTTTGCAGAAGAGCTTCTCGCTTTGTCTTAATAACGGAGTGGCTGAAACCGCGGGCTTAAAAGCTCCGGTTTCTGTGGAGATTCTTTCGGACAAAAGTATGCGTGAGCCCAATACGTTTGATGCAGTGATTTGCCTTGGGATGGATTCGGTAAACACTTCGCTTCCCACAAAGGATAAAGCTTCTGATTTGCTTGCAGAGAAGCTCGAAGGAGTTAGGCCCATAGCTCCGCTTGCCGAAGGGAGGCGTCGGCTGTATCGGATGCTTGCCAGTGCACGCACGTACGTCTCGCTTGCATGCGTGGCTCACAGTGAAGATTCAAACAAAACATTTGCATCGGTCGTTCTCAAAGAGCTTCTTTCTTGCTATGAGACCGCAGAAGGAGAGTTTAATCTTCCACAGCTCACAAGGGGAGAAGGCCGTCTTTCCGCAAACCTTTTGTTTGGTGGGAAAACACCGGCCAAAGTGAACTCCCTTCCGTTGTGGCCAACGGGATCCATTCCCGAGACGCTTAAGCCATTTGTGATTCTGCCGTCTTATCGAGGGACAGAGCAGCCCCAAATTCAAGAACTCTCAGCTTCACAAATAGAGTCATATCTTGAATGTCCCTATAAGTGGTTTGTACAGCGTCGCCTTAAACTGGACAGGGTTGATGCCGGTTTTAGCGGTCTTGAGAAGGGGACATTTATCCATCGGGTGCTTGAGTTGACTCACATGCAGCTTTTACAAGAGGCACTCGGCACATCAGATGCTCTTTCTGACGAATACGTGTGGCAGGCGGTTGCAACTTCTTTACCGGACTCACGCATCTCTCAAGACACGCTCGCACATGTGCGGCACGTCCTCAGCACACAATTTGACGCGCTTGCAAAAGAGCAGTTTGTTGCGCCGCAAAAAACTCAGAGGAGAACACAGCGCCTGGTTCCCCATACTGTTGCGCAGCACCAGCAAATGCAGAAGTTAAGAGAAGACCTTTTTGGGCTTCTCGATTTTGAAACGGATAAATTTGTAACATTTGAGCCAAGATTTTTTGAGCTGAAGTTTGGCGCGGACGGAGGATTTCCTGCTACATATGCGGGTGTCGCATTTACGGGGTCTATAGACCGTATTGATGTAAATGCCCAGGGAGAAGCCATTATCATTGATTACAAGCACAAAGCCGCACAGGCTTTGAGTTCATATGCCGTACAAAAGTCGGCCGTCGAAAAAAAACCTGAAGGGGATGTGCCTTCTCACGAAGTACTTCCTCGTCATGTGCAAGCCATTATTTATGCACAAGTGGTACGCACGTATCTGAAGTCGCGCAATCTTACTTCAGTTGGTGCAATGTATCTGGGAACACATCAAAACTATGCACTATATGGTGCGGCTCCCGAGTCGTATGTCAATAAGATCTTTGGCCTTTCGGACGAACAAAAGCCGTCCAAGGGTATGCTTTCCTGCGTTGCCGGGGATACGGTCGGTGCATTTAATGAGTATCTTGATGCATGGGAAGACAAGATCAAGCAAGCGGTTGAGAGCATGCTCAATGGCGACATTCACGCACATGCCCTTGATAAAGAGGCGTGTGCATATTGTCCGGTGATGAATTGTTCTGAGAGGAAACGCTAATGGCTCTTGATTTTCATTCATATACTCCCGGACAAAAGCAGGCCATTCAGACTTTGGACAAGCCTCTTTTTGTGGCAGCCGGTGCGGGATCGGGCAAAACGTTTACTCTCACAAAACGTGTTGTTTGGGCACTGAGCAAGGGCTCGGGTACAGACGGAGGCGCGTATCTTGATTCGCTTGATCAGGCGCTTATCATTACCTTTACAAACGAGGCGGCCAAAGAAATTAAGGAACGCGTGAGAAGTGCGCTTGAGGAAGAAGGCCTTTTTGATCAAGCTCTTAATGTGGATTCTGCGTGGATCAGCACCATTCACAGCATGTGCGCTCGCATACTCCGCTCACATGCGTTTGATCTTGGTATCGACCCCGATTTTATCGTTTTGGATGAGCATAGACGCAATGAGCTCTTGCAGGAGTCTCTTGAGGAAGTTTTATCTTCATTGCGGGAAGCCGATGAATACAAAGGGTTCTTCTCGGTATTTGATTTAAAAGATACGTCTTCCGCAAGCCATAGTGGCGCGCAAAATGGCAGCCAAAAGCTTGACGGCATTATCGAACAACTTGCCGCCTCGGCACTTTCAGCTCCTTGCGAATTTGAGTCAATTGAGCTTGCAATAGAAAAGGATGGAGCCGTTCCTGATATATACCAAGAGCTCGAAAGACTGCATTTTCAAATAAAAGAGCTTCTCATGCATGCGGTAGAGATAGATGATGAGACGGCAGTGAACATCATCACTCGGCAAGAAGAAAGAGTTGCGGCATATCTTGCAAATCACACAAAACAGGATGTGCAGCCTTCCGAGATAGCAGGACTCTTTGAAAAAATCCCACGGCTTCATTGTGGAAAGGAAACAAAAAAGCTTGCAGCGGACATACAGTCAGATTGCGAGGATCTTCAAAAAACCTGCAGGATGCTCGATATAAACCGCTATGCCCCTCAGCTTATTAAAGTAACAAAGCTTGTGGTGGATCGGTTTTCAAAAAAGAAGCGAGAAGCCCGAGGACTTGACAATAATGACCTGCTCCATGAGGTAGCGCGTGCATTTGAAGATCATCCGGAGCTTGCAGGTGAATATTCAAGTAAGTTTAAGCTCGTTATGGTAGATGAGTTTCAAGATACCAATGAGCAGCAGGTTCGGATGATTAAGCGTCTTGCCGGTGAAGATGCGCGGTTTTTAACTACGGTAGGTGATGCTCAACAGTCTATTTATGGATTTAGGGAAGCCGACGTAGAGGTATTTTTTGAACGGCAAAAAGAAATACCCGAAGAAAACAGACCGCTGCTCATTGATAATTTCCGCAGCCATGATGACATTCTTCGCTTTGTGAAAGCTGTTTGTGGTGCCGAGGGCATGATACCTGATTTTATGGACCTCAAGGCAAGCAGGCGGGAAAGCTCAGGTCCATTGCAAAACAACATTCCTCGTGTGATGGTTGAGCTTACCGCTGTAGAGAAAAAAGGAAACAAACGCGCTGCAAAAGCGGATGTCTATCAGCGTGTTGCGGCAGAGCAGCTTGCCGATAGGATAGCCCGGATCATTTCCGAGGGTGCCTTTCAGGCAAAAGACATTGCTATTTTGATGACCAGCGTAAAAGATGCGGGTTTGTATATTGAGGCCCTCAGGCAGCGTGGGATTGAAAGCGTACTTTCGGGTGGTACGGGTTTTGGACAGCTTCCGGAAGTGCAGACCATCGCTGCACTCTTGAGTACCCTTGCTGATATTCATGACACCGAGCAAGGATTGTTCCCGGTGCTTACAAGTGGGATGTTTTCTTTGGAAGCATCGGACTTTGTACTCCTTTCGACGGATCTTACAAAAAGAGAAGGATTCGTTTTCAAACGACCGATTGAAGGCGGTCTGCTTACGCAGGAATTTAGTGGGGACCATCAGCCAAGTTGTCGCTTGAAGCGTGCTCTTACCATTCTTAACCAAGCAAAAAGAGACATTGCGGTAAAAGACGTTGCAACGGTTATACAGCAGGTGATAAAAGCATCCGGTTGGATTGAGCGCCTTGAGACGGGAGATGCACAAGAGCGCTCACAGGCCGCTAATATCCTTGCTGCTATTCGTCGTGTTAGAGAGCTTGAGAGAGATCTTGGAGTTGGCCCTTCACAACTTTCGGTGGCATTTAAACACTGGCTTAAAGTTACAAAAGCCGCACCCGTGGTACTCAACGATGAGAAGCAGGATGCAGTCAAAATTCAGACTATCCACGCTTCTAAAGGCAAGGAATATAAGGTCGTTGCCGTAGTTGGCGCGCTTAAAGATTTAGATCAAAGGACTCCCAGTACAAAGCGCTGTCTTATTGGTCGGGTAGGAGCCAAGCGCATCGTAGCCTTAAAACCACCTCGAACAGAGTTGCGAGGCGATGAAATTCCGGAGGACATCTCTCAGTGTAAAACCATATGTGATTGGCGCTTGTACCTGGATGAGACACAAAATGCTGCCGCACAGGCTGAAGCAATACGGCTTTTATATGTGGGTCTTACACGCGCTCGTGAAATGGTTATTCTTACCGCAACGGCAATCCAACAAAAAGCAGCAGGTTTTAGTCCGAAGCTTACAAAGGCAGTAATAAGTTCCATTCTGAAAGAAGACAGTCTGCCTCGTGCAGGAGAGCTGCCCTTTGAATATGGCGGTTCACAGGCAGGAGTGTGCAGAACACTGTATGTGCGCTTTTCTGAACAAGCGGATGGCTATGCTCTTGATGGCGTTGACCTTAATCAAACGCGTACCATGTCTGATGTGCAAGAAAACCAAGCCGGTTTGACCTTTGATCTTTATGCACCGGAGACGTCGGTACCTCAGGCAAAAAAAGAGACAAACTATCAGGAATTTTATAGCTATTCATCACTACACCAGCAGATAAATGACAAATTCCAAGAGGTATCAGAGCAACAGGAGACGCTCCAAGGAAAAGAAGCTTCACAAGATGGGGGAGCTGAGGGCGAGACTTCGGCAACCAGCTTTGGATCTGCCTTCCATGAACTTGCTCAGTACATGGTTGAGGCAGATGCCTATCCTGAACGTTCAACCATTGAGCGTATTGCCATCCAAAATCATGTTCAAAAATCTCTTATGGATCGTTTGGAATCAGCGTTGACGCTTTGGAACAACTCTGATGTAAGGGCGGAAGCAAGAAAATATGCCCGCGTCTGTGCCGAGGTGCCATTTTGCCTTGAGCAGGTATACGGAGACAAAAGATACCTTAACGGCGCAATCGACCTTCTCGCCACAAACCCCAAAAGCACCGAGGCATTTGTGGTTGACTACAAAACAGGCGATAAGAATCTCACGCCGGAAGAGATTATCGAGTCTCACAGAATGCAGGCAAACTTTTATGCCTTCGTACTTATGCAACGTGGATATACCAAGGTAACATGCGCGTTTGTGTGCGTGGAAGTTCCCGATTCCGCAGACGAAAAACAGCCGTTTGTGGCACGATATAGCTTTGATGAACACAGGAAACCTACGCTTTTAGGCTGGGAAGTGAGAGAGCACGTATGAGCTTTGCACAGGTAGCCTTGGACATTCCGACGCGCGCTTTGCCGGGCGCGTATGATTATGCGATACCGCCTGAGCTTCTTGATAAAGTAATCGTAGGGACAACGGTATACGTACCGTTTTCCCATCGGTGGGTGGTTGGGTATGTTGTTTCAATCTCCGAGTCACCCAAGGCGTCGATTGATCCGGCAAAAATTCTCCCTATTGCACAGGTGCTTGCCGATGCTGCATTCGATGAGATTTCTGCTCGTGTGGCACGGTGGATGGCCTCGGAGTATGCCTGTTCTCTCACTGATGCGATAAGGCCGTTTCTCGCACCGGGGCAACGCGTTAAGGTGCGCCGTACGCAGGACGGGTCTTCCTGGGGGTTGATAAACGAGAAATCAGGTCCTGTCGATGAGCGCTGGGTTATGTTGACGCCCAAAGGCCAAGAATTTACTCCCGCAAAGCACGCTTCAAAACAGCGGCTTATAGTGCAGGCGCTTTTTGGAGCTCCGCAGCGCCTATCAGAGCTTTCCGCTACCATTCCGGGGGCACGGTCGGCAATTACGGCGCTGGAGAAGCGAGGTGTCGTTTCCGTAGAGCTCAAACGTCAGATTCGAGGTATGGATACATCTACCACGCTTTCAAGTGCAACGGCGCAAAAACCGGCGCACCTTACGGACGGTCAAGCACGTGCGCTTCTCGCCATCTCACAGGCCACCGCTTCGGCAAAAGGTGACGTGGTTCTTGTTGACGGAGTAACGGGATCCGGCAAAACAGAGGTATATCTTGCCGCCATAGAAGAGGTGCTCGCAAAAGGAAAAGGCGCCATCGTTTTGGTTCCCGAAATCTCCTTGACAGCGCAAACGGTCGGTCGATTCCGCTCCCGCTTCGGTGATGACGTGGCGGTGCTTCATTCACGCCTGTCTGCGGGCGAGCGCTTTGATCAATGGGATTTGGTACGTCAGGGGGCGGCTCATGTGGTGGTCGGTGCCCGCTCGGCGCTGTTTGCACCGCTCAAAAATCCCGGTCTTATCATTATCGACGAGGAACATGAAGCCTCCTACAAACAGGACTCGCTGCCGCGCTATCACGCTCGAGAGGTTGCTGCGTATATGGCACGTTTGCGCGGATGCGTCTTGGTTTTGGGATCCGCGACGCCTTCGCTGGAAAGCCTTATTCGCTGCCATCAAAAGAGTTGGAGCAAAGCCTCATGGATGCGGGTGTCGATGCCCGAGCGGCCGGGAGATGCGGTGTTACCTGAAGTTGAGATTGTTGACATGGCAGCACAGTTTAGAGATGGTGGTCGGTCGATCTTCTCGGCACCGCTTGTTCGTGCTCTTGAAGAAACGGTTCAGCGTGGCGAGAAGGCCGTGCTTTTGCTAAATCGTCGGGGATTCGCAAATTTTTTGATGTGCCGCGAGTGCGGATGCGTGCCCGAATGTCCGCATTGTTCGACATCGCTTACCTATCATGAGCGTACCTGCGAGCTTGTCTGTCATACGTGTGGCCGGCGTTGGTCGGTGCGTGCGTATCCAAATCCGGCAACAAAATGTCCCAACTGCGGCAGTCGCTACATGGGTGCTTTTGGTGTGGGTACGCAGCGAGTTGAGGACGAGCTGCGTATGCTTTTGCCCGAAGACGTTGAGATAATTCGAATGGATGCGGATACCACCTCTACGAAAGGCGCCCATCAGAAACTTCTTGAGCGTTTTGATGCGGCGGATTCTGCGGTGCTTATCGGCACGCAGATGATTGCAAAAGGACTTGATTTTCCTGAGGTTACTCTTGTTGGTGTCATCAACGCGGATACCATGTTAAAACTTCCGGACTTTAGAGCCGCGGAGCGTACATACGATCTCTTGGAGCAAGTTTCGGGAAGAGCGGGCAGGGGAGACAAAGCGGGAAAAGTTATCATACAAACCTATTGGCCAACGCATCCTGCAATTGCGTCCGTTAAAACGCACAATCGCAACATCTTTCTTTCGGAAGAGGTTACAGAAAGAAAGGAAGCGTACTATCCGCCGTACTCACGTCTTGCAAATGTTATCTTCTGGGGCAGGTCAGAGCGTGATGTGTGCGCATCTGCAAATGAGCTGACAGAAGCTTTGCATGAGATGGTAGGTGAAAAAGAAGGCTGGGAAATCCTTGGTCCCGCCGATTGTGTTAAGGCAAAAGTCAAAGACAAATATCGTCGGCATGTGCTTGTAAAAGCACCGGCGGAGGAAAATATAGGCAACTTCATATCTCAGTGTGCCGCAAAGCTCACTAAGCGAATGGGTATCAGCATGACAATAGATGTTGATGCCTATGACATGATGTAGATATTACAGCCGAAAGGATTGTTAATGAAATTGCTCGATGAGATTGTTCTTTGGCCTGATGAAAGGCTTACCGATACCTGTGAGGAGATATCCGAGATCACCGATGAAATCCGCGATATAGCCAAGCGTATGTTGCAGGATATGTATGCAACCGATGGAGTGGGTCTGGCGGCGCCGCAAATAGGCGTTTTGAAGCGTATGGTTGTGATTGATGTTGACTATCCGGACGGGCAGAAAAATCCGTTTGTGCTTATCAATCCGGAAGTAATCACGGCTGACGGTGAGCCGAGAACGTACAATGAAGGTTGTCTTTCATTTCCGGGTATTACCGTTCCGGTAACCCGTCCAAGCCATGTTGTTGTGCATGCGCAAAATTTAGACGGCGATCTCATGCAGTATGAGGCAGAAGGAGATCTTTTTGCAGTCTGTCTTCAGCATGAGATAGACCACATAAACGGGATCACCATGCCGGATCACCTTGGGCCATCGGCTCGCATGGAAGCCCTGCAGCGCTACCAAGAAGCTTTGGCGGCAGGTGCAAAGCCTGGAGAGACCTCGTTTGATGAGGATGAATAAGGAGCGATATCGTGCGGATAGTCTTTATGGGAACGCCGGATTTTGCCGTTCCGTCACTTACGGCTCTGGCAGCAAAACATGAAGTTGTTCAGGTTGTTACAAGGCCGGATGCCATCCGTGGCAGAGGTAAGATTGCAGAGCCTTCTGCCGTAAAGATTGCAGCACATGACTTGGGGCTTCCCGTTATTGAGACGGCTCGCATGACTTCCGATAGTATCGAGAAAATCATTGCATGTGCTCCTGATATTTTGGTGGTAGTTGCCTTTGGGTGCATCATTCCGGATGAGCTTCTTTCATCGGTTCCACTTGGCGGGATTAACGTCCATGCCTCGCTTTTGCCCCGCCTGCGCGGAGCGGCTCCCATTCAGCGCGCCATTCTTGCGGGAGATACGCTGACCGGCGTCTCTATCATGCGCGTGGTACATGAGTTGGATGCGGGTGCATGGTGTCGACAGAGTTCCTGCGAAATTGGCACTAAAACTACCGCCCAACTTACCTCTGAGCTTGCGCATTTAGGAGCCCATGAGCTTTCCCGTGCGCTTGATGATATTGCCGCGGGTACGGTATGCTGGCATGAGCAGGATGCAGAGCAAGCAACCTTTGCCGCAAAAATTACGAAGCAAGAAATGAAATTAGATCCGCATGACGGTGCTAGACAAAACGTTCTCCGCGTACAAGCCTCGTCGGATACCGCGCCTGCTCGAGCACGTATCGCAGAAAGAGGTGTGCGTGTGCTTCTCGCCCGAGAGGCCAAAGAGGCAGAGCCGGAAGCCTCCGTGGTGGAGATTCAAAAAGGTCATCTGTATCTGGGATGTTCCGACGGGACGCTTGAAGTGCTTGAACTTCGTCCCGACGGTAAGCGCGCGATGGATGCCTCAGCCTTTGCGGCGGGGCTGCATGAGAGCGCATATACGTGGGAGCGCCTGTAGATATGGCAAAACTCGCTCCGGCTCGTGCAGCTGCGCTTGACCTTGCAGCGCAATGCCGAAGAAAGCATGCGCGTATGCGCGACTTTTTGCGTACGTCGCACAAGATGGACGTACTTGGCGAGAAGGACCGAGCACTCGCCATGCGGCTGCTTTTGGGAAGCGTAAGCGCCGTGGGTGAGCTTGACCGAGTGCTTGCTCCCTATCTTCCAAAAAGAAGGCATTTGGAGCCAAAACTTAGAGATGCGCTCCGCCTTGCTGCGTTTGAGATTCTCTATCTGCATACGCCAAAACACGTTGCAGTGAGTCAAGGGGTCGAGATGGCGCGGAGAGCTTCTGCGCAAGCAACCGGCTTGGCAAATGCCATACTTCGACGTATTGCCGCCGACGTATCTCCACGCGTCGATGAGGCTTACGCGCGTTTGCATGCCGGCAATGATGAGCGTCTTTTAGAAGATTTGGCACATGTGAGCGGGCAGCCGAACTGGCTTTGTCAAAAACTCGTTGCCTCAATGGGTGTATCCGTTGCAACTTCTTTGCTGCTTCACGTACTTGAGCCGGCACCGGTGTATGTGGCTTTGCGAGAAGGGCTGTCACACGACGTGCTTTCTGCGTTTGATCCGCACGCGAGCGTCGCTCCCCAAAGTTTTTTCCTCGAGAGCCCCGCGGGTCTTGCGGCCTCTGATTTGGTTGCTCACGCAAAAGTGTTACCTGCCGACATTTCGTCTCAGCTGGTGGCGCTTCTTGCTTTGTCGGGTAGGGAGAAAACCCTGTTAGAAATCGGACAGGGGAGAGGAACAAAAACCATACTTCTTCTGCAAAATGCCGCTCTGTTAAATCATGCGCTGCATATAACGGCAATTGATGTTGATCCTCAAAAAGTTGAGATTGCAAGAAAGCGGCTTGTTGAGGCTGCCGTTGATAATCAGGTAACGTCTGCGGTTTTTAATGCAGCAGAACTTGGAGCACGCGAGGCGAACGGTGAGCTTCCCTGCAATCTTCCCGGCGAGCTTGCACACACCTTTGACACTGTTTTTATCGATGCACCGTGTTCAGGTGTGGGCACTTTGCGGCGTCATCCGGAGATTGGCTGGTCGCTTGATGAGGATGCCGTTTGTTCGGACGGAATACTTCCAAAAGTGCAGAAGGACATTCTTGCGGCAGCTTCCAGAAAAGTAGCCGCCCGGGGCACGCTGGTATATGCAACCTGTTCTCCGCTGTACGAGGAAGACGAAGCGGTTGTCGAAGCTTTTCTCGCCACGGAAGAGGGAAGCAGTTTTGAGCCGGAGGATATAACGGAATCCACTGCTTTTGAGCTTCTCTCAGATGCGGGAAAGCAAGTCGTACAAAAGGCGCAAACAAAAACGGGATACGCTCATTTTGGGTATCATCCGGATGTACTCGATGCTGACCAGCATTTTCTTGCAAAACTGAGACGCATTGGATAGTTTAAGCGTATTGGGCGGCACAGGCGCACCGGACAATTATTTTTTGTTTTTTTGGTCGGTATTGTAAAAGCCGCTTCCCTTAAAAACGATACCTGAAGGGTCAAAAACGCGCTCGGCCAAATGTCCGCAAGAAGGGCACGTTACCTTGGGATGAACACTCATGGGATGTTCAACAACAAATTTGGTCTTACATTCAGGACATTGATAACTATAACGAGCCATGTTCCCTCCGGATACCGCTAAACTATTTACCGTGAACTACTTTACCCCATGATGCGTTTTTTATGATCCGCACTGGCCACCAATGAAAGAAAGGTTGTTTCATGCAGATAACGGGTGCAATCTTTGATCTTGATGGGACACTGGTTGACTCCATGTGGATGTGGAGGAGATCGTTCGGAGATGTTTTAGAAGACCTGCATATCAATATGACCCCGGATTTTTTCAAAAGGGTCGAGGCCATTTCGCTTTACGACGGTTGCGTAGCGTGTATTGAGGAATTTAATCTTCCTTTGTCCGCAGAAGAGCTGTATGAAAAGTTCCTTGTGTATGTACAAACGGTATACTCGCACGATATTAAAAGCATTGCGGGGGCTACCGACTTTCTCCAGGAACTTTTTGACGCAGGAATACCTCTTGCCATTGCTTCTTCTACGCCATCTCGTGCCATACATGTTGCTCTTGAAGCCCAAGGTATGGAGAAGTTTTTTAAAGCGGTTGTGTGTACCGAAGATGTCGGGGGTGTCGATAAAGCAAAACCCGATGTCTATCTTGAGGCTCTCAGACGCCTGGGTACCGATAAAGCACACACGTGGGTCTTTGAGGATGCTGAGTTTGGTGTACACACGGCACAAACCGAGGGCTTTCCCGTTGTTGCACTGTTCAATGGCAAAGACGGTCGTGATCTTGAGTATATGAAGGCGCACTCTGATCTTCTCGCGCATGATTATCGCGAGCTCTCTCTTGCCCGAATTTACGATTATGAACGGGTACCGAATCAGCCACATCTGGGCGCCTCATCGGCTCAGAAGGCCTTTTCGGTTCTTGTTGTTGATGGATCTCCCACGCCAAGTTCAGCCGCGCTGGTTTCAGAACTTTCATCATGCTCGGATTATGTCGTTGCTGCAGATCGCGGGGCATACATCTGCAAGGAGGCCGGTGTCGTCCCTGATATTGCGTGCGGAGACTTTGATTCTGCGGGAGAAGATATACTCTCTTGGATCCATGTACAAAAGGTGCGCGCGATTGCTTATCCTCAAGATAAGTACGAGACCGATTTGTCTCTTGCACTCAATGCCGCTTGCCATGAAGCAACCCGTCAAGCACTTCCGCTGTCACTGACACTTACCTGCGCTTCCGGCGGCAGGCTTGATCATGAGCTTGGTGTAGTGGGGCTTCTGGCTCGATTAAGCACTGCCTCATGGAGGGTGCGGATTGTTGAGGATACCTTTGAAGCAAGGATTCTTTCGGCAGATACGTATGCAGTGTGGAGGCTCTCAGAAAAAGATCAAGGAAGGACACTGTCGGTGCTTCCGCTTCAGGAAGAAACGGTAATTACCGAGACCGGTATGCAATGGGATCTTGCTTCACGAACTTTGCCGCTCCTGTCCGATGAAGGAATTTCCAATGTGGTACAAACGGATGCGGCACAAATACATTGCGAGAAGGGCAAGGCGCTCGTGGTGCTTCTCGCAAAAGAATCGTGACGTTGGTCTATCGGGCAGAGTGGCCGCACCCATTCATTGAGGCAGAGAAGGCAGTCAGAGAGGGTGAGAGAGCCAGGACAAAATTTCAAACAAAAAAGGTCGCCTCGGCGACCTTTTCCATATCTAAAAGAAGTTTGTCCGCATGCTTAGTCCAAACGTTCAGCCACACGAAACGCTTGTTGTGTGAAGCGTTAGCTGCGTGCAATCTTTCCGGACTTAAGGCAACGGGAGCAGACATTCATCTTTTTGCGCTGTCCGTCAACAACGACGGTAACGCGCTGGATATTTGGCTTAAATGTGCGGGTCACCGTGCGATGAGAGTGCGAGATAGAACGACCAGCAACAGCGTGTTTACCGCAGAAATCACAAACCTTTGACATGACAACGACCTCCATAAGGCGTGGATATAACCATCCGCGCGAATTTCCAAATTGCCGAACTACTATACCACAGCTGACCTCGTATGCAACCGGGATCTTTGAGTTCATAGATCTCGAACAAACTTTGCATTCTCTGTGCTTGTTATTTTTTACATGATGCTTCTTCTGTGCAGGTATAGACGTGGGGTATAATCGCTGTGATTCTTTTTGATTCAGGAATCAAACGAGAGGAGTAATTGCATGGCTTCCACTGTTCCTGGAACGCTCAAAGTTTCAAACGACTGCCTTGCCGATCTTGCAGGATATGCCGCTCTTGAATGCTACGGTGTCGTTGGTATGGCTGAGATTGATGAACAAGCGGGCGTTGCACGTCTTTTACCTGCATATCGCCTGCGAAAGGGTGTAGATGTCTCATCGTCGTCTCAAGGCGTATGTGTCGATTTGCATGTTGTGGTTGAGCAGGGTGTCAACATGGCATCTGTTGTCGACAATCTTTCGGCCTCGGTGAAGTTTTTGCTCCGTCAAATTGCCGAGCTTGAAAACGTCAAAGTAACCGTTCACATTGAAGCAATGCGCGCTTCTCGCTAATGTTTTGCGCGCAGATTCAATTACGATAAAGAACTGAGGTCTTCAAAGATGATTTCAACTGTCATCCGTACCTGTTTTCCGGCGGCTGCGCTTGCGGTTGCCGATAAGGCAGAAGAGATTAATAAGCTCAATGTGTTTCCAGTACCGGATGGCGATACTGGAACCAACATGTCTTTGACATTGGGAACGGTCGTGCGAGAAGTGCAAGACCTTCCCGCAGATGCCTCCATGGAAGACATTGCAAAAGCAATTACTCACGGCTCACTTATGGGAGCACGCGGAAACTCGGGCGTTATCACAAGCCAGATTCTTAGAGGCGTTGTCGAGGGTTTGTGTGATGTCAAAGATCCCGAGCACATTAAACCAAAAGACATTGCACACGCGTTTCGCCGGGGTAAAGAAGTTGCATTTAAGGCGGTCCGTAAACCGGTTGAGGGAACCATTCTTACCGTTTTGAAGGATGTTTCCGCAAAAGCCGACTCTCTTGAGAAGTCAAAACTGACGCCGGTTGAGGTTTTGGATGCGCTTGTTGTTGAGGCATACGAGTCGGTGGCAAGAACGCCTGATTTGTTGCCCGTCCTTAAAGAGAACGGTGTCGTTGACTCAGGTGCCTTTGGATTTGCAACGTTTTTTGAAGGCTTTGTCAATGCCGTTCAGGGCAAGACGGAACTCTCTGATTTTAAGACAACCGTAGGCACCGATGATGCCAAGGCTGCCGCAAGTGCAAAAGTATCCATTGAGCTGAACGATGATTGGGAGGGCTCCGAGTTTAGGTACTGCAACGAGTTCCTCTTCCATGCAAATGATGCAACGTTTGATGAGAGCGCGGCTCTTGATTTTCTCTCCACCATGGGCGATTGTGAACTTTTAGTGGGCACAAACCCCGACTATAAGGTGCACGTACATTCCAATACGCCTGACAAGGTATTGCACTATATGCTGCAATACGGCCAGATTTTTGAGGTCTTTATCCACAATATGGATCTTGAAGCCAAAGAACGTACCGAGAAGATCGCGGAAGATAAAAAGGCAGCCTCCACCCCTAAGGCTCCTCATAAGAGCCTCGGTTTTGTTGCCGTGTGTTCGGGCAGCGGTTCTGAGTCTATTTTGAAGTCTTTGGGTGTAGACGTGGTTGTTTCCGGCGGACAGACCATGAACCCCTCAACGGCTGATATTTTGAGCGCCATTGAGGAGGCAAATGCCGACAGCGTTATTGTGATGCCCAATAACTCCAATATCCGTATGGCGGCTGAGGCTGCGGCGTCTGCGTGCACCGATGTGAAAGTGGCAGTCATTCCAACAAAGTCAGTGCTTCAGGCGTTTTCTGCCATGTTTGTGGTCGATGCCGAAGCATCGCTTAAAGACAACGTCGCTGCCATGACTGAAGCTTCCGCGAACATTCGCTACGCCGAGATAACCACTGCGGTGCGTGATTCCACTGCGGCAAATGGGGATCCTATCCATAACGGAGACGTCATGGGTATCCAAGGCAGCTCAATTGATGTCGTGGGCCATGACGTTGATGACGTTACTTTGCGACTTCTCTCTCAGATGCAAGAAGAGGAAGAAGGAGACACGCTTACCCTTCTTGCGGGTTCCGATATGGATGATGCGCACTTCTCGGCACTTACAAAGCGTATCGAGGAGGAATTTCCTGACTTGGAGGTTGACGCACATCGCGGAGAACAACCTCTCTATCCCATTATTTTCTCGCTAGAGTAAGTTGAGCAGGCTGGTATGGAATCTCGCCCCAGCATAGGTGAGGCTGCCGACCGTATACAAAAAACCTGCTCGTTGGGTGATGAGGTTAGCTGTCTTCGTTATGTTACTGAAAATCGTGCCGAGGCGCTTGGGCGTCTCGGCATTTCGCACGTGAGCGATCTGTTGGTACATATCCCTCATCGGTACCTCGATTTTTCCTCTGAGACGAGCATTGCGTATACAACCATAGGCACTGACGTTACCATACGGGCAAAGGTTGAAAAAATAACCGTTAAGCACCCGCGTCCGCGGATGAGCATTGTTGAAGTTGAAGCAGTCGATGCAACCGGCGTGATGACGGCGGTTTTCTTTCGCCAGCCGTGGGTGGCACAGCAGCTTCACGAAGGAGATGAAGTTGCCTTTTCGGGCACCATGACCTTTGCGTATGGCTTTCATCAAATGAAAGCTCCGTTCTTTGAGGTCATTACGACAGAATCTGAGAAGATGAAGTCGCATGCCAAGATTTTGCCGGTGCACCCTGCAACGGAGGGGATAAGCCCCGCTTGGATGCGGCGTATTATATCGGCCGCGTTGGCAGATCAAGGAGACGTTCTCGACTGGCTGCCCGCACGCCTGGTGGCTTCTCGTGGCTTCATGACCCTTGCGCGTGCGTTGCGGGAGGTTCATTTTCCCTCTTCAATGGCGGCAGCCGAGAAAGCCCGCCGCCGTCTTGCCTATGATGAGCTGCTCTGTCTTCAGATGGCACTTCTGGCGAGAAGAACCTTTGAATGTGAGGGTGACACTCCTTTTGCCCATACGATAGACGGACCCAAGAAGCGCGCTCTTTTGGCGGCTTTGCCCTTTGAGCTCACTGAAGAGCAAAGAGCTGCCGCACACGACATTCTCCACGATATGGCAGCTCCGGAGATTATGAACCGGCTGCTTTTGGGTGACGTCGGTACCGGCAAGACGGTAGTCGCGGCTCTTGCGCTTGCTGCGGCTGCCGATTCCAATACACAGGCAGCCATGATGGCGCCAACGTCCGTGCTTGCAAAGCAATATGCCGAGAAGATCGGTCCGCTTCTTACGGCGGCAGATATACCATGGGCGCTGGTAACAGGCTCCACGTCCGCCGCGGAGCGAACGGCTATTGAAAACCGTCTTGCCACCGGTGCCATTTCCGTCATTTTCGGTACATCCGCGCTGCTCTCTGAAGGCATAAACTTTCGCCAGCTGACGCTTATCGTGATTGATGAGCAGCATCGCTTTGGCGTAAATCAACGGAGTGCGTTGAGAAAAAAGGGGAGTGGTGTTGATCTTCTCGCCATGACGGCAACTCCCATCCCTCGTACGCTGGCGCTTTCCATCTATGGAGATATTACTCTGTCTCGTATTGCGCATCGGCCGCTTGCAGGAGCCGGTCTCAAAACGGAACTGCTGCAGAGCAACAATCTTGACCTTGCGTATGGTGCCGTCAGGGATGCGGTGGCAGCCGGGCAACAGGCGTATGTGGTGTGCCCCTTGATTGACGAGACTGATGAAGGTACGAATTTGGATGACGTGCCTCCTAATGTTCAAACTCAGACAAAGCTGCATTCGGCTCTTGCCACGTATCAGGCACTGCAGCGTGGCGTGTTTTCCGATTTGCGCATTGGCATTTTGACGGGACGTATGAGCTCCGCCGAAAAAGACGAGGTGATGGAGAAATTCCGCTCAGGGGATTTGGACGTCTTGGTTTCAACAACCGTCATTGAAGTTGGTATTGACGTACCAAATGCAACCGTCATGCTCATCTATAACGCGGATCGCTTTGGCTTGGCAACCTTGCACCAACTGAGAGGTCGCGTTGGGAGAGGTTCTTTGCCGGGGAAGGTTTTTCTGAATTCCGATGCGAAACGTGGTACACCTGCTCGACGTCGACTTGCGGCACTTGAGGCCACTGCCGATGGATTTAAGCTGGCCGAACTTGACCTAAAGCTTCGTCGTGAGGGAGAGACGTTGGGGTACAGGCAGTCCGGTAACGCAACGCTCAAGATTGCGGATTTATATGGGGATGCCGACATTATTGAGGCTGCGTATAAGGATGCGCGCTCCCTTTATCGGCGCGACCCTGAGCTTAAAGAACCCCAGCATCGCACCATGGCCTTGGAGGCACAAAATCGCTTTAGCGCATATTTTGAGGAATTGGGGCGTATATGAGGATTGTGGGAGGCAAATGGCGGGGGAGAAACATTCAACCTCCAAAAGGATACGCTCTTACGCGACCCACGGCAGAGAGAACCAGAGAGGCCATAGCGTCTTCCATTCTTGCCGCCTTTGGTCTGAATTTGGAGAACGTTTCTGTTCTGGATGCCTTTGCCGGCTCCGGGGCTATGGGGCTGGAACTGCTTTCCCGTGGCGCGGCGCATGTTACCTTTGTCGATCAGGATCGAAAGACCGCCGCACGTATCCAAAAAAACGCACAATCACTCGGAGCACGCGCGCAAGAGGTGGATGTTTTATGTCACAATACGCTGCGCCTCGCGGAGCGCAAAGTCCTTCCCGGAGCTCCTTTTGACATTGTCTTTCTTGATCCTCCGTATGCCTTTGAAGGGGAACAGATACACGCGCTTCTCGACAGTCTTATTGCGGTGGGTGCCCTTGCCCCAAACGCTCTTATCGTGTATGAACACGGCGCCACGACTTTGGGTATAGCACAAGAGTCGATGGTTTCGGTTAAATCAAAACGATACGGAATTGCGTGTGTTGATTTTATGAGATTGCGCGTAGATCATCCAAAATCTTTAGGCGAGAAGAGCGTGGCGGCCGAAGATAAGATCCGCAACCAAGCTGAAGGAGAGATTTGTGGAGAAGATTGATCATGTGGTTGTGCCGGGAACTTTTGATCCGGTAACAAACGGACATTTGGATGTCATTAAGCGCACAAAACGCCTTTTTGGAAAGGTTACGGTTGCGGTGGCTTCTTCTCGAGACAAAAATGGCGTAGGGACAACATTTTCTCTTGAAGAACGTGTGGAGATGTTGCAGAAATCTCTCGGTGAGGCCGGCATTGAAGGGGTCAGTGTTGAGCCGATGAGCGGACTTTTGGTGGAATTTTGTCACAGCCATGGTGCGGGTGGTGTTGTCAAGGGACTGCGCGCAATGACCGACTTTGAATATGAGCTTCAACAGGCTGATTTAAATGCTCATTTAGCACCCGATATTGAATCGATATTTGTTATGTCAAGTCCCGCATACGGATACGTTTCATCCTCAATCGTTCGTGAAATTGCCTCGATGGGAGCGGATGTGTCTTTGTTGGTTCCGCCGTGCGTGGATCGTGCGCTGAAAGCTCTTCACAATTTCCAAAAATAATATGAACCGCGTATAAATTGTTCATATTCTGCTACTATTCATAAAAGGCGCATTATGTACATAAGCGTTATCATCATGATGTAGCTGGTTTTGTAGATGTATGAAAGGAGTCCTGGATGCAGCCAGGTGAAGAAATCGAGAGCCTCGTATCGGAGCTTGAGCAGCTTGTCAGTGAGGCAAAATCACCCCTTATGGACAGCGGTCAGAAAAAGATTATTGATGCCCAGGATTTCTATGAGCTTTTGGACGAGATTCGCCGTGTCTTCCCCGAGGAGTTTACAACCGCTCGTCGCATTATCAAGGAAGAGAACGAGACGCTCGATCGGGCACGTACACAAGCCGAGTCCATCATTGCTGATGCACAGCAGCAGGCAATGATTTTGGCCGGTGATCAAGAGGTGGTCCGTCTCGCACAGCAGCAGGCTGACGGAATCAGAGACCAGGCAGATCAGTATGAGCGGGATACTCGCTATAACGCTGAGGAGTATGCCGATACCGTTTTGGCCCATCTCGAGGAGAACCTGAAGTCGCTGACCAACTCAGTTTCGCGTGTTCGCCAGACGTTGGATGAGAACTCCGGTCCTCGCAATACAACAAATAACGTCAACTGGTAAGAGTAATGAAACCAATCATTGTCTCCATTGACGATCGCTTGGCCAATCCTGGCGAAGCACTACCGTATGCCGGACATCTTGATGAAGACACGTATACCTTAGGGGAGCATACCTTCTCTTTGCCTAAAGGCATCGATTACGATCTTGTGCTTACCAACGCGGGTGAGGGAATTCTTGTTACCGGCATACTTAAGGCGCATGTCGTTGGTGAATGCGACCGCTGCCTTGAGGCTGCGACGATGGATATTGCGGCAGAGGTTGATGAGTATTATCTCTTTGAGGAGCCGATAAACCCGGCCGATGATGAGGATGAAGCCGATTATTCGCTCGTGTCATCCGATAGGACCATCGATCTTGCCGATGCTCTGCTTCCTTCTCTGGTCATGGAAACACCCTTTGTGGTGTTGTGTAAGCCCGATTGCAAGGGACTTTGTCCGGTATGTGGAGCAAATCTTAATGAGGGTGATTGCGAGCACGTTGCTCAGCTTGAACACAAGCGCTCAGAAGACGCGCGGGCGGCAAATCCCTTCTCGGTACTCGCAAATCTTACGTTTGACGAAGAAGAGTAACCGAAACCGGATAAAACCGGATTGAATCCAAAACGTGTGAATCTGGATAAATTGCGTTATTTGTGTTCAAAATGCCCTTATACGTGGTATAGTATCCAACGCATGAAATTAGATGGGTCGCGTCCCTGTAGGTATGGGACGCTTGCAAGAAAGTAAGAGAGGTTCCAAGATGGCAGTACCTAAGCAAAAGAAGGGTCGCGGCGCTACCCACACTCGTCGTTCCGCAAACAGCAAAGCTTCAATGCCCGCACGTTCCGTTTGTCCTGAGTGCGGAGCACCCAAGCTTCCGCATCATGTGTGCCCCAATTGCGGTCACTATAATGATCGTGAAGTCATTGTTACTGAGTAGTTCTCAGACAGCGTAAGTTCAAGGAGGCTGTCCCATTTGGGTCGGCCTCCTTTTCTATACAGGTCTATACGGGTCTGCGAAGGAGGCTATATGCCCACAATTTGCGTTGACGTTATGGGTTCCGACCAAGGGCCTTCGGTGGTTTTGGAGGGTGTGGAGCGCGCTCTTGCAAAAGATGCAGAGCTCGTGGTTCTTCTTGCGGGAAGCGATGAAGAAGTAACGCCATTTGCCGAGAAGCACGATCGAGTCCGCACGGTAGTGAGTTCTGAGGTTATTGGGATGGACGAACATCCGGCAAATGCAGTACGTCAAAAGAAGGATGCAAGCATTGTGCGTGCCGCTGCCGCGGTGAAGCAAGGCGAGGCTGAAGGACTCTTTTCCGCGGGTTCAACCGGCGCGGTGTTGACGGCAGCCACCTTTGGTATTGGTCGCATCAAGGGTATTAAACGCCCTGCACTTGCGCTTATCCTCCCCGGTCTTGACGGGCATAGAACTGTTTTTCTCGACACGGGCGCCAATGCAGACGTAAAGCCCGAGTTGATGGTAGATTTTGCTCGCATGGGGATTGCATATGCACAGGTGGCTCTTGGTATCCAGGAGCCTTCCGTGGGACTTTTGGCAAACGGGGCAGAGGATACAAAGGGCTCAGAACTTACGCTTGCCTATCATGACATACTTGCTCATGCAAAGGTCAACTTTAGCGGCAACGCCGAGGGAGTTGATCTTTTGGGGAGCCGCTTTGATGTGATTGTGGCAGACGGTATGACCGGCAATGTGGCGCTTAAGTCCATTGAGTCAACGGGTCGGTTTATTTTGAGTCGCATTAAAGACTCGGTGGCCACGTCTAAAAAGGCGGCACTCGGAGCCTTGCTTCTAAAAGACTCTCTTAAAAAAACCGCAGGTGAGCTTTCCGGAGATACCGTTGGCGGAGCGGTGCTTTTGGGGCTTTCGGCGCCTGTCATAAAGGCACATGGATCAGCCGGAGCAGGTGCGGTCTGTGCGGGAATTTTGGCGGCAGCCACGGCAGTTCGTGGCAATCTTGTAGGAAAGATTGCAGAAGCAATTCAGGTTGGATAGTTCTCATGTCCCATGAGGTTCAACACGGGTAAAATTGCATTGGCTATGTTTTTTTGTGAGTGCAAGGAGAGTGTAATGGCAGATACCAACACATTGGAAAAAGTGATTGCCGTTGTCCGCGAAACGCTTGATATTGACGAAGATGCCGAGCTTGACGAGACAACTTCGTTCAAAGATCTTGGCGCCGATTCGTTTGATCTTCTCCAGCTGGTTACCGATCTTGAGCAGGAATTTGACATGACGTTTGAAGTTGAGAATCTTGATCAGATTGTAACTATCGGAGACGCTGCCGATGCCATTGATGAAGCGTAAAGATAGGTGCTGGTAATTTGAAGACGTATGAACGTATACGAGCGGCTGAGAAAATCTGTAATCATGTTTTTGAGCGAAGGGATCTCATAGAAGCCGCCCTTACGCACCCTTCTGCCGTTGAAGATAAGCCCGTTTCCGCATCGTATGAACGTCTTGAGTTTTTAGGCGATTCAATTTTAGGCGCCATCGTGGCAACGGATCTTTTTGAGCGCTATCCCGAGATGGATGAGGGAGAACTCACGCGGCTGAAGATTTCTCTTGTTTCAGGACACACCTTGTCTCTCGTTGCCGAAGCACTCGGAATCGGACCGTTAATTATTACGGGCGTATCTGAAAGAGGCACCGGTGGGCGCGGTATGCGCTCTGCGCTTGAAAACGTGTATGAATCCATAGTGGGGGCCCTGTATCTTGATGCAGGGTATGAGCCTACTCATGAATTTGTGATACGGACACTCGGCCCTCATATCTCTCCGGCATTGGCTGAGCGCTCGGTGAGCCCCAAGTCTCGCCTGCAGGAAGCAGTGCAGGCAAACGGCAAATCAACTCCCGAATATGAACTTGTAAGTGAATCCGGCCCGGCTCATACGCCAACTTTTATTTCGGTCGTGTCAGTGGACGGATGCAAGGTTGGCAGAGGACAAGGACACTCCAAAAAAGCAGCGGAGGCGGCTGCGGCTCAGGATGCCCTTGTTCGTCTTGGCGTTGACGCAGTACCGGTTGATTGTGATGCCGATATGGGCTTGAAGTAGGGGGTTTTAAGTTGTATCTCAAGGCGCTCACGCTGAAAGGCTTTAAATCGTTTGCGGATAAAACTCATATGGTTTTTGACCCGGGACTGACCGTAGTGGTTGGCCCCAATGGTTCGGGAAAATCAAATGTTTCTGACGCAATCCTTTGGGTGTTGGGTGAGCAGAGTGCAAAAATGCTCCGTGGGCAGGCAATGGAAGACGTCATCTTTTCGGGTTCGTCCGCACGAGGTGCAGTGGGAGTCGCAGAGGTAACACTGATTCTTGATAACGCCGACCACACGCTTTCCATTGATTTTTCCGAGATTGAGATTACGCGGCGTATGTATCGATCGGGGGAGTCGGAATATCTCATTAACGGAGCTCCGTCGCGCCTTATGGACATTCAGGACATTTTGCACGACTCCGGCCTTGGAAAGGATACGCATTCCATCATCTCCCAGGGCAAACTTGATTCCATCTTATCAAGCCGCCCGGAACAGCGTCGAGAACTCATTGAAGAAGCAGCGGATATTTCAAAACATAGACGTCGAAAAGAGCGAGCAGAACGCAAGATTGGAGCCATGGATGAAAATCTTGCGCGCGCCAAGGTGGTTGCCCGTGAGATACACCGTCAACTGAAACCGCTTGAAAAGCAGGTAGATAAGGCGTCTCGGGCAAAAACACTTCAAAAACAATTGTCCGAACTCACCGTTCAGCTTGCCGTTGATGACTTGCGCCAGTTGCAGCGCAACCATGCAAAACTTATTGAGAAACAAAACGAGACAAATGCAGCTATTGAGCTGGCGCAATATCGCTCAGACGAGAAGGCAAAAGAACTTGAGAAACTACAAGCTTTGCTCGAACAAAAGGGTCTTTTTGTTGGTGATTTAGGCGAACAGCGCCGTCGTATGCAGGACGTGCTTGGTCGTATGGGCTCTGATATGCGTCTTTTGGAGGAGAAGGGCAAGAATATGGTTTCTCGCCTTTCTGACATGCGCATGCAACTGTCCACTATGGGAAAGCAATACCAAGAGGTAACGACGGAATCCGAACGTCTTGAAGAGCAGCTGCTACAAGTTTCCGCTCAAAAGAAGGAACTCATACGCACGCAAGAGATGCTTGAAGAGGCCTCTCGGACAGCCGTTGCAACGCGCAAGGAGCTTGACCGTAAACTTCAACGCTTAAACGCCGAGCAGCACACTTCTCGCTCAATTGCCGATAAAGAAACGCTTGCTCAGATAAAACTTGAAGAGCAAATAGCAAACGCACAGGTTGAAGATGAGATGTATGCATCTCGACTGACCCAGATAGAAGACTTCATACAGACTACGACGGAGGCGCTTTCTGAGAGAGTGACGCGCGAGACGGATGTGAGTGCCCGCCTTGAAACGGCACGTCATACGGCCGAGTCCTTGGCGGTAAAAATAAGCGAGAATACCGCTGCCTTGGAACAGGCACGTATGCGGGAGCGAGAGGCAAGCCGTGCGCAATCGGATGCCGAGGCAACGCTTGCGGCACTGCAATCCCTGGATGTTGAAGTCGCTCAGACAAGTCCGCGCGCTTCTGCGCTTGCCGCCGATACGAAACATGCGCATCTGATACAAGGGAGGCTTGCCGACTATATTGAGGCAACCGACCCCGGCCTTGAACCCTTGATCGAGCGTCTTCTAGGCGACGATTTGGCTGCCTTTGTAACCGGCTCCGATGACGCGGCTCAATCGCTTGTGCAGGCGGCGCTTGCACAAGCTGACCTTGAGGGTCAAGCGACGATTGTTTTGCCCACGCACGCATCCGCAAAGTTTGCGCCGGACGACGCAGATGGAGAGGCACTTCTCTCCAAACTTCGTGTCAATCAAAAAGCGCAACCGCTCTTGGAGGCAATCTTTGGCAATGTGCGCGTGGTAAAAAACGTAGACGCAGCACTTGTCGCCCATAAAAAGCTTCCGGAATATACCTACACAACACGAGATGGCGTTGTTGTCCTTCCGGACGGCCGTCTCATCATAGGGGACGCGACGTCTGTGGAAGCGGGCTCTCTTGAGCGCAAGCGTCGCATTCGCACTCTGAAAAAGGACATGGACGCCCTTATACGCGCACATACCCAAGCACATGCTGCAACCGAACAGGCGGAAGCGGAGCTTGCCGAGTCACGCGAGAAAAGCGCCGCCGCAAAAGGAGAAGTTGCTCGTCTTTCGGGAGAACTCTCTTCGCTTTCGGCGGAGCGAGGCCGTCTTGAAAATCAGTTGACGTCTGCACAGGCGGAGAAGAGCCAGGTTGCGAAGGCTCGCGCGGCCGCTGCTGAGCATGCAAAAGATGCACGAGCCCATATTGAAGAGCACAGACGCTCGGCACAAGAAGCAAAAGAGCAGACCCAAGAGCTTGAACAACAGCTGGCTGACATAAAGGCCCAACACGATGAGGCGGTGCGCTCTCAAGGTAAAACGTCACATGAGCTTTCCGAGGCTCGTATGAAGCGTGCTATGGCCTCTGAGCGCTATGATAACCTGACTTCCCGTACATCTGAACTTGCCGTCCGCGCACAAAATCTCAAACAGCAAATTGAGGCAACCGAGCAGGCTTCTCATGCGCTTGAGGTTATTCGTCTACGGGTTGACCCTCTCTATGATCGCTACCGTGCACTTCATGCCAAGGCACTTGAGTGGGCTTCTCGCTTGAAGAATCGAGCTTCGCTTGCCGAAGCCGATTCAGAGTCGCTCCGCACCACGATTGGTGAGGCAAAAGACGCGGCGAGCGCTGCGGCGGCCGATCTTGAGCAGGAACGAAGCCGTGCAAATGAAGTGAGTGTTGAGCTGGGTCGTCTTGAAGTTCAGGTGGAAAATGCAATTAACGCCATTGTGGGTATGGGTGCCATCCTTGATGAGGCGCTGCAACTCCCGGAGCCTGAAGACAGGGATGCTGCGGAGCGCACGATAGCCCGCTTAACGCAACAGCTTGCAAGTATCGGCCCGGTGAATGAGGTTGCAATGGATGAGTATCTGCGCCTCAAAGAACGAGCCGACTATATTGGAGAGCAGGTAGAAGACTTAGAGGCGGCGCGCGCTTCTCTTAAGAAAATTACCGCTGCCATTGAGCGAAAAATGCGCAATCGTTTTCTGGTTGTTTTTGAAAAGGTCAACCAGAATTTCTCGGCGGTCTTCTCGATGCTTTTCCCGGGTGGCCATGCCCATATTGAAATGACCGATCCCGAGCACCTTGCCGAGACGGGCATCGAGATTGTGGCGCAACCGCGCGGAAAACGTATCACAAAAATGACGCTGATGAGCGGCGGCGAGAAGAGCCTTACGGCGCTGGCACTTCTTTTTGCCGTGTATCGCACGCGGACCGTTCCGTTTTACGTATTTGATGAGGTTGAGGCAGCGCTTGATGACGCGAACCTCTCCAAGTTGCTTGATGCAATCGAGCAGCTTAAAGAAGCTACGCAGCTTATTGTTATCTCGCACCAAAGACGTACCATGGAGCAGGCGGATGTTCTGTACGGCGTGTCTATGCAGGCAGACGGTGTAAGCCATGTGGTTTCGCAGAGACTTGATCACACAACTGGAAAGGTGGTTGATGCCTGATGGGCTTCATGGACAACCTTCGTCGAGGACTTGAGCGTTCCCGTGAGACGATTAATGAGATTTTTTACATGGGCGGCGAGGTTACCGAGGACTTTTGGGATGACCTTGAGGATACGCTGGTAATGGGCGATATGGGTGCCGAGGTGGCCATTCGTGTGACTGATCACCTTCGGGAACAGGCAGCCAAAGAAAACCTTACACGCTCCCATCAACTTCGCAGCGCACTTATTGAGAGACTTTCTGAGGAGTTTCCGCGTGCTTCTCGAGATCCTTTCGTTGATACTCCGTCCATCGTCCTTTTTGTGGGCATTAACGGTGCAGGAAAGACGACTACGGTAGGTAAGCTTGCGGGGCGCGCACAGAGCGACGGCGTGCGCGTGCTGATAGGAGGAGCCGATACCTTCCGCGCGGCAGCGATTGAGCAGCTTGAGGTGTGGGGGAGTCGCTCCGGCGTTGAGGTTGTGACCCGCGAGCGGGGAGCGGATCCGGCAAGCGTTTGCTATGACGTCATTGAAGAGGCCGAGAAGCGCGGCTCTGAGCTGGTGCTTATTGATACCGCAGGACGCCTGCATACGTCGTCCGATTTAATGCGGGAACTTGCGAAGGTGGTTTCGGTCACGCGTAAGCGTGCGGGCATAACGCCGGTAAGCGTGGTTTTGGTTATTGATGCCACAACCGGTCAAAATGGCTTGAACCAGGCCAAAGAGTTTAACGATGCGCTGGATCTGGACGGGCTGATTGTTACCAAACTCGACGGTACTGCAAAAGGCGGTATTGCGCTTGCCATTTCTCACCAGCTCAATTTGCCTATTTACCGTATCGGTGTGGGTGAGTCCATTGATGATTTGCAAACCTTTGATGCGCATGATTTCTGTGCAGCACTCGTGGGCGAAGGAGTTCAATAATGTTTAACAGCCTGCAAGATCGCCTCCAAAACACCTTTGACGCGCTACGTGGCAAGGGTCGTCTTACGGAGGATGACATAAATGTCGCCATGCGCGAAATCCGTATGGCCCTTCTTGAGGCCGATGTCAACTATCGCGTGGTTAAGAATTTTGTCGCCCGCTGCAAAGAGCAATGTCTGACGGCCGAGGTGCTTGATTCGCTGTCTCCCGCCCAAAACGTCGTGCGTATCGTACTTAATGAGTTGACATCCCTTTTGGGATCTACCGAGTCAAAGCTTACGCTGGCTCAAAACCGCATTCCCAACGTTATCATGCTTGTTGGTCTTCAGGGTTCGGGAAAAACCACTGCAGCAGCGAAGCTTGCGTATCTTTTGAAATCCGAGGGAAAACGTCCGCTTTTAGCGGCCTGTGACGTGCACCGTCCTGCGGCGGCAGATCAGCTTGAGACTCTTGGCTCAGAAATTGAAGTGCCGGTGTATCGCGGAGACGGACGTGATGCCGTGGCCATCGCGTCTGCGTCCATTCAACAGGCCGTTGATAACATGAACGACATCGTAATTGTCGATACCGCCGGTCGTCTTCAGATTGACGAAGAAATGATGCAGGAGGCTGTCGCCATCAAGCAGGCAGTCAAACCCGATCAGATTCTCATGGTTGTGGACGCCATGACCGGACAAGACATCGTGAACGTCGTAACCACGTTTGCCGAACGCGTGGATTTTGACGGCGTCATCATGTCAAAACTTGACGGCGACGCCCGTGGCGGCGGAGCTTTGTCTGTCCGAGAAGTCACCGGTAAACCCATAAAGTTTGTTTCCATGGGCGAGAAGCCCGATTCGCTTGAGGTCTTCCATCCGGATCGCATGGCAAAGCGTATCCTTGGCATGGGCGATGTCATCTCCATCGTTGAGCAGGCCCAGAAAAATGCCGATGAGAAGCAAGTTGAGGATGCGGAGCGTATGCTTCGTGAAGGCTTTACCATGGACGATCTGCTCGCTCAAATGCAGCAGATTCGTAAAATGGGTGGTCTTGCAAAGCTGATCGGTGCCCTTCCCGGTGGGGATCGTTTGATGTCTCAGCAAGGAGGGCTTGACGATAGTTCTCTTGGACGCATTGAAGCTATCATTCACTCCATGACAAAAGAGGAGCGGATGCGGCCCAAAATCATTAACGGCCAGCGCCGCAGACGCATCTCGGATGGTTCCGGTCGAACCATTCAAGAGGTCAATCAGCTTATTCGTCAGTGGGGCGAGATGAATAAGATGATGGGAAAGATGAGAGCCATGACGCAGAGCGGCAACGCTAAGAAAGGTCGCCGTCAAATGGAAGCCATGATGCGCAACATGGGCTTTGGAGGAGGACAGCTACCTAAGTTTTAATAAAGCGCACATCAACGGCCGATAAGCTTTCAACCAAAGGAATCTTATACAACAAAGGCGAGAAGTCCGTACTTCTCGCCTTTGTTTTTAGAGGCTGAACTTAAAATACCCACAGCTCTATGGGGCTGTGGGTATTCCAAAAAGCTCAACACGTGGTGGAAAATTCAATACGTTGAGTGTTGTCAAACCAAAATCCGGAAACCTGCTTATTCTCCGTCCTTCTTACGACGTAGGATAGCAGGCGCGCTCAGTGCCACGCCGCCGGCAAGTGAAACTCCGACCAACGCCAAGCTCGCCGCATCTCCGGTGTCGGGAAGCTTGCTGTGCTTTTTAGAAGAAGCCTTTGTGGGAGAGGCAGGTGTTGTTGGGGCGGCAGGAGTCTCGGGATTTCTTGTGTAGTAGAACGTGTACTCAGTTTGCTCAGAAGATACATATCCAACTGCGTCTCCTTGAAGCGTATAGCCTTGAATTTCGCGAGCGGAAACGTTTAGCAAATTGAGTGTCTGAGCACCAATAATATCATCCTCATGAATCTTCTCGCCCGTTTGAGCATCTACATAGTGGACGGTATAGGTATAGCGCGCTTCTTTGCTGTAGGTGAAGGTAATAACGTTCTTTTGAGCGTCGCTTTCAAGAACAATGGAGCGAGAAGAAGCATCTACATAGGGATATGCACCGCGATCTGCGCTATCAAGAGCCCATGCGCTTGCAAGATCTCCTTCCGTACCCGTATGGGTGGAGGTGGAGAGAATCTGGCCGTCGTCGGTCTTGTGGATTACGGTGTAGGAAGCGGAAGAGTTGTTTTTCTTCCACAGTGCGTGAAGGGTGATATCTTTTGTTACGGCTGCCGAGAAACTGTATTCAGAAGGGTTATTGTCGGGATTAACAATCCATCCGGCAAAGGTATAGCCATCGCGTACGGGATCTTCCGGCTTGGTGGCCGTGTTGCCGTAGGTCAGCGACTGAGTGGCAACGGGGGAGCCTCCCTCTGAGTTAAAGGTAACCGTTACGGTCTTGGGTACCCACTTAGCATACAATCTGACGTTTGCTGCGGGCATGGTCATTTGTGTGACAGGAGCGCCCAGAGCCTCTGTATTGTCATACCAGCCGGCGAAGGTATATCCAGGTCCGGGAGGAAGAAGCAGAGGACTTGCACCTTCCGTTTCGGCATTAAAAGGCTGCTCGTACAAATGAGAAACCGTGTTAACCAAGGTTCCGTTGTTCATGTAGTACACACTGTAGGTGTTGCGCTTATAGCGATGCTCAACGAGGTTTGAATTTTCGGTGGTAACGAGATAATCATAGTTATATGGCTGCCATGCGTTCCAACTAAGGCTGTCGTAGTTGGTACCGTCAAAGTGGCCAATACTCATACGATAACCGTCCCACGAGAAACCGGGATGGTTCTTTTCACTTTCAAGGTAACCGTCGCCAGCATTTTTTGCAATTTCAATCAGCTTTTCAGAACGGGAAAGCGTGTGGTCGCCGTCCATATTGTAGGTACCGTCAAGGTTTTGATAGTAGTAGAAACGATACCGTGATCCAAGGTTTGAATCTGCGGTATAACGACCATATATATCAAGTACGTTATGCGAATCGATGGCAGTACTGGGAATTTTAGTATCTACCGCGGTAGTGGTTGCGGTTCCACCGTAGCCGGGAACTACGCCCCACCAATAATACGTTCCTGTTGGATCGCTGGCACGTCTTGCGGCAATCATATCTTCACTGTATTTGTTGCCGGTATTTGGATTTGTTGCATACGGATCAATAGTGTCGCCATAGGTAACGGTAAAAGTTCTGATAATGGGGCCGTTATAGTAGGCGCGCATGTTGACGGTGATGGGGACCAATTTGTAGTACACGTTAATAACCGTTGAGCCGTCTGCGGCAATAGCGGTGGACGGAGTCTCGTGATCGTAGGTTTCATATCGGAAAGTGCCGGTACTTGGCTGAGTGGGAGCCGGTGCGGTCATCGATCCAACGGTTCCCGTGGCAGTGGTACTGCTGACAAATTTATACTCTGAAGGCTTGTAGGGATCCTGAATGAAATACGCATACTGATAGGAGGCGGAAGCGGGAGTCCAAAGAGCTTTGGCGGTAATGGGTTCTGCCGGCATCGTCGCAGGAAGCGTATCTGCGACGCCATCATCATTAAGGTCCCATCCGGCAAACGTGTATCCCGTGCGTGTAGGGTTAGGTACTGAAGGTACCGGATCTCCCGGATTACCGACTACGGGAGAAATTTCACTGCCGGAAGTGGAGAAGTAAATGGCGCTGCGAAAGTTACGGTCGTAATACACATATTTGACGGCATTTCCGTCAGCCGTAACCTTAAGGGTTAAATCGCCGGTGGTACGAGTGTATCCGGGATAGGTGTTGCCGGTTACCGTAACGGTTGTATTGGCAAGCGCAGAATGAGTTTCCGTGTCTGCAACGACATAGTTACCGGTGGTCATTTCTTTCATGTGTTTAACGGTATAAGTGACCTGTGCGGGAGCATACGAAACGGTCTGTGTAATGTAGTGATTTGATCCGGATGCCGTGCCGGTAACGGTTGCATCAGCGGCGTTGGAAAGCTGGTAGCCGGCGATGGCAGGAGAAGGCGCGGACCATGTCTCGCCCTCATTGACCACTTGCTTGGTTGGCGAGTGGATTTCTGCACCCGTGGCCGCATCAACATAGGATACCGTCACAGAGTACTTACCTGCATCTTCAATGGATTCTGCAATGGCAGACATTGGAAGGCTGCTCAGTATGAGCACCAATGCAAACAGAACGCTTAAAATCCTTTTTCGTCGCATGATTTTCTCCTTTTAAAATAACCTCCAAGCAGGTAAATTTTATTAAAAGAAAAAAATAAAAAGGACGTCTCTATAAAAATATATTAAATGTACACATTTACCGTATCATTACTTGTTTTGAGGATTTTCCACTAAAAGTTTGATTGCATTTTAAAAAACTTAGCGCATGTACGTATACGCAACATATAACATCACGACCACCTGCAGGACAGATGGTCGTGATGTGAAAATATTACTTTTGGTAGGGACTTGTAACGTTAGTAATGGATGACGACGGGGTCTCCGTCTTTTGCGATATCAAAAAGTTTTTGAGCGTCGTCATAACTGAGATTAATGCAGCCGTGGCTTCCGCCTGTCTTATAAATCTGTCCGCCAAAAGCACTACGCCACGGAGCGTTGTGGAAGCCCGCCTCCTGGCCCTTGACGCCAAGCCAGAAATCAACCTTGGTATCCCAACCGGGACGTCCGGATTCATCATTGGGTCCAAGAAGTCGTGCACCACGAATATGGCTGGTAATGTCCCAAACGCCTTCAGGCGTGTTGTGACGACCATCGGGAATGCCGGTAACCACATCAGCTTCCCAGATGATTGAACCATTGTCATCGTAGAGGCGGGCATGCTGCTCGGAAAGGTCAACGTCGATGTAGCGCTTACCCCAGTCCTGTTTGCCGGGGTCATAGGTAACGGCAGACTGAAGACAAGGAACATCCACGGTTGGTTGTGCCGATCCGCTCTTAATGGCATTGATAATGGCATCTGCCGTTGCGTCGCCATCGATGGACCAGCCGTAGTGACCGGCAGCGGCGGTTGTGATTTCTTTTCCGTCGGGACGTGTATAGGTACGGGCTGTTCCCTTGGAGTCAAGCTGTTTTGAGAGATCTCCATGGGCATAATCTTTAATTGCCTGCTCGTTGAGAGTTACGTTGAGATTCTCATCAAAACCAATCCAAGAAGCCACTTGATCTGCCGTAATTGCGCCGGCGTCATTGTTGCCAAGTTTAAGTTTTGGAGCTGCGGAAACATAGGTATTTGCGGTTGCAATGGCGGTGTCAATTTCTTTGGCGCTCAAAACAACACTGTCGTCAAGCTTGATGTCTTTTTGAAGAGAATTGAATGCCTGTCCGACCTCTTGATCCACGGCGTCGGGGGAGAGGCGCATGGCTCGTGCTTGCTCAGACATCGTAAACTTTCCGGAAGCCGAGTCAAACGTAATGCCATTGTGATCCTGCTCGCCTGCAGCGGCAGTACCCTTCTGTATGATCTCGTCAACATATGCTTTGAGCTTATCGTGATCATAAGAAGCGGTACCAACCGGCTTTAAGTCACGAGACTTAAAGATTTCCACGGGCCATGCCCATATATTCTCCTGTGATTTGGCGCTTTCAGCGTACCCTTTACCATCGTAGGTAAGATTGATATCAGAGGCTTTAAGGTCAAGGTCAACTCCATTGCCGGAGATATGACCCGTATAGTTTGAAGCGTCAGATTCAATTGAGGCTGAGAGAGCCGAAGTTGGCTTCAGCGAATAATCGGTGCCATATATTGTGGTATGTGGCAGGAAAATAAAATGAAAGAGAAGTACGCCTCCAAAATAAATCACCGTAAGTATGGCAAGAAAAACGACAGGAATAAGCCAGAGCTTACGCTTCTTCCGGGGTTCTTTGTTCTCAGAGGTCTCAAGAGGTGGCATGTATACGGTTGCCCCATCGTCCGGACTCGTGTCTGCAGTGGTAGCTGAAGCACTATCCGTATCGGAGGTGGCAAAGGTATTTGCGTCTATGTGGGGGAGAACGGACGTATCAATCTTGTAGCGCTCTACGCTTTGAATTGCGGTTGTGGCACTTTTGGCATCCTCAATGTGAGATGCATCAGTATCAGATGCAGTGTTAGATTCTGATTCAGAGATCTTCTCGCTTGAATCTGTGCCAAGTTCTTGGTGAGTCTCTTGATGAGAAGAGGCGGATTCATCGGTATGAGATTGAGTGTTTTCATCTGAAAGATGCTTCGGTTGGGATTCAAGAATCTCATTACTGTCGGCAAAATGCTTAGCCACGCGAACTCCTGTCTAGCTCAAATTTTGGTGGTAAGGTACGTTTAGGATGGTTGTCGCACCAATACACTATTCTAAGATATTTAGGTGGGCTTTTATTTGGAAATCTTGAGGAGAATGTGTTGTGAAAAAGTTTTGTGTGAAAAACGTAGACTCATTTGAGGATTCGGAGGTTGGTGTATACGCCCATCTTACCAACAATCAACTGCGCAATCGTCTTGATCCGGCTCATTCGGTGATGATCTGTGAAAGTCCTTTTGTGGTTGAAGTTGCCTTGCAAACCGGACAAGTTCCACATAGTTTTTTGACAGATACTGCACATATTCTTCAAGCTTCAGAAATTCTTGAGCGTTGCGGATGGCACCGGTGTACACAGGATCAAAATGCTATTTCTCTTTTTGTGATGCCTCCACAAGAGTTGGAGCGTTTGGTGGGCTATAAGATCACGCGTGGCTTACTTGCTGCTATGGAGCGCCCACAGGGAGCTTCAATCACTGAGACTCTTGGCAAAGCGCACACGATTGCGGTGCTTGAAAATCTTGTGGACGTAAGCAATGTAGGAGCGGTTTTCAGAAATGCCGCAGCGCTTAATGTGGATGCGGTTTTGTTGGCACCGCATTGCGCCGATCACCTGGCTCGGCGGGCAATTCGCGTGTCAATGGGTACGGTATTTCAGGTGCCGTGGGCATGTGTTCCAGAGGAGCTTTGGGTTGAAGGCCTTATGCGTATGCTTCATGAGGAAGGTTTTATTACTACGGCGTTGGCACTGACGGATACGGCAGTTCCTCTCACGGACATCAAATGTGATTCTTCGTTGGGAAAACACGCATTGTTCTTTGGCTCGGAGGGATACGGTCTTGATCAACGCACTATTGAGGCTTGCGATCAAACGGCAATTATTCCGATGTCTCATGCGGTAGATTCACTTAACGTGGCCGCTTCAAGTGCCGTTGCGTTTTGGGAGCTCTTTGCAAGGAGCAAGCGGTAGTGCCCTTACAGGTTGCTGCCGCCCAGCTTGCTATAGGTATCAATGATGCGCACCCGTGTTGTTGACCCCGGTGGGCATACGCGGTCAAACAGCGGCAAGATGCCGCGGAAAATAATGCCCGACTGAACACGATGTGCAAGACCCTTGGCGGTTCTTTTCGATTCTTCCAGTTGCGAGCGGAGCTCTTCAAGATAGGGAGAACGGCGCGCATAAAACCAAAAAAGCCCTGCCAGATCGGAGTTGGGATACAGCCAGGGGCGGTTGTCGGGTCCGGCGTAATGTACGATGCAGAGGTCTGAACGGGCTTCGTCGTACTCCTCGCGAACGTCTTTTGGAGCCTGTGCCACAATGTGTGTGCGGCGTAAGAACTGCCAGTCTGCAAGGTAGTTCCACTTCATGGGAATGCGCAGGTAGTGGCCATTAATCAAGCGATTCAGCACGTCCTGATCAAGCCAGCGCCAGTTGCGCATGGTGGCAACTTTGAGAAACTCTTCGGGAGCAATGGAAGTGCGGATTTCGGCAAGGTTCATCAAGATAACGCCCGCTTGGAAGTAGTCATGCGGATCATCCATGCCGAGCTCATCTTTAAGATAGGGACCCACGGTTGAATCGTAGCCGTCAATCTGACCGATGGTATCGGCATCGCGTGTGGCCGCTACAAGGTATCCCGTAACGTCAATGTCAAAAAGTTCTGCAACATCGTGGTTGACGACCAGATCAGAATCAAGATAGATGGCCTTAGCAACGTTTGGTAGAAGCGATGGCGCCAAAAGGCGAAAATAGGTCTCGGGGCGAAAATGACCGTGATGAGGAAGCTCGATATCACCCAAAGCCGCATCAACATCCAGAAAACCGATGCCCACATTGGGCGTCACCTGGCACTGACGCGTTAAGGTAATCATGCTTGTGGGCGAGAGATCACGCGTGAGCACGATTACGTCATAATTGCGATTTAAGCTGGCGTTTTCAATGATTGACTGTACGGCAACGGAGAGATATGGCACAAAGTTATCGCTACAGGCAAAGACAAGCACCACGTCATCAAGGGCAAGTCCCAACTCATCAGATGAGCTGGCAAGCATTGCGCCCGGAAGCGGACTTCGGTTGGTGGTGAAGCTCCTCGGAGGAGTTGTTTTGCGTAGTTTTCTCATGTATCAAACTTTAGCACTTACGCGCCAAATAAGGTTGCGGCGTTGGCAATTACTTCATCTTGTACGTCATATCCGCGAGCTTGACTCAGCCCCTTGCAGGCTCGCTGTATGCCGGCGAGAAGATCTTCGATGCTGCATGCCGGATGTGCAGACGAAGGCAGATCCGTTTCCGTAAGCAAACGATCTTTCGGGTAGACCTTTGCGTACTCACGTCCTTTGCCGGTCTGGAGGCTCTTCTCGCCGACGGAAAACCAGCAGTCGGCTAAAATGGCGCGATGCAGTTGATCCGATGAGCCGCTGAACCAGTGCAAAATGGCTCGGCACCTGTTAAGCGCTTTGGTTTCTTCCAGCACATCGAGTACCGCATCAACACTTTTGACTGCGTGAATCGAAAGAATTTTGGGTGCGTCGCCGGCAGGGGTTTGAGCGACTTTGCGGCAGATGCTCTTGAACGCCTGAAGTTGGCGCTTTTGCGCTTCGGTATCATTGAAGCGAGAAGAGAAATCCAAGCCAATCTCGCCAATAAAGCGCACGTCAGATATGGTATCGAGCATCATTTCTATATCAGCTTTACTCACCCGACCATCCGCAATCCACCACGGATGTGCTCCTATGCCAATACGGATTCCCGGTGCGGTTGGTTGGTTGGCTCTACCGGTGAGCGTTTTGGTACTGTTGGAAAAATCGGTAGGAGAGACCCCACAGGAAAAGAAACCGAAGTTATGAGACGAGGCACTTCTCGCCACCTCACCTGCGGTAGGCATAAGATCCAGGTGCACGTGAGCGTCGAAGTAATCAAGTGCGGCAATGTCTTGAGCAGACACGGTGTTGCTTTGAGAGGTTGGGGGTTCGCTATGCACGATTCTCCTCGCTTTGGTTCAGGCCCGTTAGATGCAAGATGACGTCGCTTGCAATCAACTGTCCCATAATGGGTGGAATATAGGACATGGTACCAAGTTGCGCAGCCTTGCCTTCAGCGTCTTTAGGTGCGAGAACCTCTTGTGCCGGTTCAGGCGAATATACCACGCGAAAATCGCTCAGACCGCGCTTGCGAGATTCTTTGCGCATAATGCGCGCCAAGGCATCATCATGAGTTTGGGAGAGCATGGAGACCTTAAGCAATTCGGGATGTATCTTGTTGGCGCCTCCCATGCTGGAAATAAAATACACGCCCCTCTCCTGAGCCCAGCGGGCTGCCGCAAGCTTTGCAGATACGGTATCGATGGCATCCACGAGTACATCGGGATGGGGAAGTGTATCAAGCAGCGTAGACGTGTTGTCTTTGAGAAGAAACGCATCGAGGGTTTTCACCTTAGCAGCAGGATTGATGTCTAAAATAAGGTTACGGGTGGCATCCGTCTTTCTTTGTCCCAAGGTATGCACAAAGGCAATGGCCTGCCGGTTGAGATTACTCGCTTCCACGGTATCAGCATCTACCAGTACAAAGTGACCAATCCCTCCGCGCGCAAGTGCTTCTACGCAATTTGACCCGACGCCTCCAAGGCCAAGTACCATGACGTAGGCACTTTCAAGACGAGCAAGACGTTCGTGTCCGAGAATCAGCTCAAGCCGTGCCGTTGCGTTTGAAATCTGCTCTGCCATAGGTCTCCTTGGGTAGAAATAACTGCGGCTTAGTATACCTTTTAAGCATACAGTTTTATCCTACTGCTCAAGGGTGTAGAGAGCCTTAAAGTAATCGTCATGGGCCATAAGCTCATCGAAGGTACCTTGTTCAACAAGGCGTCCATCCTTCATCACCAGGATCTCGTCAAACTTTGTAAGTTGAGCTTCCTCTAAGCTGTGTGTAATTACAATGCGAGTGGTATCTGTAAGATTTGTGATTGAGCTGATAATTTGATCGGCGGTCGCATGATCAAGGGCAGATGTAGCCTCATCCAAAAGAAGCACTTTTGAACCTTTGAGCAGGCTTCTGGCAATGCAGACCCTCTGACGCTCTCCACCGGAAAGATTGGAGCCGCCTTCACCGCAACGGTAATCAAGACCGTTCTTTTCGATAAACTCGGCGAGACCCGCGCGCCTACAGGCGTCCATAACGAGGTTATCGGGATAGTCTCCAAACATAGTGACATTATCTTTAACTGAAGCGTCAAAAAGGAAACATTCCTGTTGTACTAGTGATACGTTTTGGTAGAGGGATTTTCTGGTGATTGTCTTGAGCTCAAGAGAGTCATAGGAAATAGTGCCCGTATAGGTAGGATAGCCTCCCATGAGCAAGCTAAGCAGAGTTGATTTGCCAGATCCGGAGGCTCCAACAACAGCGTAGCTCTTTTTAGCACCAAAGATGATACTGATGTTTTTAAGAACTGGCGTGTTTTTGTCGTAGCCAAAACTTACATTGTTAACGGTAATGGCATCAGTGACTGATGAGAGACTGGCAGTACCTTCCTCTTCGGTTTCTTCTGCGAGAAGACCGGCAAGCTTGTCGATAAGTTTGTACGATGCTTTGCGGGCTGCGAGAACAGGAGGGACTTCTTCAAAGGGTAATCCAATATATCCCATGAGAAGTGCTGCCATAAGAATACCGCCGGGAGTAACACCTTGGTTGGTAGCGCAAAGATATGCGCCGAATCCTAATACGGCTCCTTGAGAAACATCGAAGGCCGCTGTTCCTACTATCATAATAAGGCGGTCTGTTTTGCGATAGCACTGCTTTGCTTTCTCCAAATTTGCGTTATCAAGATTAAAAAGTCGCAGTGCAGAAGACCCTGCATCAAAACTTTTAATGAGAGGGAAACCTTTGATAAGATCGCTTATCTGAGCAACAAAAGTGCTTGCACCATCGGAAGCACCTTTTTGATCTGAGGCAAGGCGATCTCCAAGACGAGTGATACTTACTGCTAAAGGAAAAATAGAGGATATTATGGCGACGATTGCAAGAGGAACGCTTTGTATAAAAAGCATGGTGAGTGCGATTACAAACGCTATACACTTTCCAGCAAGAAGAAACATTTTTTCAAGATAAGAGGTTTCAATCGAATATATATCGTTGGTAAGAGCGGATATATAGTCGCTGCCACCACCACCCTCGAAAGAACTTATCTTTTTAGCAAGAAGATACTTGAAGGCTGTATTTCTGTACTTTGTGCAAGCTTGATATATAAACTTTGGAACTAAGTGTCGTAATGCCATTCTGATGACGATAATGGCGATTGTCATAAGGATATCTAGCGCGATAAAAAAGAGAATATCGCTCACCGACTGCGCAACAGCAGCATTAACAATATTTGAGGCAAGAAGAGGGCTAAATACTGTTGTTGCAAAAAGAAGGATGTAAAAGAAGAAACCTCCAAACAGCAGCCCCTTATTGTCCCAAAAAAGGCTCCGTCTAAGTTTATACTGAATCTCTTTTGCGTCGTCGTTCATATAATCCCTCTTTAAGCTCTCTCAGTCATTGGTGTATTCATTTCGAATCTCCTTTTATGGAGAGATTTGAGTCTTGTTACGACAATACAAAGCTATCATCTTTTGATCAGTTTCAGAATCTTGTAACAGATTTGTAATGCCACTGAAAACGTGAGGATTATCTTGTTCTTAGACCTTTTCGAAGTACACTTATCTACATACACTATACTGTTCTGCTAGCCAGTACCAACGTTATTCGAAGCATGTGAAAGGCGCATATACCGTGGAAGAAATGCCAAAGACCTATGACCCTCAGGCTGCCGAGCCTGAACTGATCAAAAAGTGGATACAAGCCGGCTGCTATGGCCGCAGCAAAGGCACAGAAGATCGCACCGTTGTGATTCCGCCACCTAACGTTACTGGCATTCTCCACATGGGTCATGCCATGGATGACACCATTCAAGATACGTATATCCGCTACAGCCGCATGCGTGGCTATTCCACGCGTTGGATCTTGGGAACCGACCACGCGGGCATTGCCACGCAAACAAAGGTTGACAAAAAACTGAAGTCCGAAGGTATTTCTCGCCTGGAAATCGGCCGCGAGAAGTTCGTCGAAGCCTGCTGGGATTGGACGCGCGAATACGGCGGGACCATCGTCGAGCAGATCAAGCGCATGGGCTGCTCCATTGACTTTGATGACGAGAAGTTCACGATGTCGCCGGAGTATACCCGCGCCGTGCGTAAGGTCTTTGTGGACTGGTATCACCATGACCTTATCTACCGCGGTAAGCGTATCGTAAACTGGTGCCCTCATTGTGAAACGTCCATCTCCGATGACGAAGCGGAATATGCTGACGAGAAGGGTCATCTATGGTATTTGCGGTATCCGCTGAAAGAGCCCGTCAACGGTATTGAATACATTACGGTTGCTACCACGCGTCCCGAGACAATGCTTGGCGATACGGGTGTTGCGGTATCTCCACAGGATCCCGAGAAGGCTGACCTTGTGGGAGCCACGGTGGTACTACCCATTGTGAACCGCGAGATTCCCATCTTCTCCGACTGGCATGTGGATGCCGGATATGGCACGGGCTTTGTGAAAGTTACTCCGGCGCATGACCCCAACGACTTTGCCATGGGGGAGGCGCATGGCCTTGAGAAAATCAACATCTTTGATGAGCACGCGGTGGTTGTTCCTGGCTACGGCGAGTTTTCCGGCATGGATCGCGACCAGGCGCGTGATGCCATTGTGGCATGGTTTGAAGAGCATGGTCTTCTCGACCACATCGAAGACCTTGAGCACTCCGTCATGCACTGCTATCGCTGCGGCACAACGCTTGAGCCATGGCTCTCCGAGCAGTGGTTTGTTGCCGTTGATAAGCTTAAAGAACCTGCTGCACAGGCGGTTCGCAAAGGAGACGTCACCTTCCATCCCGAGCGCTGGACGCAGACCTATCTCACGTGGATGGATAACCTTCGTGATTGGAACATTTCCCGGCAGCTTTGGTGGGGTCATCGTATTCCGGTATTTTACTGCGACGATTGTGGCTGGCAAGACGCCCTTATGGAGGATACCGATGTCTGTCCCAAGTGCGGCGGCCATCATGTACGCCAAGATGAGGACGTCTTGGATACCTGGTTCTCCTCGCAGCTCTGGACTTTTGCCACCCAGGGCTGGCCTGAGCATCCCGAGCAGCTTGAGGGTCATCATCCCACAAAGGTACTGGTAACCGCTCGCGATATCATTGCTCTTTGGGTGGCACGCATGATTATGAGCTCGCTTTACTTTACCAAGGAGATTCCGTTTCATGACGTGTTTATTTACGCTACCATCTTGGCTAAAGACGGTAGCCGCATGTCAAAATCAAAGGGTAACGGTGTAAATCCGATGGATCTTATCGCCAAGTACGGCGCCGATGCCATGCGTTATAACCTGTTGACGCTTATTACCAACAACCAAGACGTCAAGTTTGATGCGGTTTTGGATAAGAAAACCAAGGAGCTTCTTGAGTCTCCACGAACCGATCAGGCGCGCTCTTTTGTGACCAAGATCTGGAATGCAAGCCGGTTTGTGCAGATGAACCTTGACGGTTATACGCCAGGTGAGCCAAAGGCCAAAACGCCCGAAGATGCGTGGATGTTCTCGCGTCTTGCTCGCGTGACGGCGGAGACGACAGAACAACTTGAATCATACGGCTTTGGCGATTACGCCCGTAACATCCAGACGTTTTTCTGGAACGATGTTTGCGACTGGTATATTGAGCTTTGCAAGTCTCGGCTTTTGAACGGAGATGCTGAAGAGCGTCTTCAAGTTCAGCGAAATCTTGTATTTGTGTTGGACGTGTCTATGCGTCTTTTGCATCCTGTGATGCCGTTTGTGACGGAAAGCGTTTGGGATGCCCTGCCTGCATCGGGCGTGTTCAGCCATGATGCAACGTTTTTGATGACTGCCGCATGGCCGGAGCCTCAAGAGCTTGCTCGCTTCATGAATGACGAGGCCGAGCATAACTTCTCACTCGCAAAGACGGTTGTTTCTGCGGCTCGCTCAACACGGGCACGCTACCGCCTGTCACCAAAGGCGGAGCTTTCCGTGGCGGTTCGCGCAACGGCGGAAGATGCCGATGCGCTTACAAAGCAAACAGGCTTTATCCGGAGCGTCGGTCGCATTTCTGAGTTACACATCGGTGAGGACATCCAAAAGCCCGAAGATTCCATTTCCGTTGCCGAGGGTGGCCTTGAGCTGTATGTAATTCTGGGCGACCTTGTTGATTTGCAGGCTGAAGCAAAACGTCTTGAGAAAGATCTTGCTTCCGCCGAAAAAGAGCTTCTGGGCGTCAAGCGCACTCTTGCCAACGAGGGCTTTGTTGCCAAGGCCGCGCCAGCGGTCATCGAGAAAAAGCGTTCGCGTGCCGCTGAGCTTGAAACTCTTGTTGCACAACTCAAGCAGCAGATTGCCGACTTTTCATAGATGAGGTGCATTATGCCGCAGTACAAGTCTGATATCGAGATCGCTCAAGAGACACCTATGCTTCCCATTGTTGACGTGGCGAGAAGAGCCGGTATTCGTGAGGATCTTCTGGAGCCGTATGGTCGCTACAAGGCAAAGGTCAATTCTCGTCTCCTTGCCGATACGCCTGAGCGCGGCAAGCTTGTTTTGGTAACGGCCATCAACCCGACTCCGGCAGGGGAGGGCAAGACTACCACCTCGGTTGGTTTAGCGGATGCACTCAATCAAGCGGGACACAAGGCAATGCTGGCACTCCGCGAACCTTCGCTCGGACCTGTTTTTGGCATTAAAGGAGGAGCCGCAGGCGGCGGATATGCGCAGGTTGTTCCCATGGAGGACATCAATCTGCACTTCACGGGTGATTTTCACGCGATAAGTGCTGCGAATAACCTTTGCGCCGCGATGCTTGATAATCATATCAAGCAAGGCAATGAGCTTGGAATTGATCCGCGCCGCGTGGTATGGAAGCGCTGCGTTGACATGAACGACCGCCAGCTTCGCCATGTGGTAGATGGTTTGGGTGGCATTGCGGATGGTATGCCCCGCGAGGACGGCTTCGATATCACGGTCGCCTCTGAGGTTATGGCGGTGTTTTGCCTCACATCAGGTATTTCTGACTTGAAAGAACGCCTGAGCAAGATGATTGTTGCTTATACCTTTGACAGACGTCCGGTAACGGTTCATGACATCCATGCTGAAGGCGCCATGACTGCGCTTTTGAAAGATGCGCTTTTGCCCAACCTGGTACAGACGCTTGAGCATACACCGGCGCTGGTACACGGCGGTCCTTTTGCCAATATTGCCCATGGATGCAATTCCGTGGAGGCAACAAAAACAGCATTACGTTTGGCTGATTATGTGATTACCGAGGCAGGCTTTGGAGCCGATCTTGGTGCCGAGAAGTTTCTTGACATCAAGTGCAGAAAGTCCGGTCTTTTTCCGAACGCCGTGGTTTTGGTGGCTACGGTACGTGCCCTCAAATATAACGGTGGGGTTCCTAAGGCAGAACTTGGGTCTGAAAACCTTGCGGCTCTTGAGGCGGGTCTTCCAAACTTGCTGCGCCATGTTGACAATCTTAAAGGCGTATATGGCTTGCCTGTGGTGGTGGCCATTAATGCATTTCCCACTGATACCGCATCTGAGCTGGAACTTATTGAAAAAGCGTGCAGGGCGCATGGAGTGGATGTGGCACTTTCTGAGGTTTGGGCAAAGGGCGGCAAAGGAGGACAGTCGCTGGCGGAGGCGGTACTTCGCCTGTGCGAGAGGTCCTCTGAGCCCAAATATGCCTATGATTTGGGTGAGAGCCTTGAGCAGAAGATGGCATCCATTGCCACCAAGATATACCATGCCGAGGGCGTTGATGTTACCCCTGCCGCCGCAAAGCAGATACAGCAACTTGAGGGCTTGGGCTTTGGGGAGCTCCCTGTTTGTATGGCAAAGACGCAATATTCGTTTTCGGACGATCCTTCTCGGTTGGGCGCGCCGGAACATTTCCGTATTACGGTGCGAGAAGTGCGTGTTTCTGCCGGTGCCGGCTTTGTGGTATGTCTGACCGGAAACATTATGACCATGCCGGGTCTGCCAAAAAAACCGGCAGCGGAAAATATTGATGTACGCGAAGACGGACGAATTGTGGGTCTGTTCTGATGTCGGTTCCAAAAACGCCTGAAGATGTAAATTTTACAAGGTATACCTGTGAAGAGTATGCATCTCACCTTGCCGCTCGGGAACCCATTCCTGGAGGCGGCGGAGCGGCTGCATACACCGGTGCCTTAGGGATAGCCTTGGCGGCCATGGCGGGTGCTTTCGCATTGGGTAAGCCTCGCTATGCCGCCTATGAAAAAGATCTCACGTCTCATATCGCCCGCGCCGAGCGCCTCCGTAAAGAACTTCTTGAACTGGTTAATGAGGATTCTCGACAGTTTCTTTTGGTATCCGATGCGTTTGCTATTCCCAAGGACAACCCTTCTCGTTCGGCGTGTATTGAAGAGGCACTTATCGCTGCGGCAAAACCGCCTCTGAGAGTAATGGAAGTCATTTGCGAGACCATTGCGCTCCTTGAAGAGATGCAGGTCAAAGGTTCACGGCTTTTGCTCTCTGACGTGGGTTGCGGTGCGGCGCTTTCTCGCGGTGCCCTTGAGGCAGCCTCTCATACCGTCTTTGTCAATACACGCTCAATGCAAGATCGCGCATATGCCGCATCTGTTAACGAGCGGGCAAAAGCGCTTATGGATGAGTGGATTCCGCGAGCGGAAGCTCTTTCTCGCCACGTGAGTGCGCATCTGCAAGGGGAGGAAGCATAATGGCTGAAAAATTGCGAGGTGCTCCGGTTGCTGCGGTGCTTACGGAGGCGCTTTCCGTCCGGGCTGCCGCACTGGCCGATAGAGGCGTGACGCCTACGCTGGCTATTCTTCGTCTTGGCGAGCGTTCCGACGATCTTGCCTATGAGCGGGCAGCCCTCAAACGTGCCGAGAAGATCGGCATCGCCGTGAGACAGACAGTGCTTTCAAGCAATGCATCGCAGCACGACGTTGACGAGACAATCCGTGACATTTCCTCGGACCCGCACATTCACGCCTGCCTGCCCCTGCGACCGTTTCCAAAAACGATTGACGAGGCAGGTGCTTTCGCACTTCTTTCTCCGAGCAAAGACGTTGATTGCGTTACCGACTCAATGTTGCTTGCCACGCTTTCAGGACGCCCTTGCGCCCTTGCACCGTGTACGGCCGAGGCGGTCATTGCCATGCTTGACCACTATGGTATTGAAATTGCAGGAGCACGTGTTGCGGTCGTGGGGCGCTCCAACGTGATTGGCCGTCCTGTTGCGGCTCTTTTAACCATGCGCGATGCCACGGTTACGCTGTGTCACAGCCGTACCGTTGACCTACCTTCGGTTACCCGTGAGGCAGAAATACTTGTGGTAGCTGCAGGTCGGGCGCGTATGGTTGGCTCTGGGTATGTTGCGCCCGGACAGACGGTTATTGACGTGGGCATTAACTGGGACGAAGCAACACAAAAGCTCGTTGGTGACGTTGATGCAGAAGCGATTGAAGACATCGTTTCCGCATACACGCCCGTTCCTGGCGGGGTAGGCAGCGTAACCACCGCTATTCTCGCCAAACACGTTATTGAAGCAGCAGAAAGGACGCTGGTTTCGTGACAGAAGAAACACACGCAACAGAGGCGCAAAAAGAAACACACGCAAAAGAGATACATACGAAAGCAGTGCATACGAATACCGTTCATTCGGAGTTTGCCCCGCTTGATCAGGCACGCGTGCGCGCTGCGGTGAGGGAGTTTCTTTTGGCCATCGGAGAAGATCCCACACGAGAAGGGCTCCTTGAGACGCCTGACAGAGTGGCTCGGGCTTGTGCGGAACTCTTTAGTGGCATGCAGGAAGACCCGGCGGCCCATCTGCGTAAACAGTTCTTTGAAGAGGGAAACCACGAGATGGTCATTGTTCGAGACATCCCGTTTTCCTCTACCTGCGAGCATCATATTCTGCCGTTTGTAGGCAAGGCGCACGTATGCTATATCCCCAAAGGAGGCCGTATTACCGGGCTCTCTAAGATTGCTCGCTGCGTGATGGGATATTCGCGTCGCCTACAAGTGCAAGAGCGGCTTTGTGGTCAGGTGGCCGATGCGATGATGGCCGAACTTGACCCTTTGGGCGTACTGGTTGTCATGGAGGCAGAACATACCTGTATGACCATGCGAGGCGTTAGGAGTGCCGGTGCGCTGACGCTTACCTCAGCGGTGAGGGGTATCTTTAAGGATAACGAGAAGACCCGTGCAGAAGCCATGCGTCTTTTGGGTTTGTAGGGAGATTCATGTCATATCACATACCGTTTGAGGTGAGCGACTACACCTATGAGCAGGCCATGTCGGCGCTTCAGGCTACTAAAAAATTTGGTATTCAGCCTCTTTTGGAATCTGTTTCGGATATGCTTCTTGAGCTGAAAAACCCTGATGAATGTTTCAAGAGCGTACAGATTGCGGGCACTAACGGCAAGACCTCAACGTCGCGCTATACCGCAGCGTTTTTGCGTGGGGAGGGTCTGAAAACGGCTCTCTATACGTCACCTGAGCTGGTGAAGTATACCGAACGTATGGAAATAGACGGCACACCTGTGACAGAGGAGGCGTTTGGACGTGGCATTGCCGCCGCCGTGGCAGCAGGCAAACGCGTAAATGCCGCACGTATTGCAGCAGACAAGCGTGCCTATGACATTACCGAGTTTGACCTTTTGACAGTAGCCGCACTTACGATTTTTGCAGAGGCGGGCGTCGATGTTGCGGTGTTGGAGTGTGGTATGGGAGGCCGTTGGGATGCCACGTCAGCGGCAAAAAACATTACCTCTGTAGCCATCACCGGCATAGGTCTTGATCATACCCGTATTTTAGGTAACACGCTCGAAGAAATTGCAGGTGAGAAGGCCGCCATTATACAAAGAGGTCGCAGCTGTGTGCTTGGCGTGGGAACGGCAACACCTATATCCGTGGAAGAGGTTTTTCTTTCCCGTGCGGCTGAACAAGGGGTAGCCCCAACGCTGCTCCGTGCAACTGACGTTTGCGATGTAGCAGGGGAGATGCAGGAAGGTATGGTACGCCACCATGTTGATCTTCCATGTGCAACGTTTGCCATAACCAAGCATCCCACACGCCTTGGCTTTCCTCTTGAGCTGACGGTAAAAACACCACGAGCAACTCACAGAGACCTTGCAGCGCTCAAACCAAGGTATCAGGCCGCAAATATTGCGCTAGCACTGTGTCTTGCGGAAGATTTTCTCGGCCATCCGCTTGATGCGGATAGGGCATTTGATGCGGCAATCAGCTGTCCGACGCCTGGTCGTTTTCAACTCTTGCGTCCGGATCCTCTGGTGCTTATTGATGCGGCGCATAACCCTCAGTCGGTGGCAACATTTCTGACAGCCATTCGTGACGTTGAACCTAACCCACTTTATCGGCCCAAACTTTTGACCGCTGTTTTGGCTGATAAAGATGTTTATGGTATTGCGGAACTTCTCGCCAAGGAATTCCCTGCCGTGATTGTGACGCAAACGGATTCTGCGCGTGCTTTGCCGGCAGATGAACTGGCAAAGATATATCGGAACCTAGGGGCGCAGGTAGAGGACGTTTTTTCCACGGTGGAAAAGGCCGTGCGTGCTCTTGCTCATGAATCATACGTGGCTTGCGGTACCATTACGCTGGCAGGAGAAGTGATGTCGTCTTTGAGAGGTTTGTAAAATCGTCTAATTTATAAGCAGATTCTTTATTCTTGTGTCTATCCGTCCCATTTTGGTTTACGATAGATGCGCTTGTGGTTCTTATTTTCTAACCGTTGCCCGCCACAGCTTCAAATCGATTCTAAGGAGTTCCCGAGATGCAGGAAATTCTCGACCAGATCATCACCCCTGAGGTACGCATGGTCCTCTACCTTATGGTCATCTGTGTAGTTATGCTCTACATTCTTTCCATTATCTACGTCATTCGTGACGCTCAGCGCCGCGGTGCAGAGCCTTGGTGGATGTGGGCGGTCATCTCGGTTGTTCCTATTGTGGGGCTTTTGGCGTATGTTATTTTGCGTCCAAGCAGCTACCTCATTGACCGTGAGGAGCAGGATTTGGACATTGCCCTTCGCGAGCACCAACTTTCACACTATGGCATCTGCCCCAAGTGCTCGGCACCCATTGACCGTGACTTCATCGTGTGTCCCATCTGCAATACGCAGGTACGCAATGTGTGTCCAACGTGCCATCGTCCACTGAATGCAGACTGGAAGGTCTGTCCGTATTGCCGCACTCGTATTCAGTAGTGTATCTATGGTTTTGTGCGTAGGACTGACAGAGACTATTAAGGCGGTTACTCGCAGCTTCTTGAAAGCGGGGTAGTCGCCGTTACGTGTGTTTGTAAGGTCTTGTGTGTTTCTCGCTTAAAACTGATTGTGTGCATCAAGCGCAGAAAATAAGGAAGGTTTTATATATGAAGGTTCTCTACAATGACGGCCATGTAGGAGAAATCGATGACGCCTCTGAAGAGCTGCATGTTATTCGCCATACCGCAGCTCACATTTTAGCTCAGGCTATCAAGCGTTTGTATCCTGAAGCAAAGTTTGCCTATGGTCCTGCCACCGAAAACGGCTTTTACTATGACGTAGACCTTGGTGATACCAAGATCAATACGGAGGACTTTTCTGCTCTTGAAGCCGAGATGAAAAAGATTACCAAAGAGAATCTCAAAATCGAGACGTTTGAGCTTTCTCGTGACGAGGCCATTAAGCTCATGGAAGAGCGTGGTGAGACGTATAAGGTAGAGCATATCGGTGATTTGGATCCCGCGGAGCGTATTACCTTCTATAAGCAGGGCGAATACATTGACATGTGCGTGGGGCCACACCTTCTCTACACCAAGGGCGTCAAGGCGTTCAAACTGACGGGCGTCTCAGGCGCATACTGGAAGGCCGACAAGAACAACAAAATGCTTACGCGTGTCAACGGTACGGCATTTGCGACAAAAGATGAGCTTGAACAGCACCTTAAGATGCTTGAGGAGGCCGAGAAGCGCGACCATCGTAAGATTGGCCGTGAAATGGAACTCTTTATGATGTCCGATTTCGGTCCGGGTTCTCCGTTCTGGCTTCCCAATGGTATGGCAGTGCGCAATGCGTTAACTGACTACTGGCACGAGATGATGGTTAAGTTCAACTATGAAGAGGTGCTCACGCCACAGATTCTCTCGCGTTCTTTGTGGGAAACTTCGGGTCACTGGGATCACTACAAAGAGAATATGTATACCACGTCAGTTGATGAAGAAGACTTTGCCATTAAGCCTATGAACTGCCCTGGCGCATGTCTCATTTATAAGAACCGTCCGCGTTCCTATCGCGATCTGCCCTTAAAGCTTGCTGAGGCCGGTCTCGATCACCGATATGAGATGAAGGGTGCTCTTCACGGTCTTTTCCGCGTGCGCGAGTTCACTCAAGACGATGCTCATATCTTTATTCGTCCCGATCAGATTACCGAGCAGGTTGCCGATGCGTCACACTTGATTACCGCGTACTATGCGCAGTTTGGCTTCCCGTATCGCGTTGAGCTTTCCACGCGTCCGGAGAATTCCATGGGTTCCGATGAGGATTGGGAGCGTGCGGAACAGGGCTTAAAGGATGCGCTTGAGTCCATGGGCATCGACTATGTGCTTAACGAGGGTGATGGCGCGTTCTATGGACCCAAGATTGACTTCCATCTTACGGATTGCTTGGGTCGCTCGTGGCAGTGCGGTACCATTCAGCTTGACTTCCAGCTTCCGCATAACTTTGAGCTTGAGTACGTTGACAGCGACGGCACCAAAAAGCAGCCCATTATGATTCACCGTGCGGGCTTTGGCTCGTTTGACCGCTTCATCGGTATTCTCACCGAGCATTATGAAGGTAAATTCCCTGTTTGGCTTGCTCCCTGCCAGGTTAAAGTGTTACCGGTGTCCGAGAAGTCCCGCGAGTATGCGCATGAGGTGGCCAGTGCCCTTCAGGCAGCCGGTATTCGCGTCAAGGTCGATAATCGCGACGAGAAGATTGGCTATAAGATCCGCGAGGCCCGTTCTCTCGATCGTGTGCCGTACATGCTGATTATTGGCGAGAAAGAAGTCGAGGCTCACAATATTTCCGTGCGCGATCGTTCAAACGAGACCGTTCAGAGCACGTTGGACGCCTTTATCGCAAAGGTAACGAAAGAGAATGACGAGCGTCTTGGCTAAAACAACGCGAGAAATTCTCTCTGAGTATGCAGCTTATATGGGAACAAACCGCTGTCGGCTTGTTCCCATTTCTGCATGGGAGGCGCTTCCGTCTGACGATGCATTACGAGCGCACGTTGGCGTGACGGCTACCGATGCTCGCACGCTTAAGCCTCAGCTTATTGAGCCGCTTTGCGGGCGCCCCATCGGTGTCGTTGATGTGAAGGGCCGTGCGCGTGAGCTGGCGGCTTTACGCGAGCATGATTTCTCCGCTGTTTCTGCGATATCGTTTCTCGTTGCCGATGTACGAAGGTTTGGCTGTGAGCTCAGTCCTGCATGCAGGCTCGGTGCGTGGCTTGCCATTGACGAAGACCCTGGATTTCCTGACTTTGTGGTCGTGGGCATTGCCAAGGATGTTGACGCTCGTGTTGTGACGTTAGTTGAAGCCGTGGCGGCGGATGCCGATGAAATACAAGCGGCTTTTGGCTCAGATGAAGCGCGAGAAGCCAGGCGTACTTCTCGCCACCACGCCAACGACGCCGCAGCGGTGATAGCGGCATATCTACGCGCGCATCCCAAGATGGCTGAAGTACGGTATCCGGGCCTTAAAGATAAAGAACAGTTCAAGATTGCTTCGACGCAGCTTGTCGGAGGGTTTGGCCCGATTGTTGATTTTCGGACCCAAGAGCTGCCCGATGTTTGGCAAAGACTCCAAGCCACCGATGACAATCCTAAGCAGCAAATATTGAATCTTGGGATATAAATAAAGAAAGTTTGAGATGTAAATAGAGAATTGTCGGTCAGCGGCGCATATTTGTCGGCGAACGCTGCTATAATTTGTACGATGTCTGTACCTAGTCCAGGAGGGGACCAGATGACAAAGAAAGCAACAAAGATTGAGGATGTTGAAACTTTGCACGCTCGTCTTGCAGAGATGCGCGAGGCTCAAGCTGAGTTTGCAACATTTTCCCAAGAGCAGGTCGATAAGATCTTTTATGAGGCCGCTCTTGCCGCCGAGAAGGCACGTGTTCCTCTTGCTCGCATGGCCGTTGAGGAGACCGGCATGGGCGTTATGGAGGATAAGGTCATTAAAAACCACTATGCTGCGGAGTATATCTTCAACAAGTACAAGCACATGAAGACATGTGGTGTCGTTGAGGAAGACAAAGCCGGTGGATACAAGGTAGTCGCAGAGCCTATGGGTATTGTCGCGGCTGTCATTCCGACAACCAATCCCACTTCTACGGCAATCTTCAAGTCACTTCTCGCGCTCAAGACACGCAACGCCATCCTTATCTCGCCGCACCCGCGCGCAAAGGGCTGCACCATTGAGGCCGCCCGCATCGTTCGTGATGCTGCCGAGAAGGCCGGCTGCCCCAAGGGTATTATCGATTGGGTACCAAGTCCAACCATTGAGCTTACCGCGGCCGTTATGGGCAATGCCGACATTATCTTGGCTACCGGTGGCCCTGGCATGGTTAACGCCGCCTATTCTTCGGGCAAGCCTGCGCTTGGCGTTGGCCCCGGCAACACGCCTGCCATTATCGACGACACTGCCGATATCAAGCTTGCCGTCAACTCCATTATTCACTCAAAGACGTTTGACAACGGTATGATTTGCGCTTCCGAGCAGTCCGTGACCGTTCTTGATGGCGTCTACGATGAGGTTAAGAAAGAGTTTGCCGCGCGCGGCTGCTACTTCCTTAAGGGTAAGGAGCTCGACGCCGTCCGCAAGACCGTTATCATCAACGGTGCGGTCAACGCCGGTATCGTGGGTAAGTCAGCTCACTTCATTGCCGAGACCGCCGGCGTTAAGGTTCCCGAGGGCACCAAGATTCTTATCGGCGAGGTTACATCCGTTGAGCCTTCCGAAGAGATGGCGCACGAGAAACTCTCACCCGTTCTTGGTATGTATCGCGCTAAGAACTTTGACGACGCTCTTGCCAAGGCCGAGCGTTTGGTTGCCGATGGCGGCTATGGTCACACCTCGTCTCTGTACGTTAATGTCAATGAGACCGAGAAGATCCAGAAGCACTATGAGGCAATGAAAACCTGCCGTATTCTCATCAATACACCATCTTCTCAGGGTGGCATCGGAGACCTTTACAACTTCAAGATGACGCCATCTTTAACACTGGGCTGTGGCACATGGGGCGGCAACTCCGTTTCCGGCAATGTTGGACCCCAGCACCTGCTGAACTACAAGTCTGTTGCAGAGAGGCGTGAAAACATGCTTTGGCTTCGTACTCCCGAGAAGGTTTACTTCAAGAAGGGCTGCATGCCTGTTGCTCTACGCGAGCTCAAGGATGTCTACGACAAGAAGCGTGCCTTCATCGTTACCGACCAGTTCCTCTACAAGTCCGGCTTCACTAAGAAGATTGAAGAGTCCCTCGATGAGATGGGCATCGTTCATTCTTCGTTCTGGGATGTCGCTCCTGATCCAACGCTTCAGTGCGCTCTTGAAGGTCTTGCTCGCCTGCGCGCCTTTGAGCCCGATTGCATTATCGCCATCGGCGGTGGATCTGCCATGGATGCAGGTAAGATTATGTGGTCCATGTACGAGAACCCGGACGAGAACTTTGAGGACATGTCTGCGGACTTCATGGATATCCGCAAGCGCGTCTACAACTTCCCCAAGATGGGCAAGAAGGCGTTCTTCATTGCCATTCCAACCTCTTCGGGTACCGGCTCTGAGGTTACTCCGTTTGCCATTATTACCGATGCAGATACCGGTGTAAAATGGCCCGTCACCGACTACGAGCTCATGCCTAACATGGCCATCGTTGATACCGACAACATGATGACGCAGCCTAAGGGTCTGACTTCCGCTTCCGGTATTGACGTTTTGACGCACTGCCTTGAGGCCTATGTCTCCATGATGGCTTCCGACTACACCGATGGCCTGGCACTTCGTGGTATGAAGCTCGTCTTTGATTACCTGCCACGCGCCTATGAGAACCCCAACGACGTTGAGGCTCGCGATCACATGGCTAACGCTTCCTGCCTTGGTGGCCTTGCCTTTGCAAATGCGTTCCTTGGCGTGAATCACTCCATGGCTCACAAGCTGGGCGCCTTCCATCACATTCCTCACGGCTGGGCAAACGCCGTTATCCTCACACGCGTTATGCGCTATAACGCCTCCGAGCGTCCTGCCAAGATGGGCACCTTCCCGCAGTATGATCACCCGCATACACTGGCACGATATGCCGAAGCCGGTCGTTACTGTGGCGTTGAGGGCAAGGACGATTGGGATGTCTTCGAGAAGTTTGTGGCAAAGATCGAAGAGCTCAAGGACTTTATTGGCGTTAAGAAGACGATTAAGGACTATGGCGTTGACGAGAAGTACTTCCTCGACACCCTCGATGCTATGTCTGAGCAGGCCTTTAACGATCAGTGCACCGGCGCTAATCCGCGCTACCCGCTGATTTCTGAGATTAAAGACCTTTATCTCGATTCTTATTACGGTCGCGAGGCAACAAGCTACGACATCTAAGTTCTTCTCGCTTCTAGCGAGTGATTTTGCTTTTGGTTTCTGCACAAAAACGGCTGTCTGCAAATTCGCAGGCAGCCGTTTTGCTTTAGTGGTGCTTTTCTCGTGACGTAGGGAATTAGTATTAAATTGGATGTTTAGTGGTGATTTGATTCACCACTAAACGCTCAAATCCGAGAAAAACCACCACTAAACGTCATTTTTCCGGACAAGACCACCACTAAACCTCGAAATTGACCAAAATCTGTAATCCGGAGTTTATCGGTGATTTTCTTGCTTGACATTGGATCCCCATCTAGCAGGGTCGATGCTGTCGAGAAGTTTTACAAGGTCCTGTTGTCTTTTGCGGTACCGTATCTGTTCTTCATGTGACAACTTGCGCTCAGGTAAGCCGATGTCTTTCCGAATGCACACAACGAGGTTCTGCATGCAGTTGAAGTCATAGTAGATTTCTTTATCAACTTGATAATTTTTTATTCCGGCCGATACGAGCTCGTTATGCCGGATTCCATCAGCAATTTGTTGCTCCACGGTGGTGTGGTACTGGCCATTATATTCAAGAGTGATGGCTTTCCATGGTTGTTTGTCCCGAGACGCTTTAGGTGTTTCAAAAACTAAGTCTGGCTTTCGTATGGCAAATGCTTTCGTTTGACTAGTTAATTTTTTGACTTTGTATTCTTGATTAAGCCTCATTTCGCCAAGTCCGTAGCCGCCTTTGGAGCAGGGGAGTGTGGCGCGAATGAAAAGTTTGACTTCCATGGGGGAAGCCGCCTTTTCGCAGCTGAGAGCCAGGGCGCTCCATACTTTTGCACACCCTGGGACATCTGAATGTTTTCTGAGGAAGCGTTCCAATTTCTTGCGAGTTATAAGAGGTGATTCTCTGGATTTAAGTTCTCCCTCTTGGTCGATGTAATAGGTTCCCATAAGTTTGCTGGCGAGAAGGGCGAGCTCTAAAATGGAACATGATCGGCTCATTTGAATCGGTATATACTCAGGTTTCGTTAGATAGAGATTGGGCAGTATCTCAAAAAATGCAGTTTTGGGAATTTTTTCATTGAGAATATGTATTTGCAATCCTTTTGTTTGGTAGACACCGTTATTGGATGTGATTGAAACATGAATTGGTAGCTGCGGCTTGCTGCCCAGTATTTCATGGAGCGTTTTCCAGAGCTCTCGTTTTTCACTAAGGTGAGGAGGTCGGTTAGGAATAAGAGGTGGGTGTCGAAAGGTGCCTTTTGAGGTATTCGCAATAATCTGATAGACATAATCAGTGCGTAGTAATTCGATAGCACTTTGGTGGGAGATGATGATAGACATGGCGACTCCTTACGTAGGCCCTAAACGTAAGGAAGGATTATCCCTGATGAGTTTGACGGTAATTTGACTCTTGTTTGACCTGTATTTGACACGCGTCTGACTAAAAGTAGATTTTTGACAAAACTCACAGTTCGCATGCCAAAGAAGTTGCACTTTTGATATAGCTCACTCTGAGCAAAAACTTCAGCGCTCCTGTTTGTACACAACAAACTCAAAAGTTACGCCTTCAGGGGTCACGCCGCCCTTCTCGACATCAGCGACGTGCCATTTAGGATCTGCATCCAGGTTGGGGAAGTATGAGTCGGCAGGAAGCACTATGTCATGTTTTGTCACATATGCACAGCTACAGTCAGAGAGCATTTCTTTATAGACGGATGCGCCTCCGATAAGCCAAACCTTCTCGCCTGGTTCTGAAGCGACAAGAGCGCGCGCAGCGGCAGGGGATGATACTACCTCAACGCCTTCGTGCGTCCAGCTCGAATCCCGAGTGATGACGATATTCCGTCGTCCTTTTAAAGGGCCGTTAGGAAAACTCTCAAAAGTGCGGCGTCCCATAATTATGGTACAGCCGAGAGTATGCTCAACAAAGTACTTCATGTCGGCCTTGTTGTGGATAAGCAGATTACCGTCGCATCCAATGCCCCAGTCGCGGGCAACCGAAACAATCGCGTTCACAGAGACTCCTCGCTTTTATACGTATCTTAACTACGTGCCTCGTCTTTACACGTGCCTTGTCTTTATACGTATCTTAATTACGTGTCTTTATACGTGCCTTTACACGGCAATGGGAATGTTTTTGACCTGCGGTCCATGTTGGTAATTTTCAACAATGAGGTCATCGGTGGTAAACGCATAGAAGTCGGTTACGTTGGGGTTGAGTGATACGTGGGGCGCCGCAAAGGTGGGGCGAGAAATAAGCTCGCGCACAATGTCTACATGGCGATCATAGATGTGTGCATCGGAGATCATATGGACAAGTTCACCTGCTTGCATGCCACTGACCTGTGCCACCATCATGAGCAAAATAGCGTACTGGCAGACGTTCCAGTTATTCGCTGCAAGAATGTCCTGGCTGCGCTGTACTAGAAGCAGATTAAGCGTGGGCTTTGCATCGCCGGGATTCTGTGTAACGTTGTAGATGGCATTGAATGCACATGGATAGAGATTCATTTCCGATAAGTCTGCAAACGTATAGAGATTGGTCATAATACGACGGCTGAACGGGTTGTTCTGAAGGTCGTACAAGACGCGATCCATTTGATCAAAGTCGCCTTCAGCATAGTGAGACTTCTGCCCAACCTGATATCCGTATGCCTTACCGATAGAACCGCTCTCGTCTGCCCATGCATCCCAAATATGAGAGTTGAGGTCATGAACGTTGTTGGACTTTTTCTGGTAAATCCACAAAACCTCATCCATGGCACTTTTAAGTGCAGTCCGTCGAAGCGTGAGAGCGGGAAACTCTTCACGCAAGTCATAGCGGTTACAAACGCCAAACTTCTTAATCGTATATGCAGGAGTACCGTCTTCCCAGTGTGGACGGACCTTCTCGCCAACCGTAGTGGTGCCATGTTCAATAATATCTGAGCACATTGCGGTGAATATGCCATCAGCTTTGCTCATGCGTGTCCCTTTCACTTCTCGCGAGTGGGGCGAGAAGACCTTTTGGATGTCACTCTTCTTTTATACCAATCTTCTTTTGATTGCCGCTCTATTCTATCGTAGAGTGACTATAAATGTTGACTCTCAAAGATGTCGTCCCACAAAGTCCCCAGTGTCATCACAAGATTTGTGTCTGCGGGAAGCCACTTGACATCTAAGAGCTCGCTTTGATGAAGCCACCTAAGCTCAGAGTGTATGAGTTTTTGCGGCTCTTGGTTGGGCGCGAGCGTGCATACGAAAACTTCCATAGAAAGGTGGAAGTCAGGATAGTCGTATTCAAGTGTGTCGTAGGGGAGAATAAGCTGCAGGTCAACGCCAAGTTCTTCTTGAATCTCACGCCGTAGGGCACACTCGGGACTCTCGCCGGCTTCAATTTTTCCTCCGGCAAACTCCCACAAACCGCCCATGTCTCGATCCTCGTCTCGCTTGCACGTGAGAACCGCGTTATTGCGATAGACAATTGCCGCAACAACGCGCTTGACGGGCTTAGCGGCGGCGGATTCGGAACCAACTTGTGTCATATTACTTCTCCAGTCGGACGATTGCATAGGTTTTATGTTCCGGTGAATCAAGGGAGACGGTAATGCCGACCTCATCTTGATAGATTCGGGGGAAAATGACATCGTCAAGATGGGCCTGACGACGATATTGGACGATAATCCGATGTAGCGCAAACGGATATCCAAGAGCGGATAAAGCGTCGATTGCCATCATGACATACTGTGCATTATTGACGTGTTTGTTGGTGTCAAGGTGCTGTTGCAAGACGGTGATGGAAGGTGCTTCCATAGGTGTTCCGGTAGCCGGTATGTGCCGAGGCATAGGCAGCATGTCAAGACGGGGCGTGTCGCTTATGTACGCAGCTTCGCTTTCGGGAATACGAATGGCCTTGCCGGCTTTGGTGTCAACCATATACCATGTGGAATCCGCGCATACAACGGCCGCGCCCTTCTCGTCAAGAATGACAAAACAACGGGATGCGGAAAGACCTCCCAGCTCATATGCCCACGTACCAACGGTAATCTTCTCGTTGAAGTGAGGCATACGTGCAACTTCAATCTGCCAGGAAGCAAGCACCCATGCAAGATGCTCTTGGGCAAGCGTCTCAAAACCACGGCCGATATGCTCGGAATGAAACGACGAGCAGTCCTGGAGGTAGTTCATGGCTCCTACGAGAGATAACTTTCCGGTCTTATCGCATTCGCTATAGCGAACACGGCTTTCAAGCGTATACATGAAGCTCCAATTACCTTGATTGTGTGCATTCTGTACGCGTCTTACATACGCCTTATATATCGTATATGTCGCGTATATGAAGGGGATATGTGAAGACGCTACATATGGGAGCGAATTTCCTGAACGAGAAGGGCTATATGTTCAGAGGCTGCAGGGGTGAGATAAATCAGGCTTGCAGTGAAATCCGCAAGGTACAGTATACCCGTGATGCCCGCAAGGGAAATCATGATATCGGACGGGATAAAAGAGAAGAGATACAGAAGCCCCGGAGCAATCAGAAAGACCGTTGCCACTGAGAAAGCTCCAAATACCATCGAGGCTTGGGGGCAAATGCGGCCTTTGATGTTATAGCGAAACATCGAATAGTCCCACCATGTACGATGAAAACGACGTTCCAAGATAAGACCTGTTGAATATTCAAGAATGGTTGCCATAAGGCCACCCAAAAGAAATACAAAGACGGGGTTGTCAATGTTTCCGAGTGTAATCCACACGGATACGGCGCCAATGCCATAGATAGGACAGCTTGGTCCAAAAAGAAAGCCTCGGCGCGTAAAGCCATGTTCAACAACCGAGCAGTACACGGTCTCGTAGAGCCATCCGCCGACGGAAATAATCGCAAACATTAAGATGATCTGCGGAATCATTTGTTTGAGAGCGCCCCAGCTGAGGTCAAGTACTATCAGACTGGAGAACGTGGTAATAATAGGTTCCATCAGCGAGCACTCCTTACGTAAGGGTTGCCTAAACAGGTTTCAGCCGATGAGCAGAGCTTGTCGCATAGAGAAACAATCCACGCTTCTTTACTGCGTGGTGGGAAAGGTACCAGAGGAAACATGTGGTGCAAAATAATATCGCGCTCAATGGGGGAGAGATCTGGGAAATCCATAAGGGCGTTATTGAAAGCATGGCGGGGATGGGTAAAACCATGCCACTTGTCAGGTGCCGCACTGTGGTCATGCCAATCGTACAGATAGTAGTCGTGGAGAAGCGCGCCCCGCACAAGATCGTGTTCGTTAACGTGAGCGCCACTTGAGAGCGCTACAAAAAGGCTGGCATACGCAACGGCAACAACGTGGTCAAGCGTGGTGGTAGTACCATGCTGAGTAAACGTTGCGAGCTCTAAAAAACGACCAGACTCTAAGGTTGGGCGTGAGAGCTCATCAAACTTCTCGCGTATTTCAGCAACTTCTATCAAAGCACCTCCATCGAGCGTTTCTAACGTGTCCCTGACATATAAAAGATTACCGAGAAAAAGCATGCTGCGTCAACGTTTTGTGTGATATATGACAATATTGTAAGGTTTTTAAATACGTATTTATTTCTGTGCGTAGGGGCTGAGCGTATCAACTATGACAGTGCAGGCTTTCGGGAGAACTCGGGCATCGAAGGTGCGTGTTTCTCCTGCGAAAACCTCTCCGTCTACCTCAACGGGAATGGGCGATGACATTTCAACGTGTACTTCTCGACCATGAAATCCCTCAATGTTTGGACGGCCAAGCGTTTTTCCGCTGCGATCAAAAAGACCGGTAAACAGGGGCTTCACAAGTTCCGCCGTCATTTTTGTTTCAAGGACAATGACGCTCAAAAGTCCGTCGTCCATGCGGACTCCCGGTAAAAGCTCAAAGTCGGCTTGAAACTTTGCGCTGTTGGCTACCAGACACGCAATGCCTTGCCTCTCATGGGTAACTCCGTCAACGGTAATGGTAAAAGTCTGCACGGTCGGAGCGAGGTTTGAAAGGGCGGCGGTAAAGTATGCGGCTTCTCCGAAGAATTTCTTATGGGGAATTGCCGTTCGCATAAGCTGCGCGTCAAGACCGCTTCCCGCTACAAGGGCTATACCATGCGTGTGCGTATGCCCGGCTTCAGAGGTCCATGATATCTCACCGAGATCAAGTTGAGTGGTGTGACCGCGCCTGACCGCGAGGGCAAGCGCCGCCGGTTCATGTGCGTTGCCAATACTGGCGCAAATGAGGTTGGCGGTTCCGGAAGGAAACACGCAGAGGGGAACGCCGGTGTTGCGCAGGGCATACATAAGGTGTCCGATGGTTCCGTCTCCGCCGGATATAATGACGCAATCATATAAGGCGGCATCTTGAACAGCCTGTTTGGGATCCCATGCGTCATCCATTATGCGCATGAGGCACTCATCGCCATCATGCAGAAGTGCACGCTCAAACTCATATATGGCATCGGAACCAAAGCCTGACCGTGGATTGTGAAGGATAAGAAAACGCATAAGACTCCTCGATACAGTGTGGCGTATTAGGTATCATAAGACTGCTACTCTTTGATGGTAGCGCAGTTTTCGTCGAATGGGATGCTTTGTATATATCTACGCAAGAGGAACTTATTTCATTTTGTCTCAGGGCGGCTCACGTGCCCGTGCTTGCCGTTGATACGGAGTTTCTTCGCGAGAAGACCTACTATCCCAAACTGTGTCTTGTACAAGTTTCAACGGGTGAAGAAATCGCGGCCATAGATCCTTTGAGCATTGACGATCTTACGCCTCTTGTGAGACTTTTTGAGGATCCGAAGATTGTCAAAGTCATCCACGCCTGTTCTCAAGATCTTGAAGTTCTTCTCTACGGCATGCATTGTGCGTGTGCTCCGGTGTTTGATACCCAGCTGGCAGCCGCATTTTTAGGTATGCGTCAACAGGCGAGCTACGCATCGGTTGTTGAGCATTACATGGGGGTTCACCTGCCCAAGACCGAATCGCTTACAGACTGGTCAAGGCGACCGCTCGATCCTGAACAGCTGGTATATGCGGAAGATGATGTCCGCTACCTTCCCGATATCTATCGGTGTATGTATGAGCGTTTGATGAAGACCAATCGTTTGGGTTGGCTCATGCCGGAAATGAATGCCTATACGGCTCCGGAAAATTTCAAACGCGATCCCAAAGAAGCATACTTGCACCTCAAACGATCAAACTCACTCACAAGACGTCAAATGGCGCTTGCCCGAGAAATTTGTGCCTGGCGAGAAGAACGTGCGGCTCAGCACAACATTCCACGGAAATGGATTATCTCGGACGAAACGCTTGTTGAGATATGCAAAAGATCACCCGCAACGTCTGAGCGTCTCAAAAGAATCAGAGGTACGGAATCGCTTTCACAAGAATCGGTTGCGAGCATTCTTGCCGCCATTAAAGTGGGCAGGAGCATTCCGCCAGAAGAGTGTCCCGTCATTGAACATCACAGCCGTCCCGCAGCAGGATCGGAAGGCGTTCTTGAGCTCATGTATGCCCTGGTAAAGATCGTATCGGAAAAAGAAGGAATTGCGCCGCAGCTCATTGCGAACAAAAACGATCTTGCCGATCTTCTCGCCCAGAAAAAAGACTCCAAGCTTTCTTGCGGCTGGAGGCATGAGCTTGTTGGCAAACAGCTGCAAGGCCTTCTTGCGGGCGAGGTGGGACTCACGGTTAAATGCGGGCATGTGGAGCTCCTCTAGCGGCATCATTTTGGTTTCTTGGCTCATGTGATTGTTGTCCGCCACACGGGGTACACTTTTCTCAATCGAGACGATTGGAGTGAGATGTATTACTTTGGTGGGAGATCGGATATCTTTTATTGGATATTGGTGCTGGTATCTTTGGCGCTTGGTGGCCTGGCTCAGCTCTATATCCGCTCGTCGTATAAAAAGTGGTCGCGAGTTTCTTCCGGTATTCAAGGTACGGGAGCTGATGTTGCCCGGCGCATGCTTGATGACGAAGGTGCGCAAGAGGTAGGCATTGCGCATATTGAAGGCAACCTTACCGACAACTATGATCCGCGAAGCAATATGCTGCACTTGTCCGACGCTAATTTTAATGAGAGTTCCGTCGCATCCATTGCGGTTGCCTGCCATGAGGCCGGTCACGCCGTTCAAACGGCACGAGGATTTTGGCCCGCTCGGCTGCGTTCGGCATTGGTTCCCGTGGTAAACCTTGCGTCTGCTGCATGGATTTATGTTTTTATTGCCGGTGTCTGGCTCAACATTGCGGGAGCGGCGCAAATTGCCATCTTGCTGTATGCGGCAACGGTACTTTTCCAAATTGTCACGCTGCCGGTTGAAATCGATGCCTCTCGACGGGGCCTTGCCTATTTGAGCAAACATGTCCCGTCAACGTTTAATAAAGCTGGTGCTCGTCAGGTATTGGTTGCTGCCGCTCTTACCTATGTTGCCGCTGCTCTTGTGTCGGCGCTCCAGCTGTTATATCTGATTTCAAATAGTCGTAACAGGGATTAGCCAAGATGTGGGATTTTTCAGATTCGTCCTCGGAAGATATGAACTTCAAAGAGAAGGAAGAAAAACACGTTCTTTCCGTTTCTGAGGCCATTATCGTCATTAAGGAGAATATCACCCGTATCCCTCTTTTGACCGTTGTAGGAGAAGTAAGCGGTTTTAGAGGCCCGAATGCGCGGTCAGGACATTGCTATTTTGATATCAAAGATGCAAGTGCGAGCATGGCGGCAATCGTGTGGAAGGGCATCTATCTTGCAAGCGGGGTCGCTCTTCACGACGGCATGAGGGTCCAAATCACAGGCCGCTACGACGTTTACAAAGGATCGGGGAAACTTTCTTTTGTGGCAACGTCTTTGACGGTTGCCGGTGAGGGAGACTTACGTCAGAAGGTTGCAGAACTTGCAAAGAAGCTTGAGCGAGAAGGGCTGATGCGTGAGGATCGTAAACGTCCCATTCCTCGGTTCTGTACGCGTATCGGAGTCGTAACGTCTCTTTCAGGCAGTGTTATTGAAGATGTCAAACGTACACTTGCGCGGCGAAATCCTCTTGTTGAGATTGAAGTTACCGGAGCGGCGGTACAAGGCGAACATGCACCTCAAACCATTGTGCAGGCCTTGGGCATAGCCGAATCCACGCATCCCGATGCCATTCTTTTAGTGCGTGGCGGGGGTTCGTTTGAAGATCTGATGTGCTTCAATGACGAGGCTGTTGCTCGTGCCATTGCTGCATCTTCCGTACCCGTCATTACCGGCATTGGCCATGAACCTGATGTCACCATAGCGGATATGGTATCGGATCGGCGTACCTCAACGCCAACGGCAGCAGCCGAGTCGGTCGCTCCGTCCATCAGTGAACTTCAGATGGCTTTTAACGATCGGGTATCTCGGCTTGCGGGAGCTACGGAAGCCCTTCTTTTGGGACATGCCCAAGAGATAGACGGATTTTCTCGCCGCGCAGATCTTGCGATACAAAACAGCCTTCGCCAACGTCAGATTCGTTTTTTGGCTTTGGCTGAGCGGAAATGTTTGTCGGATCCTCTGTATTTGTTTGTGTCGCGAAAGTCGGATCTGTTGCAAACGGAGCAGCGTCTTCATGACGCGCTTCCTCTGGCGCTCAACAGAAAAGAACAAGCGCTTACGCAAAGCGCTGATCGCTTGAAGACGGCCGCCACAAGACTGCTTGCGCCATACGAAGCGCAGGTGAGTGCAGCGGCAGGAAAGCTTGAAGCACTTTCACCTCTCAAGGTGTTGGGTCGAGGCTATGCTCTTGCGACTGATGCGCAAGGACATGTTCTTAAAAATGCTCATGACGCTCAAAAGGGCGACGCCATACGCGTGAAGCTTGCCGAAGGTTCACTCGTTGCACATGTTACGGAAATTGAAGCGTAGGTTGCGCATATTGCGCTGAAAGGAGCTTTAATGGCTGAGAAAGATATCAAAGATTTAACGTTTAAGGATGCCTCGGTTGAGCTTGAACAGATTGTGCGCCAGCTGGAGGGGAGCGATCTTGAACTTGAAGAGTCGCTTGCTTTGTATACTCGGGGAGTAGAGCTGGTGAAGGATTTGCGTGGTCGTCTTGATACGGCCGAGCAAAAAGTCAAGGTTCTTCTGGATGCCTCCGAGGCCGGATCCGCAATCTCCGATACCACGGCGGCACCTTCTACGGCCTATGTGAATGAGTAACATACACACGCATGAGTCATCTGTTGTAAGCCATCCGGCACTGCCAAAACCACTTCTAGTAGCGCCCATGCGTGCATAAGTCATCTACGTATATTTACGTACGTATACGAAAGCAGAGGAAATCTAATGTCCGATTGTATTTTTTGCAAGCTCGCAAATGGAGAAATTCCCACAGAGTTTTTGTATGAAGACGAAAATGTTGTCGCCTTTAAGGATGCTCATCCTCTTGCACCGGTACATGTGCTGGTGGTACCCAAGGCACATCATGAAAACATTCTTGATTCTGTTCCGGCACAGACGCTTGCTTCCGTAGCCAAGGCAACAGAAGCGGTGGTTGATGCAACCGGTATCCGTGAGTCTGGATTTCGTGTTGTAACAAATACGGGCTCAGATGGCGGTCAATCCGTTATGCACCTACATTTCCACATTCTCGGAGGAAAACAGCTTAATCCTACGTTCGGGGAGAAGGAGCTTTAAGTTCTTCTCGCGAGCGAGTTTGAGCCTTGGGTATTTGTCGGTAAAATGGTAATGATGCGTGCGCCCTCTGTGCAGGGGGAGTATGATGTCTTGCGGTTGTTAAAGTAAAAGGGACATGGCTGTCCCTTGAGAAAAGGAGAGTCATGAACGTACTGGTCATTAACGCTGGCAGCTCGTCGCTCAAGTATCAGCTTTTGAACGTTGATACACGTGAGGTGTATGCAAAGGGAAACTGTGAGCGTATCGGCATCGACGGTTCATTTGTAGGTCATGAAGAAATGGGTGGCGAGAAGCAAAAGCTTGAGGTGGCGCTTCCCGATCACAAAACGGCTATCAAGTACGTTTTTGACATTTTAAAAACCGTGAATCAGCCCATTGACGGCATTGGTCACCGCGTTGTTCAGGGAGGCTGGTACTTCCCTCAGTCTGCCGTCATTACCGATGAGACGCTTGGCTGGGTCCGCGAAGTTGCGCCGTTAGCTCCGCTTCACAACTATGCCGAAGCCGACGTCATTGAGATTTGTCGCGAAATGTTCCCTGAAGTGGGCAATGTTGTTGTCTGCGACACTTCATTCCATTACAACATGCCGAAAAAAGCCTATACGTATGCGCTTCCACGTGATGTGGTTGAGAAGCTGCATATCCGTAAGTACGGAGCGCATGGCACGTCTCATCGCTATATTTGGCGTGCGGTAGACGAGTTTACGGGTGGACAAACGCATAAGCTGGTGAGTTGCCACCTTGGTTCCGGCGCTTCACTTTCCGCCATTGAGGACGGAAAGGATAAGGACACTACCATGGGTCTGACCCCGCTTGACGGTCTTATCATGGGTACCCGTTGTGGCACGCTTGATCCGGCAACAGTCTTTTATCTTTCCCGTGTTGGTGGTTATTCCATTGACGAGATTGATACGATGATGAACAAGCAGTCCGGACTTTTGGCGCTCTCCGGTCATTCCGACTCTCGTGACATTGAAGACGGCGCTCATGCGGGTGATGAGAACTGTCAGTTGGCACTTGATATGTTCTACTACCGCACTTCTCAGCTCATTATGGAGATGGCCCAGTCCATGCATGGGTTTGATACCATGGCATTTTCTGCCGGTATCGGCGAGAACTCTTCCGAGATGCGTCTGGGAATTGCAAAAGAACTTGCGTGGATGGGCGTCAAGATTGATGAGGAGAAGAACAAGGTTCGCTCTGATGAGGTTCGTGACATCTCCGCACCCGATTCAAAGATCCGTGTTCTTGTCGCCCCAACGAACGAGGAATATATGATTGCCCTCGACGTTCAGGAGCTCTTAGGAAAGTAATCGCTGCGTATACAATTTGAAGCTTTCTTTACATACTCGGTATGCCTGCGTGCGTACCGAGTATTTCTTTAAGCGCCGAGATTGCGGCGTCAACGTCTGCCATGGTATTTGCCCAACCGAACGAAAAACGTATCGTGCCGGTGGGGAAAGTCTTCAGCGTTTTATGTGCGGAGGTTTTGCTCCTTTAACCCGCTTTGTGCTTGGATTTTGTGTCATGGTGGGCGCTTTGATGTTTTTGGGTTGTCCCTTCTGCATGATTCTTCGCATTGCCGGCGGCGATCTTAACGCTGTGGTTGGCATCGTTGGCTTCATCGCGGGAATCGGAGCAGGAACTTTCTTCCTAAAGCGGGGCTACTCACTGAAAAGGACGTATCGCCTTCCCGCAGCCGAAGGCGCTATCTGGCCTCTTGTCCAGCTGGCTCTTCTCGCGTTGCTCATTGCGGCACCCGCGTTTATTCTCTTTACTGCGGCAGGAAAGGGACCGGGTGCACAGCACGCGGCAATAGCCGTCAGCCTTGTCGCTGGTTTGATTGTGGGTGCTCTTGCACAGCAGACGCGTTTTTGCATGGTCGGAGGCGTTCGCGACTTTATTCTATTCCGTGAGAATCGCCTGCTTTTGGGCTTTGTTTCTGTATTGGTGGCCGCATGTATCGCAAATCTTGTTTTGGGTGCGGTTGCAGGTAAAGAGTTCTTCAAGCTTGGTTTTGAGGGCCAGCCGGTAGCCCATACCGACGGACTGTGGAACTTCCTTGGTCTGTTTTTGGTTGGCTTTGCCTCAGTTCTTCTCGGCGGTTGCCCACTGCGCCAGATGATTCTTTCCGGTAAAGGTAACGGCGACTCCGCGATTGCCATCCTCGGACTCACCGTTAGCGCGGCGTTTTGTCATAATTTTGGCCTTGCAGCAAGCGGTAAAGGCCCTACCGGTGCCGGTGAAATTGCCGTTATTGTTTGTTTAGCGGCAGCGGTTGCCATTGCATGCACAAATACCTTTGGCAAATCCAAAGCGTAATTGGTTTGAAATTTTATTTGAAACGGAGCACTCATGGATACTCTTGATGCACGCGGGCTATCATGTCCGGAGCCGGTAGTTATGATAAGCCAAGCTATGGCGAGTAAAGCTGATAGTTACCGTATGATTGTGGATGCGGTGGCCGCTCGCGAGAACGTTACCCGCTATGCACAAAGCCAGGGCTATACGGTAAACGTTACTGAAAACGGCAGCGAGTGGACGCTGAATATTGCCAAGTAGTCGTTGCGTTGCCGCGCTAGTAGATACTGCCCAGTAGATCGCACTGCGCTCTATGTTCTATATGTTTGAGAGGACAGGTATGACCTATCTTGCAACTTTCTTTTCGCACTTTGGAGCCATAAGTTTTCGAAGGCTTTGTCGCGAGAAGGGCATTGAGGTAGAGCTCATGCCTGTCCCTCGTTTTCTCTCAAGCAGTTGCGGTACGTGCGCGCGGTTTTCCAATCTCGAAGGTCTTCGTATGGGCACATGGCCCGAAGAGGTGGAACGCGTAGTGGCATTAACGGGAGAGAATGAAAACTCTTACAGCGAGCTTTATGTAGCTCAAGGTTTGTAGGATTTGGCTCAAATCACAATCACGTCCCAAATCACTGGTTTACGGGTGCTTTTAAGTGACAAAAGTGATGTTTAGTTGTGTTTTCTCGCCACACGGTGTGCTTCATAGGTTCGTATTTTATGCAGCAGATAGAGAGCTGCCGGAAATGCACCAAGTTGGTCTTAAATTAACCAAACTTGCTGCAAGTTTGGCATCCTGGGCCAAACTTGGTGCGTTTTTGGCAGCACTTTCCGGCAACACTACCAGCAGTACTTCCCAGCAGCACTACCAGCTCTGTAGCCAGAACGCTTGAAGCTAGAACAAAGCTAAAACGGCCGAATGGTAAAAGCGCGAGAAAACGTTTCGCCTGGCGACAAGAGCGTCATGTTGCGCTTGTGCTCAAAGACGTCATCTTCATCAAGGGCGGTGGCAACGCCTGTCCAAGGTTCAATGGCCACGAAAGGACATTCGGAACCTGCACACCAAACGCCCAGGTAATCAAAGCCGTCAAAAGTAAGTTCAACTCCGTGTGTACCGCGGGAAATCTCACGAGGCAGCAGTGCCACGCGACGGTCGGGCACGTCTTGAAGCGTGAGTGTTAATTCTCGGTCAAAGAGCTCCCATGAGAGCGGAAGAGAATCCGAATCAGTGATCAGGCGTTGCGGATGTTCGAAATCACATAGGCCGTCTGGCGTAATGGAGGGCCCCAAAGACGTCCATGCTCGCGTGAATGCAAGCTCGTAATCGGGAAGTTCTGAGCCGTTGTTTTTGGGAACGGGAACTTTGAAGGCGGGATGTCCGCCAAGAACAAACGGTAAATCAACGGAGCCGGTGTTTCGTACCAGATAGCGCTGTGTGAGGACGCCATCCTCAACGGCATAGGTCATATTGAGCACAAAGTGATACGGATAGGCTGGCCATGTTTCTTCAGAATCACTCAGCTCAAATGTCACGCGCTCTGAAGACTTCTCTACAATGCGATGCTCATAGAGGCGGGCAATGCCGTGTCGAGCCAGCTTGACGGGGCCTGATGCTGACTGGGCACACCCATCGCGCAAAACACCGACAATGGGGAAGAGAATGGGAGCGCGCCTGGGCCACCATGTGGGATCTCCTTGCCAGAGATATTCGGCATCGTCCAGGCGGACGCTCATAAGCTGCGCTCCCAAAGAATCAACGGAAGCGGAGAGTGTGCCATCAGAGATGGTGACAAGTGTACTCACTATTTGCTCTTCTCGCTTGCAACGGCCATTTGAGCCTGAACGGCGGTAATGGCAACAACACCTACGATATCATCAGCCGAACAACCACGGGAAAGATCATTGACCGGACGTGCAATGCCCTGAAGGAGGGGACCATAGGCCTCGGCACCGCTGAAGCGCTGTACGAGCTTATAGCCGATATTGCCCGCTTCGAGCGTTGGGAAGACGAGGATGTTGGCGTGGCCGGCAACCTTGGAATAAGGCGCTTTGAGCTTTGCCACTTCAGGAACGATTGCGGCGTCAAGCTGGAGATCGCCGTCAAGTGCCAGCTCGGGAGCTTTCTCGTTGGCAAGTTTTGTTGCTTCCTGGACCTTCTCGGCAGTCTCTCCTCCGGCAGAGCCCATGGTGGAGTAAGAGAGCATGGCCACGCGTGGCTCTTGATTCATGAAGGCGCGCCAAGATTGTGCGGATGCGAGGGCAATTTCGGAAAGCTCATCGGCGTTGGGATTGATGTTGAGGCCGCAGTCGGCAAAGAGGAGCGTACCGTCTTCGCCAAACTCAGGCTTGTCCGTGCTCATAATGAAGAACGCGGAAACGAGCTTGGTTCCCGGAGCGGTCTTGATGATCTGGAGCGCAGGTCGGAGCGTGTCGGCGGTGGAGTGGCAGGCGCCTGAAACAAGGCCGTCGGCATCGCCCATCTTGACCATCATGGTGGCAAAGTAGGTATTGTTGTTCATGGTTTCGCGAGCCTGCTCAATGGTGACGCCTTTGCGTGCGCGCAACTCGGCAAATTTCTGCGCATAAGCCTCATGGCGCTCATCGGTGGCAGGGCATATGACGGTTGCGCCGGCAACGTCAATCTCATCCGGATTTCCAAGGATTACAAGATTTGCAAGGTTTTCGGCGATGATGACCTTTGCGGCCGCAATGGTGCGGGGATCTTCACCTTCGGGAAGCACGATGGTTTTTTTATCAGCTTGAGCGGCTGCTTTCATCTGTTCAAGAAACTTTCCCATGAAAAGAACTCCTATCAAAAAGGTAATTTGTGCCATACGAACCTCATTATAGGAGTGCGTGATAAAATTAGGAACGAGAAATACTGTCACCGGAAGGCGCTTCTCGCCAAACGAAGGCGCTTCATGGAGGTTTACATGGCTATTATGCACGGTCTTCCTGCTGGTTTTAACCCCGATGCCTACGATGTTATGGTGGTCGGCGCCGGATATGCCGGTTCCGTTGTGGCCCGCCGTATGGCTGAAGCGTGCAATTTTAAAGTCGCAATTATCGAGCGCCGCGGACACATTGCCGGAAACGCGTACGATCGGATTGATGATGCAGGCGTCTTGATTCATGAGTACGGTCCGCACATTTACCACACCGTCAGTGACCGGGTACACGAGTTCCTCTCGCGCTTTACCGAATGGACAAACTACCAGCACAAGGTTCGCGCGAATATCTACGGCCAGCTGATGCCCGTGCCGTTTAACCACGCCTCGCTCAAGCTTGCCTTTGGTGAAGAGCGTGGCGAGAAGCTCTATCAGAAGCTCGTGTCTGTCTTTGGCGAGAACGTCAAAGTTCCCATCATGGAGCTGCGCGAGCAGAACGATCCTGAACTGGAAGAGATTGCCGACTACGTGTATGAGAACGTTTTTCTGCACTACACCATGAAGCAATGGGGGAAAACGCCGGATCAGATTGATAAGTCCATTACGGGTCGTGTTCCGGTTTTTGTCGGTGACGATGATCGCTATTTTCCCACGGCAAAGTACCAGGGCATGCCGGCCGAGGGTTATACCAAGCTTTTTGAAAATATGCTTGACCACGATTTGATTGACGTCTTTCTTGACGTTGACGTGCGTGACATTATGAAGATTGACGCTTCTCATGTGTCTGTATGCGATAAGCCCTTTACCGGCGAGGTTATCTATACCGGACCGCTTGATGAACTCTTTGGGCTGGATTTGGGCGCGCTGCCGTATCGTACGCTTGACATGCAGTTTGAGACGCTGGATCAAGATCAGTTCCAGCCTGTTGGTACGGTGAACTATACCGTGAGCGAGGATTTTACGCGCATCACCGAGTTCAAGAATATGACGGGTCAGGTTATTTCCGGAAAAACCACCATCATGCGCGAATACTCTCATGCGTATGAACCCGGAAGTGGCCAGACTCCCTACTACGCCATTCTTGAGCCGGAAAGTCAGGAGCTGTATCGTACATATCGCGAGCGCGTTGCGGGCGTGTTGAACTTCCATCCCGTGGGACGTTTGGCAGAGTATCGCTACTACGACATGGACGGTGTTGTTGCCTCCGCACTTGAGCTGTCCGACGAACTCATTGCCAATCAGGCGTAGAAACAGGGCATATAAGGAGCGTTCTTTCCATGAAAAAGACCATTACGTTTGGTATTCCGTGCTACAACTCCGCAGAGTATATGGATCACTGCATTGAGTCGATCCTTGAGGGTTCAGACTATGCCGATGACGTGCAGATTGTTATCGTTGACGATGGCTCGATGAAAGACAATACGCCCGCCAAGGCTGACGAGTGGGCGGCGCGTTATCCAAACATTATTAAGGCAGTCCATCAGGAAAACGGCGGTCACGGTATTGCGGTTATGAAGGCAGTAGCTTATGCCGACGGCGTGTATTTCAAAAACATCGATTCCGACGACTGGGTTGACGGAGAGGCGCTTAAGATTTTTTTGAATAAGCTTCGTGAGTTTGTTGCCGCTTCATCAAATTCTGGCGAGAAGCCCGTTGATTTGGTGCTTTCCAATTACGTTTACGAGCATGTTGAAGACAATACGCAAAACTTCGTAAATTATCGTGCCGCAATTCCAACCGATCGCGTTATTGGTTGGGAAGACTTGGGACATTTTAAGCTCTCGCAGTATCTTCTTATGCATGCGCTGACGTATCGAGTTGAGGTGTTGCGTGCAGCAGGAATTGAGATGCCGCCGCATACATTCTATGTTGACAACGTGTACGCCTACGTGCCCTTCCCTAAGGTTAAGACCATCTACTATGTGGACGTTGACCTGTATCGCTACTTTATTGGCCGTGACGATCAATCCGTAAACGAGAAGGTCCTCACCAGCCGCGTGGATCATTATTGGCGTGTAGCTCGGGTGATGATGCATGCCTATCACCTGTACGATGATGTGGATTCTCCGCGCCTGCGTAAGTATATGATGAGTTACTTCGCAATTATTATGGCTATTTGTTCGGTGTTCTCGAAGATGTCCGATCGCGAAGACGCTATGGATGAGCTTGAGAAACTATGGGATGAGCTGCGTGCATACGACAGGCGAATGTATCTTCATGCCCGTCATGGGCTTGTGGGAATGGCATGCAATCTACCAGGACGCCTTGGTCGCTTTATAACGCTCGGCGGCTATCACATTGCGCAGAAGGTCGTGAAGTTTAACTAGCTCCTAAAAATTAATTGCTTGCTAGATATGCTCTAGTTAAAATTAAACTCCGTTGAGAGCTCTAGTGATGACGTTTACCGAATAAAAAATAATTTACTAAAGAAATTATGTAATATTAAAAGCAACAGGGTACTCGTTCAAGAATGGAGGGTGCTATGAGGTTCAAGAAATATGTAACAGCATTTTTACTTGGATGTATTTTATTTTTTGGTGCGCCCATGATTGTACAGGCCGCAGTCGTCTATTACAAAGGAACCGCAGTATACTGGCATTACGGACGAAATGCAGGAGTATTCGGATTTTCGGATTGCAATTCCCAAGTCTATGAGCATTGTTCTTCCGTAAATGGTCACTCTTCTGGATGGAAGAGTGAGGGGGTTTTGTCACAGGCTTGGGGCTTTATAGGTAAAGATACTCTAGAGCCATATTGGAATTGTAGAGGGTAAGTAACTGCTTTAGGTACTTTGATTTCTCGTAACAGGTATAGCACGGCTAAGTCTTGATTTAGTTAACGAACGAGATACCCGAAGAATTACGTGATCTGCAATCTAATATGTGGGTCACGTAATTTCCTTATTGTTCTGAAACATGTATATCCCAAAGATATACATAGAATCTATTCTCTATATACTCAATCAATGGAGATACTTCACATGAAAAAGGGTCGCATTATAGCCAGTCTTATCATCATTGTTTGCCTCAGTATTTCTACCTGTATCTGCGCTAAGGGCATACTGGAAGTTATCGTCACCAGAAAAGTTACTTCGTGGTTATCTGGGGAGCATGAGATATTTACCTCGCAGCTGACTGACGAACAACAAAGCCAGTTTATCTCTGCTGTACAGGACTTTGCAAACGACCATGATTTTATGCTTATTAGTCAAAGTAAAACGGTTCAGCAAACAGGCTCCAGACTTTATACTTTCAGTATATTTATTTCATCCAATACACAAAACATCTCATTTGAGCCGTTAACTCTTATGGGTACACCTATAGTGAATAAGGCTCTGATACAAAAGGTTGCGGCCGGAGATATTGATAGCTATGCGGGATTTGGCAACGATGCGTTCAAACAAATCGCTGGCCTACCAAGTGTGCGTTCCGGTATCTACTTTCGCATAGAACGATTGGAATCAGAAAACAAATTGGGAAGTTCCTGTAAAGTCATTGGCTTAAATCAAGAAGATTTTCAGAGGTTGGTAGACAATATAGCTTCTTCCACTGGTATCAGCAAAGAAAACTTGACTACCAGATTATCGGGATCAACTTCCATTCCGGGTCTGATTTACATATTCAGTGGCGGAGCCTTTATCATACTTTCCATAGTGTTTTGTTTGCTTACTTTGACATTTGCCTTGCTCGAATTGAAAACACTGGGTGTACACATGATGCTTGGCTGGAGCAAAAGTGATTACATTTTTAAGCTTTTTTCTTCGCAGGTTTTATTGTTACTTGCGGTTATTCCTATAAGCGCAATAGGAGCATATCTCACTTTAGATGGGTTTGCTCTCAATGAAGAGATTTTCAGATATGTTTGTATCACTATGCTGCCGCCGGTGGCTGTGGTAGTACTCTCAACGGGGTTTGCCTCTATTCCTTTTATTGCGATAAAGCCAGTCGATGCTATTGCCAGCCGATATTCTAGGCGAGGATTCTATATCTTGACTGTTGTTTCTTATCTGATCTGTTTGGTTGCAGTCTTTAGTGGATGTCTCTATATTGACCAACCTCTGAAAATGTATCAAGACGTCATTCACACACGCTCTACCTGGAGTGAGTATAGCAACTGGTATGTGCTGCAAGACTATACGTTAAATGATGGTAGGTTCACAGGCAATCCAATGAATTACAGCAAAGATATGTATACTTGGTATGCTGCTCATGAACATGATGACGGAGTTTTTTTAGCAAATGTTAGCTATTATACCGACATTGCTATTCAGGCGCGCTTGCCACACAACACAGATCTTAAGCCATTCTGGTATTTGGCAGCATCTCCCTCCTATTTAAAACAGATCGGGGTTCCTATTTCTGATGAAGATATCGCAAAGGCAGAAAGCGGAGTGCGCGTATATCTTCTGCCTACGTCTTTAGGTCCTACGCAGAAAGCGGCAATCGAGCGACTATTGCAAAATTCTCATAAGTCATATGATTCCAACATCACCACTAAGTTTATGAAAAACCCTGAATATCAATTCTCCACCTATGACGGTACGCAACAGCTGTTTACGTGGAGTGCAGGCGCAAACCAGCCTGCCATAGCCGATAATTTTGTTATAGCTGTTATAACAGCAAACAATATGGTTCCCTTTGAATCGGAAAGTCTCATTGCAGATGGATTGGAAAACGATTACATCAAATTAAACGAGACAGCTGCTTCAAAATTACTAGATGACAAAAAATCTGTCTCCCTCAATGAGAATTCCTTACAAGCACGGTTTGCAACCGTAGAAAACTACATCAATGGTCTCTCAAAGACGTTAGAAGATCTCTTCGTGCTCTTCTCAGTTGTTCTCATTATGATGATAGTTACCATTGCTATCATGCTTGTCTGTCTTATCAACGTGGTCAACAGGATGAACGCACGAGAGATCGGTGTGAAATATGTACTGGGATTCAGCACATGGGATATGTACAAGCGGGAGATTCTTTTTGTAAACCTTACTATAGCGCTAGGCTCTACTATTTGCGGTATATGCAGGTGTAATGCCGGCCTGATAGTTGGCGTTGCCCTTCTTGTTATCTCAAACGTTGTCATATTCGATACCGTACGCAGAAAATCTGCAAGCGTCGTATTGGAAACCGTCTCAAAGGAGCAATAGTGTATTCCTATGTTCATGTTGAGTCTCTTTCAAAGTCCTTCGGCCAGCATACGATCTTTTCCGAGCTTACCTTTGACATCCGGCAAGGCGAGATCATTGCGATCACCGGTCCTTCCGGCTGCGGCAAAACAACGCTTCTGAATATATTAGGGCTGCTTGATGCTCCTGATTCAGGACAGATCTACCTATCAGGAAGCGCATACCCAAAGATAAACAGCAATAAGGCAATGCTTCTACGTCGAGGAGAAATCAACTACCTTTTTCAGTCTTTTGCGCTTATAGATTCCCAGTCGGTGCTTAGCAACCTTCTTTTGGCGCTCCAGTACACCAAACTGTCCAAAGATGAAAAAATCTCTCAGATTAAACAAATGCTCAAGAAATTTAGCATAGAGAGTAAGCTTGATGCCATTGTCAATGAGCTTTCGGGTGGAGAAAAACAACGCGTTGCAATAAGCAGAGCTATTCTTAAGCCGGGAAACCTAATCTTAGCCGACGAACCTACGGGTTCTTTGGATAAAAAGATGGCCGACATTGTTATGGACGCACTGATTTCAGCCACGCACGATGCTAAGAAAACACTTGTAGTTGTTACTCATGATATGGAGATGGCACAAAAGTGTGACCGTATCTTAAGATTATCCCGTAAGAGTCTTAGCTAAGCCTATCTTGCTGGTTAATGACTCTTGCCTTCAAGTGCGCATTCAAGATAGTTGTGGCTACCGGTGAACTTGACGAGTTCTCGGGCGAGAAGTGATACGGGAAGACCAACAACGTTTTCATAGTCTCCTTTGATTTCTTGCACCAGAAAGCGACCACGACCTTGAATGCCATAGGCTCCTGCTTTGTCTGATGTTTCTCCGGAGGCTACATATGCCGCAATCTCATCCTCTGAGAGCAGATAAAAGGTTACCTCGGTAGTCTGTACAAACGAAACGGCAATTACCGATGGCGCTCCTTTTGGTGAAGGCAATGCAAACGCCTTGAAGCGTCGCAGTGCCACACCGGTAGAAACAAAGTGCGTCTTTCCGGAAAGTTCTCGAAGCATACGTTTGGCATCTTCAGGGTCTTTCGGCTTTCCAAAGACTGTTCCGTCTTTGGTCCACACGATGGTATCGGCTGCAATGACAATCTCGTTGTTCTTCTCGGCAGCTTGAGCGTCGCTCATCAAGTGACGGCAAACTGCTATGGCCTTTTCCTGCGCAAGTCGCTTGACCAGCGCGAGGGGAGTCTCATTGGGTTTGCGAGACTCATCAATGTCGGCAGGTATGACTTGAGGCGTGATACCCAGTGATGCAATAAGTTCAAGGCGGCGAGGAGATTGAGATGCAAGGATCATGGTATTCCTTTGATGTTTTGCGCGTATACATAATAAATGAGAGCCGCCGAAGCGACTCTCACATGGTAGCTGATTATCAGCCGGATTGCAGTGCGATATGCGTTGCATTGCAATTGAACATGTATGCGACTAGGACTAGTCGAGCTCAATGGCGGTAACGGGGCAGCCGTCGCAAGCCTCCTGTGCAGCGTCCTCTGCAGCTTCAGGAACTTCTTCCTCGATAGCGTGTGCCAGGCCGTCATCACCGATAGCAAAGACCTCCGGGCAGGTGCCTTCGCAAAGACCGCAACCGATGCAATCCTCAGAAACTGTTGCTTTCATAGTACTATCCTCTCACTAATTCCCAAGCCCCTTACTTGGGAAATTATTGGCTCAAGTGTAACGTAAATTGTTGCTACGCAGATTACACTTGCATATAAAGTTTTTACACGTTTTTATCGTCTGATGCAACGCTTTTTATATGCGTGTTTACCTGCGCATAAGTTTACTTTGACTAACCTTTTATGTTTCTCGATGTTCTGTTTTAGTGGTTCGTTTCTTTTTGCTTCTGTTTTGGTTCTTCTTCAACTCTCCTCTGGCTCTCTTCTTCTTCGTTTCTCTCGAGAATTTCTTCTCTTTTGAGGTGTTTTTACGCATTGATTTTATGGTGCTACACATGCGCAGAGTGGCTGTCTGTAAATTCGCAGGTAGTCGTTTTGCTTTAGTTGTGCCTTTCTTGCGATGCAGTGGATTGGTATCAAATTGGATGTTTACTGGTGAATCGATTCACCAGTAAACGCTCAAATCCCGGAAAAACTACCACTAAATATCGTTTTTACGGGAAAAACCACCACTAAACATCGTAAAAGGAGGAAATGTGCGAGCAGAGCATTTAGTGGTGGTTTTTGCCCTCAAGGCCCTAAAGCTTTCTCGGATCTTCTCGCTTCCAAGGTTTATTGTTGCTTCAAACTCTTGAGGTAGAGCTTTTGCTCGGCGGTGATTCGGTAGCTCTCGCGAGCCTTTTGGATCGTTTT
>JAILNA010000002.1:0-62735 GCA_024691995.1 Atopobiaceae bacterium | reverse complement strand
TTTCTGTGCCATGGTGTTCTCCTTTCCCTCGCGGCCGGCGACCTGAACAATCACCATCCTAGAGGGAAAGGAGTTTTGTTGCATAGCATCAGTGTCATCCACCCGCATAGCGGGTGGTTTTTTGCCCTGTGTGCGAAGCACACAGGGCAGGCTCACGAGCCTCAATAAAAACCACTCCAAAGCACTTTGGAGTGGTTTCTCGGTCATTATTCTTTCTCAAGAAGCGAGAAGAAACTTACAGCTCCTCACCTGAACGCTTGGAAACGCGCACCTTGGTGCCGTCCTCCCTGAACGCATAACCAACACGCGTTGGCTTGTCGTCCTTAGGGTCGATAAGAGCAACATTGGAAGCATCAATTGCTGCCTCGTGCTCAACGATACCGCCCTGCTGGTTTGCTGCATTGGGCTTCATGTGGCGCTTAACCATAGCAACGCCCTCAACAACAACCTTGTTGTCCTCTGGGAGAGCACGAAGAACTTCTCCGCGCTTACCCTTGTCTTTACCGGTGAGGACCTCGACCGTATCGCCCTTCCTGATCTTCATCTTAGGCATCTGTCAGTCCTCCTTACAGCGTCTCGGGTGCGAGTGAGACGATCTTCATGTACTTGTGGTCACGCAGCTCACGCGCGACGGGCCCGAAAATACGGGTGCCTTTGGGCTCACCCTCTTTGTCAACCAAAACGCATGCGTTCTGGTCAAAGCGGATATAGCTACCGTCCTTGCGACGGGTGTCCTTGGCGGTGCGAACGATAACGCAACGAACGATGTCGCCCTTCTTCACCGAACCGCCTGGAGTTGCCTCCTGAACAGCGCCAATAATGACGTCGGCAAGGCCGGCGTAACGACGCTTGGAGCCACCAAGGACCTTGACGCACTTTACGCGCCTTGCGCCGCTGTTGTCAGCGACGTTAAGCATGGTCTCCATCTGAATCATGTGACGTTCCTCCGGAACCTAATTTCTTGCGCCATACAGGCGTAAGAAACAACGAATGTTACTTACTTAGCACGTTCAACGATCTCAGCGAGACGCCAACGCTTGGTCTTAGACAAAGGACGGGTCTCCATAACGCGGACCTTATCGCCCAGAGCAGCCTCGTTCTTCTCGTCATGGACGTGAAGCTTCTTGCCGATAGTCATCATTTTTCCGTACTTAGGGTGGTGCTTGCGGTAGGTAATCTCAACCGTGATCGTCTTCTCGCCAGAGATTGAGACGACGGTTCCGGTACGAACCTTACGCGCATTCCTGCTTTCGGTCTCTGCCATAACTTATCTCCTGCGACTAATTCTGATCTGCGGCTTGTTCCGCAGCAATCTGACGGGTACGCATCTCGGTCTGAACGCGAGCAATGTCACGCTTGACCGTTTTAACGCGGGCCGTGTTATCCAGCTGGCTGGTTGCCATCTGGAAACGAAGATTAAAGAGCTCTGCACGGCCTTCTTCGAGCTTCTTTGTGAGCTCGTCATCGCTCATAGCTTTGATGTCCGTATACTTCATTATTCCTCCCCGTCCTGATCGGCGCGGGTGACAATCTTAGTCTTGATGGGAAGCTTATGCTGTGCAAGACGAAGTGCCTCACGAGCAACTTCCTCAGAAACGCCATCGATCTCAAACATAATGCGACCTGGCTTGACAACAGCAACCCATTCCTCGGGATTGCCCTTACCCTTACCCATACGGGTTTCTGCCGGCTTCTTTGAAACTGGCTTGTCAGGGAAAATGGTAATCCAAACTTTACCGCCACGCTTCATTTCACGGGTAATCGCAATACGGGCAGCCTCAATCTGGCGGTTAGTAATCCAGTGAGCCTCCTCCGCACGAATGCCCCAAGAACCAAAGTGCAGACGGGTATTACCCTTTGCCTGGCCCTTCATGGAACCACGCTGAACCTTACGGTGCAAAACACGCTTAGGTGCAAGCATTAACGGCCCCTCCTCTCATTGCGGCGACGAGGACGAGAAGAACCTTCAAGCGCCGGATTTGGTGCGGGCTGACCTGGCATCTTCTCGCCGAGATAGATCCAAACTTTGATGCCGCAGGCGCCCATTGTGGTGCGAGCCGTTGCGGTGCCATAGGCGACAACAGCGCGAAGGGTGTGCAGAGGCACGCGACCCTCACGGTACCACTCGCGACGACCCATCTCAGCGCCGTTCAGACGACCGGAGCACTGAATACGGATACCCTTGGCGCCGGCCTTACGGGCGGACTGAACTGCTTTACGCATGGCGCGGCGGAATGCAACACGCTGCTCAAGCTGCTCGGCAATGGACTCTGCTACAAGGTTTGCGTCAAGCTCAGGACGCTTAACCTCGATAACATCAACGTTAACCTGACCCTTGCCAACCTTGGCAACGCGCTCAAGGTCCGCACGAAGTCCGTCAATCTCTGCACCCTTCTTGCCGATGACAATACCGGGGCGAGCTGAGAAAATAGTAACCTTGACCTTATCGCCGGCGCGCTCAATGTCAATACGTGCAATGGCGGCTTTCTCAAGGCGCTTCTCGAGATATGAACGGATTGCAAGGTCGTTGCCGAGATTCTCGGCGTAGTTTTTATCGGCGTACCAACGAGAGCGCCAGTTCTCAGTTACACCAAGACGGAAGCCGGTAGGCTGAACCTTCTGACCCATATGTTCCTACGCCTCCTTTCGAGGTGCAACGACAACAGTGATATGGCTCATACGCTTATTGATGCGTGAAGCCGAACCCTTTGCGCGGGGACGGATACGCTTAAGCGTCGGACCTTCATCAACGTAGGCATACTTGACGACAAGATCGCGAGCATACAGGTGATTGTTGTACTCAGCGTTAGCAACAGCGGAGCGCAAAACCTTTGCGATATCAACGGCGGCTGCGCGCGTTGAGAACTGAAGGATCTCGAGGGCCTTCTCGACAGACTTACCGCGTACCAAAGCGATAACGGTACGTGCCTTACGAGGGGCAACGCGCACATACTTTGCCGTAGCGCGAACCTCAAGTGAATCGGTATTTTTAGCCATGTATGATACTCCCCCTAGTCGGCCTTGTGACCACGGAAGGTGCGGGTCAGGGCAAACTCGCCCAGCTTGTGACCGACCATGGACTCGGTGATGTACACAGGAACGTGCTTGCGACCGTCATGAACGGCGATCGTATGACCAACCATCTCGGGGAAGATGGTGGAAGAACGTGACCAAGTCTTGATGACGTCCTTCTTGCCGGCCTCGTTCATTGCAGTGACACGCTCAAGGAGGCGAGTCTCCACAAAGGGGCCTTTTTTGAGACTTCTGCTCATAAATCTACTCCTACTCGTGTCTTACTTTGACTTACGACGACGGATAATCAGACGGTTGGAAGCCTTCTTCGGATCGCGGGTCTTATAACCCTTGGTCGGCTTACCCCACGGGGTAACGGAAGGACGACCGGACGTGTGATTCTTGCCTTCACCACCGCCGTGTGGGTGGTCAACAGGGTTCATGACCGTACCACGAACCGTGGGGCGTACGCCGGCCCAACGTGCACGACCGGCTTTGCCGATCACAATGTTGGAGTGCTCGGCATTGCCGACCTCGCCGATGGTGGCGCGGCAGGTGAGAAGTACGCGTCGCAGCTCGGAGGACGGAAGGCGCAAAACGGCATATCCGTTATCCTTACCCATAAGCTGAACGGAAGTTCCGGCAGAACGTGCCATTGCGGCACCCTTGCCTGGCTGGAACTCAACTGCATGCACGAGCGTACCCACGGGGATCTGCTCGAGCGTTGTGCAGTTGCCGGGCTTAATGTCAACATCCTTTGTGCCGGAAACAACCGTGTCACCAACACTTAGTCCCTGAGGGCAAAGAATGTACGCCTTCGCTCCGTCCACGTAATGCAGAAGAGCAATACGTGCAGAGCGGTTTGGATCATACTCAACCGTAGCGACCTTTGCCGGTACATCATCCTTACGACGCTTAAAGTCGATGCGACGATACTGACGTTTATGGCCACCACCCTGATGGCGAGTAGTAATGCGACCGTTGTTGTTACGGCCGGCTTTCTTTGGCAGGGGCTCGAGAAGTGACTTCTCGGGCTTATCAGTCGTAATCTCTGCAAAGTCAGAGATTGTCTGGAAGCGCCTGCCTGCGCTTGTTGGCTTTATGTGCCTAACTGCCATAAAATCTTTCCCTTTCTCATCCGTTGGCCAACCCGTTTGGGAATGAGCGGGTTGACACCGGACAACCACGGCGCCGCGCGTATCTACTTAAGCGCCATACAAACCCGCATATCTATACGTGCTATATGCGGGTAAAAGAACCGAACGTACTTACTCAGCAGACTGATTTGCAAAAATCTCGATCTGCTCGCCCTCGGCAAGCGTCACGATTGCCTTTTTCCAGCTGCGGGTCTTACCCTTTTGCTGATAGCGCAGACGCTTACTCTTTGGCTTCACTGAAAGCGTATTAACCTTGGTCACGTGGACGTTGAAAAGTTTTGCCACGGCAGCGGCAATCTCCTCTTTACCGGCAGACTTTGCAACCTCAAAGGTATACTTGCCCTCGCTCATCAAATCATACGCACGCTCAGAAACAATCGGGCGAATAATAACTTCATATGCGGAGTTCATTATGCAAGCACCTCCCCAAGCTGCTTTGCAATATCTGCAGACATGACAAGTGCGGCGTTATCAATAAGCGAACGAGTTGTTGCCTCAGAGACGCCAAAAATGCTGACCTTCTTAAGGTTACGGAAGGACAGGTAGGTATTGATGTCGTCATCCGGAACAAGAAGGGTAACGCGCTTATTCTCAAGGCCAAGAGCCTTCAGGACAGCCACTGCCTGCTTGGTAGAAGGCGTATCAAACTCCAAGTTGTCAACAAGAACAAGCTCGGAATCGGCAACTTTACCGGAGAGGACAGACCTCATGGCAAGCTTAACCATCTTGCTGTTAACGCGACGTGCGTGGGAGCGTGGCGTAGGTCCAAAAATGACGCCGCCGCCAGTCCACTGGCCGGCACGAATTGAGCCCTGACGGGCACGACCGGTGCCTTTCTGACGATACGGCTTCACGCCGCCGCCGGACACCTCGTGACGGTTCTTGGTTGAATGGGTACCCTGACGCAAAGATGCAGCCTGGCAGGTTACAACCTGATGCACGACAGGGATATTTGGCTCGATGCCATACACGTCAGCAGAGAGATCAGCGTCGCCGACCTTCTTGCCTTCTGTGTTTTTAATCTCATACTTCGACATGTTGTCTCCTTGTTAGCCTAAGTGTTTGCTTGTAAAGCGGCCCTTAAGCCATGCGGACTTGGACGAGAGCGTTCTTACCGCCGGGGACAGCACCCTTGATAAGCATGAGGTTCTGCTCAGCGTCAACGCGAACCAGCTTGAGGTTCTTAACAGTCACGCGCTCTGCACCCATGTGACCATACATGTGGAGACCCTTGCGAACACGCGCAGGGTATGCGCACTGACCAATGGAACCCGGACGGCGCTGGTTACGAGAACCGTGTGTCATAGGACCACGGGAGAAGTTCCAACGCTTGATTGTGCCCTGAAAGCCCTTACCTTTGGAAGTACCAATAACGTCGACAGCTGTGACTTCAGAAAAGTCAGCAACGGTAACAGTGTCGCCGCATTTGTGCTCCTCACCAGCAGGAACGCGCACCTCGCGGAGGTAACGCATAGGCTCAACACCCTGAGCCTTAAAGTGACCGGCCATTGGCTTGTTGACATGCTTCTCAGAAATGTCACCAAATCCGATCTGTACGGCATCATAGCCGTCTGTCTCTGCAGTCTTTACCTGCGAGACAGTGCAGGGGCCAGCAAGAATAACGGTAACGGGAACGACGTTGTCGTTCTCATCCCATACCTGGGTCATGCCCAGCTTGCGGCCGAGGATGGTATTCACCATGCTCTTTCCTAACTCTCGGTGGTCATGGGACCCTTATGGGCATATCGGATGCCCTTCCCCAGCGGACCACTTCCTGTACTATGCTGCTTTTAGACATACCTGTCCCATTCGAGCAGCCTGTCTACTTTACGCTTGTTCGAGATCTTTTACAAGCAAATTTTTCAAATTCGTGTGCAAAATGTAATGCTGTAGCTGCAGATTCCATTTGCACGGTCTTCTCGCCGCGTGTTTTGCGAGGTCAAACCCCGCTGCCGGGCGTATCTATCGTGTTTTCTCGTGTGTGTTCTCGTGTGCGTTCTCGCTTTTGAGACAGGCGCCATTTCAACACCCCATGACCTATTTCACCACTAAACGAGAATTTTTTCACATTTCCCGCAAATCGACTGTTTGCGGGTGGTTTTTGAAAGCAAAACGTATGTTTAGTGGTGGTTTTTCTTTGATTTGAGCGTTTAGTAGTGAATCAAATCACCCGTAAACATCCAGTTTGATACCAATCCGCTGTCTCATATGAAAATCACCACGAAAGCAAAACGACTGCCTGCGGATTTGCAGACAGCCGTTGATACACAATTTCAATGATCATGGCAAGTAAAGCGAGAAGACCTTACGAGCATGATCATGCTGCCTGGTGCTGCCGGAAATGCGCCAAGTATGGCTTAGATTGCCATACTTACTGCAAGTTTGGCATATTTGAACCATACTTGCTGCAAGTTTGGTAAATCGTGCCCAACTTGCTGCAAGTTTGGCAGCGCTGTTCCGGCAGTACCAACTTGGTGCATTTTTGCAGCGCTATTCCTGCAGCGCCAACTTGACAACACTAAGGCAATCAAAGAACTTCAGGTATCTCGCACAAAAACAAAACCCTCCCACGTGATGTGAGAGGGTTTTTGCGATTTCTAGATTACGCCGCTTGCTTAGAGCTTGATCTCAATATCAACACCAGCGGGAAGGTCAAGACGCATCAGCGAATCAACCGTAGTGGAGTTGGGATCGAGGATGTCGATAAGACGCTTGTGCGTACGCATCTCAAACTGATCGCGGGAATCCTTATCCTTGTGCGGTGAGCGGATAACCGTATACAGGTTACGCTCGGTTGGCAGAGGAATGGGACCGGACACGCGTGCGCCGTTCTTCTGGGCTGTATCGACAATCAGCTTTGCAGACTGATCAACAACCTCGTGATCATAGCCCTTGAGGCGGATCCTGATCTTTTGATTTGACACTTTAGGTACCTCCATACATGAGCCTGAGCTCGTGGTTGTTATTAGGACTCGGAACCGCCGTTTTTAGCGACGATTTCATCACGGACTACTTTAGGAACAGGCTCGTAAGAATCAAACTGCATGGTGTAGCTTGCACGACCCTGGGTCTGGGAACGCAGGTCGGTTGCATAACCGAACATCTCGCCGAGAGGCACTTTTGCGCGGATGACCTTGGTATCGCGGCGATCCTCCATGCCCTCAATCTTGCCACGGCGAGAAGAAAGATTGCCCATGACATCGCCCATGTACTGCTCGGGAGTCTCAACTTCTACGGACTCTACCGGCTCAAGCAGCACCGGATCGGACTTCTTGAGAGCGTCCTTGATTGCCATGGAACCGGCAATCTTAAATGCCGCCTCAGAGGAGTCGACCTCATGGTATGAGCCGTCAACAAGGGTAACCTTGATATCCACAACGGGATAGCCTGCAATGACACCGCTGTTGAGCGCCTCACGAACGCCCTTGTCGATAGAGGGGATGTACTCCTTAGGCACGACGCCGCCAACGATGGCGTTGACAAACTCGTAACCTTTACCCTGCTCGTTGGGCTCCATGTCGATGACGGCATGACCGTACTGACCGCGACCACCGGACTGGCGGACGAACTTGCCCTCAGCGTGAGTGACGGCCTTACCAGCAGTCTCACGGTACGCAACCTGCGGCTTACCCACGTTGCAGTCAACCTTAAACTCGCGGCGGAGACGGTCAACGATGATCTCAAGGTGAAGCTCGCCCATACCGGCGATGATGGTCTGGCCGGTCTCGTGATCCGTGTGAACCTGGAAGGTTGGGTCTTCCTCGGCAAGCTTAGCCAGACCCACGGACATCTTCTCCTGCTCAGCCTTGGTCTTAGGCTCAACGGCAACGTCAATGACAGGATCGGCAAAGCTGATGGACTCAAGCACGATGGGGTGCTTCTCGTCGCAAAGCGTGTCGCCCGTGGTGGTGTTCTTGAAGCCAACGCAGGCAACAATGTCGCCGGCGGAGCACTCCTCACGATCCACACGGTCATTTGCGTTCATCTCAAGGATGCGGCCCAGACGCTCGCGACCGTCTTTGACGGAGTTGTAGACATACGAGCCTGCTTCGGCCTGACCGGAATAGACGCGAATGTAGGTCAGCTTACCAACATACGGGTCGGTCATGATCTTGAACGCAAGCGCGGAGAAAGGCTCCTTGACGTCTGCATGGCGTACCTCTTCCTCACCCTTGAGGTTGGTGCCGTCAATCTCAGGCACGTCAAGCGGGCTTGGAAGATAGTCGATAACAGCGTCGAGAAGCTCCTGGATGCCCTTGTTCTTGTAGGCGGAACCCACAAAGACGGGATTCATCTTGCCGGCAAGAACACCGGCGCGGATAGCGCGCTTAAGCTCGTCGACGTCAATCTCTTCTCCCTCAAGAACGGCCATCATGAGGTCTTCGGAGAAGTCGGAGGCAGCCTCGAGAAGCTCCTCGCGCTTCTCGGCAGCAATCTCTGCAAACTCAGCTGGAATCTCGTCAAGAGGCTCGGGGTAAATCATGCCCTTTGCATCCTCTTTGAAGTCCCACGCCGTGTTGGTGACAAGGTCGATGAGGCCCCAGAAGTTGGACTCGGCACCCATAGGAACCTGTGCCGCAACTGCGGGAGCAGACAGGCGCTCCTTCATGGTCTCGATGGCGTGGAAGAAGTCGGCGCCCACGCGGTCAAACTTATTGATGAACGCGATACGAGGCACGTTGTACTTGGTTGCCTGACGCCAAACCGTCTCGGACTGTGGCTGGACGCCTGCAACGGCATCAAAGACGGCAACGGCACCGTCAAGGACGCGAAGCGAACGCTCGACCTCAGCGGTAAAGTCAACGTGCCCCGGGGTGTCGATGATCTGGATAACGTGATCCTTCCAGAAACAGGTGGTTGCTGCGGACGTAATGGTTACGCCGCGCTCCTGCTCTTGGACCATCCAGTCCATGGTTGCCGCACCGTCATGGACCTCACCGATTTTGTGAGTCTTGCCGGTGTAGTAAAGAATGCGCTCCGTAGTGGTGGTCTTACCAGCATCGATGTGAGCCATAATACCGATGTTACGGAGGTCTTTCAGATTGTACTTGGTTTTAGCCATTGTATTAGATACTCCTGATCTCCGACTTAGAAGCGGTAGTGGGAGAAGGCTCGGTTGGCCTCTGCCATCTTGAAGAGGTCTTCACGACGCTTGACGGAAGCACCAACGCCATTGGTTGCATCAATGATCTCGTTGGCAAGGCGCTCGGCCATTGTCTTCTCTTTACGTGTACGGCTGAAGTTAACCATCCAACGGATAGCAAGGGTAGTGGCGCGACGAGAGTTAACCTCCATAGGAACCTGGTAGGTAGCGCCACCCACGCGCTTCGGCTTGACCTCAAGAGTAGGACGGATATTGTCCATAGCCTTCTTGAAAACAGTCAGAGCATCCTCGCCGGTCTTCTCGGCAACGATATCAAAGGCACCGTAGACAATGCGCTCTGCGGTAGCTTTCTTACCATCGAGAAGAACTTTGTTGATGAGCTGGGTAACCAGTCGGTTGTTATAGACGGCGTCAGGCATAACCTCACGACGTACTGCTGCTGCGCGACGCGGCATGTTTATCTCCTAAGAACTAAATCGAGTAGTGAGGTTACTTTGCACGCTTGGTGCCGTAACGGGAACGAGCCTTTGCGCGGTTCTGAACTGCAGCGCAGTCATATGCACCACGAACGACCTTATAGCGAACGCCAGGAAGGTCGCGGACACGGCCACCGCGGACAAGCACGATGGAGTGCTCCTGAAGGTTGTGACCCTCGCCGGGGATGTAGGCGGTAACCTCGATGCCGTTGACAAGACGTACACGAGCAACCTTACGAAGCGCCGAGTTAGGCTTCTTAGGGGTTGTGGTGAAAACGCGGGTGCAAACGCCACGCTTCTGAGGGTTGTGCTGCAAGGCGGCGTTCTTGGATTTGGCCTGAACGCTCATACGACCCTTGCGGACGAGCTGGTTGATAGTAGGCAAGATATTCTCCTTCTTATACCTATCTACGTGCAGTTTCACATATTCTAAAGGCGACACAGCACTGTCCCCTTGGAATTACGCAAGGAAGAACTTTACGCCGATGTTTGCTGCTCGTCAACACACCACGTTGCCGGGCGTATCCATACCATAGGAAAAGAATGTTTTGTCGTTGACGAGAAGCACTTCTCGTCGTACAGCTTGCACGCCTGTCCTCTTCTCTTGTTGAACCGCAGGAGCTGTCCGTGCTGCCGGTACTGCCGGTGCTGTCAGTGCTGCCGGAAATGCGCCAAGTTGGTACTGCCGGAACAGCGCTGCCAAACTTGCTGCAAGTATGGTTATATCTGCCAAACTTGCAGCAAGTATGGTTCAAATATGCCAAACTTGCAGTAAGTATGGCAATCCTAGCCATACTTGGCGCATTTCCGGCAGCGCCATTATGACAACCCAACTTGGCGCATTTTTGGCAGCGCCATTAATTCAACTTAGCCCAAAATAACCTCAAGCTCAAAGACGATCTTCTCGTCTTCAAACCAAAACATATCACACGAACGCGTACCTGCGTCGTTTACAAGTATGGCGGCAAGACGGGAGTTATCGACCCCTGCATACAGGCCCTCGCAGCTAAACGTTGCACCGCTCCCCTTGTACGCAGAACGAATGTGGTTCATGTATGCGCGTTTGCCTCGGATTGTCGTAGTTTTCCCGGCTTCTCGAAGTTCCCAAATAACATCCTCGGCAAGGAACGTCTCGTATGTTTCCCAATCGCGCATGTTTTCCGCTTGGAAGAACTGAGCGAGAAGCTCTTCGTTGCTAGAGGGAAATACCGCGCCGTTGGTAAGAAGTGTCTTATTACCGGACATTCCTTCAGGTGCATCTGAAGCTAACTTCAAAACGGCAATCAATTCCTCGCCGTCCTTCTCGCGCGTCTCAACAAATCCAAACGAACGATAGAGATTCCGAGCAGCTTCATTTTCAGGTTCATAGGAAAGCCAGCAATAATCTGCCTTGCCACACGGGAAGGTGCGTATAAACTCCAGCGCGAGTTTGAGGGCTTCTTTCCCGTATCCTTTACCCTGATGCTTTGCGTCTATCATCAGACGTCTGAGATCGTAGCTACCATAAGCTATCGCCGGAGCGTCGTCCCAGCAGTCGTCCGCGCCAAAGCCGACCATCAAAAAACCCACCGGTACAGCACCCTCGTAGATACCAAAGGGAAATACCTGTCCGTTTCCTGTTATGGAGGTATAGGCCTCGATAATGCTCACGTCGTTTCCGGCAACAAAGGCCTTCTGTTCCTCAGACACCTTGAGTTCAAGGATATCCCATACATTTTTTCCGTTTATGCGTTCCAGTCTTAGCACGGGTTCACCATTCGCTTGGGCGATTGCTTGTTGAAGGACGACTACATTTTACGATAGTGGAGCTTTTTGATACACGATGACTAGGCGCTACAAATCACTAGATAGTTTTACTATCTACAGCATATCTACAACAGTTGTCCGAATCTTGCAAATAAGGAAACACTGCTCTCTCACGTGGCTTCGATCTCATCCAGCTCAAGTTCTTGGCCTTGGATAAGCTCGGTCTTCTCGCTGGCACAATACGGACACGTGCGGCCATACTCAACGGTAGCATAGGTGCGATCGCAATCAAGACAGCGGGTTATCGCCGGTACGCTCTCAATCTCAAGCTCGGCCGCGCGCATCAAATCCGTGCGGTCGGCAGCCCAACGCCATACGTCTTGAAGATACGACGGAATGACGCCTGAAACCTCCCCCAGCCGCAACTTTACGCGAGCGACTGAGGTGAGGTCATTTTGGCGCCCAAGATCTTCGACCATATCAATAATGTAAAACGCAATGCCCAGCTCGTGCATGAACCGTCCCTGATGCCTTTCTCAACGGGCCGCCACTTTGACCTGACCGCACAGCACCGGCCACCCCTCCTGGCCGAGATCCAGCTTGACCAACGTCAGCTTGAAATGCCCGTACTGCCGGTCGGTACCGGATTGCCAAGCTCATCAGTGGTCACGTGCGACTCGGGCTTAGCGAATTTCTCGCTGCGCTTCTTGTTCTTGATGATCTTAACAGCTCTCTTGCCGATATACCCCAGAATCTTTGTTTTCTTGTCTTCCGCACGCACCATCGTGGAACACTCGGGGTTGTCCCGGAAAAGATGTATCGCATCAAATTCGCAGCGTGTCGTGCACAGGCCGCAGCCGATACATTTGTTGGCATCAACCACGGACGCACCACACTTAAGGCAGCGAGCGGTCTCGATGCGCACCTGCTCAGGCGTAAACGTCTTGCGGACATCGCTCCAGTTATGACGAATACTCTCAACTTTTCCGCACGCAGGAATCTGCCTACCCGCATGATCGTACGAATCGGGATTGAGCGCAATCTCGCTTTTATCCAGCTCAACGTAATGGCGCTGATTGCGGCCAATGGTAAGCGATGACCCTGCTTGCACAAAACGATGCAACGAAACCGCAGCTTCATGACCCGCGGCAATGGCGTTGATGACAAAACTTGGACCGGTATATACATCGCCGCCGACAAAAATATCAGGCTGCGCCGTCTGGTACGTCTTGGGGTCAGCCACAGCCCCCTTGCCGCGACCCAGCTCCACGGCCTCGCCCTCAAGCAGATTTCCCCACTCGATGGACTGGCCGATGGAAAGCACCACGTTATCGGCTTCAACAAAGACGGTGTCGGTCTCGTCATAGCGTGGCGAGAAGCGCTTGTTTTCGTCAAACACCTGCGTGCAGCGCTTAAACGTAACGCCACGGACACGACCGTCTTCCGTGGTTTCTATTGCAGCCGGCCCCCAGCCGTTATTGATGGTAACGCCGTCTTCACGGGCCTCCGCGATCTCTTCGGGAAGCGCCGGCATCTCATCGGGCTGCTCAAGGCAATACATGGCCACCGCATCGGCACCGCAACGCATGGATACACGAGCGGCGTCAATGGCAACGTTGCCGCCGCCGACGACAACGGTCTTTCCGGAAACCACATGCGCGGGGTCATCCAAAGCCGTCCGTAAAAACTCAACGGCAGTACTTACGCCGACAGCGTCTTCTCCGGCAATACCGGCTTTGCGACCTCCCTGGCAGCCAATGGCCACATAAAACGCTTTGAAACCGTCTTGGCGCAAATCGTTCAAAGAGATGTCCTTGCCCACCTCAACGCCGCAGCGGATCTCAACGCCCATTTCTCGCAAAACGTCAATCTCTGCGGCCACCACGTCCTTCTGGAGTTTATAGGCAGGAATGCCGTAGACCATCATGCCGCCGGGCAGCGCATTTTTCTCAAACACCACCGGATTGTAGCCATGCTCCGCAAGATAGAAAGCGCATGAAAGGCCCGCAGGACCGGCGCCGATAATGGCGATCTTTTCCGTAAAGCGACCGCGGTTGGAAGGGATCACCGGCTCGGGAACAAAGCGATGTTCTGCTTCAAGGTCCTTCTCGGCAATGAACTTCTTGACTTCGTCGATGGCAATGGCCTCGTCAACCGTGCCACGCGTACAAGCCGCCTCACAGCGACGATTGCACACACGTCCGCAGACGGCCGGGAAGGGGTTTTCTTTCTTGATAAGTTCGAGGGCGTCGCGATAGCGTCCCTCGGCTGCCATACGGAGATATCCCTGCACCGAAATATGGGCCGGACAAGCAACTTTACAAGGAGCGGTGCCGGTATCGTGGCACTCAATGCGGTTGTTGTTCTTATAATTCCAGTCCCAGTCAGCCTCACCCCAGAACTTGTCGTCCGGAAGATCCTGCATAGGATAGGTGAGCTGACCGTGCACGGTGGAAAGCTTCTGACCCAGCTGAGGCGCTCCCGCCGGACACACCTCCACGCAACCGCCACACGCCACGCATTTTTCCGCATCCACATGAGCCACAAAAGACGAGCGGGAAAGGTTCGGCGTATTGAACAGCTGCGAGGTACGCAAAGCATAGCAAACGTTTACGTTACAGTTACAGATGGCAAAGACTTTGTCCTCGCCGTCAATGTTGGTGATCTGATGGACAAAGCCGTTCTTCTCGGCACGCTGGCAAATGTCAATGACCTCGTCGTAGGTAATGTAGTGACCCTTGCCGGTTTCCACGCAATAATCGGCCATGTCGCCGATGGCAATGCACCAGTCCTCGGGATCGTCGGCACAACCATCGCCGCGGACGCGCTCGGCCAAACGACACGAGCACGGCGTTGCCGCATATCGATCATATTTTTTGAGCCAATGCGAGATATGCTCCACCGAAACCGTATGGTTAACCTGCTCAATGGAACGCTCAACGGGAATCACGTGCATACCTATGCCGGCACCTCCCGGAGGCACCAGCTTCGTAGCCATTTTCAGCGGCAGATACGTCATACGCTCAAACAGCGTCGCTATCTCCGGATGCTCCTCCAGCTGGCTCTCATTCATCACGGTAAACTCAGCGGAGCCGGGCACAAACATGGGCAGCACGTACTGTTTTTCACGCTCGGCGTTTTCCCAGTTGTATTCAATGATGCCTTTGACGGACATGCTGTCGAGAAGCTCCTGCAATTTTGGAGCCGCCAGACCGGTGGCACTTTGCAGTGCCGAGAAGGTCATGGGCACGCGCACTTTCATGTGCTTGGTAACGGCGGCTTCTTCTTCGGTCATCACCGATGCGATACCCCAGTATTCAGGGTCATCCTTGGTCACTTTGTGGCCGAGGCGGTCGGTAATTTTTTGAACTTCGCGAAGAACGCCGGGTTTCAAAGGCTCACCGGCAGCAGGGCCGGGTTCGTTCGGATTTGGTTTGCGGTAGGACACCACGTCTTTGTTTTCGGTAATGTGATTTTCTTTAATGTTTTTGATAGCCTCGCCAGCGGGATTGGTCACAGGCAATACATTGCGAGCCGCAATCTCCGCATCGGTTAAGTCTCCTCGCATAGGATTGCCGTCGGGCGGGGTTACACGTACGGGAATCTCCTCAGCCATTTCCTCTCCTATCTGGCCAGATGAAACCACTTTAACCTTACTTCTCTGTCTTCCATGCTACAACGCGCTCGCGCAACCACTGATACCACGCGTCCATACCGTCTCCCGTCTGAGCCGAAATGGGGATAACACGTGCCTTGGGGTTGCGCATGGCGACGTTTTTGCAAAGGGTATCGAGATCGAAATCAAAATATGACATGACGTCCGTTTTATTCACAAGCACCAGATCACAAACCTGATACATAAGGGGATACTTAAGCGGTTTATCGTCCCCCTCGGGAACAGATAAAATGGTGATATTAACGCCCGCTCCCGTATCAAATTCCGCAGGACACACAAGGTTGCCCACATTTTCCAAGAAGATTACGTTGGTGTCGCCTGCGGCAAGACCTTCGAGTCCTTGTGCGCACATAGCGGCATCCAGATGACACATGCCTCCCGTATGAAGTTGAATCGTCTGAGCGCCCACCTCTGAAATAGCGGCGGCATCGACATCGGAATCAATGTCGGCTTCCATAACGGCAATATCAAGCTCCCCTTTAAGTGCCTTGATGGTTCGACGGAGCATCGTTGTTTTTCCGGACCCGGGAGACGACATCAAATTAATAAGCAGTGTCCCTTTTTCCTTCATTTTGCTGCGAAGTTCGTTGGCTTTCTGGTCGTTGGATGCCAAAACGCTCTGTTTAACTTCTATGACGCGATAGTCACTCATTATTGTCTCCCCCGATAATTACGTTATGTGGACAGTGCAGACGAGAAAAGTGCAGACAGACTCCCCTATTGCAGTCTCCATCCACAAAACGTACCGTTCACAAAACTTCATCCTACAAAATCTACTGACGTTTAATTTTATCAGCATACTTGAAATGACACCAAAATCACGCCGGTTTTCTCATCAATCGATGAACGGAGCCAGGCGCTCGCAAAGGAATACGTATGTGCAAGGCTATTCGGTGCGCCTCAACGCTCGGCTCGCTCATGGAGGTGTGCCGCGCGTCTCGACTTACTCGTGTAGGTGTGCCGCATGCGCAAGGCCTACGCTGATCAGTGTAATAACATGTTCGTCGGCAAGAGAGTAAATGACGCGGCGACCGTCTCTGTGAGCGGTAACCAGCCCTCTGTCGCGCAGGAGGCGCAGTTGATGCGAAGTTGCCGATTGTGAGACAGGAAGAAGGTCTTGCAGCTCCGTAACGCTCTTCTCGCCAAGTGCAAGCGCACCAAGAATTTGAAAGCGGGTAAAGTCCGAAAGCGCATCAAAAATCTGCGTTGCATCATAGATGACATCGTCGTTCACGAGAAATTCACGAAGCGCTTCTTCTGAAATAGGCTCACAGGTTGTGTGTAGTTCACTCATAGCTATCCACTCTATCTCCATCGAAATCGTTCCTTGCAAGTATACCTGCTTTACGGATACCTACGCGATATTTACACGGCACGTATTCGTCCTTCTCGCTCACTCAGCTCATTATCTGCTTGCCCCATACTCATAAAAAGAACCCCGACCAAAGCCGGGGTTCTTAAAACATCGCTGCATGAAACAAAACTACTTGGTCTTTTTGCCTTCTGCCTGTGCATCGAGACGCACAACCTGAGAAAGAAGGTCATCAAGCGAGCCAAGATCTTCGTTGATGATATCCGAATCAAGGTTATCGGTATTGCTGCTGCCAATGAGCTCAAGGTCAGAGCCTTCATGCGTTGCCGGAGCGGCCGTACCAAGCATCAACCCTCCGTCAGCATCCGGCGAGAAGACCATGTTAAGCAGCTGGGAAAGATCCTCGGCATCGGCCTCGTCCTCATCGGGCTCAAGGATGTAGAGAAGGTTGCGGGCATCAAGACCCTGGCGGAGCTCCTCAATTGCCTTGGAGCCAATGCCGTCAATGCGGAGAAGGTCTTCTTCGGTCTTACCAATCAGATCCCCAACCGTCTCAATGCCAACCTCGGAGAACTTATTGGTCCAGCGCTGGGAAACCCCAAGGTCGTCAAAGAGGTACAGCTTGGCATCCTCACTTGAAAGGGTACGCCCGTTCTTCGAGAAAATGCTCCCGTTGCCGTACTCGTCGCCAACCCAATCAAGCTGCTTTGGAAGCTTCTCTTCAATGTCTTTAAGGCTCTGTGGTGCCCAATCCGGCAGCACCTTTGCCCTATCGGAAGTGGGTCCGTCAATCTTGGTACCGTGATAGGTAAGCTCAACGTCGCTGTACGCGGAAAGTCCGGTACCTGCAGGAATCTGCTTACCGACGATGACGTTGGACTTGAGATCCAACAGGTGATCGACATCGCCCTCAATGGCGGATGACGTGAGAACGCCTGCGGTGCGGATAAACGAAGCGCTGGAGAGCCAGGAGTCAATGGAGCTTGCAACCTTTAAGGTGCCCAAAATGGCAGGCTCGGCCTCAGGCGGCGTACCGCCGGCAAGCGTGATATTCCTGACCGTATCCGCAAAGACATACCGGTCAACGTACTGTCCCAGCAGATACTGAGAATCTCCGGGGTTCGTAACCTGAACGCGACGAAGCATCTGACGGGCAATAACCTCAATGTGCTTGTCGTTCAGATCAACGCCCTGTGACGTATAAACGTCTTTAACGGACTCGACAAACGTGTGCATCGTGGATTCGATGTCAGTAAGCTTACGCAGCAAGCGGAAGTTAACAAAGCCGCGCGTGATCTGATCGCCTGCACGAACTTCCACACCCTCCTCGATGTCAGGCATGAAACGAACGGAAGCAGGAACGCGCCACTCCTCAAGAATGCGCGAGTGATCTTCACTGTCGACAATCCGAAGCAGATATTCGGTCGTCTCCGGCGTAATGAGAAGCGTGCCCGAAACAGGAGCGAGGTCGGCCTCACGACCGAGAATCTTCTCGTTAACATTACCGACAACGTCGAACATACGAGCGACCGTCGGGAGACCCTGTGTAATATCCTCGGCACCGGCAACGCCACCGGAGTGAATGGTACGCATCGTAAGCTGAGTACCCGGCTCACCGATGGACTGAGCGGCGATAACGCCGACAGCCGTACCAATGTTGACCGGACGACGGGTAGAAAGATCCCAGCCGTAGCACTTCTGACACACGCCATATTTGGACTTGCAGGTAAGCAGCGCGCGAAGGCGAATCTTCTTCAAACCGTGCTCAATAAGCTTCTTCAGATCGTCAACGGACTCTACGTAACCGCCGGCCGCGATAAGAACTTCGCCGGTCTTGGGATCGCAAACGTCCTCAAGCGTGCAACGGCCCACGAGATCGGCATCAACGGAGCTCTGACCAGGCTTAATAATGGGATACGTAATTGCCTCATCAGTACCGCAGTCCTCCTCGCGCACAATGACGTCTTGTGCAACGTCGACAAGTCGACGAGTCAGGTAACCAGAGTCAGATGTGTGAGAAGCCGTATCGACAAGACCCTTACGCGCACCATAGGTTGAAATGAAGTACTCAAGTGGCTCAAGACCTTCACGGAAGTTTGCCTTAATGGGAAGGTCGATGGTCTCACCGGACATATCAGCCATGAGTCCACGCATACCAGCCAGCTGGCGAAGCTGTGTCTTGGAACCACGGGCGCCCGAATCGGCCATCATGTAGATGGGGTTATTCTCTGCAAAGCCCTCAAGCATCTCAGAGCCAAGCGTATCGGTGCACTCCGTCCACGCATTAACAACCTCGGTGTGGCGTTCGCGCTCGGAAAGGAAGCCATCCTCGTAGTACTCGTTAATCTGATCGACGCGCTTCTGAGCCTCAGACAAAAGCTGTGCCTTATTGTCGGGAATGACTGCGTCCCACACGGAAACGGTCAAACCGGCAATGGTGGCATAGTGGAATCCCGTTGCCTTAATGGCGTCAAGGATTGGCTCAACGTCTGCCATCGGATAGCGATCGCAGCAATCATTTACCAACATGCCAATATCGGACTTCACCATCTTGTAGTTAATGAACGGGTAATCCTCAGGCAGGCATTGACGGTTAAAGATGATGCGACCAACCGTTGTCTCAAAACGCTGAGGATGCTCGGATACGTCCAAGTCCTCAAACTGGCCACGACCACACATAATACGGAAGATCGGACGGCCACCCTCGTCATGCGCGTTCGCATCGGCCGAGCTTACACGAACGACAACCTTCGCCTGAATATCCTGATCGGGATTTGTGTCAATGGCGAGAAGCGCATCGTTAAAGCTTGCAAACGTCAGCGTCTTGTCCTGCTCGCCGGACTTTTCCGAAGTAAGGAAGTAGACACCGAAAACCATATCCTGAGAAGGTACGGTAAGCACCTTACCGGATGCGGGGCTACGCAGGTTATTGGACGAAAGCATGAGTACGCGAGCCTCGGTCTGTGCCTGAGTGGAAAGGGGCACGTGAACCGACATCTGGTCGCCGTCGAAGTCAGCGTTAAACGGAGCGCATACCAGCGGGTGAAGGTGAATTGCCTTACCTTCAACAAGAACCGGCTCAAACGCCTGGATGGACAGGCGGTGAAGCGTAGGTGCACGGTTCAAGAGTACCAAACGATTCTGAATGACCTCATCAAGGACGTCCCAAACCGCAGGAAGACCACGGTCAATGGCGCGCTTCGCACCCTTGACGTTTTCAACCTTGTGCAGCTCAACCAAGCGGCGCATCACAAACGGCTTAAAGAGCTCAAGCGCCATGGCCGACGGAAGACCGCACTGGTGCAACTTCAGATGCGGGTCAACAACGATAACGGAACGACCGGAATAATCGACGCGCTTACCCAGAAGGTTCTGGCGGAAGCGGCCTTGTTTGCCCTTGAGAGCCTCGGCAAGAGACTTCAAAGGACGGCCTCCTCTGCCGGTTACCGGACGGCCACGACGACCGTTGTCAAAGAGCGCATCGACGGATTCCTGAAGCATGCGCTTCTCGTTGTTGACGATGATTGCCGGAGCATCCAGATCAAGCAGACGCTTCAGGCGGTTATTGCGGTTGATAACACGACGATACAGATCGTTAAGGTCAGATGCCGCAAAGCGACCGCCGTCAAGCTGAACCATAGGACGAAGATCGGGCGGAATAACGGGAATGACGTCAAGAATCATGTTAGCGGGATCGTTTCCGCCCTTAAGGAAGGCGTCAACAATCTCAAGACGCTTGATGGCCTTCTCGCGCTTTTGCTTTTGAGAATCCTCATTGGCGATAATGGCGCGAAGCTCCTCGGCCTCTTTGTCCAAATCAACGCCACGGATAAGCTCACGGATTGCCTCAGCACCCATGCCGCCCTTAAAGTAAATGCCATAGTAGCGCTTAAGCTCGGAGAAGAGCCCTTCATCGGTGATGAGCTCGCGAGTCTCAAGCTGCATGAACTTCTCGTATGCCTCGCGACGAAGAACCTTCTCTTCCTCGTACTCTTCTTCCAAATCGGCAATACCGGCACGAATTTCATCCTCAGAGAGAGGCTCGAAGTCATCAAACTCCTCGCCGGCAGGCTTTCCCTGTTCTTTGAGGCGCTCAATTTGGTCATCGCGCTCGGCATCAAGCTCTTCAAGATCCGCTGCCAGCTCTTCGCGCAGATCTTCGGCGTCAGCCTCTCGCGCCTCGGTATCGACACTCGTGACGATATATGACGCAAAGTAGAGAACCTTCTCAAGATCTTTGCTCTTGATGTCAAGAAGACGCGCAAGTGGGAAACTTGTAGGGCTCTTGAAGTACCAAATATGGCTTACCGGAGCGGCAAGCTCAATGTGGCCCATGCGCTCGCGGCGAACCTTGGCGGTTGTCACTTCAACGCCGCAGTTCTCACAGACAATGCCCTTAAAGCGAATGCCCTTGTATTTGCCGCAGTTACACTCCCAGTCCTTCACCGGTCCAAAGATCTTCTCGCAGAAAAGACCGTCACGTTCCGGTTTCAAGGAGCGGTAGTTGATGGTCTCAGGCTTTTTTACCTCACCATGGGACCATTTGCGAATATCTTCAGCAGACGCCAGGGAAATCTTAATGGCGTCAAAATCAGTGGAATCGAAATCTGCCACAGTCGCTACTCCTTATCGGTGGTCGCGTCGCCTACAAGTGCTGCTACATCATCGTCAGCCTGAGACGGATCGGCATCAAGTTCGTTTGCTTCAAGCCCGGCAAGAACATCAAAGGTTTTCTCACTCGTATCCTCGGTGGGCTTGTGAGTCTGCTCGTTGCGCTTGCGATATGAAATTGGCTCAATGTCCAGAGCAAGCGAGCGAATCTCTTTAACCAGAACCTTGAAGGATTCCGGAATGCCTGCCGTAGGAATATTTTCTCCCTTGATGATGGACTCGTAGGTCTTCACACGTCCGTTGGTGTCGTCAGACTTAACGGTCAAAATCTCCTGAAGGACGTTGGCGGCACCGTATGCATACAGTGCCCAAACTTCCATCTCACCAAAACGCTGACCGCCAAACTGAGCCTTACCGCCCAATGGCTGCTGAGTAACCAGCGAGTACGGACCGGTTGAACGTGCGTGGATCTTGTCGTCAACCATATGGCCGAGCTTCAGAATATAGGAGCAGCCAACCGTAATGGGACTCTTGAATGCCTCACCGGTACGACCGTCATAGAGGGTGGTCTTGCCGCGGCCGTTAAGCTGGGGAATAAACTCCTCACGCATATGCTCGCCATACTCCTGCTGAGCCTTGTTAAGCATATTGATGTTGGTACGACGGACAATCTCCGCAACATCGGTATCGGTTGCACCGTCAAAAAGCGGCGTGGACACGGGGATGGGTCCGGGCACATAACGCTTGGAGTCTGCGTCATCGTCGTCCCAGCCATGAGCGGCGCCCCAGCCGAGGTGGCATTCAAGCAGCTGGCCCACGTTCATACGGGAAGGAACGCCCAATGGGTCGAGAATTACGTCGATAGGCGTACCGTCCGCCATATACGGCATATCCTCAACAGGCAGAACCTTACAGATAACGCCCTTGTTACCGTGACGGCCCGCGATCTTATCGCCCTGCTGAATCTTTCTGCGCTGTGCAATGTAGACACGAACCAGCGTATTGACTCCGGGAGGAAGCTCATTGCCCTTCTCGTCAGAGCCTTTGTCTTTGCGGTCAAAACGTACAACGTCGACGACGCGGCCATAGGAACCGTGAGGAACGCGCAGCGAAGTATCACGGACATCGTTGGACTTGTTGCCAAAGATGGCGCGCAGAAGCTTTGCTTCCGCCGTCTCCGATGTCTCGCCCTTTGGAGTGACCTTACCGACAAGGATGTCTCCGGGGCCAACTTCAGCACCGATGCGGATAATGCCGTCTTCATCAAGGTTGGCGAGCATATCCTCACCAACGTTGGGAATCTCACGCGTAATCTCTTCAGAGCCGATCTTGGTATCACGTGCGTCAATTTCATGACGAGAGATATTGACGGACGTGAGAAGGTCCTCTTGCATAACGCGCTCGGAAACGATGATGCCGTCCTCGTAGTTGTAGCCTTCCCACGGCATATATGCCACGGTAAGGTTTGCGCCAAGCGCCAACTCGGAGTGATCGACGGAAGGACCGTCCGCAAGCGGCTGACCCTTCTCTACCAAATCGCCCACTTTGACAATGGGACGATGGTTTATGCAGGTAGATTGATTGGAACGCTCATACTTAGGAAGATCATATGTCTCCGAACCGTACTCATCTGAATACACGGTTACATGAGCGGCGTCTGCCTCGGTAATCTCGCCCGCATGTTTTGCACAAATAAGCTCTCCGGAATCAAGAGCCGCTCTGGCCTCCATGCCGGTACCAACGTATGGTGCATGGGAGCGAATCAGAGGCACTGCCTGGCGCTGCATGTTTGCGCCCATGAGCGTACGCTTTGCATCGTCGTGCTCAAGGAACGGAATCAAGTTTGCCGCAACGGAAAGAAGCTGTCGCGGAGATACGTCCATGCGATCAACGTCTTCAACGGACACCTGTGCGGGAGCACCAAAAGAACCGTCGAAGTCGCGCGTACGTGCAATGACACGATCGGCATTGACTACCTTGCCGGAATGGTCAATCTCAACAAAACGGCCGGTTTTAGGATCAATGGGCGTATTTGCCGGCGCAATGATGTGGTTTTCTTCCTCATCTGCCGTCATCCATACGATCTCATCGGTAGCCTTGCCACCTACGACCTTACGATACGGAGCCTCGATAAAACCGTACTCATTGACATGCGCATACAGTGCCAGCGAGCCGATAAGACCGATGTTGGGGCCTTCGGGAGTCTCGATGGGGCACATACGAGAGTAGTGTGAGTTGTGGACGTCGCGGACAGCCGTTGGCACGTTGGTACGGCGGCTGGAACCCGACTTGTGACCCGCAAGGCCTCCCGGGCCAAGCGCTGACAAACGGCGCTTGTGGGTAAGACCGGCCAGAGGGTTTGATTGATCCATAAACTGAGACAGCTGAGAAGAACCAAAGAACTCTTTGATGGCCGCCACAATGGGGCGAATATTGATGAGGGTATCAGGTGCAATATCATCGGGATCCTGAGACGCCATGCGCTCACGAACCACACGCTCCATACGGCTCATACCAATACGGAACTGGTTTTGAACAAGCTCGCCTACGGTGCGCACACGACGGTTACCAAAGTGATCGATGTCATCGAGATGCTTTGTCTCATCACCTGCATGAACCGCAAGCAAGAACTGAAGAGCGGCGACAATATCTTCATCGGTTAAAATGCGCTGATCTGCAGCTATCTCAAGACCAAGCTTCTTGTTGATCTTATAGCGACCGACGCGAGCCAAATCATAGCGCTGATGATGGAAATACAGGTTGTTAATCAGTGTACGAGCAGAATCAACGGTTGGTGGCTCACCCGGACGCTGACGGCGGAACACCTCAAGAAGAGCGTCTTCTTTCGTGGTTGCCGTATCACGCTCGATGGTATTGCGCACGACGTCAGAATCTCCAAGAAGCGAAAGAATCTCATCGTCGGTAACGGCAATACCCAGCGCGCGAAGGAAGATTGTTGCGCTCATACGACGCTTACGGTCAATGGAGACTACCAAATGCCCGCGCTTGTCGATTTCAAACTCAAGCCATGCACCACGTGCGGGAATGAATTGGGCATGGTGTACCAGTATGCCATTATCCATTTCTGCCGAGAAGTACACGCCGGGAGAGCGAACAAGCTGAGAGACCACAACACGCTCGGTGCCGTTGATGATAAACGTACCGCGCTCGGTCATGAGAGGAAAGTCACCCATATAGATGAGCTGTTCCTTTTTCTCACCCGTCTCCTTGTTCAAGAAAGTGATATCCACCATAAGCGGAGCTTGATAGGTCATATCCTTGGCTCTGCACTCGGCAATAGAGCTGATGGGGTCACCAAACTGGTGGTCACCAAAGGCAACTTCCATCGTGCCGTTATTGCTCTCGATCGGTGAAAATTCTGAGAAGGACTCTTGCAGTCCCTCACCCATGAAACGCTCAAACGACTCCCGTTGAACCTCAATGAGGTTAGGAAGTGGCATAGCTTCTGGGATTTTACTAAAGGTCCTACGGCCAGTCTGTGCCTGGGGTGTAGTCAGTGCTACATTCTTTGCGTTAGACACCAGGTTGTCCTCCTTCAAAGGGTGGAAGGTGGCAATTATCGCAACCTAATAATTTAGTCAAGTGTTGTTTTTCCGTCAATAGAAATACTTGATTTCTTGCAATATATTCGCTATCTTATTGCTTTTGAAAATTCACCTGCGGTTTTACATTTCCCCATATATTTTATGTCTCAAGATTTGTGTAGAAATTGTGGAGAATCACATCAAATCTTTTTACCGTTCGCGTAGCAAAACCGTATACAGTGCAGAACCGTACACGCAATAAAAAAGAGGCCGGGTTCATCCCCAGCCTCTTTATTGTCAGACCATATATGCGAGAAGATCTTCTCGCAAAAGCCTTGTAAATCAGCGTTTAAGCACTGTTTACTTAAGGGTGACGGTAGCACCGGCCTCTTCAAGCTTAGCCTTAGCAGCCTCAGCGTCATCCTTCTTTGCGCCCTCGAGAACAGCCTTAGGAGCACCCTCAACGACCTCCTTTGCCTCCTTGAGACCAAGGGAAGTGAGCTCGCGGACAACCTTAATGACAGCAATCTTGTTGGCACCAAAGCCCTCAAGAACAACGTCAAAGTTGGTCTTCTCCTCAGCGGCACCCTCGGCAGCGCCACCGGCTGCAGGAGCAGCTGCAACTGCGACAGGAGCAGCAGCGGAAACGCCGAAGACATCCTCAAGCTCGTGAACGAGCTCAGAAAGCTCGAGTGCGGGCATCTCTTTCAGGGCCTCAATAATCTCATCTTTAGTGACAGCCATGTCAATTCTCCTTTTAAAGTGCGCGTGTGCGCATGTTTTGAGCACAGACGAATGTTATGCGCTCATATCGACTACGTACAAAGCCGCGTATTGCGGCTCACTGCATGATGCGGCCTACGCCACACTACGCAGCGTTTTTCTGATCTGCAACTGCAGAAAGTGCGGTAGCAAGAGCCCGTGCGGGACCTGCGGTAACCTGAGCAATACCAGAAAGCGGGCTTGCTGCAACAAAGACAAACTTTGCGATAAGTTCCTCGCGAGAAGGAAGGTCAGCATATGCCTTAGCGCCATCTGCACTCAGAGCCTGTCCGTCAGCAATGCCACCAAGGAACTCAAGCTTCTTGAGCTTCTTTGCCTCTTCCTTGATAACCTTTGCCGCATCAACAGGATCATTCTCAAAGAATACATATGCGCAGGTTCCGGCGAGCATGTCGTCAATCTCTGGCATACCGGCATTCTTAAGAGCAATCTTGACGATATTGTTCTTGTACACCTTCATCTCGGAGTGAGCGGCGCGAAGTGCACGACGAAGCTCCTGAGTCTCCTTAACGGAAAGACCACGATAATCGATGACAAAAACGCCCTTTGAGTTCTCCAAAGATGCGGAGATCTTCTCGAGCATATCAAGCTTATTCTGTGCTGGCATTCAATACACCTCCTTTATCCATGTATCGGGCACGAGCGCCACGTGGTTGGCCCTCCACATGAACTCCTCCATGAAAAAGACCCCACTTTGCAACCAAAGCGGGGTCTGAGGATTCTATCTTCAAGACCACCTCGGCAGGCGGGTAATCCCTTTAAGTCTGTTTCCAGACACCGGCTGTCTTTGGCAGCGAACGTGCAACTACAAGACGAATATCTTGCGCTAGTCATTATCGCACGACAACCCCTCGTGCGTCAAGTCCAAATCTTGCATCACCATCTGACGTGATATCCAGGCTATGCTTTTCTTTCTGTCATTCTTGCGACCTGTGAGGTAGATCCGTCGACCTGTGATGTACTTTTCTGCTTCAAAACAGGGGGCTGTGAGGTACATTTAGCGAGAAAAGCGGTCTTCTCGCCATAAAAAAGTACCTCACAGCTCTGCAAAAGTACCTCACAGCTTTTCAAAAGTGCATCACAGGTCTGGAGACCCATAGAAAAGCGAGGCCCGAAAACCCGGACCTCGCCTGTTCCTAACCTATGACGTTGTCGAGCAATATGCCCAGTACAACTTAGTCCTCCATAAAGTTACGAACTTTTGTGGAGTCAACCTTAATGCCAGGGCCCATCGTAGAAGAGATAACAACGGACTTGACGTACTTGCCCTTAGCAGACGAAGGCTTCACGCGAAGAATCTCGGTTAAAAGTGCGCCATAGTTCTCAACAAGCTGCTGTACCTCAAAGGAAGCCTTGCCCATAGGAACATGGCAGATACCGTAACGGTCAGCACGATACTCAACACGACCGGCCTTGAGCTCGGAAACCATCTTTGCGACATCCATGGTTACCGTACCAAGCTTGGGGTTAGGCATAAGACCACGGGGTCCAAGGATGCGACCAAGCTTACCGACCTTACCCATCATCTGAGGGGTTGCAATGGCTGCGTCAAAATCAAGGTTGCCCTTCTGAACGGCCTCGACAAGCTCGTCGCCACCCACGATATCAGCGCCGGCAGCCTCCGCTTCACGGGCCTTCTCGCCCTCGGCAAAGACGGCAACTCGTACGCTCTTACCGGTGCCGTGAGGAAGTGAAATTGAACCGCGAACGTTCTGATCGGCTTTACGGGTATCGACACCCAAACGAATGGCAACCTCTACGGTTTCATCAAACTTTGCGCTCGCAAGCTCTTTGGCAAGGGTCATTGCCTCTTTGGGGCTGTAAAGCTTTGCGCGCTCAACCTTAGCGGCTGCACTTGTGTAATTCTTTCCGTGCTTTGACATATCCATACCTCCTGTGGTCAACGGGCGTCTGCCCTCCCACATCACGGCCATACCTTTATATGGCCACCTTCAGAGAAGCATCAAGCCGGCGAGAATCACTCGCCGGCGAGAAAACAAACTACTCGGCAATGGTAACGCCCATGGAGCGGGCAGTGCCGGCGACAATCTTCTTTGCGGCCTCAATGTCATTTGCATTGAGATCCGGCATCTTGATCTCAGCGATCTTAGTCAGCTGCTCATCGGTGAGCTGGCCTACCTTGTCGCGCTGAGGAACACCCGAGCCGCTCTTAAGCTTAAGCTCTTTTTTAATAAGCTGAGCCGCCGGTGGTGTCTTGGTGACAAAATCAAAAGAACGATCTTCGTAGACGGAGATCTCAACAGGGATGATATCTCCTGCCTTATCCTGAGTGGCAGCGTTAAATGCCTGGCAGAACTGCATGATGTTGACCTGAGCGGCACCAAGAGCAGGTCCTACGGGAGGCGCCGGATTTGCCTGACCAGCAGGAATTTGAAGCTTTATGAAGTTAACGACCTTTTTAGCTGGCATGTTACTTCCTCCTGAAATAACTCATTTCGCAATTTATCGTCGCGCTTTTCCCGAGAAGCAATCCTCAATGAGGCAGGTCAAGCGGATGTACCTTTGTTCTCGTACCGACAGTGGTACTCGTTTGTTAGTCTTTGACGGAAATCTGATCAAGCGTTAGCTCAACCGGAGTTTCGCGGCCAAAGATGGTGAGCATGACCTTAATCTTGCCAGACTCAGCATTGACCTCAGACACGATACCGTCAAAGTCTGCAAGCGGTCCGGAAAGAACATGTACCGACTGCCCGACTTCAACATCAGTGGTAACGCGCTTAAGGGTTGTTGCGTCGGCCTTACCGCCGGAACGACGCATCATTTTATTGAACTCTTCACGGCGAAGCGGAGACGGCTTACCGTCAACGCCCAAAAAGCCGGTAACGCCCGGGGTATTGCGTACGACGGACCACGTGTTATCGTCAAGCTCCATACGTACCAAAACATAGCCCGGATAGAACTTGACTTCTTTTGTGGAGGTCACGTCCTTCTCGCCACGCTTTTTAACTTCCGTAACCATCTCGCCTGGAGCCTGAACGTCCACAACGGCATCCTGAAGGCCATAGGCCTCAACGCGATGCTCGAGATCGTTCATGACTTTGTTCTCATATCCTGAATAGGTATGGAGAACATACCAGCGTTTTGCCATGCTTATCCCCTTAGTCCTGTAAATCTGACAAGGCCGGCAACGATACCGGTATCCACCAGAAAGGTCATCAGGCCAAAAAAGACAACCATGCAAATAACGGCAAGCGACCAGTTGGCCAGTTCAGGCTTCGTTGGCCATACCACACGGTGCATCTCTGTGCGAACACCGCTGAAGTAGTTCTTGATTCGTCCGAAAAAGCCGGGGTTGCTCTTGCGCTCAAGCGCCTTTTCCTGTTTCGCAGAGCTAGCCTTTGCAACTTTAGCAGCCTTGGCCTCAGCAACAGGGGCAGCCGAAGCCTGTACGGCTTCACGTTGTGCACGCTGTGCAGCACGCGCCTTACGGACACTCCTCTTGTTACGCTCTCGGTTTGCCATCCCTTAATCTCCTTCGGGGTCTTTCTTACTCAAGCAAACATACAAACCGGCCTTCCCGTACGGGTAAGGCCGGTGGTTTAATCTGGCAGGCCAGGAAGGACTCGAACCCTCAACAAACGGTTTTGGAGACCGCCGCTCTACCATTGGAGCTACTGGCCTAAATTTGACCCACTAGCCTAGCGAGTCTCACGGTGTACCGTGTGCTTGTGGCACCACGGGCAGTACTTCTTCAACTCCATACGATCGGGGTTGTTGGACTTGTTCTTATCCGTAGTGTAATTACGACGCTTGCACTCAGTGCAAGCGAGAGTAACGAGTGTGCGCATTATTCCTCCTGAACACGGTCACGTGCTGATCTAAAATGTGACGCGGCTGATAAGTCTATTACCTAGTAGCACTCCGTGTCAACCAGAATCCGATATTCATAAAAAACCCGGCACCCTTAAGGGCACCGGGTCAGTGAAAACATTACCGATTACGGTGCTGTCTACTCAATAATGGTAGAGACACGACCGTCGCCGACGGTGTGGCCACCCTCGCGGATAGCAAACTTAAGACCGGTCTCCATAGCGATTGGGTGGATAAGCTCGCAACCAACGGTGATGTGGTCGCCAGGCATAGCCATCTCAACCTTGCCGCCATTCGCATCGGTGAGCTCATAGATGTCACCGGTGACATCGGTGGTACGGAAGTAGAACTGAGGACGATAACCGGAGAAGAACGGTGTGTGACGGCCGCCTTCGTCCTTGGTCAGAACGTAAACCTCACCGGTGAACTTCTTGTGAGGAGTAACGCTACCAGGCTTGCAGAGAACCTGACCGCGCTCGATATCCTCGCGCTTAACGCCACGAAGCAGGATACCGACGTTATCGCCAGCCTCGCAGAAGTCCATGGTCTTACGGAACATCTCGATACCGGTGGCAACGGAACTCTGAGTAGGCTTGATACCAACGATCTCAACAGGCTCATTGAGCTTAAGCTCGCCGCGCTCAACACGACCGGTGGCAACGGTACCACGACCGGAAATGGTCATGACGTCCTCAATGGCCATCAGGAAGGGCTTCTCGTTGTCACGAGCAGGTGTTGGGATGTAGGAATCAACGGTGTGCATGAGCTCGCGGACGGACTCCATCCACTTCTCTTCTCCGTTAAGAGCACCAAGAGCGGAGCCACGGACGATAGGAAGATCGTCTCCGGGGAAGTCATACTCGGACAGAAGGTCACGGGTTTCCATCTCAACGAGGTCAATGAGCTCCTCGTCATCAACCATATCGCACTTGTTCAGGAAGACGATGATGTAAGGAACGCCGACCTGACGTGCAAGAAGAATGTGCTCGCGGGTCTGAGCCATAGGACCATCGGTAGCAGCAATAACGAGGATTGCGCCATCCATCTGAGCTGCACCGGAAATCATGTTCTTGATGTAGTCTGCATGGCCTGGGCAGTCAACGTGAGCGTAGTGGCGCTCCCATGTCTCATACTCAACGTGAGCAACGGAAATGGTAATACCACGCTGACGCTCTTCGGGAGCCTTATCGATGTTCTCGAAGGCGGTAAAGTCTGCCTTGCAGCCCTCGGTCTCAGAGAGAACCTTAGTGATTGCTGCAGTAAGGGTAGTCTTACCGTGGTCGACGTGACCAATCGTACCGATGTTTACGTGTGGCTTAGAGCGGTCAAACTTTTCCTTGGCCATTGCCAATCCTCCTTCTGGAACTAACCCTCGGGCTAGACCGTGGTGAAACTTCTCTGTATATTCCAACAGTATACCCACATTACTGTACATACACTGCAAAGAATCTGGTACCGGTGACTGGATTCGAACCAGTGACATCGCGGGTATGAGCCGCGTGCTCTAACCAGCTGAGCTACACCGGCATCGGTGTATACCTAAAAATACAAATGGAGCCCGCGACCGGATTTGAACCGGTGACCTCTTCGTTACCAACGAAGTGCTCTACCGACTGAGCTACACGGGCGTGGTGGGGATACTTGGACTCGAACCAAGGAACCCAGAGGGAGCGGATTTACAGTCCGCCGCAGTTGCCGCTGTGCCATATCCCCATTTGCTCTTTTCAGGCACTTACCACGTGATATAAGAAGGATTAATTCCTATCTCTCACCTCGTAAGCGGGAAAATAATACGTTGCTTCCCCACTCTTGTCAACGCAAACCACGCTCCCGGGCGTATCTTATCAAAAAATCTCCATTTTTACCGAGAAGTGCTTTGGTATATTGTACGCATCTTTAACGCATTGTGCTTATGCGCAGCGTCTCTTTTTATCCTCCTATGAGAGATTTTTTCGTGAGGCTTTGTGCACTCCTTATTGAGCATTCGCTCTCCTCTTTACTGAGGCTTTGTGCATAAAGTATTCTGCGCTTCTTATTTCTTCCCCACTAAGAGTTTTGAATCCGACAGCATGAGCCAACGACTTTCGCGCATACTCATGAACTTTCCTGAAGCCGTATCCAAAAGCTCCACACTCTCGTAACCCTCATCTTTCAAGCTCTGTATAAATGTCTGCATATCACCATAGCGCCGAGGGCCCATAAGATCATGTATGGCAAAGGTGCCACCTTTTTTAAGTACGCGGAGCGTTTCACGCAGGAGCTGCTGTCGATCAACACGAGTTATATTGTGGTAAACGTAATTGCTGACAACCGCATCGAAAGTCTCATCAGCAAAATCAAGTTTTACGGCATCTCCTGCCTGAAATGAAGCATTGCCGATCTTCTCGGCACGAGCATTGTTCTCACACAGACGCTTACTGAACGAAGCGTACTCCTTCCCCCAGCGGTCAATCCCGATCATTGACGCTTGAGAATTTGCTTTTGCACAAGCTATGGTCAAAGCTCCGCTTCCGCAGCCAACATCAAGTCCCAAACCATCCTGAGGAAGCTGCACGTATGCAGCCACTCCTTCAACGATGTCTTTTGAAAGATGTCGCCTGCCGCGATACGAAAATGCACGATACGCAAAGGCTGCCCATAAGAAGAACAAGCCGAACGCAACAAATACCGCTCCAAAAAGAATCAACGCGCAGAGGCGAACGCCCTGTAAGGTACCGCTTATTTTGCATATTACCACGCCGACAAGCGCCACGAGAGCTCCGCCTCCCGAAGCTGCCAACATACCCCGAGGAATCCAATTCTTATAGTCAACCATTCTATTTCCTTTCATATTTCATATTTCATATGAATAGTTCATAGAGCCTCATACGATATCGACCTGTACAGAGTGCCGGTTCGCGCTGATTCACGCTGGCTGGCTAGCTGCCTAGTACTGGCCGGTGGTGGTTGTGATGACTCACGCTGGCTCGTACTGGTTAGCGCTTGTTCCCGCTGATTCGCGCTGATTCGCGCTGGCTCGTGATGGCTCACTCTAGCTAGTTCTAGGCATATATTGTAAACGATGGCTAACTTATTGGAAGCACGCAGAAGTAATAAAAAACCTCCCGGAAAACCCAGGAGGTTAAAATGCAATGGTGCCGCCACCAGGCTTCGAACCCGGGACCTACTGATTACAAGTCAGTTGCTCTACCAGCTGAGCTATAGCGGCTTTTGATGCGTGAGTAATGATACCGAGTTTTATTGGAGGAGTCTAGAGGCATTTTATTGAAAGTTACTTCTCTTGAAAAACTTACAAATAATAGTGCTCAAGCTGTCCCATTGAGCACCTGCACAGACCCGGCACGGCATACAAGGCAGGATGCTCTTCTCGCCACTGGCCGAAGTTTCGCTAGTAGTTGAGGTTTGACAAGCCGACGCTGTTGCTAACCGCGATTGCTGCCAATCGAATCCACCACTAAACGAAATTACTGCTGGCCAAATCCACCACTAAACGGAGTTCTTCTCGCAATTGGATCAAACTCGTGGTTTAGTGGTGTTTTTGGAAGCAAAACGTGTGTTTAGTGGTGGTTTTTCGTCAATTTGAGCGTTTAGTGGTGGATCAAATCACCACTAAACAGTGCTTTTGGTACGTTTTTTGAAATCTGCGTGTTTAGTGGTGGTTTTAAGAGACGGACGGTCGTGAAAACCACCAGTAAACGATTGCTGTGGAGCATTTCGAGTAGGTGCTCTAGGTAGCAAGCAGGCAGACGAGCAGGTGGGAATTCCAAGCGGGCGAGCCAACAAGTAGACGAGCAACAGCGTATGGCAGCCACACGTGGTATAGCTGCAAGCAGGTGTTTTTAGGCAAGAATAACGCTGGGATTCTTGGGGTTTCTTGGATACCTGAGATAGCTTAAGTCGTTGAAATACCTGGAATAGCCAAAACAGCTACAACTCCCTACTGATCCAGCAGATTCCAAAGGCGCTGTCGCTGCTCGGGAGACAGACGATCCTCCAAAGTCATACGCGTACGCCCTGTTTCACGCTGTAAATCATCAATAGCCGTATCACTCACCTCAACATCACGCACAAGCGCCGCACTTGAAATGCGCGTCACCTCACCGGGACCAAAACCGACCGTTGAACGAACGTCCTTGTCGGAAGTGACAAGAGAAACGGATCGACCGGCTTCCCGCGCTTCCGTAACCAGTTTTTCGATAACGGTATCCGCACTCTGATTGGGCTTTGAGAAAATAAGTTTGATGCCGGCTCGTGAACGATTGGGGCGTTCAGGGTTTACGTTACCTGCACCGTCAAACACAATGACCGCCTTGTATCGATGATGCGCAAACGTTGCCACATCGGAAATGAGCGCCTCACGAGCGCGAATAAAAGGATCACCGTCCATGTGATATGCAGCGTCCGCCGAGCTCACCAAGCCGTCAGCTTGATTTGCCCCGTCGATCAGACCTTCATAGCGAGCGGTGGCGTGCATCACGTTATAGCCGTCAACGATGAGAAGTTCGCGTTCTTCTCGCACAGACATTATGAAACGCCGCCCATACTCACACGACGCAACCATTCGTAACACATAACGGTTGTAGCCTGTGCCACGTTCAGCGATTCAATCTTTCCACGCTGCGGAAGCTTACAGGTGAAATCGCATGTTTCAAGCACGAGGCGAGAAATGCCTGTACCCTCGGAACCCATCACGAACGCAAGGCGTCCTCCCAAAGGCGCGCTCCATACATCATCCGCGGCATGCTCGGTAGCGCCACATGTCCAAAATCCTGCGGCTTTCAGTTCTTCAAGCGCCCGCGATACGTTAGAAACCCGCGCTATCGGCACATGCAAAACGGCACCGGCAGAGGTTTTGTATGCGCCTACGCCCACCTGAGCAGCACGTGCATTGGCAATTACCACCCCTGCAGCACCAACTACCTCAGCAGATCGGACAATAGCGCCAAAGTTACCTTCATCGGTCACATGGTCGAGCACCACTACCAATGCGTCTTTTGAACCCGCTTTCTCAAGAATGTCGGAAAGTTCCGCGTATTCAAAGGGTCGGGTCCGCACAATAACGCCCTGATGAGCGCCATGACTTGAAAGGGCATCCAAAACCTGCCGAGGTACCCGCTCAACAGGAACGCCGTCGGATGAAAGCTGTTTGGCAAGCGTTTCAATCTCTTGGTCACGCTCGCCCGAAGACACCTGTACCAGCGCATTCTTAAGCGGAATGTTTAAGGCAAGCGCCTCTGCAACCGCGCGGCGACCCTCAATCAAATCGAAGGCACTCTTTTGCCGAGAAGTTCGAGGCTTTCTTGCTCCGCGAGTATCGTCAGATGTACGAATGTCCCTTGGCCTATAACCGCCGCTCCGGCGGTCTTTTGTACCAAAAGCTTCCCTCGAATCAGCACGTTTCTTTCTTTTGTGCGGCTGCTGTCCCTGTGCCATATGTCTCTGCTGTCCCTGTGCCGCATGCTTCTGTGTCGTATATCTCTGCGCTCTCTGTGCCATGTATTAATCCTTGCTATTAATCCTTACGCGAATTGTATTTCAGACGAGCACCTGAAGCCGTGTCTTCAATCAGAAGTCCCAGACCGGCAATGCCATCACGGATGGCATCTGCAACCACCCAGTTCTTCTCGGCACGCGCGTTTTGACGAGCAGAAAGAAGAGCTTCTGCCGCTTGCGTGACGCTTTCTCCCTCATAGCCTGCTTGGGACTTTGCCAAATCAATAAGCTCATGAGGGAGTTCGTCGGACGCTTTGTCCGTGTTGACGCTAATTCCCAACACTCCAAAAAGTTCTGTCAACGTATCAGCAGCATGAAGCGTCAATTTTGCGTTAATTGCATCAGCCGCATCGGCAAGATAGGTATTTGCAGCAGTAACCAACGTGAACATCGCGGCAAGAGCTTCTGCCGTATTGAAATCATCTGCCATGGAGCGCTCAAAGTTCTCGCGCGCAGTGCCAATGGCTGAGGTAAGCTCATTTTCGCGGTCAGACTGCTTGTGATCTTGTGTCGCATCTCCGGTACTGGCAGAGCGTCCAGCGTCAACAGAACGCTCAGTGCTCTCGGCGTTTTTGGTAGCCCAGCGCAAATTAGCCACACAGGTCTTCATGCGCTCAAGCGTACCGACAGCACCGTCCAGGCGCTCGAAAGAAAAATCAAGCGGCGCACGATAGTGCGTCTGCAGCATCAAAAGTCGGACCGCATCTGCTGAGTAGGAATCCAGCACTTCTTTGAGCGTATAGAAGTTGCCCAGGGACTTGGACATCTTCTCGCCCTCCACGCGAAGCATACCCGCATGCATCCAATAGTTTGCCAAAGGCTCATGCCAGCAGCAGCTTGCCTGAGCCGTTTCGTTTTCATGATGCGGAAACACGAGGTCAGCCCCACCGCCGTGGATATCAATTGGCGTTCCAAGGTAGCGGTGAATCATGGCGCAGCACTCAGAATGCCAGCCCGGACGTCCTTCTCCCCATGGACTCGGCCAGCTGGGCTCACCGGGCTTTGCAGCCTTCCAAAGGGCAAAATCAAACGGGTCGCGCTTCTCGGTATTAACCTCAACGCGCTTGCCTGCACGAAGCTGATCAAGATCTCGACCAGACAACACGCCATAATTGTGATCCGCTCGCACCGAGAAGTACACGTCTCCCGACGGCACTGCGTAGGCAAATCCCTGATCAATGAGGGATTGGATCATCTCAACCATGGCATTGATCTCGTGCGTGGCGCGTGGGCGAATGTCGGGATCAAGAATGTTAAAGCGGTGCATCTGCTCAATGAAGGCGGCAGAGTATTCCTCCGCAACCTCCTGCGCCGTACGCCCCTGATCAAGAGCACGATTGATAATCTTATCGTCAACATCCGTCAAATTTTGTGCAAAGGTAACCTCGTATCCTGCATGCATGAGGTATCGGCGTATCACATCAAACGACAAGAACGTGCGTGCATTACCGATATGTATCTGGTCATACACCGTAGGACCACAGACATACATCCGAACTTTGCCCTCATCAATGGGTGTAAAAGTCTCTTTGCGATGCGTCTGAGTATTGTAAACGAGCATGTACACTCCCTGCTTTAAACTAAGACTCCAAAATCACAACCGCCCAAGCGGCGATCCCCTCGCCTGCGCCGACAAAGCCAAGCCCTTCGGTGGTAGTGGCCTTCACGCCCACACGCGACTTGGATACCCCCAAAGCCTCGGCCATCCGCGAACGCATGGCATCACGATATGGCATAAGCTTGGGTGCCTGAGCGGCAATTGTGCAGTCGCAATCCACAATATGATAGCCTGCTTTTCTTACCCGCTCGCCAACAGCAGCGAGAAGATTCATGGAATCCGCACCCGCATACGCGGGGTCGCTGTCGGGGAAAAGCTGGCCGATATCACCCTCACGAAGTGCTCCCAAAAGCGCGTCCATCAGAGCATGCGCAAGGACGTCTGCATCAGAATGACCCAAGAGTCCCCGCTCAAAGGGTATCTCTACACCGCCCAGTACCAGCTTTCGCTCCGGCACAAGTCGGTGCACATCATATCCGTGTCCAATGTGAAGTGCCACCTTATGCCTCCCCACCGTCAAACGGAATACAGGAGTCGGCACCATCCATGAGATGCTTGCCGAGAAGCGCTTCACAGATGGTAAGGTCAGAAGGATAGGTTACTTTAATGTTGTCATTGGACGACTCCACCACTTCAACCACGCCGCCCAAATGCTCAACAAGCGAAGAATCATCCGTTGCCGCTATCCGTTCTTGAAGAGCCCTTTCATGGGCTTCAACCAGTATGCTTTTGCGAAAAACCTGCGGTGTCTGAGCAGCCCACAAAAACGAGCGGTCGGGCGTACTTACAATGGTAGAGCCTTCAACGCGCTTGAGCGTATCCACGGCGCGAGTCGCGCAAATAGCTCCTGCAAGAGCAGCATCTGAGCGCACGCGAGAAATAACGCGTTCAATGGTCTCCACTTCAATGAGTGGACGCACCGCATCATGTACAGCCACCAAATCAAAGCCGTGCGGAGTTGCTTTAAGTGCAGAATACACCGATGCCTGGCGCGTCTTTCCTGATGCAGCAAAGGTAATTGGCTTGTGAAGCTTAATACCTGAAAGCACCGACTCTCGTACGGCATCCACTTTTTCCGGAGAACACGCAATGACCACGTGTGCAATACTCGGCGCATGATCAAACGCCAAAATGGACCAGCTCATCAAAGGCAGCCCACAAAGGTTAATGAACTGTTTACCACTAGGATAGCCAAAGCGCTCACCGATACCGCCGGCAACAATCACGGCCACGGTATCGGGGCCATTGTTCTTCTCGACAACTTGGACGCAAGAAGTCTTGGTTTGTGTGCAGGCGCCGGAAACTCTCATTCGGACTTCCCCCACATGCGGCGCAGCGCATTGGCCAGAGCGCCGGGGTTCTCAATGCCTAAATCATCCAAACGGTTGGGATTGGTTTCAGCCACATTGAGAAGTTCCTGCAAAGAGTCATATTCGTCAACAATTTTTGCAGCCATATCATCACGAACCACAGAAACGCGTGAAAGGGTACGCAAGCCAAGCGGAACCATAGCGGTATCCGCAGGAAGGTCTTGGTCATATCCAAGGATACGACCAACCACTTGAGCAGAGCGAAGCTCCGTATTCTCCGTTGTATGGAATATTCGGCGAATAGCGCGCGCGTTTTCAACAGACGAATCTTCAGCATAATCGCGAATCATAAGATTGTATGCCTCGTTTACGCCGCCCAAGTATTCTTCGCGCTGCATAGCGGTGATTTTTCCTTCATTGCCGAGTTCAAGAATATGCGCATCAAGCTGCTCGGCCACGGTCATAAGTACTTCAAAAAGGTAAAACGTCTCGGCAACGTCGCCAAGTGTTACATAGTTATCCAGCTCAAGAGCCGTAAGGCGCAAAAGCTCCCGGTCAAGAGCCTGGCGTGCGCTTTGCATGGCAACGGAAAGCTGACTGACTGCCGTCATAATTGCCGGTACCGACTTCAACTGAATAGCCCGACCGTCAACATACACCGTAATGAGCGAACGGCGAGAAGAAACCGCCAAAACGATTGACTTGGTAAGCAGACTCATACGAGCAGCAGTTCTATGGCGCGTTCCTGTTTCTGCCGTCGGAAGCGTAGCGTCAGGATTTAAGTGAAAGTTAGCACGCACAATCCGCGTAAGGTCCTTGTCAATAACCACGGCACCGTCCATTTTGCAAAGCTCAAAGAGGCGGTTTGCCGTAAAGGAAACATCCAGAGCAAATCCATCGCTGCCTGCCGCAAGAACGTTTTCGCGATCACCCACACAGATGAGCGCCCCGAGGTGTCCTGCGAGAATCATGTCCAATGCGACACGGAGAGCCGTTCCAGGGGCTGTCATTTTAATAGCAAGTGCTCGACGCTCAGCGGTGTCATCTGGTATTTGTTCAAACTGCGAAGACTCCATGACCCTCCCCTGTATGAAAGCTGGCTCCGAAGAGCCAGCAAACCGTCATAGTAGAAGTATAAAGTTTTTTATTGCATATACACCGAGAAGTCCAAAGAGCTTTTAGACCCTCGTACTTCTCGTTTATATTACTCTGCGGACGACGCAAGGCCCGATCCCTGTACGGGCACCCCGGACTCAGGCACCGGAGGCAAGCTGAAGTTATCTTCTACCTGCGCCATGCTCTCACGTATGCGAGGCGCCGGAATCTCTCCTTTTGTTTTCTTAAACGTCAACTTCTGGTTCTCGTCATCTATATCAACCAGCACGATATCACCAGGCTGCCATTTGCCCTCAAGCAGCTCCTCCGAAAGAGGATCTTCAATCATGGATTGGATGGCGCGGCGAAGCGGACGGGCACCATAGACGGGATCGGTTCCGTTTTTGGCGATAAGATCACGGGCGGCATCGGTCAGATCTATGGACATGCCGTTGGCTATCAGTCTATCGCGAAGTTCAAGAACCATGAGGTCAACAATGCCACGAAGCTGCTCGGCCGTAAGCGATTTAAAGACCACGATATCATCCACACGATTCAAAAACTCAGGGCGGAAACTACGTTTGAGCTCGCTTCTTACGCGATGAGAAATCTCTTTGTCGGAAAGACCGCCGGAACCTTCTGCCGAGAAGCCCATGGTATTGGTCTTTGCAATCTCACGCGCTCCAATGTTGGAAGTCATAATGACAACGGTATTGGAGAAATCCACATGACGACCCTGCCCGTCAGTCAAACGTCCCTCGTCCAAAATTTGCAGAAGGATATTGAAGACATCGGGATGAGCCTTTTCAATCTCATCAAAAAGCAAAACCGAGTAAGGACGGCGACGCACTGCTTTTGTGAGCTCTCCGCCCTCGTCATACCCCACATATCCCGGAGGTGCACCCACCAGTTTAGCCACGGTATGGCGCTCCATATACTCCGACATATCAAATGAAATCAGAGCATCTTCACTCCCAAAAAGGAACTCCGCCAAGGATTTTGCAAGTTCCGTTTTACCGACACCGGATGGGCCTAAGAAAATAAATGAACCGCCGGGACGGCGAGGATCTTTAAGCGGGCTGCGCGAGCGTCTGATTGCCTTTGCAACTTTGATTACCGCCTCGTCTTGGCCAATGACGCGCTGATGAAGGATATCTTCCGTGCGCAGCAAGCGCGAAGCCTCGGTTTCGGTCAAACTTGATACGGGGACACCGGTGATACCTGAAACTACCTTTGCAATGTCGTCCTCATCAATGGTCACAATGTCCTCGTCAAGCTTGGCGCGCCAGCTCTTCTCGAGTTCATCACGCTTGGCAATCAAAGACTTTTCTTCATCGCGAAGCTGTGCCGCACGTTCAAACTCCTGAACGGAAGCCGCAGCTGCCTTGTCTTTGCTTACACGCTCAAGATCGGCATCTACTTGGGCAATCTCCGGCGGCAGAGACATTTTATGGATGCGCGCACGAGCACCCGCTTCATCCAGAACGTCAATGGCTTTATCCGGCAAGAAGCGGTCTTGAATATACCTGTGAGAAAGCAGTACCGCCGCGTTAATTGCAGCTTCGGTATAGTGTACGTGGTGGTGCTTCTCATAACGATCCTGCAGACCGTGAATGATACTGATGGTATCGTCCGTGCTTGGTTCGCCAATATTGACGGGCTGGAAACGACGCTCAAATGCCGCGTCCTTCTCGATATGTTTACGGTACTCTTCTGCGGTAGTGGCGCCAATGACCTGAATCTCCCCTCGTGAAAGAGGCGGTTTCAAAATCGAAGCAGCGTCAATTGAGCCCTCCGCGGAACCGGCGCCTATAACTGTGTGAATCTCGTCAATAAACAAGATGTCGTTTTTGGATTCTTCAAGCTCCGAGACGACCTTTTTCATGCGGTCTTCAAACTCACCGCGATACTTGGATCCCGCTACGAGACTGGCAAGATCAAGCGTCCAAACCTGCTTTCCGCGCAGAATATCGGGTACATTTCCTGAGGCAATAAGCTGTGCCAAGCCCTCAACAATAGCCGTCTTGCCTACACCGGGATCTCCCAAAATGAGCGGATTGTTTTTCTGACGGCGCGCAAGCACCTGCATGACACGCTCAATTTCGCGATCCCTGCCAATCACGGGATCCAGTTTGCCGTCTGACGCCAGCTTTGTCAGATTACGACCAAACTGTTCGAGCATGGAGCCGTCATTGTTTGCACCTGAGCGCTGAGAGACACCGGGTATGCCAAAAATACTGGAATCCATACGAACGTCTTGTACCGCCGAACCGCTTCCTCCGGGAGCTCCGGATTCAATCAACTCTTCAACTGCATTGCGCACCGCGTCGCCAGAAACGCCCATGGTACGCAGGGCATCCATGGCACGTCCGTTGCCCTCGGAAACAATGCCCAAAAGGAGATGCTCGGTGCCGATATATGTCTGACCATGTGTCATCGTCTCGCGATAGGCATCCTCAAGAACGCGCTTGGTGCGTGGAGTAAAGGGAATGTGACCTCCGGGAACGGGATCTCCCGAACCGGTGGTCAGTTCCTTAACCGTAGCGAGGGTTTCATCATAGGTCACGTCGAGCTTTGCAAGCGCTTGTGCCGCGATACCCTCTCCTTCTTTTATCAATGCAAGAAGGAGGTGCTCGGTTCCAACATATAGCTGATCAAGTCCGCGCGCTTCCTCTTGAGCAAGACTCATAACCTTACGGGCTTTATCTGTGAATTTATCGAACATTGCGGATAAACCTCTCTGTTGCGTTTTGGGAGTTTATGTACCCAGTATCACGTGATACAAACATAGCGCCGGTTGTCGGGTCAGGTTAGGTCAGTTCCACTTCCTGATGTCCCATACGCTTCAGCTTCTGTTGTAGTTTCTGTTTCAGTTCTGCGCACATTGAGCTTCTACTTCAGTCCTACGCACATTGGCTCACATCGCCCGCGTATCATTTTCCGCTGCATCGTATTCTTGGTGCAGCTGCTCCCAGGTGGGCATCATGTTTCGCAGCTGATCAAAGGTTGTCATGGCAAAGGACGGGTTCTGCTCCCGTAGTCTATTAAATTCCTGATCCAAAAACTGCATTTCTGTGACAGCATTCCTGCAATGGTCGCTGGCGGCCAGATCTCCAAACTTCGTTTTAGCGGCAATCCACATGACCGCCGTTAGTAGCAATCCACGTATTCCGGAAAAATTCCGATCCTCATGTTTAGGACGAATTGTAGTTCCGATAGACTTCAAAAAATCATACGCTTCCGCTCCGGCACGGATGTATGCTTTCGTATCGCGGTAGGTACAGGTTCGCAGATTGCAATGGTGCAGATAACAAAGGTATGCAATTGGAAGAACGGATGCCACATGGCAGCGATACCAGCTTTGCATGTCGTCCATAAACGTTACCTTCATGTCGGAGGTGGCGAATATCTGCTGAAAGAACTCTTTTTCTTTGTCACTTACATCACTGCTTACATGGCCGATGGTTAGTTCCGGAGTGCCGAAGGTAATTACCTCCGTATAGTCTTCATGGCGCACGCCCGCGCTAGTCTGAAAACCAAATATAATTTGATTCGCATTCCAGCCGTAATCAATCAGCTGCTGCTGCATTTTTTCACTCTGCAGATTGTTTCCTACAAGCACAACGTACTTTGCCTGAACACAAGCTAGTGTATCCACTATTTCGGTCTGCTGCTGATTTTGCATGATGGAAAAAACAACATCATAGGTATTTCTATCGTACTCACCCAGCACCTCGGGATAATCTGTCCACTCTTTGTTACCAGAGTATGCATGAATTCGAAGTCCCTGTTGCTCCAGAACCTCTTTCCACCGGCCTCTTGCAATAACCGTAACCTCATTTCCAGCGCGGCAAAGCTCATGCGCTGTTAATGAACCGATTACACCAACGCCATAGAGTAAAACCTTCATAGCCTGCCTCCTCTGGTACAAGTTTGATGCGCCTCTGTCGGATTAGTACAGTTTGGCGCCTGCCGGAATGCGGTTATCCACCATCAGAAGATGCAGTTCTTCCTCGCCGTTTCGCTCGTTCACAGCAGAAAGCAGCATGCCACAAGAATCAATACCCATCATGGCTCTGGGCGGGAGGTTTGTGATAGCAATCAAAGTCTTTCCAACCAATTCGTCCGGCTCGTAATAAGCGTGAATTCCGCTTAAAATCACGCGGTCCGTATCCGTTCCATCATCCAAGACGAACTTGAGGAGCTTCTTACTCTTTGGTACAGCCGAGCATTCCTTGACCTTGACGGCGCGGAAATCACTTTTGCTGAACGTATCAAAATCCACAAAATCAGTGAACAACGGTTCAATTTTCACCCCGGAGAAGTCAATCTTCTCGTTTGACGCGAAGAAGCCGCTTGCCTCAAAAGCAGTCTCTGCCGCGACCTCAGACGTAGCCTCAGACGCGGCTTCAGATGCGCCCTCTTCTTTGGCTCCTGCATCCTCATATGCTTCTTTATTGCTCGTCTTTGAGGGTCTCATTTGCGGGAAGAGAAGAACGTCGCGGATTGAAGGCTGGTCACAGAAGAGCATAATCATGCGATCGATGCCGTAGCCAATACCACCGGCTGGCGGCATACCGTACTCAAGAGCGCGAATGAAGTCGTAGTCATACTCCATGGCTTCATCGTCACCCTGTCGCTTGGCTTCCATCTGAGCCGCAAACCGCTCCTCTTGATCCACCGGATCATTGAGCTCCGAATACGCATTTGCATATTCGGCACCCTTGATAACCAGCTCAAAGCGATCAGTCAGACGAGGATCCTCACCTTTACGCTTGGTTAAAGGAGATACTTCTGCCGGATAGTCACACACAAATGTCGGATTTATGATGCTCTTCTCGCCAAGCTCATCGTAGATCTCAAAGAGAAGCTTTCCGGCTCCCCACTCAACGTTCCACTCGATACCAAAGCGATCAAGCACCCCACGCAATTTTTCAACGGGGGTATCGATGGAAAGATTCTCGCCCGTAACCTCGGATGCAATCTCGGAAAGCGATGCCACACGCCACTCTCCCGACAGGTCAATCTCCGTTCCCTGAAACGTAATAACCTCGTGGCCAGCTTCGCAGCCGCAGGCATGACGAGCGATATCCTGGAAAAGTTCTTGAGAAAGTTTGCGCATACCGACCAAATCAGAGTAGGCAGCATACGCTTCCATGGAGGTAAACTCGGGGTTGTGCGTAAGATCCATACCCTCGTTTCTAAACTGGCGACCAATCTCAAAGACGCGCTCAAGGCCGCCCACAATCAGACGCTTGAGGGGCAGCTCGGTAGCAATACGCAGGTAATTTTCAGTATTCAAAGCGTTATAGTGCGTAATAAACGGCTTTGCATTAGCGCCACCAAGAATCTCCTGCAAGACGGGGGTCTCAACCTCCATGTAACCGTCTTCTTCCATGTGCTGACGGATAATGGAGATAATCTGCGAACGCTTGCGGAACACGTCACGTACCTCAGGATTCATAATAAGGTCAACGTAGCGCTGACGATACCTGACCTCACGATCGGTAAGGCCGTGGAACTTTTCCGGCAGGGGACGCAGCGACTTTGAAAGCAGCACAAGGCGAGTCGGCGCAATGGAAAGCTGGCCGCGGCGTGTACGCATGATCGTTCCGGTTGCGCCTATGATGTCGCCCAAATCAAGCATGCCGAGAAGATCCCAGCTTGCCTCATCAAGGTTGTTAATGCGGCAGAACAACTGCAGCTGACCGGTATAGTCCTCGATGACGACGAAGGCTATTTTGCCCTGGTTGCGAATGGCGCGCACGCGACCCGCAACGGAATATTCGTCCTCGGTACTCTCGCCGTTCTCGAGACTCGCATAGCGATCTTCAAGCTCAGAGACGTGCGCGGTAACCTCGGACTGTATGGGATACGGATTTATGCCACTATCAAGTAAAGCCTGACGGCGAGCCCTGCGCTGAGCGCGTTCGTCGTTAACGGACACCTCAACGTTGCTCTTCTCGGCAGCGGCGTTTTTTGTGTCAGCGTTTTGTGCGTGTTCCGACATGTATCCTCCTGAAATTATCAATAAATAAGCCCCGCGCCGGACAGACGCGGGGCGAACTCTTTTCTGTTCCGGCCGGTCTATCGAGTAATTGCGGTGATGGTGTACTTTTTCACCTTGCCGTTTGGCGTAGTAAACTCTACCTCATCGCCCTTCTTGTGGCCGATAAGCGCCTCCCCTGCGGGCGACTCGTTTGAAATCTTGTGCTCAAGAGAGTTTGTCTCTGTGGTACCTACAATAACGTACTTGGCTTTCTTGCCCTTTGCATCCTCAAGCTCAACGGTCGTGCCAATTGCAACGGTAATTTTGCGCTTTTTGTCTCCCTCAACAACCTTGGCAACCGAGAGAATCTGGCGGATCTCGTTAATGCGAGACTCGTTGTGGGACTGCTCTTCTTTCGCCGCATCATATTCGGAGTTCTCGGAAAGGTCACCGAAACCGCGAGCCTCTTTGATACGCTCAACGATCTCGTCATGCTTCTCACCCTCACGATATGCAAGCTCATCGACAAGCTTCTGACGACCTTCAGGGGTAAGTACAATTTCTTTAGTGGTATCCATCAGTTTCTTTCTGTAGATGGTGAACGGGCATAACTAGGACGTACGTGTGAAACTCGCGCAAGAAATTCTTACTCGGACTTCTTCTCTTCTTCAACGATCTCTACATCAACGTCATCGTCTTCCTTTTTGGAAGCTTTCTTGTCGTCCTTATCACCATCAAGATCCTCTTCCATGCCCTCACGGACAGACTTAACCGTCTGACCAAGTGACTTACCAAGCTTTGGAAGGTTCTTTGGCCCAAAAATGACAAGAACGACAACGAGAATAACGAGAATCTCAGGAATACCAAGACCAAGAATCATAGAAACAACCTCCGTGACAATTTAGATATAACGCAAAATCACGCACACGCGCGATGTCGCATCCGCTAGTATAACCGAGAAAGCAACGGAATAACAAGGAATTCGTATGTTGACACGTGATTTACAAGAGCTTCTTTTGTGGTCGTTTGGCATCAGTGGAGTAATTGCCATTGTTTACCTGCTCTTTCTCTGGATTCTCCGCCATCGTGGCGTTTTTGTTACGCGCACAAAATTTGGAGTCACAATGGTGTTTGATTCCGTTGACGCAGACAAAACTCCCGTCCGGCTCCTCAATGTCAACGGTACCTACCAATCAGTAAGCTATGTTCCAAAAGACCTCCGAGCCGAACTTGCGGTGGAATATCATCGCCTGATGGCAGACCTCATTGAACAGACCGCAGCCACGCCTCAGCCAACACCCGCAGGGCGAGAAGAACCGCGTGCTCACGTACTCATCTTAGGGGGCGGCGGTTTCTCGCTTCCGAAATACCTCATTGCCCACAACCCTACCCTTGACGTCACTACCGTTGAAATCGATCCCAAAATCATCAAGCTGGCACGAGAGCGTTTCTTTCTCACCGAGGTTCTCAACGAAAACAACGCCGAAGCCGAAGGGCGTGCGCACATTGTCGACGGCGATGCCTGGAAGACGCTGCAGGACTCTTCATCAGGTTCTTTTTCCGTTATTGTAAATGAAGTTTTTGCAGGTAAGAAGCCTCTTGGACCCATGAAAACTGCTGAGGGCGCGCAGCTGGTACACGATCGTCTCTGCAAAGGAGGACTGTATCTCGCAGATATTCGCTGTCCGCTTGAAGGCTCTCAGTCTGCTCCGCTGAGTGAAGTTGTCGAGGAGTTTGGCCGCGTCTTTACTCATGTGGCTTATGTCCCGGAATGGCCCGATACGCCAAAGACTGCCGGAAACAATGTACTTATCGCCACGGATGCAGAGTATTCCTATCCCGAGGGTGCTATTGTAATAAAGTAACAAGCCAAGGAGGCATCATGAAGCATGGATTTGAGTTACTTAACGACCCGTTTTTGAATAAGGGAACTGCTTTTACCACAGAAGAGCGAGAAAAATACGGTCTTGTTGGCCTTTTGCCTCCCTGCGTACAGACCATTGATCAACAAGCTGATCAAGCCTATGAAAATTATCTGACAAAGGCCGACAACGAGGCAAAGCGCCATTACCTGATGCGCCTGTTTTCCGAGAATCGCACCTTGTTCTATAACCTCTTCTCCAAACACCTCGAAGAGTTTATGCCCGTTGTGTATGATCCCACTATCGCGCCTGATATTGAGTACTATTCCGAGCGCTATGTTGACCCGCAATATGCCTGCTTTCTTTCCGCCGACCATCCTGAAGACGTTGAAACTTCTCTGCAAAATGCCGCTGGCGGTCGAGACATTGACCTCATTGTCGTCTCTGACGCTGAGGCTATCTTGGGCATTGGTGACTGGGGTACCAATGGCGTTGAGATTTCCGTTGGTAAGCTCATGGTGTATACCGCCGCTGCAGGCATCGACCCACGCCGCGTTCTGCCGGTGATTTTGGACGCAGGAACCAACCGACAAGAACTTCTCGACAACAACCTCTATCTTGGAGAGCACCACAAGCGTATTGACGATGAGAAATACTACGAGTTTGTCGATTGGTTTGTAACCTGTGCCGAGCGACTGTTCCCCAATCTTTACCTGCACTTTGAAGATTTCGGTCGGAGCCATGCAACGGTACTTCTCGACAAGTACAAAGACACCTATCCCGTCTTTAATGATGACGTCGAAGGTACCGGCATTGTCACCCTTGCCGGCATCCTAGGCGGTCTGAATATTACGGGCGAGAAGCTCGCGGACCAAACCTATCTTTGTTTTGGCGCCGGAACTGCCGGTTGCGGTATTGCCAACCGCGTATTGCAGGAATTTGTTGACCAGGGCATGAGCCGCGAGGAAGCCCGAAAGCGGTTTTACCTCGTTGATCGCCAGGGTCTTCTCTTTGACGATATGGACGATCTCACGCCCGAGCAGCGCCCCTTTGCCCGCAAGCGCTCCGAGTTTGAAGAAGGCACTGACTTTGGTTCGCTGCTTGCGGTGGTTCGCGCCATCCATCCAACCATCATGGTGGGAACGTCCACCGTTCACGGAGCTTTTACCGAAGACGTTGTAAGAGAAATGACTGCGCACTGCACGCAACCCATAATCTTCCCTCTATCTAACCCAACCAAGCTCGCTGAGGCAACCGCTGCCGACTTACTTGCCTGGACAGACGGACGAGCACTGGTGGCTACCGGAGTTCCATCCGATGACGTCACAATAAATGGCATTACCTACCAGATTGGACAGGCAAACAACGCTCTCATCTATCCCGGTCTTGGCCTTGGAGTCCTTGCGTCAAAGGCTCGTCTTCTGACGGATCAAATGATTTCTCTGGCAGCACATTCTCTCGGTGGTATCGTTGACACCACACAGCCCGGAGCTGCCGTGTTGCCTCCCGTCTCGCGCATTACTGAGTTTTCCGAGCGTATTGCCATAGGTGTTGCTCAAGAAGCTCTGAGACAAGGATTGAATCGAGAGCCCGTCTCCGATGTACATGCGGCTGTCCGCACGCTCAAGTGGACTCCGACTTATAGGGCCCTTGACGCATAGGCGGGTATTTCAAAAGTTCAGAGTATTATCCAAGGAGCGGCCATGTCCAGCATCTACACTGTCACGCTCAACCCCGCCCTGGACAAGACTGTCATGGTACCAAATTTCGCCGTTGACCAGGTAAATCGCATTACGTGGCTCAGGCAGGACGCGGGCGGCAAGGGCATTAACGTCTCCAAGGTCATTGCAAAACTTGGCGGAGAGTCAACCGCCATTGCCGTTCTTGCCGGTCAGACCGGACAATGGATTGCAAACGCTCTTGTCGAGAATAACATCAAGGTCCAAGCAATTACCGTTCCCGGAGAGACGCGCACCAACCTCAAGGTTGTTGACACCGAGAGCGGCACCAATACCGACATCAACGAACCCGGACCCGAGGTCACCGACAGCGTACTTGAACAGGCACTTGTTGATGTTATCTCCAAGACTTCCGCTGGCGATATCGTAGTTCTTTCCGGCAGCCTCCCCCGCGGAGCATCTACTGACACGTATGCTCGCTGGACTCATGCCATGCGCAGCGCTGGCCTGAAAGTTTACCTAGATGCCGACGGTGCAGCGCTCTCAGCCGGCCTTAAGCAGAAGCCATACTTCACCAAGCCAAACAATCACGAACTCTCCGCCATGCTTAATCGCGAACTTACCAACGTTGATGAGATTGCCGCGGCCGCATCAGAAATTGTCGCCGGTGGCATCGACACTGTTTGCGTTTCCATGGGCGGCAACGGCGCCGTCTACGCTACGGCCGACGAAGTTTGGTATGCAAGTCCAGTAAAGGTTAAGGTAGGAAGCACTGTCGGTGCCGGTGACTCCGTTGTGGCAGCGTTTGCCTTTGCAGATGCACGGGATCTCTCAACAGAAGACGCACTGCGACTGGCCATGGCCACGGGTGCCGCAAACGTCATGGAGAGCGGAACTCAGGCGGCAGAGCGTTCGGTTGTGGATTCGCTTATCGAGAAAGTCCAGCTCACGCGCCTGCGCTAGCACTTTTTGAATTGCGGATGGTATTTTGCATCTCTACTCAATAAAACTTTTAATCTCTTCAAGACGATCAAGGGCAACCTGACGGCTAACTCAATGGAGAGGCAGCAGGACTTCACCGGATTTCTTGTTAACTGTAACTTTTTTCATCACTAAAAAGCAGGTAAACTGCTACGCAACTGAAAGTTGACAAATTTCCAACCACACTTGGTGGTGTGCAACCAGAGCTTCTTTTACTCTAAAATCATCACATGTGAATCCGATTCAATACTTCAATCCATCATTGATAGAAAGGAACAACCATGTTACTGAGCGAGAAAATCATGAGTCTCAGAAAGCGGAATGGTTGGTCACAAGAAGAACTTGCGCAACAGCTTGGCGTTTCAAGACAATCCGTTTCCAAATGGGAATCTATGGCTTCCATACCGGATATTCAAAAAATAATGGCTATGAGTGATTTCTTTGGTGTTTCAACCGATTATCTGCTTAAAGATGAAATGGAAGATTTGCCTGCAACTGCAACATCTTTAGACTCTGCAGAATCCTCAAGTGAGAGCGCTACTCCCGAGTCTTCTTCACAAACTAATGAGAAAGACAGCTACTCCTCCACAAAAATTGAAGTCTCTTTGGACCGAGCAACGGAATATTTGGATATCATTGCAAAGACGTCTCGTACAACAGCCCTTGCCGTTATGCTCTTTATCTTAGGTCCTGCGATTCTTGTGTCGCTTACCACCTATGCAAAAACTCAAGCAAATTTTAACCTAACGATTATCAATTCAGGTACGTTCAATACATCCAGTCTTCTTAACATCATAGGTGTTTCTATTATGATGCTCTGCATTGCAGCTGGTGTAGGCCTTCTGATTTTACAGAACGTAAAACTTTCACCATTCGAAGAGCTTAAAGAAAATGCTCTTGAGCTGCAATATGGTGTTGAAGCAGCCATTAAGCGTCGCGCTGAATCTACAAAGTCCCTACGCTCTTTTCAGCAAGCTGCCGGAGTTTGTCTTACTATTCTGAGCTCTATCCCCTTTCTTATTGCATCATATTTTGAAGCTGGTCTTTACTTCTCAATAGGATTTTTTATCGCCATGTTCATGGTTGCTTTTGGAGTCTTTCTACTCGTTGATTCTGGCATTGTTAAAAGTAGCTACAATGTTCTTCTCCAAGAAGGAGACTATTCAAATAGCGAGAAAATCTCCAAAAATAAACAAAAGTCTATCTACGCCCAGTATAAGCAATATACGCAAGCTTACTATGTAGTTATCACACTCATGTATCTTGGCTATAGCTTTATTACCTATGACTGGAGCAGGAGCTGGATCATCTGGCCTCTTTCTGCACTCCTCTACCACGCTGTTATCAGTATTCTTAGTGTCTTGAAAAAGCGCTAAGAACACGCTTTGCCAGTGTTTATTTCACCGACAAAACGAATCCGGAAATCCACCGACAAATCACATTTTTCAAAAAAGGTATCAAATCGACTGTTTAGTGGTGATTCAATTCACCACTAAACGCTCAAATCCAAGAAAAACCACCACTAAACACCGTTTTTGCGGAAAAAGCCACCACTAAACACCGAGTTTGGACCAGATTCGTCTCACCGTCTCACTTAAACGTAAAGCACATCATCACGGCTGAAACACATTACCGCAGCTCTTCATGACGACGGAATTTCTGCCATGGTCGTAAGGTGTCAATCAGGAAATGTTCTTCATCTGGAATATGGCCGACAACATTTGTTTTGCCGGTATTGATCATATCCGTGCGAGCAATTTGCATCTCTCCTGCATAGTGACCATAGAGGCTGCTGTCAATAATAACGTCTCCACGGTGAATGTTCGCAGGTGCATTAAATACGTCAAAGGTATGCCCTTTGTACTTCACGCGACTCTGAGACGAACGGATCAGATTGTCAGAAACGTCTCCTCTGTTGCAATGAAACTCATCCAAAACAATGCTCTTCTCGGCAGCCGGAATTGCATCCACAAGTTCCACGCCAAAGCTTACCAAATCGTGTGGCAGGGATTTGACTTTTTCAAACTCGGCTTTCGTGGCAAAGCAATTTGAAATGATAACGTCGTCAATGGTCCCCATTGAAATGTAGTGTTCCACTTGCAGGTGCATGGGCATGTGTCGGTGCATCTCCAACGTGGGAAGCCCCAACCCCGAGTAACCATGAGGATAGAAATTATGGCACCCAATAAGTTTGTTTTTGTTTGGCTGGTATTTCATGATGGTGTCGAGATAGTCCACATCGTTACTCATATTGAGCTCAACAAACAGTCCCTCAGGATTGAATGTCATAAATGACTCTTCTTTTCCGGTAAACCCTAAATCAAGGCGAAAGCCGTCCGCACCGATCTCCTTAAAGAACGAGAGATCTCCATACGAGATGCCAAACTCCTTAAAAACCTGCGGATTTGCATCAAGAATAATCTCAAACCCAAGGCGATACACATACGCGTTAATGTCCGAAAACTTCTGAACAACAATTTCTTACCCTAAACTGAAAGAAGACAGCTAAAAATACGAGAGAAGCCCGCTTCTGCCGCCATATCAAGATATGCAGAAATTTCCTTTTTTGTGCTCTTCTCAAGATATATTGAAATTCCAAGGCGCTTCATGTTTCCACCTTCTCTAAAGATACGGCTTATTTGAGAACTTTTATCTCATACTCACATAGGTTTTCAGAGGATAATCGCTTTGGATACAAGTTTTTGCCCTATGGTAGGATCTGCGCTGTAAACGGTTACACCTGCACGTAACTGTACAGAATAGACCGTTCGCACATGAAGCTCTTGACCTTTCAGCAGTATCTCGCTACGCTACAGGCGAGAAGAACATTTTCGTAATGTCTTCTCGCCTTTTTGTGTGACTTTTAAACCCCTGTACAAGGAGGTGCTTTATGTCTGATCACAGTCGAAGTTATTGTATTTGGGCGGAAAATTGTCCATATCCGCCGTGTTTACTGTGCGCTCTAAAGTACCTCAGCAACAGCGTTTTTCTCGCCAGCTAAGCACTGCGAATAGGGACAATCCACTCCGCGCCACATTCTCGCATCTGCCAGTCAGTGTCAGTACACATGACACAATTTTTTGAAACAGAGGTGCGCAATGGCTAAAACAAGGCGCGCGATTCAAAATCAAACAAACCGTACCCTCGACCGCGGCGACCTCGGTGCGCTGCTTGGTTTTGCTGCCACTCATTCGGAACAAAGCGTTTGTCGAAAGGCACGCGCGTATGCGGGCGGTCTACCAATTGATATTGCACAGGCAAAGCTTGATCTCAATGGTCCTAATGCAGTCTCTGAAACCGTTGAGGATCCTACGGTTATTCGCTTTTTGAAGTGCTTTGCAAGCCCCTTTACGCTCATTTTGCTTGCACTCGCTGCAATTTCATATATTACCAACGTTGTGCTTGCGCCCTCTGGCGAGCAAGATCCCACGACCGTTATCATCATCGCAATTATGGTGCTTATCTCGGGCATCATTGATTTTGTGCAGAGCTCAAGAGGAGCTTCTGCCGCCGCAGCACTCTTACAGATGGTCACTGCCACCACACGGGTTAGACGTCGTCCAATCAACTTTGATGATTTTGAAGTTCTCCATACCGAAACTCCTCATGACAACGCCGCTACTGATGGTGCGTCCCATACCGCCACCGACAGTGCATCCCATACCAAGTCCCACGCCCCTACCGGCACCGCTGACACATCCGGCGCCGGCTCGTCCTTCGACAAAGAAATCCCGTTTGCGGATGTGGTCGTTGGAGATTTAGTGCTTCTCGCCAGCGGAGACATGGTACCTGCTGACTGTCGTGTGCTTGATGCAAAAGATCTTTTCGTCAACGAAACAGCCTTAACCGGAGAATCCGAGCCCGTGGAAAAGTTTCCAACGGTTGTTCACGCACGTCGCAGAGCCGATGGAACGCGCTATCCACTTTCGCTTTCCGAATGCACAAATCTCCTCTTTGCAGGAACCACGGTACAGTCGGGCAGCGCCACCGCCGTAGTTGTCGCAACAGGCGACGACACGTATGTGGGTCGTATGTCTGCCCTCCTTCGGCAGCCGGCAACCAAAACAAGCTTTGATATTGGTCTTGCGTCGGTCTCAAAGGTTTTGGTCGCATTTATGCTGGTTATGTGCCCCATTGTATTTATTGTCAATGGTGCTATGAAGGGAGCATGGCTGGACGCCTTGCTTTTTAGCGTCTCCGTTGCCGTTGGAATTACCCCACAGATGCTGCCTGTTATTGTTACCACCTGTCTTTCTCGCGGTGCCACACAAATGGCCAAACAAGACGTTATTGTTAAAACACCGTCTGCCATTCAAAATCTCGGTGCCATTGATATTTTGTGTACCGATAAAACAGGCACCATTACCGCAGATGAGGTAATCCTTGAGAGGCATCTCAATGTCCTTGGCGAAGAGGACGAGTATGTTTTGCGCTATGCCTTTTTGAATAGCTATTTTCAGACGGGACTCCGCAATCTCATTGATTCGGCAATCATTAACGCCACCGGACAACTTACTGACATCAATAACTTAATCAATTCTTACACCAAAGTTGACGAAGTTCCCTTTGATTTTGAGCGGCGGCGTATGAGCGTCGTGGTGGAAGACATCACAAACAACACCCACATGATTACTAAAGGTGCCGTTGAAGAGGTTCTTGCCGTATGCACGTCTGTCAATTTTAAGACCCATATTTCTCCACTCACGCAAGCACAGCGTCAAGACGTGCTACGTCGCGTTCACGACCTTAACCATGAAGGCATGCGTGTTGTGGCCGTAGCCCAGAAAGACAATCCTCGGCCCGTCGGCGAGTTTGGCGTTGATGATGAAGCCGATATGACGCTTATTGGCTACCTGGCATTTCTTGATCCTCCCAAAGCAAGCGCTGCAGAAGCAATCAAAAAACTTGGCGAGAAGGGCGTCTGCGTCAAAGTACTTACCGGGGACAATGAAGGCGTTGCCGCTGCTGTTTGCAAAAAAGTGGGCATCACCGTTGACGCACTTCTTTTGGGAGAGGAAGTTGAAAACCTTTCCGAAGATGCCTTGCGCAAACGCGTAGAACAAACACAGCTCTTTGCAAAGCTTTCACCCATGCAAAAGGCCCGTGTCGTTGAGGCTTTGCGTAAAAATTCCCACGTTGTCGGGTTTATGGGCGACGGCATCAATGACGCGGCCGCCATGCGCGCCTCCGATGTGGGAATCTCCGTTGACACCGCAGTTGACGTGGCAAAAGAATCTGCCGATATCATTTTGCTGCAAAAAGATCTGCTCGTTCTTGAACGTGGTGTTGAAGAAGGTCGGCGCACGTATGGCAACACCATCAAGTACATCAAAGCAACCGCCAGCTCAAATTTTGGCAACGTGCTTTCCGTTATGGTCGCCAGCGTTTTGCTCCCGTTTTTGCCCATGTCCGCCTTACAGCTTCTTCTTTTGGGACTTGCGTATACCCTTACCTGCATCGCAATCCCTTGGGATACAGTCGACGGAAGCTTTTTGGCACGTCCCCGCTCCTGGGATGCTCGCTCCATCACGGGATTCATGCTTTGGATTGGGCCGGTCAGCTCCCTTTTTGACGTACTTACCTTTGCTCTGATGTTTTTTGTTATTTCTCCTGCCATTGCAGGCGGTACGTGGGCAGAGCTTGCGGCAGCCGGAAACACTACAGGGCAGACGCTCTTTATCGCAGCGTTCCAGACGGGCTGGTTTGTTGAGTCCATGTGGACCCAGACTTTTGTCCTACATGCTCTTCGTACCGAAAAGCTGCCATTTATTCAAAGCCGTCCGTCAGCGGCACTTATGATACTCACGGTTGCCGGCATTGCCGCAGTGAGCGTCCTTCCCTATCTTCCCAAGGTTTCTGAAGCTCTTGGACTCATTGGCCTGCCCGTGAGCTTCTTTGGATGGCTTTTGGCCCTTATGCTGGGATATCTTGTTCTTATCAGCATCGTGAAAGCGCTCTATGTACGCAGGAAAGGGTCGCTTTTATAACGAAGGCATCCACGGGGGTGGCCGCTTCCAATACATGAAAATCGATGCCTGCAAACGTAGACCGTCTGCAGGCATCGTGTCGATAAGCTCTTGCTTTCGTACTAATCTTTAAGCAATCTTCCAGCCGACGGTCTTCTCGCGCATGTTTACGAAGTCGGCATAAAGCCCGCCTTCTGCCATAAGTGATTCATGTGTTCCGCGCTGAACGATACGACCCTTATCAAGCACGAGAATTTGATCGGCATTGCGCACGGTCTTCAAGCGATGCGCAATCATAATGACCGTCTTTGACTTCGTAAGCTCCGAAATGGCGTGTTGTAACTCAAGCTCATTTTCAGGATCGACATTAGCCGTTGCCTCATCCAAAACCACGATGGGCGCATCTTTCAAAATGGCGCGTGCAATGGAGAGACGCTGGCGCTCACCGCCGGAAAGTGAAGAGCCGCTCTCACCCAATCGCGTGTCATAGCCGTCCGGCAGCGCCTGAATAAACTCCTCACAACAGGCTCGGCGGGCAGCGTCCACCACTTGCTCATGCGTTGCTTCAGGGCTTCCGAACTTGATGTTATTTTCAATGGTATCGTCAAAAAGAAATACGCCCTGGAAAACCGTAGAAAAATTCTGCAGCAGCGAGTCAACCTTATAATCGCGCACATCGCGGCCGCCCAAAGTAACCGTACCGGAATCCACGTCCCAAAAGCGCTCAATCAGACGCACAAGCGTTGTTTTGCCGGATCCGCTTGGTCCCACAATGGCACATGAACTACCTGCGGGAATGGAAAGGCTCACACCGTCAAGCACGTATCTGTCATCATAGCCAAACGTAACGTCGGAAACTTCTATGTCAAAGGCATTGGTCTTCTCGACACCCGCACCTTCGTCCATGGGAGGCGTGGCGAGAAGCGCGTTGGTTTGTTCCATGGCAAGCTCAATATTGCGAAGGATTGCCGAGAAACGACCGGCAGCCTCAAGGCGGCTGAACATCATAAACGACATCACCACAACCGTAAGACAGATGGCAGTATCAAGGCTTCCCGACAACCACAGACCCACCGCAATCAAACACATCGCAACGCTTGTTGCTTTGGAAACGACCATCTGCAGAATAGAAAAACGCAGTGCCTTAAATTCAAGCGCCAAAGCCTGATCCCGGCAATCGTCAACGGTTTGCGAAAACTTTCCTTCCGCATCATCAACAAGCGAAAACGCACGAACCACGCTGATACCGCGAACGTACTCAAGAACGGCACCGACAAGTTTTGTGTTGGCTTCCGTAAGCTTACTTGCAGTCGTACGTACATATCTTTGCAAAAGCTCCATGCTCGCACAAAAAAGAACCAACGTGAGGGCACATATAATGCCAAGACGTATGTCCAAGAAGAGCAAGAATACAACAATGATGCAGGAAAACGCGAGGCCACCAACAATGGTCATGTACAGAAGACCACCGAGGTTTTGCATGACGTCCAGCTGATTGGTCATGACGGACGTTACTTCGCCGAGGCTATTCTCGTTAAAGTAACCCATGGGCAGATGACGCAGCGTATCTCCCACTTCTGTTCGCTTCCGACCGGCCATGCTAAAGTTGGCGTCGCAAAAATTCTCACTCTTAAAATGGGAGCACACAAACGTCCCCGCAATACTTACGAGCATAACCCCCAACGCAATGAGCGCCGTCTGACTCGACAGCGTATTTGCTGTGAGTGCGCTGAATACGATCCAAAGCGCCGTAATTTGTAGACCCTCAAACATACAGGTCAGAAGTGTAAACAAGAGGCCCTTGAGGAGCTTGTCGCGATATGTGTCTCCGAACTGGAAATACATTTTCAATACAGAAAGCATTGTCGGCTCCTTTCTTAAGCCTCGTCGAGTGCGCCGATATGGGCGCGGTACATACGCGCATACAGCGGACAGGTATCCATAAGCCGGTTGTGTGTACCCTCAGCTTCAACGGTCCCGTTATTGACAACTACGATCTTGTCGGCATTTTGTACCGTTGAAAGGCGATGCGCGATAACCACCAAGGTTTTTCCCGCCACAAGTTTTGCCACTGCAGATTCGACCTCTGCCTCGGACTCCGGGTCGGCGTAGGCCGTGGCCTCATCAAGCAAAATAATCGGAGCGTCTTTAAGCATGGCGCGAGCAATGGCCACACGCTGGCGCTCTCCGCCGGACAGGTGCCCACCTGAACCACCGACCACCGTTTGATAACCCGCGGGGAGCGAATGTATAAAATTATGGCAACCGGACGCTTTCGCACAGGCAATAACCTCTTCATCCGTGGCGTCTTTGCGACCCATCCGGATGTTTTCCATAATGGTGTCGTCAAAGAGATAGCTGTCTTGATCGACATAGGCGACAAGATCGGCAAGCTGAGACGGACACAGCTGACAGATATCTTTTCCGCCGATTGAAACCGATCCTGACGTCGGATCCCAAAAGCCCGCAACAAGCCTTGCAAGGGTGGATTTACCCGAACCACTTGGACCGACAAATGCCGTTACCTGGCCAGAGTTGATGGTAAGGTCAACGCCGTGAATGACCTCGTTAGCATCGTAGGCAAAATGAACGTCTTTGAGTTTGATGTCTGTACCTTCAAGAACACCGGGCTTCTCGGCACGCTTTTGGTCCGGATAGTTCAGGACTTCCGAAATCTCTTCAACAATCGTTCCCACCTGAGCAAGCGAATCTCCAAAACTCATGGCTGCATACAAGGGTTGAAAGGCACCGAGCGACAGTACCGCACACATAACCAATGTCGCAGGTTCAAGCGAACCCTGCATTACAAAAAGGCAGCCCAAGGGAAGGACCACCACGAGAGTTGCAGGCGCAATGGAAAGCATTGCATCCTGCCAAATTTGACAGTGGCTCATCCAGTCAATAAAGGCATGCGCGGATGCATAGACCGCTTTTGAAAACTTCTCGTATGAGCTGGCAGATTGCCCAAACGCCTTAATTACCTCGATACCCGAAACATACTCGACCGAGGTATTATTCATCTCTTTACCTGTTGTAATGGTATTTTGATACCACACCTCATAGTCTTTCATCATGCCTGCCATACAGGCAAGACCCACAAAGATAGTAAGGAGTGTTGCGAGGGCAAGTCGCCAGTCAAGAACGCCCAAATATATAAAAATTGCAATTACAACCGTAATATTTGAGGTTAGCTCAGGAACCGCGTGGGCAAGCGTGGTCTCAATGCTGTCAACCTTTTCAACAAGGAGACGTTTAAGCGTGCCGGACGGTGTATCAAGCACATATCCCATGGGGATACGGGTAAGCTTTTGTGCAAGACGGATACGAAGGTTGGCAATGGTTGCAAACGTTGCGATATGTGAAACCGTCGTTGAGAGATGATGGAAGATAATCTGTACCGCATAGCTTACTGCTGCAACACAAGCCCACTGCACGTAAAACGACCAATCTCGTACCGCATTAAAGATACCGACAACCATATTTCCGGCAGCAAAATAAGGAACCATACCACCGACAACACCAATGATGGCGAGAAGAACCGAAAGGGCGTATGTCCCTTTTTTACCGGACCACTCAAGCAGTACCGCGACGGGATTTGCTTGAGGCTGTTGGGTTCGTTTCTCTTGAGAGCCGCGTAACTCTTCCTGCTGTTCGGACCCTTGTTTTTCCATATAATCCTCCTGTACAGACCAAAGAACAGCACATGAATATCTTATTTTGGATAACTACTCTGGCGGTAAATTCTCGGCGACCCACCGCATAAGTTAGTCATGGAAAACTCATATATTAGTGTTGCGCGCCCACAAGTAAAAAGCAATAGGGCTTTTGCAATCTACCACTCACGCTTATTTATATAACGTTTGCGGAATAGCTCTTCTCTGCCCGACTTAATCTCCTCACGACGGGTATATGACGATGCATGTATTCATTCCTCATTAAAGGAGAGAGGATAGTTCAATGGATATTTCGCAAGTAAAAAATGTAACCGTTGCGGGCGGCGGCGTCTTAGGTAGCCAAATTGCATTTCAAATTGCCTATAGCGGATACGACACTACTATTTGGCTCCGCACCGATGCTTCAATCGGTCGCGCGCAACCCAAGATTGACCGTTTGAAAGAGATTTATCTGAACACCCTTGAGGCGCTCAAAACTAACCCCAAAGCATATGCCTATGGTCTTATTGCCAAAGAGGATATTACAGCCGAGAAGCTTGACGAACTCAAAGGTCGCGTCGAGGAGGCATACGCGCATCTCAAGCTCACTACCGACTGGGATGAGGCGTTCAACAATGCAGACTTTGTCATTGAATCCGTTGCCGAAGAGCCCAAGCAGAAGATTGCATTTTATAGCGAGCTAGCAAAGCATTTGCCGGAGAAGACGGTTATCGCCACCAACAGCTCAACCATGATTCCAAGTATGTTCGCTGAGCACACAGGCCGCCCCGAGAAGTACCTTGCACTCCACTTTGCCAACGAAATTTGGAAAAATCCACTCGCCGAGGTAATGGGGCACGCCGGTACCGCACAGGAGAACTTCGACCTCGTTGTCGCCTTTGCCGCAAGCATCCGCATGATCCCCGTTAAGGTTCTTAAAGAGCAGCCGGGCTACCTTCTCAATTCGATGCTTGTTCCCTTCTTGTCAGCCGCGGAGGGCCTTTGGGCCGGCGGCGTAGGATCGCCTGAAGACATCGACCGAGCTTGGATGATTGGTACGGGTGCCCCTGCAGGACCATTCAGAATACTGGACATTATCGGCCTCACCACCGCTTACAACGTAGGAATGCTCAATCCTAAGGCACAGCAGGAAGGCACCATTGAAAATCGTATCGTTACGCTGCTCAAAGAAAAGATCGACACCGGAGAGCTTGGCATCAATGCCGGCAAGGGTTTCTACACATACGGAAAGTAGCTCATAAGAGCCGTCCCGATGAGAGCTCCTGGTAGGAGTCCCATAGAATCGAGAACGTCCCGAAAATCGCACAGTCGATCTTCTCGGGACGTTCTTTTATGCGTAGTGTTCCTACGCGCGTTGCTCTTGCACGTGGCCTCTCGCGCGTATCGCCCTTGCGCATGGCATTTCTGTACACAGTACTCTTGCCCGTGGCACTCCCGCGCGATTATTTCCTTTTGGTTGCAACTCACCCGCGAGCGCCCGTACAGGTAAGCGGCGTGCCATCATAGCGGTGCTACATCATTTGTGACCAGGAAGGGTATCCATGTCGAATCTTAAAACACCTCCGTTTACCTTTGATATCGTCGGCAGTTTCTTGCGACCTGCATACCTCAAAGAGGCACGCGCCGACTTTGCAGCAGGTCGTATTTCTCGTGAGGAACTCACCGCGACGGAAGATAAAGCTATTTCTGAGCTTGTCCATAAAGAAAAGGAAATCGGTCTCAAGGCGGTTACCGACGGTGAATTTCACCGTACCATGTGGCACCTGGACTTTCTTGAGGAACTCCAGAATGTTGAGCATGTTGATACGACGCATTGGTCTGTTGAGTTCAAGGGTCCAAAGCCCAAGGGAGCTCAGCTGGCATTTACGGGAAAAATTGCCTTCGGGGAGCATCCTTTCCTCGAACACTTCAAAAGGCTGCAGGAAATCGCCGGTAATCACCTCGTTAAGCAGACCATACCTTCCCCATCGATGCTGCATCTGATTCCCTGCATACGCGGCAAAGAAAGCTATTGGCCCATTGAGCGCTATCAAGACGAGAGCAACCTCTATGACGACATTGTCGAGACGTATCAAAATGCCATCCGTGCCTTTTATAACCTTGGCTGTCGCTACCTGCAGTTTGACGACACCAGCTGGGGCGAATTCTGCGACGTCGAGAAGCGCGCTGCCTATGAAGCCTTAGGCATTGACCTCAATAAAGTTGCACACGACTACGTTGACTGCATCAATCGGATTCTTGCGCCTAAGCCCGCCGACATGACCATCACCACACATATCTGTCGAGGCAACTTCCGCTCTACCTGGTTTTCTTCAGGCGGGTATGATCCCGTTGCGAAGACCCTTTTCCAGGCGAACTACGACGGCTTCTTCCTTGAGTACGACTCCGATCGCTCAGGTGATTTTGCGCCTTTAGCGCATGCCGGAAACCGCATCGTCGTGCTTGGACTTCTCACTTCAAAATTCCCTGAACTTGAGGATGAAAATGCTGTTATCGCCCGCATCCACGAAGCCGAGAAGTACCTTCCGCTTGAGCAGCTCCGTCTTTCAACGCAATGCGGCTTTTCTTCAACGGAGGAAGGCAACGTGATGACTGAAGGCGAGCAGTGGGCAAAATTTGCTCACGTTAAGCGTATTGCCGAGAAGGTCTGGGGAAATTAGCAGTTTTCTCAAGAAATAAATATGAAGTAAGTCCAGGCAGGAAATGAACCGAGTACACAATGAGTCCACGTAAAAGGTTCATTTTCCGCTTGGTTTATATCCTTAACTTATAAGATTCAGACCCGTGAAATATCCTGAGAACAACTGCGCGGCCCTCTACAACTTTATATATACAGACATATTCTCCGCAAAACAGCTTGCGGTATCCAAGACATCGTAAATCACTATCATGATGAAGAGGGCCTAGAAAAGGCGTTTCTTCCAGAAGACGCATAGTATCCAGTATTTTCTTCATGAAACTTTCAGCAGACTTTTGACCAACCGTCTTAATCTTATACCTTGCTATTTGACGGATGTCCTCCCAAGCGGATTGTTGAATGAGCATATTATGCTTCGACATCTCTAAACATTTCATTAAGCATTGTTTCAACTTCATCTATTGAGTACGATTCCTCGCCTGCAAGACGGCGAGCTTCCGCTTCAAGAATCATGGCCTTTTGCTCGAGTTGTGTCTTTAACCCTTCAAAAGCTTCAATGGAGAGCACAACGATATCGCCTTCGCCATTCTTAGTGATATAGATAGGCTCATTACTTTCATGTGCAAGACTGGAAATCTTCGTATAGTCATTCCTCAGCACCGTTGAAGAGGTGATGTTCATTGCATACCCAATCATTCTACTATTTTTCTAATAGAATTATATCATTTACTTCCAACTTTATATAGCACAAGTGCATTACGACCCTCAGCATCCATAGAAATCAACTAATCCTTGGGAACAGCGTAAGTTGGGAGAGGTTGCACCGTTGCAGCGTGGCTTTGATCTTCCTATCAATCAAATGGAACCAGGTCCCTATCCAGTTGTGATGTCCAATGGCATTGGTGGATATCACGCAAAGTTTATGGTCAAAGGACCTGGTGTGATTACGGGTAGATCGGGAACAATTGGTGAGCTTCAATACGTCAATGAAGACTATTGGCCACATAATACCAGCTTGTGGGTTACTTCCTTTAATGGAAATGAGCCGAAGTTTATCTATTGGCTCTACAGGTCGATAGGACTTGAACATTTTGGTTCAGGCAGTGGTGTGCCGACACTCAATAGAAACGATGTACACAATCAAGTGGTAGGAATTCCAAGTAACACCAAGGAACAGCTACAAATAGCTTCCTCTCTAGATGCTCTCGACAACCTCATCACCCTTCATCAGCGTAAG
>JAILNA010000005.1:0-191878 GCA_024691995.1 Atopobiaceae bacterium | reverse complement strand
GCACTACATCGGTGGCAACAAGATCTTCTACTTCGATACCGAAGACCCCACACACCCCGCACTCTTTGGCGAGGTAACCCTTAACGGAGGTCGTCACTACTGGTTTGACGAGAATCAGGGTATGGCTTCAAATCAGTGGGTTGAAACCAAGCCTGGCTCAAAGTCATTTGCTTCCAAAGAAGGTGCTTTTGTTTCCGGATGGCATTACACCACAGGCGGTAAGCTTTTTTACTTTGATGAAGAACAGCCGGATCATCCGGTAAAACTCGGCGAAGTTGCTCTGAGTGGAAACTATTATTGGTTTGATAAAACGGAGGGTCTTGCTCGCAAGCAGTGGGTTACGCTCCCCAATGGTGATAAAGCATGGGCAACTCAAGAAGGTTCTCTCACGGGAAGAATTATCAACGGTGAATTCTTTGCAGCCGACGGCTCTCAGCCAACGGGTAAAGTCGATTTGGGAGACATTGTAGTCTATGTTTCTGAGGACCATAAACTTCTGACCGGCTGGCAAAAAATTGACGGAAAAGATTATTTCTTCAACGACGACGGCCGGCCCGCTTCCGGATGGCTGAACTACGGCGGTTCTTGGTACTTCCTCGATTCAAACGGTTTAATGCAAACCGGCTGGGTGCATCCAAGCGGAAGTTATTGGTACCACTTGGCGACCAATGGAAAGATGGACACCGGATGGATTAAAGACGGCGGTAAAGACTACTATCTTGACCCCACAAGCGGAGCCATGAAGACCGGATATCTAAGCTGGGGCGGAAAGCTCTACCACGCTGACTCCGACGGAGCCATGTATGAGGCTCCCTGCTACTATCCCGATATGCTCCGTTATGCGCAAAATATCTATAGTGCAACCAGATGGCTCATTCAAATTGATACGCACCAGAACCGCTTTGCCGTCTATTACGGCTCATACGGAAATTGGGTTCCGTGGCACGAATGGTATTGCACAACGGGTGCCCCTGGCATGTGGACTCCTCACGGCCAGTTCACCGCCGGCATGAAAGGTCTTTATTTCGGTTCCGGATATCGCTGCTGGTATTACACGCAAATCTCAGGAGAATATCTCATTCATTCGATTCTTTACAACAGCGACGGATATACCGTACGAGACGGACGACTTGGATATCACGGATCACATGGCTGTGTACGTCTTGCCACCGAAAACGCCAAGTGGGTCTACAACAACATTCCATACGGAACCAAGATCTACATTTGGTAGGCCCTCAAACCTTCTTTGTATCTCTTCTTCTTTGCGTCTCTCCATCTCTACATGAAAGGTCAAAAAAAGGGCCGGTCTTTTAAGACCAGCCCTTGTTTGATCTGCATAAAGGCAATCGTATCGTCAGTGCTCGCATCAAAGACGCTCGTATCGTCAGCGCCGCATTCTCCCTCTGTATACCTTACTTCTTCTGTACGTACTTCAAGGAATCGAGCGTGACCGCAGCGAGAATGATAACGCCCGAGAATACAAACTGCAGGTTCGTATCAATACCCAAGATGGTAAGTGAATACGTCAGAGCGGTGAAGATGAGAACACCCGTTGTAACGCCCGAAATCTTACCGATACCGCCGGTAAATGAAACGCCACCGACTACGCAAGCCGCAATGGCATCCATATCCCAACCCTGTCCGTATGCAGCGGAGCCAGAGCCAACCATACGCATGCACTCAAGCCAAGAACCAAAACCGTACAAAATACCGGCCATGACAAAGGCACCAAGCATGACTTTGAAAACATTGATACCGGAAACGGCCGCCGCTTCGGGGTTACCACCGACGGCATAAAGATTCTTGCCAAAGGTGGTTTTGTTCCAAATGAACCACACGAGCGCAATGGCGGCAATCGCCCACAAAATGATTGTCGGGAAACCATTGACGCGCGGAATAACCGTAGCGGGAATGCTTGCTTCAATTGCGCCAAAAGAAACGCCTTTTGTGGCATAGGTCACGATGCCAAAGATGATGAGCATGTTTGCCATCGTCGAAATGAACGGATGAATCTTGAACTTTGCCGTAAAGAAACCGGCAATGGAAGTAAACACCGTACAGAGCACAATACAGGTAAGCAGTGCAAGTACAATGCGCACAGGAATGGGAAGACCGGTAAAGTCAAAGATATGACCGAAGACGCCACCGGTATTGATGCCTTGGTGCATGATGATGGTTGAAGCCGTCATGCCCATACCTACCATACGTCCGATGGAAAGATCGGTACCGGTGAGCAAGATAAGACCGGCAACACCCAAAGCCAAAAACATTCGAGGAGACGCCTGCTGCAAAATATTAAGTACGTTGTTATAGGTTAAAAGCTGCGTACCCTTTACGGCCGGAGTCACAACACATAAACCAATGAAGACCAGCAAAATGACAATATACAAGCCGTTTTGCAGGAGGAATGAGCGCATATTAAAGGAATACTTATAGTTCTCCCACTTCTGTTTCTGCGTCTCAAGAAGCGTAAACTTCGACATGCGCAACTGGTCAATCAAATGATACTCATAGCTAAACGCATCGTGGCTGCGATCTTTAATACGCTGGAGCTCTTTTTCGTAGGTCACCTTTGCGTCAAATTGACGATTCTTGTAGACGTACTTTTCATCTTTTATTTCTTGAGAATCAGTCAAGGCAGAAAGTGTCTGCGCATGCTCTGTTTCAAGCTGAGCCAAGCGCTTCTCGTACTCTTGCTTTGCTATGACCTTCTCCGCTTTGCAGCTTGCTTTAACGGGCTCCAAATAATCGGGCGAGAAGTGCTGCTTGAGGTAGCTTTCCGCATCGGCAATAAGTTTGGAAATCTCCTCCTTATGCGATGCTTCAACCGCCTTTGCCTTATCGAGAAGGGCTTTCTGCTCGGCAATTTGTGCGGAGCGCTCATCGGCAGTAATCGACTTGTCGCGTTTTGCGGATTCAATGTTGCTCATCGCAAGAACAACCTGGTCGGTGCCGTCAAGACGAAGATCGTCAATCTTCTGTTGAATGGAGCCGATATACTCATCAATAGGCTTGCGCAGTTTCAACTCCTGCTCAGCCGTCAGGACCGTATCACCTGTGTTTGGCATATACATCAACCTTCCTTCTACAGGTACTTTGCGCTGAGGCGCAGGAGTTCTTCTTGATTCGTATCTTTGGTATCTACAATGCCGGAAAGTCGTCCTGCCGACATAACACCGATACGGTTGGTGATGCCTAAAATTTCAGGCATCTCGGAAGAGACAACGATAATGGTTGTCCCCTTCTTAGCCATATCAATAATGAGCTCGTAGATTTCGTATTTTGCACCAACGTCGATGCCTCGAGTTGGCTCGTCCATCAAAAAAACCTTGGGGTAGCGCTCAAGCCATTTGCCAAAAATAACTTTCTGCTGATTGCCGCCGGAGAGGCTTGAAATGAGATCGTCGGGTCCCATTGCTTTCGTGTTCATGACCTTGAGTTCTTTAACGGTTGCCTTCGTCATCTTGGGATCGGAAAGAAGCGGTCCCGATTTGTACTGATTGAGATTGGCAATGGTCGTATTAAACGTCAGGTCACCTTTCAAAAAGAGACCGTTTGCCTTGCGTTCCTCGGTAATCATGGCAAAGCCGTGATCCATGGCCTCAGCGGCACTTGAGAAGTTCATCAAGTGACCGTTGACATACACGCGACCGGCAGCGCGCGTGCGAACGCCAAAGACAGTCTCCAGAAGTTCCGTACGACCCGCGCCTACCAGGCCATAGAGACCAAAAATTTCACCTTTCTTAACTTCAAAGGTCACGTCTTGCAAATATGGCGCATATTTTGTCGAAAGGTGCTGTACCGAGAGATACGTGTCTCCCGGATTGTTGTCAACTTCAGGAAAACGATTCTCGAGAGAACGACCGACCATGGCAGCGATAAGCTCGTTCATGTTGGTCTCGGCACACGGCTTTGTCATAACCAGCTTGCCGTCTCTCAAAACCGAAATGTCATCGCATATCTCAAAGATTTCGTCCATCTTATGAGAGATGTACACCAAAGAAATGCCCTGCTCTTTCAACATGCGAATCATCGAAAAGAGCTTCTCGACCTCTTGCGCCATGAGTGAAGAAGTCGGCTCGTCAAGCACAATTATTTTTGCGTTATAGGAGATTGCCTTTGCGATCTCAACCATCTGGCGCTGAGAAACGGACATCTTTTTCATCGGTTGCGTCAGATTAACCGTCATCCCCAAACGACGAAACAGCTCGTTTGCCTCTTTTTTCATGCGACCTTCGTCAATGACGCCCATCGCATTAACCGGATAACGGCCAAGAAAAAGATTGTCAATAACATTGCGCTCAAGGCACTGATTAAGCTCCTGGTGGACCATGGCGACGCCGTTTTCCAAGGCATCCTTTGGTCCGGAGAAGCTCACTTCCCTACCATCGAGAAAAATCTGACCCTCGTCTTTTTGATACGTGCCAAACAGACACTTCATCATGGTGGACTTGCCGGCACCGTTCTCTCCCATAAGACCCATAACGCTGCCCTTACGCACGTCAAGATCGATATGGTCAAGTACGCGGTTTCGTCCAAAGGACTTGCTCATCCCTTTGATTGAAAGAACAATGTCGTCTTGCAAATCGGCCATTTTATCACCCCTTTGTTTCTCCGTGCTCGTTCTTCTCGCCACATGCTTCTTACCTGCAAGAAGCTCGGCTGTCGAGAAACAAGGAGGAGAGGAGCAACTCCTCTCCTCCCGTGTACCACGCGTCTACAACGTTTACTAGTTCTGGAGCAGCTGCGTGTAAGAAGAACCGTTGTCGGTCTTAACCATGTTGATGGCAAAGGCATCGTACTCGCTCGGGTTACCAAGACGGTTGGTGATGTTTGCCTCAGTCTGGCCGTCGCCACCGATGTATTCAACCTTGAGGTTCAGAAGCTTGTCATACTTCTGAAGAAGCGGCTGATAAGTGGAGCTCAAGAAGTTGTCGGCGGAATTGTAGATATCCAGCCACACCTTCTTCTCGGGGCTCTTGGATGCATCAAGCTGCTTGGAAGCATCAGGATATGTTGTGGTAGCATCCAGGAAATCCTTGTAGTTATCGCTGGTAACGGCAACGTTCAAAGCGTAGTAGGAGCGCTCATCTGCACTGTACTTGTAGTCCTTCTCGGACAAAACGTTACCTGCGTCGTCTTTCGTGGAAATGCCGGTGTTGATGTCAACGCCATCAAGGGCATTGCGAAGCAGGCGAAGCGTCAGATATGCCTGAACATCGGGGTGCTGGGAAATGGTGCCGGTAAATCCGTCTGCAATGGCAGCAACCGCGTCAGAGTTTGCGTCGTAACCAAAGGTCGGGAGACCTTCCTTCTTGGAATAGGCGTTAAACATTGCCATGCCCATACCGTCATTATTGGAAACAACGACGTCAATCTGGTCGCCAAAGTCGGCTGCCCATGCGGAAATGGCGTTACCTGCAGTTGCGGCGTCCCATGTGGCACCGGCAGAGTTCTTCATTTCCTGAGAGGCGAGCTCACGGATTACATACGTCTTGCCGTCTGCCTCAAGCTTGCCGTCCTGAACAACCGTTGCCGAGCCATCCAGGTTCTTTCCGACAGGATCGGATACGATCTTGCCGTCTTTCTCGACAGCCGTACCCAAAGCCTTGCGGACGCCGCGCGTACGTGCGATGGAATCGTTGTGTCCGATGTCGCCGATGGCAAGAACGTAGCCAATGGTGCCATCGTTGTTGTGGTCAAGCTTAGCGGCGTTTTTCTTAACGTACTCAAGAACCATCTTGCCCTGCTCTTCAGCACCCTGATTCGCATCAAAGCCAACGTAGTAGGTGTCTTTATTGAAGTTCAAGGTGGTCATATCAAGCTCACCGGTTGAGCTGTTGGAAGGCTGACGGTTGAAGAAGACAACCGGCTTATCCTTATTAGCAACAGCACCACCGGCAGAATTTTCCTTACCGGAATCATCGCCCTTCTTGCCACCGTCACAACCAGCAAGAACACTGGTGCCAGCGACGCTCAGAACGCCAAGACCACAGAACTCAACAAACTTACGACGAGACATATCCATAGGATTTGCCCTTTCTCTGTATGTCGCGCCCTTTTACGCGACGCCAACCTTATTGGATACGGTATCAAACTTGAGTGTTAACGTACCCATAAGTTCGCCAGACGGTCGTTTGTGAGTGGTAAACGGAGGTTGATAACAAAAATTGCGTTCTTTTTGTGACGAGAAGCTCTTTTGACCATAGGGGAAATCTTAGAAAGCCTGTGCGGCAAATTCTCGGGCTGTGATGTATTTTCTTGCGAGTCGTGATGTGGATACTGCGGGCTGTGATGTATTTTCTTGTGAGTCGCAATGTGGATACTGCGGGCTGTGATGTAGATTCTGAAAGCTGTGATGTACTTTTCTGCTTCAAAAGTCGGGGCTGTGATGCACATTTTGCTAAAAAACCGCTCTTTTCGCTTTGAAAAAGTACATCACAGGTCCACGAAATTGCATCACAGGTCTGAAAAAGTACATCACAGGTCTGCGCGAACCATCGTCAAAGCTCCCAAAAAGGCTCCGCTATCTACAAAAAGGCCGAGACAAATGCCTCGGCCCGAAAATTCTGGCTCCCCGAGCAGGATTCGAACCTGCGACACGCTGATTAACAGTCAGCTGCGCTACCGCTGCGCCATCGGGGAATATGTAAAAGTACCGCTCGTACAAAGACGAGAAATCCTTTTGCGGTGTTTAAGTATAAAGACAGTCTTGCGCCCATGCAAGTACTAATTTGATTGGTTTCTCTATTCTTCCATATAATCTTTCAGGCGAGAAGAACGCGACGGATGGCGAAGTTTTGCCAACGTCTTTGACTCAATCTGACGAATACGCTCACGCGTTACGCCAAACTCGCGACCAACCTCTTCAAGCGTGCGAGGACGACCGTCCTCAAGACCAAAGCGGAACTTGATAACTTTACGTTCACGATCCGCAAGACCATCAAGTACCTGCTCCAATTGTTCGCGAAGCATGGAGTCGGATGCTGCGTCCGGAGGTGCAATCGCCGTCGAGTCCTCAATGAAATCGCCAAGTTGAGAATCTTCTTCTTCGCCGATAGGCGTTTCAAGCGAAACCGGTTCTTGGGAAATCTTCTGAATTTCACGTACGCGATCAGGAGACATCCCCATCTCGGCACCAATCTCTTCCGGCGTGGGGTCGCGACCAAGATCTTGCAGAAGCTGGCGCTGTACGCGGATAAGTTTGTTGATGGTCTCAACCATATGCACGGGAATACGAATCGTACGTGCCTGATCAGCAATCGCGCGTGTAATGGCCTGACGAATCCACCACGTTGCGTACGTGGAAAACTTAAATCCCTTGGTATAGTCGAACTTCTCGACTGCTCGAATAAGGCCCAGATTACCCTCTTGAATAAGATCCAAAAACAGCATACCGCGGCCAACATATCGTTTGGCAATGGAAACAACAAGTCTCAGATTAGCACTGATAAGCTGTTGTTTTGCATCAAGACCAACCTGCTCAATACGCATCAGCCGACGCTGCTCTGCTCGTGAAAGCTCAATCTTCTCGTCTTCAAAGTCTTCAAGCTTCTGCGTTGCCTCGGTACCGGCTTCAATTTTCATTGCAAGATTAACCTCTTCCGATGCGGTGAGAAGGTCAACTTTGCCAATCTCCTTGAGGTACATGCGTACCGGATCTCCCGTAAGCATAACGGTAGAGGTATCGGCTCGACGGGCACGAGCGCGAGAAGAACGCTTGGGTTTGGAAGTTTTTGCTTTAGGAACCGACCTCAGCGCCTCTTTAACCTGCCGCGCCTCATTGAGCACGCCCGCATCTTCATCGTCTTCGTCCTCATCGTCGAGAGGAGCGTCATCAAAATCATCGTCAGCGCCCACGAAATCGTCATCGGAGACCGTATCGGAAAACTCTACCGATCCGTCGGATACGGAAGTGATTTCAACGTTTTTGCTACGAAGCGTCTCGTAAAGAAGAGAAAGTTCGCCGTCAGAGACATCAACTTCCTGCAGAGCAATCTGAATGTCATCTTCTGATATTGAGCCCGACCCTTTTGCGGAAATAACCAATTCATCTGCAACTTTGGCAAGCTCATCGGGAAGTTTAACACTCTCTTTTGTCTTCTTTGCAGCCACGTAAATCCTTTCGACGGAACAACTGGAGGAAGTATACCCACTTACCAGCAACTTATTGCAAAACTTTTTCTCTTTATGGCGCTTTGTTCTGCTTTATTGCACATTGTTATCTTTGTTGTGCTTTGACTACTGACTCGTCGATAAGCGCGCGCCAATCTCATTCATGCGAGCCTGCATCCGGGAAATCTCTTCAAGAAATTCCTGAGATTTACTGGCCGGACTCTCACGCATCTTAAGACGAAGTGCTCGTATTTGTCGTTTAAGGGAGAAGAACTCAAGTGTATCGACGATTAAATTGAGCTTCTCCTGCTCGTTCATACCTTCTGCGGAGAACACCTTTCCAGAGGAAAGCACCTGCGGTGCATGTGGCTCAACCGCCTCAGCCGCCGCAATAACATCATGTGAAGACGTACCTTGCGGTGTTGCAAGCATGGCCCATGCCATAGATTCATGACGGCTATCAACCCACGAAAGAGCGGCGATGCGCTGTCCATACGCCCGCACGGCATCAATGCGTGATGCCATGGCAGACAGAAGCTCTCGTTCCGACTGTAACTGCGTACGGTCGTCATGCGAAAGCGCCTGCAGATCATATGTAGAGGCCATAGAGCGGGAAGCATTATCTGCGTGTGAGGCGGTATCCACACGAGAAGTGCCTCTTGTAGCTGTGCGCTCCTCTGGAGGTATTGGCTGCGTATTTTGGTAGCGCGGCTCTGAAATCTCTTTTATGGGCGTAGCCGTGATGGTACGTTTTGCCTCGGCAACATTAACCCCTAATGTATCTGCCAGACGTAGGGCATACTCATCAAGAAGCACCGAGTTTTTAAGCGGAGCCAAGATTTCTGCCAACGCATGCAGCGCAGCAACACGATTCCCCGGAATAGAAAGATCAAACTCACCCAGTTTGCTCTCAAATACGAAATCCATCAAAGGGCGCGCTTGCGCAAGATATGGTTTTAAAGCATCTGCGCCATGTGCCGCAAGAAACTCCATCGGATCTTGATTGTCCGGCAACACGACACACAAAAAAGCAGCAGCGGTCTTATCGATAAACTGTACTGAACGAGCAGCAGCTCTCTGACCTGCCGCATCGCCGTCAAACATACAGATAATCTTTTTGACCCGTTGCCGCTCAAGCAATTTTACGTGATCAAGTCTAAAAGCCGTGCCCAACGCCGCAACGGTATTGGTAAATCCAGCCTCGTGCATGGCAATGACGTCGGTATAGCCCTCGCACACAATGGCGACGCCGGTAGCGGCAATGGTTTCTTTGGCCCGATCGTACGCAAAAAGGTGCTTTCCTTTATTAAAAACCACCGTATCTCGTGTATTGAGGTATTTGGGGGCATTTTCCGCCTTAGTAAGAATACGTCCGCCAAAAGCGATTGTCCGACCCCGCTCGTCATGAATGGGAAACATGACGCGCCCATAAAACCAATCCGAGGTACGCCCTCCTCTATCAACGGCAAGGTTGGCGGCAATCATTTCCTTATTGGTAAAGCCCAATTCTCGCAAGTGTGTAACAAGCGTTCCTCTTCCCGGCGCATACCCAAGATTCCACCGCTTGCAAACGTCTCCGCCAAAACCACGCCCGGCAAGGTAGCTGCGCGCGGCGGCAAAATCCTCCCCTTTACCCCGCATAAGCATGAGGTGGAAGAAATCATCGGCCGCGGCCAGACAGTCAAAAAGCCGCTTCTTTCGAGGACCTTTCGTATACTGTTTCTCCTCCGAAAGCGTAATACCGGCTCTGTCCGCTAAATATCGGATGGCATCGGGAAATTCAAGATTTTCTCGCTTCTGGATATAGCTGAAGACATCGCCACCGTCGGAGCAGCCAAAACAATGCCAGAGGCCCGTTTGGGGGTTTACCTTAAACGACGGGCTCTTCTCACCATGAAAAGGACAACAGCCCCAAAACTCGTTGCCTCGTTGTCGAAGATCAACGGTCTCACCAACAAGCTGCACAAAGTCAGTTGCTTGACGAACTCTCTCTTTATCCTCATCAGTTATCACAGCTTGCCTCCTGCGCCACTGAATCCAAATGTGTCCGCACCCACTCAATATTTTTGAGAACCGTCGTGCTCAACTCCTCGACACTCTGAAAGACAATCGGAGGTCGAAGATAATTCATAAATACACAGTTTAAAGTATGCCCATAGAGGTTGCCCTTAAATCCAAGAAGGTTTGCCTCAAGAAGAGGGGTTTTTTTGACCTCAAAACTGCGAGGTACTCCCACATTGACGGCGGCAGGCCAAATTTCTTCTCCCCCAGGCTTTTGCGTATCCACTATATAGCACGCATATACGCCGTCGGCCGGCATGCAATCTTTTGGAGAGAGGCTGATGTTGGCGGTCGGAAAGCCAAATGATGCGCCTTGACCGCGGCCATGCATAACCGTACCCGAAAGAAAATGCGGCCTGCCCAAAAGAGCTGCGGCCTCGTCAATCCGGGCAGCTTCTATAAGATTTCTGATGCGAGTGGAGCTAATTGCAGAACCGTCTTTTTCAATCAGTTGGTGCGCAATGACTTCAAATCCATGCCTTAAGCCCAAAGCAGCAAGGTCACTCGCACGTCCCTCACCACGGGCTCCAAAGCCAAAATCGGATCCGACATGTATCGCAACGGGGTGGATATAGGGCAGCAGTGCCTTCTCAACATACTCGCGCACGGAGAGGCCCGCAAACTCGGGAGTAAACGCATGAACCAAAATTGCATCAACCGAGCAGGTGGTAAGCGCGCGAATCCTCGTCTCGTCTTGCAGAAGACGTCGAGGAGAACGGCTGCATACGACCTCTGCGGGGTCAGGATCAAATGTCACTGCAACCAAAGGCACTTCTCGTCTTTGGGCATCAGCACGAGCTTCTGCGATAAGCGCCTTGTGACCCTCATGCAAGCCATCGAATACCCCAATGGCGCACACGCACTCATGCCCAAGCACATCGGGTGTGCAAGAGTAGAAAACTCCTCCGGAAAGCTCTCTTGGAGTTGGCAGCAGCGCGTGCGCAAAGACGGCGTGCGCAATCTTTTGTCTCGTAGCTTCAATCATGCTGTAACCCCACTGATTCCCTGGGGGAAATTGGCTTTGCAAATCAGCTCGGATCCGTGGCAGTACCACACCCCAAAAAGGCGACAGTCATGCACGATTGCAACTTTTTCCTGCTGTAATGGCATGTGGCGAGAAGTACCTTTGTCCGTCTCTTCTACCTCACCTGCCGCGATATGTCTTCCGACCAACACGTCCGCGAGTTCTTGTGAGCTTACCTGGCGAATGGGAAGTTCCAGAGCACGCGCCGGATCAAGGCAGCACTCGCTCCAGAGAGCTCCACCGTGCTCCTCAAACAAAGCAAGATCCATACAATTGGCTAAGCTGATTGTTCCGGAAACCACTCGTCTCAAGGCGGATATATGCGCACCGCAGCCCAACTCTCTACCCAAATCTCGCGCGATACTTCTAATGTAGGTACCTTTCGATACGCAAAAATCAACAACCCACAGACACGTGCCGGGCACAAGAGAATCGGTATGAGAACCACGCTCAATCGATACAAGCTGCGCCTGGTGAATGGTAATGTGACGTGCCGAAAGTTCAGGTGTCTTACCTTCTCTGGCCAGTGCATACGCACGTTTTCCTCCAACGGATACGGCAGAAAACCGAGGAGGTATTTGCTCATGCTCTCCTACGAGCTTTTCCAAAATATGTTTCGCATAAGCACTGTCAAATAACTCCGAAGGAACGGGTGCTGTTTTCACAACTGCCCCCTCGGAATCATCGGTCTGTGTTTCCACTCCGAACGAAATGGTTGCCCGGTAGCACTTCTCGGCAAGGGTAAGCATGCCTAAAAGCCGGGTTGCAAGCCCGACACCCACTATCAAAACGCCACTCGCAAGCGGATCGAGCGTGCCTGCGTGTCCGACGCGCTTCTCATGTAACGCTCGCCGAACATGCGAGACAACATCATGGCTTGTCATTCCAACCGGCTTATCAATGGCGAGAAGGGCATTGATGGTGCTTGCCGTACGTTTCATCTATAACGCCTCTATCTGAGAGTCTGAGTTTTTTCTTCAAACAGAGCTAAAATCTTAGGCAAGATGCAAGAAAACGCCTCATCAACGGTGGCGTGAATGGTAAATCCTGCAGCAGCCTTATGACCGCCGCCACCCAGCTCGCGCGCAATATCTGAAATGTCTAAATCCGACTTAGAACGCAGGTTGCCCCGAACCACACCATCTGCAACTTCTTTCAAAAAGAGTGCAATTTCGGTACCGTCAACACAGCGGACAATATCCACAAGACCGTCCATCTCCGAGACGGGAACTCCTGAAGTAGCTAGGTCTTGCGCCGTAATATAGCTGTAGGAAAGCCTGCCCTCGCCAAATGTACGAATTCGACCCATGACTTTTGCGGCAAGGTGCATATAGGCCAAGCTGTCGCTTTGATAGACATGCAGTGCCACCTCGGCAGGACTTGCGCCTGCTCCCACCAAAATACCGGCAACCTCAAATGCTTCATTATCTGCATTTTGATACTGAAAACGACCGGTATCGGTAACCAACGCGCAAAAAAGGCATTGCGCTTCTTCTTTTGACAGACGCACTCCCAAATGAAGCGCAAACTCCGTAACGATAACGCCGGCCGCTGCGGCACCGGGACGTACAAGCCCCGCATCCCAAAAAGGTTTTGAAGATGGATGATGATCGAATACGGCAACCATCTTTGAGCGGGCGAGAATAGGCTGTGCGTCGGCAAGACGATCCGGTGCAGACAAGTCAACGCAGATAAAAAGATCCGGAGTACCTTCATATACAGAAGCACTCACGCAATCGTCAGACCCCGGTAAAAACTGATAGATGCGAGGAATCTCTCCTGCAGCATCAGCCAAAAGATGTACAACATGCTTCAGGGGCCAGTGGCGTCTGATAATACTCGTCAATGCCAAGCCTGAACCAATGGCATCTCCATCTGGTGAGGTGTGCGCACATATAACAATTGACGAAGATTTTTCAATTAACGCGATAACCTCATCAAATTCAGTTTTTTGGATGTTGGTTGAAAGATCAAGCAACCTTACTCCTTTGGACTTTCATCTGAAACAGTCGAATCTGCGGCAATCGGGTAGCCAAACTCGTCTTTTTCTATTTCAAGAGTAGAGGGAACCTGCTCAAGCGCACGTGCAATACGCTCTGCTTCATCGGTTGTCGTATCGATCTTAAACTCAAGATCCGGAGTTACCCGCCACTTGAGCGCATGACCCAAAAGCGTGCGGATGCGCCCTTTTGCCCGTTTACATGCCGCTGTTACCACTTCATAGCGATCAGGTTCACATGAAATGAATACCCTCATAAAGGACTTATCGACCGAGACCTCACAGCCTGTGACGGTCACAAGCTGGAGATCGGGATCGGATATTTCAAACAGAAGGATATTCGCGAGTTTCTCGCGAGCAATCTCATTGGTACGGCGGGAATACTGATTTTGCTTCATAGTTTCCCTCTCTTCTATTCTGTACGAGCCACCTGCTCGATACGATAGGCCTCAAGCTGATCGCCCGGCTTGATGTCTTGGAAGTTCTCAAGACCGATACCGCATTCAAAGCCGGATTTGACGCTCTTGACGTCGTCTTTGAAGCGACGAAGCGATGCAATATGCCCATCGTATACCACGATGCCATCACGTACCAAACGGATCTGATCGTCGCGGGAAATTTCACCCTCAACAATCATGCAGCCGGCGGCAATGCCAACCTTCGGTACCTTAAAGGTGTCTCGGACATCTGCAATGCCTGTTTGTATCTCCTGCTCGGTTGGTTTAAGCATACCGATACGTGCCGCATCGATATCCTCAATGGCCTTATATATGACGCTGTAGGTACGAATCTCAACACCATCGCGCTCGGCGGCAAGACGCGCTTTTGCATCAGGACGGACACCAAAGCCGATGATGATGGCATTTGAAGCATCCGCCAAAACAACATCCGTTTCGGTGATGGCACCAACTGCGGAGTGAATGGTGGTGATACGAACCTCTGATTGATCCATCTTGTCCAAAGAGTCCTGCAGCGCCTCGATGGATCCCTGAACGTCCGCTTTGATAATGAGGTTGAGCTCTTTAACGTCAGCGTCGGCCATCGTATCAAAGAGGTTTTCAAGCGTAACGTGCTTGACACGATTTTGCTCCTCAATACGGGCCTTCAAAGCACGCTGATCGGCAAGCTCGCGAGCATCACGTTCCTCCGGGAAGACACGGAACTCATCGCCGGCGCCGGGTACCGTCTGCAAACCAAGAATCTCAACGGCATCCGAAGGTCCGGCCTGGGTTACGGCATTGCCCTTAGGATCAAGCATGGCACGGACGCGACCAAACGCCATACCGGCCACAAGAGCATCGCCAACGTGCAGCGTACCGCGGGTTACCAAAACCGTTGCAACCGAGCCGCGACCGCGATCGAGCTTTGCCTCCAAAACATTACCGGAAGCAAAGGTATCGGGGTTGGCTTTCAACTCAAGTACGTCCGCCTGCAGCAAAACGGTTTCAAGAAGCTCGTCAATACCCTGGCCCTTCTTGGCAGAGATATCAACGAACATGTTCTGTCCGCCCCACTCTTCAGGAATGACACCATGCTCGGTAAGTTCTTGCCGGACACGGGTTGGATCGGCGCCGGGCTTATCGATTTTGTTAACGGCAACGACAACGGGAACACCTGCGGCCTTTGCGTGGTTGATGGATTCAATGGTCTGCGGCATCACGCCGTCGTCCGCCGCGACAATCAAAATAACGATGTCGGTCACCTTTGCACCACGGGCACGCATGGCGGTAAACGTCTCGTGACCGGGCGTGTCAATAAAGGTAATGCGACGACCATTGATGGTAACTTGAGAGGCACCAATGGCCTGCGTAATACCGCCTGCCTCACCGGCAGCAACACCCGTATGCCGGATGGCGTCCAGAAGCGAAGTCTTACCGTGGTCAACGTGGCCCATAACGGTAACGACAGGAGGACGGGGCTTAAGATCTTTTGGATCGTCATAGAAGGTAAAGGAATTTTCTTCTTCCTTTGTCATAATCTTGATTTCCCGACCCAAATCATCCGCAACAAGATCAATCAAATCATCGGACATGGTCTCGGTAAGCGTCAGCGGGCTTCCAAGCAAAAAGAGGCGCTTGATAATGTCGTTGGCGGAAACGCCGAGAAGATCTGCAAGCTCTGAGACGGTTGAACCCTGGGGAACTTTGACCGTATCAAGCTGGGAGATATCCTGATCATTTGCAAGCGCTTCTTCAATCCTCTGCTCCATTGCGGCCTCGGCAGCCTGCTTCTGACGACGCTCTTTGCGCTTTTTACGACGCCCCGTAGACTCCCTTGACGCTTCTTCGATATCACGGCGCGCTTCATCTAAAACCTTGCTGCGGTTATATGCCTCTGCCTCACGGGCCATGCGGCTATAGCGATCTTCACTCTCTTCTCCCCCGCGGCGATTCTTTTTACGGCGACCCTGAGAAGGACGGTCCTCTTGCGCATCAAGATCTTTACGATTTGCATACCTATTGTTGCGGCGCTCGTTGCCAACGCTTTCTTCAGCCTTTGCCCGCGCGTGATTTCTATTGCTTTTCTCCGATTTCTTCTGTGCAGCCGACTCAGCAGCCTGCTGCTTTAAAACCTCTTCCTGCTGGGCGATCTGATCAAGGAGCGTATTGAAAGACGGAGTAGATTTTGGAGCCGTATCCTTAACGCGCTTGCGCTCGGCCTCCTCCGCTGCCTTCCGCTCGGCCTCTGCCTGGGCAGCCTTTTGAGCCTCAGCCTTCTTGCGAGCCGCTTCTTCAGCAGCACGCTTCTTCTCCTCGGCGGCACGCTCAACTTCACGGCGCTTCTCGGCAGCAAGACGCTCTGCCTCAGCCTCTGCGGCAGCACGCTTCTTTTCTTCCTCTTCCCTCTTTTTAGCCTCAGCCTGTTTCTTTCTAATCTCCGCAGCACGAGCCTCAAGGATAGGCTTGAGCTTTTTGCGGGCCATTGCCACATAGGCATCTTCAAGCGTTGAAGATGGAGACTTGGCAGGAATCTTCATTTCAGCAAGATGCTCAAGCATCTCTTTACTTTGCATGCCATATTCTTTAGCAAGGTCATGTACGCGCATTTTTGCCATATATGAAACCTTCCGATCGTAGTCTTACAGCAGAACACGTCTTAGATAAGCGAGTCTTCGTCATCAGAAACCTGAACTTCAGCCATCCTCTCGTGAATGCCGCAATAGTTTGAACCTGGACGAGCCATGTTACGGCAAGGCACGCCATCGGGGCTCACATAGATGCAGCGATGAGCCTCTTCCTTCTTTTTCTGCTCAGGAAGATCGGCGGGGGTAGCCGGAAGGTCGCGCAAAATCTTGGCTGCCAGCGTCTCGTTTTTGATATCAATGTGCAGACCCGTTAGACGAGCTGCGAGTCGTGCATTTTGGCCTTCCTTACCGATGGCCAAAGAAAGCTGATCGTCAGGAACGATAACGGTGGCATGACGGGTTTCAGCATCGATTATCACGCGAGAAACGCGTGCGGGAGAAAGTGCGGAAGCAACGCAGCGTGCCGGATCATCGAACCATGGCACCACGTCAACACGCTCGCCTCTGAGCTCAGAGACAACGGTGCGCACACGGCTTCCCTTTGGACCTACGCAGGCACCAACGGGATCAAGGCGCTCATCCGAAGAAGAAACCGCAATCTTGGAACGAACACCCGGCTCGCGAGCGACAGAACGGATGCTCACAATTCCCTCATATACCTCAGGAACCTCAAGTTCAAAAAGGCGGCGGATAAGATCGGGATGTGTACGGGAAACGACGATAGGCGGACGCTGGCGCTCACCACGAACTGCCGGCTGTGCATTGTTTGGATTGCGTACATCAATGATTATTGCTTTGATGCGCTGATTGTGCCCATAACGCTCGCCGAAGGGCCTCTCGTCACGCTCTTCCGGAAACCTTCTGAGATCAAAATGAGGGAGCTCCGCCTCAACGCCTTCACGAATTTTGATAATGGTAAAGTCAGGCGTTGATTGAAGCACCGTTCCCGTGATGATATCGCCAATACGATGCGAGAACTCCTCATAAATCTGTTGACGTGCAGCATCGCGTACCAGAGCGCGAATCTCATTTTTTGCATGTTGAGCCGCAAAACGACTGGTACCCTCAGGAGTTACATCAACCTCATCAAATTCCGTATACTCTCCCGTTTCCTCATCAGGTTCACCTTGAGGCACGAGTTCATATACATACACCTTGCCGGTTGTACGATCAATGGTCACTCGTGCACCATAACTCAGATGTAGTACGTCTGCGTAACTCTTTGCCAAAGACTGCTCAAGACGATCAAGAAGATACAACTCATCGATATGTTTTTCTTGGCAAAGCGTCATCAGGGCTTCCATCATCTCAGATGCCATGTCAATTCCTTCCTTTTAGTTCTTAGTTTGATCCGAAAAATCAAACGTTGGTTTAAGCGTGCACTTTTTTATCTCAGTAAGAGGTATGTCATAGGTCATACCGTCAGACTCAAGTGAAACAACATTTTCTTGAATACCTAAAAGCTTGCCAGTATACCGGCGGCGCCCCTCCAAAGCCGTAGTCTGCAAAGAGACTTGACTGCCGGAAAAGCGCTCAAAATCACGGACTCGACGCAAAGGTCTGTCCATGCCCGGCGAAGATACTTCCAAAGTAAACGATCCTGGAAATACATCAACGTCATCAAGGGCATCAGAAATCCATCCTGTCTCCGCTGCCACTTCATCAAGACTGATGGTTTTACCGTCCTCATTGGCATGATCAATACGCACTCGCACGACGGGTGTCTTAGCAGACCCTACCACTTCAACATCAACGATATCGATATCATGACCAAGAGCTCTCTCTTCAAGCACGGCAATAATGCGCTCTACGGAACTCTCAACTGACATGAAACCTCCTTATCTACATATAGAAAGGAAGCGGGACGAAAACTCCGTCCCACTTCCCACAAGTACAACTTCATAACAGAAATACTGTACGAGATACTATCCTTTTAGTCAAGTATCTTACTCTGCCATGCGTCTTCTCAAGGCAAACAATCCCAAAGATGCTGCTCCTGAGAGTATCATGAGCACAGAGTATGGCAGTAACCCAGTATGGTCTCCAGTGTCAGGCAATCCTGTTGCTTTAGGTGTGTGGCTATTGGTTATGATGATATTGCCATGATCTCTGTCATTCACACTCATGACATAGCCTGAAGGGGTCTTTGTTTCCTTGACAGTATATTCTATGTCCTTTCCATCGGCCTTTTGCGGAAGGTTGTTCCATGTATAGGTCCAATTGCTTCCCGCATTAAGCTCAACAGGCTTCCCTTTCTTTTCACCGTTCGCATAGAGCTGCACCTTGATGCTTCCAGGTCTTATCCCGTCTCGGTCGTTGGCATCCTTCCAATTTTTAGTTACCGTAACCGACGTTTCCTCTGGGGTATAGCTATTTTTGATGTTATATCCCTCAATCTTGGTGTTATATGCTTCTACGGCATTTTCTGTAACGCTGTATTTTACTTCTTGTCCGTTCTCGTACTTCGGAAGGTCAGTAAAACTGTATTTCCAATTTCCGTCTGCGTCAGCCTTCACTGTAGCTGTCTTAAACGGAGCACCGTTCTTAAGCAGGTTTACCGTGACTTCACTTGGACGCTTGCCGTCTTGGTTATTACTATCGTCCCATGTTTTCTGACCCTCAACGCTGGTTATCTCGGGAACATGTTTGTTGGTGATGACTATATTTCCCTGATTCTCGTCACTATAGGAGGTTGTGTAGCCGCCTGCTGTCCCTACTTCCTTTACCGTGTACTTTATGGTCTTTCCTGCCTCCTTCTCAGGCAGATTGTTCCATGTATAGGTCCAGTTTCCGTCGATAAGTTCTACTTCGTTTCCAACCTTATTGCCATCTCCATAGAGCTGCACCTTAACACTATCAGGGCGCTTGCCGTCTTGGTTATTGGCGTCATCCCAACTCTTGGTTACCGTAACACTTGTCTTCTTTGGAGTATAGCTGTTCTCGATATTGTAGCCGCTAACTTTAGCGGTATACCCCGCTACGTCGTCCTCTGTGACGGTATAGGTGATTTCTTTGCCGTTATTATCATACTTAGGCAAGTCCTTGAAACTGTAAGTCCACTTCCCTGTTTGATCAGCTTTTACGTCTTTATTCTGAATAGGATTTCCGTTAGCCAGAAGGTTTACCGTGATTTCGCTTGGACGTGCTCCATCTTGGTTATCTGCATCATTCCATGTTTTTTCGCCTGAAACCTCAGTCGTATTCTTAATCCAGTAGCCAACAAGTTCAACATCACCGTTTGGCATCGTAAATGAGCTGTCATTATCCTTGACAGTTACCTTCTGTCCACTTTCAGTATGCCATCCTGTAAAAATATATCCGGCCATACTCAGATCAGGCTTTACATCAACTGTTGCATTAAGGTTATACATCTTTGAGTCAACGGGCGCTGCCGGACTTCCCGCCGGAATTTCTTCACCTGCAGGATTTTTGACTATTTTATACGTTACCTTGTATTCCGATTTTTTATTAGTAAGAGTGAAGTCTTTGTTGTCGCCTTGTGCATCTTTATCGGTAAAGCTTATTGCAAACTCCTTTGATACAGCTGGATTACTGCTTTCGTATCCTGCTGGCGCCTTTGTTTCCATAAGGCGATAGCTTTTGCCGTTTAAGAGACCACGGATATTCAAAACACCGTTTTCATTGGTGTAGAAGCGGTCACCATTTTTACTGCCGCCATTTCCAACTACTGTAACGTAATCCTTCACAAACTGTGAATCTGAATCAACCCAGTTCCCTGCAGGATCCTTCTCCTGAAGCTTAAACTCCGCTTTCTCAACGCCCAGTCCTGTCTTAGCATCCGTCTTCATAATGGCTACGCCATCTTTATAGGTGTATAAGCTAATTTCGCCTACAACAAAAAAGTTCTTTGCTGTCACCTGTTTTTGCGAAACAGTAGCCGTATTCTCAACGTAAGCTCCTGTCCTCAAAACAGGCTTAACCAAATCGGCAGAAAAACTAAAGGAAAAGTCGGTAATAGGCCAGTCCTTGATTTGATTATAGATGGTGTCTACCGGGATCTGGACTCTTTTCAGGGCATTGTCTGCGGTGACTTCATAGGTAGGGAAAAAGGAAGTGATAACCTTCTCCTTGCCAAGCTTGTCGCAGAGATCTCCCCACGTGTACATGCTGGCGGGATCTTTTGATCCTGCTTTTCCAAAATTCATCACCAACCTGATATCTCCGTTGGGGCTCTTGTAGATACCGTACTCACCTGTCTTGAGCGATGCTTTGAAATCATCGTAGGACTGCCCTGCCGCTGCTTCTTTTTTTGTGAAAAAGTCGTCAATCTTTACATTTCCGCCCGCCGAGGGATTGTAACAGGTAGTAGGCTTACCCTTAACGTAACTCTGCTTTAGAATTGGCGTCTTTCCATCCTTATACAGATGCGTGCCTCTTATCCAAAGAGAGCCATCAAATGTAAGGTTTTTGTATGTATCACCTGGAAGCAGATCTTCCACATACACATTTTCCGTAGCTGGATACAAACCGAAAGCTTTATCGTAGCCAAACAGGAATGCTGCCGTTGTGGATGCATCTGTAGTTGCATCATTTTCCTTACCGGTGACAGGGGAAGTTACCTTATATTTGTACGCAGGTTTGTTTACGCTAATACCCCAACTGGTACTTGTGTTGGTAGATGAAGTTCCTCCGGCCTTACGACTTTCCTTTTTGAAAAAGACTGCAGAATCGCCAATCGCCGGAACAGGGTACTCTCCAAAAAATTTTTCTTTTTCATTTTCTTGCGCCCAGTAATTCGCTTTTACGTTGACATTAACATTTTTATCATGGATCTTTATCTTGTCAATGCCTGTAGGCTCTGAAGCATACGCTGCATCAACCTCAGTCTGCGTGGAAAATCCTTGTGAACGGTATGAAACACCTTTCATCGTCGTAGAAATTGTCAGTTTAGCTGCCGTTTTGTCATTATTCTTTTTGGTAAATTTGATTCTGATTTTATTTTTTGTAATCGTAGCCTCGCCTAAAAGTGATCCGTCTTCGGAGTCAATCACCGAAAGTCCAGCACTCTCGTAGAGTTGACCATGATCTGCTGTAACCGGAAGCTCAATATAGTCACCGGACAAAATCGGAGTTCCCTTATTTACCGTAAGATCAATCTTGTAGTCAACGTCCGCTCCGTGTCTCACGGATGTTGAAAAATCATTAACATTGGTAGAATCCTTGATTTCAGCATTTGGCGAGGTGATGGAATCAATTGTCACCTTATCCGTGATATTGGTCTCCGTCTCTTCTGCAAAAGTTGGTATTGCATATTGAGACATGGTACTAAGCGTTAAAAGTAATGTCACAATTAATGCTAATACTTTTTTTGGCACTCGCTCATTCATGTTATTTCTCCTCCATAATACAAATAAGCCATAGCATAACTTTCTGGGAGGGTAGATCAATTCTTAATTAAGGCTAAATTAAAGTTCAAAAAATGTCTACACATTTCTTTAATTTACAGAATCTATATAATCTATTTACATTGTTAAATTACAAATTTAACTTATTCAAAATTTCTTAATAGTTTACTAATTTATTGTAGTGCAGAACTGCAAAATAAAGTATCCCATAGAAAAGTCACTGAATGCTTTCTATGGGATACGTAAACCTCTTTATTTAGTTTTTTTATTGGCATGTAAACGCGTGTTCGATAAATTTGTAGTTTCCAGCTAGACAACGATATTTACAAGACGTCCCGGAACTACAATAACCTTGCGAATCTCTCTTCCCTCAAGCTGCTGTGCTACCGCCTGCTGTGCTGCATGGGAAAGCTCATCTTCAGATGCATCGGCATCAACCATGATTCGAGCACGCACCTTGCCCTTAATCTGAACGGCTATCTCAACAGTATTGCTCTTAGCCTGCGCTTCATCAAAGATTGGCCACGGTTCATGGTAGACCGGTGTCTCCTTGTGAAGGGCGGCATGCTGAAGCTCTTCTGCCCAGTGCGGAATGATAGGTGCAAGCATGGCGACAATATCAGAGGCAACTCGATAACAAAGAGCTCGTGAGCGCTCACTCTCCACAACGTCATTGAGATATGAGCTGACCGCGTTGATAAGTTCCATAACCGCTGAAATTGCCGTATTGAACTGACCTTCATCAAACTCATGAGTACAACGAAGACCCAATGCATGCAGTTCTCGGTTCAGTGCTGCTGACGCCGCATCAAGCACCGTGGGATCAAGAGTCGCAGAGGCATCCGCCGTTTTGGCAAGTTCCCAGACAACACGCCAAGCGCGCTTAATAAAGCGATTTGCTCCGGCAACGGCTTTTTCATCCCAATCGAAATCTTTTTCGGGTGGTGCCACAAAAAGAATGGCCAGACGCATGGTGTCGGCACCGTATGGTTCAATGACAGAACTTGGAGGTACCACGTTGCCCTTAGATTTTGACATGGTGTCACCATGCTCATCTTTCACCATTCCCTGCGTCAACAGATTCTTAAACGGCTCGTCAATTCCGATCATGTCAAGATCGCGCAGAACCTTGGTAAAGAACCTCGAATACAGCAGGTGTAAAATAGCGTGTTCAATACCGCCAATGTAATTATCGACAGGCATCCAGCGATCGACGGATTCCTTTGAAAACGGCAGCTCTTCATTATGCGGGTCGCAGTATCTCAGGTAATACCAGCTTGAGCAGGTAAAGGTATCCATCGTATCGGTAATACGATGTGCGGGACACCCGCAAGTCGGACAGGTTGTTTCATAGAACTCTTTGCACTCGGCAAGCGTGTCACCAGCAGACAAATCAAGGTTCTCGGGAAGTTTCACGGGAAGTTCTTCATAGGGTACCGGTACATCCCCGCAATGATCACAGTGAATCATAGGAATCGGATTACCCCAGTAGCGCTGACGAGAAATAAGCCAATCGCGCAGGCGGAACTGTACCGTGCGCCGCCCGACGCTATGTTTGGTTAAAAACGCAACGACGGCTTTCTCTGCTTCGGAATGCTTGCCTCCTCGAAGGCCTGTGAACTCACCGGATTGAACAAGGATACCCGTCGTATCCATAGGGCCATCCCAATCCACCGAAGTCATGCGGCGCTCTTGAACTCCTTTGAGCTCATCGTAAATATCAGTGCCTTCTTCACAGATGATAGGGACAATAGGAAGGTCATACTTCTTGGCAAAATCAAAGTCACGCTTATCGCCGGCTGGTACACCCATAACGGCGCCGGTACCGTAATCAAGAAGCACATAATCAGACACCCAAATAGGAACGGATTCTCCGGTAACGGGATTGAGTGCGTAGCGTCCCGTGAATACGCCGTGCTTCTCGCGGTCGGTTCCTTGCCGCTCAATGGAAGTAACTTTTGTGGCAGCTTCCTTCAGATCGGTAAAGGCAGCCTCATATTCTGTGTCGGCAACAAGTTCTGCCGCAAGTGAGGACTCGGGCGGCAACAGCATAAACGTACAACCATAAATAGTATCTGCACGGGTGGTGAAGACGGTAATTTTTGTGTCAGTGGGTGTGACGCCATCAACGTCTGCTAAAACAAAATCAATCTCCGCACCCTCCGAGCGACCAATCCAGTTTGCCTGCATGGCTTTTACTCGCTCAGGCCATCCGTCTAGCTGGTCAAGATCGTCGAGAAGTTCCTGAGCATAATCGGTAATACGAAGATACCACTGAGAAAGTTCACGTTTTTCAGGAACAGCGCCACATCTCCAGCACCGGCCATTAACGACCTGCTCGTTTGCAAGAACGGTTTTATCATTGGGGCACCAATTTACCGGAGACGTTGCACGGTATACCAGCCCCTTCTCGTACATCTTCAAAAAGATCCACTGACCCCACTTGTAGTATTCGGGATCACAGGTGTTGAACATACGGTCTTTGTCGTATGCAAAGCCCATGCGAAACATCGTCTTCACGGCTTGATCGATGTTTTTGTGTGTCCAGATTGAAGGCTGCGTATTATGTTTGATAGCAGCATTTTCTGCGGGAAGACCAAAGGCGTCAAAGCCCATGGGATGCAGTACGTCATAGCCTCTCATACGGGCTTGGCGAGCCATGGCATCACCGATGGTGTAATTGCGCGCGTGCCCCATATGAAGATCGCCCGAAGGATACGGAAACATTTCGAGTACATATTTCTTTGGCCGCGCAGGGTCTTCTTCTGTTTTGTATAGACCTTCTTCATCCCAAATACGCTGCCACTTTGTTTCTATTGCCTCAGCGTCATAGGCAGGAAAATCATCTTGAGGCTGGTTGTTTTTCTCGACATCAGATTGCTCTGCCATCTGACGACTCCTTTCTAAAGCAAACGCCACCGGAAAACTCCAGTGGCTGTTGCTTGCATTACCTGAGATCCTATTACGAACGGAAATTGTAACTGACTTGCTGGTGCTGATCTTTCAGCAGCACGTCATGCGCGCCGCCCTCAACGATGGAAGTTGCGGACACCAAGGTAATCTTTGCTTTCTCGCGAAGTTCGTTGATATCCAAAGCACCGCAGTTGCACATCGTGGACTTTACCTTCAAAAGCGAGCCTTCAACTCCCTCTTTAAGCGGTCCGGCATACGGAACATAAGAATCAACGCCCTCAACAAACGAGAGACCGCGCTTGTTGCCGCCAAGATCGTAGCGCTGCCAATTACGCGCGCGAGCAGAACCTTCACCCCAATATTCTTTCATATAGGAGCCGTTAACGTTCACGCGGTTAGAAGGACTCTCATCAAAACGTGCAAAATAGCGACCCAACATCATGAAATCGGAACCCATCGCAAGGGCAAGAGTCATGTGATAGTCATACACAATACCGCCGTCGGAGCAAATGGGAATGTAGATGCCTGTTTCCTCAAAGTACGCATCACGCGCACGGGCCACGTCAATAACCGAGGTAGCTTGGCCGCGGCCAATGCCCTTCTGCTCTCGCGTAATGCAGATGGAGCCTCCGCCGATGCCGATCTTGACAAAGTCAGCGCCTGCATCTGCAAGGAACCTGAAGCCTTCTGCATCGACAACGTTTCCTGCTCCTACTTTGACTGAATCCCCATAGGTCTGACGGATCCACTTGAGCGTACGAGCCTGCCACTCGGAATATCCCTCGGAAGAATCAATGCAAAGCACATCCGCGCCGGCTTCTACCAAAAGCGGCACGCGGGTCTCATAATCACGCGTATTGATGCCCGCACCAACCAGATAGCGCTTTGACGAGTCAAGCAGCTCATTCGGAGCCGATTTATGAGAGTCATAGTCTTTGCGAAACACAAGGCTTACCAAGTATCCACTGGTATCCACAATGGGAAGTGCATTGAGTTTATTGTCCCAAATAATATCGTTTGCTTCTTTGAGCGTTGTGGTCTCGGGAGCAGAAATAATCTCATTTGCGGGAGTCATAAACTCGGCAACCTTCTTGGTTATATCATCGCGAGAAGGACGATAATCCCGAGACGTCACAATACCCACAAGCTTGCCGTATGAGGTACCGTCGGCAGTCACGGGCATCGTTGAGTGTCCGGTTTTCTCTTTCAGCTCAAGCACCTCGGCCAAGGTCATGTCAGGCGTCAGTGTGGAATCAGACACAACAAACCCTGCTTTATAGCTCTTAACCTCACGAATCATCTGAGCTTCATCCTCAGCGGATTGAGAACCATAAATAAAGGAAAGGCCGCCTTGCTGTGCCAACGCAATCGCAAGACGAGGACCGGAAACAGCCTGCATAACTGCAGAAACCATAGGAATGTTAAGACTTAGGGCAGGCTCTTCTCCCTTTTTAAACTTAACAAGAGGAGTTTTGAGTGACACGTTTGCAGGAATGTTCTCAGCGGAAGAATAACCTGGAACGAGCAGATATTCAGAAAAGGTATGCGATTCACCCTCGAAGAACTTTGCCATTACGTATGGCTCCCTTCTGGCCTTATGGCCACCCAAAGTCTTTTGCTTTGACACTTTAACACCATACGCATCCAACATCCACGTAAAACTAGTTTTGACATCACGTGTTAATCAGCTACGACATCCTCAAAATTAACCGCAATGTCGTGCTTTGTAGGTACCCATTCCACTTTTTTGAAAAGAGCCACGATAGTAATGGGAACGTAGGTAATCATGAAAATCGGAAACGTAAAGAGATTGGTAAAAATACGCCAGCGCTTCTTAACATGAAAGTGCTTATGCTCGGATACTGTAGTGATCACGCCGAGAATAAAAAAGACGATGTACATGGAAAAGACCGTCATCACAAGAGAGCCCGAGCAAAGAGCGAGCTCTGCGTCGGTGGCGATAAACCCGTGACTTAGATACCCCACCAACAAATACGTGCCGTTAATGAACGTTGAAAGCAGTGTCAAAATCATGCCGGGAGCAACAGTCATAAGCATGTCGTACGAAGCAAACTGTCCTTTTATAATTCCTTTTAAGAGATCGGTTCCATACGAGAAAAACACCTGGTAAAAACCCTTGGTCCAACGTAGGCGTTGTATCCATGAAGCTTTAAACGTCAAAGGCTGCTCGTCGAAAAACTCCGCCGGAGCATACCCAATCTGAATATTGTGAGCGCAGCAAAACGTTGAAAACTGAATGTCTTCCGTAAGCGTGTGAAAATCCCACCCGTGCATACCTTTGACAATACGGGCGGACACCATCCAGCCGGAACCGGAAATAGCGCAGCTGGTGCCCATCATCATTCGGGCGTTGTTCAAAAACTTTGCCTCACGCATAAACCATGTGGCATATGCCGAGCTTATCCAACTGGAGTCAAAGTTCTTTGAGTTTCGATAGCTTGTGCAAACCAGATACCCCGCATCAAACGCTTGATTGATAACGGAAAGGTAATTTGGAGCCACGAGGTTATCTGCGTCCATAACCACAAACGCCTCGTACGTATCTCCGTATTCATTGAGGATACGGTTAAATCCATAATCCATAACCCAGCTTTTTCCCTTACGGGCAAGGTCATTTCTCTCCCACGTAATGGCTCCCGCTTTGCGTGCCTCTTCTGCGGTCTTATCCGTACAGGCATCGGCTACCACAAAGACGTCCATAAGCTCTCGCGGATAATCCTGTGCCAAGATTGAACGTACCAGATTTCCAATCACAGGCTCTTCATTATGAGCGGCAATAAAAAAAGCATACCTATGCTGCTTTTTGGCAGGTGGAAGACGCACCTCTCCCTTGAACATCACGCGAATGATATAGATGATCTGATAGAAGTATGCCAACGTAAAGAAGAGCCATATAACCAGGTTAAAAATGACAATCGGTGTAAGGCCGAGCCTGTTTAATTGCATTGGCATATATACCCCTACGCTCCAAGCCGAGGACAAATCTCCGTGCCGGCTGCTGTTCTTCCCATAGAAAGCTCTCCTTGTGATTTTAACGCAGCAAGAAGATCCGGCGGCAGAGAATCCCTACGTTCTATCGTTTCTCCCGTTATTGGATGCTCAAACTGAATGTGCCAAGAATGCAGAAACTGACGCTTGAGACCTAAATTAAATCGAGCGTCTTTACGGCCGTACAGCTGATCTCCTACCACGGGATGACCCACATGACGCATGTGGACACGAATCTGATGGGTACGTCCTGTGTAAAGATGACACTCCAAAAGCGAATAACCCTCACCTCTACGACCTGCCTCAAAACGTTCAAGCGTCCGGAAGGTAGTAATGGCTTCTCGAGCACCGGGTGCATCCGTTACCGTCATCTTTAAGCGATCACGTGTGGAGCGAGCAATGCCCGTTTCAATGGTCCCCTTATTAGGGGCAACATAGCCCTGTACCAAAACCACGTAACGACGATCAAGTACTCGAAGGCGAATAAGATCTTGAAGAGCTTTCTGAACTTCATCAGACTTGGCCGCCACCATAAGACCCGAGGTATCCATATCCAAGCGATGTACGATACCAGGGCGATCCTCGCCCTGCAAAAGCCCCAAATGCTCGTAGCCACAATGCGCTACCAAGGCATTGGCAAGGGTATCGTCGATATGTCCGGGTGAAGGATGACAGACAAGCCCTGCCTGTTTGGAAAGCACGATAAGATATTGATCTTCAAAGCGGATATCAAGTGGAATGTCAGGGTTTGGAACAAGAAGCCCCGCCTCAGGTTCTCCCTTTGGAAGCACTACCATAAGGCGATCGCCAAGCAACACTTTCTCAGACTTAGAAGACATCGGCGTCCCATTAATGAATACCTTGCCCTCTTCAACAAGCTTTGCACAAGCACTCCGTGAAGGAAGCTCATCTTGAGCAGCGAGAAAAGCGTCAATCCTGATGCCATCACCTTCCGGTCCCACCAGTATGTCAAAGACGCGTTCAGCCACGCGCTACTTCGCCGTCCTTCTCGCCGTCCTCATCGTTCTCTTTGTTGACTCCACTCTCTTTCTCGCTGGCGTCCTCACCATTTTTACCGGAGCGTCTTTTGGAATCCCACGCAAACCAGTAGATACACGCCGCGATAATGCCGCATGTCACAAAGATGTCCGCCACATTAAAAATCGCAAAGTTCATAAACGTGGTAGCCAAAAAATCAGTTACGCTCCCATGAGCCACGCGCTCAAGACCGTTACCGATACCGCCGCCGGCCACAAGTCCGAGGATGGCAATGAGCGGATACGGGAGGTTTTTCTCGCGCATGACTGCATATACCATGCCAAGTACCACAACGGCGGTAAGGGCTGCAAAAAACAGAGGTCGCCCGCTCCCGATGGAAAAGGCGGCGCCATCGTTTTGGACATGAAAGAGATCAAGCACGCCCGGAATAAACGGTCGCCTTGAACCTGCGGGGATGTTTGAAAGAACCCAGCGCTTCGTTAACTGATCAAGTGAAAAAGCAATGGCACCCGCCCAGCAAAAGATTGCCAGGCGGATACCAAGACTTTGTTGCGTGCGAACAGTCACACGTACTCCTATTCAATCGTGCTCTGTGCAACCGCCTCATGGCAGCGGTGGCAGAGATGATCCTCGCCGAGGTTGCGCCAGTTCCAGCAACGGTCGCAGCGCTCTCCGTCCGCCAAAAAGACAGAGACGGCAAGTTCGGTGCCTTCCGAAACAGTTACCGAAGAGCACACAAATACCTCGGCAAAGTCTACATCGGCGTCGTTGACGCATTGGAATGCCTCGGCGGGAAGCACTACCTCGGCGCGCGTTGCCTGCGTAGTCTTTTCCGTAATCTCTCCGGCCTCAAGTGCCGTCTCATATGCCTTGGTATATGCCGCACGAGCGTCGGAAAGTACCTGGTAGGCAGGAAGGAGCTTCTCGTATTCTAAGCGTGTTAATGGTGCCTGATACCAATCGAGAAGTGCTGCGAACTTCTGACCCTCGCGCAAAGATTCAGGTAAAAATTCCATTGCCTCATCGGTGGTGTATACCAAAATGGGCTGCAAATCATGCACAAGCATAGAGAGGATTTCCGCCCACACTGTCTGTGCGCAGCGGCGGGACTCAGCATCAGCGGCATCACAATACATGCGGTCTTTGGTGGCATTGAGGTATCCATTGGAAAGCTCAATGATGTAGTCGTAAAGCACGCGGAAAACGTTGTTAAAACGATAACCCTCATACGCCTCGGTCACGACATCATGTACCTCGCACATGCGAGCCAATACCAAACGATCATACGCGGTAAGTTCTGTAACAGGAACGGCATCGGTTGCAGGATCGAATTGACCTTCAAGCTCACCTAAAAGGAAACGAATGGTATTGCGGAAACGACGGTAGGCATCTCCGACCTGAGCCAAAATGGCATCGTCGCAAGGAACGTCGTTGGAAGTATCTACGGAGGCAACCCACAGGCGCAAAACATCCGCACCGCGCTCGGCACACACCTTATTGGGGTCAATGACATTACCCAAAGACTTACTCATCTTGCGGCCCTGACCGTCAAGGGTAAAGCCCTGGGAAACAACGGCTTTATACGGTGCCATGTCATACGCACCCACAGACGTCATGAGCGAACTCATGAACCATCCGCGGTGCTGATCCGAGCCTTCCAAATACATATCGGCCGGGAAACGAAGTTCAGGCCGATGCTTGCACACCGCCGTATGGGAAACACCTGAGTCCCACCATACGTCCAGAATGTCCTTATTGGCTTTGAGATGATGTCCGCCGCATTGAGGACAAGTGCACGCATCCCCTAAATAACTTGCAGGATCATCGGTAAACCAGGCGTCGGAGCCCTTCTCCCTAAAGAGTTTGATCACGGCGTCAAGCGTATCATCGTTGATGATCGTCTCGCCGCAGTCCTCGCAGGTATAGGCAGGAATTGGTACACCCCAGTTGCGCTGGCGAGAAATACACCAGTCGGGACGTCCCTCAGCCATCGAGCCAATACGCTTTACGGCATTCGAAGGATAGAAGGCTACCTTGGAGAGCTCATCGAGCGCGTCCTGACGGAGGTTTGTCTTATCCATGGAAACAAACCACTGGCTGGTCGCGCGGAAGATAACGGGGTTCTTGCAGCGCCAACAGTGCGGATAGCTGTGGGTAATGTCTTCTGCGAGAATAAGCACGCCACGCTCACGCAACCACTCAACAATGACGGGATTTGCCTCATTGACCTCCATACCCGAGAAGGGACCACCCGTACCGGGGCCTTCTCCGGTAAAGAAATGGCCGTCATCGTCAACCGGCATGGTCTGAGGAATGTCAAACCTTACGCCAGCATTGTAGTCGTCAACGCCGTGACCGGGTGCTGAGTGGACAACGCCGGTACCGTCGTCAAGGGTTACGTAGTCGGCATAGATAAACGTGCCTTCGCGGCCCTGCTCGCCAAAGATGGGCTGCTTGTAGGTATTGCCCGCAAGCTCAACGCCGGTCTTTTTCCAAGTATTGCCGCTTGAGTCTTTTGCCAGAGTATAGCTGTCGTAGCCGAACTTCTCGGCACATTTTTGTGCAAGCGCCTCTGCCACGATCTCAACATGGCCGTCAGAAAGCTCAAGCGCCACGTAGGTTGCTTCAGGATGCAGAATAACCGCCTCATCGGCCGGCAATGTCCAGGGCGTCGTGGTCCAAATGTCAACCCATGTTTTACCTGCATACGCCTCAAGGCCTTCAGGAACGCTCGTAAGCTCAAAGCGAACAAAAATGGCCATGGAGGTGACGTCGTGGTATTCAATCTCTGCCTCAGCTAAAGCGGTATGGCAGTGTGTACACCAGTGCACCGGCTTGGTTCCGCGATATACCGCGCCCTTATCAAAGATGGCCTTAAAAATCTCAATATCGGTTGCATCGTAATCGGGTGTATACGTCAGATACGGATCGTCCCACTTTGCCAAAACACCAAGACGCTTAAAACCCTGACGCTGCGTGTCAACCTGCTCAACGGCCATCTTTCGGCAGAGTTCACGAATCTTTTCCGTAGGCAGTGCATTGAACTTCTCGGTGCCGAGCATTTCCTCAACCTTATGTTCAATGGGCTGGCCGTGGCAGTCCCATCCGGGGATATAGGGGGTTTGAAAATCGCGCATGGCCTTGTAGCGATTGATAATGTCTTTGGAAATCTTGTTCTGTGCATGGCCCAGGTGAATGGGGCCATTGGCATAGGGAGGGCCATCGTGAAGCACGAACTTCTCGTGACCCTCGTTCTTCTTCATAAGCAGCTCATAGAGGGCATTTTGGTTCCACAAAGCCAAACGCTTGGGCTCATTTTGCGCCAGCGACGCACGCATGGGGAACCCTGTGCGTGGCAAGTTTGTGGTCTTCTTATACTCGTTTGCCATCCAAAACAACCTTTCTGGGCACAAAAAAAGCGCCCGTCCCCTGTTGCTGGGACGAAGCGCTTACATCTACACTTCGCTTGTAACCACCCAGCGGCGAATGATCGCATACTCGGTTGGTCTGTTACGGCGACCATATCCGGCAGCATCTACTTACGCTTGGGCGAGAAGATCTTCTCGCCACGCTTTTGAACTGCAGCTCCAAGGTGATTTTCACACGGACGCAAACGCGGGCTCTCAGCTTTCCCACTCTCTGTAGTTTGCGCTGCCCGGGCTACTCTCCTCTTCACAGCCGATGTGCACCATAGTAGCACGCTCCGTGCACAATGACACCCTACAGTATGAACTACGCCTAAAAAATAAATTCACTTCATTTCCATTGATGATCTCTATGAAGATACCAACGGTGAGGGCCGCCTCCATGAACTCAACATTCCTTCCATGCTGGCGGTTAAGGCCACAAAAATTGGGTAGAACATACCTCAATATGTGAGTGGCTCTATAGCAAGTTTTATATAGCCCAGAAGTAAGAAAGGCTGTGTATGGATAACGACAACAGGCGACGCAGATCGATGTTGCTTTATGTACTCCTTGCCATCGTAGTGTATCTTGTAATCAACCAGGGACTTCTCCCTAACGTAACAAAATCACAGGTACAAGACGTATCGTATAGCCAGTTCTTGAGTGACGTAAAAGATGGTAAAGTCAAAAAAGTAGACCTTAACGAAGGTACCAAGGTCATTCGTTTCACCGAAGGCGAAGGCGATTCAGAAAAAATCTACACCACCAAAGCATTCCCTCATGATGTTGATCTTGTAAAAACACTGCAGGACAAGGGCGTGGATTTCTCCGCAACCATCCCGGATCCCACGGCAAACCTATGGATGAATATCCTGATTGAATTTGGTATACCGCTTCTCATCTTCCTTGTTGCCGGATATTTTGTGAACCGTGCACTCAAGCGTGCCATGGGTGACGACAACCCCTCTATGAACTTTGGCGGTGGCAATCCGTTTGGCGGATTCGGTGGCGGCCTTGGACGCTCCAACGCCAAAGAGATCAAAGGAGAAGACACCGGCGTCACTTTCAAAGACGTCGCCGGCCAAGAGGAAGCCAAAGAATCCATGCAGGAAATCGTCGGCTTTCTGAAGACCCCCGATAAGTACACCGAAATTGGTGCTCGCTCACCGCGTGGTGCGCTTTTGGTAGGCCCTCCGGGTACCGGTAAAACGCTCATTGCCAAAGCCGTTGCTGGTGAAGCGGGAGTCCCCTTCTTCCAGATTGCAGGTTCCGAGTTTGTTGAGATGTTTGTTGGTCGCGGCGCCGCAAAGGTTCGTGACCTCTTCAAACAGGCAAACGAAAAAGCACCTTGCATCATCTTTATCGATGAGATCGACGCCGTTGGTAAGCGCCGCGATGCCTCCCTGAATACCAACGATGAGCGTGAACAGACGCTCAACCAGCTCCTCTCTGAAATGGATGGCTTTGACAACCACAAGGGTATCGTTGTTTTGGCTGCAACCAACCGTCCCGAGACGCTGGACCAGGCACTGCTTCGCCCCGGCCGCTTTGACCGGCGTATTCCTGTGGAACTTCCTGACCTTGCCGGTCGCGAAGATATCCTTAAGGTGCATGCAAACGATGTCAAGATGGAGCCCGGCGTGGATCTTTCGCTTGTAGCAAAATCCACACCCGGCGCTTCCGGTGCCGACCTTGCAAACATTATCAACGAAGCAGCCCTGCGTGCCGTTCGTATGGGACGTCGCCGCGTTACCACGGAAGACCTTACTGAGTCTGTTGACGTTGTTATCGCAGGCGCTAAGAAAAAGAACGCCGTTCTTACGGAGCACGAAAAAGACGTGGTTGCATATCACGAAACCGGCCATGCCATCGTTGGAGCCCTGCAAAAAGGATCGGCGCCGGTAACCAAAATTACCATCGTTCCACGTACGTCGGGCGCACTGGGCTTCACCATGCAGGTTGATGATGACGAGAAGCACCTCATGAGCAGAAGCGAAGCCATGAATGAAATTGCGGTACTTTGCGGTGGACGCGCCGCCGAGGAGCTCATTTTCGGTGAGATGACCAACGGAGCCTCCAATGACATTGAGCGTGCCACAAGCATTGCCCGTGCCATGGTTACACAATATGGCATGTCCGATAAGCTCGGCATGGTTACTCTTTCCCAGCAACAAAGCCGATACCTTGGCGGTGGATCTGCTCTCACCTGCTCTCAAAAAACTGCCGAGGAAATTGATGAAGAGGTGCGCCGTATTGTTGAAGAGTGCCACCAAAGTGCACTGAAAACCTTGCAAGAAAACCGCCTCAAGCTCCACGAGATTGCGCACTACTTGCAGAAGAAAGAAACGATTACGGGCGAAGAGTTTATGAATATCCTGAATCGGGATAATGGATTTGCTTCTCCTTCAAGCTCGAGCTCACAAACTTCAAGTACGGATACCCACTAAATCAAAAGTCAACGATGAGACTCACGAGGTTTTTCCGTCTTTGCGAAAGGCCTCGTGAGCTCGCGGATGAGCACTTAGATACACTTCTCGCACATGCGAGCGATCCACATGCGTATAGAGTTGCGTCGTAGAAATATCAACATGACCAAGAAGCTCTTGTACCGAGCGTAAATCTGCACCACCCTCCAGAAGATGCGTCGCAAAAGAATGACGCAAAGTGTGGGGGTGTAAATTTTCAATACCCACGGCCCGTCCATACGCAGCAACGGAAGCATGAATCCACTGGCGAGAAAGACGTCCTCCCCTGCGATTTAAGAACACATAGGGTGACTGCCCATGAATAAGAAACGCCCCTCGTGCTCCTTCGAGATATTCACGAAGCGCCTCCTGTGCGGTGCCAAAAATAGGAACCACACGTTCTTTTGATCCCTTGCCAAATACGCGTAAAAGCTCTTCATCAAGAAGTACGCCGCGCACTTCAAGCCCGCTTACCTCACTCACACGCAGTCCGCATCCATACAACACCTCAAGTACGGCCTTGTCTCGTATGCCGCGAGGGCTTCTCTCAAACGGCTGGTCGAGAAGTTCTGCGGCCTTCTCGCGAGATATCACGTCCGGAAGACGCAATGGACGTGCAGCTGAAGAAAGATCGTCAGCAGGTGACGTTGCACAGATTTGCTCGGCCACCAAAAACCGATGGAAATTACGAATGGCTGCGGTATGGCGCTCCACAGAAGCCGGCGCAAGACCTACCTCTCTGAGCTCCGCGATATAGGTCTCAAGAATCTGCTGCGTTACCGCGCACGGGTTATGTATCCCGCAACTGGAAAGCCAGCCGGCATAACCGTTAAGATCACGCTCATACGCATCGAGCGTGTTGTGAGAGAGTCCCCTCTCAACGGCAACGTAGGCTAAAAATTCCTTGCGCGCTTGAACAAGATCCACGGCAGATCCTTTTCAACAAAAGCGATTCTCATAAAAGATACCGGGCACAACCTCACTAAAAGCGTACGTGTTTGCACCTAGCGTACGGGACGGACATCATGGCGATCAATTTCTTCATGATGGGCAATTGCCGCACGAGCAAACTCACGAAAGAGCGGAGCCGGTGAAGTGGGACGGCTTTTGAACTCAGGGTGTGCCTGTGAAGCCACAAACCATGGGTGTACGTCTTTTGGAAGCTCCACCATCTCAACAAGCCTCTCATCCGGTGAAACGCCGGAAATAACCAAGCCTGCCTCACTCAGTTGCTTGCGATATGCGTTATTGAACTCAAAACGGTGACGGTGACGCTCGTAGATAAGCTCACTTCCATACGCTTCAAAGGCAAGGGTTGCAGGCACTACCTTGCAGGGATACGAGCCAAGACGCATGGTTCCACCCTTATCGGTAATGTCTTCTTGATCGGGCATAAGATCAATGACCGGGTAGGCCGTCTCAGGAGCAAATTCAGCCGAGTTTGCGCCTTCAAGACCGACAACATCGCGTGCAAACTCAATAACCGCCGTTTGCATGCCAAGACAAATGCCGAGATACGGAATCTTTTGTTCGCGAGCCCTTCGTATGGCAACCATCTTGCCGTCAACACCACGGATACCAAAACCACCCGGAACAAGGATGCCATCCGCATCCTTCAGCTCTTCATCAACGCTTTCTTCAGTGAGCTCCTCACCGTTGACCAGTCGGATATCCACATGGCGACCATAGAAGATTCCTGAGTGGTGCAGCGCCTCAATCACGGAAAGATATGCGTCAGGAAGCTGTGTGTATTTACCAACCACGTAAATTCGGGTAGTAGTGGCAAGGGCATTTGCTGTGTGCATTGATGCTGTAAAGTCCTGCCATCCGGACAAATCCGAAATACGCGCATCAAGTCCAAGGCGCTCACAAACTTTGCGGTCAAATCCCTGCTCTTTGAGATGTGCCGGGACGTCATAAATTGAAGGCAGATCATTGTTTTCAAACACGCAGTCAGCATCAACATCACAGAAGTTAGCAATTTTCTCACGAATTGACGGCTCAACCGCATGACTTGAGCGGCACACAATGAAGTCGGGTTGAATACCCATTGAGCGCAACTCTTTAACGGAGTGCTGCGTGGGCTTCGTTTTTACTTCATGTGCCGCGGCGATATAGGGTACCAATGAAACGTGGATGATGGCAACATTGGCCATACCGCGCTCTTTACGGAATTGGCGAATTGCCTCCACAAATGGCTGAGACTCGATATCTCCGATAGTGCCACCAAGCTCGGTAATAACCACGTCGGCATCGGTAACCTCTTCAATACGTGCAAAACGGGCCTTAATGGCATTGGTCACATGCGGAATGACCTGTACCGTACCGCCCAAAAAATCCCCGGCGCGTTCGCGCTGAATAAGCGACTGATAAATCAAGCCCGTAGTGAAATTAGACTCACGCGTGAGGTTCTCGTCAATGAAGCGCTCGTAATGGCCAAGATCCAAATCGGTTTCCTTGCCGTCCTCCGTTACAAATACTTCTCCATGCTGAAACGGACTCATGGTACCCGGATCAACATTGAGATACGGATCGGCTTTCTGCATCATGACCTTATATCCACGAGCCTTTAACAAACGACCCAGTGAGGCCGCCGTAATTCCCTTTCCCAATGAAGAAACAACGCCACCCGTTACAAAAATATGTTTGGTCATGAAATAATCTCCCGTAAACCCAAAGCAAGCCATCCGGCACTGCCAAAACCACTTCTACGGGTCTCTATACTATCGCGTTCTCGTGCAAAGTGTAGCGAGAAAATCAATTGCACATAACGTTAAAACACTCAGGCGAGAAGAACTCGTGCTACCTTGCGTTGAGTGCACTTGCTGCCTCTTTAAGCATCTCACGCGCATGCGCACACGAAGCCTTTGAAAACGACCCCGAAAGCATACGCGCAATCTCCTCTACGCGAGCCTCTCCCGAAACTTCACCAAGCATTGTCTTTGGAAGTGCGTCTTTTGACTTGTGCACCACGTAGTGCTTTTTTCCCATTACCGCTACCTGCGCCAAATGAGTGACTACGATTACTTGGTGGGTCTGAGCAAGACGTGCAAGCACTTCTGCAAGTGCCACCGCAGCGGTTCCTCCAACGCCGGCGTCCACCTCATCAAACACAAGCGTCTTACAGCCATCCGCCAACCCAAGAACCACCTTACACGCCAACATGACACGCGAAGCTTCTCCGCCGGATGCAATCTTGCGCAAAGGTTGCGCACGAAGCTCTTTGCCCGGTTTATACAAAAACTCCACCTGGCTTGGTCCTGCATCGGTCCATTGTGTGCGGTTCAAACGTTTGTGTTCAATAGTGATTTCAGCGGTTCCCATTTCAAGAAAGGCCATCTGATGCGTAATCTCTGCCGCAAGTTTGGGTGCGTTATGCATACGTACCTCATCAAGCGCATCGGCAGCTGCCTCAAGGTTCTTCTCGGCTTCCGCGCACGCTGCTTCTGCCTGAGCAATGCGCTCATCACCGTCCTCAAGAGCATCCATGACCTCTTGGGCTTCTTTGGCATGGGCAAACACGTCTTCCATCGTAGGACCATACGTACGCATAAGACCCTGAAACGCAGCAAAACGCGACTGCAGCCGCTCAAGCGCTTGCTCGTCAAACTCAAGCGTATCGGTGTATGACCGAAGCTCAGAAGCGGTATCCTCTAGGTCAATCAGCGAAGACTCAAGGGTTTCTGCGAGCGTTGCAAGCTTTGTATCAAAAGAAGAGACCCCTCGAAGCGCCGAGAGCGCCTCCGCTATCCTGTCCGTTGCTCCCTCGTCATCAGAGAGGGCGCCGTGGGCAAGATGGGTAGCCTCCATAAGTGTCTCTGCATGCTCCAAGCGAGGCAGTTGTTCTTGAAGTGCTTCATACTCCCCTTGTTTGGGGTCTACCTCACCAATCTTGCGCACGACAAAGGCTGCTTCTTCTATTTTTGAAGTGGCCGCACTACTCATCGCACGAACACGCTCAAGTTCACTGTGCGCCTGCTTTGCCACCGCCAAGCAAGACCGATAGTGCGCCAGTGCTTCACACGCCTGCACTCCAATCCATGCATCGAGAAGAGCGACGTGCGTATGTACGTCCAAAAGACGTTGATGCTCGTGCTGTCCGCACAGATCAACCGTTGTTCCTATTTTTTCTGCAAGCTCTCCTACCGAAGCCATATGGCCGTCAATTTCTACCCGACCACGACCGTCCGTGTTCATACGACGACGTACGATGGTTCCTTCTTCGCCCGAATCAGACAGAAAAAACCGTGCTTCTACGTGAAGCTCATCGCTGCCTTCCCGAATGGCTGTTACGTCACCGCGCTCGCCTATCAAAAGTTTAATGGCGGAAAGCAGGGCGGTTTTACCGGCACCGGTTTCACCGGTAAGCACCGTAAGGCCTTTGGCAGGCACGAGAGACGCCTCTTCGATAAGTGCAACGTTTTGAACAAAAAGCTCGTCAATCATGAGTTATTTGCCTTGCCATAAAACACGCGGGACACTGAGCGATAAAAACTTTGCGCGCTTCGGTCAAGCAAAATAATATCGCCGGGTCCACGCTTTACGGTAGCGCAAATTGCCACCGCTCCATCCGGATGAACAACGTTTTGTCCGTCGGCAAAGAAGTGGCAACATGCCGGACGTTCTCGTGACATGGTAATCTCTACGACATCGGAAGACGACGTTAAAAAGGCGCGCGCCATAATAGTGTGCGGTGCAATGGGGACACACGACATGCCCGTAAACTCAGGAGTCACAATAGGGCCTCCCGCTGCAAGCGCATAGCCGGTAGAGCCCGTAGCGGTGCTGACAATAAAGCCGTCTCCTCTGAGCGTATCAATGTAGTTGCCCGAGACGGAAACGCTGAACTCAATCATGTCTCCGTCCCCGCCACGAGAAACCGCAAAGTCATTCAACGCAAAGCTCTTCTCGCTATATTGGGCGCCGTCCGGCGCCTCGTAAACCGATTCTATCTCCAGCGTAGCTCGCCGCGATACATGAAGCTCTCCTGACAAGGCATCGGTGAGCGTCTGAAGCATTTCATCAGGTGTGGCGGATGTCAAAAACCCCAGATGTCCGTAAGAAATACCGATGATTGGAATTTCCGAATACCCCACAATCCGAGCTGCCCGCAAAAGCGTTCCGTCACCACCAAGCGAAATAACCAACTGGCAGTCGGAAGGATCAACCCTCTTATGGGGGAAAAGCTTTTTATCATGAGCCCATACGACGTCGCAGCCCTGGTCAAAAAGCCATTCTTCCAGCATATGAGCGCTGCTTACCGCTACCTCGCGTGAATAATTAGGGACGAGAAGCACTTTCACGTAGAACCACTCTCCTGTGCCGTATCATCTCAACCAACAACCACCATAAAGTATAGCGAATGCCGCATCTCTATACACGAACAAATGTATGCTTTTTTACTACTGATTCTAAATCTAACGTCGTTGGGAGACTGCCCTTTTTTCCATATAACAGATACTCGGTATTTCCCTTTGCTCCGTAAATCGGACTTTCACAAGCGGCAAGAGGCCCCAGTGAAGCTTTCGAGAAGAGCTCCGCCACATGGGTAAGCGTCTTTAAGCGCACTGCCGAGCTTCGTACAATGCCTCCCTCGCCAACCTCTGCTTTTTGTGCCTCAAACTGAGGTTTTACCAATGTAATAAAAGCTCCTTGTGGCTTAAGCGTACAAAGTACTGCGTCCAAGATATTCTCGATTGAAGTGAAAGAAACATCACATACCGCCAAATCAAATGCGGCGCTATATCCCAAAGACGGAAGTTCTACGATATTGGTACGCTCAAGCAACTTTACGCGGCCATCGTTTCTGAGCGCCCAATCAAACTGAGCATACCCCACATCGACAGAGACCACATGACGTACACCGCGCCGAAGCAGACAGTCGGTAAATCCTCCGGTAGAAGCCCCAACATCAAGGCAGGTAAGCCCTTGAGGATCAACACGGAAGGTATCCAAGGCTTTCTCGAGCTTAAGACCTCCCCTGCTTACATAGGGAGTTTTTCCTTTGACGTGGAGAAAAATGCCCTCTTCTACCGGCTCGCCCGCAAAGTTCAGCCGTCTGTCGTGTGTGGAAACATCACCGGCAAGGATAGAGCGCAGCGCTGTCTTTGTATCGGGAAACAAGCCCTGACGCACGAGCTCAGCATCAAGGCGGCGCTTGGAAGTGCGCTTTACCACTTAGGCCTCAGAGCTCTCAGACATTGCTTGCGGCGTATCGGATACCGCTTGCAACGTATCAGATACCGCGGGCTCCGTAGGCTCATCATCATGAGAATCGGTATGCGCATCTGCAAGACGCGCTTCTTCCTCAGCAGTAAACTCCGTGGTATCGACCATGTCTACTGCTTTTGATCCCAAAGCAATGGCTTCATCAAAAAGGTCAAGAGAATGCTCCAGCGAAACATCCTTGTTGCGGACTTGCGACACAATGTCATCAAGACGATCGGTAATTTGATCAAATGTTTGATATGCGGAGGTATCAGGCTTTGCCATGGTTACTCGCCATCCTCTTGAGACGCGCTCTTCTCGCCTGCACATACACAGCGAGAATGCTCGTATACATCCATACCTTCTACTATATCGGCGGCTACACGTCCCAAAATGCCATTAATAAAGCGAGGAGATTCATCTCCGCAATACGCGTGCGAAAGCTCGATAACCTCGTTGATGGTTATCGAAACATCGACTTCGGAAACCTCAAGCATCTCATAAAGAGACAGTTGGAGCAGATTTCTGTCAACGGAGGGCATACGAGAGGCGCTCCACCCGTGTGAATAGGCATTCAGTATCATATCAAGATCGTCTCGAATGCCGTCGGTACCGCAGGCGAGCTTTTCCGCATACGGATCGAGAGGTCCTTCAGAGAGAACGTATTCTCCTTGGAGAACCTCCGCTACGGTACGATTTGTCTGCTCAGCCTGAAAGAGAAGCTGCAGTGCCTGGCTTCGAGCTAATGTGCGGCCAAAGAACTTTGCGCTCAAAGCTACTCCTTGGGAAAGACGAGACTGTCGATATAGATATCAACTGCAGAAATACTGACACCAATCTGCTCATTCACCGCAGTTGCTACAACTCCGCGAACTTCAGCAGCAAGTTTCGTGAATGGGTAACCGTAAAAAACTGCAAGGTGAACCCCAATATGCAAAGCGTCGTTTTCAACAACCGACTCAACCGCTTGACTTGGAGCAATGGATTTATTGGTAAAGACGTTAATCAGATTTGACGCAATGGTATCGTTTCCACCTACAGAAGCTACTCCGGCTACACTTCCCGCAGCACGTGAGACAATTGCAGAAACCACTTCTTTTGAAATACCGATACCGGCAATGCGAAGCTCACTGTCAGCCATGCGACCTCCTCAACATAGATGCGAGACGTACATTCATGCGTGCATTATACGCGGGAAACAAACTTGCCCACGCGCGTATCAACCTTAATGCGCTCACCTTGATTTAAATACATGGGAACCTGAAGGGTTGCGCCCGTTTCAACGGTGGCAGGCTTTGAGCCGCCCTGCACCGTATCTCCCTTAAAGCCCGGATCGGTCTCCGTAATCTCAACCTCAATGAACATGGGAGGCTCAACACCAAGAAGCTCGGTGTCAGCGTAAAGAAGCTGGCACGTATCATTCTCCTTGAACCAAACGCTCTTCTCGCCAATAAAATCAGCAGGGACGGCAATCTGGTCATATGTCTCGTTGTCCATAAAGTAATACGACTCACCGTCATTGTAGAGATACTGCATCTCTTTGGTGATGAGCTGTACGTTTTCAAATTTGGTTCCGGCATTGCAGGTCTGATCAATGACACGACCACTTTTAAGGTCACGGATCTTGTAACGGACAAACGCTCCGCCCTTACCAGGTTTTACGTGTTGAAATTCCACGATTGTGTAGTACTTGTCGTTAATCTTAAGGCCCATGCCATTTCTGAAATCTGCCGTACTAATGGTTGCCACGTCTATCTCTTTCTTCTTGTATGTCGCGAGAAGTGCTTGGATTGTCCCTCCAAAACACGGGCGATCGGGTATATGCATGGTGCATTTTAGCAGTTTTGGGAAGCTACATGTCCCAGCTCCGTCGTTTTGTACACGAAAACCAAGACTGTCAATAAAATGCTACTTCTTTTTCCGGGAATCTCGTATGAGGCTCAATGCATGCGGAAGCGACAGCAACCCGTGCTTAAACACATACCAGAAATTCGGAGACTGAAGAAGCTTGTCTTCTCCAACATAGATGCGAATCGCACGAAGAGTCGCCTTGTTGTCACGAGTGGAAAAGGAATACGAACCGTTTTTCTTGGTAAAAAGAGCAAAGCGAGAAATGGCTTTTCCCTTCCCTATAACCGAAGCTGCTACATGATCAACCTCATCCCACGGGATCTGAATATAGTCCTCGGGATTTTTCTCGTTATAAAACTCAAACGCTTTGTTGCCAATGAGAATGTCCCCATAGGTTGTCAAACCGTGAAACGAGCTTGCTTTTATAGTCAAATCAACACTGCTGTTTTGAGACTGTGCCATAGCTTCCTTTCAAAATGGGTCGCACCCATTATAGAGTGCGACCCACCTTTATACAGGCTACCTGTAAATACGTTGGTATCCTACGCGCATCTTATTACATGAAGTTAAAGAAGCGACCAATAACGCCAACGGCAAAGAGCGCCAAGATGATGACTATTGGGGAAACCTTCTTCTTTAACAAATAGCAGCACAGAAGCGTCAGGCCAACCGCAGCAAGACCGGGGATCAACGAATCAAGGTTCTGCTGAAGCGTTGTGACCTTCATTTGCTCAAGACCGGTTGGTCCAAGCTGTGCGTACAAGCTCAGTGCCTTATGAATTCCGTCAGCTCCTGCAGGAATGCTTGACCAATCAATATATGCACCCGCCTGCTGAGGGATGTTAGAAACTATCGGGGTAAATGAGATGGAAACCCAACGCTCAACCAATGCACCGATGATAAACATACCCAAGATAGATGCGCCCTCGGTAACCTTGCCGAGCATACCGCCGGAAAGATCGGAGGAAATGGAAGCACCGGCCTTATAGCCAAACTCCTGGGTGTACCAGAGGAAGGCAAGACGAATGACATTCCACAACACGAAGAAAAGAATGGGGCCGAGAATTGAGCCGCCAAGCGCCAAAGAGGCGCCCAGAGCGCCCAAAATGGGGCGAACGGTAAACCAAAATACCGGATCGCCAACGCCGGCCAAAGGTCCCATCATACCAACCTTGACGCCCTGAATGGCAACGTCATCGATAGGCTCACCATTGGCGCGGCCCTCTTCGAGTGCAAGCGTAACACCGATGACCGGTGCGGACACATATGGGTGTGTGTTGTAGAACTCAAGGTGACGCTTGAGAGCTGCAATCTGATCTTCCTTCTTAGGATAGAGTTTCTTGATTGCAGGAATCATCGAAAACGCCCAGCCGCCATTTTGCATACGTTCATAGTTCCAAGAACCCTGAAGGTATTGATGACGAATCGCTACCGCCATGCGGTCTTTCTGAGAAAGCTGAATCTTTTCTGCCATTGTTATCACACTCCTTCAGGATTAGTAGTTGTCGATGATATCACCGAGGGGATCGCCTGATCCACCGCCGGAACCACCGCCCTGCTTTGCAAGGTCTTTGAGGCCGATATAAATGATGGCCAAGCAAACACCGATAACACCAAGGGCAATAAGAGTAAGTGGCTGAATGGCTGCAAAAACAAAGCCAAGAGCAAAGAATGGCCAAACCTCGCGAGTAGCCATCATGTTAATAACCATTGCATAACCAACGGCAGCAACCATACCGCCGCCAACGGCCATACCACCGGTCAGCCATGCAGGCATGGCGTTCAGTGCGTCGGTTACGATGGCAGGATCAATAAAGCACAAAGCCGTAGCAGGAATTGCAATACGAGCGCCCTGCATGCAGATGGCTACAATATGCCATGCTTCAATGGCACCAAAATTGCCCTTCTCGGCAGCTGCGTCCATGGCATGCACGATACCGGTTGCAATGGTACGGGCAATCATGGTCAAGAAAAGACCTGCAACGGACAGAGGAATTGCCAAAGCAATAGAGGTGTTGATGGCGGCTGAGGTATCGGTATCTCCACCATTGAGCGCAAGCACCATAATAATGGCGGAAGCAACCGAGGCGAGCGCTGCGTCAGGAGCAACGGCGGCACCGATATTTGCCCAACCAAGAGCAATCATCTGAAGCGAGCCACCCAAAATAATACCTTCAGCGGGATGGCCGGTCACAAGACCGATAAGTGTGCAGGCAACAAGAGGCTGATGGAATTCCCATTCATCAAGAATGCCCTCCATGCCGGCGAGAAAAGCGACAATAACGACGAGTAATATCGTAATAGGCGTCATGTCTACCTCCTTCAATTACTTTTGAGCAGCAAGCTCGGACGTGGCCTTCTTAAGCATTGCATCAAAATTCTCGGCGCCATCGGCAGGAACCTTACGGACATCGAACTTGACCCCGTGGTCCCTGATGGCTTCAAGGGTCTCAATGTCCTTCTTGTCCATGGCTACCGCATTGGTAACAACAACCTTACCAACGGAGTGCGCCATGGATCCGAGGTTGGCTTCTTTGATGTCAACGCCGCCTTCAATGGCTCGAAGCATATCCTGCGGGGTTTCAAAGAGCAGCATGGCCTTGGTATTGCCAAAGCGAGGATCGTGTGCAATCTCGATGATCTTCTTGATTGGTACGACGTGTACGTGAACTCCTGGAGGAGCCGCCTGAACAATCATCGTCTTACGCAGTTCATCATTTGCAACGCCGTCGGAGCAGACGATGATACGATCCGGCTTGGTCATCTTGGTCCACGTGGTTGCTACCTGACCATGCAACAGACGGGTGTCAATACGTGCGAGAACAATCTTGAGCTTACCGTCTCCGATAACCGTTCCCTCAGGAATGGCTCCGCGGGAGGTTGCTGCAGGTGCCTGAGCTGAAGCTGTGGCATCTTTTGGCTCAAGGTCTTCCGGCTTTACCTTTACGCCTGAGCGAGCCTCGGGGAAGATCTCTTTTGCCACCTCTTGTGCGGTTGTGGCACCCAAACGAGAACCATACGCTGCCACCAACATGGGAAGATTGAGACCGGTAACGGCCACCCAATCCTCTTTGTTCTGCTCCTCAAGAATACGGGAAACCTGGTTGAAGGGAGTGCCTCCCCATAGATCAACCAAGAAAAGTACGTGTTCTTGATCTTCAAGCGTGGCAATTGCATCAAGAAGCTTTTGGTGCAAATCATCCGGCCCCATATTGGGCGTAAGGGTGACAGCAACCACACCCTCCTGTGGGCCAAAGATCATACCGCCAGAATCTTGTATGCCCTCGGCAAACTTACCATGGCTGGCAAGAACGATACTAACCACTTCTACCTCCTTTTAAGTGTTGCCGCAAACATTACCTCATACGTGTCCGGCTTTACATAACCGGACAATGTGCTTTTAATTTTATTACTTCTTCAGAAATTATGTTGCTATTTTTATGGCTATCCAAAAGCTCTCAGAAGCACCCGCCTAACAATCTATCACCATAAGGTCATGCGTAGACTGAGTGAAGACATCGTAGCCGTCCTCGGTAACCACTCCAAAGTCTTCCAAGCGGATACCAAACTTACCCGGCAAGTAAATACCCGGTTCGTCGGTAACAACGGAACCGGCAGGAAGAGGCTTGTTATAGCGAGCGTTGCAGAACGGACGCTCATGAATCTCGACACCAACGCCGTGACCCAAGCCATGTCCGAAATACTCACCATACCCTGCATCGGAGATAACCTTAACGGCAAGGTTGTGGATATCAGAGCCTAAAACACCCGCATGGATTGCACGTGCGCAGGTCTCGTTTGCAAGACGCACGACGTCATAGACATGCTGCTGCTCTTCGGAAGGCTGACCAAGTACGACGGTACGCGTCATATCCGAGTGATAATCCAAGTATCCCGCACCATAGTCCATAACGATCATATCGCCCTTCTCCACCACACGCTCGCCAGGCTGTGCGTGTGGATTGGCACCGTTGGGACCGGAGGCCACAATAGAGTCAAAGGAGAGTGCATCCGCGCCGTGAGAAAGCATGTAATTCTCAAGTTCAGCACGAATCTGCTGCTCGGTAAGGCCCGGCTTGATGTAGTCAAGCATGTGCAAAAATGCCTTATCGGTAATGGTTTGAGCATGACGCATAAGCTCAATTTCAGCAGGATCTTTGACAATCCGAAGATCGGCGATGGCACCATGCATACGAGGCATCAATGCAGAAACGCTCCGATCGGCAAGTTCTCGCGCAAGATCATCAAAAAATGCCAGCTCAACGGTATCCTCGACAGCCACCACGCGGGCGCGTGAAGCTGCCACATGCTGTGCCGCCCATGCCGCATGGCTGATGTTGTCCATATCAATCTGCCAAGGAGTATCGTTGCCCAAGCGATCCTTAAAGGTGCCAAAGTAGCGAGAATCCGTATGCAGATAGAGCTCATCGGACGTAATAAACGCCGTATGGGCATCCTCAAAGTCAAACGTACGCTCAGAGTCTGTCAGCCACCGAAGATCCGGGTTATGCCGAAGAATAACCGCATCATAGCCCTTCTCGGCCATAACCTCGCGAAAACGGGCAACCCGCTTTGCGCCAACCTGTGCATTTGCCATATAACATCCCTTCTCGAGAATGATTAAAACCGTCGTTATAAAACGCTGTGGCGAGAAGTGCTTCTTACATTACGCCCTGTGTGCGTCACACCATGCCTGTGCATGTTCGCAAAGAAGATCTTCATCGACCGATGACAGTCTTACACGACTTATATCAAGGGGCAAGACAATCATAAAACGATTTGTCGAACGGAAACATTCGGCTTTGAGTGCCGTAATCATTTGTTCTGCGCTGATATCGCACGTTACCGATCCTATTCCCAACTTCTCCAAGAGTTCGTCTTGGGCGAGCATATCGTCAATGTCCAAATCTTCTTTGGCCACCGAAATCCGTGCGGCAAAACGAAGCCCATCGGCAAAAAGCGCCGCACGTGATTGGCCGGGAACAAAGCGCTCCAAGGCATACATAAAATCGAAACCATACTGTACCGACTGCCTGATGGCAATTGCCGCCGATGCAGTAAGACGCCCGCGCACCTTTATTGCATCGGCAATCTGCTCTGCCATGGCATCGAGATTGCCTTCCCGCAGGTCATCGGCAGTATCCCATACACGGCTAAACGCCGTTACGCTTTCCGACATTGCCGTTGACACCATAAGCGCACGAGCAAAATTGGCATGTTCGTCATCAAGACCCAAAGGAATCGTGTCCAGATCCACAAAACAGTACCGGGCAACTCCGGGACACGTAATGGTCCGCGGTCTTTCTGCCATAACGCTCAGCGCCCTTGGCTGCACGCAAGACAGTGTTGCCGCCTCCAAATCAAGCGGCACCAGCGCAAGAGAAACGCCTCCGCACCACGCGTTTGCCACAAACGATGCACTTGATACGACTCCCGAATCACCAATTGCGACAAGTAAGTCATCGCCGGTAAGTTTTGCCTCAGCAAGCTGCGAAAAGAGCTTCTCGGCTTGGTTATATGAAGTTGCCTGATCGCCATCCGGCATGGGATACTTTTTAACGGTAAAGCCAATCGTTGTAAGATCGTGCGTGAGAAGCTCCACGATATCATCAGGAACGGACGTTGAATATGTAATGACACAGCGCTCCGGATGACCTACCGCAACTCGCATCTCCGCGCTAAAACTATCAAGAACACCGGAGCCCACACGCAAGGCCATGGATCCGATGGGGAGAGAAACCCACTGTTTGATATAGGTAGGCTCAAGCTCCTTATTCATAAAAGACCCCTTTCCCAGAGCAACTTGCCTGAAGCCAAGGTAACTTGCTGGAATGTTTTTTCTCGTATGTCAATGGTTATATCGGCGGCCGCTTCATAAAGTGGACGTCTATGCTCATAGAGACGGCGCGCATGCTCAAGCGTTCCTAAATCGGGACGACGGTCAACCCGCTGAATTTGTCGCAGTGAATCTTCAAGACTACCGTCCAGATACACAACGACTCCCATCTCATGCATGAGCTCAACGTTTTTTGCTCTCTCAACGATACCTCCCCCACAGCTCACCAAGAGAGATTTTTTTGATCGAAGGTCCCGCAAAACTTTGGTTTCTATGTTGCGAAAGTAAATCTCTCCGTCTGTGGCGTATATATCACCGAGCGATTTGCCCGCAGCCTTTTCAGCCAACCGATCCGTGTCAACATACCTGCGGTGAAACATCTCGCCCAAATTACGTGCCAAAGTTGACTTGCCTGCACCCAAAAATCCTACAAAGAAAATATGGTCGCAGCCTTCATGAACGATATATCTTGTGTCGTCAAACTTCAAAATCCCTCCAGACAATCAAGAAAAGTGTATCATCTGGCGGCAACGTCGGTGAACTCTATTGAGTTTATTCTTCCCCTTCAAATTTGACATGACCCAAAACAATACGCTCCACATGGCGCAAAAGCTTTGTATACCAAAGATCAACTTCCGATTGTGGGCGCACGAGAATTGTTTTAATACCGGCCAAATTCCCTGCCGCAACGTCGGTAAAAAGTTGGTCCCCAATGAGAACGGCCTCATGTTTTTCTACGCCAAAACGTCGAAGCGCCGCAAAAACTGCAGTAGGAAGAGGCTTCAAGGCACAGCCAACACCGTCAATTCCCAGTTCGCGCGCACTTCTCTGCACCTGATCAAGATGGATGTTGTTGGAGACAAGACAAAGCGTCAACCCTTTTGACTGCGCATACTCAAACCAAGAACAGACCTCTTTGGGAGCCACCTTGGCGTCTCTTGGCACACACGTATTGTCTCGATCGAGAAGAACGAGTTTAATCCCACCATCTACCAGTGCATCAACGTCGATGCGATCAACCGATGCAACATATGCCGACGCAGAAAAGATTCCCATGACGCTATGCTTTGTCCTTTGAATTTTGAATTGCCTCAAGGTGCTCATCGTAGGTTTTGGAGAACACGTGCTCATTTTTGGTAATCCAGAAATACAGATACTCCGTTGTATTGGGTTCAAGCGCCGCTTTGATTGAATTGAGTCCCGGCGAGCAGATGGGTGTGGGCGGAAGTCCGTCATGAGCATAGGTATTGTATGGATCGTCCGTCATGCTCTGCAGCTCATCGGCGGTTGCCTCACGGCCAAGTGAGTACGCCAGCGTTGTATCACTTTGCAGGGGCATATCCTGCGACATACGGTTATACAGAACCGATGAGACGTTTCCCCTGTCTTCTTGATTTGAGGCTTCCTTCTCAATGATTGATGCCACCGTGAGGATTTGCTGATCGGTAAAGTCAAGACCATACCGGGCTTTTAAGTTGATCCGAGCAGCGTCAAAATTAACGTCCTCGATCTCTTGCTCATACTGGTCAAGCATGGCACGAATAACGCTGTTGGCATCAGGAGTGCCGTCAAGGTTATACGTCTTTGGGAAAAGATATCCCTCAAGTGAATCATTGGCGTTGACGGCATCCTGCAAAAACGGATAGTCATCTACGTAGTTTGATGCTTTGGCCTGAGCCATAAAGTCATCCTTCGAGATACCGTAGTACTTCTCGACAGCTTCTGCCACCTGCGAAACGGTGTATCCTTCAGGAATGACCAAGCCCTCAGCGGCAACGTTTGGTCCCTCGGACAACAAACGTATAATCTCTGCCGGTGTCATACCGGTAACAATCTTATACGTACCGCTTTTAATCGTCTGATCTGCCTGCTGCTTTTTCAGTTGTGCGAGAAATTCAGCTTTGTTTGCAATGACTTTATTCTTGTACAAGATATCCGCAACGGCAGACGCACCCGCTCCGTCAGGAATTGTTACGGTTACCTCTTCTCCGTTTGTTATGGTCTGTGTTGGATTGACGGCATCGGTGATTTTTGGAATAACCACAAAGATAAAAATACCTGCGGCCGCCACGATAAGCGCAAGCGTAAGCAGAGCCATAAATACCCTCGACCGACGACGCGCCTGCTTATTTCGGTGATTGATGGCTCCGCGAGCCGCTCTTTTAGTGGCCGCGGCACTCCGAGTTGAAATATGCGCCATCTTCAAGGGCGATTTTGCCCGTGTGGTTTCCAACTCGGATCTTACTTCGGTAGTATCCTGCAGCGTCTCTTTCGCTACGGCACGATCTTCGGAGCGCTCCTCTGAAGCTTTTGGGGCCTCTTTGCCCTCTTTAAAGTGTGTCCCACCAACAAAAGATGTATCGGTTTCAGGCTCAATTGCCATTTATTCTCCCTCAGTCGCGCTGCGATCAAGCCAAGCTTGTAAAAACAGTGATGCAGCCACCATATCAACTTTGCCCCGCATGGTCTTCTCGCTGAGCCCCTGTGCCCGTAAGATTCGTTTAGCCTCTGAAGAAGACAGTCTTTCATCGGTTAATTCTACTGGAAGACCCGTCTGGTCGGCAATTTTTTTTGCCTGTTCTATGATCTTTTGCGCCTGAGGTCCTTCTTCTCCCGAAAGTGTAAGGGGCTTTCCGCACACCAAAAGCTCAGGCTCCCAATCTTCAAGCACCGATCTAAAAGAACGCGCATGCGAGAAGACCTCTTGAGCTGGAAGCACGCATATCGGAGATGCAATACGACCATCGGGATCGCTTACCGCGATCCCGACTCGAGCATCCCCAATATCCAACGCTAAAACCCGCATGAGCCTATATTCCGAGCTTTTGTTTTGCCGCCTCAAGCGCCGCATCAATACCCGAGATATCAACGCCTCCGGCCTGAGCCATGTTTGGTCGACCGCCGCCACGACCTCCCACCAAGCCGGCAATATCTTTGATAAGAGCGCCGGCGCTAAAGCCTGCGGACACTGCCGTATCCGTTGCTCCCGCGAGAAGAGCGACTTTTTTATCGGGCGTTACGGATGCGATAACGCACGCTACGGGATGGCCGTCTGAGGCATCTCGTATTCCGTCCCAAACAGAACGCAGATCTTTGCCGGAAAGATCGTCAAGCCTTGTAATGACGCAGCGATAGCCATCAAGCTCATGGGCATTATGCAGCGCTTCCGCTATCCGGTTTGAACCGGCGCCAACCGTTGCCGCCTCTGCTTTTTTATGTGCCTCACGAAGATCGCTCTGCAGCTGTTCAACGCGGGCAGCCACCGCTTCGGGGCGAACCTTTAAGCCGTGTGCAACCATATCAAGCTGGACAAGACGCTCATCTACATAGCTGATAGCGCCCATTGAAGTCACCGCCTCGATACGGCGGGAGTTCGCACCAACGGAGCTCTCAGATACGATCTTAAAAAGACCAAGCTCAGCAGTGTTTTTCGCATGGGTTCCACCACAAAGTTCCCGAGAAAACGGACGGTCTTCCGCTCCCACCGAAACAACGCGAACCACATCGCCGTACTTCTCGCCAAAAAGCGCCACCGCACCTGCGGCTTTGGCTTCATCGATGTTCATGATCTGAGTAACAACGGGTTTGGCGGCAAAAATCTCGGCATTAATCATTCCCTCAATGCGGGCAAGCTCATCTGAAGTGAGCGCTTCAAAATGCGTGAAATCAAACCGCAGACGATCAGGAGCAACAAGCGATCCTGCCTGATTCACATGAGAACCAAGTATCAGTTTGAGAGCCGCATCAAGAAGGTGCGTTGCGGTGTGGTTGCGGCGGATAAGCTCGCGGCGGCCGGCATCAATCGTAGCTTTCACAATATCACCGGTATGAAGCTCTCCCTCTTCTACCTGCCCCACATGGGCAATAAGGTTGCCTTCCCTGTGCTTTGTATCGCTCACTTGAACAAAAAGATTATCCGACGAAAGCGTACCGGTATCCCCTACCTGACCGCCCATCTCCGCATAGAATGGCGTACGGTCAAGCACTACCTCAACTTCATCACCCACAGCCGCGCAATCAACTTCTTGCCCGTCTTTTACCAAAGCGACAACCCTGCAGCCTTCCAGTTCATTGTGGTTATAACCGTCAAAGACCGTTTCATCAAGGCGATCGGAAAGCGCCACCCACACGGACTGCGCTTTGCCCCACGCATCGCGATTGGCACTCGCACGCGCGCGCTGCTTCTGCTCTGCCATTGCAGCTTCAAACTGCGCTTCATTAACGACGTGTCCCGCACGGGCCGCAATCTCGCGCGTAAGGTCAATGGGAAAACCGTAGGTGTCATGAAGCAGGAAGGCCACGTCTCCGGAAAGACGCTCATCTCCGGTAAGCTTTTTCAGCTCATCTTCCAGTTTGGACTCACCGGCTTCAAGCGTTGTACCAAATCGCTCTTCTTCTGCCGTCAAAATGCCTTCAATAAGTGCGCGTTTCTCAACAAGCTCAGGATATGCATCTCCAAGCAGGCGCACGACCTCATCTGCATATTCAGCCATAAATGTTTTCTGGATACCCACAAGACGGCCATGATACACCGCGCGGCGAAGGAGCCGTCGTAAGATATAGCTGCGGCCTTCGTTTCCGGGTAGAATTCCGTCGCCAATCATAAATGACACCGCACGGCTGTGGTCGGCCAAAATACGGAGACTGCGGTCAACCTCTTCGTTTCCGGCTTGATAACGCTTACCCGAAAGCTTCTCACCAAGCTCAATGAGAGACGTCATAATATCGCCCTCATAGTTGGAACCCGCATGCTGCATGATGGCGGCAATACGTTCAAGGCCCATGCCGGTATCAATGTTGCGGTGCGGGAGCTCCGGCATGGAGCCGTCTTCTTGCCGATCGTATTGCGTAAAGACAAGATTCCAAAATTCAAGGTAGCGGTCTCCGTCATCGCCGGGCTTCTCGCCGGAAAATTCAGGACCTTGATCGAAGTAAATCTCAGAACAAGGACCGCACGGACCCGTTGGACCGGCTGCCCAGAAGTTGTCCTCCTCGCCCAAACGAGAAATATGATTTTCGGCAACACCCAGCGAATGCCAAATCTCGGCAGCCTCATCATCATCGGTAAATACCGTAAAATACAGACGATCAAGCGGCAGGCCAAGATGCTCTGGACTTGAAATGAACTCCATGGCCCATGTACACGCATCTCGTTTGGTATAACCGCCAAACGAGAAATTTCCCAGCATTTCAAAGAAGGACAGGTGGCGGTTATCGCCGATGTTGTCGATATCATTGGTGCGCAAACACTTCTGACATGAAGTGGCACCGATCTCCTTCATCGTTTTAATGCCTTGATAGTACTCTTTGAACTGATTCATGCCTGCATTGGCGAGAAGAAGCGACGGATCTGAGGGTACCAACGATGATGAGGGATATACCTTGCATCCCTTTGACTCAAAGAAGGCAAGGAAATTCTCGCGAATCTCAGCTGTGGTCATGGTCTTGTAATTAGACATATAAAGTGCTCCAGTTCTATTTCTCTGTCGGCGAAGACGACTTGTTTTCGGCTTCTGAGTCTACCGTACTCGGCGCTTGTTGGTCGCCTACATTTTCAGGAGTTGGAAATTTTGAAAAAACTTTTGCTATATCTTCGGCAATATTGATTGTTTTTTCCGGCTTTTCATCCGCCTCGGCACGAACCGCCTCGCTCTTGTCGACCAAGCGCGTGGACTCAAAGAACGAATCGTCATCTAAAGCATCAAACGCAGGATGAATATTGCCGTCTGCGTCATGAAACGGCGTACTGTTAAAAAGCGCTCCATCATAGGAGACAATCTGTCTGCCGGTATGCGCCTCGAAGTAATATACAAAAACTCCTCGAAGAGCTGCGGTGACAGGAATGGCTAAAATTGTTCCCACAATGCCCCCGAGGGCACCGCCAATCATAATGCCTACGAGAGAAAGCCCCGGGTGCACCTTAACGCTTGAGGCCATGACCACGGGAGACAGGACATTGTCTGTTACGTTTTGAGCGACGACAAGAACTAAAAGCGTCCAAAGCCCGAGCATTGGACTTTGTAATACCGAAAGAATCAACGCAATGCCGGCAGAAAAAACAGGGCCAACAACCGGTATGATATGCAAAACACCCACAATGGTGCCAATAAGCCCTGCATAGGGGTTTTGAATACACAAACAACCGACATAGGCAAGTACGCCGTTTGCTATGGACGTCACAATGGTGCTGCGCATATATCCGCCAACGGAACGGCTTAAAATGGCAAGAAGCAGCCTCACTTCATCGTCTCGCTGAGGACCCGCAATGACGGCCAGCTCTCTTACCATAACGGGATAATCCTTAGCAAGCCAATACGCGAGTACCAGTCCCAAAAAGAAACTCATGAAGTGCTCGCCTAACGTGGAAATATTGCTCAGGGCATTTGTGGAAAGCCACCGAAATGCTTCCCCCGCAAAAGAAACACCAAGATTGGATGCCTGCAGAATAATCGAATTGACGGTACTGCGAACAGCCGAATTCCCTATGGCGTCATAGGTTATCCACGCTTCTTGCACCATATCTTGAATCTGCCTTGCATACAGAGGGGCGTTTCTCAGCAAGATGAGCGATTCGTCTATCAGCGGCTGTGCAATTAACGCAATAAAACCCACCAGAATAAGCAACACGACGATAAGCGCAATGAGTGCCGAAAGAGCGCGTGGTACCTTCCACGTCTCAAGCTTATTGGTAAGAGGCGCACATATAAATGCAACGATTCCGCCAATGGCGAGAAGCTCTACCGCTTGACCCACGCTTCCAAGCGCCATAATTACCACAACAAACACACCGGCCATACCAAGCAAAGCCCACGCAACAATACCGCGGCGTCGCCATGCCGATTCATTTACCAAAGGAACGCTGGTAAAGCGCTTGTTTTTACCTTGCACAAGCCTCTCCTCCGGCCCTATCGGGCCACACTTTCAGGATCGATCTTTTCTTGAATGCGTTTGAGCGTACGTCTCAGAAGACGAGACACCTGTACTTGGGAAATACCGAGTTTTTCGGCAATTTCAACCTGTGTCAAGCCTTCAACAAAACGCATCCGAATAATCTCTTGTTCTCGAGGAGAAAAATCAGCAATGGCATCTTCCAAGACAATTCGATCGTCAGATCCGGCAAGCGCTTCGTCTTCAGTAATGTACTGATCAATAATGGAGGGGGCTTCATCGCCGTCAACCGATGATCCTCCACCCTCAAGAGGAACCGAGCTATACGCACCTGAAGACTCCATCGCCTCAAGTACCTCATCGACGGAAACCCCAAGTTTTTTGGCAATCTCCTCAATGGAGGGGCTGCGTTGAAGCTCTGTCGTGAGCTCATCGGTTATTTGGTTCACTTTTGCAGACAACTCTTGCAGGCGACGAGGAACCCGAACAGACCAGCCCTTATCGCGAAAATGACGCTTGATCTCTCCCATAATGGTAGGTGTGGCATACGTAGTAAACTCAAGACCTCTTGAAGGATCAAAGCGGTCAATCGCTTTGATAAGACCGATTGTTCCAACTTGAATCAAATCATCAAGCGGCTCGCCACGGTTTTTGAATTTTGAAGCCAAAAAGCGCACGAGATTAAGATGGCTCACGATAAGCTGATCTCTTACCTCGGAATCATGCGTCTCTTGATACTGCGCGAAGAGCTTGCGCGTACGGTCTTTATCCCATGCGGGAGTACCCCTGGAAATCCTACGTGCCGCCCTGCGTGCCGCTTTTTGTTTGGCAGCATCGTTATCCGGCATAAGGTCCGCCTGTCACCTTAAGAAGATGGAGTGTATAGCCTTCATCGTCAAGAGAAAAATCGTCACAAATTGCCGAAAGAAGTAACTCGACAAGCTCCAAAGGCTGGCTCTCAGCTGCATCTCCACAATCCTCGGGATCTTTCTCGCCAAGGCTAAAGTCCATGGCTATGGAGCCATCTTGCAAAGTAAATATAACTTCAACGTTTTCTGGCTGCGTGCCGCAGGCATACACAAACCCTTCCTCAGCAGCCATACGAATATCTTCAAGCTCATCGACGTTCATGCCCACAAGAACCGCTAAATTTGCGGCAGTCATACGAACCGAGCGAGCAAAGGTACCATCAGTTGGAACCGTAAGGGTTACGACCTTTTGATTCATCCCCACCACTACTCTTTATCTTTTGACGGTTTGGCATCATGTGCGGTATTTGCCACAAAAGAGGATTTTGTTCCTTTAGCCTCATCACCATAGTCAACATATGCAGGGCCGTCATGCTTTGGCTTTGGAGATGTTCTCTCCTGAGACAGCAAAGGAAGCTCTTCCAAAACTTCATCCGTTCCTTCTCTTGCTTCTTTTGAAGCACCGTGAAGGCGAGCCTGAGCGGCAGCGGCAAGCTTTGAGGGATTTACCACAGAGCCAATACCGCTTCCGAGCTTAGAAACGGAATCGACGACACCGCTTACCGCATCTGAGGCGGCTTTGCTTACGGTTGCCGTTACTGCCGATGCGGCTCCTGACACCGCAGCAACATCTCCTAAAACCACATTAAGGCTCTCAAGAGAGGTATTGGCACTATCAACGGTAGTATCAATCTTTTCCATAAGAGCAGGAATCTGCTTGATTGTGGGATCAAGGTCATCCATCATGCCATCAAGCTTGGCTATGATGGGCTGCGCCTGCTCGATAGTCTGATTAGCCGAAACGGTTACCTCTTCAATCGACTTGCGTGCCGAACGCACCGTCAAGGCAATTTCAACTACCGCCCAAATACCGGCGATTACCAAAAGTATCAGTACGATATCTATGTAATTCATTGAGTACCTCTCTTTACAGACGATGCAGTACCACGGGGCAAGCAATCAGTGACAGTTCCTATTCTACCCATCTCAAACTACTTTGACCCTTTGGGCTTGGATTTTTTGTTTGTTTGTGAAGATGTTGTTTCCCCTCTGTCGCGGGCAATGGCCTCAAGCCTCCACGCCTCCCAACCTCGATCGGACGGCGAGAAGAACGCGCCACGGGAAAGACCTTTGGGCAAGTAGCGTTGCTCGACCCATCCTCCGGGGTAATTGTGGGGGTACAGATAGGCTCCATACTCATCCGAACCGGGTCTGTGACGATCTCGCAAATAAGAGGGGACCTCACGGCGAGGACCTTTTCGCACTTCTGCCAAAGCAGCATCAATGCCTGCTTCAGCGGCATTTGATTTGGGAGCCAACGCCATATAGAGTACCGCTTGGGCAAGATTGATACGGCACTCCGGATATCCGATGACTTCCGCCGATCGAAACGCCGCCTCTGCAACAAGCAAGGCCTCCGGATCGGCGTTACCGATATCTTCGGACGCCAAAATCATAATACGGCGAGCAATAAACTTAGGATCTTCTCCGGCATCAATCATGCGTGCAAGCCAATAAAGAGCGGCATCGGGATCAGACCCTCTCATGGACTTGATAAAAGCGGAGATAACGTCATAGTGCATATCACCCGCCTTATCATAGGGCAAGCCTCGGCGAGGGTTTGCCTCCAAAACATGCTGCAACGTAATAACAATGGGTTCTTTTTGGTCCGCATCTTTTTGGTCTGCACCCTTTGCCTCGGTATTTTCAGCCGGAGACGCCATCTGGCTCGCAAGCTCAAGAGACGTAAGAGCCGCCCTTGCATCGCCGGCCGCAAGGGTAACAATCTCTTGCAGCGCATCAGGATTAAGCGTATACGCGCCCGCAAGACCATCAGAACTTTCACATGCACGCTCAATCAGATGAGAAATGGCTTCATCATCAAGCGGATAGAGCTCCACGACGCGAGAGCGTGAAATCAGTGCGCTATTGACCTCAAAATACGGATTTTCCGTAGTGGCGCCGATAAGCACTACCGTACGATCTTCCACTGCGTGGAGCAGGGCATCTTGCTGCGAGCGATTAAATCGATGAATCTCGTCAATAAATAGAATCGTACGCGTTCCTGCGGTAAGAAGACGAGACTCAGCGGCCTCTATTTCATGACGCAAGTCTTTTACCGTACCCGTAATTGCCGAAACCTCAACAAACGCTGCATGGGTGCTGTTTGCAATAATATGCGCGAGCGTTGTCTTTCCGGTACCCGCAGGCCCATAGAGCAGCACAGAAGAAAGGGTATCGTGCTCAATGGCGCGACGCAGCCATGAACCCTCGCCCACCGCCTGCGTCTGTCCCACATACCCCTCAAGTGTCTGGGGCCTCATGCGAGCGGCAAGGGGCGCATTTGCGTGCTTGGCAGCACGATGTATGCCTGAAAACAATGTATCCATACATCTATTGTAACGAACCGACTGCCAAGAAACACCTGTGCTTACACATAAACCCCATCCTCAAAATAAGACCTTTGAGGAAACAGCTTGCGAGCTTCCGGAAAGAGAGCTTCACAGGTTGCTACAAAGTAATCATCAGTCATTGCAGAGATGAAATCTACCACGACACGATGGGGATCTTGTTCCCAATCATAGGTATTGCCGTAATAGGAAAGATGTCTCTGAAGTGGCTCTATATGATGCTTAAAAAGAGCGTGTGACGTATTTCCTGAGGCAAGAACAGAAAGCTCATAGTCATAAAGCCCGGCAAAAAGGTCTTTAATATCCTCAGAAAAATCTCCATTGGCCTCCGCTGAACCATAGATCTTCTGATAATTCTCACGTTTAGCACGCTTCATCTCTTGAAATGCCGCTTCACTCATTGAGATGCGGTTCTTACCAAAGCTGTGTTCAATAATATCTGCCGTAAAGGCAGAAAGAGCCCACGTATTATACGCACCACCAAGACCGTCATCAAAGGAATTTTCAGTGGCTGCGCCGGCACGAATGGCGTCTTGGCGATCTTTTCCCACATACGCAATGATATCTGAGATGCGCACCACACAGCCTTCAAGCGTCATAGGCCGCAGATGCCCAATGGCCTGAGCTCCTCTCACCCAGCAATCTTCAACAATCCGATCAAATTCTTCAAACGATCCGAGATTGCTCATCTCCAAAATCTGCTGTTCGAACTCACCGTTATGGCAAATGACCCCATCAAGCGTCTGCAAAGAAAGATTTCTCTTGTAGAGCCCATCGAGTACGCGCACGCTCTGGACGTTATGGAAAAACCAGCGCCCCGTGTGTTTTTGATACACGTCATTTAAGAAATACTCACCTGCATGACCAAAGGGAGTATGTCCGACATCATGACCGAGAGCAATGGCTTCAATGAGATCGAGATTAAGCCCAAGAGCCCGTCCGATATCACGCGCTATACGGCCAACAAGCTGCTCATGCAAGCCGCGTCTCGTAATGTCGTCATGGGAGCGAAACGAAAAGACCTGCGTTTTTCCGTTCAGTCGATTATATGCCGGTGTATGCAGGATTTTCTCGGTATCGCGCACAAAAGCAGGCCTGAGCGCACTGTCTTTATCGCACGACATATCACGACGTACTATAGCCTCCTCCCGACACGCAAACGGACTCAATGTACCCGAATTCACCTGGGCCGCAATTTCTTTCTCCAGCTCTTTTGATACGGACCCTGTAAGCGTTGGAGCAAGGGTATTCATGCGTATCATGTACGCCTCCAATCCTTAATTTTGAAATTATGATAAAGGTGTATCCGGACACAAATTAAAACCACTCGAAAGTCTTGGAAACTTCTTTGAGAGCATCTGCAAGACGAGATGCTATCTGAGTTGCTCCGTGCACATTGGGATGGTCATCGTCCGCAAAGAGTTTGGGGTTTGCGTCAATCAGATCCGCTCCACGAATGACCTCAATATGCTCAGATCTCGCCGCTTCAAAAATAAAATCCTCTACGTCGGAAAAACAAGAAAGAGGATGCGTGGGATAGAGTGTTTCAAAGTGAGGAAATGGTGTTATTGCAATGATTCGGGAGTTTTTATATTCTTGTGCAACTTCATGCAATGTCCGCCTGATATCCTGCTTTACCTGCCCTCTATTGGTTTTTTCAAAACGATAATTTGAACCCAAGGCTACAATTACAAGCTCTATATCCCAAGCCACATTTGGTTTCTCAATCGTTTCTGCTTGAAAGATTTGTCCGCCAATACTTTGATTACACAGATTGAGTTTAAGTTTACGCGCAAGCTGTGTGGGCCACGTCTGAGTCGGGCTTCCCACCACAAAACCTTGGGCAATAGAGTCTCCTATAACTACCAGTCCTTTTTGTGCCTCCACCGGCGAGAAGAACGATCCGTCTCCAAAAAGGGTTCGGATCAAAACACCTGTCAGGCAAGGAAACCATATCCGTACCTGATGAACCTCACCAAACCCCGGAAGCCGCGGCATTCCTTTTGTATCTTCTTGACTCTCTACGCTAAAACGCAAAACATCGGGCTCTCCAAAAGAGAGTCGTGAAGTCTTGTTCTCATTGTCTATCGAAATAGGTACCAGGACCGTTTGTTTCTTATCAACACTAACAACCAACGAATCCTGTATGCCTAGAGGTACCTGACGTAGTACCGCTTGAGTGCCTTGCGGCGGTTTTTCTACCAAGAGCTCAAGTGCAATATGTTGAGAGTCAGTTGTAAAAGAAAGCAAAACACCGGACGTGCACCGCGCCATTTGACGATAGAGTCCGGGATGCCACGCTAGACAGCTACCAAGAGCGCGCATTTGACTTTTGGAAAATCGCTCAGGGTGAACCCAGCCATCCGCAAGCTCTTCACAGCACAAAGCACCCTGTAAAAAGCGGGCAGCAGGACAAGCAAGTGAATACCCTGATATGTCCTGCTGCAGTTTTGACATCCGCTTCCTTCTTGTCACGCCACCTATAACCTACTTCTGTATTGGCGGCTCCTTCGAAGAAGGTGCTGTTGCAGCATTCTCTTCTTGGACACCGTCACTACTAAGCGTATCGTGACAGAATTTTTTATCAACCCATCCGGTAATGATCGGTGCAAAAAACGCCGTAATGACCACTGCCGCCGCAATTTGAGCCGTGGCAACGGGGGCGATGGCGGTATAGGACGCGTCGGCTTCCACAAAAGCTTTTGGTGTTGTAGCGGCGGTTCCTGCGACCGTACCGGAAGCGACACCGGCTTTGCCCGATCCTCCGCACAGTTTCTCAAAAAGTGAAGTCAAAACACCAATGACAATGCAGAGTATCGCGAGAAGTACCCCGGAAAGACCGCCTTGAATAAGCTGCTCAAGGCTCATGCCGCAGCCAAGAGAAAAGCCTACGACCGCAATGCAGGGGTTGATACCGGGAACCAACAGGTTTTTCAAAAACGGGCTTGCGTTTCCCATGATGATGCCCAATACCAAAGGCAGCAGCGTTCCCACGTATACCAAAGGTTTGATGTCAGCAAGGCCGGAAACTCCAAGAGCCAGCATGGTAATGGTCGGACCTGCGGTAAGGGCGAGAAGTGCCGTTGCCCCCTGCTCTCCTGAGTCGCCGTATTCTGTCATGATGCCGGAATAAAGAGCAACATTGCAAAATGCAATACCGCCAATAATGGACAGTGCGGAAAGGCCAAAGAAATTGTTTCCGCAGAAAGCGGCTACACCAAGACCAAGAGCAATGGAGAGAGCCAACTTTGGCACAAGAACCACAACGCCCGTCTTCAAGGCCTCAGGGACTGCACGTAAGTTAATACTTGCACCCATAAAGATCAAAAGCAGACCAACAATGGTAGAAGAGCCTTTGACAACTGCCGTTGTAAAGCTTCCGACGGCAAGCACCTGTGGACAAAAAGAGTTTAGAAGCAGACCAACAAGCAGCGGATAGAGCATGATATCTCCTGGGATACGCGGAACCTTGAATCCCTTTTTGTCCTGCTTTGCCGTTGAGGTCACTTCTCTGTCCTGCCTTTTAGTAGAATCTGCCATACGATACATACCTCCCCTTGCGCCGTGCTCACGTACTGTCAAACGCTGCATTTAAGCAAAACGTTTCAGCTACTCTAACAGCTCAAAGATTGAGATCTTTGAGATTTTGAGGTAATTAACCATTTGGTAGCAAACGAGAACTACACTTTCCCGCCTTCAACCACAATGGTCTCCGGATCAACGTCATCACCGAAAACCGGCCTGAGCGTTTCTTCATAATCTTTGTGAAAGAAGTTTTCTTCTGCAAGCGGCCCCGTGATTTCATTGTTAATAAACTCAAGAAGCGACGTATTGCCTTTATGCACGGCAGCGGCAATGGTGTCGGCATTTCCTAAATCATCTACGCCCACCACAAAGCCGGGGTTAGATTTCACCCATGCCAAAACCTCGGTATTATCGGTTGAAAATGCGTCTCCGCGACCGTCCAAAAGCGCATTGTAGGCATCGGCATACGAGTCAAACTTAACCATTGTGACCTCAGGATAGTTCTTCTCAAAATACGTCTCGGCAGTAGTGCCTTTAGACACGATAAGTTTTTTACCCTTGAGTTCGTCGGCACTTTTAATAACCGCCGACTCAGGGGAAACAATGCCAAGCTTGATCTTCATGTACGGAAGCGAGAAATCGACCTTCTCGGCGCGCTCTTCGGTTACCGTAAAGTTTGCAAGCATAATGTCTACCTTGTTGGACTGCAAAAAGGGAACACGATTGAGGCCATCGGTAGAAATGTAGTTAGCCTCTACCCCAAGGTCTTTTGCAAGTCGCATGCCAAAAACCACATCGTAGCCGGCGGGTTTGCCGTCCTTATCGACATAGCCGAAAGGAGCCTTATCGGAAAAATATCCAATATTGACTGTTCCTGCCTTTTTGATGTCATCGACACTGCGGAACGTGTCGGATGCGCCTGCAGAACCGCCGCCCGTTGCCGTTTGACCACCACCATGGTCGCATGCGGAAAGGAGCAGTGTTGAAAAGCTTGCGGCACCCGCAAGAAATGCGCGACGGGATACGTTTGCAAATAAGTTGTTCATATAAACTCTTTTCTAGTCCGAGGTAGTATGACGAGAGGTCTTATCAAACTCAAAAGTTTTAAGGAATTCTTTTGCACGAGTTGTTGTGGGAGCCGAGAAGAACTTCTCGGCATCATCCGATTCCTCAACAATCTTGCCCCGGTCAATGAACACGATATGGTCGGCCACCGCACGTGCAAAATTCATCTCATGCGTCACAATTATCATCGTGCGACCTTGCTTGGCGAGCTCCATCACCACTTCCAGAACTTCGTGCACCATTTCAGGATCAAGAGCTGCGGTAATTTCATCAAAAAGCATAACCTCGGGATTGGTCATAAGGGCTCTTACAATAGCCACCCGCTGCTTTTGCCCTCCCGAAAGAGACGAAGGATACGCCTCGCGTAAATCCCAAAGCCCCACACGGCGAAGCAGCTCTTCCGCCTGCGCATATACCTCTTCCTTGTTGCGCTTTTGAGCAATGAGGGGCGATAAGGACACGTTTTTGAAAACGTTCATATTGGGGAAAAGATCATAGCTCTGAAACACCATTCCGATACCTGAATGGACGTGAGCGACCTTCTCGCCAGAGATTTTTTGACCCGCAAGGATAACTTCTCCCCCTTGAATGTCTTCAAGTCCAACAACACAACGCAAAAGCGTTGACTTGCCGCAGCCGGAAGGTCCCAAAACCACAACGGCCTGTCCCTTCTTGACGGAAAATGAAACGTCGTCAAGCACGGGCGCATTACTCTTATAGGACTTTACGAGATTTTTAATCTCAAGCACCGGTACCTGCGCAGCACCGTCCATAATACCGGTGGTTTGTTCAGGAGTTTTCGCGGTATTGATACTCATTTTTGAGTGCTCCTTTCAAGTCTGCGTGCAAGAAGCGACAAGGGAAAACAGGCGACAAAATACAAGAAGAAAATGGCGCCATAGATCCACAAGGCTCCCGTTGTCGGAAATTTGAAACGATAAAAATCAGTGATCTGAGAGCCGACGCGAATGAGTTCAACAACTCCGATCAAATTACAAAGTGCCGTCGTCTTAATCATGCGCGTAATAAGGTTGATTGCAGGCGGAAGCAAGCGTCGTATTGCCTGAGGTAAAACGACTCGTAGAAATGTTTGACGGCGAGAAAGTCCCAGCACAAATGCACTGTCATATTGAGAACTTGGAATTGACGTAAGTGCGCCGCGGACAAGATCTCCCATCTCGGCGGCTCCCCAAAAGGTAAACACTGCAACTGAAGCCTCAAATCCGTCAAGGTTGGCACCAAACCAAACTGCGGTACCAAAAAAGACCACGTAGAGTAAGACAAGCTGGGGCATCACACGGACAACTTCGAGATACACCCTCAAAATCGCACGGACAACTTTGGAGCGGGACGTCATCAAAAGACCAACAAACACTCCAAGAGGAATCGAAAGCGCGACGGAAAGAAATCCAATCTCAACGGTAACCCACAACCCTCCCAAAAGGCGATAAATAACACCCTCTTGCAAAAGAATATTATCTGCGAGCATAGTCAAACCTCCTCTCAAGCCAACTCCCCATAAAAGAGACAGGTACCAAAATGAGAATGTAGGCAACCACCAGCATAAAGAGAGCTTCTGTTGTGTTGTACATCATGCCGATGAGGTCTTTTGCAACAAACATAAGGTCGGCCAGAGCAATAGCCGAGACAACCGACGATTCTTTAATGAGGAAAACCGTATTGGCAACAAGGCTTGGCAGCGATACGGAAAGTGCTTGTGGGAGAACCACATACCAAAGCGATTGCTTCTGTGAGAGACCAAGCACCCACGCCGATTCCTCCTGTATGCGCTCTACAGAGTCAAAGCCGGAACGTAAAGCCTCGGCCATATATGAGCCGCCCAAAAAAGTTAACCCGACTACCGCCGCCACTTCCGCATCCATCTTGATACCGATTTTGGTAAGTCCAAAGTAAATGAGAAAGAGCTGCACCAATAAGGGAGTATTACGCGAGAGTTCAACGTATACCGATACACATTGTCTCAGTACGGGAGTTTTTGCTTGTACAACTACCGTGCAGATTAAACCCACTATAAGTGAAGCTACGACACCAAAAAATGAAATACCAATGGTTATACGTGCAGCCGTGGCATACAGGGGAAGATATTTCCCGATGAAGCCCCAATCCATGCGATTACAATCCTCTCCAAAGCTTGCAGCACATTTTGCATATACAAGCCAATTATCTGCATATTATTTTTCCGAAAGGTAAAACAAACGGCTTAACGCCCGAACCCTTACCAGAAGAGGACACAGAGCACCCGACCCCTGGCCATAGCAGACCCGGGCTTTTGACAGATTGCGGTGTGTGTACACGGCATGGTGTATGTCATCGTCTTAAATCGCATGAAAATAATCCTACTTGCAACTAGGAATTTGTCAACCGCATCATAAAATCGATAATCATTTGGAAACAATTACGCTATCTGAGTGCTTCTGCCGTTTTCCGTACATCAGTAAATGCCGAAATTAAATCATCCAGAGTCATGCGAGCGTTCGCGGGACTTGTTGACGGCAATGGCGTAGCGGTAAGGTGAGTCGTCGGTTCAATATGGCGATGGTAAAGCCGTGTAGCCATGCCTCCAAGCGTATATATCTGCACAATATTTGCCTGCTCAAGCAAACTCGCAATGTCATTGGGAACCGGATTTTCAATGCTTGCATCACTGGCGCCTATAATGTCACACGCCTTCAAAACATCACAGACGGCCACATGGTGTAGGTGGCAGAAGCGTATTTTTTCTTCGCTGCTATCCAAGGGTTTCTCGCCCCAAAGACCGGCCATAACACGCCAAAAACGATTCTGTGGATTACCAAAATAAAAGCCAATTTCCCGCGATTTGGGACTTGGCATCGAACCCAATAACAGAACGCGAGAATCCCTATCAATGATGGGAGGCAGTGGATTTACGATATGCTCACGCCCGGATTGTGGGAGTTTTCCCATGTATTTAATCTCCCACCTGAAGCGGCTCGGTAAACTCCGCTTCATCATCAAGACGGATTACGCTCACCTGTCCGTATCCTGCTCCTCCTACGGTTCCGGTATCAATACCCCATTTATCATGCACGTTACCGGTGGCGGGAGTTGCACCGGCGCGGATATACTGCGCAAGGCCCTCCTCGTTTTGCGCACTCCGATTAATATTTGAAGCACCCACGGAAGCAAGATATGGTGTAGGGGTATGTCCGCAAATGACAATGGGACCGTTTCCTCCGGAATCAACGAGTCCGGTAGGCCGAGACCAAAAATCTTCGCGAATCCACAGGAGATCTTCCGTGTTCTGTAACTCTACAAACGAATGCAGAGTCTCAAGGTTCCACGCCGGAGGCACCGGAGAAATACCTGCACGAATACCGGCATGCACAAGAATGTACGGACGCCCTCCTCTGATGCATTCATAATGCAAGGGTAAACTTTGCAGCCACTCCAAAAGATCAAATCGTTGCTGCTGAGAGTAGCTCTTAAGCTGATCGCGTGTTGTCTCGCCGCCGTTGTATATCCACGTAATAAGCGCTTCCGTATCGTCTTCATTCGCTAAAAAACGCCCGAGCATCTGCTCATGGTTGCCCTGAAGAACTACCACATGTGGCAACGTCTTGACCGTTTCGATGACACCAAGCGGATCAGGACCGCGATCAATCATATCGCCAAGGCAAATAAATTGATCCTCATCTTGAGGCGCAATGCGTTCAAGTATTCGCCTGAGCGGCTTGGCGTGCCCGTGAATGTCGGTAAAAACGTATGTTGCCACAAAACTCCTAACGATTATGCGATCCCAAACAGTCTTCCACAGACGGCTTGCCATCAAAATTGAGGCCATGCGTCAATTTTCTTGCAGCTTCCAAATTAAAATCATGCGAGAAGAACATGTCAAGTGCATAGGGAACATTGGCAAGCGCGGCATCATAGAGATCCCAGAAACTTTCATGGCGTTTTGTGCCTGTTGCAGGATCAATCCACGCATGGCCTTCATGGTTGTCAAAGTCAGAATCAGCCGAAGCCCGTGGCCGATGCGAGATTGCTTCCATGAGGGAATATCGATGGGGAGCAAAGGTGCGCTCCACGCGACTCAAAAACTTCGCCTTCTTACCATCGGGAGAATATATCAAACGTTGAATCATTCGATTGTCCACAACGGCAGACGAGAAAATCCTTGTGTCGGTCGGTTGATCATAGGTCCACAAAAGCACATAGAAATATACACGGTCAAGCACATAGAGCGTCCGCAGCGATGCGCGCAACACCTCAGAATAGGGACGATAACTTTTAATGGTTTTCCCTGTTCGGGCATAGAGAATCGCTTCATCAAGATCACGTTCTATCTCAGCGTGCACCAAAGGTCCCGCTTGCCCGTCAAGCCCTTCCACACCCATCGACGTCAGACTGTCCTGCAGGGAAAACACAAATGGATGCGCCGTGGTGTCCAAAAGATAGTGGCAGAGAAAGCCCGCACAATATGCACGTGCAACGGCAACATCTTGAAGCGGTAACGGCGCAAGAGCGTCGCGCATGGAAAGCAACAGCTCGGGAGTGCGGGCTTTGTGCATACGTGAGCCCATATTCGCCCAACGGTGCAGCAAAGGGTCTACCTGCAGAAAAAAGAGAGGGTCAGGGCCTTGATTGCCCAGCAAAAAGGCCTCCTGCTCTTCGAGCGTGGCAAAGCCAAGCCTACCAGCCGCTATCTCAAAGGCATCTTTGCCAAAAAAGTCATGAGTAAGAATTGCCGGCATACGTTTCCCCTCTTGGACACCCACTCAACCTTCTGATACATACACCCGCTTAAGGGGCGAATATATGCTACCCATTGTACTCGCTTGTGCTCTAACTATCCAAGCTCTGCAATCCCAAGGCAAGCGCACCGATGCGAGGTCCATCTGCCATGTAACCCTCCTTATCGCTTAAAGGTGTCTTATGCAATACTCGCTTCATAACCCGCGTTCTTGACTGCGGCAATAAGCGCTTCGTCAGAAACAGCACCGTCAAGCTTAACGATGGCAGACGCATCTTCAAGCGATACTTCCACGCGAGAAACACCCTCTACGGCTTCAAGCGCCTGGGTAACGTGGGCAACGCAGTGCTGACAGCTCATTCCTTCAACATTCAATTTCTTTTCCATACGCTCTTTCCTTTCCTTCGGTGTCGATACGATTACGGGTGCTGCTGTTGTACATACGGGTTTTGACTGCGCACCAAAACCTGATTGAACCTGAGTTTCAACGGATCCCACATTACTCACATCAATTTCTTTTGGTTTCCACGTACGCAGACGCAGAGCGTTTGTCACCACAAAAACTGACGAGAATCCCATGGCTGCCGCCCCTATCATCGGATTGAGCGTAACGCCCAAAGGTGCCAAGAAGCCCATGGCAACCGGAATACAAATAGCATTATAGAAGAGCGCCCAGAAGAGATTCTGCTTGATATTTCTGAGGGTTGCTTTCGAAAGCTCAATGGCTCCAGCAACGTCTGTCGGATCTGACTTCATAAGCACAATGTCTGCCGAGCTGATAGCCACATCAGTACCCGCTCCAATGGCGATGCCAATATTTGCCCGAGCAAGTGCCGGAGCGTCGTTGATGCCGTCGCCCACCATGATGACATTCTCGCCGGACTCTTGAAGACGACGGATTTGAAGTTCCTTCTCGCTTGGTAGAACGTCAGAAATCACTCGGTCAACGTTGAGTTTTTTCCCAATCACCGCCGCTGTGGTTTTTTGGTCTCCCGTGAGCATAATGGATTGTATGCCCATAGCTCGCAGCTTCAGAATTGTCTTCGCACTGGTTGGCTTTATGGTATCCGCCACGGCGATAATCCCTATAAGCTTGCCGTCTCTCGCAAAAAAGAGTGGTGTTTTTGCATCGGAGGCTAAGGCATTCGCGGAAGCTTCAAGGCTGCCAAGGTCAACGCCCTCCTGCTCCATAAGACGCCTATTTCCTGCAGCGATTTTCAAACCCGCAAGAGTTGCCGTAAGGCCGCCTCCTGCTACCTGCGTAAAATCCGTGAGCTCGGCGTTCTTCTCGCCTTGTGTTTGAGCGACCTGTACGCTGGCAGAGTTTGCCTCAACAAAATGCATATCGGCATAGGCCACAATCGCCTGCGCGAGAGGATGCTCGCTTTTACACTCAAGGGTTGCCGCAAGAGCAATGAGATCTTTTTTCTCCACACCTTCGGCGGTAATCACGTCAGTTACGCTGGGCTTTCCTTCGGTAAGAGTTCCTGTTTTATCAAAGACAACCGTAGTGGCTGCCGCCGCACCTTCAAGCGCCTCGGCAGACTTTACCAAAACGCCCTGAGAAGCGCCCAGGCCGGTACCTACCATGACGGCGGTCGGCGTTGCAAGACCAAGTGCACAGGGGCAAGAAATTACCAGCACCGACACGGCATGAGAAAGAGCGGCGGCAAAATCGCCCGGCGCAAACACAAACAGCCAGCCGACAAAGGTGAGAAGCGCCAATACCATGACCACCGGCACAAAGACACCTGCAATGGTATCGGCGCGGCGCTCTATGGGAGCCTTTGAGCTCGTTGCCTCATCAACAAGACGGATGATGCCGGCAAGCGTTGTATCATCGCCTACGGCCTGCGCTTGCATCTTGAACCAGCCTCCGACGGAAACGGTGGCACCGGTTACGTGCGCACCAACCGTCTTTTCCACGGGAATTGCCTCGCCCGTGATAGCCGACTCATCTACCGAACTCTCCCCTTCCACCACCACGCCGTCCACAGGAATGGCGCTTCCCGCGCGGACTACCAAAATGTCGCCCACGTGAACGTCCGCAGCAGAGACGGTTTCTTCTTTGCCGTCGCGCTCTACCACGGCCGTCTTAGGAGTAAGGTTCATCAAAGCCTCAATGGCTCCGGTGGTACGGCCCTTCGCGCGAGCTTCAAAGAACTTTCCCAGCGTAATGAGGGCAAGAATCAAACCCGCCGATTCAAAGTACATGCCATGCATGGCTATGTGAGCAGCCGTCCAGTCCCCTGCGACAAAGGCATTTGCCATTTGATAGAGGCTGACCACACTGTAGGCAAAACTTGCGGAAGAACCAAGCGCGATAAGTGCGTCCATATTGGGTGCGCCATGGATAAGCGAGCGAAAACCACCGATAAAGTAATGTCGATTGATGAAAAGTATGGGAATGCAGAGAAGAAGCTCGGTAAGCGCAAGATTCATCATGTTTCGCATACCGGAAAGCTGTGGCGGAACCGGCCAGCCAAGCATGTCTCCCATGGCTATGTAAAAAAGCGGAACGGCACATGCGAGAGACTCTATAAGCTGCCGTTTTTTTGATTCAACTTCCTTTTGAGCGGCGTCCGTCGCACGAGCCTCAGATGAAACAGCAGCCTTCTGTTCAAGACGAGGTTGTGCCTCATAGCCGGCCTTTGAGACGGCAGCGCTTATATTTTGAAGCGTCTTTTGATCGCCGTCAAAATCAACTTCCATTGAGTTCTTGAGCAGGTTAACCCGAGCTTCTTTGACACCGCTAACGGAAGTAGCCGCTTTTTCCACATGAGCAGCGCAACTTGCGCACGTCATTCCTATGACATCAAACGTTTTTTGATCCATCTTGCAACCTTGCCTTACATAAACTTCTTGAAGAGATCCATAACTTCATCGATAACGTCGGTATCGCCTTGCTGCACACGATCGACCACGCAAGACTTCAGGTGGTCTTGCATCACTTCCCGAGAAATTGCCTTTACCGCAGATTCCACGGCAGCAAGCTGGATAAGAACGTCTCCGCAGTAGCGATCATCCTCAACCATTGTTTTAATGCCACCGAGCTGTCCGATCACGCGATTGATACGTCGTGACACACTTGATTTAAGCTCCTGCGAGCGGGGTTTGTTTTTATGAGCACACAAACAGGTCTCCGATTGAGACTGTGCTTCGGTCTTTGACTCTGTTGCTTTTGGTTGATTGAGTGCCGACACATGCTCTCCTTTTACACACTTTATGAACACCCCTTCTGAAGTGTCCTATTCATAAAGCATAATACCCCCTAGGGGCATATTTATACTACATGTATGTAATCTTTTAATCCATGTACCATTGATTCAAAAAGAACATCATTGAATACACCACTATTACAAGCCAGAGCACACATGAAATAATCTTAAATATCGGCTTTGTCTCATTTCCCGTTACGGTTGCTGCAAAAAAGAGAATAGTAACAGGAATCAAGGACCATGCAAAAATTGCCGGGCTTATAAGCTTGAACTTTAACAAGGTTGAAAAGCTTACCGATATGATAGTCTCAACTACCAGTAGCCTCCGACGCCATTTGAAATCTATGTTCATGGCCCGTAGAGACCCCACTTTCTTTAACAAAAACTCCCCATCCTTATTCACTATTATATAAAGCACCAGAAATATGTTTACTAAAGGTTACTTTTATTCGGTAATAAACTCATAAGAATCGGCGAACGTAGTAATTGCCTGATTGTATTGAGTGCATATTTACTCTAGATTTACAATAGGCTTTTAGACACGTTTGCATTCAGCCAATTTAAATAGAAATAGCATTACTCTAAGTAAAACAGGCCATCGAGAAACCCGATGACCTGTGAGTCTGTGGTGGGCGTTACAAGATTTGAACTTGTGACCTCTTCCGTGTCAGGGAAGCGCTCGTCCCCCTGAGCTAAACGCCCGAATAAAGCTGCTCAATTGCAGCGAGGGATATAGTACGACAAAAACTACGATTGGCGCAAGTGCCATTTACAACTTTCTTCAAGCTTTCTTGATACCCTACTTCTTTTGAGACTTGGTATTTACCTTGACACGAATACCACCGGCAGCCGCAGACTTTTTCTGTCCCAAGCGCTTCTCGCCTGAAATAAATGCGGAAAGAGAAGTTACCGCTCTTGTCCAACGCTGATATACCGTCGGGCCGCCATGAGAGCGCAGGCCAAGGAGCATGGACGCAAAGAGTGTCGGAAGAAAATACTCAATGGCACGCCACAATACGAAACCCGCAGCGATCTTCTCGCCAAACATGTGTGCAAAGAGAAACGCAAAGCCGCCCTCAGCGCCACCGGTACCTCCCGGAAGCGGAATTGCCGAGGTGAGAAGCTCAAGCATAGAGCCGGACGCCAGGCAGGTTAAAAGATCCGCAGGTTGTCCGAGGGCATTCAACACAAAGTACGGCAAGGAGTACAGACATCCCAGCTGAAAAAGGGTGATGACAAGTACGACGCACATCTCAGGAATATTTTTAGCGGCATTTTTGAATCCAGCCGAAAACTCATGTACCTGCGTATTAATAATCTCATGCCAATGATCATAGCGCTTTACAATGCCAAAACGCGAAAGAAGTCGGAGCCCCCAATTACCCAATGCGACAACCATACGCGGGAGCAGGCAGATTGCGAGCATACCTCCGACCATGAGAATTTTTGCACCAAAGAGAACAACACCGACAATTGTCACATCACCAAACTGCTCAAAGAAGTAATTGAACCTGAACAGCAGAATAAGAGCGGCAAATATTCCTTCTCCCGCTTCATACATCACAAACCGCGTAAACTGAAGCGCGCCTGCCTGTCCCACGGAAATGCCCGCTCTGGTAAGGCGGAAAATCTGCGCGGGAGCGGCTCCTGCTCCGTTGGGCGTGAGGTTCATAAAGAAGATACCCGCCGCCTCAACGCTCATAAGGTCGCGGATACCCACAGGACATTCTGGATCGGTAATAACCGAAATGATGTACGCAAAAATTCCCAGCAAATAATATGCAAAATATGCAAAAGCACCGGCTACAAGCCAGCTGGTATCAACACCGGCAAGCGCTCCGACAAACTCGTCGAACTGTCCGGAAAATACGATGTAAACACCATAGAGAACGCTCACAAGCACCAAAAACAGAACGCTTTTGCGAACCTGTCCATAACTTTTACGAGCATCTTCTACTGATTCGGAAGCGGAGTTTGGACTCACTGCCACCTTCGGGGTAATTTTTACTTTAGGCTTGGTCGCCTTTGGAGATCCAGGCTTTACGCTTGTTGACTTTGACGGAGCAACATCTTCCGGACGATCCATGAACACCTCCCGACCTTAAGCCTCTTCTCGCAAATTTCTTATCCCTAACGTATGTAAGTATACCTGCAACAGACACTGCCTAGCGAGACAAACGCGCCATCAGCTATTCTGCAAATTTGGTGAGAAGCTCTTCATCGCGCTCAATGATTCCGCCACCGATGCACACCGGACCGTCGTAAAAAACCGCCGATTGACCGGGTGCTACCGTACGTACCGGAGCCTCATAGGTAATGCGCATGATCGTGGCACTCACTTTTGTTAACATGCACGGACGCAGCTCACCGGTATGGCGCGTGCGCACGGTATATGTGCCATCTGTCGGCACACATCCGGAAATCCAGTGTGTATCCACAATATCCATCGTCTTTGTCCAAAGTGCCGCACTCATGGGATCAGACGTTACATATACGGTATTTGTATTGGTATCCGTTGCCACCACATAATGAGCAGGGCCTCCTCCAACGGAAAGTCCCTTACGCTGCCCTATGGTAAACAAAAAAGCACCGTCATGTTCGCCGAGTTTTTTCCCGCTCTCCCACTCAATAATATCGCCTGTCTTGCGCTCAAACGCGTCAAGCAAAAACGTACGGAGCCCAACCGGTCCGATAAAGCAGATCCCATCGGAATCAGGCTTATTCTCAATGCCGAGACCCCGATCGGCACACATGGCACGCACCTCAGCCTTTGTGGGAATATCGCCAATCGGAAAAATCGTTCTGTCAAAAATCTCACCCGGAACACGCCAGAGAAAATACGTCTGATCTTTATGCTCATCGGCGGCGCGCATAAGGCGAGAAGTTCCGCTGCCGTGCATTGCTCCGGCCACCCCAGTCGTATTATTTGCATCGTCACCACCGCAGACGTTCTTCTCGCCGGAAGCGAGGCGCGCATAATGGCCCGTTGCGATATAGTCGGCCCCTTCGGCAAAGGCTCGCTTCGCAAACGTACCAAACTTGACGGTTTGGTTACACATGACATCGGGGTTGGGGGTATACCCGTAAGCATAGGAATCAAGCAGATAGTCAACGACCGTCTCTTTGTATTCCTTCTCGCAGTCCCACACCGCCAGATCAATGCCAAGAGAAACGGCCACGCGCTCCGCATCAGCCAAATCGTCTGCCCACGGGCAATGGAATCCGGGAAGATCCTTTGACCAGTTACGCATATACACTGCATGAACGTCAAAGCCCTGTTCCAAAAGAAGCGCTGCCGAAAGCGCCGAGTCGACGCCGCCGCTCATGCCTAAATACACTTTATCCATTGATGTCTCCATACGATAAACGCGCGTTTCGCATGCGATCTTGCTCCGCATGAACCGCACGGATAATGGCCTCGGCTGCATATAAGATATCTGCCTCGGTTGTTGGGTGTCCAAGCGTTAAGCGCAGACTTCCTGCAGCTACCTCACGGGGTGCCCCGATCGCCTCAAGGACATGCGATATATGCATTTTTGACGCTGCACAAGCCGATCCCGTTCCCACCGAAACGCCTTCGCGCTCAAGCAGAATAACCAAACGACGTGCTTCAATCTCAGGAAACGATACGTGCAACAAACTGGGCAGGCGAAGCTTTGCGTTTTTTGGACCGGAAACGACCATCTGCGGAAACTCTTTGACAAGCAGCCTCTGCAAAAGATCACGCAGGCGAGAAAGACGGCGGGCTTCGTCTTTTTGCCGGGCCTGTACCATCTCAAGTGCACGAGCAAAGCCGACAATACCGGCAACGTTTTCCGTACCCGAACGCACGCCTCCCTCCTGTCCACCGCCAAGCACAAGTGGCCGAAGCCGCACGTCATCAGACGCCCATAAAAGTCCCACCTGCTTGGGGCCGTAAATCTTAGCAGCGGAAAGCGTCATCATGTCAACCCCGAGAGAAGAAACGTTGACCGAAAGCGTGGAAGTGGCCTGTGAAGCGTCGGCATGAAAATAAATGTGGCGCTTCTCGCCCGCCTTTAAGCGGCGATTACGCTCGCGCGCGACAACGGCGGAAATCTCTCGTATGGGTTGAATGGTGCCAATCTCGCCGTTTGCCAGCTCTATGGAAACCAACTCTGTCTCAGGTCTAAGCGCTGCGGCAACGCTTTTTGGATCCACGCGCCCATCTGCGCCCACACGAAGCGTCTTGCGGCTGAAGCCTCCCGCGCACGCGAGAATGCTCTCATGCTCAATGGCGTCGACAATGACGTGTCCGTCTTCCGATACCGTCGCAAATGCTAGGTTGTTGGCTTCCGTAGCGCCTGCCGTCAAGACGATATTTCCCGGTCTGGCTCCAATGCCGTGTGCCAGTGATGCGCGTGCTCGCTCCACCTCATCTCTGATTGCCCGAGCACGGGCGTACGGAGCAGACGGGTTATAGAAGAGTTCGGTATAGTACGGCAGCATTGCCTGAACAACCTCAGGGTCCATGGGTGTTGCGGCCGCAAAGTCAAGGTACACCGAGCGGTTCTTCTCAACATGCTCCTTTTGGTCATGACGGCCGTCATTCAAGTTTTTCTCGTCACGCATCTCGTCATGTATCTCGTCATGTATCTCGTCATTCATGCTATTTTGCTCATTCATGCTATTTTGCTCATTCATGCTATTTTGCTTTCTCAACGCCGGTCGAAAGATTTTGGAATCGAGCCGAAATGAACTCATTTGAATAATGCATATCTACCCACTGCTCAAACGCATTTTGTGGCGGAATTCCCACGTCCCGTGCGGTGGCTCGCATAAAGCAGGCTACCGTCATTCCTATATCAGCCACAAGATACAGCGATATAAGCGTAATAAAAATGGCTTGACGCTTGGAAGTTGGCTCTCCTATATGATAGAGCGCGCGAGGCATAACAAAACGGCACCATATCAGGCCCAGAAGCCCCCAGAAAAACAAAAACCGCCACGCGACAAATTCAGTAATGTGATCGGGAAGAAACGCATAGGTCCATGACTGCATGTGGAAAAATGTCAGCATCCCCCAGCCGGTAATCTCCTCAAGGAGACCTCCGACAACGGCGGAGATGCAAAAAACCACCACGTTATGGGCGTGTCTTCTACGAAGTTGATAGCTTATGAGCGTGAGAAGAACGGTGCCTGCGCCATAAAGCGGAGAAAACGGTCCCCACACAAGTCCCACTCTTGATTCGGTGAGACCGGCAGTGATAAGCATCCAGATTTCTTCGAGGAGCAATCCCGCCATGCTGCCTACCACAAAAAGGATTACAACCTGGTACCAGCCCATATGCATGGCATCAAGATAACTCTCCCTCTTTGCTTTTGTGGAATGTATTTTTTCGGGATATGAAAATATGGCGACGACTCTATTTTTTGTAGTGGGATTTGCCGCGGTTGCGGCTGTCGCATCACGCGCCGCGGTGGGCGGCGTTGCTGTTGTGGTTGCGGGCTGCGTTGACGTTATCGTTGCGGACGGCGTTGCTGCTGCAGGCGCCGTTGTCGTTGCAGGCGTTGTTGCCGCTATCGTCCCTGTCGTTGCTGTTGTGGCCGCCGCAGGTGCCGCAACACCCGACTCTTTATCTTCGAGCTTCTCGCCATCTGAAAGCCAATCGGCAAAGAAGCGGAATGCATTGGCAAATCCGCGTACGACGAGCCATATAATACACAAAAGCGCCAGAAGCGACGCGATGATAAACAGCATGAAACGGTTCCAATCAATAGTCACTTCTTCTAGGATACGATATTTTTACGATATGAGAACCGGAGCATCAGAGTTGAGACGTGCATAAATTTGCACATACCGGTCTTGATACGCAACGGTAAATTCAGTCCCATACACGTCCGAAAAAAGCATCCAAAACAAAAAGTTTGCATGAATTTCATGTTTTCGCTTGCATTGGTCGCTAGGTTTGCGTATATTATTCCTCGCGTTCGCGGGCTTAGCGCAGTTGGTAGCGCGCAACCTTGCCAAGGTTGAGGTCGCGGGTTCGAACCCCGTAGCCCGCTCCATGATTTTTCGGCCGGACTTGTTCGGCCTTTTTTATACGTCATCTTTGGCGAGATGGCCAAGTGGTAAGGCAGAGGCCTGCAAAGCCTTTATCCCCGGTTCGAATCCGGGTCTCGCCTCCAGTAAATGTTAAGCATCTGGTGCATTTACGCATCAGGTGCTTTTTTATGAGACTCCTGAGCTTTTGATACCATGAGGCTCGTAGCTTTTCCGAGCTCGTAAGGTTGTTGCGGCAACCTGTGAGGTGATTCTTGCAACTTGTGATGCACTTCTTACGACCTCTGATGCACATCCTGTGACCTGTGATGTACTTCTCACAACCTGTGATGTACTTTTCTGCTTCAAAACAGGGGGCTGTGATGTACATTTGGCGAGAAAACCGGTCTTATCGCCATAAAAAAGTGCATCACAGCTCTGCAAAAGTACATCACAGGTTTGGTAGCTGCCGTATAACCACCTCTATATATAACGCACCTCGATATCTCCTGACTTAACTACATGCGGCATAGCAAACAATAGGCTATATCAGTCAGATAACGGCCAAATAACTACTGGTAAATCCATATAAAAACCATCTCGGTTTTGAGTTCTGCTCCCATACAATACGCTTATAGGAGATCTGCAGGAGATCTATGGGGAGGCCTATAAAGAAGTCTATGAGAGTATTGATTTCACATAAAAGTGCCTTGATTTTGATGCGACAAGAATCTTTTCGTCGCTTTGCAGTAGCTTTTGGCAAAAATCCGCATTTTGCTCCGCGAGAGTTTCCTAAGCTATTTGATGTTGCTGCAACCCATGAAGTTTTGCAAAATCTTTTTAAAACGCAAAAGAATTTCCCTCTTGATGTATTGGTTTCTAACCCTCTTTGCAGGCATCGATCAAAGAAGGTTTCGGCTTATGTTTTTAGTAAGCCACTACCGGAAAACGCTGTTATCCACATTACTGGAGAGCTTTATTGTGTTTCTCCATCATTTTTGCCGGTCGTTATGTCACGAACGCTTAGCATTCTTGAGCTAGTGTTTCTTATCTCGGAAATTTGTGGTCTCTATACTTTTAAGGGCGATGAAGAGCCTGTACTTTATCCCCATCAATTTCCACTTACAACAATAGCCAGCATCCAAAACACTCTGAAACAACTTGAAAGCGGAAATGCCAAAACCCGAGTCCTTAAGGCTTTATCTATGTGCTGCGGACTGGCCGGTTCACCGATGGAAACAAAACTGTATATCCGTGCAACTCTTCCATTTTCAAAAGGCGGATACAACCTCGGAAAAATAGAAGTCAATAAGAGCGTCATGGTACAACGAATGACTTCTCGCATGAGAGAACGGTCTATAAGAAAACCCGATTTGCTTTTTTGCTTTAAGGATGTTCCGACGCAAACAGAAAAAAGAAAATGGGGCATTGCTCTTGAATATAACGGCCGATATCATGCAGATCAAAAACAACACAGGCTCGATGATATGCGCAGAAATGAGCTGCAGGCTTTAGGGATAATTGAATATGTTCTATGGAAAGAGGATTATGACAATATCGTTATAATGGACAATCTATTTGAAACGATTCGCAATGAATTGAACATGCCTGTCCATAAGCCCTCTCAAGAAAAGAAAAAACTCGAACTCCAAAAAAGATTGAAGTTATGGGGTGATCTAGAGCAGGCAAGCCGTTCATACTATCAAAAACTGTGCGCCATTTGATTGAGGCTTTGCCAACAGCAGCCAAGTTTACTAACGAGATGGCCTGTAATGCACTTTTGCAGAGCTGTGAGGTACTTTTTCAGAGCTGTGAGGTACTTTTTTATAGCGATAAGACCGGTTTTCTCACCAAAAGTACATCACAGCCCCCTGTTTTGAAGCAGAAAAGTACATCACAGGTCACAGGATGTACATCACAGGTCGCTGCTATAAAATCACAACCCAAAACCTCTACCGCACGAGTTTCACGAGATGCACAACGGTACCCTTCCCCGATGGTTTTACCGAGATAGAAACCGCATCGGTGAGAAGTCGCATCAGCTTCACTCCGCGACCCCGCTCAGAACAACAGCTTATTTCGGGAGGTTCCTCGTCGTCTGCCAGCGTGTATCCCGCACCGCAATCAGCCACATCAATGATTACCCGATCGGCATACGCCGCGACCGTTGTCAAAATACCGCCCTCACAGGTATGGTCGGCGGCGTTGCCAATGGCCTCTCCTACCGCAAGCTTCAAATCAAACCTCGCGTCGTTGGAAAACGGCACACTGGCGAGCAGCTCGTCAAGCCTCGTGCGAGCCGTACAAAGTGCGGTCGGATCTACACGAAAGGTTGTCTGCCAAAGCGGATGCACCCGAGGATCCAACGGAGCAATATGCTCACGCGCCCCCACGCGCGCAACCGGCATAAAGTCCACCAAGCGCATACGAGAAAGCCCGCGAAATACCGGCTGCGACACATTGGTCAAACTCATAAGCCCGCCCATCGAGCGAATACGTCGTAGGGCGCACATGATAAAGCTCATACCGGCGGAATCAACGTAAGAAACGTCCGCCATATTCAGTATGATTCGCAAACATCCCTGCTTCAAAAGACTCTCGACCTCGCGACGGACGGCAGGAACCGTTGTGACATCAAGGTCAGAACTTAGGGAAAGCACTACTATGTTGGGTTTTGTTCGCATACAAGCTTTGTTCCCACATGCAAAAATTTATTTCAGAACAAGCCATCTCAACACATCAATCGGCAAGCCGTCCCAACACATCAAGCGGATTGTATACGCCAATTGCATACATCGATTTCATGCGCACCAGAAAGCTACCACACCAAAAGACTACGACAAAAGGCCGGAAAACCGTAGCGCTACCATAGCGACGTCATCTTCAAGCCTACGTCCGGTATAGCTGTCAAGCGTTGCCAAAAAACGGTCGAGAAGCCCCTCAAAGCCGCGAGGAACCTCACTCATGACCATATCGCGCAAGCCTGTTTCGCCAAAGAAAGCTCCCTCAGGGCTTCTCGCTTCAGTCGTACCGTCGGTATAGAGAAACAAAATGTCATCTTTATGCAGCTCAACATAGCCGTTTTTGTACGTCATATCTTGAAATGCCCCTACGACTCCGGACTGCACATCTAAAAGCTGCGCTTCACCCGTAGCCGCACGCACGAGCGCCGCAGGTGGATGTCCCGCCGAGCAGTACGTGAGAACACCCTTTGCAAGATCAACCACGCCGACAAAGAGCGTCGCAAACGTCTCAACGCGCGAGAAGCCCAAAAGAAACTCATTCAGATTTGCCACCATACGAGCGGGCCCTATCCCCTCCCACGCATATGCGGAAAGCGCGGTCTTGACCGCCGACGACACTGAGGCGGCCTCGATGCCCTTGCCGGAAACATCTCCCATAATGATGCACGCACGTCGCCCCGAAAGCCTCACTAGACTGTAAAAATCACCACCGACAAAAGCTTCGGCCGTTGCGGACGAATAAATCCCTTGCGCATCAATACCATCAACATGCTGCAGTTCGTTCTTCATGCCTGTCATCAACGCCTGTGAGATACGCTTATTTTGCTGGCTCTCCTCCGCGCCCGCGACAATCGCGCGAACGCTCACGGCCACGCGGTTCAAAAGCTCCAGATCAATGTCACTCATGGGCTCAGATCCATACTCACGTAAAAAGAGCCAGGTACGACACGCTCCCTCTAGTTTCCCAGCGAGAAGTGCCGCGCCTACACACGGTTGTCCAAGCGCATGAAGCGCTTCGCTCAATTCTGACTCAGGCGCAACTGCAACCACTTGAGCTTCCTCTTCTTTTGTTAGGTCCTCCCCTAAGTCAGCCGGAAGCTCAAATACCGAGCCCTTTGTGGGGTGCACTACCTTCTTTCCCGATACCTCACACCAACCAACCGGAAAGACAACCGCGTCAAGAGCTTCAGCGATCTCTTGCATGATCTCCGGCAACAACTCAAAAGCAGATTTTCCCTCAGTATTGGCCGCCGCAAGTAACCGGTTACGGATATCAACCGAAAGCTCACGCAATTCCGAACGGCGTTGCGTACGCATCGCGGAAAGCGCACCAACAAGCTGTACCGACAAGTAATTTGAAATAGAGTCCAGAAGACGCGTGTCATCGGAGCTTAAGGGATGCACGGTTTTCCATCCTACCTCGATAAGCGCTATGATTTGCCCGCCAAACCATACGGGTACTGCGATAAAGCTCATAAACGGCGGTAGATGATGTGTCGCAACTGCATAAACCTCGCGCGTGTCATCATTCACGACGCTCCGGAAGTCCAGGTGCCCATTGCGTAGATCCTCATGATCCGGCGGCATTATCCGCAGACGCAATGCGTGACCCGCATCTGAGCAGAGCTTTTCGATGGTATGACCAAACCGAACAAAACGAGGAGACAGAGCTCTTGAAACGGATTCGGTTACCCCATGCAAATGAAAGCCGTCATTTTCTGCAAGATATATCAGCGCGCCGTCAGCCTCCATGGTGTCGGAGATCTCCGTGAGCACGCGCTCAAGCAACTGACCCATATTCTCGGAGTCCAATGTATCCAGCACAATGTGGAGGGCTCCCGAAAGTCTCTTATTTGCTCGATGAAGGTCTTCTATCGTACGTAGTTCTTCTCGATTGGAAATTACCTCATTGTCTACCGGAGCGGCAACAAGCACGAAAGCCTCTGTAGGCGTCCCTACCCGCTCGGAACGCACCCGCAGCGCCAAAGGTTCACCGGCAGCATCCGAGACCGTTACAAGCGCTGTGCTCCCGTCAAGCGCGAAGGGCAGTGACTCCGGAGAGAACGCCGTTGACTCAACTTCCGTTGTACCAGGCGCAAAATATGTGCGAATGTCGGATCCAACAAAGTCTTCCTCATGCCATCCAAAAAGCCTTACCGCCTCGTCATTAGCGAGAAGTACGCGGCCGTCCACATCGAAAATAACGATGGCATCTCCCACAAGTTGCAAAATACGCGCAAGTGTTGCGGTAACGGTGCCGTCGATAATTCCATCAACAGACTGCACACTCAATTCATGCTTTTTTACAGACTCCGCCATAGGTGTCACCTTTCATCTCTCAAATGGTATTGTGCCACGAAATCAGCAATGAGAGAGACTTGGCTATTATGCAATCAGCAAATTACAAACTGTCCCATAATTATGGGACGTTAAGGTTTTGGGATTATACGGATTTTAGGCACCACAAAAAAGCGGGCCCCGAAGGACCCGCTTTTAGTGCACAACAAAAGATGTAAAACAACAAGGTCAAGTGGTGCGTAACCGCTTTTTTCCTTACTTCTCCCAGCCGATATCCTCGGTACGAATGTCAAGGTACAGGCATGGTCCGACATTGGCAATACCCTTCTTGACAACAATAACTTCAGGGCCGGAGTAGACAGGCAGATAGCCGTAGGTAGCCATGCTCTTCTTCTCGGCATCGTTACTTGCCTTGACCTGTTTGGCGTGGTCGGAAATGGAAGGAACCTTCGCAAACTCGGCATCAATTTCTGCATTGCCGCACTTGGCAAAGTTGGACTCGGACTCAGATCCATAGAGCTGACCGCCGTTCCAAATGGAAGTTGCGGTGCCGCTCCATCCAAACAGGCAAGTGTCCCAATCGCCAGAAACCAATACCTTGGAGAACTCGGAGGACGGGTGGTTGTCAATCGTAACTTCAATACCGGCATCCTTGGCCATCTTCTGCACTGCAGCTGCACGGTTTTTAGTGGTTGCCGAATCGCCAAACGTTGTAAAAGCAAAGGCTGCTCTGGTGCCGTCCTTGGCATAGATTCCGTCGGAGCCGAGCGCATAGCCCGCATCCTCAAGCGTTTTCTTTGCTGCTGCGGTATGTGCTGCGCTATCCTTTAGATCCTTAACATCAGAGGGCAGGTTGTTCTCATAGCCGTCAGACCACGTCTGAAGAAGCATGGAACCTGGAGCTTCCTCCTGCCAATTGACACCCTGGAAAACGATAGAGACGATGACCGAAGGATCAATGGATTGACAGAATGCCTTACGGACGTTGATATCGGTAAGAGCGCCACGTGTGGAGTTAATCTCAATGTTATAGACCGACTTACCGTATGCGCGCCGTATCTGTGCGTCCTCCATGCTATTGAAGTTGGAGAGCATCTCGGCAGAGCCGGATTGAGTTGCGCCGGTTGTATCAATCTCTCCGTTTTTGAACGCATTGAAGAGCGCCTGGGCCTCCATCTGCTTGAAGACAATCGTATCAAGCTTTGGCTTATCACCCCACCAGTTGGGATTTTGCTTGAAGGTCACCTGCGTGTCATTGAAAGAGTCAATGGTAAACGGACCTGCGCCCCACTCGGCATGTGGATTATTAGCCCAACCATTATTGAAGGTATCGACATCGGCTGCAGATGGGTGTAAGGCAACGCCAAAGAGCGCCTCAGCCGGATACACGGGCTCTGTCATGGTAACAACGGCAATTTTGTCAGTATCACCTTTGGCGACGCTTTCAATTTTGTCATAGCCGTCGGTAGCAGAAGGTGTGTAGTCCGCGTTCTTGCCGCTCATAACGGTATAGACGGCATTAAAAGCCTGCCAGTCCATGGGGGTGCCATCGTTAAAGACGGCCTTCTCGGCATATTCAACCGTAATGATCTGTTTGCCGGTGCTCTCGTCCACCTTGATGGACTTGATGAAGTCAGGATTGGGTTCAATCTTGGATCCCGTGGCATCACCAAGCACGCAAAGGGCAGGCATGTAGTAATTCCAAAGATCGTGCATGTAGACAGTATTTCCCGCTACATTAAGGTAATTCCAATCCGGTCCAATCTCATTGATGGGCAACGTAAGGGTACCGCCGTCCTTAATCTCATCACGCTTCTTGGCGTTGATGTAGACCTGACCCTTCTCGGGAAGAGGAAGTTTGTCAAGAGCCGTAGTGGCCGGACTTCCCTCTAATGGCTCAGCGTCACCGGACACCTTATTTCCGTCGTTGGCGGTGCCGCCGTTGTTGCAGCCGACAAGGCCGAAACCTGCGACGGCAACACCGGAAAGCGTTAAAAACGAACGACGGGAAAGATTTTTGTACGTCATACGATCACCCATTCCATTAACAGTGAACTGCTGATTTGCTCACTATAGCAAATCAAAAAATGAGGATGTAATCGGAAACAGACTGTTCAATATATGGAAACAGATTGTTTAACGTATGGAAACGTTCTGTTTACAAATGCGATAAACACATGAAAAGCGAGCCTCCGGGGAGGCTCGCTACTCTTTTCGTGGTGTCGGAGGCGGGACTTGAACCCGCACGACCGTTTAGTAAGTCACTAGCACCTCAAGCTAGCGCGTCTGCCAATTCCGCCACTCCGACATGCTTTACAGCGAGGGATATACTAACACATTCCGCTCCGTTGCGCGCGAGAAAATCAAGAAACTTTTTCTCAACACAACCCTTCACGAAACTCTATCCCCCAAGCTTAGTCTTTCTGCCAACCAAAATCGGTTACAGGCGTGGACTCAAAGAGTGAAGGACCGTAGTTTGCCAGACCCTTCTTGACAACAGAGCAGTCAGGACCGGTGAACAGAGGCAGATAGGCATAGGTTTCCATCAGCTTCTTCTCGGTGGCATTGCACTGCTTAAACTGCTCGGTCTTATCCTTGATGGAAGGAACCTTTGCAAACTCGGCGTCGGTATCGGCGGTACCCTGCTTACCGAAGTTGGAAGAGGACTCTGAACCGTACAGCTGGACGCCGTTCCAAATGGAGGTTGTGGTGCCGTTCCAGGCAAAGAGGCAGGTATCCCATGCACCGGAGCTCAAAAGCTTAGAGAACTCAGAAGAGGCGTGGTTGTCAATGTCAACCTGAATACCCGCATCCTTTGCCATCTTCTGAATGGCAGCAGAACGGTTCTTAACGCTTGTGGAGTCACCAAAGGTAGTAAAGGAGAAGCTTGCCTTGGTATCGCCCTTTGCGTAGATGCCATCAGAGCCAGCCTTATAGCCTGCATCCTCAAGTGTCTTCTTTGCAGCTGCGGTACGAGCGGAAGCGTCCTTAAGGTTCTTTAAATCATCAGGACGGTTGTCCTCATAGCCGTCTGCCCAGTACGGAAGGAGCATGGAACCTGGTGCTTCCTCTTGCCAATTGACGCCCTGGAAAACGATGGAAACGATGGTTGCGGGATCGACTGCCTGGCAGAATGCCTTACGGACTGCAATATCCTGAAGCACTCCGCGTGTAGAGTTAATCTCAATAACCGCAATAGAGGTAGAAAGGCCACGACGAATCTGAGCGTCTTCCATGCTGTTAAAGTTGGAAAGCATCTCAGCAGTACCGGAAAGACCCGTACCGACAGAGTCAATCTCACCGTTTTTGAACGCATTAAAGGTAGCCTGGGCTTCCATCTGTTTATACGTTATCGTCGTGGATTTAGGAGCATCCCCCCACCACTTGGGATTGGGCTTGAAAGTAGCATGGGTATCATCGAAGGAATCAACAATGTAAGGACCGGCACCATATTCAACATGAGGATTATTCAAAAAGCCACTGTTAAACGTATCAACATCAAGGAAATCGGGGTGAAGCACCCTGTCTACAAGAGCCTCATACGGATAAACCGGCTCTCTCATGGTAATAACTGCCGTCTTTGCGGTATCACCCTGAGTAACGCTTTCAATCTTGTCGTAGCCATCGGTTCCGGGAACCTCGTAGTCGCTACTTTGGCCGGAGAGGCACTTCCATGCAGTTTCAAGTGCTTTCCAGTCAATATCGGTTCCATCGTTGAACTTGGCTTGATCGGCATACACAACGGTAATAACCTGCTTGCCTGAAGACTCATCAGAGGATAGGGATTTAATATAATCCGGATTTGCTGTGTATTTAGAACCGGTTGCATCGGTAACAACCATACCAATGGGCATATACAAAGACCACAGCCAGTTCATGTAGGTTGTATTACCTTCAAGCCCCACATAATTCCAATTGGGGCCGACCTCATTGATGGCCAACGTTACCGTTCCGTCGTCTTTAACGTCGTCGCGCTTCTTGGGGTTGTTGTACGTCTTGCCCTTCTCAGGAAGCGGGAGCTTGTCGAGAGCGGTTGTTGCCGGAGAGCCGTCCTGTGGCTCAACTCCTGTATCGCCGGAACCTCCCTGAGCACCGTTGCCTCCACCGCAGGCGGTAAGTCCAAGACCTGCTGCAGCAAGACCGGAAACCTCAAAGAAAGATCGACGGGTCAGACTGTTAGCCATAAAATCACCTATTCCGTTTATTGGCCTACAGATTCAATAACCATTAAAATATACGCTTTTTTTAGCCGTTTTCGCAAGAAGAAACAGTTATGTAACATCTGAAATCCACTTTAAGAGATCCTAAAAGTTCAAAAGCAGCTTAAAAGCGCGAGAAGTGCGGCTCCATGTACGCACTTCTCGATACAACATCTAAATCTTGCCCCGTCTTTGGCGGTTCTTTTAATCCCCTACTCGACGGTAATACGCTCTGCCGGAACGAGTTTTCCGTCTTTGTAGATAAGACGCTCGCGCGTACGTTCAATCTTAGGATCCGGAATGGGAATTGCAGAAAGCAATGCCTTGGTGTAGGGATCTTGAGGATTGTTGAAGACTTCCTCAGTCTCACCGTACTCCACAATCTTACCGAGGTGCATAACGGCAACGGTGTCGGAAATATGCCGGATAACCGCAAGGTCATGCGCAACAAAGAGATAGGAGATCTTCAGCTGAATTTGAAGGTCTTCAAGCAGGTTAATGATGCCGGCCTGAATGGAAACATCAAGTGAAGCAATGGGCTCGTCCAATAGCAAAATCTTAGGATTTGTTGCAAGGGCACGGGCAATGGCAATACGCTGACGCTGGCCGCCTGAGAACTGAGACGGGAAGCGGTCAACATAGTCGGGGTTAATACCGACAAGCACCATAAGCTCACCAATACGCTTATTGATGTCGGCATCTTTCCATCCCTGTGCTTTCAGAGGCTCTGCCAAAACATCATAGATAGGCATTCTTGGATCAAGAGAACTCATGGGGTCTTGGAAAATAACCTGGAGATCTTTGCGAACCGCACGGCGCGCATGAGCGGATTTAAGCTCTGCCGTATCCTTACCAAGCACAACGATGCGGCCGTCCTCCGGCTTCAGAAGATCCATGATCTGCATGAGCGTGGTGGACTTGCCTGAACCGGACTCGCCAACAAGAGCCAGCGTCTCACCCTCGTGAATCTGGAAGCTCGCGTGGTCAACGGCAGTCATTGTGCCCTTCTCGCGACGGACAAAGCCCTTGCCTTGAACGGGGAACGTCTTGGTGAGATTATCCACCTCAAGCACAATGGGGCGCTCGGAGCGAGGCACGTCTACCCATTTAGGCAGCAGCGGCTCAAACTCAGGATATACCTCTGCGTAGGTGAGATTCTTTTTACAAATCTCCTCCAAGCGGTGACACGATGCCAAATGACCCTCCGCAGCATTTGCAAGCGTCAACTCAGGCTCAACGGCGCGGCACTTCTCGGTTGCCATAGGACAGCGCGGATTGAAGGGGCATCCCGAAGGAATGGCCGCAAGCGAAGGCGGGTTACCTTTAATTGGCACGAGCCTGTGCTCTGCAGGCAAATGCGGCTTTGGAACTGCGCCTAAAAGACCCATGGTGTATGGATGCCGAGGCTCGGCAAAGAGCGTATCCACACTTGCACGCTCGACTCCGCGGCCTGCATACATAACCATAATGTCATCAGCGGTACCCGCAACGACACCCAAGTCATGCGTAATCAGGACAACGGCGGCTCCCGTCTCTTTTTGCGCAACCTTCAAAACGTCAAGAATCTGCGCCTGAATCGTTACGTCAAGAGCAGTGGTAGGCTCGTCGGCAATGATGATGTCAGGGTTATTGGCAATAGCGATGGCAATAACCACGCGCTGACGCATGCCGCCTGAGAATTCATGTGGATAGGCGTCCAGGCGCTCTTCCGGATTGGTAATACCAACAATCTCAAGAAGCTCAAGGCAACGATTGTGAACATCGGCCTTTGGCATGTGAGGATTATGAGTCAAAAGGGCCTCAGCAAGCTGATCGCCGATGGTAAACATGGGAGTCAAGGCAGACAGCGGATCTTGGAAAATCATGGAAATCCTTGTGCCGCGAAGCTTTGACATCTCTTCATCGGTTTTGCCGAGAAGCTCCTCGTCTCCAAGCTTAATTGAACCGGTGACATGCGCATTGTCATCAAGAAGTCCAATCAAAGAGAGTGCGGTAACGGACTTACCGGAGCCTGATTCACCAACGATACCTAAGGTACGACCGCCCCAAAGGTCAAAGTTAACACCACGGACGGCATCAACACGGCCGGCTTCGGTGTTAAAGGAGACCTTAAGATTACGGACGCTCATAACAGGCGCACCCTGCGGAGCACCCTTTGGTCCATTGGATTCAAGCATCTCATAGCGAAGAACGTCGTCTTCCACCATGTTCTTCTCAACTGTTTTACTCATATCAATATCAGCCATTACGCACGCTCCGTTGTATCTGTATCCGTGTTGGCGTTAGGTGAACTCTCTAAATCCTGCGCCTCGGCAGCATCGTCATCGTCCTCGACCATGCCTGCCGCACGAGAATAAGGATCGAAAGCATCACGGAGACCGTCACCGATAAGCTGCATGCTTACGCAAAGAATGATCAGCACGATCGATGGAATCAAAATGAGCCAGGGAGTGGACAGCATTGCCGAAGAGCCCGCACTTAAAAGATAACCCAGTGAGGTGTCAGGAGCCTTAATACCAAGGCCCAGGAAGCTGTATGCCGTTTCGGAGTTAATACCGCCGATAACGCCAAGAACCGTGTCAATGATAAGAATTGAACCAAGGTTTGGAATAAGGTGGCGAATAATGATCTTAATTGAAGGAACACCCATATATTTGGCTGCACGTACATAATCACGCTCGCGAAGCGAAAGTGCCATGGTACGCAAGGTACGGGCATAGCCAATCCATCCGAAGGCTGTCATACCAATGATGAGCATAACCCATCCCGTGGTACCGGAAGCCGCACGAACAATCATGGCAACCAAAAGGAAGCTCGGAATGACCATGAGCATGTCAAGAATCCACATGCCAATCTTTTCGGGAACGCCACGGACGTATGCGATGGCGGTACCGATAACGGCCGCAATCACCGAAGTCAGAAGTGCGTAGGTAATACCGATGGTCAGCGAACGACCAAGGCCGTGCACAACGCTGGCATACAAATCAATGCCCGCTCCGTCCGTACCAAACCAATGCTTGGCATTAGGGGCTTGGTTAATGGCGGTAAAGTCCGGGTCAACGTAGTTGTACGGAGTCAGATACTTACCAAAAAGAGCAATAAGAATCAAAACAAGCAAGATTCCCAAGCCTATCATGGCAGAGCGCTGACGCAAGAAACGTCTGCCGATAAGGCCGAAGTAGCTAATACGCTTAACCTCTCCGGAACCAAGAGAATCAGCCTGGAGCTCAAGCTCGGCGTTTGTCATCTGTCCTTTATTTGCGGTAAGAGAAGCAGCGGAATCTTCCACTTTTTCAGTAACTTTTTCTTTATCGTTAGCCATTGCTGCCTCCTTAGCTCATCTTAATTCGCGGATCAAGGGCAGCTGCAAAGAGGTCGGCGAGAAGCGCGCCCACAAGCGTACATGCAGCAGAGAATGCGGCGACTGCAACGGCACCATGAATGTTGTTGTTATTGATACAGTTAATAAAGTACTCACCAAGACCGTGGATAGCAAAGATCTTCTCGGTCATAACGGCGCCTGTAAAGATGCCTGCGATAGAGAAGGCAACGTTTACCGCCGTTGGAATGAGCGAGGCACGCAGGGCATGTCTGCGAATGGCCTGCTTGCGCGTGAGCCCCTTTGCGCGTGCAGTGCGTACGTAGTCCGCATGCATCTCATCCAAGAGGTAGGTACGCTGCGTCAGGTGGTAGCCAACGGAGCTGACAATGGTCAGAACAAGCGTTGGTAAGAAGATGTGCTGTAAGAAGTCAAGGAGCCACTCAAAAAACGTTGGGAAATTCCCGCTGGAAAGACCCGTAACGTAAAAAATCCTGCTGCCGGTAAGAGCGTTAATCTCAATTGCGGCAAAGACAATCAAAATGGCGAGAACAACGGTTGGAATGACCATAAAGAGCGAGGCTACGCCGCTAAAGAAACGATCCTGCCACTGGTATTGTCGCTGTGCGGTATATACGCCAAGCCCGACACCTATAAAGATGGACAAAATGGTTGCCAAGGTCAGAAGCTGAACGGAAGCCAAGAACTTTGAGCTCATCTGTGTATTGATGGAGCTGCCATCCGGAGCCATGCCCCAGTCAAAATGAGTAACGACACCAACAAGCCACTTTTGGTATCTCTCAATAACGGGAGTCTTATCGTTCAGATTAGCCTTGTAGAGCGACTGCTCGATAGAATCCTGAGGTGGACGAGGAGTGCGCTGCTCATAGTTAGAGCGAGGACTCATAAATGCAGATGCAAGGAAAAACGTAAGCGACGTTGCGACAAAAATCATCACAATGTAGCTCAGTATCCTCTTGGTCAAATACCAGACAAACCGTGCCATTTACTCTCCTTACCGCCATGCGTCTGTACGAATACAGACGAGGAATTTTCAAAATGGCAATCGAACATTTCCAACGAATACTACCTCTTATGCATGAAAATCCCATAGAACCCACATACACTAAACGGCAATTTTATCACGAGTAGTGCGCAATCAGCCAAATTACTCCAAGAAAAATGTAAAACCGAGCAATTACCCACCGTGTTGAGCAGCCAAAAAGAGCACATTCGCAACAAAATCATGTCTTATGATGACAGTGTTTTGGGGCAGTGTATCGAGAAATGCCCATTGTTTACCTTTGTGAAATGTAGGCTGCCAGATTTTTTGTGCTCCTCGCCTCTCGGATATGAATCTCAGGCGATAAGGCCGTCGTTTCAAAACAAGAGTCCATAAACGCAAATATGGCGAGAAGACCAATCTTCTCGCCATACAACAGTGTTTACAGCTTCTTAAAAACCTTCAGCAAGACGCATATGGTGCATCCGTGGAGATTTTTATCCAACGTTCATAGAACCCAAAGGAAACGTAAGCGACATGATGACAATGCAGAGGATAAAGATAGTGGTAGTGATGATAGTCAGACGATCAAGGTTCTTCTCAAGAATACCGGTGCCTGCATTGGAATTGTACATGGATGCAGCAATCATGTCCGAGATGCCTGTTCCCTTACCGGAATGTGCCAGCACCAAAAAGATGGTTAAGATACCGGAGATACAAAGCAGTACCAGCAAAATAGTATTTAGTGCACCCACAAAAGCTCCTTTAGGTTACGCGGTTTTACGGCAGTTGTTAGCATGTTGAAAACAAACTTTCCAACAGTCAAAACTAGCGTAATAGAATAACACACGCCACATCTTTTTGAAATGCAGCGTGTGTATTTTCGCAAAATACGTATACGGTCAAGACGGCTTGCGCGCGGCGTTTGTACTATAGGAGCACCCGCCGTACGCCTAAAGCCTCTCTTAGTTCATCGCGCTCTTTACCATAGCGGCAAAAGAGTCAGCCTTAAGTGATGCGCCGCCTACCAAAGCACCGTCCACGTCCTCTTTCTCAAGGAAGCCGTTGATGTTTTCGGGCTTTGCCGAGCCGCCATACAAAACACGAATGCCGGCAGCAATCTCGGGGCCAAAAATCTCAGCCAACGTCTTACGGATTGCGCCACACACCTCTTGCGCGTCATCAGCCGTGGCGGTCTTTCCGGTACCGATGGCCCAAATAGGCTCATAGGCCACCACATACTTAGAGGGATCTGTAATCTCAAGACCGGCCGTATCGGCTTTAATCTGCTCGACGACAAACTCAACATGCTTTCCGGCTTCGCGAATCTCCAAAGACTCGCCGCAGCAAGAAATTGGGGTAATACCGTGAGCCATCAACGCCTTTGCCTTGCGGTTGATGTCCTCGTCAGTTTCGCCAAAATATCCGCGCCGCTCCGAGTGACCAATGATGCAATGGGTGGCACCTACGGACTCCAGCATGGAAGGCGCGGTTTCTCCGGTATATGCACCGGACTCCTCCCAATATACATTCTGTGCGGAAAGAGCAACGGAAGAGTTTGCCTGAGTAAGAACCTCAGAGACGCCTTTGAGATCAACGGCAGGAGGAGCCACTACAACATCAACGTCTCCTGTGCCTGCTGAGAGCTCATCAACGATCCCCTGGGCAAGTACGATTGCCTCAGAGAACGTCTTATTCATCTTCCAGTTGCCGGCAATCATACGCTTACGCATCGAGAAGCGCCTCCACTCCAGGAAGAGCCTTACCCTCAACGAGCTCCATGGAAGCTCCACCGCCTGTGGAGATCCAGCTCATCTTATCGGCAAGACCAAACTTATTGATAGCGGCAACGGAATCGCCACCGCCGATAATGGACGTGCAATCGGAATCTGCAATGGCGCGAGCAACTGCCTCAGTGCCCTTTGCAAACTGATCAAACTCAAAGACACCCATCGGTCCGTTCCAGAAAACGGTCTTTGCACCCTTGATGGCATCGGTATAGAGCTGAACCGTCTTGGGGCCAATATCCATGCCCATGCGGTCATCAGGAATGTTGTCGGAATTGACAGCCTCCCCTTTTGCATCCTCGCCAAAGTGATCGGCCACAACGTTGTCAACGGGAAGCAAAATCTTGCAGCCCTTGGCCTCGGCTTTCTCAAGCATCTTCTTTGCAGGCTCAACCCAATCAGGCTCCTGCAGTGAAGTACCTACGGTATAGCCCTTTGCAAGGAAGAACGTATAAGCCATACCACCACCGATAATAAGGGTATCGGCAGAATCGATAAGGTGATCAAGGACACCAATCTTGGAAGAAACCTTAGATCCACCGACAATGGCGACAAACGGACGCTCGGGATCGGCAAAGATTGAGGTCAGCGTATCAACCTCTTTCTCAAGCAGGAAGCCGGCGTAGGCAGGCAGATAAGCAGCCGGTCCAACGACAGAACCCTGTGCGCGGTGAGCGGTACCAAAAGCATCAAGTACAAAGATGTCACCATACGAAGCAAGGATCTTTGCAATTTCCGGATCGTTTTTCTTCTCACGCTTATCAAAGCGGACGTTCTCAAGGACAAGAACCTGGCCACTCTCAAGGGAGTCAACGGCTTCCTTGGCCTTCTCGCCATACGTGTCCTCTACGAACTTAACCGGCTTGCCCAAAAGCTCAGAGAGCTTCTCGGCAGCGGGGCGCAGCGAAAGCTCAGGCTGGAAGCCCGTGCCATCGGGACGACCAAGGTGGCTCATCAAGATGACTTTGGCATTGTGGTCAAGCAAATACTGAATGGTAGGCAGAGCTGCGCGGACACGAGTATCGTCGGTTACAACGCCATCCTTGAGAGGCACGTTAAAATCAACGCGCATAAGAACGCGCTTACCATCGACATCGGCGTCACGAACGGTCTTCTTTGTGAAAGCCATGTCATTCCTCTTTCTCTTCACGTTTCTTTGAATGCTGATTTCTTCTTACCAGGTAAGAAGAAATGCAAGCCAAATACAGACGTACAGGCTACATACTTCTCATAAAAAGGCGCAGCCGCGGCAGATGCTGCGACCGCGCCGAAGCGTCACATATGTGAGCGCACTTACGCAACGAACTTCTCGAAGTACTTGATGGTGCGGACCATCTGAGAAGTATAGGAGTTCTCGTTGTCGTACCAAGAGGTAACCTGAACGAGCGTCTGACCGTTGCCAAGATCGTTGCACATGGTCTGTGTAGCGTCAAAAATGGAACCGTGGGTCTCGCCAACGATATCGCGAGAAACAATCTGATCCTCGTTGTATCCGAAGGTATCAGGGATGGTCTCCGCATATGCCTTCATGGCAGCGTTGACCTCGTCAACAGTTACCTTCTTATCAACGACGGCATAAAGATTGGTGATGGAGCCGGTTGGCGTAGGAACGCGCTGAGCGGCACCGATGAGCTTGCCGTTGAGCTCAGGAAGGACAAGGCCGATTGCCTTGGCAGCACCGGTTGAGTTAGGAACGATGTTCTCGGCACCGGCGCGGGAACGGCGGAAGTTACCCTTGCGCTGTGGTCCGTCCAAAATCATCTGGTCGCCGGTATATGCGTGAATGGTGGTCATAATGCCGGAGACAATGTGAGCAAAGTCATTGAGGCCCTTTGCCATAGGAGCAAGGCAGTTGGTGGTGCAGGAAGCAGCAGAGATGATGTTATCATCCGCAGTGAGGGTCTCATGGTTAACGTTGTAGACGATAGTTGGGAGATCGTTTCCTGCAGGGGCAGAGATAACGACCTTCTTAGCGCCAGCGTTAATGTGAGCCTGTGCCTTCTCCTTTGAGGTGTAGAAGCCGGTGCACTCAAGCACGACGTCAACATTGAGGTCTCCCCAAGGAAGGTTGTTTGCGTCTGCCTCTTTGTAGATGATAATCTCATGACCATCAACAATAATGGAGTGGTCGGTGGACTCAACCTTGTGATCACGAGCATAGTTGCCCTGGGTAGAGTCATACTTCAAAAGGTAAGCAAGCATCTCTGGGGACGTAAGATCGTTGATGGCAACAATCTCGGAACCCTCGTGGCCAAACATCTGCCTAAAGGCAAGACGACCAATGCGGCCAAAGCCGTTAATAGCAACTTTTACTGCCATACGTAATGCTCCTTTCGATGACGTCAGGGCTTCTCCCCAACGGCCATAAAACATATAAACCGTACACCGTTTATATTACCGCACTCACCGAAAAGTTAAACGGAGTTATTGAAACTTTTCTGCTTTCTGTACTATTTCCTCAAGCCGGAGAAGCCGATGATACATTGCCGATTTCGACACGGACGGCACAAGAGATTCTCCCAGCGCCGCAAGTGATACCTCGGGATTTTCTCGCCTGGCCCGACAAAACTCTTGCACCGCGGGCGGCAGTTTGCCCAGTCCTATAAGTTGGTCGGCACGATCAATCAAACTGAGTTGTGATGCCGCCGCATTGGAAGAGCGCCTCTGATTGGCAACCTCCGCATTCACTCCCCGATTGACATTGTTGCGAACATACTTCATCTGGCGAGCCGCAAAGACAACCTTTGCCATATTCTGAGCTCCAATAAAACGCAAAAATGCAATGATATCGTCTGAGCTCTTGAGATACACCGCATACACCTCACGCGTTCGTTCTGCCTGAGACGTATGCTTATTTCGATGATTCAAGCGGCCGGTAACTCCCGCCGTGGCGAGAAGAACCACAAGATCCTGGGCAAAACGCTCTCCCGTTACGGCAATCTCCAAATGAAAGTCCTTACGAGGGTCAGCAACAAAACCACCGGCCATAAAAGCACCACGGAGAAAAGCCGCACGCGCTTGTTTTGTTTGCAGAAGCGTTCGTGGTATTCCCTGGTTGATGCCAAAATCAGATGTCAGGATACCCAACTTGGCCAGGGCATCGCCCAGTGCCTCTTGATCGGAAATTTCAAGTAAGTAGTTGCGTTTTTTATGCATAATGGAGCGTCGGTATTCGATTGACGTGCCTAAACCAAAAAGCTGGCGGGACAGCGCCACAACGGTACGTGCTACGGTACCCGTCTCAGTTACAATGCGCACGCTATACGAGCGAGTCCCATGAAACGACAGTGTACCTGTCACGCGTATCAGTGCGGAGAGCTGCGCTAAATCAGCCTCTTTTGATGCGGACACGACGCGCGAAAGTTCATTTTTTACCTCGGCGGTAAATGACATAGACCCTCTCTATTACCCTTTTGTCTGCGTGTTTGCAAGCGCAAGATCACGGTGTGAAAGTGTAGCACGATAGCCCGCCTGCAGAAGGTGCTCGCTCGTTGCCTTTGCAATGGCCACGCTTCTATGCTGCCCTCCCGTACAACCGACCGCAATGGAGAGATGCGACTTTCCCTCTGCCACATAGCCGGGCATAATGACGTCCAGCAGTTCAAACCATGACTTTAGGAATTTCTTGGTTGTGGGGTTATCGAGCACGTATGCGGCAACGCGCTCATCAAGCCCCGTCATGGTGCGCATTTCTGGGTCATAAAACGGATTGGGCAAGAACCGCACGTCAATCATAAGATCCGACTCAACGGGCATACCGTGCTTAAAGCCAAACGAGAAAACATTTACTTCAAGAAGCTGCTGGTCGGAAAGCTCCGAGAAGATACGGCGCAAGCGATTGCGCAGCGTTGTCGTGCGCATGGTTGACGTATCGATGACGACATCTGCTGCCTTGCGCACCACCGCAAGCTGCCGCCGTTCGCGCTTGACGGCCTTCTCCAGAGATTCACCCTGTTGTGCCACCGGGTGCCGACGGCGATTCTCGTCATAGCGGCGCATGATGACTTCATCCGACGAGTCGAGAAAAACCATGCTGTAGGTCAGCTCATGGTCGGCAAGTGAATGCAGGACCTCAAGCATGTCGTCAAAGAGTCCCTGCGAGCGCAAATCACACGTGACGGCCAGATGACGGCCTATGCTTGAATTGATTCCCACCACGTTTGCAAGCTGCAAAATAAGCGTCGGCGGCAGGTTATCAATGCAGTAATATCCCATATCTTCAAAGACGTGCAGCGCCTGCGTACGCCCGGAACCCGACATACCGGTAATAATCACAATGTCAGGCACGGATACTTTTTGCCTTTGAATAGGATTATCTTGACCCATAAGCCCTCTTCCTTTGCAAAGCCGGCGGCGAGAAGTACTTCTCGCTCCGTCTATGATTCAATCGCCGCTTTGAACCATGACGTAATTGAAGTCGGATGCGTGATACCCGTGCCGGAGACAACCGCCCAGGCGCCGGCATCAATGGCAGCCTTGGCATCTGCGGGCGTGTGCACATGCCCCTCGCAGATGATGGCAATACCGGGAAACTCGGTGGTCGCTTGGCGGAGCAGCGGCAAATCAGGACCGTCGTCCAAGGTGGTATCGATTGCCGCCTTGTTATGCGAAAGCGTCGTTGAAACCAAATCGCAGCCGCACGCCACGGCACGGCGTATGTCATCCATGGTCATGCAATCGGCCATGACAAGCGCGTCCGTACGCTCACGCAAAGAACGGACCGTTTCCGCAAACGTCCTTCCGTCGGGACGGGCGCGATCGGTTGCATCAAGCGCCACCACGTCCGCGCCTGCGTTGACGACCGCAAGAGCATGACGCAAGGTTGGCGTAATGTAGACGCCCTCGTGACCCTCTTTCCAAAGACCGATAACGGGGATTTCCACCCGTCCTTTGATGGCGGCAATATCGGAGAGTCCCTGACACCTGATGGCGGCAGCACCTCCCAGCTCACAGGCGCGTGCCATCTGTGCCATGGTTTCGGGGTGGCGAAGCGGCTCTCCGAGATACGCCTGCACGCTTACGATAAGTCCACCTTTGAGAGACTGTACCAGCGGATTTAATGACATGTGTTCCTCGTCTCCAAATATGCGGGATCAAAAAGATTTTCAACGGCACCAATAAGCGGTGCCTGGGCACCGAGCTCTCCTTTTATGATGGGTGTCGATTTGACAGGCGGCATTGCCTGACTCTCAAAGGCGGCATACAGGGCGTTTTGCCAATACGGACCACACTCTGCCACGGAACCCGAAAGAATGATGGCGGCGGGATCAAGCATATTGCACATGCTGCCCAGCACTTCACCCAGTGCCCGGCCGGAGAGTTCTTCGGCGGCTTGCGCACGCACGTCTCCGTTATTTGCACGAAAATCAATTTCGGCACCGTCCACGGGAGAACCGTCGTCGCAGCTGTCAATGCCTCCAAGCCGCAGATATTCGCGAATGATGCCGGGGCCCGCGGCAACGGGTTCAAGGTGTCCCGTGGCTCCACAGGAACAAGCTACCCCTGCGGCTGCCAAAGCGGCCACGTGCCCTATATGGCCCGCCTCGTCATGAGCTCCAAGCATGATAATGCCGTGGTTTACAAATGCACCGCCGATACCCGTTCCCACGGCAACCACCAATACCGAAGAGAGATCTTTGCCTCCGCCGTGGCGCGCTTCACCAAGTGCGTGCGCGTGTACGTCGTTCAAAACCGCACAGGGAAGACCGCATGATTCGGTTACGGCAGTGCCAAGAGGAGTGCCTCCCCACCCGGGCATGAGATCGTTGGCAAAGGTAATGTTTCCGCTACGCGGATCTACGACACCCGCAGAAGAAATGCCGACTCCCACGGGCTTCTCGCCACGCTCTTCCGCGCGAGTAAGGGCGTCTTTAATTGATTGGATAACCAGCTCAAGCACATGAGCGCCACCCAAATCCGCTTCCGTAGGGATTTTTTTGACATCATGTACCTGCGGCATCTTCTCCGCATCCAGATCAACAAGGCCGCATGCAATTTTTGTACCGCCAATATCAACGGCAACGGCAGTTTTGCGTACATCACATTCGTAGGACACAATCATCCCTCCTCAAAAGGTTACGTATCAGAGCAGGTTGTTCTCAACAAGAACGGTGCGGATTGCCTCGGTATTTTCAGCGGAAAGAGGTCTTACGGGACGAGGCATCTGCGGCGTGTCAAAGACTCCCATAAGGTGAAGGGCACATTTGAAGGCACCGACGCCGGCTCCGTACCCCTGTACGCCCGAGGTAACGTCAAAAATATGAGATATTTCATTGAGACGGTCTTGCTCACGCTTAACCAAAGCCCAATCCCCCTCTTGCGCAGCCTTCCACATGCGAACGTATCCTTCAGGCTCAACGTTTGCAAGTCCCGGAACAGATCCATCTGCGCCGGCGAGAAGTGCGCCGTCGACCACGATCTCGTGGCCGGTCAAAAGCGCCATGGGATGACCGTTTTTTTCATTCTCTTGTACGAGATATCGGAAAGACACGTCATCTCCCGATGAATCCTTCACACCCGCAAGGACTCCCTCTGCGCCAAGGCGTGCAAGAAGTTTCCATGGGAGCTTGGTGTGAACACATACCGGAATGTCATAGGCAAAAAGAGGTGCATCAAGCTCGGCATGAAGGATGCGGAAATGTTCTTCTATCTCAGCAACTCCACCAAGAGCGTAAAACGGTGCCGTTGCCACAAGTGCATCGGCTCCCGCCTCAAGCGCACGGTGCCCATGCTCAAGCACGCGCTCAGTCTGCGTGTCAATAATGCCCACCAATACAGGGACACGACCCGCAACGATACGGACTGCCTCGCGGACAATCTGATCGCGCCTCTCATCAGTAGCAAAGACAACTTCCCCTGATGAGCCGAGGAAAAAGAGGCCGTCAACGCCGGCATCAATCATGCGATTGATAGAGCGCTCAAAGGAAGCCACATCAAGCTGATGGTCTTTGGTATCGGGAGTAACAACAGGAGGAATAACCCCTCTGAATGTAAGATTTGTAGACATGTACCGAATCCTTTCCGGTTGAATATCATTCAACGTCGACATTTAAAGTCTACCGCCTGAATACGTCAACAAAAAGTCAATTTGCAAGTTTTCAAAATCGTTAATGCGCTCATGTGCGTGTCTGGGATAGACCGCCATCCGCTTTTGTTCCGCAGGAATACGGTTATATGCCGCACACGTACCTTCGGGAAGGGACGACCGGTCCTCCAGCGAGCATGCCATCAACACTGGACAGGTGATGCGCTTGGCAAAGCTTGCGGTATCGAGAAGACCCATGGCATCTGCAATCCGTACGTTTTTCGGCGTTTCCTGCGCGCTACAAAATCCATCCGCCACGCACGCTTCGGAGTCGACAAAGAAGGGGTTTTGTGCCATGACACCTGCGCATTGGGAACCGAGCAATGCCGCCGTATCCAAAGCCAGTGCCCCGCCAAGTCCTTCTCCCCAGGTCATAAGGCAGCCCTTGTCAACAAAGGGAAGAAGCTGTGTGGCATGAGCCGTTGCATACGCATCGGATATCAGCTGAAAGAGAGGAGCTCTGCGTGCGCATTCAACGACGGAATCTTCCGCTCGATCGAGTGCGTTTGTATTGAAATAGTACGCCGTCAGATTGCCGGCGCTGACCTCGCCTTTCCATGCTTTCTCAAACGATGTCCGCACTGCCTGAGGAAGTCTGCGGATTTCAGGAGCCACCACGGCAAAGCCAAGCGACGCAAAGCGCGCCAGATGCAGCCAACCCCGCACTTCTCGACCACAATCGGTATACAGTATGACGGTCGGCAAAGGAGCCACTCCCCTGGGGCGCAGTATATGAGCTTTGAGAGAGACGCCGTCAGAGGCGAGGTAGGTAAACTCTTCGCAGGTAAGACCTGAGCATTTTACGAAAGCCTTTTGCACTTCCCTTGCTTCAGGTTTATTCTTCGCGCAAACGTCTGCCCAAAATTCGTCAAAAACATCCGGACAAAGCGTACGTCCGTGATAGGTTTTAAGAAAATCCCGATATGACGAGGCATCTCTCATGAGCATGCCCCTCCCGAAACCCAAGCACGTGCATCGTTTGCGTCAAAAAAATCAATGATCGTATCGTCAAACGCCTGAATCTCCTCATGTCCGAAGCCTTCAAACAAAAGGTGTCGTTTTGGACACGTCAGTGCGTTATACACGGCAAATTGTGTGGGAACAGGACACACTTTATCGGCAAGGCCGGATCCAAAAAGTACCGGGCAGCGCACAAAACGAGCAAAGTTGGCGCTGTCGACATACGCAAGCTTGCCAAAAATTTCATCTACGTGCTCCCCGCGCGGATCAAACCAATGCATGTAGTAGCGAATCCCCTCATACGCTTGGGTATCACCACCCAGCTCCCAAACGGCTTTGAAGTCTGAAAGAAACGGGAAGAGAATGGCTGCACGGTTAATGAGATCTTGATTAAGAGCGCAGCAGGCAATACCCATACCGCCACCTTGCGACTGCCCGTTTACAAAGATACGGCTCGCGTCAATGCCCTCAAGTTGGCTCGCAATACGGCAAAAAATCCGAACATTTTGATAGAGGCGTACGTAATAGAGATCTTTTACGGGGCCGTCAAGTCCGGCGACAAGATGTCCCGCCACCGTTGTTCCCACATACCCGTTTGCGTCCTGACTTCGCCCACCCTGACCGGGATTGTCAAGCGCACAAATTGCACAGCCCATACCTACAAAAGACGCTTGCTCAAACCAAGACCGGGAAGCACCCGGATACCCGTGGAATTGCAGTACCAAGGGCACGCTCTTCTCGCCTCTTGGACAGAGAAACTTGGCATACAGCTTTGAGCCTCCCATGCCCTCAAACCAAAGATCATAAAATCCGCAGCTTTGAGCTTGAGGTACTTCATCGGAAGGCACAAGTTGCCACCTCAGCGTCACCGCGTCGGCCTCAGCCATACGAGCCTCCCAGAACCGCTCAAAATCAGCGGGCATCGGTGTGCGTGGGCGCGTTTTACAGAGTTCACTATGGTCAAGCTTTGAAAGGGACATCCTTAATCCTTCGTGCGTTTCATACGATACGCTAAGGGCGCACCCGTTTGGATACGCCCTTACTGCCTGATTTATTTGCCAAGCTTTGGGTGAAGCAATGAAGGCGCAGCTCCAAGCAATGTTTTGGTATATGCATCCTGCGGATGCTCAAATACCTGCTGTGCCGGACCGTCTTCCATAATCTGTCCGTGATTCATGACGATAATACGGTCGGATACATACCGTACGGTTTGAATGTCATGCGAAATGAAGATCATCGAAAGACCCAGCTCGCTCTTAAGATCGGTAAGCAGATTCAGGATTTGAGCCCTCACCGAAACGTCAAGCGCCGAGGTTGGCTCATCGGCAATGATGGCAGAGGGGTTCAGCGACATGGCGCGAGCAATTGCCACACGCTGGCGCTGACCGCCGGAAAGCTGACCCGGAAGAGCGCGGAGTGCAGAATGAGGAAGCCCTACTAGGCCCACAAGTTCATCGATGCGCTTCTCGCGTTCCTCCGGCGTTCCCACCTTGTGTACCAAAAGCGGATCCAAGAGCTGATCGTGCACAATCATACGGGGGTTGAGTGCCGTTGCGGGATCTTGGAAGACCACCGAAACCACACGACCAATCTGTTTGCGCAGATCGGGGGTACGTTTGGTCACATCTTGACCTTTGAAAAACACGCGACCCGACGTAGGTGATTGAAGACCGCACATAACGTTTGCAGTCGTTGACTTACCGCATCCCGACTCGCCTACAATACCAATGGTCTCGCCGGGCATGAGTTTAAGCGTAACGTTTTGTACTGCGTGCACCTTATTGGGGTGAAATATTGATCCCGTACGCGTTTTGAACGTAACGGAAATATCATCCAAAAAAATGATGGGTTGCTGCTCGGTCATTTAGTCCACCTCCTTGGTATTCATGCGTTCAAGATATGGCGTAAGTCCGTGTTCTCTCAGGTACTCGTCAGGGAGTTCCGAAAAACTATGATGGCGACCAGGAATCTCTTTAAGGACCGGATGCACCTCAAGGCCAAGCTCGGGATGGCTTGAGCGCGGTGCAAAACGGTCGCCCGCAGGAAAGTCTTCGGGAGAAGGCACCGATCCCGGTACCTGGTGGAGCCTTGTTCCGTCCTTTGCGCCCTCTTCGATCGAAAGCACCGACCCGAGAAGACCGCGCGTATACTCATGTACCGGATTTGTTAAGAGCTCCGTCGTGGGCGCCTGCTCAATTACCTGCCCGGCATACATAACGGTAATCTCGGAAGCCACTTCCGCCACAAGGGCAAGGTCGTGGCTCACAAAGATCATGGCAAAACCCAAGCGATCCTGCAGGTCATTCAAGAGCTTGATGACCTGCTTCTGAACGGTAACATCCAACGCCGTCGTAGGTTCGTCGCAGATAACAAGCGACGGATCACGCGTAAGCGCCATGGCGATAAGCACGCGCTGCCGCTGTCCGCCGGAAAGCTCATGAGGATAGGATTCCAACGTACGCTTGGGGTCAAGGCCCACGAGCTCAAGAAGCTCCTCGGCCGAGCGAGTACCGCCACGGCTCGTAAGTTGTTTCATCTGAGACGAAATGAGCATTGAAGGGTTCAGCGATGACAAGGCATCCTGATACACCATGGCAAGCTCATGCCCCAAAAGACGGCGATGCTCGTCTTTGGAAATCTTGAGAAGGTCTTGTCCCTTATAGAGCACTGTACCGGTAATAGACTCTTTGGGATCGGTAAGACCCATGATGACCTTGGTGGTAATTGACTTACCGCAACCGGACTCACCCACGAGTGCCATGCACTGACCGGGACGAACCTCAAAACTCACGCCGTCAACGACCTTGACGGCACCGTGAGATTCAAAACTGATGGAAAGATCTTTGACCTTAAGTATTGGATCAACGGAAAAGTTCGGCTTATGCCTGTCCGTTCTTGCAAGCTCAATCGCTTTCAGATCACCCAAACGGCGATTGAGAGACTCTGCCTGCTCAGCGTAGGCGCGCACGGGGTCTGAAGCGAGAATATCATCCGCTCGACGAGACTCGGAGGAGTCAACGTCAACGGGTGCACCCGGAGCCGCGGCCATGGCATCGGTCAGGCCTTCGGAAAGAATGTTGAGTGCGAGGCAGGTGAACATGATGGCAAGACCCGGGAAGAACGCCTGCCACCAACGTCCGGCCAAAACGCCACCACGGGCATCGGCTAAGATGTTTCCCCATGTCGGTGTGGGTTCTTGAATACCGGCACCAATGAAGGTCAGCGAGGCCTCAAAGATGATGGCGTCCGCCACAAGCGTAACGGTAAAGACCATGATGGGGGCGATACAGTTGCGAAGTACGTGTTTCCATAGAATCCACGGAGCACGGGCACCGGAAACAATCGTGGCGCGCACGTAATCCTCGCCATACTCGCTTACGATATTGGCTCGTACGATGCGTGCAATTTGCGGCGTATACATAAAGCCGATAGCAAAAATAATGGACGGGATGCTGTTACCAAGAATGGACACAAAGACCGCTGCAAGCGCAATACCCGGAAAAGACATGATGATATCCAGAAGGCGCATGATAACCTCGGACACCGCTTTTCTTGATACTGCCGCAATGGCACCCACAATGGATCCAAGCACCAAAGCCATGCCCGTAGCGCCAAAGCCAATGACGAGTGAATAGCGCCCACCGTAGAGCATACGAGACAAAATGTCACGGCCCTTATCGTCCGCGCCAAAAAGAAAACCGTTTCCGGGAGCCTGGCGGGCGGTAAAAGTCTGAAGTGGATCATGGGGGGCAAGAAGGGGTGCCAAGACTGAGGCGAGCACCACAAGCACAAGGATGACCAATGCGATCTTGGATGTGGCCTTCATATTCTTGAAGCCGCTGAACTTAAGTCCTTTTGCCGCAGCCTCCTCGAGCTTCTCGGTTTGTTTTTTTCGTATCTCAATCATGGCTACACCGTCCTGATTCGCGGATTGATAAGGATATAGAGCATGTCGACCACGATATTGATAATGATGAAGGACAGTGCCACAACAATAACAACTCCTTGTACGAGCATAGTCTCGTTGCCCTGAATGCCCTCAAGAATTGCCATGCCCATGCCCGGTAGGTTAAAAATAACCTCGATAACCACGGCGCCGCCCATGAGATAGCCGATCTTGAGTCCCAGCGTCGTAACCGGAGTAATGAGAGCATTGCGCAAGACGTTACGCGCAATGACGATAGGTTCTGGAATGCCCGCACCACGCGCGGTACGGACGTAATCGCGATCAAGCTCTTCAACCATTGCCGTACGAACAATACGCGTCATCTGACCCGTAAGGGGAACGGCCAGTGCAACGGCTGGCATGATAATTCGAGCTATATACCCAGAAAAGTTTTTGGCCGGATCGGGCAGCATACCTGATGCCGGAAGTGCTTTGAGGGTAACTGCAAAAAGCAGAATCAAAAGAACCGCAAGCCAGAATGAGGGTGTTGCAAGTCCTGCAATGGAGAACACGCGAATAATCTGATCGGGCCATCTGTCTCTGTACAGTGCGGCAATGACGCCCAGCAAAAATGAAACAACGGCTCCAATGGCAAGTCCAATAAAGGTAAGCTGCATGGTCACCGGTAAAGCCTTTGAAATGCGCTCCGCTACCGAGTAGTTTGCCGTACCGTACGTGCCCAAATCACCATGAAGCAGATCTCCCATATACCGCACATAGCGAACGGGCCATGGGTCATCAAGACCGTGCTCGGCATGATACTCTGCAATCGCTTCCGGCGTTGCGCTCTCACCCAATGCATTGTACGCAGGATCAACATGCGAAAACGACATCAGGAAGAATACAAGAAACGTAACGCCCAACGCCATGATTGGCAGCGCGATCAAACGGCGTCCAATAAGACGAAGTAGATTATTCACACTCTCCCCCTCTGAAGAACTTCGAAGAAAAAGGCTCGAGCGACATTGACCCGCCCGAGCCCTATAACTACATACAAACCGGCAGGTTCAGTTACTTCTGGGTAACCGTATTAACATCAACGAAGGACATGCCGGTGGTGCCAATACCCTTGAAGCCCTGAAGCGCTACGCCATTGCCGTTGGGCTTCTCGCTCCAAGAAGCGGTTGAGGTCTTTGCAAAGAGTACCGGATACAGAGGCACGTTCTCAGCGAGAAGATCGAAGCACTCGTTCCATGTGGACTGCTGATCGGCACCGGACTGAGTCAGAGCCTTGTCCATGAGCTCGTGCAGCTTCTTCCATTCGTCCGTTTCTTTCCATGGGCAGCGCGTCTTCATCCAAATGTTGTCACCGTACCACCAGTTCAGAAGCAAGTCGGTATCGCCACCGAAGCAGGAAGGATCTCCCGGTGCCAAGAGCATATCCCACGATCCGTCAGCGGCATCAATGGCAGAATAGGTAGCAGGTGAAGTATCGGTCTGGATGGAAACCTTGAAGCCAAGAGCATCAAGATTTTGCTTGACCTCCGTAGCCATATTCTTAACCTGCTCGTTATCGGTTGTGCGCAGGACAACCTCACCCGGAGTGATGCCTGAATCCTTGATAAGGCTCTTTGCCTTCTCCTCGTCATGGGTATAGACCGTAGCAGCCTTGTGATAATTGGAGAAGGAAGACGGCAGATAGCAGGTAGCGGCTTCAGCCTGACCAGCCAGTGCATTGGCAATCATCTTGTCGGTATCCAGCGCATACATAACTGCCTGGCGAACCTTAACGTTATCCCATGGAGCCTTGGAGAGGTTATACATCAGGAAGCGCACGCCAAAACCCTGAACGGTATCAACGGTGCAACCGGCATTCTTCAGCTGGTCAATGGCATCGGCAGGTACCATTTCCATGGCAAGCGTTGTGCCATCGGTCTGCGCAGTCAGACGAGCGGTAGGATCTTTGAGGATGTCATAGTGAAGTGCCTTATCCTTAGCGGGAGTTACTCCGTTATAGTTTGGATTTGGCTCAAGATCAAGAGAGTTGTCGCTGATGGTCTTATACATCCAAGGGCCGGATCCAACGGGCATCTTTTTCATGTCGTCTTGAGCTGACTTTGCCGGAACAACGCGGACAATGGAGAGACGCTCCTTCAAAAGCGAGAAGTTTGGCACATTCGTTTTGATGGTAACGGTAGCGTCATCTTTCTTTTCAACGGATGCGATGGGAGCAAGCATTGAAACATAAATGTTGCCCTCGGCAGTTGCGCGCTTGAATGACTCGACTATGTCGTCAGCGCTTACCGCCGTTCCGTCAGAAAACTTTGCGTCTTTTCTGATGCTTACCTCAAAGGTTGTGTCATCAACCTTCTGAGGATCGGCCGTTGCAAGCTCATTAAAGACATGATAGTCATGGTAATTCATACCATACAGACCCTCGGAAACCTGCCAGTTAACACCAAGTGCAAGAGCAGATGACGTGGATGAAGGATCATAGTTTTGTGTTGAATATGCAGCACCGGCAGTAATGGTACCGCCTCCTGCTTCACCCTTAACATCGCTCGTATTTGAAGCGTTGTTGTTATTGTTGTTGCCGCACGCCGTAAGGCCCATTCCCGCAGCAGCAACAGCTCCGCCCAGGAAGGTGCGACGTGATAGTTGACGACCAAAAAGCTTGCCCATTTCTGCCTCTTTCTGAGTATCTCAGGCCACAGACGTGGCTCCCTGCCACAGACGTGGCTTTTCTCCTCTATCATATTGGATATACCTCTCAGAAAGGAATGACGATTCGGGTAAACGGAGTTTTTAAGGTACACGAGAGACTCACAGGTAAAAAGAGCAAACACTTACGGTATACTTATAGGATTCGCATTTCACATAGATGAAGTATAAAGCGCTGTACAGCAACTTTATTGGTTTTCCTCTAAGAGATATATCAAAATTACCGCTAAACCATTGACGGAAAAAATTAATACCACATCTACCGTTTACCGGCAAAATCATACCGCTTACCCCTATTTTACCTATGAAAACTGGTCTCTTATTTAATACCACATAGGCCTAAACTAACATACCAGTGTGAACGTCAGGATTCACACCACATCAGAATCACCATGTTTTCAGGATCGCCATGCTTTCAGTTCATCAAAGATTGTCTGAGCTAGCGCCGGAGAAATTCCTTTAACGTCTGCAATATCGTCTGCAGACGCCGCGTTCAGCTTCTTAAATGAACCAAAGTGACGCATAAGGTCTTTTTTGCGTTTAGGACCCACACCTGGGATTTCATCAAGAATCGACACCGTCATGGCCTTGTCGCGAAGCTCACGATGAAACGTAATGGCAAAGCGGTGAGATTCATCTCGTACCTGTTTGATAAGGTACAGTGACGCAGAGCCCGACGGAAGAACAATAGGGGTATCGTCCCAAGGTACAAACACCTCTTCGTCAGACTTAGCCAGGCCACATACCGGAATATCCAAGCCCAATTCAGCAAGCTGCTGAATGGCTGCCGTTAGCTGAGGTTTGCCGCCATCAACTACCAGCAAATCAGGACGTGAACCAAAGCGTTTGTCAGCCATACGCTCAGGACTATACCGCCGGCCAAGCACTTCTGACATAGACACAAAGTCATTTGCTTCATCAAGCTCGGCGTGAATCTTAAAGCGGCGATACTGTGATTTATCGGGTTTTCCATTGGTAAATACCACCATGGATGCAACCGTGAAACTACCGTGCAACGTAGAAATATCAAAGCATTCTATACGCAAAGGAGGAGCTTCAAGGGCAAGTGCTGACTCAAGCTGTAGGAGTGCTTGGTTACTACGATCATCAGAATAACCCGTGCGGATCATATGCCGCATGAGAGCATGGCGTGCATTTTTTGAAGCCATCTCAAGCAGACGGGACTTCTCGCCACGCTGTGGAAGATGAAGACTACATCTGTGTCCACGCTTATCGGAGAGCCACTCTGAGATAACCTCCGCATCGGAGAGCTCAAGGGGTACATCCACCTCTGCAGGGATGTCCGCGGTTTCGTCATAGTAGCGCTTCACAAAGCCGGAAACCAGCTCGTCTTCTGAAACGTCAAGACCCTTATCCAAAATAAACTCGACCGAGCGAACGGTACGGCCCTCCCGGACAACAAAGACACATGCGGCAGAGATGGTTTCCTCGCGATAAAATCCAATGAGATCCAGGTTAACCGAGGTGGGAAATGTTACCTGTTGCCTATCGTCAAGAGCACTCAGCGCATCAAGGCGTCCTTTCAGGCGCGCCGCCCGCTCAAAGTCAAGATTCGCTGCGGCTTCTTGCATCTGCTCTTGAACTTCCATGACAATCTCGGATCGGTTGCCTCGCAAGAAGTTCTCTACCTGCCGCACATGCTTGCCGTACTCAGCCGTTGAAATGGCACCCACACACACGCCGGGTCCACGCCCCACGTGATAGTCAAAGCATGGTCTTCCCTTCTCGGCGAAGATCATGTTTGCTACGGCTGCTTCATTGGGATGCTTTTCCAGCTCACGCCGACACCGCTTCCATTCCGTACAACTTGCCGTACAGATGGGTACCACTTTTCGCAGCGTATCGATAGTCTGTCGAGCCGCATACGAGTCCGTATACGGGCCAAAGTAGCGCGTTCCCTTCTTATGCTTTTCGCGCGTGTACTTGATGGCGGGAAATACGTCAGATTCCGTGATGGCGATGAAGGGATAGCTCTTATCGTCCTTAAAATCAACGTTGAAGTATGGCCGATACTGCGCAATGAGGTTGCGCTCCAATACCAGCGCTTCATGCTCATTTTCCACTACGATGTAGTCAAAGCTCCGTACCACCTGCATCATCAAAGGGATCTTGGCGCGATCGTCTTGCAGCGTCACGTACTGTCGCATACGACTGCGCAGGTTTTTTGCCTTGCCCACATAGATAACTTTGCCCGAGCCATCCTTCCACAAATAGCAGCCAGGACTTACGGGAACCTGATCAACCTGCTCTCGTATGGAAACCAAATCGTCAAAATCTTTGTGACTTGGAAGTTCTGCATTGCGAGAAGAACCTGCCATGTCAGCGCCTCAGACGACCAAGCAAAGAGCGGATAGCCGCCGCTTCAGGAAGCTTGAATACAACAGCCAGGCCATACGTTACCAAGACAGCCGGAATGCCTGCGGCAAAGCAGTTTATGATACCGCGCAAAGGAGATCCGATAACCGGACCAATGAATGCTTCAAGGACACGCATGATCAAAACGGCCACGGCCGACCCGAGAAGACCAAGACCCAGTGAGCGAACAAAGGCAAATGCCATAGATACCAGTCCGATATGTCCCAAGCGCCTACGGAGCGCAAGGAGCATAACGATGTCAATGATCACGTTAAATATCGCTGAGGTTGCGGCTACAAACCCCAAGCCAAAGTATGGTGTACCAAAAATGAGTAACGCTACCTGAACCCCGGAGCCAAGCGTTGCCGCAACGGCATATAAAGTCATCCGTCTCATGGCGGAACAGACTTTTTGCAGGTACATACCTACACCATACAGCGGTAACGCCAGAGAAAGTCCGCTTAAAAACTCAGCGGTCAAAAAGATGTCCTCTGCCTCAAATTGTCGCGATGAAATAATGGAGATCAGAGGCACCGAGAACACAATCAAATACAGCATAAAAGGCACGGTAAAGAGCAGAATCTGGCAGACGCCCTGTGTGAGATCGCGCTTGAATGCCGCAATGTTCTTTTTCGCCCAGTTGTCGGAAAGCTCCGTAAAGAGTGCGGTGGTAAGAGGTACCGTGAGAATGGCGTATGGCAACGTATACCAAAGACGGGCATAGTTGGAGATGGCACCGCCTGCCGCGCTAACGGAAAGCTGGGAAGAATTTTGGACCGATACCGTAATAAAATTGGCAATGACAACGATGAGCGCTGGAGCTCCGATTTTAAGCGTATCCCTCAGCGCGGGATCATGGAAATTAATGCGCAGTCTGAGCCTGATACCGTTCTTTTCAAGGGATGGGATTTGTACCAAAACCTGCACCAACACACCCAACGGATTACCGAATGCCAAAATCAGAAGACCCAAAGAGGGGTTTACCGGAGCCAAAAGCGCGTATGCAATAAAGGAAGCCGTAGTTATGAAGTTATTAAAAATAGGCGCTGCCATCGGCCAAAAATAACTACGCTCCGCATTGAGCACTCCGGAAAAAATGGTCGAGAAACTGTACAGGACTATCTCAATGGCAAAAAACCGGAAGAAATAGATGGCAAGCTCAGAGTCAAATTCAACATTAGCCGAGAAGGACTGTGTATAGATAACTTGTCCTGCAAAAACAATGCCTAAAATGGAAGTCAGCAAGGTGGCTATAACTACAATTGAAAGCAAGTTTGATGTGTATGCATTTGCCCCTTCTTTACCGATCTTCTTCTTGATGGACATATACACGGGCAAAAACGCCGTGGTCAGCATACCCGCCCCAACAAGCTCATACAGCTGATCGGGCAACGTATTGGCAATCGCATAGCAGCTGGCCAAAACCGTAGTGCCAACGGCAATCGACTGAGCCCATGTGCGGGCAAAGCCAGTGAGACGGCTGATAATAACCAGCACGCTCATCATGGAAGCAGAGCGGCTCACTTCTTTCTGACGGTCTTCAGCGAGAAGTCCGGGTTCTTCTTCAAGCGTCTTTTGGGATGCCGTGGCAAGCGCATCATCATGCAAGAGAAATTCATTTTGCTTTGCGTAGACGTCACGCATATGTTTTGGTTGATAGCTCACAACCGTGCCTCTCGAACGATATCGGCAAATACTGCATGTATACATGATGCTACCGCAATCGGTGAAACGGTGATCCCAAGACCTTTACGGCCACCTGAAAGGTTAATCTCATCAAAAAGCTGTGCGGTTTCATCAATAATTGTGGGGAACTGTTTTTTCATCCCTATCGGCGTACAACCACCTCGAACATAGCCCGTAGTCGCTTCAAGGTTTTTAACGGGCAGCATCGAGAGGCTCTTCTCGCCTGCCACTGCCGCGGCCTTTTTGAGATCAAGCTCTTGTGCTACCGGAACGCAACACACCACATAGCCGCCGTCGGCACCCTCGCACACCAACGTCTTAAACGACGCATCCACATCTTCGCCCAATGACTCTGCAATGCGCACGCCCAGCTCACCTGAGGGAATGCTGTCGTCCACGTCATATTGATGTACCTCAAACGAAATGCCGGCGGCTTCAAGTTCACGCATGGCGTTTGTCTTTTGAATCCTCTGTGGCTTTTCTCGCTTTGTCATATTACGCCTGCTCCCGAGCCAAACGCTTGCGGTCTCGCTCAAGGATGGGTGCGAGAAACTCTCCGGTATACGAACCCTTTACCTTAGCCACCTGCTCAGGAGTGCCATAGGCAACCACGGTTCCGCCACCGTCTCCACCCTCAGGGCCCATATCAATAATGCGGTCAGCCATCTTGATAACGTCAAGGTTATGCTCAATGACCAGCACCGTATTGCCTGCATCCACAAGACGCTCCAGCACGTCCACCAACTGACGGACGTCCTCAAAATGAAGACCCGTGGTAGGTTCATCCAAAATGTAGAGGGTCTTACCCGTCTGCGTCCGGTGAAGCTCTTTTGCCAATTTCACGCGCTGAGCCTCACCGCCGGAAAGCGTAGTGGCAGGCTGGCCCAAATGAATGTAGCCAAGACCAACGTCATGCAAGGTCTGAAGCTTGTTCTTGATCCGCGGAATGTTGGCAAAAAAGGCAAGCGCCTCATGAACCGTCATGTCGAGCACGTCGGAAACGGATTTGCCGTGATAGAGAATCTCCAAAGTCTCGCGATTATAGCGCTTACCATGGCAAACCTCACAAGGCACGTAAATATCAGGCAGGAAGTTCATCTCGATTTTAATCTGCCCGTCACCCTTACAGGCTTCGCAGCGGCCTCCTGGTACGTTGAACGAGAAACGTCCTGCCGAGTATCCTCGGGCTCGAGACTCAGGAACGGACGCATACAGCGCGCGGAGATCATCCCAAAGTCCGATATAAGTTGCCGGATTGGACCGTGGCGTCCGGCCAATGGGGCTCTGATCGATATCGATGACCTTGTCGATAAGATCAATACCCGAGAGTTTCTTATACTCCCCGACGGCTCGCTTGGAATGTTGAACCGCATTAGTGAGTGCAGGTGCAAGAGTATCCGTTACCAAAGAAGACTTGCCCGAACCGGAAACGCCCGTTACCAGGGTAAGCGTGCCAAGCTCTACTTTGACGGTTACGCCCTTGAGGTTGTTTGCCGACGCGCCGGTAATTTTAATCGCACCTCGGCCGGGCTTACGACGCTTTTCCGGAAGCCTGATTTGGCGTTTGCCCGTAAGGTAGGCGCCGGTGATGGAATCGGGGTTTTCGATAATCTCCTCCGGTGTACCGGCAGCAACCACTTTGCCTCCCAGCTCACCGGCACCGGGACCCATATCCACCACGTAGTCCGCCGCGCGAATGGTGTCTTCGTCGTGCTCTACCACCAGTACCGTATTGCCGCGGTCACGAAGTTGTTTCAGGGTTTCTATCAGGCGGTTATTGTCGCGCTGATGAAGTCCGATGGAAGGCTCATCCAAGATGTAGAGCACGCCCATAAGACCCGCACCGATCTGGGTTGCTAGGCGAATACGCTGAGCTTCACCGCCAGAAAGCGTGGCTGCCGCACGTGAAAGCGTCAGATAATCGAGACCAACGTTTACAAGAAATTGCAGCCTTGCCACAATTTCTTTCACAATGGGACCCGCAATGAAATGCTGGCGTTCCGTCAGCTTCAGAGCTTTGAAGAACTGCAGACTTTCCCGGCACGACATCTCCGTGACTTCCCAGATGTTCTTCTCGCCAACCGTGACCGCTAAAATCTCAGGCTTTAAGCGCGCTCCATGGCACGCAGAGCATGGCATCTCGCGGATATAGTGCTCAAGATGGGTTTTCATCGTCTCTGACGTAGTTTCTTGATACTTGTCAAAGAGAATCTTGCGCACGCCCGCAAACGTGGTGAACCAGTGGGTATTACGGCCATCACGCGTTACATAATCAACGCGGATCTTGGTTGCCCCCAGGCCACCGAGCAGCGCATCTTGGACTTTCTTTGGCAGTTTCTCCCACGGCGTTGTATCAGAGACTCCCAGGTGAGCGCAGACGGCGGAAAGAATTTGCGGATAGTAGTTGGAATGTCCAAAAATACTGCCAAAAACTCCTTCGGAAACAGAAAGTTTAGGATCAGTGATGAGCGCCGCGGCATCAATGATTTTGCGGACACCAAGGCCGTCACAGTCGGGACATGCGCCATAAGGAGCGTTAAACGAGAAATCGCGCGGCTGCAGATCATCCATGGAATGGCCGTGAATGGGACAGGCGAGCGCCAGAGAGTACTGCAAAAGCTCGTCAGGCATATGCTCCGGATCATTGCGATCCGCAAGAAGAAATACGCCCACCTTACCTTGGGCGAGTTTGGTGGCTTGTTCAACCGCTTCAACGACGCGGCCGAGAGAGTCCGGTCTGATCACAATACGGTCCGCCACGACTTCAATGGTGTGCTTGAGGGTCTTGCCCAGCTTAATCTCTTCCCCATCGAGCTCGCGCACTTCTCCGTCTACACGAACGCGAGAAAAGCCTTCTCTCCTGAGATCTTCAAACAGCTTGGTATACTCACCCTTGCGACCCAAAACAACGGGAGCAAGCACGAGAGCACGGCGCCCCTGTCCGGCCTCAAGGATCTTGTCGGCAACTTGGTCGGTAGTCTGACGCTCAATCACACGACCGCACTCGGGACAATGCGGAATGCCGATTCGGGCATATAAAAGACGCAGGTAATCATAGATTTCCGTAACGGTTCCAACGGTAGAACGGGGATTTCTACTGGTGGTCTTCTGATCGATGGAAACCGCCGGCGAAAGGCCGTCAATGGAATCAAGGTCGGGCTTATCCATCTGGCCAAGAAACTGGCGCGCATAGCTTGAGAGCGACTCAACGTAGCGACGCTGACCTTCGGCGTAGATGGTATCAAACGCAAGACTTGACTTTCCTGATCCCGAAAGACCGGTGATAACTACTAATTTGTCGCGCGGTATATCAATGTCCACATCCGCCAGATTATGTTCGCGCGCACCGCGGATTGCAATTTTGCTTGATGCCATACTTCCTCACTTGGTATATCAATACTGATAGGGCAAACGGAGCAAACCCTACCGGACGACTTTTTTCTAATCTTCTAGTTTACCCAAGCCGACATCCTTCAATGAGTACTATCTTGAATTTTGAACGGAGAACCACAAAAGCGTAACGCATGGAGGCACCCTTTTGTCACTCACAATCTCACCATTCCTGATGTATTGTGAAGTTTCAAAAAGCTTGGGTAGAATAAAGCTGCCATCACTAATTAACTGACGATATCAGTCGCTTTCATAAGGAGAGAGTATGTCTGACACAGCTATTGATAAAGAGGCCTTGAGACGCGAGGTTGACGAAGCTCTTCACGGCCAGAAGAAAGAACCCGTTGCGCCTTCCGGCTTTGAGCTGAATGCAAACTCACGAGTAAAACACGTCATCGGCGTGGTTTCAGGCAAGGGCGGTGTCGGCAAATCTTTGGTAGCCGGCATCTTGGCAACCAATCTTATGCGTGCGGGGAAACGCGTGGGAATCCTTGACGGAGATATCACCGGTCCTTCAATCCCCAAGATGTTCGGACTCTCGGGCGTTCATGCACACGGTGAAAATGATCAGCTCGTCCCCGTTTCCGAAGCTCGTGGCATCAAGATTATGAGCGCCAATTTGGTGCTCCAAAATGAAACCGACCCGGTGCTTTGGCGAGGCCCTGTGGTTGCCGGTGCAATCCAGCAGTTCTACGGGCAGTGCAACTGGGGAGAGCTTGACTATCTCCTTATCGACATGCCTCCGGGAACGGGCGATGTGGCGCTCACGGTATTTCAATCACTGCCCGTTGAAGGCATTGTCATTGTGTCTTCCCCCCAAGATTTGGTGCAGATGGTGGTAGGCAAAGCCGTTAAGATGGCCAACATGATGGACATCCGCGTGCTGGGTCTTGTGGAAAATATGGGATATGTGCAGTGCCCGCATTGTAACCAGAGAATTGAGCCGTTTGGCCCCAGCCGCCTTGAGGATACCGCCGCAAGTTTTGGCATTTCCGCCCTTGGACAGCTACCCATTGATCCTGTTTTCTCCAAACTTTCCGATGAGGGAACGTTTAGTACCGATCTTCCCCACGGCCTTATCCCCCATGCCACCGAGTGCGTACTTGACTTGGACAGGTAATGGCAGCTCAGCGTAAAAAACATCTTTCGCGTACCGAGAAGAACAATGCGCTTCTCGCACAGGCTGCCGCCGTTAAGGCGCCTTCCGTTGCCGACGTTGTTGTGGTGGGCGGAGGAGCTTCCGGCCTTACGGCCGCCATCAGCGCGGCGGAGGCACTGCAAGATGCGGGTCATCCCGGCATCGTCGTTGTTTTTGAACGAGCACTGGAATGTGGGCGAACCATCCTTGCAACCGGTGGTGGACGCTGCAACTTTGCCAATGAAGACGTACGTCCTGAAAACTATCGGCATCCGGCATTTGTGCGCTCCGTTGTAGGCGGCAAATACTTAAAAGAGGTGCTGTCGTTTTTTCGCACGTGCGGACTTGCGTGGATTACCGAAGACGAGGGGCGCATGTACCCCGTTACGCGCGAGGCATCTTCAGTGCGAGACGTTCTTCTCGCCCGTGCCAAGAAAGCAGGCGTAATTCTCGCGTGTGCACGAGAAATCGTTGACATTCAAACAACGTCTCAAGGCTTTGAGGTGGCCTGGAAGGAAACGTTTGGGGAAGAGACACGCCATACTCTGACGGCGCGCACCGTTATCCTTGCCGGAGGAGGAGCTTCTACCTCCGCTGTTACTCATCACCTTGGTCTTGCCATGGTTTCGGAGCGGCCGGGACTTTGTGCGCTTGCTTGTCTGCCCAAAATTCCTGCGCAACTGGACGGCAAGCGTGCTCACGTTCGTGCGCACTTGATGCGCGACGGAAAGCTCCTAGCCACGGAGCAAGGCGAAGTTCTTTTTAGGAGCTTTGGCATCTCGGGCATCATGGTGTTTAATTTGTCCCGCATGGCTCATAGCGGCGATACAATCAGCCTTGATTTGCTTTACGAAGTTGACCGTGGTGCCCTGCAGGCCGCCATTGAAGCACAGACCACTGACGGTATTCTCGATTCCGCACTTGCCGAGTTTGTGGCTCCCGGCACATCCATTCCCGCAAAAATCAGCGCAGCGCAGCATCTTGTCCTCACCGTTACCGGTGTCGCACAAAGCGTGCCTCCGCAAATCACCATCGGTGGACTTGCGATAGAGAATTTTGACCAGAATCTTGAAGCCCATGCATATCCCGGACTTTTTGCCTGCGGAGAAGCGCTTGACATCGATGCTCTCTGCGGCGGATTTAACCTTGCCTGGGCATGGAAATCCGGCATGGTTGCCGGTATATCTGCCGCGCGACATTTGGTATAGCACATCCTAAAAGAAGGTCTTGCATGCTTGAAGTATCAAACATTAAACTTCCTATTTCGTCTCTTCATGGCGACACAAAAGCAGAAGCATCGGCCGGACGTACTGCCCTATACCAAACGCTGCATCTGAAGCCTGAAGACATATCTTCTATGGAACTACATCGGCGCTCCATTGACGCACGAAAACGCAATAACATCATATTGGTACTCACGTATCGCCTTACACTTCGCGGCGGATTGGCTGCCGAGAAGAACCTGTTGCATAAGCTTTCGCGCAAACCGATAGCCAAGCATATCAAACGCATTGAGCCCGAAGAATTTGCACTTCCAGCAATGCTCCCTCAGCCTCCCCGCCAGCGTCCTGTGGTGGTAGGCGCAGGCTGTGCAGGACTTTTTTGCGCTCTCGTCCTGGCGCGTGCAGGTCTTGCTCCCCTGCTTATTGAGCGCGGCGACGATGCGCAACGCCGCACCGAAGCCGTAACTCATTTCAATCAAACCGGCGAACTCGATCTTGAAAGCAACATCCAGTTTGGCCTCGGTGGCGCGGGCACTTTCTCCGATGGCAAGCTCAATACCGGAACTAAGAGTCCTTCTCACCGCTTCATCCTTGAGGCATTCGTTGAAGCCGGCGCCTCCCGAAGTATTTTATGGGACGCAAAGCCACACGTCGGAAGTGATGTGCTGCCAACCGTTGTAACCAATCTCGTACGTATGATTAAAACCGCCGGAGGAGACGTAGCGTTTCGCACGCGCCTTGTTGACCTGACGCTCAAAGACCAGCAAATACAGTCCGTCACTGTTGAGCGCACCGGAGCTCACGGTAACATCAAAACTGAAACCATCCCCGCAACACAGGTTATTCTCGCCACCGGACATTCCGCGCGAGATGTCTTTGAGCTCCTTAACCACCATGGCGTCCGTATGGAGCGTAAAACGTTTGCCATGGGAGTACGCATCGAGCACTTGCAAGCCGATATTGATCGCGCCCTTTACGGACCTGAGGCCGGAAACCCCGTGCTCGGCGCTGCAGCATACAAGCTCTCGGTTCATCTTCCCAGCGGCCGCTCTGCCTTTTCTTTCTGCATGTGCCCCGGTGGCTCTGTGGTAGCCGCCTCAAGCGAGAAGAACGGCGTGGTTACCAACGGCATGAGCCTCTCCAAACGCAACGGCACAAACGCCAACTCAGGGCTCCTTGCCAACGTATTCCCCGATGATCTTTTGGGAGACAAAGTCCTTGAAGGCATTGCTTTACAACGCACCTGTGAGAGAGCCGCATTTGAAGCTGGAGGCGGCGCCTATGTGGCACCGGCACAATTGGTGGGTGATTTTGCGCGAAGCCAGAAATCTAGCGGTGTGGCAAAAGTGCAACCAACTTACCCGCGCGGCGTTTCATGGGGATCTATTGAGAGCTGTCTTCCAGACTACATTACGAATACGCTCCGCGAAGCTCTTCCCCACTTTGACCATAAGCTGCACGGCTTTGCTGCAGATGACGCCGTACTTACCGGCGTGGAAACACGCTCCAGCTCTCCGGTACGTATCACGAGAAACGATTCGGGACAAAGCATAAATGTCAAAGGACTTTGGCCTGTGGGGGAAGGCGCGGGATATGCCGGTGGCATCATGAGCGCCGTTGCCGATGGTATCCGCATAGCCGAGCTAATTGTCCAATGCTATGAGTGTATGGCCGCCGTCTAATTGCAGCAGTTCTCTATCTCACTTTTAAGCATGTGACCATACTCTGCCGGATCCGCGCTCATTTTTGTACAGTGACCGTATCCGTCCCAAACTTTGAGTCTTGCATAAGGATATTTTTTAGGAAGAACTTTCTTTGCAGAGCGCAAATCAAACTCTTTCGAGCCATATAAAAACAGGCGCGCCTCTTGTTCCTCTTTGGATAATTCCGGAGGATTAACAAAAGCACAGTCGTGAAAGATATTCTTGAGGCTTTGCTCGTCAATCTGTATGAAGCGCTCTGCCATGGGAGTTGCTTTCTCCCCATAGAGACCTGTCATTTTCTTTATCGCCAGCTCCCTATTACGAATGGCCTTTCGGTGCTTATGGAGAAAAACACTTGTCGCAATAAAATTAAGAGCTTTTGCGTGCTCCCATAAGCTGCAACCCTCAAATACCGCTGTACGCACTTTGATATCTTTATAGGCAAGTAACTGCAAGAGCACCACACCGCCCAAAGAGGCACCGTATGCGAGGGCTAGTTCTTGTATATGGTGGTTGACCAAATACTCATGTATCCTTTCGCTTTCCTTTTGTACAGACTCATATACTTCGTTTGATAATTCCCCGTGCGCAGACAAATCCGGAAGAATATAGCGAAACTCTTCTCCCATATGGTCAGCTATGACAAGTTTCATTCCATGAGCAGATGACAACATGGGATGGATAAGCAGGACAACCTTTTCCTTGTTCTGATTCAAATCAAGCAATTTTGCTCTTCTCCTTAGGAACTTTTGCCTTACCACCTGCTTAGTATACTCATAAGCCTTCTGTCAATATCTAATCTCGTCTCTCTGCATTCTTCCGGATATTCTCTTGCCGCCTTAAACATAAACCTTACAAGCAGTCCGGAACCAATGGGAAGCATCAGTTTAAGCATAGACTCGGGAAACACAAAATGTGTTCCATGCTCATACGTCAAAGCCTCAAAATCACAGGTATGCGGCAAGCTTTTCAATCTCTGCTGCATTCTCCGAATGTATCTGCATGTATCCCATAAAGCATCGTCTTTAGCCCCAATGCAGACAACTTTTCCGTTGATACGCTCAATCTTGATCTTTTCTTCCTCTGTTAAGGGATGAAGGCGCTCTGATTCATCAAACATGTTGCGAGCAGCCAAGATATTATCGCCCGCTTTTGCTTCTTCCTTAATCTTTTGCCAATACGTTGGATGCCGATACGCATAGGGTAAATACGGTAGTGGACGACCCCTCCATGATACGGAAGATTCCTGATCCCCCGGCCGTTCGAGAGCTCCATCCGTTTTATCTCGGTAATACCCCTCTATAACAAAGTCCGGCGGTGTCATTGCGATGGTAAGACTGATATCAGGGTAATAGGAAGCGGCGACAAGAGCCATCATGCCTGTTGCAGACGCACCCAAAATACCGATTTTTTCACAACCTTGGTTATGTAAAAATGCAATCGCTTTTCCCACTCGTTCCAGCGGTTCGTTATGTCTGCCAAGGGCTTTCTTCTCGGGAGATACGGCAAGCGCATGAAATCCCCGTCGGTGGATCCATGTTGCTCCGGAGCGAACCATTCGACTATCTGAAGAATCGCCCAGCATGAGGATTATGGCACGAGCGGATTTCACCTTGGAGTTCGGATACCAAACCCCATAAAATCCATCGTCATTCACTGAAAGCGCTCGTTTTTGCATTTCTTTCCCTGTATAAAACGCCTTCTATCTCGCTTTTAAGCGTGCTTTATGCCTTATACACACTTCTTCCGCCAAGATAGGTTTCTTCCAACACAAGATCTTTGTTCAGAACAATGAAGTCTGCATTATATCCAGGGCGAATGTATCCGCACACATCATCAATGCCACAAGAACGCGCAGGTTGCTCTGATGCTATGCGAACCGCTTCTTCAGCCGTTGCAACCCCCCAGTCAAACACGTTTTTGAGACCTTCGCAAAGACGCAAAATGGATCCCGCAAGACTGTGAGATTCGTCTAACAGACGCGCTGTTCCATCTTTTACAATGACCGGGAAATCCCCCAGATTGTAATTGCCCTCAGGCATACCTCCCGCACGCATGCAATCGGTAATAAGTACCATATGGTCAATGCCTTTCGCACGTACCAATGCACGAGCAGCTATGGGATTTACATGATGCCCGTCACATATAGCCTCGGCATAGGTGCCGTGCGTAGTCATAGCGGCGCCTACCATACCCGGTTCACGGTGGTGCAGGCCGCGCATGCCATTGTAGGTATGAACAAAAATATCCGCACCCGCATTAACACAGGCAAGTGCCTGGTCATACGTTGCATCAGAGTGTCCTAAAGCTACATGGACTCCTCGATCCGCCATTTCCGAACAGAACTCCGGTGCACCTGCACGCTCAGGAGCAATCGCAATCTTTGCTATCCATCCACGGGCATGCTCTTGCCATTCATCAAATACGTCAACATCAGGATCGAGAAAATATGAAGGATTCTGGGCACCCTTGTGCTTCTCGGTAAAAAACGGACCTTCCAAAAAGATACCTTGGATACGCGCGGCGTCGATACCGTTGGCATCAATACCATCTACGGCATCAGCAACGGCTTCGCAGGCATCTCCTGTTTGATCAATCGATGCAGTAAGGGTTGTAGGAAGCCACGAGGTAACGCCATTGGACAGGAGCCCTTTTGCAATCTCAATAACGCCGTCGGGATCACAGTCCATAATGTCGTGATCAAGATACCCATGGATATGTGTGTCTACGAGGCCTGGAGCTACCCAACTACCGGTATAATCTACAATTTCACACGCAGGCTCAACGGTAGTAAACTGGCCAAAAATACCGTCTTCGATTAAAAGATATCCCGGACCAACCGGAGCCCCCGGAAGGAAAAATTTGTCTGCCTTAAGAGCATAGGTATCCATACATCCAACTCCTTAGACGCTCAAATAAGTATCCTCTACCTTAATCCTCTACCTTACACCTCAAACGGATGAATAGTAACACCCTTTACAACACGATTTACCGTTCCTGATGGCGAAGGAGTATCGGGGGTATTTCCTACGCGAACAGAATTTAAAAGAGCAACCGTTTGCGCTACCACAATAAACGGCAATGCCAGATATGCTGCAGGAAGCGGAGAGCCATTGACGGGAAGTGTAAAGGATATTCCTTCAAATGCTCCTTTTCCCTCTTGCTGAATTCCAATGGTGAGCGCCGCGATATCATCGCCGGCAATCTCATTCAAAATGTCAACGTCATACTGACGCGTGTAGGGATCGTTTGCGACAAAATCAAACACAAGCGTTCGTGCATCCACAAACGACTTCGGACCGTGCCTATAGCCCATAGACGAATCAAACGATGTGGGGTTTTTCCCAGCCGCAAGCTCCAGAACCTTCAGTTGGGCTTCTCGCGCAAGACCGGAGAAAGGACCTGATCCTAAGTACGTAATACGCTCAAAATCCGCCTCAAGCCAAGCGGCAATTTCATGCTCACGCGAGATTACCTCTCGTCCAAGTGTGGCCGCATCCATAACCCATGCAGCCTTTTGTTCATGGCTCGATGTATCAAAAATCAATGTAGCGAGAAGTGCCATGCAACTAAACGATCCCGTCATGGCAAAGCCCTGGTCGTTTGCTCCGGGGATTAACAGCGTAAGCGTATCGGTCTTACCTTGAGACTCAACCGCAAGCCTACCCTCAGGCGCGCAGGTAATGTTGATGAGCAATAAATCTTTTACTAAACTCCGAGCTACTTGCACGGCCGCCATACTCTCAGGACTGTTGCCGGAACGCGCAAATGAAACCAATACCGTTGGATCGTCTGCATCAAGTGAGCCGTAAGGATCGGAAACAATGTCGGTCGTTGCCACGGAAGCAAACTCAAATGTGTTCTTCTCGCCAAAACGCCGAAGATAGGGTGTGATGGCATCTCCTACGTACTGCGAGGTACCCGCACCGGTAAACACCACTCTGGTTCGACGCTTACCTCCAAGCTCTCGGGCAGACGATATAAACGTATCGATTTTGTCTCGATTATTGGTATAGATAGCATAGGTATCTTCCCAAAGTTTTGGTTGCTGTTTGATCTCCTGGGTAGTTATTGCTGCGCCAAGGGTCTCAAGTTCTGGGGTAGATGTAGTAAACATACGTGTTCATTCCTTAGCTACGAACGTGCGTGATTTTATAATGGAACTGATCAGCGCGCGCAACAGAAAGCGTAAATTCAACGATGACGTTTTGGTCACTGTACGTAGTGCGCTCAAGATTGAGCACCGGTGCTCCCTCGGGTATACCAAGCTGTTCTGCATCGCTTTGTTTTGCAATGGAGGCTTTGAACTCCTCTTCAGCATAGCGAATAACAACGTTATATTCGGTTTCCATAATATGGTAGAGCGAGTTTTCTTCCAGTTTTTCTCGAGTAAATGATAGGAACTGAGAAACAGGTATAAAAGTATTTTCAATCATCATGGGCACATTATCGGCAAGGCGGAGACGCTTAATACGAAAGACCTTATCGCCAAGCGTAAGATGCATATGCTGCGCAAGGAACTTATTTGCCTCAACAACTTCAAACTCTAAAATTACCGTCTTAGGTTTGCGCCCAAGATCTCGCTGTTGGTCAGAAAAACTATATCCGCCGGCAAGATCGGTTACACGACCGGACTGATCTGCCACAAAAGTACCGCGACCATGCTGACGATAAATAAGGCCAATACGCTCAAGCTCTTTAAGGGCGAGACGAACCGTTGTACGAGAAAGTCCGTAGCGCTCAGAAAGATCACGCTCGGAGGGAATCAAATCATCCGGTTCAAGATCGTTTTCAATGTGTTCCCTTAATGTATTTGCTAACTGACTATAAAGTGGTTGTTTTCCCGTAAGCACAGCCATAATAACCTTCCGACAACGATACGTTTCAACGTATCAATATGATACAAGCAAGCAGCTGTCCGAAAGACAGGTTCCGGACAGCTGCAAATAAACTACTTATCCCCAAATATAGGGTAAAACACCAAAACCGGAACCAAGAAGCGCAATGACCAAGAGGAGACAAATGCACTTGATTGGAGTCCAGTTACGCTTTGCCATCAAGAAGTACAAAAGCATGGTAAGCGCAAGCGGGATCAACTTCGGGCAGACACCGTCGAGAATCTTCTGAAGGTCAATGGTAACGGGAGAAGTTACAACTTGAGCAAGAGTTACGACATTGGTTCCATTGCCAAGAGCATTAATCCCTGTTGTACCATCGGTACCATCGGCAGTCTTACCACCAATAAAGGCTGCTTTCTCAGGATCCTTCTTATAGTCCGCATACGATCCTTCAGCAAAAATCTGCGCATCATACTGACCCGTTGCAAGCTCCTCATCACTAAGCGTTGCTTGAGATAATACGATGTTGTGAGTCTCACCGTTAGGAATATTTGCACCGGCACCAAGCTTAGTTCCGCCATAGCAGACAACCAGGCAGCCAACAACAAAGACACCCAAGATAGATGCAGCACGAGTGAACTCTTTTGCATTTTCGGTAAGCAGCGTAATTGCGTCAGTGCCCATCTTGTAGGAAAGATTCATCAGCCAGTAACGGATTATAAACTGAGCGATGTTAAAGATAATAAGGAACAAGAATGGTGCAAAGACATTGCCGGAAATTGCCATATTAGAGGTAATACCAGCAGTAATTGGAACAAGGGTGAACCAGAACAGTGCGTCACCAATACCACCCAGAGGACCCATTGCAGAAACGCGGACGGCACGAATGGTTGGAATATCCAGTTTGTTCTGCTCAAGTGAGAGAACAATGCCCATGACAAACGTCACTAGGAACGGATGTGTATTGAAGAACTCAAGGTTATGGCTCATGGATGCTGCAAGGTCATCCTTGTTGTCACCATGGATCTTCTCAAGACCCGGAAGAATACCGTAAAGCCAACCGGCAGCTTGCATTCTTTCGTAGTTAAAGGAAGCCTGCAGGAACAGAGAACGCCAGACCATCTTGTTGAGTGTCTTTTGATCAAGTGGCTCAGCGGGTGTGGTGTTCTGATAGGTATCAGGAATATTAAATGCCATCTTCAAAGTCACCTCCAGCAACAGCAGGAGCAGCATTCTTCACCTTTGTCTGAAGCTGGTAATCCCAGAAGGCAATACCAAAGCCAATGAGTGCAAGGAGTAGAAGTGCTGGACCGGAAAGCTCAGGAATACTGATGAATACGATTGCAGCAGCAAAGCCCATAAGGAAGAAGCCCCAAAGTTCGCGAGAGGCCATAACCTTCAGCAAGATGGCAAAACCAACAAAACGCATCATTCCACCGGCAACGGATAGTGCATTCATCAACCACGTTGGGATAGCAGAGGTAATCTGCGTACCAAAGGCTGCACCACCCAAGAAGAACAGCGTAACAATAACACCAAAGAAGAGACCAAGAGCTGCCATTGCGCCATAGTTGATGCGAGCAATGCCCTGAGAGTCTGCGTTTGCAGCATACCCGTCTGCAGTTGCCATCACGGGAGACATAATGGTAAAGATGATGGTGACGGCATACTGTCCAAGAAGCGAGAATGGAATAGCTGCAGCTACAGCAGCCATTGGGTCAAGCTTCGTTGTAATCGCAAATACTGCAGACATAATGCCGCCGATAACAGCGTTAGGCGGCTGTGCACCACCAACCGGCATGTTTCCGATGGTCATAAGCTGATACGTACCGCCAACAATAAGACCAGTCTGAACATCACCAAGAATCAGTCCAACCAAAAAACCGGTCACAATGGGTTGGTAGAGAGATTCGAGGAAACTAAACTGATCGATGCCAGCAATAAATGCAACGATGAAAATTAGTAACACCTGAATAGGGCTAACATCCATCTTAACTCCTCCTTTCGGACCTACTGACAATGCCGAAGACAACGGTCGGCATATATGTTCAAGCGTTTGTTCTTTAACCAAACTTACTCAAACAACTTATTGATATCCTCGACCGGAGTCGTAGGAACACGTCTGATCTCTAGTGTCACCCCCAAATCCTGAAGCTCACGGAAAGCGGCAACATCACGGTCGTCTACCGCCACAGATGTGGCGACCTGCCGTTTTCCTTCGGCCATATGCATATTGCCGATGTTTACCTTCTTGATAGGAACGCCGCCTTTGACCAAAGTCAGAACGTCCTCTGGATTTTCAACAACAAGAAAAATATGCTGCGCTGCAGAAGCCTTGTGAATAACGTCGATGGTCTTCTGCAGTGTAAAATAACGAGTTGCAACACCTGAAGGTGCTGCCATATCCATAAGACCCTGACGCATTTTATTTCCGGCCACCTCATCATTTGCCACAAGAATGAGGTTAGTACCCAAAGAACCGTTCCACTGCGTAGCTACCTGCCCATGAATCAAACGATTATCGATTCGTGCAAGTTTAATGTCTGGCTCACCCATAGCAATTCCCTTCTTTTCTCGCGTCTGACACATAATCAGGCGTTAGACCAACTAACTCTTCTCGCCAGTATCTTCTTGTTAGGAAAGTACCGACGTATGTGCTATGCAATAACACGGGCAATGGCATAGCGTGCAACCTCTGCAACGCCACTTTTGAATTCAAGATCCACCGTCTCCTTGCCCACGCGAACTATCTTGCCGTAAATACCATCTGCAAGCACGACAAGCTGACCTGGAGCAAGGTTTTCTTGAAGTTTTTGGGCGCCGGTTGTTTTTTTCTTACTCGCCCTCCATGCAAACACATACGCCATTAACCCGATAAGTACCAAAAGGGCGAGAAGAACAATGGACGACGCCAAAATATATTCAGCCAAATGTTCCATACAGACTCCTAAATTCCATCATTTTCAAAAGAGCTGTCATCATCTAACGCAGGCTCAACTACCGCAGGCAGCTTAAGTGTTTTATGAGATACTCCAGCTATCCCAGACTCAAGTGCAGTTTGTAGAAGATCGGTAAGTGTTGTACTCGCAAGACGAAGTGACAATGTTTCAAGAAGCATAGGAAGATTTGTTCCCGTAACCACTTCAACGTTGTTGTAATTCTGAGAAAGCATCATTGCCTGATTAAACGGTGTGCCTCCAAGAAGATCGCAAAATATCAACACACCGTCAGTTTGATCGAGCAAATCAGAAATGGTAGAGGCAAGCGTTTCCGGATATGAAGCAGCTCCTGCCTCAATAAATGGAACGGGAATAAAATAGTCTTGGTCTCCTGCGATCATCGAAAGAGCGTCCGCGAGGCCATTTGCAAAAGTACCATGTCCGGTAAGAATGCAACCAATCATCAAATTCTCCTTCGTATGACGGCCGGCTACTCAAACTCAATACGTATAACTGGTTGATACCACATATCCACCTTTGTAGTATAACCCATTTTATTCTCTTTGGCTGAGTACGATAACATTTTACGTTAAACGTCAAAATCCAACCGCTTACCGATGAAAAATCACTGTTGTACGGCTATTGGATGTTTTTATTATTCTCGGAACGCATTAGTGGTGCAATAAGACTTATTTTTGAAAAGAAGAAACATGTTGCTTTCAAATGCAAACTGGTATTACTTTTATAGACAAACTTGTTTCTCTCGTATACCTCTTTGTCTGGTACTGTAAAGGCGTATCTTGTAGAAAGGATCGCCCATGATTCTTACGGTTACAGCAAACGCCTCTATTGATAAGGCATACCGCATTGAAACTCCATTGGTAGATGGCAGCGTACATCGCGTTTCTCTTTGCAGCGATAGTGCAGGGGGTAAAGGATTAAACACCGCTCGTGCGGTTATTACCTGTGGAGAAGATTCTCTTGCAACCGGTTTTGTCGGTGGAAACAACGGTAGATACCTTTGTGAGCTTGCCAACAAAGACGGTATTCCTGAGGATTTTGTACATATATCACAAGAAACTCGCTGCTGTGTCAATGTGCTCGAACCCAATGGGCGCTCAACAGAGTTCTTAGAACCCGGAAGGCCCGTAACAAGCGCCGATGTTGAATCTTTACACAAAAAGATACAAGCTTTAATGCCTCAAACTACAGTAGTTACTATCAACGGCAGCGCCCCCTCCGGCATGACACCAGACGATTACGCAGGTCTTATAGAGCTTATTCGCTCGTATCACAAACCTTGTATCCTTGATACTTCCGGTGAATTACTCGCGCGTGGCATACAGGCACATCCCACCGTAATTAAACCTAATACAGATGAAATCAGTCAGTTGCTCGGACGCCCCGTAGTAAGCGATTCGGAAATAATCGAGGCAGCCGTTGAGCTCCATAAAAGCGGCATAACATACGTATTGGTTTCCCTTGGCGGCAAGGGTGCTTTTATGGTATGTGCTGAAGGGGTGTTCCGAGGTTATGCGCCGAAAATTAATGTTTTGAACCCTGTCGGTGCAGGTGATACGCTCGTTGGCGCTTTTGCAGTAGGATTTGTACGAGGATATGACGCTCGCAAACAGCTCAGATATGCTCTCTCATGCGCAAGTGCCAGTTGTCTGGCTGAAAGCACGGGTCGTTTTGATTCTAAAATTGCCTCAGAACTTCTCGAGCAAACAGAAGTTAAACGTATTACTCTGTAGTTGGTTATACACCCACCTCGAAAGAGGGAAAGGAGCACAAATATGTTTGTTTCTACCAAACAGATGTTGTTAGATGCTCAGGCTGGACACTATGCCGTCGGCGCTTTCAACATCGAAAACCTTGAGTTTGTAATGGCTGTTATTAAAGCAGCCGAGGAGCGTCGCTCTCCTGTTATCCTGCAAACCACACCAGGGACCGTAAAATACGCCAACCTTGGTTTATTTACCGCAATGGTTCGCGAAGCAGCCAACGAGGCCAGCGTTCCTGTAGCACTGCATCTTGACCACGGTGATGGCTTTGACCGTTGTATCCAAGCAGCACGTGCGGGTTACACTTCCGTCATGATTGACGGATCCCACGTGCCTTTTGAAGACAACATCGCTCTCACGGCATCCGTCACTCAATTTGCCGGCCCCATTGATCTTCCCGTTGAGGCTGAACTTGGCAAGGTCGGCGGCAAAGAGGACGACGGTCCTGACGTCAAAGGCGAAAACCCCTACACCGATCCTGACGAAGCCGTTGAATTTGTCGAGCGCACACATTGCACATCACTGGCTGTCGGTGTTGGTACCGCACATGGCGTTTACAAAGGTATCCCTCATATTGAACAAGGCGTACTTAAGGCAATCCGTTCACGTGTAGACGTTCCTTTGGTGCTGCATGGCACCTCCGGTGTCCCTGACGACCAAGTTGCCGAAGCAATTCAAAACGGTATCTGCAAGGTGAACTACGCCACCGAACTCCGCCAAGCTTTCACCGGTGCCTTCATGAAATATATGGCCGAACATCCCGAAAACTTTGATCCAAAGAAGCCGTCTATCCCCGGTATGCAGGCCATTACTGATGTGGTTACCAGTCATATGGACAACCTTGGATCTTCTTACAAAGCGTAGTCAAACAACATAGCGCACGTGGCATCAAAAGTAGTGCCAAAACTGATAAGCCTGGCAAGACGCTCTTTCGAGAAGTTCTTGCCAGGCTCTTCTCGCTAGCAAATCTTAAAAATCCATCCTTTTGGAGCTTCAATCTCACCGGACTGGATACCGGTGAGGGTATGACGCAGCTTGCTCATCACAGGTCCAACTTCAGCCATACCGGCACCAAATACAATTTCCTTCTCTCCGTCAACCACCTTACCAACAGGCGAGATAACGGCAGCCGTACCACACATGCCACACTCAACAAATCGATCAATCTCGTCGAATCGAACGGGACGCTCTTCAACTTCCATGTTGAGATATTCCTTAGCCACGTGGACCAAAGAGCGCCGTGTGATGGATGGCAAGATGGAATCGGTGAATGATTTGGGTACGACAAGCTTCCCTGCCTCATCAACAAACAGGAAGTTTGCTCCCGACGACTCCTCAACATACGTACGGGATTGAGAATCCAAATACATACTGTCCGCAAAACCGTTCTTGTGCGCCTCCGTTGTGGGGAGAAGCGACATGGCATAGTTCAAGCCTGCCTTAATGTTGCCCGTACCATGCGGAGCTGCTCGATCGTATTTTGATACCGTCAAAGCAACCGGCTTAACTCCACTTGAATAATACGCACCGACGGGGGTTACCATAATACGAAACTCATACGTAGACGAAGGCTGAACACCAATGGTATCGCCCGTGCCAATCATAAGCGGACGGACATACAAAGACGCTCCCGTTCCAAACGGTGGAACCCATATGGCATTTGCCAAGACAACTTGCTTGACCGCATCAAGAAAGCGTTCTTTAGGAAATGGCGGCATAACAATGCGCTCGGCTGACGTTGCCATGCGCTCGGCATTAAGATCAGGGCGAAAACACACGATATCGCCTTGTTTTGTGGTGTATGCCTTAAGACCCTCAAAGACTTCCTGGCAATAATGGAGGATGTTTGCGCACTCTGAAAGATGCAAGGTATGATCGCGCGTAAGCCCACCCGCATCCCACACACCGTCCTCGTAGTGTGAAACATAGCTATAGTCGGTCTTGCGATACTTAAATCCAATAGTTGACCAGTCGAGATTCACTTTATCAACCGTATTAGCAAAATCTTCGCTCTCAAAATCTGTCATGACGTTCCCTTCAGTCACAGAGGACTCGTATTAAATCATCCTCCCCTAACAGCAAAGCCTCCTCTATACAAGCACGGTCTTATCGTTTATGGGGCGAGAAGTGCATCTGTTAACGTGATATTTATTTTTCTGTTCGTTTTTTTGGCTCTGTTCAATCATCGCAACATAAACGGGTATAAACCATTAGGCATAAAGGTGAAGTTGTCAGAAGAAGGCAAACTATGGATATCCAGATCAAACGCACCTATGAAGCTTCTGAACCGGCGGATGGTTACCGCGTACTTGTTGATCGCCTGTGGCCACGGGGCATTAAAAAAGAGAATCTCCACATGGATCTTTGGGCAAAAACCATTGCTCCCTCCACTGAATGCCGCAAAGCATTTAATCACGATCCCGCTCGTTTTGACTCTTTTGTTGCTCAATACACGCAAGAGCTCAACAACAATCCGGATACCGCGCAATTTATCAACGATCTCACTGCAACAAGTGCTTCTCGCATAACGCTTTTGTATTCAGATAAGGACACCCGGTACAACAATGCCGTCGTTCTTAAAGATTGGCTGCAAAGAAAGCTCGGCTCATTGGCTTGATCAAGCTCCGCCGTATGAGCTAACAGGCTTCAATAGGTGTTAAGAAGAATTCCTTATAGAGCTCAATTTCCTGCGAACCCACAATGCTGGAGCGAAACTCTACTTGATCAAGCGGTGTATCAAACGGAATGGCAGGCTCTTGAGCTAGTAAGTCTTCCGTTTTAAGGAGTCGATGCAGCTGCTGCGCTGCTCCCGTGCCACCGTCATAAAAGTCCACATTGCCCAAAACGGCACGTATTTGGCGTGTAATAAAGGGATAATGCGTACAGCCAAGCACCACCGCGTCAACCGTTCCTCTATATTGGCCAATGAGCTTTTCAAGTAAATCATGCATTTGAGACGAGTTGGCTTTACCTCCCTCGATAAGTTCCACAATGCCGGTACCGGCAACAGGAATGATTTGAGAAGTTGCTCCCCATTGTGCCTCGAGTCTGAGGAATTTAGAAAGTGAGAGCGTTCGTGCGGTTGCCATCACAATAATGCGACCCTGTGGATGCGCCAAAGCAGCAGGTTTTAGTGCAGGCTCAACGCCAACAATAGGAAGTTGCGGATATCTTTCTCGCAACATCTGAGCCGCAGCGGCTGTTGCGGTATTGCACGCAATAACGATGGCTTTTGCTCCCTCATCTACAAAGGTATCCGTAATAGCCCCTGAAAGAGCTTGTACCTGCTGTGGAGTCTTGCTTCCATACGGGGCGTGCGCGGAATCGCCATAAAATACAAACCATTCATAAGGAAGCTCAGTAACAAGACGTTTCAAAACACTAATGCCACCAATGCCTGAGTCAAAAACTCCGACAAAGGCATCTTTGATGCTGCTTTTGGCGTTACTTTTGGTATTGCCCTCTAAGCCATTCGGTATACTATCTGTCATACGCCTCCCTTGATACATAAGTCATTCTAGCCGTTCTTAATTGTCGCGTTGTGTCACAAGTGCAATGGGTACACTAGCGACGATATAGGTATATGGTGATACAAAGAGATTCTGTGAAATATAGTACAGATATCGTACAGTATCCGGTTCACAAGGAGTTTTATGAGCAACGAGGGCAAAAAAGTTAAAGTACACTATGTTGGTACCCTTGATGATGGAACCAAATTTGATTCTTCCAGGGATCGCAACGAGCCGCTTGCATTTACATGCATGGCCGGACAAATGATTGCGGGCTTTGATAATGCCGTCAAAGACATGAACGTAGGTGACGTTATTGACGTCCATATTCCCGCAGCCGAAGCTTACGGCGAGCGTCGCGAAGAAGCAATCCAGAGCATTCCGGTAGCACAGCTTCCCGGGTCAGAAAAGCTCGTCTCCGGTCAACAGGTAACACTTGGTACACCCAACGGCTACCCCATCAGAGCAACGGTCGTTGAAAATGACGGAACCACTATTACCTTTGACACCAACCATCCCATGGCGGGTAAAGATTTGAACTTCAATATTGAACTTCTTGAAGTTGAAGACTAGCTAACGAGAAGCTCTTCTCACCTGAGAAGAGCTTCTTACTTAAAACAACGTTTTAGAGACTCAGTTCGTATCTGCCTCCTACAAAGTAATCCCGACTAAGACATATTGGTTTTTCTTCTTTATCTACAAAGAATGACTGACTTAAAATAAGCGGTGAAGCCGTTGCCACTTCTAAAAGTCTTGCCTGTTCGGTTGTTGCTTTTACCGCATTAATGGTCCAAGTTTTACTACTCACGGGCTTTCTTCCCGTAAGTATTTCTATTGCTTCAAAAATTGAGGAATTCTTCAAGGGATACGTGAGCAATTCACTCGCCCAATCATACGGAATGACTACTCTTTCGTCTGCAATAGGCAGCTCATCAGCAGTCCTTATCCTTCTAATAAATACCATAAGGCTATTCTTGGACAAGCTAAAGAAGTCCGCTTCATCCTTCTTTGCAGGAACGATTTGTTTATCAACGACACGTGCGCCAGGAACTGCTCCGCTCGCTGTACACATGTCAGTAAAACTTCGTGATGCAAGGGACTGTTCAAGTCTTCTCTGAATATGACGAGAGCCAACAAATGTACCGCGCCCCTGCATTTTGGTTAAATAACCGTCGGAGCACAAATCCTCGATTGCTCTTCTAACAGTAATTCTACTTACTGAATATTGCTGACTCAATTCCATCTCTGAAGGAATCTTTTGATTAACCTTATACTCCCCATCTTTAATGGATTGTTTAAGATCATCATAAATTTGCTGGTAAAGAGGATGAACTGTAGTTACTGACACGTATTACTCCAAGTCAACATCATAGATATCATACAAAATACAGACAATATAACATCTTAAACATTTCTTTCTGCCAAATTGACAGAATAAGGTAACCTCACAAAAAAAGCTGCATCAGGATTACTCCCAATACAGCTTTCAAACATCATATAAGGCGCAGAAGCTAGAAACTCAGACATAACAAGCAAGTAGACTTGCTCATTAATAAGTTAGCTTCCACATATAACGGCGCATTGTAAGCGGATGCTCGCGTGCTTCAGCGAGTTTCTCGGCATAAACCCTCATGACAGCCGTATGGATGAATGGATTGAAATAACTCACAACACTCTTTGGAACTGCTCCGGACAATCCGTAGTCTTTGGTGTCGATAACAGCTATTTTTGCATCAAATCTCTGCATAAACGTAAGAGCGCGAGCATCCATCTCACGGGTATTTCCTTCTGACATAAACAATAGGTAAGGCTTATCTTTCTCTGTCAGCTCAAACGGACCGTGAAAATATTCGCCTGTGTTATAAGCAGCTGAATCAATCCATTGCATTTCTGAAAAAAGGAACATGGAGGTTGAATAGGCTACCTTCGCAGATGATCCAGAACCCATAAGATAAATCAGCTGATCGTCTTTGAAATCATCAGCAAACTTCTGAGCAGCCTTTTTCGCACTCTCAGCAGATTTTTCTGCCAATTCATATATGTTAGTAAGACCTGCAACAACATCTTCGTAGAGATCTGTTTTTTCAACTTGCTGAAGAATCTCTACTGCAAAGTCCAGAGCATAGCCCATTTTTTCAACCTTTGCGGCATAGTTGGCTTCAAAGCCGTGTACCACCACATAGTCGGCATCACGAGTAAGGGCTGAATCTCCGGAATGAGTAATGGCCACTACTGGTGCTCCTGCGGCTTTTGCAACTTCATTTGCATGGACAGTTTCAGGCGTTCCTCCACCTAAAGAGCAGGTTATCACAAAGGTATGTTCACCAAGCCAAGCAGGTGTGTCGTAATTGAATTCATTTGCCGTAAATATTTGCACATTAAGCGTTCTCGTATTATTGGCAAGAAAGTACTTTGCAGGATAGAGCTCCGACATCGACGCACCGCAACCCACAAAAGCAACATGAGTAATTTGATGCGTCTTTAGCACCTCGGAAACAATACGCTTTGGCTGATCCAGATCAATTTCAAACATGACACGCTCCTTCAAATACCATGTGTGTAAAAACGCCAAACTTTATGCCAGAATTCCCAGCGCAGACAAGACAATTCCGCCAGCAATTGCTACAACCAAAAGCCATTCTGTTTTGATACCTCGTTTAATGAGTGCATACATGCAGCCGGTTAGAATGAGTGGAATCATCTTTGGCATGACGCTGTCAAGCACCGTCTGCAAAACCAATGTTCCGTCTGCAAAGACCAAGGGTGTCGTTGTTCCTATAAGAGAGGCAATCATGCTCCCCACTGCCATTAATCCCACAACACCGCAGATGTACATCACCCGTTCCATGGTCTGGCCATCTTGTAGCTTTTTTAAGTATTGGTGACCGCCCTGATAACCAAGCTTTGCTCCAAACCACGTCACAAGGACAGAAGGAATAATGGAGATAAGCATTGCAACAATAGGACCTAAAATAGAACCTTGCTGTGCTAATGCAACACCAAGTCCAAAAGCAATAACGCGAATCGTCCCCTGGAAAAACGAATCTCCAATTCCAGAAAGAGGACCCATAAGCGACGTCTTCATGGCGTTGATTGCATCCGGATTTACGCTTGTCTGATCTTGTGCATACTCTTCTTCCATGGAAGCGGCAAGACCCAAGACAAAGGCGCTTGTTTGAGGTGTGCAGTTATAAAACGCCATGTGACGTTTATATGCTTCCTTTTTCAGCTCAAGCTGTTTTGGATCTGATTCGTCCGGATAACAGCGATCGATCGTCGGGGCAATACCATACAAAAAACCCATGTTCATCTGTCGTTCGTAATTCCAAGAATCCTGAATAGCCCATGAGCGCCAAAAGAACTGGCTGATTTTCTTAGTAAGAGATACTTCCTTAACTGACATTTTTCCACCTACTCATCTTCCTCGAGCGGATCATAATCCGACGCTGCATTTCCGGAAATTGCAAGAGAACTCTTTCCAAATCGAAGTCCAGAAAGAATAAAGGCAAAAACAACGGCAAACAGAGAAACAGAGGTAATTGACAAACCTAAGTAAGCTGACAGTAAAAATCCCAAGAACAGAAAGGCTGCCATTCCCTTTGAAAGCATCATCGATAGCAGCAAAGCCAAGCCATATGCCGTTAGAATCTGTGCGGAAACATTTAAACCTGTGCTCAACCATGCAGGAATCAAATCCACAACAGCTTGAACAGCATCGGTCCCAAGATATACTGCAAAGAATATTGGAATAAAGTACATCAACGAGTACAGTACGGTACCCACGATAATATGCATGTGAGTTGCACGTTTAAAGTTTCCGTTTTCGATTGCTGCGTCTGCACTATGTGTCAAAACAGCAATAAGCGAACGAAACACAATACCAAAAAGCTGTCCAAGAACTGCGATAGGGATAGCAATGGTCATAGCGGTTTCAACACTTGCACCGGTCAGACAGGCAAAAGCGGATGCCACAATACTGCCAAGAACCATATCAGGAGGAACGGCGGCACCGACGGAAACGAGACCCATGCTTACAAGTTCGGTCGCCGCACCAACCGCAAGACCCATGGGCACATTGCCTAGGACAACTCCTACAAGCGTAGCTCCTACAAGTGGCTGCTCAAAATTCAAACGTCCCAAAAGGCGTGAATCGAGCATACAAAAAACACCAACAAGTCCTACTAGAAATGCACTTACGAGGGAATTCATACACGTCTCCTTTCACTTGATAGTTTTCTAAATAGAATTCAACTCAACCCGCTGATGAGAAGGGGTCTGCTGGATATAAATCTTTGAACCAAGCGCAAGTAATTCTTTAGTATCCTGTTTCTCCAACTCATCGAGAAAAACAGAACTGCCTGATCCGCCGATCTGCTCGGCACCATCCTTATTTGCCGTGGCTCCATAATTTATTTCTTTAAATTGATGACTCTTGGAAAATTCAAGCAATTCTTTTGTGTTGCCAAACACAAACATGACCGTATCACCTAAGGTTGAAAGCTTTTCAAGTTTTGACAGCGCTTTTTCTACCGTAAAGACATTGAGATAGACTCCTGCCGGCTTTGCAAGCTTCAAAGCTCCCTTTTTAACCTCATCGGTTGCAGCCTCATTATCAACAACAATGATTCTGTTAGCTCCAACGGTATTAACCCAGGAAAATACGATTTGTCCATGAAGAAGCCGGTAATCAAGACGCACTAAAGCGGTTTTTGTCTTTTCGCCAATAACTCCCTTGTGAATTTTAGGTGCTATCGCCGCAGGCACATCATTAACGGAGTCCTCAGGATTTGAGCAGTCTAAGATACCTCTTCGCCCTTCCATGATTACGTTCTTTATTACTTTGTCTGAATCCTCTTTTTCATCCTCCAGAACCAAGGTCAAAATCAAAGGTAAATTCATTCCTGAAATAACAGATAGGTGGGGATGATCGGAAAGAAACTCTACCGCAGAATTATTAACACTACTTCCAAGTACATCGGTAAGAATAAATACAGCATCTGCCGGATCAAACGTAGCAATCAAATCATTCAACTTGCTTTTTATCGAATCCGTATCATCACGCTGCAAAGTAACCGCATGGATATTGCTCACGTCTCCGACAATCATCCTGACAGTATCAACTGCACCTTCAGCTAAGTTGCCGTGCGATGCCAAAATGATTTGCTTCATATTTGACGCTCCTTTCATGCTATAACATATCAGACATCATATACGTCTTATACAGATAAATACTCACCTTGTTTTGATGGTGCTCTATACTTCGGTCAACGGTCGTTTACAAGGGGTAAACGGACTAATACGCAACTTTCCACATATATCTTCTCGTCATATAATCCTTTGGAATAGCCTGCGACAAGGCACGCATATAGACATTGTTAAGAATGGGTGAGAACAGAATGTGATTGAAGTACTCTGATACCTCATCTGGAATGGCACCTAAACCAATCTCATTCCCGTCCAAAAGATAAATCTTTTCTCCCCCGTACCGCCTGAGAAATGTAACTGCCCTCTCATCAGCCGGCCTGCAGCGCCCAACAGACACCAACATAAAAAATGGCTTATTCACATCAAGCACCTCAAAAGGTCCGTGAAAAAACTCACACGAATTAACCGTAGGAGAATCAATCTGGAGCATCTCTTCTATATTGCAGATTGAAAAAATGTAGGCTGACCCAAATGCCGGACCTGAACCCATTACGTATATCGTTGACTCTTTCGCAACAGTGTCTGCCCACTTTTTTGCCAATGGTGTTGTATGTTCTACGGCTTTTCTATAGAGCGTATCAACCTTACTAAACACATCCATGGCTGTTTGGTAATAACCGTAACCTTCAACTTCATAAACCAGGGTCATTGCAATGCAGAGTCCTATGCTGGAATTAACTCTCTCTGTTTTGCTTGAATCTAAGGCAATGGATTCATACTTAATCTTTGCATCGCAGTTTTTCGTAAGATCAGATTCATCTACATAAAGGGCAAGGACATAAGCTCCTCGTTCACGCGCCACTTGAGCCGCGTCACACGTCTCTTTCGTTCCTCTCATTGAACATACCACACAAAGAGCATCCTCGCTCACCTTGGCAGGAGTCGCTAGAACAAACTCTTTGCTGGTAATCATACATGTTGAAATTGTCTTCGATTCGCATTGCATAAAATAGTTAGCTGGATAGAAGCCACCATAGGAGCCTCCTGCTGCAATCCAATAAACCTGATGGATTGCCCGTTCTAAAACAATTTGTCTGACGAGATCTGAGATTTCTTTTTGAACGCCCATTTCAGTCCCTTCACAATATATACTAGATGTATATAACGTATAGTATATATTATAAAAATACTATAGCAAGAGTGAATCTTCTTCTCTTTCAATATTATTCTTCAAAAAGATGTGAACGATACAAAACTGCACGTTAGAGGGAAATTTAAATTTTGGTAGCTGTATATCTTGGCTCTCCAAAAGCATTACAAATACTTCTTATAACGAACTAAGGTTATAAATTTCATCAGTTATAACTTATAAAATCATGATTTAATCATAAAATTTAAGATATAAGTGATATATACTACTCTCAGCCAAGAGGAAGGCTGTGAAATTTATGATTAAACGTGAACTATACATGAGCCGCATTCGACCGTTTATCGGGTCAGATCTTATAAAGGTTATGACCGGTATTCGTCGCTGTGGAAAGTCAGTCATGTTGGAACTGATCAAGCAAGAACTCATAGAGTCAGGCATCGATCCGGCACAGTTAATCTCCATCAATTTTGAAGATATGAACTACTCCCATCTACAAACCGCTCAGGCTCTGCACGATGAGATTACCAGAAGAGTTGCAGAGGTTAAAGGCAAAGCCTATTTGTTCTTTGATGAAATACAGGAGGTTACCGACTGGGAAAAGTACGTCAACTCTTTTCGTGTTTCCCTGGATTGTGACATCTATATCACCGGGTCGAATGCAAAACTGTTGTCCGGCGAACTTGCAACCTACCTGGGTGGACGGTACGTGGAGTTTACAATTTATCCATTCTCATTCAGAGAGTTTATGGAGCTATATCGTCCCGTTGTACCCAATGCATCAATCCAGAAGTGTTTCCAGAAGTATTTACTTCTCGGAGGTATGCCTTACCTTGCAAACCTTCGCTACACCGATGCCCCATCCAAGCAATACCTTCAAGATTTATTCAACTCTGTCCAGCTGAAGGATATCGTCAAGCGGAATAAAATCAGAGATGTTGACCTGCTTGAGCGAATCATTTCTTATGTGATGGCCAATATGGGCACGACCTTCTCAGCAAACTCTCTTGCAAAGTTCCTTAAAAACGAGCGTCGCGCCACTGCTCCAGAAACAATCCTCAACTACATTAAATACTGTTGTGAGGCTTACCTGTTCTACCAGGTAAAACGAGAAGATATACAAGGCAAACAGGTCCTTGCTTCCAACGAGAAGTACTACATTGCCGATCACGGTATCCGTGAAGCTGTTTTTGGCGGCAACACGCGTGATATCAATCTCGTTTTAGAGAATATCGTCTACTTGGAATTACTGCGCCGAGGTTATGAAATAACCGTTGGCAGAGCTGGCGATAAGGAAATTGATTTTGTATGCAACAGGCATGGCAAAAAGCTGTATGTTCAAGTTGCGTATCTTCTTGCATCGGAAGAAACAGTCAACCGTGAGTTCGGCGTATACGATTCTATCCGTGACAATTTCCCGAAGTATGTTGTTTCTCTCGATGAATTCGACATGAGCAGAAATGGTATTAAGCACCAAAATATCCGTGATTTCCTCTTAGCCGAAGAGTGGAACTAAACACAATGCCCGTCGCAGTTTTGAAAGCTGTGACGGGCATGGTATTTACTGTCGGTAGTTCTCACATTTACAGTGCTGCCAAGGCCTGCTCCACATCAGCTACCAAATCTTGAGTGCCTTCAATCCCGCAGGAAAGTCGTACCGTATTAGGAGTAATACCGGCGCCGATTAGCTCTTCATCGGAGAGTTGTCGATGCGTTGAGCTTGCCGGATGCAGAGCACAAGAGCGGGCGTCTGCCACATGGGTTTCAATTCTGAAAATCTTCAAATTACCCAAGAACTTCTCGGCAGCTTCACGACCGCCCGCAATGCCAACCGAAACAACACCGCACGAGCCCTGAGGCAGATATTTCTTTCCCAACTCAAAATACGGATCGGTAGTAAGACCCGGATAGCGCACCCATTCAACGCGCTCGTTCGCTGCAAGCGCCTCGGCAACTGCCTGGCCATTCTTGCAATGCTGCGCCATACGAACATGCAACGACTCCAAGCCCAAGTTGAGATAGAATGCGTTTTGCGGCGACTGGATTGCACCAAGATCGCGCATAAGCTGCACGGTTGCTTTTGTGATATAAGCTCCGCCCTGACCAAACGCCTGAGCATATACAAGCCCATGATACGAAGGATCGGGCTCCGTCAAACCGGGGAACTTGTCCTTATGTGCCATCCAATCAAACGTTCCGCCATCAACAATGGCACCGCCAACAGCCACTCCATGACCGTCCATATACTTTGTGGTGGAGTGAATGACAATATCGGCTCCCCACTCAATCGGACGACAATTCACTGGCGTCGCAAACGTATTATCAACAATCAAAGGGACGCCATGCGCATGTGCAGCCTTTGCCCAACGCTCAATGTCAAGCACCACCAGCGCAGGATTTGCAATGGTCTCACCAAAGACGCACTTGGTCGTGGGCCTGAATGCTGCAGCAATTTCTTCATCGGACGCATCGGGCGAGACAAACGTGCACTCCACACCCATCTTAGGAAGTGTTGTAGAGAGCAGGTTAAACGTGCCGCCGTAAATAGTGGAAACAGCCACGACATGGCTTCCTGCCTCAGCGATATTAAAGATCGAGAAGAACGCTGCAGCCATACCGGAGGCCGTAAGCATTGCGGCACTTCCACCTTCAAGCTCACAGATTTTTGCCGCAACGCTATCAAGCGTTGGATTTTGCAAACGAGAATAGAAATAACCTGATGCTTTCAGGTCAAACAAATCCCCCATCTGCGAAGAGTTCTCATAGGCAAAGGTAGTCGATTGAACAATAGGTACTTCTCGCGGCTCGCCGTTCTTAGGCTGATAACCTCCCTGCACACAGCAGGTCTCGACACTTTCAGACATACGCTCCTTCTTCCTAAAACTCCGCATTACCAACGGTGCGCGGATGCGGGATAACATCGCGGATATTGTCGACACCGGTTAGGTACATAACCAAACGCTCAAAGCCCAAACCAAAGCCCGAATGCGTACAAGAGCCATAACGGCGCAAATCAAGATAGTACTTGTACTGTTCAGGATCCATGCCCAAGTCCTTGATACGCCGTTCAAGCACGTCTAAACGCTCTTCGCGCTGAGAGCCGCCGATAATCTCACCGATACCGGGAACCAAACAATCGGCAGCAGCCACCGTCTTGCCGTCATCATTTGTGCGCATATAAAACGCTTTAATCTCGGCAGGATAGTTCGTCACGAAAATCGGCTTTTTGAAGTGCTTCTCCGTTAAATAGCGTTCATGTTCGGTCTGCAGGTCAATACCCCACTTGACGGGATAGTTGAACTTCTCGCCTTGTGAAATCGCTTCTTCAAGAATGGAAATGGCATCGGTATACGATACGCGAGCAAACTCAGATGTTGCTACATGGTGCAGGCGCTCAAGCAAACCCTTATCTACAAATTTGTTAAGCATCTCAAGCTCGTCGGCGCAATGTTCAAGCACGTAAGAAATCACGTACTGAAGCATTGCCTCGGCAATATCCATATCCTGTGCCAGATTGCAGAAAGCCATCTCGGGCTCAATCATCCAAAACTCCGCCGCATGACGGCGCGTATTGGAATTCTCGGCGCGAAATGTAGGACCAAAGGTATACACATCGCCAAAGGCCATGGCAAAGTTCTCAGCCTGAAGTTGACCGGAAACCGTCAGATGCGCGGAGGTATCGAAGAAATCCTGCGTGTAATCAACTTTTCCTGCATCGGTATGCGGAATGTTCTCCAGATCAAGCGTAGTCACCTGAAACATCTCTCCGGCACCCTCGGCATCAGAGGTGGTAATGATAGGTGTATTAACGTAGACAAAGCCTTGATCCTGAAAGAATTTGTGGATGGCGTATGCGGCTACCGAACGCACGCGAAATACCGCACGGAAAAGATTCGTACGCGGACGAAGATGCTGCTGTGTGCGCAGATACTCCAGCGACTGGCGCTTTTTCTGCATAGGATACTCAGGGCTTGAGGCTCCCTCAATAGCAATGGTATGAGCCTGAAGCTCAATGGGTTGCGGGCGCTCCGGCGTCAGCTCCAAAACACCGTGAATAATCAGAGCCGCACCAACACCGCATGATGCAACGGCATCATAATTGGTGCATGTCTCGCGATTCATAACAACCTGTAAATCTTTGAAGCAACTTCCATCGTTGAGCGTGACAAAGCCGAAGTTCTTCATATCCCTCACTGATCGAACCCAACCGGCAACAGTAACCTCCGTACCGCCAAGCTGTTCCGCATCAGCATAAAGTGCTGCAATTTTGGTGCGTTCCACAAAAACCTCCTCTAGATCCAAAGACATTTTAGAGCGCAAAGGATCTTTACTACCTCCTAGATAAAGTCTAGTTTAGAGCATCCCTAAAGCTTGTTGCACCACAACTACTACTGTCGGGTTAAAATGAAACATCGTGCACGAGAAGTTCACACACAAAACAGGGCTTCTCGCCACAAACATGACGACCACTATATACAATCCGTCCACAAGGGAGACGCCATGGAAGACTACAAGCAGGAATTTATTGAGTTTATGGTCAAAAGTGACGTACTTAAATTTGGCGAGTTTACGCTTAAGAGCGGACGCACGTCTCCCTTTTTTATGAACGCCGGTGCCTATGTTACGGGAGATCAGCTCCATAAGCTGGGCTTGTATTATGCCCGCGCCATTCATGACAACTTTGGTCTGGATTTTGACGTTGTCTTTGGACCAGCCTACAAGGGCATTCCTTTGGCCGTCATTACTGCCATGGGCTTACAGGAGCTCTATGGCAAAGAGGTTCGCTACTGCTCAAACCGCAAAGAGGCTAAAGACCACGGCGCAGACGCGGGCATGCTTTTAGGCGCCGAGCTTCACGACGGCGAGAAGGTCGTCATGGTGGAAGACGTAACCACTTCCGGCAAGTCTATCGAAGAAACGTATCCGCTGATTACATCCATTGCAAACGTCAAGGTCATGGGACTTATGGTCTCGCTTAACCGCATGGAAGTTGGAAAAGGCGGCAGTGTTTGCGCACTTCAGGAGGTATCTGAGCGCTACGGCTTCCCCACCTCTGCCATCGTAACTATGGCAGAGGTAACCGAAGCACTCTACAATCACGAGGTCAGTGGACGTATTGTAATTGATGATACGCTGAAAGCCGCCATAGATGCGTACTACGCACGCTATGGCGTAAAACAACTTTAAGCAGCTTGTATTGATACGTATTGCCAAAATTGATACTTGCTACCAAATGATTTACCAGTAAAACGGAGGATTGATGGCTCTCAAATATGAAACTGCCCGATATGAAGCCTCGTATGGCACAATCGCCCAGCTTCCCAAACCAACCACCCCCGAAGTCTCCTTCGTTGGTCGCTCAAATGTGGGCAAGTCGTCACTTTTGAACCGCCTTTTAGGCCGCAAACAGCTTGCACGCGTTTCAAGCGTCCCCGGCAAAACGGCCAACATCAACTTCTTTGACGTTGACGGTGTGAAGTTTGTTGACCTTCCAGGATATGGATATGCCAAGGTATCGCATACAGAAAAGCAGCGCTGGACCGATCTTATCGGCGGATATTTTGAGCAGGAACGCAGCTTTAATCTGGTTATTTCTCTGGTTGATATTCGTCATGAAGCACAAAAGCTTGACCTACAGATGGTCAATTTTTTGACAGAAGCCGAACTTCCCTTTGTGGTGGCCCTTACCAAAGCGGATAAAATCACCCGAAACAAGCAAAGCCAGGCCGCAGCCGCACTACGCTCGTCCTTTGGCCTCGCGCAAGAACAGATTATCATCACCTCATCGGAAACCGGTCTTGGTATTGACGAGCTCCGCCGTCGCATCGAAGACGCAACGCTGTAATGCCGTACCACAACACGCTCGCAAGGACACTTCATGGATGAAATTCACGCTCAAGAGCAAGCACATCTTTCCGAGATCTATGCCATGCTGGTTAAAATACGTACCGATCTTGAAACGACGCTCAATACCACGCAAAAAGATGCCGCTCGAGACCTACGCCAAATGAGTGAAGAGATTCGCCCCGACTTTGGCGGTGCAGATGAAACCATTGAGACCCTTGCCGCCATTGAAACACTCAACAGTGTTATCGACACCTATAACCAATACCACGATTTCACTGTCGAGAAGCTCGGTCGTGTTGAGATGCTTCTCAGACAACCCTACTTTGCAAAAGTCCGCCTTAAAATGCGGCCCGGCCGCCCTTCTCGCGACGTGTACATCGGCGCTGCGGGCATTACCGACGAAGACAGAAATCCCCTGATTGTGGACTGGAGAAGCCCCGTCGCCGAAACGTATTACAACCAAGAAATGGGTCAGACCTCCTACGAAGTCGACGGCAAAAAACGCACGGTTGAGCTGGAATTACGTCGCCAGTTTGACATCGTACGCGATACACTCAATATGTATTTTGACACTACCGTAGCCATTGAGGATTCGCTGCTTCTGTCTGCACTCCGCCGTCATCATACAGAAAAGTTGCAGGCCATCACGGCAACCATTCAACGCGAGCAAAACACGGTGGTCCGCCACGCCGACGTACCGGTACTTCTGGTTAATGGCATTGCAGGCTCCGGCAAAACCTCGGTACTTCTCCAGCGCATTGCGTACCTTCTGTATCGGGAACGCAAGACGCTTCGCGCCGATCAAGTGCATCTCTTCACCCCCAACGATGTCTTCGGTCGCTACATAGATACCGTGCTTCCAAGCATGGGTGAGTCAAACCCTCACGTTACCACGTGGAACGAATTCCTTGGTAGCCTCGGACTTGCAGATCATGCTTCAGGAGCACACGACGATCCCGCACTTCTCACTCAGCTTGAAGACGGTATTGCAAGCCTTGTGCTTGAAGAAGATGATTTCCGGGGTATCTCCCTTAACAACCAGCAGCTTATTAAACCGGCACAAGTGGCAAGCGCGGTAGCAAAGTTTTCCAAATTCCCCGTTGGGCCTCGCCTTATTGCGCTTGTCAAAGACGAGCTCCATACGCGCCTTGAGCGACGCTTGGGACAGATGGCTCACAAAGACAGTCTGCAAGAAGAAATGCTTGGACTTGATGTTGAAGAACAGGTACAGGTTTTTGGACACACCATCAATCCGTCAAGCGACGAAGAAATTCTTACCGCCACGCGCCAATATCTTGCATACCGTTTTGCCTCCGCGCATGACAAAATTGAAGCTGCCACGTGGCTGCGTATTGACTGCATCGGTATGCGTATTTTGAATACCCAAGCTCTAAGCGGTGCCGAATGGGTTTACTTACGCCTTTTGATTACCGGTTCCGGCGCCCAAAATGCTCGCTTCGTCATGATTGACGAGGTGCAAGATTATTCCGTCACGCAGCTTATGGTGCTGGCACGTTACTTCTCGCGGGCGCATTTCTTACTCCTTGGTGATGCGCACCAGGCTATCTATCAAGATTCGGCGACTTTTGATCAGATTCGTAACATATTTACCGAGACCCACGGCAGTGTTGAAGAATGTCGCCTCATGACAAGCTACCGTTCTTCTCCTGAGATTACCGAGCTTTTTACCTCGCTGCTTTCAAATCGTGAGCGCGTGCAGATAAGCTCCGTCCACCGCGAGGGAACTCGTCCCGTTCTTCGGGAAGTTGTCAACTCTAATACGGATACGCAGCGCATTTGCTATCTTGACGCCTTGCGTGAGGCCATTGGTGAAGCAGCCGATAACGGCGGTCTCACCGCTGTCATTGCTCAAGACAAGCAACGCGTGCGGTGGCTCGAAAAGCAACTGAGTAACACGACACTCTCTCGCGAGAAAAACGATATGCCTGCCGGTAAAAAGCAGGATGTACCGCCTCACAACAAACCGCTCGTAACCGTCGTGACATCACAGGACACCTTACCCGCGCAAGGGGTTGTCCTTCTCGACCTTGCGCTTGCCAAAGGACTTGAGTTTGATAGGGTTATCATTGCTGATGCACAGGCGGAAGTATACGGAAATGACGAGCTTTCCAGGCGCAGACTTTACACGGCAATCTCGCGCGCCATGCACCGCGTAACCATTGTCTCACAAGGCCCTATGACACCTCTTTTGACCGCTTACCTGAAGGATGGTTGCGCTGGCATATAAAAAACAGCATCCTTGCACCACGCATACAACTCAAGACTATACTTTTGATATCAGGTGATCTTTGATTCATGCTCATATGAATGCGAGGATGCTATGCGTGCAAAAAGACTTGCAACGACTTTTTTAATGGGACTGCTTGTTTTTTCACTTGTTGGATGCAGGTTACTTCCCCAAATCATATCTGATGACCAGAAAACAACGGATGAATCTACCGGCAACACAACGCAAACCGAGAAATCGACGGATGTTACTTCTCGCTTAGTCGGTACTTGGGAAAACTCCTATGACTCCACCTTTGACAAAAAGGGCTCTGCTCAAACTCGTCAAAAACTTTTTGACGACTCTTACAAAAAACAGCGAGAAGAACGCGGGGGCAGACACTTTACCGTTCAATTTAAAGCTGACAAAACAGGTTCAGTAAATGTCTTTGGAAGAACCGAACCGATCACATGGGAAATCGTTTCCTCAAACAAAACTGCGTCAAGAAAAGCCGATTCAAGTCAAGAACAGACGAAGAGCGACCCCGTAACAATAAAAATCTCATCTGATGATAAAGCGATTCCCAGCACCATTACCCTTAACGGCGACACTCTTACCATGACAATCTTAAAGGTGGACACTCAATTCAAAAAGGTCAGTACCGAGTATGACTCATATCATGAGATTGCAGAATTCCCTACTAAAGATCAACTGCCGGTAACACGGGATTTTTATATCAATGCACTTGAACAGGAAGAATTTGATAAAGACTACGAAGTCATCGACGAATCGTTTGATACCTTTATCGAGAGTATCCAAAAGACCGATGAGTTAAGTCAACCCCTCATTGACAGCGAATATCTTAAGCTCACGGTCACTGGCACGGGCGTCGATTTCAAAGGTCGCATGGGCTACATTCTCTCTGCCGAAAACAAAACGGATTCAAAAATGACTTTCATCTCAAGCTTTGCGGATAACAATGGCACAGAAATGTTTATGCCCGGCGCACTCGCACCTCACCAAACCCGCACACTTTTTCTGTATTACGGCACCGATAACAATCCAAAAGACTATTCGGGAGCCCAAGGGCATCTTGCAATCTCTATAGAAAACAACCAGAAAACATACTGGTACAAGATTAAGTTCTAGGAGGGTCTCATGGGTAAGAAGTTCTTTGCCACTCTGTTTTCGGTCCTTTTGATCTTCTCTCTGGGTGGATGTGGATTCATACCTAAGATTATTTCCGATAAATCCCAAAAATCCGACGGGACTGCTACCGATACTCCCCAAACGGAAAAGCCAACCACGGAGGCTCCCGATACCGGCAGCAGGATTAAAGACTCCACCCCTGTCATCACAGGAACTTGGCTCTTTGACAAAGAGGATACGGACACCAAATTCGTCTATCCTAAAAATGATCAGGATGATGATTCCGAGCCTCAGCCTCAGACTGTTTCCAGCAATCGTTTTACCATCCAGTTCAAAAGCGATGGCACGGGTGCCATCAATAATAAGGGTACGGTGAAGGTCTTTACTTGGAGAGAGACCAGCCAAATCAGTTTTGGCAACGGCAGTTCAAAAGGAACCATGTATATGATCAGCTACACTATTGGGGATAAATGGAGCGGTGTATTTCAAGTTTCTGAAGGAACACTTACCTATCGAGCCCCCGGCCACACATACCTCTTTAAGAAGGTCAGTGATACCTACGACTCGTATGGAGACCTGAAGGGAATTAAACTTCCTTCCGATACATCCGCCTCGTCAAAGCCAATTCATGAATCCGTAACCGATGAGGAATTCGAAAAACTTTACGATGCCCTTGACCCAAAAGACGATAGGTACGATAAGTTTGTGGACGCAATAGCCCTTGATGAAGAAAAGAACCAGGTGCTCGTTGATACGGAACGAGTCAAGATTACGTATCTTGGTAAATTTACCGGGACAAACGGCCGGCCGGGTCTTTTGTTTGACGTAGAAAACAAAACGGATAAGCCAATTCTTGTCTCAGACTATCATCTCAAAGACTCAGATGATCACAAGATAAGCGTATCCTGCACTGTTGCAGCCCACTCTACCCGGAAAATCTTCGGATTTTGTCCTGACGAATCAGTAACCTCATTCGATACGGTCTCAGGAAGACTTGTTATCGGTTTTAAGGATAGTCTTGAGCTTTTGGGGTATCTGGTAACCATAGAGTAGGCTTCGACTTACTTAAACTCATCATGCAAGAAGACTATATACATGGAGGAGAAAACCATGTCAGAACACATTAAGCCCGGCGTTATGAAAAATATCAACGCTAAAGAAGTAATGGTTTTGAAAGATCAGGTAGCGTGTCTTCCCGGTCAGGTCATCAGCAAAACGCTTGCTCAAAATGACCATGTCAGCGTCACACTGTTTGCCTTTGGTGCCGGAGAAGAAATTGCAAGCCACCGTGCCGGCGGTGACGCGTTTGTCACCGCGCTTGAAGGCAAGGTGGAGATTACCATTGATGACGACACGTTTGTCCTTGAAGCGGGCAATTCTATCGTTATGCCACTCGGCCATCCTCATGCCCTTAAAGCTCTTGAGGACTTCAAAATGATGCTTGTTATTATTTATCCAGAAAATCCCAGAGAATAATACGAGTAACCATTAAACAGGAGCAAAGAGACAAATGGCTATTTAGTTTTGAAATTGCCGCCAAAACCGTTATCACAAAGACCATAACGGGTATACTTATATTGTCTGTGAAGGCAGAAAAGCTGTTACCAATAGAAAGGTGAGCTATGAGCCAGATTTATGATGTCCACGCACGTGAGGTCCTCGATTCCCGCGGCAACCCAACCGTTGAGGTTGAAGTTGTTCTCGATGACGGCTCCTTTGGCCGTGCAATCGTTCCTTCCGGTGCTTCCACCGGCGAGTTTGAGGCTGTTGAGCTTCGCGATGGCGACAAGAGCCGCTACCTTGGCAAGGGCGTCCTGAAGGCAGTTGAGCATGTCAATACTGAGATTCGTGATCTCGTTATCGGCATGGACGCAGAGGACCAGCGCGGTCTTGACCTCGCAATGATTAAGCTTGACGGCACTCCCAACAAGGGTCGCCTTGGTGCAAACGCCATTCTCGGCGTTTCTTTGGCAGTTGCTCATGCAGCAGCCGCTTCTGCAGAGCTTCCTCTGTACGCATATCTTGGTGGCGCAAACGGCCACACACTTCCTGTTCCTATGATGAACGTCCTGAACGGTGGCGTCCACGCTGACAACAACGTTGACTTCCAGGAGTTCATGATTATGCCTGTGGGTGCTCCTGACTTTACAACCGCACTTCGTTGGTGTGCACAGGTCTACCACACCCTCAAGAATACCCTCAAGTCCGCCGGTCTTTCCACCGGTGTCGGTGATGAGGGCGGCTTTGCACCAGACCTCAACTCCAATGAGGAGCCTCTTGAGTATCTCGCTAAAGCAGTTACTGAGGCCGGTTTTGAGCTTGGCAAAGACTTCCGCTTTGCTATGGATCCTGCTTCCTCTGAGTTCTACAACAAGGAAACCGGCAAGTATGAGCTCAAGGGCGAGGGTCGTTCCCTTACCGCTGAGGAAATGGTTGCCTACTATGAGGAAATGGTCGAGAAGTTCCCCATCATTTCCATTGAGGACGGCCTTGCAGAGGAAGACTGGGATGGCTGGAAGATTCTTACCGAGTGCCTTGGCAAGAAGATTCAGCTTGTTGGCGATGACCTCTTTGTCACCAACACTCAGCGTCTGAAGAAGGGCATCGAGCTTCATGCCGGTAACTCCATCCTCATTAAGGTTAACCAGATTGGTACCTTGACTGAGTCTCTTGAGGCTATCGAGATGGCTAAGCGCGCCGGCTACACCGCAGTTGTCTCCCACCGTTCCGGTGAGACTGAAGACACCACCATTGCCGATCTTGTTGTCGCAACCAATGCCGGCCAGATTAAGACCGGTGCTCCTGCTCGTACCGAGCGTGTTGCTAAGTACAACCAGCTTCTCCGCATTGAGGATGACCTCGGCGAGGGTGCTGAGTATCTTGGTCTCGACGCTTTCTATAATCTTCGCTAAGCTATTGCTTGACCCTAAAGCAAGTTGCGTAGTATGTACAACAAAGCCGCACCTCAACGGGTGCGGCTTTTTATTACAACCGATTACTGCAGCTGAACTTTTATTTATCAACCTCATTTGTAGGAGGATGCGTGGAGCTCACAATAAAAGAGATCTCCGACAAAAAAGAAAAAGAGGCCATCTCAAGGGAAATCCTCAATGATCTTCCGGAGTGGTTTGGGATGCCGGAAAGCACGGAAGAATATGTTGTAGATTCCCAGGACAAGCCTCTTCTCGCCTGTTTCATTCATGACGAAGTGGCGGGTTTTATCGTGTTGAACGCCACAAGCAAAGACTGTGCGGATATTTTTGTAATGGGAATTAAGAAAAAATATCATCGTATGGGGATAGGAACAAAACTGAATGCAGTCTATGAGGCGATGGCAAGAAAGCTCGGGTACACCTATTCACAAGTAAAGACTGTCAAGATGGGACAGTATAAAGAATATGACATAACCAACCGCTTCTATATCGCCATGGGCTATAAAGAACTGGAGTGTTTCCCCACCTTATGGGATGAGTGGAATCCCTGCCAGATCTATATTAAGTATATTGGGAAATAGTATTCTTTACATTGTTGAAGAAATGCGATGAGGTATTTCACTCAAAACATCGCACATGCATAAGAAACAAAAGGAGATATGACGGGAACTATGCGTAAAATCAAAACCATCTTGGTAGGACAATCCGGCGGCCCAACTGCTGCCATCAACGCATCGCTTGCGGGTGTCATACGCACTGCATATAGTCATAATCTTCGTATTCTTGGCATGCGCAACGGCATCCAAGGTTTTCTTGAAGGCCGCGTGGCTGATCTTACCCAAGCTCTCAACCTTGCTTCCTCCCCCAATACAGCCGAGCAAAACTTCAGACTATTGAGAAACACACCTTCAAGTTGGCTTGGAAGCTGTCGTTTTAAGTTGCCTAAACCTGATGAAAACCCCTCCTTCTACCAGCGCATCACCATGCGCATGAATGAGCTTGGAATAGACGCCATTCTCTACATCGGTGGCAATGACTCGATGGATACCACCGATAAGCTTTCTCACTACTTTGCAAATACAGGCATTGACGTGCCAGTTGTTGGCATTCCCAAAACCATCGATAACGACCTTGAAGGCACAGACCATACGCCTGGTTTCGGAAGTGCCGCGCGCTTTGTAGCAACCGTGACCGCAGAACTCACGCGCGACGGTGGTGTCTACGACACAAAAAACGTTACCTTTATTGAAGCCATGGGCCGAGATGCCGGCTGGCTCACCGCTGCCGGAGCACTTGCAGGTGATATCTGCGGAACCGCCCCCGATTTTATACTTTTACCGGAAGTTCCTCTTGATGAAGAAGTTCTTCTCGCCCGCATCAAAGCACGCCTTGCCGAGAAGAACAACGTAATGGTTGTGGTCAGCGAAGGCGTACATCGCGTAGACGGAAGTTTTCTGTTTGACTCGGGATCCGTTGCAACCGATACCTTTGGACACCTTGCAGCACAATCGGGAACGGCGGCATACCTGTCACAGCTGACAAAAACTTGCTTGGCCGTAAAATCTCGCGGTATTGAGCTCAATACGTTACAGCGCTGTGCATCGCATGCGGCAAGCAAAGTTGATTTGGATGAAGCTGAAGCGCTCGGAGCCGCCGGGATTGAAGCCGTTCTCCGGGGAGAAACAGGCGTTATGGTTGGCATTCGTCGCTTGGGCGATATACCTTACACAACTGAAATATGCACCGTGCCGGTTGCGGATGTTGCCAATAAAGTAAAGCTCGTGTCTGCGGATATGATCTCCAGCGACGGTTTTAACGTAACTGAGGCGGCACTGCGCTACCTGCGCCCTCTGGCAGCCGGAGCAGAAGAGCCTATCATTGTAGATGGACTTCCCCATTTTCTTGGTGCGCTGGACGAGCGGCATACGTTACAAGCATAGTCCTAGCGCCACACCGCACATACTCATACCATCGCAAGACATAAAATTAACTGGTTCATGTACAAAGATACCGCTCACCTAGGATTTCCTATCGTAAGCGGTATGGCTACGTACTCATCTGAAATGAGGGTTTACACTCCACCTATCCACCGTATAGTAGTTCTCCGTGTGGCTTTTTAGTTCGACGCTCTAACGTTCTATGTTTTTCAAGCTGTCAGTTTCCAAAACACAGGGAGTTTCATGCGAACGATTCAAAAAGTACTTGTCGGCCAATCAGGTGGCCCCACGGTGGCAATCAATTCTTCACTCGCAGGAATCATCAACCAAGCACATAAACACGACATTGAAGTCATCGGCATGTGCAACGGCATCGAAGGTTTTTTAGAAGGTCGTACCGTAAACCTGAGCGATATATTCCATCCAACACGTAATAAACAGAGCGTAGAACTTCTCGCTCAAACTCCTTCAAGCTTCCTTGGGAGTTGTCGGTATAAGTTGCCAAATCCCACACAAGACAAAAACTTCTACCAAAAAATAACATCACGCCTTACTTCGCTTGTCATTGATGGCATTCTCTATATTGGTGGCAATGACTCGATGGACACCGTCGATAAAATCTCAAGGTATTTTGCTGAAAACCTTATTGATATCCCCACTATTGGCATCCCTAAGACCATCGACAACGATCTTGAAGGCACAGACCATACGCCCGGATTCGGAAGTGCAGCGCGATATATTGCCACTGCCGTACAAGAACTTGCCCGAGATGCTGAAGTCTATGGCAAATCGAGTATCACCATCATTGAAACAATGGGTCGTGATGCAGGCTGGCTTGGTGCTGCATCCGCTCTTGCTCACGAGAAGAACGAGCAGGCACCAGATATTATTCTTCTTCCTGAAGTGCCGTTTTATGAAGAAAAGCTTATCGGAAAAATCAGAGAGCTTTTTAAATGCAAAAAGAGTCTCGTTGTAGTAGTAAGCGAAGGCGTGCGAAGACCTGACGGCTCAACACTCCTAGCCAAAAGCAAAGCCAGAATGGACGCTTTTGGTCATCTCGCAGATCAATCAGGAAATGCTCTATACCTCGCAGAGCTTTGCCAAAAGCATTTTGACTGCAAAATCCGTGGCATCAATTTGAACTCATTACAGCGTTGTGCCATACACGCAGCAAGCAAAACCGATCTGCGAGAGGCTTGGCAGCTCGGAGCTGCCGGAGTAGACGCACTTCTCGCCGGTAAAACTGCCTGCATGGTAGGCCTACACAGAGTGAGCGATGCACCGTATCAAACGGAACTTCACTACATTGCCGTTTCTAAAATCGCCAATAAAGTTAAGCACGTACCTGCGGATATGATTTCAGATGACGGTTTTTGGGTGACTAAAAAAGCACTCACCTATCTGCGTCCCCTAATCTCCAACGGAGCATCTGGAGCACAATCCGAAGAAGGAGAGTTGACTGTCTTTATTCCAAAGCTCAATCTCCAAGAAACCGCACCTCAGGATGGAGTTCGACACCAAATTGGCGTTTGACTTCCGCCTGAACGTGTTCAATAACGGCGTGAATATCAGCGGCAGTTGCATGATCATAATTGACAACAAAACCTGCATGCTTGTCAGACACACCTGCGCCACCAAAACGATAGCCCCTCAGACCGGCATCGGTTACAAGCTTGCCCACGAAATAACCTTCCGGCCGCTTGAAGGTTGAACCAGCAGAAGGCAGTTCAAGTGGCTGTTTTTCTTCGCGACGACGAGTATACTCATCCATCTTTTCACGGATCTTCTCGCCATCAGCTCGTCGGAGCGCAAACGTGGCAGAAAGCACAACCATGTTTTCATCGGCAATGCGGCTGTGGCGATACCCAAGATCCAAATCAGCGGCATCAATGGTTGTCTGCGTGCCGTCGGCGAGTAGCACGCGCACGCTTTTAAGCACATCGGCAATGCAGCCGTCATAGGCACCGGCATTCATATAACACGCGCCACCGATGGAGCCGGGAATACCACAGGCAAACTCAAGTCCGGTAAGGTCAAGCTCACACGCCATCTCAGACGCCTCTCTCAGGCCGACTCCTGCTTGACAAGTGATTTCATTGTCCTCAACCGTCACACCCGACATACCGTCCGCAATGGCTACAATAACTCCACGGTACCCGGCATCAGAAACCAAAAGATCGGAGCCATATCCAAGGATAAAATACGGAGCAGCCGCACTCTTGCACTCTTCCAGTACGTCGTGAACCTCATCGGCATCATCAGGAATAACGTATATATCTGCGGGTCCACCAACTTTAAACGTAGTATGTTCGCTCATTGGCTCATCCACACGGACGTTTTCTTCTCCAACAATCGAACGAAGTCTCCAGGCCAGGCTTTCTAAGTCATAGCCGCTTTCAGACATGAAACACACTCCTTAACGAAGAAACAACGTATCTATTCTACTTCAATTATGGCTTTACTTCATTACAAGCGAGAAGTCCCTATGTTCTAAGAAACAGGGCCACATCTTTCGATGCGACCCTATTTTGTTCTTACTTGTAAGATCTAGTCAATGAAGTCGTTATTCACGGTGGCTTCTACGACGAAGGTATATTCCGCCACCGATAAGGACTACTGCTGCAGAGGCAAGTGCGATTGCAATACCTGTAGCGTTTGAGTCTCCCGTATAAGGGACAACTGTATGGGATTTCTTACCAGACTTCTTAGGGGTATCCTCTTTTGGCTTTGGAGTGTCATGAGGAACCTCAGTGTTGGTGATGGTAAAGCCTGTTGTGGCATCACCTGTTATCTCTGAGGTATAGCCTGAGACCTCATCCTCTTTGACGGTATAGGTAATAGCTGTACCGTCAGCTTTGTACTTGTCCAAGCCAGAGAAGGTGTCAGTCCAGCTGTTGGTATCTGAGAGTGTTACGGTCTTTCCGGTATCAGTGCCGTCAGCAAGAAGGTGCACGGTTACAGGTCCTGCCTTAGGGCCAACCCACTCTTTCTTAACAGGAACATCTACCTTCTCGGTATTGGTGTTGGTGATGGTAAAGCCTGTTGTAGCGTCGCCGGTTATCTTCGAGGTATAGCCTGAGACCTCATCCTCTTTGACACTGTAGACAATCTCGGTACCGTCGGCGTTGTATTTGTCCAAGCCAGAGAAGGTGTCAGTCCAGCTGTTGGCATCTGAGAGTGTTGTGGTCTTTCCCGTGTCAACACCGTCTGCAAGCAGGCGGACAGTAACAGGTCCTGCCTTAGGTCCTATCCACTCTTTCTTAACAGGAACGTTTACCTTCTCGGTATTGGTGTTGGTGATGGTAAAGCCTGTGGTAGCATCCCCTGTGGTAGTACTGGTGTAGTTGGTAATGTCATCCTCTTTGACGGTATAGGTAATAGCTGTACCGTCTTTGTACTTAGAAAGATTGCTAAAGGTTCCTGTCCAGTTACCTGCCTCATCCAAGGTGAGTGTCTTGCCAGTATCAACACCGTCTGCAAGCAGATGTACCGTTACAGAATTCGCCTTAGGTCCAACCCATGCCTTGGTTACTTTGACAACTGTGGTTTCAGGGGTGTAGGAGTTTGTGATGTTGGTACCTGTTACGGTTGAAGTGTAACCATCTACTGAATCCTCAGAAACACTGTAGGTAATCTCTGTACCGTCAGCGTTGTACTTATCAAGACTGCTAAAGCTGTAGGTCCACGCACCTGATACATCAGGGGTAACTGTCTTTGAATCTACCTTGGTACCATTCTTCAAAAGATTGACGGTAATGGAGGCGGGACGCTTACCATCTTGGTTGTTATTGTCGTTCCATGTCTTGGTGCCAGAAACACTGACCTTCTCGGTATTGGTGTTGGTGATGGTAAAGCCTGAAGTAACATCGCCGGTAATGGCAACAGTGTAGTTGACAATGTCATCCTCTTTGACCGTATAGACGATCTCAGTACCGTCTGCTTTGTACTTATCGAGACTTGAGAACGTACCTGTCCAGTTGCCCGCCTCATCAAGGGTGAGCGTCTTTCCGGTATCAACGCCATCGGCAAGGAGGTGTACCGTCACAGAGTTAGCTTTAGGTCCAATCCACTTCTTGGCAACCGGAACGTTTACCTTTTCGGTATTTGTGTTGGTGATGGTAAAGCCTGTTGCAGCATCGCCGGTGATGGCAACAGTGTAGTTGGTAATGTCATCCTCTTTGACGGTGTAAACAATAGCTGTGCCATCGGCTTTGTACTTATCCAAGCCAGAGAAGGTATTAGTCCAGCTGTTGGCATCTGAGAGTGTTACGGTCTTGCCGGTATCTGCTCCGTCAGCAAGCAGACGGACAGTGACAGGACCTGCCTTAGGTCCAACCCAAACCTTCTTGACGGGGATGTTTACCTTCTCGGTATTGGTGTTGGTAATAGTGAAGCCTGAAGCGATATCGCCGGTGATGGCGTTAGTGTAGTTGGCAACATCATCCTCTTTGACTGTGTAGACGATCTCAGTACCATCTGTCTTGTATTTACGAAGACCGTCGAAGCTACCCTTCCAATTGCCAGCCTCATTAAGGGTAAGAGTCTTCCCGGTATCAGTTCCATCAGCTAGTAAGTGGACAGTTATAGGCCCGGCCTTAGGTCCAACCCAAATCTTGGTTACAGGAACTGAAGTCTTAATAGGCTTGTTGGTAATAGTCTGGATAGCACCACCTGTAGGAGTAACCTGAAGTGTGTACTCATCAGTTCCAAGCTCATAACCTTTGGGAGCTGTCTTTTCTTTAACCTTATAGTTACCCTGAGGAAGAACATTTGAAACGACACTACCATCTGCTCCGGTAGTAAGTTCAAAAGTGGAGCCGTCAGGTTTAGTTACGGTAAATACGGCATCTTTTAATGGTGTAGTGCCATCTTCATCAACTTTGATAAGCTTGATTTTGCTTGCAAGGTCTCCTCCTGCATGTCCGCCACCACCAGTTAGATCATGATAGTTTACGTTTACTGTCTTATCGACACCATTGGCTGTAAGCCGGGCAGCATTTGTCTGTACAGTTCCTGAAGTCATAGTTGAGTAATACATAAGAAAGTACTGTTTGGTACCAATGTTACCGAGATTTATCTCAAATGACTTCTTATCAGCTGACACTGTTAGCTTACCAGTAAGATCCTGTTCGGCACCCCATTTCTTGAAGCTTCCATCCGAATTGTATTCAACTTCTACCAGCGTAAACTTCTGATTTCCTGTGGTGGAGGGGATATATTCTCCATTATTAGTTTTAAGAGTATCCGTAATTTTTACATTTTGTAAATTTCGACCTTCTTGGTTAATTCGTATGTTCCACTTTACAACTCCCGGGGTTGTGGTTTTTTCTCCCCACTTTGCAACAATCTCTTTGACTGTCGCATTTGGTTTAATATGTATATTAGTAGTAATGGTCTTTCCATTTACATCTATCGTAATTGGTTTGTCTGTATTAACCGTAACCTTCCTCTGGTTAAAATAGGTTACAAGTTCAATTGTGCCTTTATAGTTATTGTGATTATTGGCTTTATCATTAAAGACAACATGTATCTTACCGCCACCATTGACGGTATCGGATGTTACTGTTGCTTTTGCAACAACGTTTCCATTGATGTCAGTAATATCAAATGTCTTAGGTGTTGATGCAGTACTTAAATTAATCGTATTAGGTATTGTGAGATCAAAATAATCCCCCGTATGGACAATCTCGCTAGGTTTGAGCTTCCAGTTCATTTTCAGCTTGAATTTTGCCCCTATAGACAGCTCTGTAACAGGGTTACCGTCAGCATCTAAAATCTTAAAATCCGTAAGAGTTGCGTCAAGTTGCTTAGGAGTTGAAGGAGCTCGCAGGAGCGATGCGGAAAGGATCTGATCAGAAGTAATGAAATTATCTGTAGAGACTTCCTCAATACTAGTACTCATCTCAGACAAAGAACCAGCTCGTGTTGCATTAGCTTGCTCCTCACTACCAGTCTCTGATTGAGCGGACCCTGAAGAAACGCTCTGATTTTCCTCAGTAGAGACCTGAGCGTCTTCTTCTTTTTGTTCTTTTGCTTCAGAGCCACTTTGAGATGATTGCTCAGTAGTTACTTTAGAAGCTGAGGGCGCAGCATCATCAGCAAAAGCATTAAGAGCACCTCCCGGAATCATAAGGCTCAAGGCAAGCACCAAACTCAAGAAGCTACAAAACTTCTTTTTCATAGCGCACTTTCCTTTCCGTCTAATTACATATCAAGAATTAAAAAGCTAAACACAGCTCTATGAGCATACCCCCCCCCCGCTACTTTCAGCAACCAAAACCTTTAGAGAAGCTAAACTGTCTCTTTAAATTCATAACTTAACCATATATAACTTCTTCAAAATTTACTGGGAAGTTATGGATTCATGCTTTTAGGTGTGCTTATTTATATGCTGTAGAATCTCTGCTTCTTCAAACTTTCTTGCATTTGTATAAGAAGCCTCTTTATACGTTGTTGCTGAGAAGAGAGGTATCATCTGAGAACGTCTTTATCTCCGCATTTTCTTAGGAATTTCCAAAAATGACATCAATTGAAAAAAATTTTTGTATGAGGTTGTATTTATATCTCAAAATACATAAATACCACATGAATTTTTTAAAGCGTTGGCCTTCTGCTCATAAAAAACCACATCATTCTCATTTTTACAATATCCTTCTACAGCAGCACATGTTTTTCGTAACCTGTATGAATTATTTTCTAAGCTCATCAAAACGACGTATACTCTCCATAAGATCACGTAAAATCAATACCTTCCAGATATCGCTGATAAAAGCTAAGGATGACACCAAAGTAATTTGATGCCATCCTTAATAACTACTTACATTGGTACCATTATCGAAAAAATAACGTTAAGATGTCCTTCTTTTCTTAGTAAGGTAGAAGAACATCATAATACCTCCAACTATCAGGATAAAAACAAAGCGAACAAGTAAGCCGTCTAAAAAAGCAATTCCTGGCGAACTATCGTGAGACAGAGATCAAATACAAAATAAAGAATCACCCCGCCCATACAGCCCGTCAAAAAGCTCTTCCATGTTGTTGACTTGTTCATAGTTAATACACCTCAAATCGACATTGAGAGTACTACCCCGTACTAGGGTACAACGTACAATCGATATACATATTATACCAACAACAAAATCACGAACGTGCTATAGTTTTTTGTGAAAGTTTCAGGGATGGGTGAAATTCCCTACTGGCGGTAACGTTTAAGCGCATAACAGTATGTGCCATCAAACGAAGTCCGCGACCCGCGCAAGCGGCTGACTTGGTGAGAATCCAAGACCAACGGTACAGTCCGGATGAAAGAAGCGGAGATATCAATATGTCTACAGCTCATACAACTAATCAGTCTCATGCAATGCATGCTACCAGCGCGTCCGCAAATGGTTGGTCAACCAAAAAAATTGCAATCCTTTCCATGCTGTGCGCAGTATCGGCAATCTGCACTCTTGTATTGCAATTCCCTATTTTGCCCGGTGTAACTTTCCTTAAATATGATCCGTCCGGCATTATCGCGCTTCTCGCCGGCATTGCATACGGACCGGCAGCAGGAGCCGTTGTGTCCGTCCTTCCCTACCTCGTACACCTCGCAACCGAGTCAGGAATCTACGGAACCGTTATGGCTATCTTGGCGACGCTTACCATGACGCTTCCTGCGGCTGCCATTATTCACGGCCGCACAACTTCCACCAAGGTCATGATTTTTGGTCTTATTGTAGGCGGTGTCTGCAGCGTCATAGCCTGCATCGGAGGCAACCTCGTCGTCACGCCAATCTACACCGGCATGAGCACGGACGCCGTTATTGGGCTTATTCTGCCTGCGCTTCTCCCCTTTAACATCGTTAAAGTTCTTATCAACGGTACCGTATGCGCCTTTATCGGTAAGTCTGCTCTCCGTGCTCTTAACGTCTTTTCTCCTCATGCATAATCCAGCAAGCAATACGGCAAAAACAGAGACCATCGCATCTTTAGAGGACGTCACTTTTGTCTACGAAAACGGTACGGTGGCCCTCGACCACATTTCAATGAGTATTGAGGCCGGTAAACGTACTTGTATTATTGGTGCTAACGGTTCCGGTAAGTCAACCTTAGCTTCGCTTCTCTCCGGCCTTTCCGCTCCTGATTCAGGCTCAGTAACACTCGTTGGCAAGAAGGTCTTTGTTGCCGGAACACCCAACTTTCAAGCGTATGAACAGGCTCGACGACAGCTCGGGTTGGTGTTTCAAAATCCAAAAGATCAAATAGTTACGAGCATCGTTGATGAAGACATTGCTTTTGGCCCTGAAAACCTGCAGGTTCCCAGCAATGAAATTAGTAGGCGCGTAGCACGGGAGCTCAAACGAGTGGCCCTTCTCGACCGCGCTCATGCAGACCCTGCAACGCTCTCGGGAGGACAACAGCAACGCGTAGCCATTGCCGGAGCGCTCGCCATGAATCCCAAGCTTCTTATTCTTGATGAGCCCTCTGCTTCGCTGGACGTAATTGGCAGACGCGGTGTCATGAAACTGGTTGATACGCTTTGTGGTGAGGGTCGCACCGTTGTCCATATCACGCACTTTATGGAAGAAGTAGTTGGCGCTGATCGCGTGGTTGTTCTGAGCCATGGACGGATTGCCTTTGACGGAACGCCAACCGACTTTTTCGCACGAGAAGCGCTTGTGACATCTCTTAACCTCAGAGAACCTTTTGAGGTCAAACTGGTAAACATTCTGCGTGTACACAACATAGCGCTCCCCTGGACCATCTCAGCGGATGAACTGTTTCAAAATCTGTGTGCACTTCTCGGCCAAGTGAGTGCGCACTCAAAAATTGACGCTTCAAAGCGTGATGAGGGCAGCTTTGGCCTCACAAAGTCCCAGCCGTCAACAACAGACACCAAGAGTCCCATCGTTCATGTTGAAGATGTTTCTTACGCATATACCCAAACAGCACTTGCCGATGTTTCATTTGAGATTTTAGCCGGCACGACTACCGCACTCATTGGCGCTACCGGATCAGGAAAGTCCACGCTCGTGCGCCTTCTGTGCGCCCTTGAAGTTCCTGACTCAGGTCGCATTACCGTTGACGGGATACCCACGGATTCCAAGAAAAACCGTCGTCTTTTGCATGGCGTCATTGGCTATGTAATGCAACACCCCGAGCGGCAACTTTTTGCGCAAACCGTTTTTGAGGACGTTGCGTTTGGTCCCACTAACTTGAAGCTCTCTAAAGAAGATATAAAAGGGCGCGTGGAAGAAGCACTGGAGCTGGTTGGACTTTCTCACAAAGCGCAGGCCTCGCCCTTTGAGCTTTCCGGGGGACAACAGCGACTTTGTGCTTTAGCCGGTGTTTTAGCCATGAATCCGCGTATTTTAATACTCGACGAGCCAACTGCGGGTCTTGACCCTCGCGGCCGAGCGCATCTGCAATCTGTTTTGGATACCGTCCGAAAAAACGGCACCACCATCGTTGAGATTACCCATTCCATGGACTACGCAGCCCTTGCTGACCAGGTAATTGTCCTACACAAGGCTCACCTTATTGCCACGGGTACACCACACGAGGTCTTCTCCTCCCTTGGCGAGAAGGAACTTCTCTCTTTGGGCCTTGGTCTCCCGCGACCACTTCTGTGGTCAAAGCGAATCTGGGAGAAAACCGGCATATATCTTGGCCAGCCTCTTTCTTTACATGAACTTGCAAGTGCTCTTCTCCGCCAACTGAAAGATCAACAACTGCGAGGTGAGACGCATGGCGCTTAAAATCTCTGTCGGCCAGTATTACCACGCCGATTCTCCCGTCCACGCGCTTGACCCTCGAATCAAGTGTGTATGCGCGCTCACGCTTATGATTTCAACGTTTTTCGTACATTCGGTATCTCAACTGGCATTTCTTTGCATTAGTGCGCTTTTTTTCATGGTTATGGCAAAAGTTCCCGTCAGGCAGGTTATTGCATCAGTTATTCCCATCGCCTGGCTCTTGGTGTTTCTCGCCATCTTCAATGTTTTTCTTACACAAAACGGAAACCAGCTTTTTGCCTGGGGGCCTTTTATCATTACCGATACGGGAGCGTGGTCGGCAGTCCTCTATCCCGTGCGTATTTTGGTTGCAATTTTGATTGGTGCGCTGCTTATGCTCACCACGACGCCAAAAGAGCTTGGCGACGCATTTGATACCGCATTTTCTCCCCTGTCACGCATGGGCCTTCCCGGGCACGAGCTTGCCATGATATTCTCGCTTATGCTGCGCTTTATTCCCACACTTGCTCACGATGCCGCCGCAATTTCCGATGCCCAAGCCTCTCGAGCCGGAGACGTGGCCCACGGGTCAATCATCGCGCGCCTGCGAACCTTAAAATCGGTACTGGTGGCACTTCTTGCGAGTGCCACTCGGCATGCAGAGAACCTGGCACGAGCACTTGACGCTCGAAACTACGTGGCCGGAGCAGAACGTACCCGCTGGCATCCCTATACGCTGCGCGCCCGTGATGGAATCGCACTTCTCGTTACGTGTGTGTATATTGGCGGACTGGTGGTTTTGAGGTAATGGACAACCAGATACCGTTATCGGTAATTCAGCAGACTAAATCCCCATGCCTTCGACGTGTCCTGTCTTTCTCTGAGCGCTCACGCTGAGCTTCCACAACAAAATCGCTGCAACCGTCCAAAGGGCGAGAAGTGCCGTCAAAGCTCCGATCCATGCGGTGATTTCAGAGCTACCAGCGCTCCCAAGTTCTCTTGCCGCATCGGTAAGCCAGCAAAGTGGCAACAGATGCAAGGCTTTTGTAATTACAAGGGGAAAATACGTAAGAGGAACGACGCTTCCACCCACAAGAGGAAATACAACGAGAAAAACGTTAGTTACCGCAAAGCCATCGGAAAAGAAAAGACCTGCTATAGAACCTAATGCTCCAAAAATGCTGCCTCCCACGGTAGCGAAAAACAACAAGATGCTCAGCGATAGTAAAGAAAATCCACCAAATCCTGCCAACCACACTGCAATACCTGATGTAATAAGTGAGCTCAGAAAACAAATGAACACAATCACAACGTATCGCCACATAAACATGCGGACGGTTTGATGAGACGAAAGGGTCAAAAAGGTCGTAGTCTTGGCAAAACGGTCAAACACCACGATGTTAGCGGAGCATTGCAAAGCCAAAATCCACGCAGACCCCACAAATGCCGCAACCAGAGCAGACAGCGACGAGTCAGAAAGCTGCATGCCAAAACAATAAAAGAAGAGGTATGTCAGAAGTGGTTCGACCAGAAACTGTACTACGAATGCGTGCAGAGATCCCCAGCTCTGAAGTGAAGTAAGGGCAATCCGCGTACACGAGCGCAAAGTCTGCGCATACCACTTCATGCGTTGACGTATCAAGAGAAGTCTCCTTCCCTACGTGCCCGCACAAATGAAGCAGCAACTACCTTGCTTCCAACTATGGCAAAACAAATCGAAAGCACACAGGCAGCGATACAAAGCAGTACCAGCTCTTGAACGCTGACAGCCGCAAGAATCTTTACCGCAACGGTGAGCGGATGGATACAAAAGAGCAACTGTACGGGTTCGCTAAAGTTTGAAAGCGGTACTACGATTCCGGAGATAAGCCATACACCGGTAAGAATAAGACCTTCGTAAATTGAAGCTCTTCTCGTCAACAGGTATAAGGCAGAAAGACAAAGAGCAGATGCAGCACAAGCAAGTGTTGCAAGAAGAATTGTAAGCAAATAAACCGGGTGAACCACGACTTGATGAAACCAAAGGAAACTAAATAAAAGCGACGCTGGTATGCCCAAAACAAGTCCCAAAAACGCCGCCGATACAATAAGAGGTACAAAAACCGCAGGTATTCCTTGTGGACTTAGTAAAAGATACGGAAACGTGCCTTGAAACCGTTGGTAGCCGATAAGACCGGTAGCAAGGGTGGTAGCAGCCCACAAAGAGGCGATGGCCGAATACACCCAAAACGCTTCACTGCCGGCCGTATCACCTGCAAAGGAGAAGGCCTTCAGAAAGGAAAAACTTACGCCCGAGCCTAAAACGCTAATAATAAAAAACGGTATATGCAGCAGCGTTCGAACATGAAAATTTAACATCATAAGTTCGGAAGGCAAAAAGTCCAAAATGTGTATCTCTAAAATGCGCTTCGCTTTATCGTTCATCTTTCTTGCGCCTTCCACTCAAAAGACCCAGATAGACTTCTTCCAGCGAGGGGTTTCTCTCATTAACCTTTTTCCACGTAAACGTTCGCTCATCAAGCTCGTTCGGGACAGACGAGGTCCAAGCAACATCAATGTAGTACGAATCAAACTTATCGAGAACCTCAACGGATGAAACGCCGGCCTGTTCTTTAAGCTTTTTGATCTGGTCTTCAGAAACCGTATGTGCCAGATAGGTAGACACATGATTGATCTCAACGCTGCTTCTCATCTCTTCAAGAGTTCCTTTGAAAATACTCTTGCCATCTTGAATGACCACGACCCTGTCAGCCAAAAGCTCAACTTCTCGCATGGTATGTGTGGTCAGAAGAATACCGCTGGGGACATGACGCAACTCTGAAATGAGCTGACGAACATCTGACGCGCTCTCTGGGTCAAGCCCTGCCGTAGGTTCGTCCAACAATATCAGGCTGTTTTGTGCGACAAGGGCGCGTGCAATATGCAGCCTCTGTCTCATTCCACGCGAAAATGTTCGAACCGGCTGATCTCTGACTTCAAAAAGATTAACTTTTACCAGCGCTTCATTGATAAGAGCTTTCTGCTTGGTCAAAGGAACACCGGATACCTGCGCAAAGAAAAGCAAGTTGTCCACCGCAGAAGCACTCAGATAAAAGCCGTCTTCTCCGCCAAGAAGCAAAGAAAGGTGTTCGCACGCCTTGCGCGGTTGCCGCACCGCATCAACGCCGCAAATCTCCACAGTGCCGGAATCGGGAAGAAGCAGCGTGGAGGCAATTTTTACGGTGGTAGTCTTTCCTGCTCCGTTGGGACCAAGCAAACAGACTATCTCTTGGGGATGTATATCCAGCGACAAATCAGAAAGGACACTGCGTTTTATTCCCTTTACTTTATAGGAACGGCAGACGTTTTCCATATGAAGTATCGGATGTGTATGTTGCATTATTTAAGCCCTGCCGATCAATTCATGTATTACTACTCACAGTATAGCAATTACCCTCGTAGCACCTTCAGTTGATTTCAATACAACCTTTCACACTAAAAACTTGTTACAAAACAGGCACTTCTCGCCAAACGCAACACCTGCACTGCAATCGTACCGTAAAATAGAGATGTTTAACTGAGCGCTCCACACGGGAAAGGTGGACCTATGGTCTTGCGCGTTTATGTTCAAAGAAAGCCCGGTTTTAAGGGTGAGGCGACTTCCCTTCTCAAAGAGATTCAAGACTTGCTTGGCATTACCGAACTGCGCCATATAGACCTCATCAACCGCTACGACGTTGAGGGCATCTCCGAAGAACTTTTTGAATCGTGCATTCCCACCGTCTTTTCCGAGCCACAGTCTGACATTGCAACGCGCACTATGCCAACGCCACACTACGCCGGCGAACAGGACCTTGGCGAGAAGAGCCTTCCCGTCCACACGTTTGCCGTTGAGTTTCTCCCCGGCCAATTCGACCAGCGCGCCGAATCCGCTGCCGAATGCGTGCAGCTCATCAGCCAGGGTGAGCGTCCGACGGTACGCTCCGCTCGCATCTATGTCCTCACCGGCAATCTTACCGCCGCCGACGTCGCCGCCATTAAGAACTATGTCATCAATCCGGTTGAGGCACGCGAAGCGTCACTTGATTTGCCTGAAACACTCAAAACCGCCGTTCCCGAGCCCGCCGATGTCGAAATTTTGAACGGCTTTCGTGAGCTGGACAAAGCGGCGCTCAAAGATTTTCTCGCCACACGCGGCCTTGCTATGGACGCATCTGACCTTGCATTTTGCCAGCACTACTTTTGCGAGGAACACCGCGACCCAACCATTACCGAAATCCGCGTGATTGACACCTACTGGTCGGATCACTGCCGGCACACCACCTTTAACACCGGCATCACGGGCGTACAGATAGACGATCCCGTCATACGGGAGGCCTTTGAAAAATACCTTTCCCTGCGCCACGAGCTTGGCCGAGAAGATCGAGCCGTCTCGCTTTGGGATATGGCCACCATCGGTGCCAAGTACCTGCGCCACCGCGGCGTCCTTACGACTTTAGATGAATCCGAAGAAATAAATGCCTGCACCGTTAAAGTAAAGGTCGACGTCAACGGCCATGATGAAGACTGGCTTTTTCTCTTTAAGAACGAAACTCATAACCACCCCACCGAGATTGAACCGTTTGGCGGCGCGGCAACGTGTATCGGCGGAGCCATCCGCGATCCGCTTTCCGGACGCAGCTATGTCTACCAGGCCATGCGCGTTACCGGCGCGGCAGACCCCACGGTTCCCGTATCCAAAACGCTCCCCGGCAAGCTTCCGCAGCGCACCATCGTCCGCACGGCGGCAGCCGGGTACTCTTCTTACGGCAACCAAATCGGTCTTGCAACGGGTCAGGTCTCGGAGCTTTATCACCCGGGATATGTGGCTAAGCGCATGGAAATCGGTGCCGTTGTCGGCGCTACGCCTGCCGATCATGTCCGCCGCGAACGCCCTGCGGACGGTGACGCTATCGTGCTCTTAGGGGGTCGCACCGGTCGCGACGGCATCGGAGGCGCAACCGGCTCCTCCAAAGCTCACGACGCCTCTTCCATTGAACACGACGGCGCGGAGGTCCAAAAGGGAAACGCACCTGTTGAGCGCAAGCTTCAGCGGCTTTTCCGTCGCGGCGGTGCGTGCCGCCTGATTAAACGCTGCAACGACTTTGGTGCCGGCGGCGTATCCGTTGCCATCGGCGAGCTTGCCGATGGTCTGGACATCAACTTGGACGCGGTACCTAAGAAATACGACGGTCTTGACGGCACGGAGCTGGCCATTTCCGAATCCCAAGAGCGTATGGCCGTAGCGCTTGACCCCAATGACGTTGCGGAGTTCTGCCGCTACGCCCGCGAGGAAAACCTTGAGGCTACCGTGGTTGCCCACGTAACCGAAGATCCTCGTCTGGTGATGCGCTGGCGTGGCGAGAAGATCGTCGACATCAGCCGCGCATTTCTCGCCTCAAACGGCGCTCCTAAGTCCACGACCGTACGACTGAAAAAGCCCGAGACTTACACGCGCTACCAACACGCCTGGGCAGGATCTACGCTGCGAGAAAAGCTCCACGCGTTGGTGCAAGACCTCAACGTTGCCTCCAACAAGGGGCTTTCCGAACGCTTTGACTCCACCATCGGCGCAGCTACCGTACTTATGCCCTTTGGCGGCTCACGTCAGCTGACGCCTACGCTTTCCATGGTGGCAAAGCTGCCGGTTTTTGGCGAGACAACCACGGTCTCGGGTATGGCGTGGGGCTTCAACCCCTACCTCATGGAAGCCGACCAGTTCCGTGGCGCGTATCTTTCCGTTGTTGAGTCCGTTTCGCGCCTGGTGGCAACAGGCTTTGACCACACACGGCTCTACCTAACCTTCCAGGAATACTTTGAGAAGCTTCGCGACGATCCCGCTCGTTGGGGTAAACCTGCGGCGGCGTTGCTTGGTGCTCTCATGGCACAGATTGACCTTGGAATCGCAGCTGTCGGCGGCAAGGATTCCATGTCCGGTAGCTTTGAGAACTTGGACGTCCCACCCACGCTGGTCTCTTTTGCCACCGGTCTTGCGCACGTATCCGATGTTGTTTCACCGGAGTTCAAAGGCGCGGGACACCGACTTGTTGTTATCACCCCTGCCTACGATGATAACGGCTTGCTGCCTGAAGCGACATCTCTCAAAACAGTCTTTGAGCTGGTCACGTCACTTGCGCACTCCGGAGCCGCCCTTGCAATTACCACACCCGGCTACGGCGGAGATGCCGAGGCGCTTTTCAAGAGCTGCCTGGGCAACGGCATCGGCGTTGAACTTGAGCCGGAATATGCGGCCGATAAGCTCTTCTCGCCGGCATACGGTTCTTTTATCGTCGAGCTTAAACCCGGAGCTTCCCTTGACGACGTTGATGGCGTTACCGTAGCTCCGCTTGGGGTCACGACCTCCGAATACACGTTCTCTGCGTGTGGCGAGAAGATCGACCTCGCCTGGCTGCAGGAAGCATGGGAGCGTCCGCTTGAGAGAGTGTTCCCGTATCGCAGCCACGGTGCAGGTGAGAATTCCGACGGAAGTGTCGGCTCCGTTGAGGGTAGTACTACCAGCGGGAATGTTGGCGCCGTTGAAGCGGTCACGTTTGACGGCGGCGCCACGCGACACAAATACAGCGGGCCCGCACTCAACCGCCCCGCACTCACCCAGCCTGCAATCGGTCGCCCTGCGCTCACCCATCCCGCACGACCTCGCACGGTAATCCCCGTTTTCCCAGGTAACAACTGCGAATACGACGTTTCTCGTGCCTTTGAGCGCGCCGGTGCCGAGCCCACGACGCTCATCATCAATAACCTTACGGCTTCTGACATTGCCGAGTCCGCAAGCGCTCTCGCCGCAGAGATTGACCGCAGCCAGATTGTCATGATTCCCGGCGGATTCTCGGGCGGCGACGAGCCGGACGGTTCCGCCAAGTTCATCTGCGCGCTGTTCCGAGCGCCTCAGGTCACCGAAGCAGTCCGCCGACTCCTGAACGACCGCGATGGTCTTATGCTGGGCATTTGTAACGGCTTCCAAGCCTTGATTAAGCTGGGGCTCGTTCCTTACGGCGACATTCGCCCCATGGATGACACCTGTCCGACGCTCACTTTCAACACAATCGGCCGCCACCAGAGCAAACTCGTTCGCACTCGCGTGGCATCCACGCTGTCGCCATGGCTTTCTCGCTGTACGCCCGGCGACATCCACACCATTGCCATCAGCCATGGCGAGGGTCGCTTTGTGGCTTCCGAGGAACTTCTCGCCTGTCTTAAAAACGCAGGTCAGATTGCCACGCAGTATGTTGACGTGGAAGGTATCCCAAGCATGGATCTCTCGGTCAATCCCAACGGATCCGTTTGGGCTATTGAAGGCATTACCAGCCCCGACGGTCGCGTGCTGGGCAAGATGGGGCACACCGAGCGCGCGGGCTCCGGTCTGTACCGCAACATTCCTGAGCTTACACCGGGCGACCAGTTCCAACCGCTCATCGAAGGCGGTGTTGATTATTTCGCATAGAGCAAGGGGGCGCAAACGACATCTAAGTATCTAGGTATTACCTGATTGGCTTAGGGTGTCGTTTGTGCTTCTCAACGTTTGTGTCTCTCGGCTATATGGCTATATGCTTTGTAATTTATATGCTATCTTACGGTGCTTCAAAGAATGCGGCTTAATGCGCGCACGAAATTTCCGTACTTCAAAAACACCTACAACTCAATTTATACGAAAGAGGTACCAAACCCGGTGTTTAGTGGTGATTTGATTCACCACTAAACGCTCAAATTCCGAGAAAACCACCACTAAATGCCATTTTTTCGGAAAAAACTACCACTAAACCTCACAAATAGTAGAAATCCGAGAAAAACCTGTTTAGTGGTGGTTTTCTGAAACGCCAAAGACGTGCCGACATTAGGTGCGCGGCTTCCTTACTCTTTGTGGCAAAGCCTGCTCAGAACGGATTCGACCATAATCCGTCTCGTAAGGATCGGTGGCATCAACAACGTCGTCAAGCGAGAATACCGCGCGACATACATTAAGAAACGTTGCAAAACTCACCGATGGATCTCCGTTTTCAAGTCGCGAAATGGTAGCACGCGATACGGCGGCTTTATCGGCGAGTTGTTGGGAGGTAATACCATACAGCTTCCTCCAAGTAGCAATATTCTCGCCAATGCGCCTTGCTGCTATTTTTGTCTGCGCAGGAATTGGTCTGTACACGGTATCCTAACGTCAATAATCTGATACGATATAGCCATTAGTGTAGCATATTTATTTCGTTATGTAGTATGTACATCCGAAAGATCTCAGATCAAAGATTCTTTAAGATCCTTCCAGATACTCTCATACGCGAGAAGAACCATTCCACTGTCGGTCTCACCCGCTGTCGGTCTTATCCGCTGCCGATCAGCTTATGAAACTATGAGGCGTTATTCAACAGGACCGGCATACCCTCGGATACCACCAATATTGCGTATATTCGTATAGCCCATCTGCTTCAAGGACTTCTCGGCATGCGCACTACGGGCTCCGCTTGCACAGTACAGAAAGAGCGGAACCGTGCGGTCCGCAACGACTGAGGATATCTGCTCAATATCGGAAAGAGGAACGTTTACGGCACCTTTTATATGACCGGACGCATATTCATCTGCCTCGCGAACGTCCACCAAAACAGCGCCCGAGATCTCGCGAGCCTCAGCGACACCTTCGTTGATATTTGCCCCACCACCAAAGAAAGAAAAGATACTCATAGAATTCCTCGCTTCAAAACGAACCGCAACACACCCATACGGATAACAGGATAAAACATCCTTGCATTCTGAGGTCCCCTAACGTTTTTATCATTTCAACTTGACCCTTACGCAACGTAAGGGATTACTATCCTGTCATGGACCATGGCCATGATTCACGTAAAAGATGTTGGAAGGTACAACCGATACCGGAGGTTACAACCGTGGCAGAACAATACTCTGTAGGAGCGCTCGCCAATATGGCGGGAATTTCTGTCCGAACCCTGCACCACTTTGAAGCGCAGGGATTGCTGCACCCCAAGCGCCTGGCAAACGGCTACAGAGTCTACGGAACAACTGAGACAGACCGGCTGCAGCAGATCTTGCTTTATCGCGAGATGGGCGTGTCGTTGTCGGATATTCGTCAGATACTTGACAATCCGTCCTTCGATCAAAAAGCCGTTCTCGCCCAACACCTCAAAGAACTGCAAGCGCGCAAAACACACATTGAACGACTTATCGAAAGCGTTGCAAAAACACTTGAGAGCTTAGAAGGAGGTACTCCCATGAGTACGGAGGAAAAGTTTGAAGCATTTAAACAGGGCCTTATCGATAAGAACGAGAAGAAATATGGAGCGGAAGTGCGCAAACGTTGGGGAGATACCATCGCTGATGCGTCAAACGAAAAGATGAAGGGACTCACTAAATCCGAATGGCAGCATCGCGACGAAATCGAAAAAGAGTTGAAAGCCGAACTCATTGCAGCCGTCAAAGAAGGAAACGCAACGGGTACTCATGCTCTGCATGCCGCTCAGCTACACGCTGAATACCTGCGCTTATCTTGGCCCGACGGGTTATACTCCGCAGAAGCGCATCGAGGACTTGCACACGCCTATCTCGCTGACGAGCGATTTAAGTCTTACTACGATGCATGGATTCCTGGAGCTACTGAAGTTCTTGTAGATGCAATTGACCATTTACTGTCTGAGTCCGCTGACTAAACAGCCGAGAAGTCTCGCAAAGACAAAGCTACAACTAGAAAATTCAGCTGAAAAACTACACGAATATATGACGAGGTAAAGAAACTGCGTGGTTAGATAATGTGCTTTAAGGCTTGTAGGCGATGTACCACAATTATGGGACATCGCCTACAAGTACAAAATAAGAATCAAAGACACAAATCATGCATCATAGAGATTTCAACCTACAAGGCCCAACGGCTTTTTGCTAAAGCGTCTAGGTTTTTTACTAGAGCGTCCAAGCTTTTTGCTAAAGCGCCCATCCGGAAGATTGTTGCTGCAACTCAGACATATGGCGGAACAGACCACCTTCTTTTGCGCGCAGCTCGGCAGGAGACCCTTCCTCAGCAACTTTGCCGTCTGCCAACACCACGATTTTATCGGCATTTTCAACCGTACGCATGCGGTGGGCAATCACCAGAACCGTCTTGCCAGCAAGCAGTCGGGTGAGTGCTTCTTGTACCTTAGTCTCGTTTTCCACGTCCAAGGAGGCGGTTGCCTCATCCATAAGCACGATTGACGCATCCTTTAGGAGCGCTCGGGCAATCGAGATGCGCTGGCGCTCCCCGCCCGAAAGCCTGCTGCCGTTCTCACCAATCATGGTCTGGTAGCCATCGGCAAGCTTGTTGATAAACTCATCACAGTTGGCGGCACGAGCCGCTGCCAATACCTCTTCATCCGTAGCGTCTTTGCGCCCGATGCGAATATTTGCCATCACGGTATCGTCAAAGAGCGTAACATCCTGAAACACCATGGCATAGTCAGTAAGGAGCACCTCAGGATCAATACCGGCTATGTTCACGCCGCCCACGCAAATCGTGCCGGAAGAAGCATCCCAAAGACGAGCCGCAAGACGTGCGCAGGTGGATTTCCCCGAGCCTGACGGTCCGACAAGAGCCGTCACCTCGCCCTCCTTTGCCGTAAAGCTCACATTGTTGAGTACCGAAGACGGATCTTCTTCCTGGATGTTCTTCTCGCCATGTGCGCTTTTTGCTTTGTATGCAAAACTCACGGAATCAAATACGATATCGTGCCCGTCTGGGGCAAACGTGTCCACTCCTTCAGCAACAGGTTCATCGTAGATAGCCTGCAGACGCTCGGCCGACACCTCGGAGATAAAGAGCTCCGCGATAAGCGCCAGCGCCTGGTCAAAGGGGGCATATATGCGGCTTACGGTAAGTAAATACATAAAGAAGACCAAAAAGTCAATCTGACCGGCCAGCATGAGGCTGACACCCAAGATAATTGTTGTTGCCACGCCAAGGCGCATGATGACAGAGGCTGCGTTGACTACAAGCCCAACCCTCAGTTCTGCAAAAGCGGTACTTTGTTCGGACGTGTCAATCTTGGCCTCTAGTTCACCAAGGTGGCGCTCAACCTGATTGGTAGCACGAATCTCACGCGCGGTATCGAGCATTTCCTGAATGCCGTCAGATACAATCAAGGCGTCGGCACGAGATCTTCTGGTGCTTTTGGCAAAGACTTTGCGCAGGCCAAAGAGCAAGCCAAACGCTACGGGTACACCCCACATAACCGCAATGCCCATACGCCAGTCAAAAACAATAAGTGCAACGGCTACCACGGCCGTCGAAATATATGAGCCGTATAAATAACCAAGCACATGCGACCACACATGTTCCAAGCGATCAACGTCGCTCATGATGGTTTCGGCAAGATCGGCCAGATCACGACCGGCAAAAAAGGAGAGCGGAAGTTTACGTAGACGTTCGGCCAAACTTATGCGGATTTTTCCAACCTCTCCGTATACGGTGCCGTAGGTATTTTTGTATTGCATCTTATGGGCAACAAACGACACCACCAGAAACACGACGATGCCAGCAACATACGGCAACAACTCCGGAGAGGGAGCACCGCCAAGCAGCGTCGCCATCAGTTGTTTCATGAGCATAAATAAAATGCCGATACCCGCAAAATCAATAAAGTTGACGATAACGGTCCAAAACGTGCCCTTTTTAACGTTTGCGACACCTTGGTCGGTAAGAGCAAACTTTCGTTTAAAAGCCTCACCAAACATTTACGCCACCTCCTTTGAAATCTTCCACGAAACAGCCTTCTGATAGTCGGCCCACATGCGCGCATACAGGCCGACCCTATTCACTAACTCTGCATGGGTACCCTGCTCAACTACCCGTCCTTCATCAAGCACCACGATGTTATCGGCACCTACGACGGTAGAGAGCCGATGCGCAATCATGACCACCGTACGACCCTGCGTAAGCTTGGCAAAAGCCTTCTGAATAAGGGCTTCGTTCTCAGGATCGGCAAAAGCCGTTGCCTCATCAAGAACCACAATCGACGCATCTTTTAAAATGGCACGGGCAAGAGCAATGCGCTGCTGCTCACCGCCCGAAAGAAAGGTACCGTGTGTTCCGATAATCGTATCTACGCCGTTCGGCATTTTCTCGATAATGTCACTGCATTGGGCAGCCTCAAGTGCACGTAAAACTTCCTCGCGCGTTGCCTCAGGGCGAGAAGCGCGCACGTTTTCCAAAATCGTTGTCTTAAACAGGCGGTTATTCTGAAACACGAAAGCAACCTGCTCCATGAGGACTTTGGGGTCAATCTCCCGTACGTCAACGCCACCAACCGCTACCGAGCCCGAATCGACATCCCAAAAGCGAGGTATGAGACTTGCGGCCGTAGTTTTGCCACCGCCGGAAGGTCCCACAAGAGCCACGGTAGATCCTGCGGGAACCGTAAACGTCACAGTATCCAGGGCTTTCTTCTCGGCACCTTCATACGTAAAACTCACCGCCTGAAACTCGATGCCATTACCTGCGGGTACCTTAGGATTTTTAGGCACGCTCACCTGTGGAGCGGCGAGAATGTCCTCAACGCGCCGCAGTGCGTCTTCTGCCTGCATCATGCCACCAGCGGCAAACATAATCTTTGCCAATGCGGTAGACATGACTGCCGAGAAGATCGCATAAAACGCAAAGTCTGTCACGAGGCGCACAAAATTACCGGACGAAATTGCTCCCGGTACCAAAAAAATTGCGACGGGAATCAAAAACACGAAAGCTGCTTCAGTGAAACTGAGATTGACGCTATACGGATTTTCGCAGACCTCACCTTGGTACTGCTCGGCCTTAGTGCTGTATTCGTCAATGGCTTTTTTGAATGCCGTAAAGGTATACACCGTCTGCTGAAATACCTTTACCACGGGGATACCGCGCACGTATTCGGTACTGGCCTTGCCCATTTTGTCGAGCGCCGTCTGATACTCGGTCATATAATTTTTGCCTTTACCGGACATTATCAAGGACATTGACGTTATGGAAATGATTACGATCATGAAACATGCAAGTCCCATGCGCCAATCAAATATAAAGAGAAGAACCAACATTGAGACAAACATCGAGATAGAGCCTGCAATATCTGCAAGGTTATGAGCACACAGCTGCTCAATATTGAGCGTTGCCGCGTCCATGCGACGCCGCAGGATACCTGATGCATGGGTGTCGTAATAGCCCAGAGGTGCTGCCATCAGGCGTTTTGCGCACGCTTTGCGCATGTTGGTCTCAATACGAAATGCCGCAAGATGCGTACACATAAGGCCGCCAAAGTAGATCACGATACCCGCAACGGCAAACCAAAAAGCCATCCACCCGTAGCCTGCGATACTCGTTGCTTCCTCCCATTTTGGTGCAACCGCAATAAGGTCGCGAACAACCAGCCAGATAAAAACATAGGGCATCATGGTAAAAACCATGGAAATGGCCACAAGAACACAGCCGATAATGGTAAGTGGTCGTCGTGTTCCTGCAAAGTCCAAGATACGAGAAATTGTTCCTCGCTTCTTTTTATTTTCTTGCTTTTTCTTATCCACCATACAAGCCTTCTTCCCCAACACTTCATTTTTAACGAATAATGTTATCTTAGGCTAACTTATGGAAAAAAGTAAGACTGTTATTCCAGCATTCTCATGGGTGCAATTGATTCTTAATTTGATTTCAGAGAAATTTTCTACTTTAAAGTTGATTTTGATTGAGCGTACGATTCATGAGAAGAGACCTCAGATCGGCGGCTTACCATACCTTGCCTGCCGATGGGGTCTCTACCCTATCTACCAACAACGGTGTCCAGCCTATCCGTCAGAAACGACACCACGAAGGATCTCCAGACCGTGAAAGACGGGCTCGATAACTGCGGAAATGTTTTCAACTGCAGCTTTGGGGCTGCCCGGCAAGTTGATGATAAGCGTGCGCTTCGCAATACCGGCAACCTCCCGTGACAGACAGGCCTTGAGCGTTATCAGCATCGACGCACTGCGCATGGCCTCAGGGATGCCGGGTGTCAGGCGCTCACATACTTCACATGTTGCCTCGGGCGTTATGTCACGTGGCGAGAAGCCCGTCCCACCCGTCGTTACTACCAGCGCAACGTTGTCGGCAACGGCGGCATGCAAGGCGGCGATAATCTCTGCGTGCTCATCGGGTACCAGTACTACCTGCTCTTCAACCGCAAAGCCCTTCTCGCCCAAAAAGGCAACGAGAGCCGGGCCACTGGCGTCTGCTCGCTCCCCACGTGAAGAGCGGTCGCTCACCGTGATAACCCGTGCCGTAAATGCTTCTTCGTGTGTCGCGACAGTTTTTTGTTGCATCGCCGCAGCTTCTTCGTGTGTCACGGCTACTCCTTTACGATGAGGCCACCCTCACCCAGCACTACGAAATCGCGCTTGGTAAGCTCAATACCGGCAGCGATGCGAGGAAGTACCAAATCAAAGACGGTCGTGGCACTGTACATGACGCAACCGGGAAGGCCGAGAACGGGAATGGCTGAGGTGCCCTTGTCGGCAGCATCAAGATATCCCAGACACATCATCGCACCCGGAAGCACCGGAGCGCCATACGTTACAATTCGCGCACCGGAGCGTTTAATGGCGCCGGGCGTGTTGTCGTCAGGATCAACGCTCATGCCACCCGTGCACGCAATCAGATCGACTCCCAAATCCCGCGCTTCATGAATGGCCGCAACAAGCGCGTCCATATCATCGCCCGGCTTTGCGCAGTGTAGCGTCTTAATGCCAAAAGCAGCAAGTTTTTGTTCAACGACCGGCGTGAACTTATCCTCGATAAGCCCTTTCTGTACTTCGGATCCCGTGGCGATAAGAGCCGCGGTCTTTACGCAGAATGGTGCTACCCGCATGAGCGCCCCACGGTGCGCAACGTCGGCGGCGGCTTCCGCGGCCTCCACGACAGACGCATCAACCACCAGAGGAATAACGCGGGTACCGGCAAGCGGGGTACCCTTCTTTACCGCAGTATGACCGCGACGAGTGGCAATCATTACCTCGTCAACCGCATTAACGGCATTCAGACGCTGCGTATCAAGCTCAAAAACACCGTCAACCGCTGCGGTAATGGTGAGTTTTCCTTCATGGGGCTCTTTGGATACCACGCAATTCTCGCCATGGCAAAGCGCCGCCATGCGATACGCCGCATCGTTTTCGTGGAGCTGATCCTTCCCCAACTCCCACACAAACAGATGCTCTTTGCCCATGCTGAGCAGCACGGGAATATCGGCCTCTTCCACTACGTGACCCTTCTTAAAGCGCACACCCTTAAAGCGCGTTTTGTCGTCAGCGCTCTCACCGGGAATGATTTGGGTCATGTCGTGACACAGCACGTGCCCGACCGCATCTTCCGTTCTAATCTGCTTCATGCCGGAGCTCCTTTGCGTCTAAAACATGAATAATATCTCCGGGTTTGATAGTTCCGCCACGCAAAACCACCGTAAAAATACCGTCGGTGGGCATCACGCACGTACCAATGAGTTTTCGAATCTCGCAGTCATGATGACAGGTCTTGCCGATCTGTGTCACCGCGAGAAGAGTCTCTCCTATTGCAAGTACCGTACCAACCGGCAGCTCGCGCAAGTCAATGCCGGAAGTAAGAATATTCTCGGCAAAATCCCCCGGATGCAGCTCTGCGCCCTTCTCGCGCATGGTATCAACGGACTCGTTGCCCAAAAGACTCACCTGACGGTGCCAGTTTCCGGCATGTGCATCGCCCTTGATACCTTCGCCCACACAAACCTCAATGACCTCAACGGGCTTTTTGCGCGTGCCCTTTTTCACGCTGATACAGCAGCTGAGCACCGTGCCCTCTGCAGCGGATTTCACGTTCTCAAAACTCATTCGCAATCTTCCTCTCGCACAAAATGACCAGACGCTCCGCCGTCTTTCTCAAGCAGGCAAATCCGACTGACAACCATGTCTCGCTGGTGAGCCTTACACATATCATATATGGTCAGACAGGCAACGGAGGCCGCCGTGAGGGCTTCCATCTCAACACCGGTCTGCCCCGTACAACGACAAAACGTCTCAACCGCAATGCCGTCTTCTTCAAACGAAAACGAAATATTTACTCCGGTGAGTTGAAGCGGATGGCACATGGGAATGACATCTGAAGTGCGCTTTGCCGCCATGATGCCGGCTACCTGTGCCACTGCCAAAACGTCACCTTTTTTAATGCCGCCGGTACGCACCAACTCAAGCGTATCGGAGCGCATGAAAATCTTCCCTCCCGCGCGAGCCGTGCGCACCGTTATATTCTTGGCGGAAACATCCACCATGCGGGCTCGTCCCTCTTCATTAAAATGGGTAAGCGCCATCTTAGCCTCCAATTTCATTCATCGCCCGAAGCGACTTGCTTGCGTGCGTCAAATCGATTGCATGACCTTTAGGTTTTTGAGCAATCCCCCTGCTTAAAGCAGACAAGAGTTCCTCACCCGAAAGTCCCCGGAGAGCAATCTCACGAGCCGAATGCAAACAAGGCTTTAACATACCGTCTGCGGTCACGCGGATCCTGTCGCAAGAGCTGCAAAACGTATGCGTCATGGGGCGGATAAGCCCCACCTTCCCCTGCCAACCGGGCGCGCCAAACAGCTCCGCCACACCATCTGAGCCAAGCGGTATAAGTTCCGGTAACACATCGAGCACGCAATCGGCACTCACAAAACGCTCAGTCGGCCATCTTGAGCATTCGCCCATACGCATAAGTTCAATAAAGCGCACGTCAACCGCCTCATTTTTTGCCATTTCTGCAAGGGGACGAATCTCATCTTCATTCAGGCCGCCCAACAGCACGGCGTTGAACTTTGTATGAGTAAATCCCGCTTCCCGCGCCGCCGCAATACCGGCAAGCGCATCGGCAAGCGTTCCGGTACGACTCAGCCTTGCGTAGCGTTTGGGATCAAGCGTATCAAGCGAAATATTGAGGCGAGAAAGACCGGCCGCCTTCAGGTCTTTGGCGAGAGGCGCGAGTAAGGTTGCATTGGTGGTCATAACCACTTCTTCGATGCCGTCTACCGCAGAGATCATACGCGTCAGATCCACAATGCCTCTACGCACCAAGGGCTCGCCCCCGGTAAGACGAACCTTTTTCACACCAAGTTGTGCCGCGGCCTCAACAATCATACGCATCTCTTCAAACGAAAGAATATCTTCATGACAAAGCATGGGGACACCCTGCGCCGGCATGCAGTAGAGACAGCGACAATTGCAGCGGTCCGTAACCGAAAGCCTGAGGTAGCGAATATTTCTTCCCAAATCATCACGCATGTGGCAACTTCTTTTCTTCCGCCGCGCCATACTCTTTTGCACTATCGCGAAGAGGCATAACGCACTTAGGGGCAATGTAGAACAAAATCCGTCGAGGCTCACCCAAACTCGCCCAAGACTCTTTAGAACACTCATAGCGAAGAAGTGCGCCTCCGGGTGTTCGGGCCATCACAATAGTTGAAAACGTATTGTCAATCACACGATCAACCTCACAGGGAATAACATTTTCGTATTCAGTGGTGCAACCAACTACCTTAAAATAATGCGCGCGAATTCCGACGTATGTCACACTATCATCCATGGGCAACGCGGTGGTAAGGTTCAATCCCCAATCATCACAGAAAAGGCACTTCTCGCCCACCCTATGAGCACGGGACACATTCTTGCATCCGGAAATACGTGCGGCCGCAAGCGTCACGGGTGTCGAAAAGAGCTCTTTTACCGATACTTTTTTATCGGAGTTCCCTTGGTTAATAACACACACGGAATCACAGAGGCGATATACCTCATCGCGATTATGGGAAACGTAAATTGTCCCTCCCGGAAACGCACGCAGCGTATCGCTCAGCTCAAGCTCAAGCTGCCAGCGAAGATAACTGTCGAGTGCCGAGAAGGGCTCGTCGAGCAAAATGAGATCGGGCTTGCTGGCAAGAATACGCGCCATGGCGCACCGTTGCTGCTGGCCGCCGGAAAGCTCATGGGGACGACGGTCAAGAAGACCGTCAAGCCGCATCTTTTTGAGTTGTTCGAGTGCACACGCTTCACGCTCTGCCCGTGTTACCCCTTGAGCTCCCACCAGCACATTTTGCATCACGCTCATGTGCGGAAAGAGCGCATAGCTCTGAAACAGATACCCAACACGCCGCCCTTGTGGCGGCACATTGACGTGGGCTTTAGAATCAAACAGAACCCGGTCGTTGAGAACAATGCGGCCACTGTCAGGCTTCACGATGCCGGCAATGCACTTGAGCGTCATTGATTTACCGCAGCCCGAAGGGCCGAGAAGCGCCAAAACCTCATTGCTCTTCTCGACGGCAAACGAAACATGCAGATCAAAGCCACTTAAGTGCTTGGTAATGTCAACGGAAAGCGCCATGATTACGCCTCCTGAGCGGGAGTTGCCACACGCGTCAGACGGCTCCCCTTTTCAAAAACATTAAGGGCGAGAAGTACCACGGCCGAGATGACAAGGTTGATAAGCACCCATTGCATGGCCGCCGCATCGTCGCTGGTTCTCCACAGCTGGTATACCGTCGTTGACACGGTTGCCGTCTTACCGGGCGTATATCCGCAGATCATCGAAGTGGCACCGTACTCGCCCAGCGCACGTGCAAATGCCAAGACGGTTCCCGCCACAACGCCTTTCATACAGCACGGCATTTTGACGTGCCAAAACACCCACGTGTTTGATTTCCCAAGTGTTCGAGCTGCGTCGGCAAGCGTTTCGTCAAAACTCTCAAATGCGCCTCGAGCGGTACGGTACATAAGCGGTAAGCTCACCACAACGGTGGCAAAGATTGCCGCATACCATACCATGGTGAGTTTTATGCCAAATACGTCCAGCACCCAAAGGCCAATGGGACGGCGTGGGCCCAAAAGCAAAAGGAGCAGATAGCCCACAACCGTCGGTGGCAGCACCAAAGGCAGCGTCAATATAACGTCCAAAAACCCTTTAATAACCCGAGGCGTTTTGGCAACAAAGTTTGCAAGAGCAATGCCCAACAAAAAGACAAGGGCAGTTGATGCCGCAGCAATCCTCAGCGAGTTATACAGCGGATACCAATCCATAAAAACCAATCCAAAGAGAAGCGTGAGAGACCTGAGCAACTATGCCTTTGAAAGCGGAGTAAAGCCGACCTTCTCAAAGCAGGCGCTGGCATCAGATGTCTTCAGGAACTCAAGGAATTTCTTTGCGAGGTCTGCCTGCTTTGCATTTTTGGTTGCAGCAGCAGGATACACCACACGTCCGCACATCTCCTCAGTTGCCTCGTCGACCATCTGAAGTTTTGCGGAGGTAGCATCGGTCTTATAGATAACGCCGCAGTCAACGGACGCCTCTTTAACCTGTGTGGTAACCTCCTTGACATTGGTTCCGTATGAGATATGCCCCTCTTTGGCAAGTTTTTCTTCGTCGAGCTTGTAGTACTTCAAAATCTTCTGCGTGTACTGACCAACGGGGACATCTGAGTTGCCCATGCCAAGCAAAATCTCACCTGCACCAAGCTTTTGAGCCATGTCATCAAAACTCTGAACGGCTTTGGGGTTATCCTGAGGCACACACAGGGTAACCTTATTCTCAAGGATGTCAAAACGAGTATCGGATGCGATGAAGTCCAGATCTTTATCGTGATCTTTCTTGGCGTTTGCATCAAGCTGATTCATCTGCTTCTGGCCGGCAGAAATGAAGACGTCACAGTCAGAACCCTCTTCTATCTGCGTCTTGAGTGTGCCTGAAGAATCAAAGTTGAAGCTGATATCAACGCCTTGATTGTCATTCTTAAAAAGCTCTCCGGCCTCACTCAGACTTTCGGTCAGAGATGCAGCCGCAAAAACAATGAGCGTTTGAGCATCGGCTTTCTTCTCGCCACCGGATGCGTCTTCCTTTTTAGCTCCGTTACCTCCACAAGCGGCAAGACCAAGTGTGGCAACTCCTGCTGCGCCGGCAATGAACGAACGACGGGAAACACTGTTTTCGAACTTCATACAAACTCCTTTAAACGAACCTAACCTTATGTGACAGACCCTCCAACATGCTCCGTTGGAAAAGTCCGATACACCAAACTGTCTGCGGGCGAAAAGTACCTCTTCCCGCATCGCCACACCACGTATTTTCTACATTGAAGACAGCCCCTTCTGATGCGGCTTCTCCGGGCGGAAATTGGCACGACAACGAATCATCTCAGCTGCGATGGAAATGGCAATTTCCGATGGAGTAACAGCCATAATATCATCTCCGATAGGCATATAAATGGCGTCGGTCCACTCCTTGGAAATACCACGTTCCATCAACGTCTTTCTTGCAAACGCTGACTTTCTTGTGCTGCCAATACAACCTACATACGCAGGACGGCACGGATAGAGCTGCTCAAGTACATCAATATCAAAGGCATGACCGTGTGTTGTTACCACCGCATAATCACGACGGGTCACCTGCACATGCTCTGAAATATTTTTGAAGTCACCGCAAAAAACCGTCTCAGCGGCAGGGAAATCTTCCTTTACCGCCACGCCCTCGCGGTCGTCAAAAACCACAACCCGAAAGCCTACGCCGGCAAGCACAGGTGTGAGCGCACGACCAACATGCCCTCCTCCAAAAATATATGCTACGGGATCAGGTCCCAACGGCTCCGTATACGTTGCCGTATCCTCGTCCCACACAGGCATATCAGAAAGAGCGCGAGGGTCATTTTGCGACAACTCTTCAACAGGAAGTGCCTCAACGATTACATGAGCGGGATCCGTCCACTGCTCCGTAACGATAAACGGCTTTTTGGAATCAATCAGGCTAAGCAGGCTGTCTGTAAAAAAATCCTTTTGCGCTGGAGTAACCAGACGCAACGCAACAAGCGCGTCCCCACCACATGCCATGCCTGTTTTGGCGTGAGTCATCCATTCGATCTGATCGTGCTCCGTACCGGCCAGTATGTCACGCGAGCGCTGTTGTGCCATCAACTCGATGGAACCGCCGCCGACGGTTCCCAAAAACGTTCCGTCCTGCAAAAGTATCATGCGGGCACCGGCATGCCGTGGCATCGACCCCTTTGTGAAAAGCAGCGTCGAAATCACAAAACTCCGACCCGCTTCAAGCTCCGCCAGAAGACGGCGCACCAAATTCTCATCGCAAAGCGTACCGTGTGAATCTGCCATGTCAGTCCCCGTTCTTATCTGATGAGATGCACGTCTCGGTTTCTCTTCTTGTCCCTGTGCAAGCTATTCCTGCGCAAACTGTCCCTGCACAGGCTATCCCTGCACCAGCTTAATTCGCTTGGCATCCTGCGTACTTTCCTCATACTCCGTCATACGCCCCACCACGCGCGCAGAAGAAACTTGTGCATCAGCGCAAAGCGCAGAAAGAAGCGCATCTGAATCTTCAGGTGCCACGGCAATAAGCAAGCCGCCCGAGGTTTCGGGGCAAAAGAGCACGTCAACTCTTTCACGAGCAATCCCCGTAGCTTCCACGTACTTCTCGGCATAGCGACGATTACGATACATTCCTGCAGGTAAAATCCCAAGTCGTGCAAGCTCAAACACATGGGGCGAGAGGAACTCAGGACCGTCCACGTTAATTTCGGCAGCAAGATCTGCTCCTTGGCACATCTCAAGCAGATGACCCATAAGCGAAAATCCCGTCACATCCGTTACGGCATGAACGTCAAAGTCCACCATAATGTCGCGGGCATACCGGTTGAGCGTCATCATGGAGCGCTCGGCGGCATCAACCTCTTCTGCGGTTGCCATATTGGCTTTTACTGCCGTGGTAATCACGCCTACGCCAAGCGCCTTGGTAAGGATGAGCACGTCTCCCGCACAAGCCCCTGAATTGGTGTACATTTTTGATGGATTCACAAAGCCGGAAACCGCCAAGCCGTACTTGGGCTCATTGTCATAAATGCTGTGACCGCCTACGATGTTTGCTCCGGCTTCATACACCTTGTCATAGCCGCCGCGCAAGATTTCATGCACCACCTCAGAGGGCATGTCTTCAGGCACCGCCATAACGTTAAGCGCAACCTTGGGCTCTCCGCCCATGGCATACACATCGGAAAGCGCATTTGCTGCGGCGATGGCACCATACGTATATGGATCGTCGGCAATGGGCGGAAAGAAATCAATGGTCTCCACCAGTGCAATGTCATCGGTGACCTTATAGACCGCCGCATCGTCCGCCTTATCAAAGCCAACCAGTAAGTTGGGGTCTTTGCGTACCTTGATATCTGAGAGAAGTTTTGCAAGCTCGCCTGCTCCGACTTTCGCACCGCATCCCGCGCATTCGGCAAGCTTTGTCAGCTTTACATCTTTTGCAGCCATTATCCATTCAGCCTTTCCGTAAAGTGACAGAGAGCCTCAAGTACGCCTCCGCCTATCGCACGAGCCTTATCGGATGCGGAAAAACAATGTCCCACCTTACAGCGAGGATCAATGTCGCCCGATTTCATACCCTTGGTTACCGGCACGCCTTCTTGCAAAAGACCTCGCAGAACACCGTCAATGGTCGCTTTGACCGGAATGCCTGAAACCATGGCCACTATATCGCCGTGCTTAACCACGTCTCCGATCTTTGCCACAGGCTCAAAGATACCCTCAGCCGGCGACCACAGCACGCGCTCTTTGGTAAAACCACCGATGTTGCCCGGAACACCGGTGTTCGGGATGGGCGTGCCGTCATAGATAACTTTTCCCAGATAGTGGCCTCGCTTTGTCTCAATTACCGCATGACAGTCAGACCTCGAATCTGTACCGGCCTTAAACCCCGGTCCCACTCCGATTACGACGGGAGCCATATCCTTGGTGGTACCAATATTGCGTTTTGCGAGAATGGCATCTACCAACACGTCCGGCTTGAGCTCTGAAATACATGCACCTTCGGGATCAACCAAAACCGCAATGTTCTTCTCGTCCACAATACGAAGCGCGTCTGAAATGTCTTTTGCTCGAAGTGCCTTGATGCCCTCTACCTGAGCTTCGCCCAAGCGAATGGCCTCGGAAAATGCAACGGAGCGACGCACTGCCGTGGGAACCTCCACATCAAGCATCACGATACGTGCACCTGCACGATAAAGTCTGAGCGCAATGCCTGAAGCAAGATCTCCTGCACCTCGTATTACTACCAGCATATCTTTCCTCTCCTTGCCGAGTTTTACGGCATTGGTATCACTGATCACAACTCAAGTTCATATATACCCACCAGCGCAAAGTTTCCTTGTGCCGCTTTTTCAAACGTCTCTCGCGCCTCTATCGGCATAGCCCACGCCAATCCACAATCCGCCTTAATTGCAACGGGAGTTGGAATGAGACGGCCTGGTATCTCTTGTTCTTTGCAGACGCGCTCACATTCGAGCGCCTCATGCGTGGAATCAAACGCCACCACCGCCCGCAGATGCCGCCCGCGTACCTGATGTATATGCCCGCGCTGATCCGACCCATACATCTCAACGCATCCCCTTGGCAAGCTCAAAAAGTGCCGAAAGCGCAGTATCTGTCTCAGCCTCTGTCGTATAAAAACCAAACGAGAAGCGCACGGCACCCGTCTCTTGCGTGCCAAGTGCCCGGTGCATACGCGGCGCACAATGCGCACCTGCGCGAACCGCAATGCCATAGTTCATGTCCAAGGTCTCCGCCAACTCAGACGAAGTCCATCCCGCCAGATTGAGTGTCACAACGGGAGCATGGTCACAACTTGGTTCGGAACCGTCAAGAACCGCAAGGTCATCAGGATAGTCGCCATAGAGCACCACTCCGGGAATACGGCGAATCTGCGCAACAAAGCGCTTGGTTAGCGCCAGGTCATGGGCGTGGATGGTATCTACTCCTTGTTCGGTGATGAAGGCAACCGCTGCAGACAGACCGGCTATGCCGTGCCCATTGAGTGTTCCTGCCTCAAGATGCTCGGGGTAACGCTCAGGCATACCTTCCTCAAAGGAGAGCACTCCCGTACCGCCTTGAACTACCGCCTCAAGGTCAACGTGTGAGCCTACGAGAAGAGCGCCCGTTCCCTGAGGTCCCATCAGTGCCTTGTGTCCGGTACATGCCAAAAGATCAAGGCCAAGACCATCGAAGTCAATCCTGAAAGATCCCGCCGTCTGCGCAGCGTCTACCAAGAGCAGCGCACCGGCCGCATGAGCGATGGCAGCTGCTCGCGTAAGGTCGCAGACGTTACCGGTGAGATTTGAGGCATGCGTCACCACCACAAGCTTTGTGCCGAAAGTCACCAGTCGCTCAAACGCATCCCAGTCAAGACGGCCCTGCCTGTCTGCGGGCACAAAATCAACGTTTACGCCGTGCTTCTCGCGAAGACGATAGAGTGGACGCAAGACGGAATTGTGATCCCAATCGGTTGCCACCACGTGATCGCCGGATCTCACAATGCCGAGAATTGCCTTGTTCAGAGCATCCGTTGCGTTTGCGGTAAACACCACGCGTTCCGGATGAGAAAACCCCAAAAGTGAGGCAAGGCGTTCACGCGCCACCATAACCGCTCGGGCCGCATCAAGTTCGGCAGCCGCAGCTCCGCGACCGGTGCTTCCAAGCGAGCAAAGTGCGCGAGAAACGGCATCCACCACGCAGGGAGGACGCATATATGATGTGGCAGCGCAGTTGAGATATATCATTCGAACGCCTTACAGCACCATTGCACCCGGCTGCTTTGAGATAATCTCGGCAATGGCATAGAGGTTGGTAACTTCGCCCACCGACAGCTTGTCTTTAATGCCATAGAAATCAAGACAGGTACCGCAGGTTAAAATCTTGGTACCGCGCGCCTCAAGCTCTTTGATATCCTCAAGCGACTCCGAACCCTCGCACGTCAGATGAGCACCACCGTTGTAAAACAGCATGGTCTCAGGAACGCTCTCTTGGTGCGCAAGAGCGTAGATGAGGCCTTTCATTAAAATATGCCCAAGCTCATCATCACCGCGACCCATAAACTCAGCATCAACCGCAACGACCGTAGCGGAACGTTCGGGAATATTGCAAAAGAGAGACGCTTCGGCCGCTGCGGACGCACTTGCCGCAACTGCCTCGCGAGGGGTGAAGGTCATGACGGTATCTTCGCCGTCTTTTATCGTGGCAAGCTCACAGTTCTTCTCGTCAGCCAAGCGCGTAAGATTACCGAGAGCAACAACGTCGTTTATAACCACTTCAAGCGCTTCTCCCTGCGCCAGTTTTGGCAACGCTTCAAGCGTCAGAATAACCGGCTTGGGACACGTTAGGTTGCGCGCATCAATTTTCATTGTAATCTCCCTCTTAAAATTGCACATCCCACCTACGTATAACGGGCAATGTGAGTGCTTTTTGCAATAAAATAAGTATATCGCTAATAAAAAACTTTTAGTTAGGCAACCACATGAACTGTTATGAAGTGCTGGGCGTTTTACCGGGAGTTACCTCGGTTGTCGGCAGTGGAGGCAAGACCACACTGCTCTCAAAACTTTCCCAAGAAGTTCGGGGAACGGTCGTTTTAACCACGTCAACGCACATTCTTCCATTCCCGAATATGCCTCTTTTGGAAAACCCCACGCTCTCCGAGGTGAAAGACGCTTTGACAACACACCGCGTCATCTGCGTCGGAACCTTTTCAGGCGAGAAGCACAAGTTGGGACCCTCGGCACTTTGCGCCCAAGAGCTGACGTCGGTTGCCGACTATGTATTTGTGGAAGCTGACGGATCCAAACGGCTACCCCTGAAGGCTCACGCCCCACATGAGCCCGTTATTCCCGAAGGTAGCCGGCACACCATCCAAGTCGTCGGACTTTCCGGCTTTGGGCTGCCCGTCAACCAAACCGTCCACCGCAGTGAGATTTTCTGCGACCGCGCAGGCTGCTCGCCGGACGATCTCGCTACATCGGAGCGCATTGCTATGGTCATTGCAGCAGAACACGCTTCAGGAGCCGTACAAGCGGACATTATTCTCGCCAATCAAGCCGATTGCGAGAAAGACCTCGCTCTGGCAAGAGACTTTACAAAAGAGCTCCGTTTGCGAGGCGACAACACGCCCGCTGTTGCGGGCTCGCTTTTTAATTCGACTTTTGCGGAAATGCGTGATAGGTGATAACCACCGGCGCGTCTTCGTTGTACTTCTCGCCCACCGAAAACTTTCTATCGCCGTCAATGGTGATCTCTTTGACCTGGTTCTCGTGATTGAGCAGGCCAATCTTGAGGTCCTCGTCCTTTTTGGTTGTGATGTTTGTAAAGCCCGCATGCTCAAACTTCTTTTGAGCTTCCTCATAATCATATTCGGAGACGTCCTTGCTGGCGAGAGGAACCTCTACCTTCACCGGCTCTTTTTTGACAGTCTCGGTTTGGGTGGGCTGTACGGATTGCGCCTGTTGGTTTGATGTCCACGGATGAAACGCTATGAGTATCACGCACACCACAAGCGCAAAAATTGCGGTTACTGCAACAATAAACAGCTGGTTATTGGTGGTTTTCTTGACCGCTTCCGCTGCGATTTCTTGCTTGCTCTGTATGGGGCCTGACGATTTTGCAGCGGGATGAGGCAGGGTGGCTTGCTCTTGTGAGAGCCGACGCGTAACTTTGTCTCCAACATCCAGCGTCTCGCCTGTCAGCAAATCGTGATCAAGCGAGTCCATTGCTTTTTGCACGTCGGTATCTTCTTCGTGCAGGCTCAATTTAAGTCTCCTCCGTCTAATGCCGAGCCGATCTGCGTTCCCTGCATGAGGCGCCACCGAACCGATTTCTTGTATGAGGTACCCATTTTATCGAATCCATAATAGTAGTTCCAGAAAGGAGAAGTTACAATGTACTGATGCATATGTTCATGACAGCATGCACAACTACAGAGGGCAAAATGTTCTTACGAAAGAGGAAAAACAAAATGGTATATATCCAACCGTTAGCAATTCCAAAGGTGATATAGGACCAAAGAGGTTCAAGTTTATAGGCTCCGGTTATAAGCGGAAAAATTATATGACTCAAACCCCAAAGTGTATTAGCTAAAAAGGAAACGATTATATAAAGCGATATATCAGAGAATCTCTGCTTTCTCAAGAGCTCTTCGCCAAGTCGTTCAGGCAAATAAACTCGAAAAAAGAGCTCTTCCGGCAGTGCGACCAAAAACACATAGTGTATCCAAACGTACACTTTTCTCTCAAAATCAACATCAGAAAAGAATAGAGGAATGAGTGTAGTAATTATCAGTATGCCTATAGACCAAGGTTTCATGCTCCTTGCGACAATACTCTTATAGTTTTTTGCTGCCACATATATGGGAAAAATAGATACAAAAGCACCAAGAAAAAGCCTGTATGTATAGCCGAACTGAAATATCGTTGCATGTGTCTTATAGATAAATGAGACAAGAACATCCGTGGAAAGAACAATTAGGCAGCTGAAAAAGATTTCACATACTCTATTCTTTTCTTTCATTCATTTTTCTCCTTAGCTCAACTACAGTGAAATGATCTCATCGCAAATAGCCAGAATATCCTTATCATGTGATATTATTATGATGATTTTCTCATCTTTTCTCTCATCGATACACTTAATCAACCCCATTTTCGATGAATAATCAAGTGACGCCGTAGGTTCATCATAAATTTCAATGGGGTTATCCCGTAACATTGTCCTTGCAATTGCAATCTTTTGCTTTTCTCCTCCTGACAATAAAGAACTAGCCACATGATCAACTAGACGATACTTAGCCAAATCAAAACTCAAGTCGTTTAACAGGCAAACCGATTCTTGATCAACCTCTTCTCCAAGGAACAAATTGAACTCAAGAGTGTTTTCAAAAACTACAGGAACTTGTTCACAAACAGAAAAATAATGCTTCCGTAAATCGTAGAGATCAATGTTCGTTATTAGGTTGCTATCAATAGAAATCTTTCCGCTTATACCCTCTCTAAAAACTATTTAATAAACAGCTGATCAATGTAGACTTTCCACTACCATTATTTCCAACCACACCATATATTCTTCCTCTATACATAGAAACAGATAGATTAGAAAAAATCCTTTTTGACCCAATTTCACAACTAAGTTGCACGGGTGGTGATAAAGGATTTGAAAGTGGGAGACGGCTGACGATGAAAGTCTCTTCCAATATGCCAGCCATCCTGACGTTGGTCTCATCGCGGAGTGGAGCGTTCATACCAGCATTGAAAACAGTCGCGAGATAATCCAAAGCGTACTTTCTGTGTCCGAATCTTACGCAGTCGTTTTGAAAAAGCTTGGTCATCCGGTCGGGAGCATCGGAATCAGGGCATGATCCACCAGCAACATCGGTATTCCTGACGACGAGGGCGAGATCGGCTATTTTTGTATTGCATAGTATGCCTGGGTACTATATACTATGTGTCGCATAGTATATTGAAGGAGACGTATTGTGGATGCACAGCTGAAGCGTGGATTTCTTGACATATGCGTCCTCGCAGCCATAGCCCGCAAAGATTCCTACGGGTATCAAATCATCCGGGATGCCCCTGCGTCACTTGAGCTTTCCGAGTCAACGCTCTATCCCATTTTGAAACGTCTTGCTAAACAACATTTCCTTTCCGAATACACACGTGAGCACAACGGTCGTCTCCGCAAATATTATTCGATTACTGATACAGGACGCTTAGAGCTCTCACGATTTATCGCTGATGAGGCCTCCATTACAGACATTCTCTCCTACATTAAAGAAGGAGCATCGTCATGAAAAAGGATGAGTTTCTTGCCGAACTTCGCGCAAACCTTAAGAAAAAGCATGTTCCCAAAATCAGCATTGATGATGCTCTTGCCTATTACGATGAGGCAATACACGACCGCATGGAAGACGGTATGTCCGAGGAAAAAGCCGTAGCAGCCATGGGAAGCATTGACGATGCGGTTCAATCGGCATTGGAGAGTATGCCTGTGTTTCTACGTGCAACTCAGCGTATCCGCTCTGATTCGATACTTATGTCCATAACTATCGTGCTTCTCGTCATAGGCGCCATTGTCTGGATACCCCTTACGTTTGCCCTCGCACTTACGGCATTGAGTATTTATTTTGTGATTTGGGCACTTGTTATTTCATTATGCTTTGCAGTTGCCTGTGGTCTTTTCTGCGGAGTAATGAGCATCCCGGCACTTGTAGTGGGATTTCTACACGACATGTTCCTTTCCGGTGCGCTTTCTGCCGGTGTGTTTCTGTTCATAGGAGGTATTTCAATACTGGTAATACCGATAGTAGCTCGCATAATGCATTCTCTCGTACAAGGCGCACGAGACTATGCAAAGTGGATTGCTCATTTCTTTGCACAAGCTCCTGCCGAGAAGAACGCTGCCTCCACGGGACGAAAAGATACGGCATCATGGTTAGAAGGACATTCGAAAAGACTGCTCTCGCTATTCGGTGGCATTTTTATCGCAATTGGCCTTGTGTTGATTCTTATTGCGTATGTGGGGTCAGGATGTAACCTTGCACGTTTACCTGAGCTTCCCGCACTACAGATTTCTTCTTGCTCGCTTTATATGAGTCCACATACTATTGCGTTTATGTAACTCAATTGACGAAACTCATCCACACACGGATATCCGCAAGTATCCAAATTCTACGTTTCGTATCCTGAATGATTGTGAACAACATATAGAACTGTTGCGGGATCACTTAATTTTCGGTTTCTGAATCCAGTGCCGGGCCTATCGCTTTTATGAGATATCCATTCTCATCGAACTCATAATAGTAGTCATCAACTATTCCTAGCCCATGTGAAAAAAGGTAGCCGTTGATTTGTCGGTACGCTTGACGTCCATCAACCGTTACCCAACCGAAGGGAAGTTTCCATTCAAAAGGTCCAAGTTCTACAGAGCCGTCTCTTACTTCCTTGTAGTCGTCAAGAGAAATTTCCTCCAAATCCACGAGTTTGAAGGACTCGTAATTGCCGGCAAGAGCGGAGAACCTTAAAGTTCCGAGATCTTGCATGACATATCCCACAGGTTTATCTCTATATCGAATCTCCCAAATAAGGTTGTTCTGAGTCTCGGCTTTTGCTCCCACATAGCAACTGCCAAGCGTAAGCTTTGTATAGTCAATATCTTTGAGATATGGCTTCTCTCCTTCCTGGCGGGCAGTATTGATGGCCTCTTGTGTCGCATACTCTGCGGCCTTCT